>NZ_CP133160.1:2270000-3470000 GCF_030913365.1 Stenotrophomonas sp. 24(2023)
GTTGGCTTAGAAGCAGCCACCCTTTAAAGAAAGCGTAATAGCTCACTGGTCGAGTCGGTCTGCGGGGAAGATTTAACGGGGCTAAGCACAGAACCGAAGCTTGGGGTGCATAACTTTGTTATGCGCGGTAGAGGAGCGTTCCGTAAGCCGTTGAAGGTGGATTGAGAAGTCTGCTGGAGGTATCGGAAGTGCGAATGCTGACATGAGTAACGATAATGCGGGTGAAAAACCCGCACGCCGAAAGCCCAAGGTTTCCTTGCGCAACGTTAATCGGCGCAGGGTGAGTCGGCCCCTAAGGCGAGGACGAAAGTCGTAGTCGATGGGAAGCAGGTTAATATTCCTGCACCTCGCGTAAGTGCGATGGAGGGACGGAGAAGGTTAGGTGTACCAGGCGTTGGTTGTCCTGGGGAAAGGCGGTAGGTTTGGATCTTTGGCAAATCCGGGATCCTTTAAGACCGAGCACCGAGACGAGCCTTTATGGCGAAGTCACTGATACCACGCTTCCAGGAAAAGCTCCTAAGCTTCAGCTTACGCAGACCGTACCGTAAACCGACACAGGTGGGTAGGATGAGAATTCTCAGGCGCTTGAGAGAACTCGGGTGAAGGAACTAGGCAACATGGCACCGTAACTTCGGGAGAAGGTGCACCCTTGATGGTGGCTCATGCGAGCACAAGCTATCGAGGGTCGCAGTAACCAGGCCGCTGCGACTGTTTATCAAAAACACAGCACTCTGCAAACACGAAAGTGGACGTATAGGGTGTGACGCCTGCCCGGTGCTGGAAGGTTAATTGATGGGGTCAGCCGCAAGGCGAAGCTCTTGATCGAAGCCCCAGTAAACGGCGGCCGTAACTATAACGGTCCTAAGGTAGCGAAATTCCTTGTCGGGTAAGTTCCGACCTGCACGAATGGCGTAACGACAGCGGCGCTGTCTCCACCCGAGACTCAGTGAAATTGAAATCGCTGTGAAGATGCAGCGTTCCCGTGGCAAGACGGAAAGACCCCGTGAACCTTTACTATAGCTTTACACTGAACGTTGAGTTCGTCTGTGTAGGATAGGTGGGAGGCTATGAAACTGTGGCGCTAGCTGCAGTGGAGCCATCCTTGAAATACCACCCTGTCGTGCTTGACGTTCTAACCTGGGCCCATTATCTGGGTCGGGGACCGTGTATGGTGGGTAGTTTGACTGGGGCGGTCTCCTCCTAAAGAGTAACGGAGGAGCTCGAAGGTACGCTCAGCGCGGTCGGACATCGCGCACTGTGTGCAAAGGCATAAGCGTGCTTGACTGCAAGATCGACGGATCAAGCAGGTAGGAAACTAGGACTTAGTGATCCGGTGGTTCTGTATGGAAGGGCCATCGCTCAACGGATAAAAGGTACTCCGGGGATAACAGGCTGATACCGCCCAAGAGTTCATATCGACGGCGGTGTTTGGCACCTCGATGTCGGCTCATCACATCCTGGGGCTGTAGTCGGTCCCAAGGGTATGGCTGTTCGCCATTTAAAGTGGTACGCGAGCTGGGTTCAGAACGTCGTGAGACAGTTCGGTCCCTATCTGCCATGGGCGTTGGAGATTTGAGAGGGGCTGCTCCTAGTACGAGAGGACCGGAGTGGACGAACCTCTGGTGTTCCGGTTGTCACGCCAGTGGCATTGCCGGGTAGCTATGTTCGGAAGCGATAACCGCTGAAAGCATCTAAGCGGGAAGCGCGCCTCAAGATGAGATCTCCCGGGGCACAAGCCCCCTAAAGGAACCATGTAGACTACGTGGTTGATAGGTCAGGTGTGTAAGTGCAGCAATGCATTGAGCTAACTGATACTAATGATCCGTGCGGCTTGACCATATAACCTCAAGTTGCCTTGGCTTTACGACAGCGTCGTAAGAGCATCCAAGTGCACGCTACGTCACAAGAACTATGCGAGGCTGGCGCCTTGTCCCATCGGGACGAGTGCGACTCTCCAAAAGCCTCCCTGGTGAAATTAGCGCTGTGGCCCCACCCGATCCCATCCCGAACTCGGAAGTGAAACGCAGCTGCGCCGATGGTAGTGTGGCTCAAGCCATGCGAGAGTAGGTCATCGCCAGGGTTTTCACCCAAAAACCCCGCTGCTCACGCAGCGGGGTTTTTCTTATTAAGTGAAGGCACTGCATTTTCCGGGTTCCTTCCGCCCCAAGGGCAAGATCGCGAAGCTGGCGCTGCAAGCGCCGCTGCAACCGTCTCCCTGGTGAAATTAGCGCTGTGGCCCCACCCGATCCCATCCCGAACTCGGAAGTGAAACGCAGCTGCGCCGATGGTAGTGTGGCTCAAGCCATGCGAGAGTAGGTCATCGCCAGGGTTTTCACCCAAAACCCCGCTGCTCACGCAGCGGGGTTTTTCTTTGCCTGCCGAATATGGACACACCGCAGCCCGGCATGGCCTGGCGCTACCGGTGGGGCACGTACAAAAAAAGCGGCGCCCTTGCGGGCGCCGCTTTGCGTTCACCAACGCCTGGCCATCACTTGGCCGGGGCCTTGTCCTTCATCATCGCGTCGCGGGCGGCCTTGAACGGGTTGCCTTCGTACCAGTTCGGCCAACGATCGCCACCGGCCAGCTCCTTGCCGACGCCATACATCAGCTGCAGATCCTCCACCGTGCCATCCAGCTTCCAGGTAGCCGGGTCGTACTCGTCCTTCGGGCTGTGATAGCGGTGCGTGCCGTAGTCTTCGGCGGCCTTGCGGCCGGCCTCGACGCCGCCCTCGCGCAGGTCTTCGCCGCCATCGGCATACAGTGCCGGCACGCCGGCCTTGGCGAAGTTGAAGTGGTCCGAACGGAAGTAGAAGCCGCTCTGTACCGATCCCTCACCGTGCAGGGTGCGGCCCTGTGCAGCCGCCAGCGGCTTGAGGATGTCTTCCAGCTCCGAACTGCCGAAACCGGTCACGGTCACGTCCTTGGCGCGGCCGGCCACGGACATCGCATCGATGTTGATCACGCCGGCGATCTTGTCCAGCGGGAAGGTCGGGTGGGCGACGTAGTACTTCGAACCCAGCAGGCCGGATTCTTCCAGGGTCACGGCCAGGAACACCACCGAACGCTCCGGCTTGGGCTGCTGCTGGGCCATCGCGCCGGCGATCTCCAGGATGCCGGCCACGCCGGTCGCGTTGTCGACGGCACCGTTGTAGATGTTGTCGCCGGTCTCGCCCTCGTGCTTGCCCAGATGGTCCCAGTGTGCCATGTACAGCACGGCCTCGTCGGCCCGCTTGCTGCCCGGCAGCACGCCCACCACGTTGCGCGACTGCTTCTGTGCGATCTGGCTCTTCAGGTCCACCGCGGCGGTGGCCTTCAGCGGCACCGGCTTGAAGCCGCGCTTGCTGGCGTCCTTGTAGGCCTGGGCCAGGTCCAGCCCGGCACCCGCGAACAGCGCCTTGGCAGCGTCGGCGCTCAGCCAGCCCTGCACCGGCAGGCGCGGCTCGGCGTCATCCTTGGCCGGCAGGTCGTACTGCGGGCCGGCCCAGGAATTCTTCACCACGTCCCAGCCATAGGAGGCGCCGGCCGTGTCGTGCACGATCAGCGCCGCGGCCGCACCCTTGCGGGCGGCTTCCTCGAACTTGTAGGTCCAGCGCCCGTAGTAGGTCATGCGCTTGCCGTCGAACAGTGTCTCGTCGCCCACATGGAAGCCGGGGTCGTTGACGAACATCACCACCGTCTTGCCCTTCCAGTCCTGGCCGGCGTAGTCGTTCCACTTCTGCTCGGGCGCGTCCACGCCGTAGCCGACGAACACCAGGTCGCTGGCATCGACCTTCACCTCGGCCTGGCCGGTACGGGTGCCCACCACCATGTCGGTGCCGAACTTCAGCTCGGTGGTCTTGCCGCCCTGGGTGATCTTCAGCACCGTCGATTCATCGGCGGTGGTTTCGGTCATCGGCACGTCCTGGAACCAACTGTCGCCATTGCCGGGCTGCAGGCCGATGCGCTGCATCTGGTCGCGGATGTAGTTGACCGTCAGCTCCTCGCCCTGGCTGCCGGGGGCACGGCCTTCGAAGGCGTCCGAAGACAGGGTCTTGACCAGTTCGCCGAAGTCGGCAGCGTTGATTTCCGGCGAGAAGCTGTGGGCCGGGGCGGTGCTGGCGGTGCCATCGGCCGGTGCCGGAGCGGGCGTGTCCTGGCCTTTGCAGGCGCTGAGCGCGGCCGCGGCGGCCAGGCACAGAAGAAGTTTGCGGGGCATCGTTGTTTCCTGGAAAAGGGCCGGCCGCGCGGCCGGTCCGTGGATGATCAATCCGTGGGGGCCGTTTCGCTGTCGAACGGCACCGGCTGCGTGCCGGTGACCGCGCCGATCTTCGCGGTGCGGTGCACGTAGAGCACCACTTCGCGGTCGAAGACAAGGCTGCCGCTGACCGTGGCGTTGGGGCCGATGATGATGCGCGGCTTGCGGGTGGCGGTCAGTGACAGGCTGAAGCTGGGCTTGCGGACGCGGATGCCACCATCGACCTGTGAGCCGATGCCGACCGTGATATCGCCGTTGACGGTCTCGATATCGCCGCGGACCTGGCTCTCGACCAGGCCGATACCGCCATTGACGGTTTCCAGGCCGCCCTGGATCTGGCCGCCGCGATCACTGAAGATGCTGCCGTTGACGGTCTCGATGCCGCCGCTGGCGATGACCTCGCGCGCCAGGCGCACGCTGCCGTTGACCGTGGAAATGGAGCCGGTGCGGGCGCGATCGTCGATGCGGATGCCGCCGTTGACGGTCTCGATGTCGCCGGTCTCGCTGCCTTCGCCAACCTTGATGCTGCCGTTGACGGTGTCCAGCTTGCCGTAGCGCTGGCCACTTTCGGCGGTGATGCTGCCATTGACCTTGCTCAGGCTCTGCTGGGCCAGGGCGGGGGCGGTGGCCAGCAGCAGGGCGACCAGCACTGGAATGGAATGGCGTTTCATGGGGCGTCTCCCGGTGGTGCGCGGCTGGCAGGCCGCCTGTGGAGATGTCACCATGCATCACTGCAATCCGCACCTGCCTGAAGTCACTGGAAAGCCCTTGCGCGACAACATGTTGCCATCACGCCGAGATAACAATCGCGTCCTGCGCGGGGGCCGTCTGCTGCTGTTGGGCATCGCCCTGGGCCTGGCCCTGCCGGTGCCGGGCAGCGCACAGCAGAACCAGCGCGATACCGAGCGCAAGCTGCAGAAGCTGCGCAACGAACTGAAGGGCGTGGCGCAGGAACGGCGTGAGATCGAGGGCCAGCGTGGCCAAGCGTCGCGGCAGCTGCGCGAGGCCGATGAAAAGGTGGCCCGCACCGGCCGCGTCCTGGCCCAGACCGAGGCGGCGCTGCGCGAGCAGAGCCAGGCCCTGGCCGATGCCCAGCGTCGCCGTGATGAACTGCAGGGCAACCTGGCCCAGCAGCGGCGTGACCTGGCCGGGCTGCTGCGGGCGTCCTACCAGCTGGGCAACCATGCGCCGCTGAAGCTGCTGCTGTCCCAGGACACCGTGGCCGATGCCAACCGGGCGCTGGCCTACCACCGCTACCTGCAGCGGGAACGTGCCGAACGCATCGGCACGCTGACCGCCGACCTCAAGGAGCTGGAGACCCTGCAGTCCCAGATCGGCGAGCGCCAGCAGCAGCTGCAGTCCACCCACCAGCAGCAGCGGCAGCAGGCCGCCTCGCTGGCCGCCGACCGCACCGCGCGTGCGAAGACCGTGGCCAGCCTGGACGAGCGTTTCAAGGACAAGGCCGACCGCGAGAAAGCGCTGGGCCAGGATGCGCAGGCGTTGGAAACGCTGCTGGCCAACCTGCGTGCGGCGGCGGCCCGGGCCGAGGCCGAGCGTCGTGCTGCGGCCAGGCGTGCCGCCGCCGAGAAGGCCGCTGCGGACAAGGCGGCGGCCCAGGCGGCTGCCGCAGGCCGCGCGCCGCCGAAGGCCACCAAGGTGCCCCCGCAGGTGGCTTCGGCCCCGGCACCAAAGGTCGGCGGACTGGGCTGGCCGCTGTCGGGCAACCTGCTGGCCCGCTATGGCGGCAAGCTGCCGGACGGCCGCACCAGCAGTGGTGTGCTGATCGGCGCGCCGGCCGGCAGTACCGTCACCGCGGTGGCTGACGGTACGGTGGTGTTCTCCGACTGGATGACCGGCTACGGCATGATCCTGATCGTTGACCACGGCAACGGCTACATGAGCCTGTACGCGCACAACGACACGCTGCTCAAGGATGCCGGCGCGCGCATCAAGCGCGGCGATGCCGTGGCCAAGGTCGGCAATTCCGGTGGACAGGGCGTGACGGCGCTGTATTTCGAACTGCGCCGCAACGGCCAGCCGGTCAACCCGGACAGCTGGCTGCAGCGCCGCTGAATCTTCCTGCCCGCCAGGCGGGCAGGTTCAACGGGAATTTACTGTCGATTCGCGCATAATCGCCGCACGCCCCCATGGCGTGACTGCCAACGTCGACAGGAGTGCTTCATGCGCGTAGCCCGAACCGCCACCCTCTTGCTGGCCCTGCTGCCGGCGCTGTCCTGGGCGCAGCAGACCGCGCCGGCCGCGCCTGCGACCGGGCAGGCGGCCAGCAGCGAAGAGGCGGTCACCTCGAAGGTGCCGCTGGAAGACATCCGGCGCTTCGTGGCGGTCTACAACGCGGTACGTGCGGCGTATGTCGATCCGGTCGATGACAACAAGCTGATGCAGTCGGCCGTGCGCGGCCTGCTGCTGGACCTGGACCCGCACAGCACCTACTTCAACAAGGAAGATGCGGAGGCGTTCGACGAACAGGCCAATGGCGCCTACGAAGGCATCGGCGTGGAGCTGCAGCAGCAGCCGGACAACAGCAGCCTGAAGGTCATCTCGCCGATCGATGACACGCCGGCGGCCAAGGCCGGCATCCTGGCCGGTGACCTGATCATCGCCATCGACGGCAAGCCGATCAGCGCCATCGATGCCAGTGAGCCGCTGCGGGGTGAAGCCGGCAGCAAGGTGGTGCTGACCATCGTCCGCACCGGCCGCGAGAAGCCGTTCGACGTGTCGCTGACCCGGCAGACGATCCGTGTGACCAGCGTGCGCAGCCGCATGCTGGAACCGGGCTATGGCTACATCCGCCTGAGTACCTTCCAGGCCGACACCGGTGCCGATTTCCAGAAGCACGTGCAGCAGCTGCAGAAGCAGGCCGGTGGCCAGCTCAAAGGGCTGGTGCTTGACCTGCGCAGCAACCCGGGCGGCCTGCTGACCGCGGCGGTGCAGGTGGCCGATGACCTGCTGGAGAAGGGCAACATCGTCAGCACGCGCGGGCGCATCAGCATTTCCGATGCCCGTTTCGACGCGACCCCGGGCGATCTGCTGAAAGGCGCGCCGGTGATGGTGCTGGCCGATGCCGGTTCGGCCAGCGCGTCCGAAGTGCTGGCCGGTGCACTGCGCGACAACAAGCGCGCACGCGTGATCGGCAGCCGTACCTTCGGCAAGGGCTCGGTGCAGACCGTGCTGCCGCTGGACAACGGTGATTCGGTCAAGCTGACCACGGCGCGCTACTTCACGCCCAGTGGCAAGTCGATCCAGGCCACCGGCATCGTGCCGGATGTGGAACTGAAGCCCGCGCCGGGCACCGCCGATGACGATCTGCCGGCGAGCCTGAGCGATTACAGCGAAGCGACCCTGCCGGGCCACCTGCGCGGTGATGACGAAGGCGCCGAGGGCTACCACGCCGGGGCGGTGTTGCCGGGCGATGGCCCGATCAACGATGCCCTGGCCGAACTGAAGAACCCCGGCTCGGTGACGGCACGGTTGAAGGCTGAAGCCGCCAAGGCCGAAGCGGAGAAGGCAGCGAAGAAGCCGGCGGCAAAGGCGGAACCGAAGGCGGATGCCAAGCCGGAACCGAAGAGCGAGCCGAAGCCCGAGGTGAAGCCCGAACCGAAGCCCGAACCGAAGCCCGAGCCGGCCAAGCCGTGACGGTAGCGCCGGGCAACGCCCGGCGACCACTCTGCTCATCCGGAAGGCGACGCGGTCACAGTTGCTGTGCCGCTAGAATCGGCGCATGGACGATTCGACCCTCGTCACTGCGATCAGCGCTCTGCTGGGACGCGAGCCATTTCCGTTGGAGCGGACTTCCCTCCTGTTGGACGCTTTGGCCGCACGTCATGGGATAGATTCCCGCCGCACCTTCTGGTGGGCGGGTGCGCCCTTGATGGATCGCGAGATTCAATATGACGGCAGTGAAGAAGGCCTTTCCTGCCTGCGCGCGCTGTTGGCAGACGTGCGCGGAGAAATCTATCTGGTGGCGTCAGACGAGCGCGCATCGCCCTGGCCTCTGTGGGCACTTGAGCCAAGCGAGGTGATTCCTTTGCTCGGCGAGCTGCCGTTCTTCGAGTACTTCCTGGTGCTGGATGGCGGCGCAACGCTGCTGTTCGACACCCACCACAACACGCTGGTGGTCAGCCGCGAGTGACGCTTATGGCATCACCGTGGACGGAGCGTATCCAGACCGATGAAGCCGTCGGGCAAGCTCGACTCTGCCAACCGACGGCTCAGAACCCATGCCGCTTGCGCAGGCGCCGGGCAATGGCCGCGCGGACGTAGACGCCGTAGGCCACGCCGAACACGAACCCGGCGATGTGTGCCCACCAGGCCACCATGCCGAAACTGGGGCCGATGTAGGCGAATACCACCTGCAGCCCGGCCCAGACGCCGATCAGCAGATAGGCCGGGGCGCGCACGAATTCCAGGAACAGGCCCAACGGGATGACCACGCCCAGCCGTGCGCCGGGGAACAGGGCCAGGTAGGCCCCGATCAGCGCCGAGACCGCGCCACTGGCGCCGATGATGATCTGGTCCGGGCTGCCCATCGTGTAGATGGCCACCAGGTTCGATACCGCCCCCCCGACCAGGAACAGCAGCAGCAGGCGCCAGGGCCCCAGCACGCGCTCGGCGGGCAGGCCGAAGATCAGCAGGAACACCAGGTTGCCCAGCAGGTGCGACCAGTCGGCGTGCAGGAACAGGGCGGTGAACAACCGCAGCACGCTGCCGTCCTTGAGGGTTTCCCACCAGTCCCGGGGCTGGGTCAGCCCGGTGGACAGCGCGCCCCAGTCCAGCCAGAGGCTGCTGCGGGCGTCGTCCGGTCGCGAGATCGACCAGACGAAGGCCAGCCAGACCGCCGCGAACAGCAGCGGTGTGGCCCAGCGCACCGCGGCTTTCCTGCGCGAGGGGAGGGAAACGAACATGGGCGTAGCCTAACGCGACCGGGTCCGACGGTCTGTGTCGTGTTCAGCTTTTAGGGGGAGAAACCCGCTCCGCTGTTATTGTTTCATTAACAGCTCTGGGTAATACTCGCATACGGCGTCGTATGTCGGGAGGGGAATCCGGCGCGTTCCGCAAGGCCCTTGGCCAGGCGGTGACGCAGGCGCACGCAGAGCACAATCACCGCTTTCCGGAGAGAAAAACGATGCAGAACGCTTCCACCATTGCCCGCCTCACCCTGCTGGCCGTCGGCGTTGCCGGCGCCCTGGCTGCGGCCGACGCCAACGCCGCCGCCTTCCAGCTGAAGGAAAACAGCGCCAAGGGCCTGGGCCGCGCCTTCGCCGGCTCCGGCAGCGCCGAGGGCGACGCCTCCATCATCGCGGTGAACCCGGCCGGCATGCGCCAGCTCGATGGCCGCATGCTGCAGGGCGACGTCAGCGCCATCAGCTTCGGCGCCAAGTTCAAGGGCACCGGTCGCACCCCGGCCGGCACCCCGGCCACCGGCGGCAACGGCGGCGACGCCGGCATGATCGCCCCGGTTCCGGCGGCCTACTTCCACATGCCGGTCGGTGAAAAGGCCCACTTCGGCATCTCGCTGACCGCACCGTTCGGCTTCAAGACCGAATACGACAACGGTTGGGTGGGTCGCTACAGCGGTCTGAAGACCGACCTGAAGGCCATCGACCTGGGCTTCGCCGCGTCGTATGACGTCAATCCGTACGTGTCCTTCGGTGCGTCGGTGTTCGTCGAACACCTGACCATCGAACTGAGCAACAACATCGACTTCGGTACGGCCCTGCTGCCGACCCGCCTGCCGATCTTCCGCCCGGGCAGCCATGACGGCACCCTGAAGGTCGAAGGCGACAACAATGCCGTGGGTTACACCGTCGGTGGCCTGTTCAGCCCGGACGAGAACACCCACATCGGCATCAGCTACCGTTCCAAGGTCGAGCACAAGATCACCGGCGGCGATGCGACCTTCACCGTGCCGGGCCAGGCTGCCGCCGTGCTGGCCCAGGTGCAGCCGGGCAACTTCATCAGCACCAGCGGCAAGGCCACGGTGACGATGCCGGCCTCGGCCACCCTGAGCGTGACCCACAAGATCAACGACCGCTGGACCGTGATGGGTGATGTCACCCGTACCGCCTGGAAGACCGCGTTCGACAAGGTCACCATCGACTACGCGTCCTCCCAGCCGGATTCGGTGCTGGAGTTCGGCTACCGCGACACCACCTTCGTGTCGCTGGGCACCGACTTCAAGCTGAGCGACACCGTGACCCTGCGTGGCGGTGTGGCCCTGGACCAGACCCCGACCACCGACGCCCATCGTGACGTGCGCGTGCCCGATACCAGCCGCAAGTGGCTGTCGCTGGGCGTGGGCTGGACCCCGTCGCAGAACACCGAATGGAACATCGGTTACACCCACCTGTTCACCAGCGATCCGAACGTGAACATCAAGCCGAGCACCACCAACCAGGGCAACACCCTGACCGGCAAGTACAAGGTGCGTGGCGACGTGCTGGCGGCGTCGTTCCAGTACAAGTTCTGATCCAGCGCTTGACCTGAGTTGAACCGGAAGGCCCCGCGCAAGCGGGGCCTTCTGCGTTGAGGGCCACGGTTCGGCCGCGCAGGCGGCAGCCATCGTCCGGCAGCCGGCAGCCCCACCGCAGGAAGCGGGCGGCTACAATCGCCGGCCATCCGTGCGGTCTTCGCACGGAAGATTGCATAGACAAGGAGCTGTACATGTCGATCCTGATCCGCCGCGCGCTGGCCACCGCTTCGCTGGCCTGCGTGGCCACCCCGGCGCTGGCCGCCGCTGATTTCGCCGCCTGCTTCCGCCTGGACCCGTCGGTCTCGTGGTCGGTGGGGCGCGAGAACACCCGCATCGTCGCGACCACCTTCGCCGAGGCACCGGCGCTGGCCGTGGTGACCTCCGGCAGCGGCATGACCGTGGCCAACCTGTATGACACCACGGGCCGTCGCCGGCTCGGGACCGTCCACTACGGCATCGCCGCGTGGGGGGCCGACGGCAGCAAGCCGATGATGACCGACCGTTACGACCCTGCGCCGACGTTCCCGGCGACCGCCACGCCCGGCCAGCGCTTCACCGTCACCGGCAAGGGCACGCGGGTGAACCACGGTGAGGGCAGCGAATCGGAACTGGAGTACGACGGCTTCAGTGACTACACGTTCGTGGGCTTCCAGGACCTGGACACCGAAATCGACTATGCGCCGCGTACCTTCAAGGACACCTGCCACCTGACCGCTGCGGTCGAGGGTGGCCGTGTGGAGGCGTGGTATGCGCCCGGCTTCGGCCGCATCAAGTTCGAGCGCTACAGCGGCGACAGCCTGCTCTTCAGCGACGAGATCGACAGCATCACCAGCGAGTGAGGCCGGCCCGGCCGCACGGGCGTGCGCTGCACGTGCGGCACGGGTGACAATAGGGCATGAACCTGTCCGACCCTCCCTTCCAGCTCGAGCTGGCCGCCAACATCGCCGTGGCCGGTTCCATCCTGCTGGCCGGCCGCAACAACGTGCACACCTGGTGGATGGGCATTGTCGGCTGCGGGTTGTTCGCGCTGGTGTTCGAACGCTCGCACCTGTACGCGGACATGGTGCTGCAGTTCTTCTTCATCGCCATCAGCGTGCTGGGCTGGTGGCAATGGCTGCGCGGCGACCATGGCGCACCGCTGCCGATCACCTCGCTGCGCGCGCGGGCATGGGCCTGGCTGCTGCCGCTGGCGCTGCTGGCCACCTCCGGCTATGGCTGGATGCTGACCCGGCTCACCCATGCCTATGCGCCCTACATCGATTCGGCGGTGCTGGTGCTGAGCGTGATCGCGCAGGTGCTGATGATGCGGCGCAAGCTGGAATCGTGGTGGGTGTGGCTGCTGGTCAACACCATCGCGGTGCCGCTGTACTACAGCCGCGGCCTGCACCTGACGTCGATCCTGTACATCGGCTTCTGGATCAACGCGCTGGTGGCGCTGCGCCACTGGCGGCATCTGATGCGTAGCGAGGTGCGCTGACCCCGCACCGTCCTGTACAGCGCCATGTAAAGAAAAACCCCGCTTTCGCGGGGTTTTTCCGTGTTGCTGCAGCACCCGTGGAAGGGGAGGGGGTGTATCAGTCGCCCAGCGTCAGCAGCGAGGCGTTGCCGCCGGCGGCGGTGGTGTTCACCGTCACCGTCTTTTCGGTGGCAAAGCGCAGCAGGTAGTGCGGGCCGCCAGCCTTCGGGCCGGTGCCGGACAGGCCCTGGCCGCCGAACGGCTGCACGCCCACCACCGCACCGATCTGGTTGCGGTTGACGTAGACGTTGCCGACATGGACGCCGTTGGCGATGCGGTCCACGGTCTCGTCGATGCGCGAGTGCACGCCCAGGGTCAGGCCGTAGCCGGTGGCGTTGATCTGGTCGATCACCGCATCGAGCTGGTCGGCCTTCCAGCGGATCACGTGCAGGACCGGCCCGAAGATTTCCTTGTGCAGCTGGCCCAGGTCCTTCAGTTCATAGGCGCGCGGCGCGAAGAAGGTGCCGTTGGCCGCTTCGGCCGACAGCTCGGCGGCGGCGATCAGGCGGGCTTCGCGGTCCATGCGCACGGCATGGTCCTGCAGGATCTGCAGCGCGTCGGCGTCGATCACCGGGCCGACGTCGGTGGACAGCAGGCCGGGGTTGCCGACCTTCAGTTCCTTCATCGCACCGGCCAGCATGGTCATCACCTTGTCGGCGATGTCGTCCTGCACGAACAGCACGCGTGCGGCCGAGCAGCGCTGGCCGGCGGAGGTGAAGGCCGAGCCGATCGCATCCTTGACCAGCTGTTCCGGCAGCGCCGAGGAGTCGGCGATGAACGCGTTCTGGCCGCCGGTCTCGGCAATCAGCACGCCGATGGCGGCATCACGGGCGGCCATCGCGCGGTTGATCGCACGGGCGGTGTCGGTGGAGCCGGTGAAGGCCACGCCGGCCACGCGCGCATCGGCGGTCAGCGCGGCGCCGACGGTGGCGCCGTCGCCCGGCAGGAACTGCACGACCTCGGCCGGCACGCCGGCATCCTGCAGCAGCTTCACCGCGTAATAGCCGATCAGGTTGGTCTGCTCGGCCGGCTTGGCGATGACGCTGTTGCCGGCCGCCAGCGCGGCGGCGACCTGGCCCAGGAAGATGGCCAGCGGGAAGTTCCACGGGCTGATGCAGACGAACACGCCACGGCCGTGCAGCTGCAGTTCGTTGGATTCACCGGTCGGGCTGGGCAGCTTCTCGGCATGGCCGAACTGCTCGCGCGCCTGCTTGGCGTAGTAGCGCAGGAAATCGACCGCTTCGCGCACTTCGGCAACGCTGTCGGGCAGGCTCTTGCCGGCTTCCTTCACGCACAGGGCCATGAACTCGGGCATGCGCGCTTCGAGCTGGTCGGCGGCGTGTTCCAGGATGCTGGCGCGGCTGGCGGCCGGGGTGCGGTTCCAGGCCGGCTGCGCGGCTACGGCATTGGCCAGGGCCTTCTGCACGGTGGCCGCATCGGCGGCCTGCCACTGGCCGACCACCTCGCGCGTATCGGCCGGGTTGGTGACCGGCTGGCTGGCACCGGCCGGGGCGGCGCCCGGCACCAGCGGTGCGGCGGCCCACGGCTTGATGGCGGCGTTGAGCTGCTCGGCCAGGGCGCGCAGTTCGTTGTCGTTGGCGAGGTTGGCGCCCATGGAGTTCTTCCTGTCGTGGTTCTGGCTGCGCAGCAGGTCGACCGGCAGCGGGATCTTCGGGTGGGGGATCGAATCGAACGCGGCGACCATCTCGACCGGATCGCGGATCAGGTCGGTGATCGGCACGCGCTCGTCGGTGATGCGGTTGACGAAGCTGGAGTTGGCGCCGTTTTCCAGCAGGCGGCGCACCAGGTACGGCAGCAGGTCCTCATGCGAGCCGACCGGCGCGTACACGCGGCACGGCAGGCTTAGGCGGTCGGCCGGCACGACTTCGGCGTACAGGTCATCGCCCATGCCGTGCAGCTTCTGGTGCTCGTACACGCCGCCCTGGGCGATGCTGCGCACCGCGGCGATGGTGTGCGCGTTGTGCGTGGCGAACATCGGGTAGATCGCATCGGCATGGCCGAACAGGCGCTTGGCGCAGGCCAGGTAGGACACGTCGGTGTTCTGCTTGCGGGTGAACACCGGGTAGCCCGGGTAGCCTTCGATCTGCGCGCGCTTGATCTCCGCATCCCAGTAGGCGCCCTTGACCAGGCGCACCTGCAGGCGGCGGCCGTTGCGGCGGGCCATGTCGGCCAGGTGGTCGATCGTGTACGGGGTACGCTTCTGGTAGGCCTGCACGACCACACCGAAACCATCCCAGCCGGCCAGCGAGGCGTCGGAGAACACGCGCTCGATGATGTCCAGCGACAGCTCCAGGCGGTCGGCTTCTTCGGCGTCGACCGTGCAGCCGATGCCGTAGCTCTTGGCCAGCTGGGCCAGTTCCAGCACGCCCGGCACCAGGTCGGCCAGCACGCGCTCGCGCTTGGCGTGCTCGTAGCGCGGGTACAGCGCCGACAGCTTGATGGAGATGCCCGGTGCATTGTTGACGTCGCCGTCGGGACGGCCGCCACGTGCCTTGTGGTCACCGCCGATGGCATGGATCGCGCGGCGGTAGTCCTCCAGGTAGCGCAGCGCGTCCTTCATGGTCAGCGCGCCTTCGCCCAGCATGTCGAAGGAGTAGCGGTAGCTGGCGTTGTCACCCTTGTGCGAGCGCGCCAGCGCTTCACTGATGGTGCGGCCCATGACGAACTGGTGGCCCATGATCTTCATCGCCTGGCGCACGGCCAGGCGCACCACCGGTTCACCCACGCGGCCGACCAGGCGCTTGAAGGCGCCCGGGGCATCGGCACGGGTGGCGTCGTTGATCTGCACCAGCTTGCCGGTGAGCATCAGGCCCCAGGTGGAGGCGTTGACCAGCACCGAATCGCTGCCGCCCAGGTGCTTTTCCCAGTCGGCGTCGGCCAGCTTGTCGCGGATCAGCTTGTCGGCGGTCTCCTGGTCCGGAATGCGCAGCAGGGCTTCGGCCACGCACATCAGCAGCACGCCTTCTTCGCTGCCCAGGTCGTACTGGCGCATGAAGGCTTCGATCGCGCCCTGGTCCTTGGCGCGCACGCGCACCCGGCCGACCAGGTCGGCGGCCAGCGCCTGCACCTTCGCCTGCTCGTCGGCCGGCAGGCGGGCCTGGGCCAGCAGTTCGCGCACGTGCTGGGTTTCATCCTTCAGCCAGGCATCGGTGATGGCCTGGCGGAACGGGGTGGGAGAGGCCGGCAGTTCCGGTGACAGCAGCGCCGGTGACGCGCTGGCGTGAGTAGGGGACGAAGGTGCGTTCATGCCGAAGGGGCCCGTGGAAAACTTGGCGATTTTAATCATTTTTTGGCGGTCCGGTAGCGTCCCGCAGCCACCTTCGTGAAGGCTGGGATCCCTTTGTGGCCGGGCGATTCCGCGCGTTCAGGATGTCGGGCCAGTATTGTGCAGAATTCGGCAAATCGGCCGACGGTGCCATGCTGTATTGCAACATGGCTGAAAGTGTGAATGAACCCTTGCGGCTGGTTGGAAGGCAGGGCTACCATCGAATCGTTTCCCGCGGCAGGAACGCGGTTGCGACATGATCGAGGTGCTTCCAGCTCCGGATGGGTCAGGTACGCAACTGCGGCTGCGTCCCCCACGGGCGCTTGATGCCCGGCAGTTCATCCTGTTGTTTGCCGTGTTGACGGGAGCGATGTGGCTGGTGGCCGGCCTGGGCTGGTTGGCCGGCAATGCATTCGCTCCCCTGTTCGCGCTGCTGTACAGCCTCCTGCTGGCAGCCGCGTTGCGTGCCTTGTGGCGCAGCGGCGAACGGCAGGAGGAGATCCGGGTAGTACCGGCGTGTGTGGAGGTCATCCCCACCGCCGGCGGGTCGCCGGTGTTCCGGGCCCACCCGCACTGGGTGCGCCTGCTCATCGACGGCACGAGGGTCCGGCTTGCGTCCAGCGGCCGGCAGGTGGAGGTGGGGAGTTTCCTCGCGCCGGCCGAACGCCAGATGCTCGTAGAAGCACTTGAAAGCTTGCTCGCCGCCAGCGATGGCGGCCACCGACGACGTCAAGGGTCTAGGCAATGAAGCAAAGCAGCAGGTGGGGCACGAAGTGCGTTGCAGCGGTCACCGCCCTGGTGGCCGGGGGAATGGTTCCGGCGTTGGCGTGGGCCCAGGCGGCCGATCCCAAGCCGTGGCAGCTGAACATGGGCAAGGGGGTCACCCAGACCTCGCGCCTGGCCTGGGAATCGAACCTGTTCTCGCTGATCGTGGTCACGGTGATCGGCGTGATCGTGTTCGGCGCGATGGCCTATGCCATGTTCAAGTTCCGCAAATCCAAGGGGGCGGTGCCGGCCACCTTCAGCCACAACACCCGGGCCGAAGTGATCTGGACGGTGATCCCGGTGGTCATCCTGATCGTCATGGCCTGGCCGGCCACGGCCAACCTGATCAAGATGTACGACACCCGCGATGCCGAGATGACGGTGAAGGTCACCGGCTACCAGTGGATGTGGAAGTACGAGTACCTGGGCGAGAACGTGGCCTTCACCAGCCGCCTGGACCGTGAATCGGACCGCATGCGGCAGAGCGGCAAGGTCCCCACCCGCGACAGCCACCCGCACTACCTGCTGGACGTGGACAACCGCCTGGTGCTGCCGGTGGACACCAAGGTGCGCTTCGTCATCACCTCCGATGACGTGATCCATGCCTGGTGGGTGCCGGCGCTGGGCTGGAAGCAGGACGCCATCCCCGGCTTCATCAACGAGGCCTGGACCAACATCGAGACACCGGGCGTCTACCGCGGGCAGTGTGCCGAGCTGTGCGGTAAGGACCACGGCTTCATGCCGATCGTGGTCGAGGCGGTGTCCAAGGAAGACTTCAAGCAGTGGCTGGCGCAGCGCAAACCTGCACCGCCGGCCGCGCCTGCACCCCCCTCGGCACCTGCCGAACCGGCGGCACCGACGGGCGAGGCGCCGGCAGCACCGGCGGCCGCCGAGGCTGGCAGCGCGCCTGCCACTGCCGCCGCCGGCGCGTGATGTGAAGCCCACGGCCGCGTCGCGGCCGTGGCGACAA
This sequence comes from Stenotrophomonas sp. 24(2023), assembly GCF_030913365.1. NCBI lineage: Bacteria > Pseudomonadati > Pseudomonadota > Gammaproteobacteria > Lysobacterales > Lysobacteraceae > Stenotrophomonas > Stenotrophomonas sp. 24(2023). Next base: position 2,287,262 of record NZ_CP133160.1, read on the forward strand.
CCGATTCTGAGAGGTGTTTTGCGATGGCGCACTCGGCAGTTGGGCACGACGACCACCACGGTCACCAGCAGGGCTTTTTCGAGCGTTGGTTCTTCTCGACCAACCACAAGGACATCGGCACGCTGTACCTGGGTTTCAGCTTCATCATGTTCATCATCGGCGCGGCGATGAGCGTGGTGATCCGCGCCGAGCTGGCGCAGCCGGGCCTGCAGTTCGTCAAGCCTGAATTCTTCAACCAGATGACCACCGTGCATGCGCTGGTGATGATCTTCGGCGGCGTGATGCCGGCCTTCGTCGGCCTGGCCAACTGGATGATCCCGATGCAGATCGGCGCGCCGGACATGGCCCTGCCGCGCATGAACAACTGGTCGTTCTGGCTGCTGCCGGTGGCCTTCAGCCTGCTGCTGCTGACCTTCTTCCTGCCCGGTGGCGCGCCGGCCGGTGGCTGGACGCTGTACCCGCCGCTGTCGCTGCAGGGCGGTTACAACGTGGCCTTCACCGTGTTCGCCATCCACGTGGCCGGCATCAGTTCGATCATGGGCGCGATCAACATCATCGCCACCGTGCTGAACATGCGGGCGCCGGGCATCGACCTGCTGAAGATGCCGATCTTCTGCTGGGCCTGGCTGATCACTGCCTTCCTGCTGATCGCGGTGATGCCGGTGCTGGCCGGTGCGGTGACCATGCTGCTGACCGACAAGTTCTTCGGCACCAGCTTCTTCAATGCCGCCGGTGGCGGTGACCCGGTGATGTTCCAGCACATCTTCTGGTTCTTCGGGCACCCGGAGGTCTACATCATGATCCTGCCGGCCTTCGGCGTGGTCAGCGAGATCATCCCGACCTTCAGCCGCAAGCCGCTGTTCGGCTACCAGGCGATGGTCTACGCCACGGCGGCCATCGCCTTCCTGTCGTTCATCGTCTGGGCCCACCACATGTTCACCGTGGGCATGCCGCTGGGCGGCGAGATCTACTTCATGTTCGCCACCATGCTGATCTCCATCCCGACCGGGGTGAAGGTGTTCAACTGGGTCAGCACGATGTGGCGCGGTTCGCTGACCTTCGAAGCGCCGATGCTGTGGTCGGTGGCGTTCGTGATCCTGTTCACCATCGGTGGCTTCTCCGGCCTGATGCTGGCCATCGTGGCCGCTGATTTCCAGTACCACGACACCTACTTCGTCGTGGCCCACTTCCACTACGTGCTGGTGACCGGCGCAGTGTTCGCGCTGATCGCCGCGGTGTACTACTGGTGGCCGAAGTGGACCGGGCGCATGTACAGCGAAAAGTGGGCCAAGGTGCACTTCTGGTGGTCGATCGTGTTCGTCAACCTGCTGTTCTTCCCACAGCACTTCCTGGGCCTGGCCGGCATGCCGCGCCGCATTCCCGACTATTCGGTGGCCTTCGCCGACTGGAACCTGATCAGCTCCATCGGTGCGTTCGGCATGTTCGTCACCCCGTTCATGATGGCGGCGATCCTGCTGTCTTCGCTGCGCAACGGTGAAAAGGCCGAGGCCCGTTCCTGGGAGGGCGCGCGCGGCCTGGAGTGGACGGTGCCGTCGCCGGCACCGGCGCATACCTTCACCACGCCGCCGACGATCCGCCCGGGCGACCTGGCCCACGATGACATCACGCATTGAGGTGGGGCATGCATAACGAAAGCCCGATCATTCCGTGCAGAGCCGAGCCACGTACGGCTGAAAGCGCGGCACAGGCCCCCACGCCGCCGGGCATGGCCGGGCTGCAGCACCAGCAGCGCCAGCGTGCCCGTCGCACCGCCTTGTGGGTGGGCGGCGTGGCCCTGCTGGTCTACGTCGGCTTCATCCTCAGCGGGGTGGTCGGGCGATGAGTGATACCCCGGCCAGCACGCCGTCGCGCCACGCGGGCCTGCCACGGCTGATCGGCGTGGCCGTGGCGGTGTTCCTGCTGACGTTCTCGCTGGTGCCGCTGTACCGCATCGCCTGCGAGAAGGTCTTTGGCGTGCGCCTGGAGCGCGGCCCGGGGGCGCAGGCCAGTGCAGCGGCAGCCGCCGGCAAGCGCACCGTGCGGGTGGAATTCGATGGCGGGGTGAACTCGAAGCTGCCCTGGGCCTTCCACCCCGAGCAGCTGACGATGGATGTGGTGCCCGGCGAGCTCAACGAGGCGCTGTATTTCGCCCGCAACGACAGCGATGCCGCCCTGGTGGGCAGCGCGGTGCCCTCGGTGGCGCCGGCGCGTGCATCGGGGTACTTCAGCAAGACCGAATGCTTCTGCTTCACCGCGCAGACCCTGCAGGCCGGCGAGAAACGCGACATGCCCGTGCGCTTCATCGTCGACCCGGACCTGCCGCCGGAAATCAAGACGATCACGCTGTCCTACACCTTCTACAAGAACGACGCGCTGTCGGCGCGGCTGGCTCCGGCCGCCGCACCGCTGGCCGTGCACGCCGCTCCCTGAGGACACCGACCATGGCCCAGCCGCCGACCGATGCCAACGTGTACTTCGTCCCCAGCCACAGCCGATGGCCGTTCGTCGGTTCCATCGCGATGATGGTCACCATGGTCGGGGTGGCCAGCTGGCTCAACGATGCCGGGTGGGGAAAATGGACCTTCTATGCCGGCCTGGTGATGCTGGTGCTGACCCTGTTCTGGTGGTTCAGCGATGTGGTGCGCGAGTCGCAGGCCGGGCACTACAACCGCCAGGTGGACGGCTCGTTCCGCATGGGCATGGTCTGGTTCATTTTTTCCGAGGTGATGTTCTTCGGTGCGTTCTTCGGCGCGCTGTTCTACACCCGCACGCTGGGGCTGCCGTGGCTGGGCGGCGAGGGCGACGGGGTGATGACCAATGAACTGCTGTGGGACGGTTACTCGGCGGCCTGGCCGACCAACGGCCCCGGTGCCATCGGCGGCCACTTCCAGACCATTCCGGCCTGGGGCCTGCCGCTGATCAACACGCTGATCCTGCTCACCTCCGGCATCACCCTGACCATCGCCCACCATGCGCTCAAGGCCGGCCACCGCCGCCAGCTGCTGGTCTGGCTGGGGCTGACCGTGCTGCTGGGTGCCTTCTTCCTGACCCTGCAGGCCGAGGAATACATCCACGCCTACAAGGAACTCAACCTCACCCTGGGCTCGGGCATCTACGGGTCCACCTTCTTCATGCTGACCGGCTTCCACGGCGCGCACGTGCTGCTGGGCACGATCATGCTGGTGGTGATGTGGCTGCGCTCGGCCAAGGGCCACTTCACCCGCGACAACCACTTCGGTTTCGAAGCGGCGGCCTGGTACTGGCACTTCGTCGATGTGGTGTGGCTGATGCTGTTCCTGTTCGTCTACGTGCTCTGAGCACGCGGCGCGGCGGCGTCAGCCGCCGATGCCATGCGGCTTGATCCACCCCGTATAGATGCCGATGACCACCAGCACGATGAGCGCCACCGACAGCGCGATGCGCCGGGTCAATGCGTTCACCGTGCGCTTGGTCTGCCCGCGGTCGACCAGCAGGTAGTACAGGCCGGCCCCCAGGTTCCAGATGATGACGATCAGAAACGCGATAACCAGCAGGGTCTTCAGCGAATCGCTCATGCAGGGCTCGGTGGCAGGGTGGTGGCGCCTATCTGACCGTGTTTGCACGGACTTGTCATGATGCGCCAGCACACGCGCGTGATCGGGTGGGCGGCGGCGCTGCTGGCGATGGCCGGTTTCAGTGCCCTGGGCGGCTGGCAGCTGCAGCGCATGCAGGCCAAGCAGGCCCTGCTGGATGCGCAGGGCCCGGCCCTTGCCCGGGTGATGCCACTGCAGCAGGCGCTGGCCGCGGCCGGGCCGCTGCACGGGGTGGCCGACCACGGCCGTTTCCTGCCCGGGGTGGTGCTGCTGGACAACCAGATACGGCACGGCCGCGCCGGGGTGAAGATCTACCGTCCGTTCCGCAGCGACAGTGGTGCGCTGGTGCTGGCCGACCTGGGCTGGCGCGCGCTGCCGGCGGACCGGCAGTTGCCGCACCCTCCCGCGCCGCCATCACCGGTGGCCGTGCGGGGCCTGCTGGCTCCGGCCCCTGCCCCGGGGCTGGCGCTGGGGCCGGCGTTCGTGCCCGGCACGGGAACCGGGCAATGGCTGGCCAGCCGCCTGCCGGCACCGGGCCTGGCCGCCGTGCTGGGGGTGCCGGGGCTGCCCGACCGCGTGCTGCGCCTGGACCCGGCACTGCCCTTCGGCGACGAGCGCGATCTGGAACTGCTGCCCAACACCCTGCCGCCCGAGCGCCACCTGGGCTATGCCGTGCAGTGGTTCGGCCTGGCACTGACCGTGCTGGTCGTTGCGCTGGTGCTGGAATGGCGCCGCCGCCGCGCGGCCAGGTAGTGCCGGCGGCATCCTTGTACCCAACCATGAGAAAATCGTGCCCATGAATGCAGCCTCGTCCCCGCAGTCCCCCGCGCGCGGCACTGGCCGCCGTACCCTGCTGCTGCTGTTTGCCGTGTTCTTCGGTGCGATGGCGCTGGCCGGGGTGCTGCGCTTTTCCGGCTGGCAGCCGGCCGGGCACCGCAACGTGGGCCAGCTGCTGCAGCCCCCGGTGGACCTGCGCGGGCAGCCGCCACGGCTGGCCACCGGCCAGCCCTATGCCTGGACCGGAGGCGAGCACAAGGTCTGGCGCGTGCTGGTCGCCCCCGGCGCGCAGTGCGATGCACAGTGCGTCACTTTGTCGCAGGGCTTGGCGAAGATGTGGCAGCTGTTCGGCCATAACGCCGATAATGTGGAGATCCTGTGGCTGGGCACGCCACCGGCGGCCATCGCCCCGTTGCCTGCGTTGCGTGCGCTGGCTCCCGCACCGGCGCTGCGCGCGGCGCTGCCCGGCGTCGATGACCCCGCCGGCCTGCCGGTCTACGTGGTCGATCCGAATGGCTTCGTGATCATGCGCCATGCCCCCGGTAGTGATCTGGGGGGCCTGCGCAAGGACCTGGCCACGTTGCTGAAACTGAAGTGAGTCCTGTTTGATGAGCCTTTCCGCGCGCCCGGCGCTGCAGCGAAATTTCCACCGCCTGGCCTGGTTCGCCATGATCATGACGGCGAGCACGATCATGTTCGGTGCGTTCGTTCGCCTGTCCGACGCCGGCCTGAGCTGCCCGGACTGGCCGACCTGCTATGGCCGTGCCACCTGGCCGCAGCACATCGAGGAAACCGTCGGCCACCCGGCCGCCGAGATCCGCCCGCTGGAAACGCACAAGGCCTGGCGTGAACAGGTGCACCGCTTCCTGGCCGGCGCACTGGGCATCGAGATCCTCACCCTGGCCCTGCTGGCCACCCGCAAGCGGCGTTTTGGAAGCACGGCGGTCGTCACCGCCTGCGTGCTGGTGGCCGCCGGCATACCGTTGTACATGGCCGGCTGGCACGGAACGGCCAGTGCGCTGGCGCTGATCGGCGAGGCGATACTGCTGATCGCCGCGCTGCGCTGGAGCAACATCGACCTGGCGCGCGCGGCGGTGCTGACCCTGGCGGTGGTGATTTTCCAGGCGCTGCTGGGCATGTGGACGGTCACCCTGCTGCTCAAGCCCATCGTGGTGATGGGCCACCTGCTGGGCGGCATGCTGATGTTCGCGCTGCTGGCCTGGATGGCCTGGCGCGCGACCCACCTGCCGATCACACTGGCCGAGGCGCCCAAGCTGAAATGGCTGCTGCGCATCGGCGTGGCGGTGCTGGTCACCCAGATCGCCCTGGGCGGCTGGGTCAGCGCCAACTACGCCGCGCTGGCCTGCGGCGGCGGCAGCCTGTCGCTGGACAACTTCCCACGCTGTGCCAACCAGTGGTGGCCGCAGCACAACTTCGTCGAAGGCTTCACCCTGTGGCGTGGCATCGGCGTGGATTACGAAGGGGGCGTGCTCGATGGGGCCTCGCGCATCGCCATCCAGATGGCGCACCGCCTGTTCGCGATCGTGGTGGCCGCCTACCTGCTGTGGCTGGGCCTGCGCCTGTTCCGCCTGCCCAGCATGCGCTGCTGGGCCGCAGCCCTGGTGCTGCTGCTGGTGGCCCAGGTCAGCCTGGGCATCCTCAATGTGAAGCTGGCCCTGCCGCTGGAAGTAGCGGTGATGCACAACGGCGTGGCCGTTGCCCTGTTGTTCGTGCTGGTCAGCCTGCTGGCCCGCCTGCGTGCCCCGGACTGATTCCATGTTTTCCAACTATCGCCAGTACTGGGACCTGACCAAGCCCAAGGTCGTCGCCCTGATCGTGTTCACCGCGCTGGTGGGCATGGTGCTGGCCATCCCGGGCATGCCCAGCGCGGAGCAGCTGCGCCTGGGCGCACTGGGCTTCCTGGGCATCTGGCTGGCCGCTTCGGCGGCGGCGGCGATCAACCAGCTGCTCGATGCCCACATCGACGCGCAGATGGCGCGTACCTCGTGGCGGCCGCTGGTGGTGGGCAAGGTCAAGCCGTGGCAGGTGCTGGTGTTTGCCGGCGTGCTGATCGTGCTGTCGATGGCCATCCTGGTGCTGTGGGTCAACCTCATCACCGCGGTGCTGACCTTCGCCTCGCTGATCGGCTATGCGGTGGTCTACACCGTCTACCTCAAGCGCGCGACCTCGCAGAACATCGTCATCGGCGGCCTGGCCGGCGCGATGCCGCCGATGCTGGGCTGGGCGGCGATCACCGGCATGCAGGGCCCATCGGACTGGGCGTATTCATCGCTGCTGGTGCTGATCATCTTCATCTGGACCCCGCCGCACTTCTGGGCCCTGGCGATCTTCCGCCGCGAGGACTACGCCAAGGCCAAGATCCCGATGCTGCCGGTGACCCACGGTGTGGTGCATACGCGCCGGCAGATCCTGGCCTATTCGCTGGTACTGGCCCTGGTGTGCGTGGTGCCGTACCTGGTGGGCATGAGCGGTGCGTTCTACCTGGGCGGGGCGATCGTGCTCAACGCGGTGTTCCTCTGGTACGCCTGGCGCATGCAGAACCCGCCGGATGAATTCTTCTCGATGAAGATGTTCCACTGGTCCATCGTCTACCTGATGGCCCTGTTCGCGTTCCTGCTGGTGGATCACTGGATCCTGCCCTGGCTGTGAGGTGCGTCGGTATCCACGCAGGGCGTGGATCTACGGGGGGCAGGGCGAGGCCAGGTGAGCCCGGACGATATCCGGGGCCGCCCCATCCACGCATGGCGTGGATCTACGGGCCCGGGTGGGTGTTCCCGGGGCCGCGTGGTTCTGCTCAGGGCGTGTGCTGTTCCACGGCCTGTGCCGCTGCTTCCCGCCCGTAACGCTGGGCGATCACGCCGCAGACGATCAGCTGGATCTGGTGGTAGATCATCACCGGTAGCACGATCGCGCCCAGGCTGCCCCCGGCGAACAGGACCTTGGCGATCGGCACGCCGGTGGCCAGGCTCTTCTTGGAGCCGCAGAACACGATGGCGATGCGGTCCTCGCGGTTGAAGCGCAGGCCACGGGCGATGAAGCCGATCAGGGGCATGGCGATACCCAGCAGCACCGCGGCCACCACCGCCACGGCCAGCAGTGACAGCAGCGGGGTCTTGCTCCACAGCCCTTCGGTCACGGCTTCGCCGAAGGCCGAATACACCACCAGCAGGATGGTGGCCTGGTCGGTGTAGCGCAGCAGCCCGCGCTGGCGCTCGACCCAGCCGGCGATCCACGGCCGCAGCAGGTGGCCGGCCACGAACGGCACCAGCAGCTGCAGCATGATGCCGCCGATGGCATGCAGCGGGTCGTGCACGCCGCCCTGGGTGCCGGCCAGTGCCGTCAGCAGCAGCGGGGTCAGGAACACGCCCAGGATGCTCGACAGCGATGCGCTACAGACTGCCGCCGGTACGTTGCCGCGCGCCATCGAGGTGAAGGCGATGGACGACTGCACGGTGGAGGGCAGCGTGCACAGGAACAGCACGCCCATGTACAGCTCCGGCGTCAGCAGCCGGCCCGACAGCGGGTGGAACAGCAGTCCCAGCAGCGGGAACAGGATGAAGGTGCAGGCCAGGATGGTCAGGTGCAGCCGCCAGTGCAGCATGCCGCCGAGGATGGCCTCGCGGGGCAGGCGTGCGCCGTGCAGGAAGAACAGCGCGGCGATGGCGACGTCGGTGACATCGTCCAGCACGATGGCAGCGGCTCCGTGGGTTGGCAGCAGCGAGGCCAGCAGCACCGTGCTGAGCAGGGCCAGCGTGAAATTGTCCGGTCGCAGGCGCGACCACCAGCGGGTCATGGGGGACAGGCTCCTCTAGGGGGAAGGGCGATCACACAGCAAACCCCGGGCATGACGGTCGCAGCAGGCCGGTGACTGTCCTGTCATCGCCCTGCGCGGCCATCAGCGGCCCAGGCTGGCGCGGGCCTTGAGCAGCTCGCGCAGTTCGTACTTGTCAGTATCGTCCAGACCCTGCTGGCGCTGCTTTGCGGTCAGCTCTTCCAGACGTTGCTGCAACAGTTGTTTTTCCAGCTGGGCCACCGCGTCGTGCAGTTCTTCGGTCCACTTGGCCTCATCGCCCGGCAGCACCTGCGCGGCCAGGGTGTGCAGGGCGGCCTGTTCTTCGCGGCCATCGAAGTGCTCCAGCAGGGCGCCGGTGCTGATGTCCGGGCGCTGTTCGACCAGCGCCAGCAGGTCCAGCAGCAGGTCCACGCCGGGCAGGCGCAGCCCCTGGAAGTGGTGGCGGCCGCCCAGGGTCAGGGCCAGCGAGGGCTGCTGCAGCAGTACCGCGATGGCACCGCGCACGAGGCTGCGCTTGGCCACCGGCTGGATCGGCCGGGGGGCCGGGCGGCTGGTCGGCACCGGACGCGCGGCAGCGCCGGCCCCCAGCCCGGTCAACTGTGCCAGCTGCTGCTTCATCAGGTCGCCGAAGGCGCCGTCGGGAATCTGCGCCAGCATCGGCTTGGCCCGCTCGGCCAGGCGGGCCTTGCCGTCCAGCGTGCCCAGGTTGATCTCGCGGGTCAGTTCATCGAAGAAGAACTGCGACAGCGGCGTGGCCTGCTTCAGGCGGTCGTTGAAGACCTCGGCGCCTTCCTTGCGCACGATGGTGTCCGGATCTTCGCCATCGGGCAGGAACAGGAAGAAGGCCTGGCGGCCATCCTTCATGCGCGGCAGCACCGATTCGAGCGCCTTCCAGCCGGCACGGCGGCCGGCGGCGTCGCCGTCGAAGCAGAAGAACACGTCCGGTGCGTTGCGGAACAGCAGCTCGGCATGGTCCGGGGTGGTGGCCGTGCCCAGCGTGGCCACCGCCTGGGTGACGCCGAACTGGAACAGCGAGACCACGTCCATGTAGCCCTCGACCACGATCAGACGCTCGATCTTCTGGTTGGCCTGGCGCACCTGCCACAGGCCGTACAGCTCGCGACCCTTGTGGAACAGCGCCGTCTCGGGCGAATTGAGGTACTTGGGGCCGTCGTCCTTCTCGAACACGCGGCCACCGAAGGCGATCACCCGGCCACGACGGTCGAAGATCGGGAACATCACCCGGTCGCGGAACTTGTCGTAGACATGGCCGCGGTCGTTCTTGGAGAACAGGCCGGCGCGGTCGAGCAGCTTCATGCGCCGCTCGTCCTTGCCCAGGGCATCGCGCAGGCCGCTGTAGCCATCGGGTGCATAGCCGATCTGGAAGCGCGCGCGGTTTTCCTCGTCCACACCGCGGCCATCGAGGTAGCTGCGGGCCTTGTCGCTGCCTTCCAGGTGCTTCTGGAAGAATTTCATGGCGGCGTCCAGCGCGGTGTACAGCTCGCGGCTGTCGTCCTGCTGCTGGGCGCTGCGCGGGTTCTCGCTGCGCGGTACTTCCATGCCGGCGCGCTTGGCCAGTTCGTCCACCGCATCGAGGAATTCGAGGCGGTCGTAGTTCATCAGGAAGCTGATGGCAGTGCCGTGCGCGCCGCAGCCGAAGCAGTGGTAGAACTGCTTGGTGGGCGAGACGGTGAACGAGGCCGAGCGCTCATCATGGAACGGGCAGCGCGCCGAATACTCCTTGCCCTGGCGCTTGAGCGGCACGCGGCTGCCGACCACCTCGACGATGTCGGTGCGGGCCAGCAGGTCGTCGATGAAAGCGTCGGGGATACGGGCCATGGGCAACAGGGCAGGGCGCGGCCGCCAGGGCGCGCGGCAGGGGCGGCAGGTTTCCCCCTAGTTTACCCGCTGGTCTACTCGCTGGCGGTGGCCGGGCCGGTGCTTTCGGTGCTGATGCCGGCCGCGGCCAGGCGGCTGCGGGCATGCTGGCGATCGTCGATCACCGCAGTCATCAAGGCGCCCACGAAGAACACCGCCGTGGCGTAGTAGATCCAGACCAGCGCGATCACCAGGGCCCCCATCGACCCGTAGGCGCTACCCGGGGCGACGGTGGCGATGTAGACGCCGATGCCATAGCGGCCCAGCGCGAACAGCACCGAGGTGATGGCACCGCCGATGAACGCCTGGCGCCAGGCCACGCGACGGTCGGGCAGGTAGTGGTACAGGAAGGCGAAGGCCAGCGCATACAGCAGCAGCGAGGTCAGGTAGCCGATGGCCGGCAGCACCGAGGGCAACTGCGCGAACACCACCTGCAGCGCCGTGGTGGCGGTCATCGACAGGATCAGCAGGAAGCCCAGCGCCAGCACCACGCCGAAGGAGAACACACGCTTGCGCAGCCAGGCCTTGAGGCCATCGAGCTGCTGCCCGCTGGTGTGGAAGATGCGGTTCAGCGCGTTCTGCAGCTGGGCGAACACGGCGGTGGCGCCGACGAACAGCAGCAGGGTGCTCCACAGCCCGGCCAATGAGCCGACGCTGGGCTGGCTGTTGGCATTGTGCAGGACGGTGTCGGCCACGCTGGCCACGCTGCTGCCGGCCACCGAGCCGATCTGCCCGATCAGCGCCTGCTGTGCCGGTGGGTACAACGATGCGGTCAGCCACAGCAGCAGCACCAGCAGCGGTGCCATCGACAGCAGGGCATAGAAGGAGACCGAGGCGGCCTGGGTCAGGACATCGATCTCGACGAAACGCTTGGCCACGGCCATCGCGAAGCTGTCCTGCAGGCGCTGCAGGTACTTCTGCAGGGGGGCAGGTGCATGGGGCGGGGAATCAACCATGCCGGTGTTGTAGCAAGCCGCGTCCGAAGGTGTGGTGAAACATCGGCAACGCCGGGCAGGGCCCGGCGCCACCGGATCAACGCAGGCTTACGAGAGCTGCTGCTTGACCAGCTTGGACACCAGGCCCATGTCGGCCTGGCCGGCGAGCTTGGGCTTCAGGGCGCCCATCAGCTTGCCCATGTCCGCCGCACCGGTGGCACCGGTCTCGGCGATGGCGGCCTGGATGGCAGCCACGATCTCCGCCTCGCCCATCTTGGCCGGCAGGTAGGCTTCGATGACCACGATCTCGGCGCGTTCGATCTCGGCCAGGTCTTCACGGTTGGCCGCTTCGTACTGGCTGACCGAGTCCTTGCGCTGCTTGACCATCTTGTCCAGCACGGCGATCACGGCGGCATCGTCGAGTTCGATGCGCTCGTCCACTTCCTTCTGCTTGATGGCGGCGTTGATCAGGCGGATCACGCCCAGCTTGTGCTTCTCGCCGCCCTTCATGGCGGCCTTCATGTCATCGGTGAGCTGCTGCTTCATGCTCATGGGAGACCTCTTGGTGGTAGTCGGGTAGGGCGGTGGCCAGACCCTGGAAACGCAAAAAGCCGGCGACGCTCGCGCGTGCCGGCTTCGGCTTCACCGCGGAAGGACGAACCCACCGCAATGAAGATGCGTCCGATCAGTACAGGCGCTGACGCTTGGTGACGTCGCGCGACGAGCGGCGCAGCTGACGCTTCACAGCAGCGGCGGCCTTGCGCTTGCGCTCCTGGGTCGGCTTTTCGTAGAACTCGCGCTTGCGGGTTTCGGCCAGCACACCGGCCTTTTCGCAAGTGCGCTTGAAGCGGCGAAGAGCAAACTCGAAGGGCTCGTTCTCGCGGACTTTGACGCTGGGCATGGAATCTCCGGGACACAGTAGAACCGGGTCACGCCCGGCGAGCCGCACATTATAGCGGCGAATCTTGAAACTGCAAGCCACCGGCCCTGAATGCGGGCCAGCCTTTGTGCTGCAGTGGAAGGCCTGCACGGCCCCAGAGGGGCGGCAGGGGCGCCATAATAGCAGCCATGCGAGTCCTTGGCATTGAATCTTCCTGTGATGAGACCGGCGTGGCGGTGTATGACACCGACCTGTCCGGCAGCGCGGCCCTGCGCGCCCATGCGGTCTACAGCCAGATCGCGCTGCACGCCGAGTACGGCGGGGTGGTGCCCGAGCTGGCCAGCCGTGACCACGTACGCAAGCTGCTGCCGCTGGTACGCCAGACCCTGGCCGAGGCGGGCCTGCGTATCGACGATCTGGACGGGGTGGCCTACACCGCCGGCCCGGGCCTGGTCGGTGCCTTGCTGGTGGGCGCGGGCGTGGCCCGTTCGCTGGCCTGGGCGCTGGAGGTGCCGGCCATCGGTGTCCACCATATGGAAGGCCACCTGCTGGCCCCGCTGATGGAGGATGACCCGCCGCAGGCCCCGTTCGTGGCGCTGCTGGTATCGGGTGGCCATACCCAGCTGGTGGCCGTCGATGCCATCGGCCGGTACCGCCTGCTGGGTGAAACCCTGGACGATGCCGCCGGCGAGGCCTTCGACAAGACGGCCAAGCTGATGGGCCTGCCGTACCCCGGCGGTCCGCAACTGGCGGCGCTGGCCGAAAAGGGCACCCCGGGCGCGTACCGCTTCGCGCGGCCGATGACCGACCGGCCGGGGCTGGATTTCAGCTTCTCCGGCCTGAAGACGCAGGTACTGATGGCCTGGCGCGACAGCGACCAGAGCGAGCAGACCCGCGCCGACATCGCCCGGGGCTTCGAGGATGCGGTGGTCGAGACCCTGGCCATCAAGTGCGAGCGCGCGCTGGAGGCGGCCGGCACCAACGTGATCGTGGTCGCCGGTGGCGTGGGGGCCAACAAGCGCCTGCGCGCGCGCCTGCAGGAGATGGCCCAGCGCCTGGGTGGCCGGGCCTGTTTCCCGCGCCCGTCGCTGTGCACCGACAACGGCGCGATGATTGCCTTCGCCGGCGCCCTGCGCCTGCAGGCCGGGCAGAGCAGCCCGCCGAAGGTGGATGTCACCCCGCGCTGGGACATGGCGACGCTGCCGGCGGTGTGAGCCGGTAGCGCCGGGCCAGACAGCCGGATGCTTGCCTGCGGGCGCATTACCGGTGCTTTGCTATCGGTGAGGCCGCCAGCACCGTGGTTGCCCGTTCATGCCGTTGCAGCCAGCCCAGCGTCTGCGGGCAGCGGGCGTGGATCAGTCGCCCGATGGCGGCAAGGTCGGCGCCGATGTCACGTTCCAGGATGGGTTCGTGGTGGGCGATGCGGTTGCGCAGGTGGCGGATGCGATCGATGTCTGTGTAGATGGCCTTCCTGACGACACTGGGATGAGCCGCAGGTGCATGGCGCAGCACCCCGCCTAGCGCCGGTATCCACAGCGTGGCATCGAAGCGGCAGGTGAACAGCTGCTGCCAGAACACCAGTGGCAGGTTGGCGACGATCTCGGAGGTGTCGGTTGCGCGACCGATCAGCTGTTCCAGTGCTGGCCTTGCAACGGCAGACGCTGATGCCGGCAGCCTGCGCCGGAAGGCATCATTCCATGGCCATTGCGGACCATGCTGCCGGGCCAGTGCCGAGGCTGCTGCATTGCGGATGACTACTTCGCACAGATGGATCGGCATCATCAAGGCGCCGCACAATCGCATGTTCCAGAGATACAGCGATTCGGCAGTGACGCCAGGGCGGCAGGTCGATGCGATTCTCTCGTAAGTCGACAGGCGTTCCGCCGACAGTGCACGCCTCAGTGCGTCATATGCAGCCATTGCGATGTGGATCGTCTGGGGATGGCTCCATGCTTGCGTGGATGAAAGTCGATCGCCATCAGGGAACGCCCTGGTATTGATGGCAGACGTGCTGTGTTTGCCCTCGGGAAATCAGGCTGTCCCGGACTGTCGCAATTGGCCTTGACCCCCGGCTTCCTCCTTGCCTACTCTGATTACCTGCGCCACCGGGACTCGCGGCTTGAACATGCTCCCCCCGGGGACAAACGGTAGTACCAAAGGGCCCCGCTAGCAGGGCCCTTTGTTTTTCCAGACCGCGCCCGTCCATGCCCGTTTCAGGCAACCGTCGCCCCGTCCCGTTACCATGACCGCCTGTTTTCCGGCCGGATGGCGCAATGGACAAGGTTTTCATCGAAGGGCTGACGATCGATGCCCTGATCGGCATCTATGACTGGGAGCGGCGGATCCGCCAGGACCTGGTGTTCGATCTGGAAATGGGCTTCGACAACCGCCGCCCGGCCGCGACCGACGACATCGCCCATACCCTGAACTACAAGGCCGTCAGCAAGCGCCTGGAGCAGTTCGTGCGCGAATCGGAGTTCGGCCTGGTGGAAACGCTGGCCGAGCGCTGCGCGCAGATCGTGCTGGCCGAATTCGATGTGAAGTGGCTGCGGCTGAAGCTGAGCAAGCCCGGTGCGGTGCGCGGCGCGCGCGCGGTGGGCGTGATCATCGAGCGCGAGCGCACCTGAGGATTTTCCGGCTGGCCGTGGGCCGGCCTGCAACGACAGAAGGAGACAACGGATGGTGGATGCGGTGGTGGCGGTACAGTGGCTTGATGGCCTGCAACGGACACTGGAACCCTATCCCGGGGCCTACCTGGCCCTGATGATCGCGGCCCTGCTGATCGCGGCGGGGCTGGCCAACTGGCTGACCAAGCGCATCCTGCTGCGCGGCCTGCGGCGCCTGCTGCAGCGCCTGCCCGGCGCCGATTCGGGGCGTGGCAGCCATCTGATGCGGGTGATCGCCCGCCTGTCCAACGTGGTGCCCAGCCAGGTGATCGCCTCGGGCGTGTTGCTGGTTCCCGACCTGCCCGAACGCCTGGTCAAGATCGTTGTCGGGCTGTGCACGGCCTGGGCGGTGCTGACCCTGGCGCTGGCGGTCTCGCACGCGCTGGACGCCGCCAACGACCTGTACGAGCGCAAGCCGGAAGCGCGCAACAAGCCGATCAAGGGCTACCTGCAGGTGGTCAAGATCGTGGTGTACGTGGCGGCCGGGCTGTCCATCCTCGCCACCCTGCTGGGGGTGAAGCTGGGGCCGCTGGTGACTGGCCTGGGGGCGGCCACGGCGGTGCTGATGCTGATCTTCCAGGACACCATCCTGTCGCTGGTGGCCAGCGTGCAGATCAGCGGCGATGGCCGCGTGCGCATCGGCGACTGGATCGAGATGCCCAGCCAGAACGCCGATGGTGATGTCATCGACATTGCCCTGCACACCATCACCGTGCAGAACTTCGACAAGACCATCACCACCATCCCGACCAAGAAGCTGGTCACCGAATCGTTCAAGAACTGGCGCGGCATGCAGGAAGCCGGTGGCCGCCGGATCAAGCGCGCGCTGTACCTGGACCAGCACAGCGTGGGTTTCCTGGATGCGCAGGACCTGGCCTTCCTGGGCCAGTTCGCGCTGCTGGGCGATTACCTGCAGGGCAAGCAGCAGGAGCTGGCGCAGTGGAACGACCGCCTGCGCCAGGACGGGGTGGCCGAGGTCAACAGCCGCCGGGTGACCAACCTGGGCACCTTCCGCGCCTACGTGGAGCGCTACCTGCGCAGCCATCCCGGCATCCACACCGACATGACCCTGCTGGTGCGCCAGCTGCAGCCAACCACCGAGGGCCTGCCGCTGGAGCTGTACTGCTTCACCCGCAGCACCGCCTGGGGCGAGTACGAGGGCGTGCAGTCGGACATTTTCGACCACCTGCTGGCCATCCTGCCGGCCTTCGGCCTGCGCGTCTTCCAGGCCTCCAGCGACGCCATGCTGATGGCGGGGCAGCGCCAGTTGGGCGCGGCGGAGTAAGCTGCCGGGCGCGTCCGCCGGCCATACGGGGGCGGACGCGCGTGTAACTGAATGTCGAAATCACTCGCCAAATGGTTCGGAAACGCTAGAATGCCGGGCCTGTAAACGTTTTCATCAAGGACAGCTGGTGGCCTCCGAACGCATCGAATCCCTCATTGCCCAGATGACCGTCGAGGAAAAGGTCGGCCAGCTGGGCGTTTTCGCCGACATGGTCCGCCCGTTCGCCCCCGACGTGAATCCGGAAGCCAACGTCCGCAACGCCGACCAGGTCCTGCAGCAGGTGCGCGAGGGCAAGGTCGGCTCGCTGTTCAACGGTGTCGGTGCCGAACTGGGCCGGCGCATCCAGCAGGTCGCGCTGGAAGAAAGCCGCCTGGGTATCCCGGTGATCCTGGCCGCCGACGTGATCCATGGCATGCGCACCGTGTTCCCGATCCCGCTGGGCGAAGCGGCCAGCTTCGAGCCGGGGCTGGCCGAGCGCACCGCACGCGCCACCGCCGTCGAGGCCACCGCCGCCGGCCTGCACTGGACCTATGCGCCGGCCGTGGACATCGCCCGCGACCAGCGCTGGGGCCGTGGTGCCGAAGGCGCCGGTGAGGACGTGGTGCTGGGCTGCGCGTTCGCCGCCGCCCGCGTGCGCGGTTTCCAGGGCAGCGACCTGCGCGCGGCCGATTCGCTGCTGGCCACGCCCAAGCACTTCGCCGCCTATGGCGCAGTGATGGCCGGCATGGAATACAACATGGTGGATATCTCGCCGCAGACCCTGCGCGATGTGCACCTGCCGCCGTTCAAGGCCGCCTTTGAAGCCGGTGCGGTCACCGTGATGTCCTCCTTCAACGACATCAACGGCGTGCCGGCCAGCGCCAATGCCGAACTGCTGACCGACATCCTGCGCGGGGAATGGAAGTTCCCGGGCGTGGTGATCTCCGACTACACCGCGGACATGGAACTGGTCGCCCACGGCTATGCCGCCGACGACCGCGATGCCACCGCCAAGGCGTTCACCGCCGGCCTGGACCTGAGCATGCAGAGCGGCTTCTACGCCGAACACCTGCCGGGCCTGGTGCAGAGTGGCGAGGTGCCGATGGCGGTGCTGGATGAAGGCGTGCGCCGCATCCTGTGGCTGAAGGAAACCATCGGCCTGTTCGATGACCCGTACCGCTCGCTGGACCCGGCGCGCGAAGCCGATACCTCGCACATCGCTGCCCATGACGAACTCTCGCGCGATGCCGCGCGCCGTTCGATCGTGCTGCTGAACAACCGCGACAACGTGCTGCCGCTGCAGAAGCACGGACAGAAGATCGCGCTGATCGGCCCGTTCGTGCAGGACCGCGAGAACATCGAAGGCTGCTGGACCCTGTTCGGCGACAAGCAGCGCTATGTGGACCTGGAAACCGGCGTGCGCGCGGCCATCGGCGATGACGCGCTGCTGGAGATCGTGCCGGGCTGCGATCTGGAAACCGCCATTGCCGGCGGTACCGAAGCGGCCGTGGCCGCGGCGCTGCGTGCCGACGTGGTGGTGCTGGCGCTGGGCGAACCGCAGCGTTACAGCGGCGAAGCCCAGTCGCGCGTGGAGATCACCCTGCCGCCGGCGCAGCAGGCGCTGGCCGAAGCGGTAGCGATGACCGGCAAGCCGCTGGTGGTGCTGCTGCGCAACGGCCGTGCGCTGGCGCTGCAGGGTGCGGTGCGCAATGCCCATGCGGTGGCGGTCACCTGGTACCTGGGCACGCAGACCGGCCACGCCGTGGCCGACGTGCTGTTCGGCGATTACAGCCCGTCCGCGCGCCTGCCGGTCAGCTTCCCGCAGGTGTCCGGCCAGCAGCCGTACTTCTACAACCACCCGCGCACCGGCCGCCCGGAACTGCCGACCATGTCGGAATTCAAGGCACGCTGGCGCGAGATTCCGAACGAGCCGCTGTATCCGTTCGGCCACGGCATCGGCTACACCACCTTCGCCTACGGCGTGCCGCAGCTGAGCAGCCCCACGCTCGGCTGGGACGACACGCTGACCCTGACCACCACGCTGACCAACACCGGCACCGTGGCGGGTGAGGAAGTGGTGCAGCTGTACATCCACGACCGCGTGGCCAGCCGCGTGCGCCCGGTGCGTGAACTGAAGGACTTCCGCAAGGTCGCCCTGCAGCCGGGCGAATCCACCGAGGTGGTGTTCACCCTGCACCGCGACCAGCTGGCCTTCACCGGCCGCGACGGTGTGCTGCGCGCCGAGCCGGGCCTGTTCGACGTGTGGGTGTGCGCCTCGTCGGCTGCCGGTGAGGCGGTGGTGTTTGAACTGCTGAAGGGCTGATCCACGCCGTGCGCGCCGGGCGATGCCCGGCGCGCGCCATGGCTGAATGGCAGGCAGCGGACAGTGGATCCGTGTGCTGCCGTGCATACCCGGGCGAGCGCAGGCCCGCTACGCTGGGCACCTGTCCACGGAGCCTGTCCCATGCGCCTGCCCTTGATCCTGATGTCCACCGCCCTGCTGGCGGCCTGTTCGCAGCCGGCACCGCCGCCGGCGGCTGCGGCCAACGATGCCCCGCCGCCGATGCAGGCGTCCGCCACGGCGACCCCGGCTGCCGATGATGCCCCGGCCCCGATGACCGGCGCGCCCCCGCCCATGACCGGTGCACCGCCGCCGATGACGGGTGCGGCGCCGGCTGGTGCCGACGCCCCGGCCGACGGTGCCTCGCAGGGTGACGCACGCCAGCGCATCGGCCAGCTGCTGGGCGATGTGGCCCCTTACGAAACCGTGTTCACCACCCTGCAGAAGGGCGTGGCCGCGAACGATGCCAAGGCCGTGGCCGCGCTGCCGATCTACCCGCTGCGGGTGAACGTGGGCGGCAAGGAACGCAAGATCGCCGATGCCGCCGCGTTCGAGCGCGAGTACGACAGCATCATCACCGCCGATATCGCCAAGGCCATCGCCGCGCAGAAGTTCGACGACCTGTTCGTGAACTGGAAGGGCGTGATGCTGGGCAAGGGCCAGGTGTGGATCAACGGCATCTGTGCGGACAACACCTGCGCGCACCCGCAGGTGGGCATCGTCGCCATCCAGGACTGACGCTGCCGGTCCCGGGTGCAGCCGTGTGCTGCACCCGGTGATGGCTTACGCTTCGTTCGGCGTGAGCTTGAGCAGGCGGGCGTTGCTGCCGTCTTCCAGCAGCCACAGTGCGCCGTCCGGGCCCTGTTCCACTTCGCGGATGCGCTCGCCCATGTTGAAGCGCTCGGCCTCGCGCGCGTTGTCGCCGTCGAAGGCCACCCGCACCAGTGAGGTCGAGGACAGGCCGCCGATGAAGCCGCTGCCCTTCCACTGCGGGAACGCAGTGCCGGTGTAGATGACGAAGCCGGCCGGGGAAATCACCGGCGTCCAGGTCACCTTGGGTGCGTTGAATTCCGGGCGGGTGTCGTGGTCGGGAATCGGCCGACCATCGTAGTGGTCGCCGTTGGAGACGATCGGGTAGCCGTAGTTGGCGCCGCGCTCGATCAGGTTCAGCTCGTCGCCACCGGCCGGGCCCATCTCGTGCACCCACAGCTTGCCGCGGCCATCGAAGGCGATGCCCAGCGCATTGCGGTGGCCCAGCGACCACACCTGCGCGGCCACCCCACCCTGGGAAGCGAACGGGTTGTCCGCCGGCACGCTGCCATCGTCGTTGAGGCGGATGATCTTGCCCAGGTTGCTGGCCATGTCCTGGGCGGGATCGAACTTCTGGCGTTCGCTGGAGGTGATCCACAGCTTGCCATCCGGGCCAAAGGCCATGCGGTGGCCGTAATGGCCCTGGCCGCTGACCTTGGGCACCTGGCGCCAGATCACGTTGACGTCCTGCAGGGTGCCGCCGCCGCTGGCGTCCAGCGCCAGCGTGGCACGGGCCACGGCCGCCCCGCGCGTATCCAGGTCGCCCTGTTCGGCATAGCTGACGTAGACCACGCGGTTGTTGGCGAAATCCGGATGCAGGATCACATCGCCGAAGCCGCCCTGGCCGCCGTAGGCGACCTTGGGAATGCCGGTGATTTCATGCTTCTGGCCGCTGGCCAGGTCCAGGTGCTGCAGGCGGCCGCGTTTTTCGGTGACCAGCAGGCTGCCGTCGGGCAGGAAGGTCATCGCCCACGGCTGGTCGAAGCGGCTGACCTCGGTGGTAGTGAAAGGGCGCTGGCTGGCGTGGGTGCCGGTGCTGGCGGTCGCCTTGGCGTCGGTTGCCGCGGTGGCGGCCGGATCGGCGGCACTGCAGGCGGTGGTGGCGAGGATCGGCACCAGGCCGAGGGCGAGCAGCAGGGGCAAGGGCTTGCGGGTCATGGGTATCTCCATGCGGGGATGCGGATGGCCAACCCCTCTTGTATACCACCCGGGGGGTGAGGGGCGTGGCCCGAAGGTCCTGCCTGACGCTGGGCGGGGCGGGCCGAATGCACTAGGGTAGGCACGCCCGGGCACGCCTGCCCGCCTGTCTGCCAAGGAACCGGAATGACACCTGCCCCTGCCCACAAGCCTTCACCCGCCTTCATCGCCGCGTCCTGGGTGGCGCTGCTGCTGGGCGCGGTGGCTTACCTGATCGGCCTGTTCAACGCACCGATGGCGCTGAACGAGAAAGGCTATTACCTGACCCTGCTGCTGTTCGGCCTGTTCGCTGCCGTGTCCCTGCAGAAAAGCGTGCGCGACCGCGTCGAAGGCATTCCGGTCAGCGGCCTGTACTACGCGCTGTGCTGGTTTGCCTTGCTGTCGGCGCTGCTGTTGCTGCTGGTCGGGCTGTGGAACGCCACGCTGCTGCTGAGCGAGAAGGGCTTCTACGGCATGGCCTTCGCGCTGTCGCTGTTCGGCGCGGTGGCGGTGCAGAAGAACACCCGTGACCTGATCGCCGCCGGTGGTGCTGAAGACCGCCGCAGCACGGCGGTGCCGCCGCTGCCGGAACAGGACTGAGGTCTGCGTGCCGGGGCGGATCCTGCGGACCCGCCCCGGCATGATCACCGGTTGATCTGCACGTGCGGGTCCAGCTTGCTGGCTTCCTCCCAGCCACGGCGTACCGCGTTGCGGGCCTGTTCCCAGTTCAGCCGGCTCTTGCCGTGGTCGGCATGCCAGCGTGATTCCAGTTCGTGTTCCACGTCCTCATAGGCGCGGATCATTGCCTGTGCCCGGTTCTCGGCATGGGCGGCGTGGCCGATCTGGTACGCCGGCTCGTAGTCGTCGAAGAAGCGCGTGTTGTCGTAATACGGCTCGTGGGTATAACGCGTGCGCCAGAAATCGGAAACGGCCTGGCGGGCAACGCCGTCCTGCGGCACGCGGCCGGGGATCTGATAGTCGGGGCTCATGGTTCGGGCTCCGTTTTTTGGACGAGTCTGCAGCGTGCCAGCCCGGCGGTGAACGCACCGGGCCGGCAGCGTGACTGCCAGGTCAACCGTTCAGGCCGCGTCGTCGCCCTTGCGTGGCAGCCGGTAGATCACCGCGCCCACGGCGAAGGCGATCAGGGCGGCGGCGATGTTCTGCCAGCTGGCGCTGATGAACAGGGCCAGGCACAGCAGCAGCGCCAGTACCGGAATCAGCGGCCCACCCGGCAGCTTCAGCGCGCCGGGGCGGTCACCGAAGCGCCGCGCCAGCACCAGCACCGCCGCTGCGGTACCGATGTAGGCGAACAGGCGCGTGGTCATCGACAGCAGCGCCAGCTGCACGAACGAACCGGTCAGGGCCAGCGCCAGTGCGATCACGCCCTGGCACAGGATTGCCGCGGCCGGCGTGCGGAAGCGCGGATGCACCTGCGCCAGGATCTTCGGGCCGTAACCATCGCGCGCCAGCGCGAACAGGAAGCGCGGCCCCATCATCATCGTGTTGCTGTTGGTGCCCAGGATGGAGATCGTGGCGCCCACGGTGAGGATCAGCGCCAGCGCTTCGCCGCCGAAGCCTGCGGCGGCATCGGCCAGCGGCGTGGCCGAACCGGCCAGGCCCGCCAGCGTGCCCTGCGCCACCACCTGCACCGCGCCGTAGACCACGGTGACGGTGACGATCATGGTGATCAGCGCGAACGGAATATCGCGCCGCGGGTTGCGGTACTCGCCGGCCGCGGCGGGAATGTTCTCGAACCCTGCATAGGCGTACAGCAACAGCAGCGCGGCCTCGCCCATGCGCTGCAGGTCGTGCGGGTCCGGGCGCTGGCCGGAGAAGGCCAGCTGCGGGTCGATGTAGAAGGCGCCGATGGCCACGAACAGCAGCAGTGGCAGCAGCTTGCCCACCACCAGCACCACGCCGGTCCGCGCGGCCGAGCGCACGCCGATGATGTTCACCCCGGTCAGGAAGCCGAGTGACAGCACGATCACCGCCAGGCGGCCCGCCCCGGCGCCCGCCCACGGCCAGAAGCGCGCCACCGCATCGGCCAGCGCATTGCTCAACGCCGCTGCCGAACTGATGCGGGTCAGCCAGATCATCCAGCCGATCTCGAAGCCGGCGAAACGGCCGAACGCCTCGCGCGCGTACAGGTAGCTGCCGCCCGGTTCATCGAAATAGCTGGCGGCCTGCGCATAGCAGAGCACCAGCAGCGCCACCACGATGCCGGCGGCAACCACGCCCCACAGGCTGAAGGGGCCGAGCAGGGCGACGGTGGCGGCCGGCAGCAGGTAGATGCCGCTGCCGATCACATCATTGATGGACAGCCCGACGATCTGCCAGCGGCTGACCGCGCGCTGCAGCTGGGGTTCGTCCTGCGCGCTCATTGGGCATCCCCGGTCAGTGCCGGCAGCTGCCACTGCGCCTGCAGGCGTTGGTACTCGGCGCGCGGCAGCAGCACGAAGCGCGGGGTGTCGCGTGGGCGCAGCCACGCCAGCAGCGCCTGCATGTGCGCGGCGGTCATCGCCGTGCAGCCGGCGGTGGCTTCGCCGGGCTGGCGCCACAGGTGGGCGAAGATGCAGCTGCCGCGCCCGGGCGTGTTCTGCGGGTTGTGGGCGATGACGAAGCCCTGCCGGTAGCGGATATCGCTGGCATCGTGCAGGTCCAGCCGCATCGGTTCGCTGGACCCGGCCACGGCTGCCGTACCGACCGTGCGCGCATCGACGATGCGGTTGTAGTACGGCGAGGCCGGCACATCCATGCAGTAGCTGCTGGCCAGCATCGGTTGGTAGGGCAGGCCACTGCGTGCGGTGGTGGCGTAGCCGAAGGCGCTGCCGAGCGCGAACACGCCGGCCGGGCTGCGGCCATCGCCTTCCTGCTTCTGCGGGCCCTCGGCCTGGGCCGGGTGCAGACCCAGGCCCCAGGCACTGCCGCTGCGGCCCAGCGCCACGCTGAAGGCCTGGCCATGCCGCTGCCATTGCCGGCCCCTGCGCACATAGGCCTGCAGCTGGCCCTCGGTGCTGTCCCAGCCCTCACTGGTGACCACGATCAGCTGCCGCGCACCGTCCAGCGGTGCCTGCGCCCGTACCGCCAAGGGCAGGGCCGCCAACAGCACGGCAACGGCAAGGCCTGGCAACAGCGCTTTCATCGGGGGTACTCCGGGCGGGCTGGGCGTCTGCCTGCCACGTTACCGCAGTGCGGGGCGTTTCAACCGTGCAGCCACTGCACGCCGTGCACCTGGGCGATGCCCAGCCCGGGCCCAGTGCCAATCTCGATCACGGCGTCGTCGAAGCGGGTGGTGCCGCTGACCGGATCGAACGCGCACAGTGCCGGCCCGTCCAGGTCGACCAGGCCGATCGCATCGGCGCGGGCCACGGCCAGGTGCGCGGCGGCGGCCACGCTGATGCTGGTCTCGATCATGCAGCCGATCATGCACGGCACACCGTGCACGGCGGCGATATCGGCCATGCGCAGGGCATTGGACAGGCCGCCGGTCTTCATCAGCTTGATGTTGAAGATGTCGGCGGCACGGCGCTGGATCAGCTCCATGGCCTGGCGCGGCCCGAACGCGCTTTCGTCGGCCAGCACCGGCGTGGCGATGCGCCCGCAGATATAGGCCAGCCCGGCCACATCGGCGGCCTTCACCGGCTGCTCCAGCAGTTCCAGTGCGATGCCATCGGCTTCCAGACGGTGCATCGCCTGCACGGCCTGCTTGGCGGTCCAGCCCTGGTTGGCATCCAGGCGCAGTGTGGCCCGGCCGGCTACGGCACGGTCGATCGCCCGCACCCGCGCGATGTCCTCGCGGATGTCCTTGCCGACCTTGATCTTCAGCGCCGTGTAGCCGCGATCAAGCGCGGCCAGCGACTGCGCCACCATCGTGTCCACGGTATCCACGCTGATGGTGATGTCCGTGCGCAACCGGGGCGTTCCGCCGCCCAGCAGCTGGTACAGCGGCGCACCGTGCAGCTGCGCCCACAGGTCGTACAGCGCGATCTCCACGGCGGCCTTGGCGCTGGTGTTGCGTTCCATCGCCCCCTGCACCATCGCGCACAAGCGGTTGAGATCGGCCACGGGCTGGTCGATCAGGCACGGCGCGAGGTGCTGGCGGATGGCGGCGATGATCGAACCGTGCGTATCGCCGGTGATCACCGCCGTGGCGGCCGCTTCACCGTGGCCGGTGTGGCCGCTGTCGGTGCGGATCACCACCACCACGCTCTCGGCCGCGTCCACCGTGCGCAGCGCCGTCCTGAACGGCGTCTTCAACGGCACACGCAGCATGCCCAGGTCGATGGCGGTGATCTTCATTCGCGGATTTTCAATGGGGTGCGCAAGCGCACGATATGGGTGATGCGGTCGATGTAGCGCGCGCTGTCGCTGGCCAGCATCGGCTCCAGCGGGGTGACCGAGACGCCGTTGAGGCGGGCCTGCACGTGCGTGCCGTCGCCGTCGCGCCAGCTGCCGCCGGCCACATCGTGGATGACCCAGGTGCGGCCATCGACGTGGCCCAGCGTCAGCATCACATGGCCGGGGATGTAGACCAGATCGCCGGTCTGTGCGGCGGCCACGGCGCGGTCGCGGTGGACAGTATCATCGCCGGCGCCAAAGGGCAGGCTGTCAAGCGCCGGGCTGCTGGCCTGCGCACCGGTATTGCGCGGCAGCAGCACGCCGAAGCTGCGGTAGATTTCCGAGATGAAGCCGCTGCAGTCGCGCGCGTTGTAGTCGTGGCCCCAGCCGTAGCGTTCGCCGAGGAACTTGAAGGCCTGCTGCAGCAGCAGGCGCGGGGTCAGCGGCAGGTAGTCGGGGGCGGTGTCCTGCGAGCGCGGCAGCAGGGCCGGACGCAGTGCCAGCCGACCGTCGGCCTCGCGCACCGGCAACTGCACCACCCAGCCGGCATGCGGTTGCTGGCCGTTCACGGGGGTACCGGCCGGCCAGTCGGCCAGCACCGGCACGCGCACGCCCATCTCCAACTGCAGCTGCGACAGCCGTGGTTCTTCCGGGGTGAAGGCAGTGTGCGCCACCGCACCGGTGACGATGCGGTAGGGGCCCTGCGTGCCATAGCCGAGCACGGTGGCCTTGTCGCCGCTGGCGACCGAACCGGCGTCGATCCACGCGCTGTAGCGCTGGCTGTGCACGAACAGCCAGCGGCCGTCGGCGCTGCGGTGGATGATCGCCACGGCATCGCCGGGGAACAGCGCCGATTCCTGGAAGCGGTCGATATCGGTGTCGCCCGGCGTGCTGAACACCCGCGTATCGGTAGGGAAGGTGCGCAAGGCAGCGCGCTTCACTACCAGGCCGTACTGCGGCGCTACCTGTGCGGCGATTGCCGCCACGCCCAGGTTGGCCTCGATCGACGCGCGCAGCGCTGCCGTGATGGGCTGGCCCCGGTCGTCATAGAGAGGCCATGTCGGCCAGATCGACAGCGCGCTGACGCTGGCGCGCACCTGCGCGGCGGTCAGCTGCGGGGGCAGGGCGGCGATGTCCTGGATGTGTGCGTCCTGCGTGCGCATACGCGCGTTCTGCGCGTTGATCTGCGTGCGGTCCAGGAGGGGGGTATCAGCGTTGTCCAGCCGTGCGGCCCAGTACTGCGGGGTCAGGTAGGCCTCGTGCAGGCCGATCACATACGGCAGCGGCGCGCCGGGATCAGGTGCCTGCGGCGCCTGCGCAGAGGCCGGTACGGCCAGCAGGCACAGGGCCAGAGTGAACCGGCGCGGCCAGTGCCGAGGTGCAGCGAGCGATTGATTCATGCGCAACGCTCCCTATCGAATCCGTTGGAACATGTGGCGGGGGCCCGCGCCGGCCTTTACGGCGTCGCCGGCGCCTGCTGGGCGATTTGCGCGTCCAGTGCAGCGCGGTCGGCCCAGACCGTGCCGCAGTGGCCGCAGCCCCAGATCGGTGGGCGCAGGGTTTCAACATGGCTGACCAGACCGTCGCAACCGGGCTCCGGGCAGGGGATGGCCGGTGTTGCGTCCGCTGTACTGGCCAGCGGGCGCTTACCGGTATGTGGATCGAAATCGCCATAGCTGCCGCAGCGGGTGCACTCGATCATCACCAGGCGCATGCCTTTGGCGCGGGACTGCTGCAGCAGCGCAAGGCCTGCGGCGTCCGGCACGAACGGCGCGCTGCACTGGGGGCAACGCAGGTGAGTCTGTTCCATCCCGCACGGGCTCCGGTTGTCGGCGAACTGTTTTGGAATGCTTATTCCTTTCATCTACGAAATCAAGAATAAATAACTTACCCCCTGTCTGGCCCGTGTTGCACAGCCGTTGGCACCCGTGCTGGGGAAGTGTCGCTGTGGATCCGGCCGTTCGCAAACCGCGTCTGCCTGCCGCCGCAGGCCTGTGTGCGCGCTGCTGCTGACGAAGCCGCAGCGGAATCCGCCGTACGCCGCTGGGTTCCCGACCTGGCCGATGCCGAGCTCGCGCGCAGGGATCAGCTCGGCCCGATCGAACACCTGGATATCGACGGCACCCGCTGGTACTCCCAGCGTGCGCCTTCCAACCTGGGTGCTGGCACAGATGGCCCATCTGTTGACGCAGCCCCTGACAAGACAGTTGCTACTGCCCGCCATCCCACGGAATGCCGCTCTTGCCTTTGACGTTGCCGTCGCATTGGGCAGGTGCAGGGCTGCAAGCCCTGCCGATACCCTTACACTCATTACCGCCTCCCAACTGCCCACCCGCATGAACCTTCCTCTGCACTTCGGCCTGCTCGGCACCCTGGAAGCCGGTGCCATCGCCCTGCTGGTCGGGCTGCTGGTGTACTTCCTGTGGCACCACCTGTGCCGCCTGCTGCGCTGGTCGGTCGGCCATGCCATCGGCTGGTCGTGCGTGATCGCCGTGGCCATCGCCGCCGGCACGGATGCGTGGAAGCTGTTCTACATGGGCATCGTTCGGCTGGAATCGCCGCTGTATGCGCGCCTGTTCCTGGCCACCATCCATGACCCGAACGAACTCGGCTCGCGCGTGGTGCTGGAAATCGCCGGTGCGTTGAGTGGTGTTGCGCTGGGGTGGCTGGTGTTCAGTTCGCGCTCATCGTCCAAAACCGAGGCCTGACGCAGGTTTTTCGTTCGCGTGCGGTTAAATCCGCGCGTATTGAATGCGTGCCTTACTCCCTGCTCACGCATGGCTTACAACCGCGCTAACGCACGCACGGCGTTCGGTGGTTAACCGTGCGTGTTCGCGCCGGTTGCAGCGCAAAAGCGATTCACAAAACCGGTGGCAGGGTGGGTGCCGTGCGGACACAACAGGCCGCGCATCACCACCCCAACGGAGACCCACCTGATGACTATTCGCAACCGCAAGCCCCTGATCGCCCTGGTCATCGCCGCGGGCAGCCTGCTGGCCCTGCCGGCCATGGCGCAGAGCGCACAGCAGCAGGCCGCGCAGGCACAGTCCCAGGCCGCGCAGGCGCAGCAGGCTGCTGCGCAGGCGGGCCAGGCCGCAACCCAGGCCACTGATTCGGCCGCCGCTGCTTCCGCGCAGGCCAACGGCGGCGGTGGCGGCCAGACCTGGGCCAGCATCGATACCGATGGCAACGGCACCATCAGCAAGGCCGAAGCCCAGGTCAACGCCGGCCTGGCCCAGGTGTTCGACCAGGCCGACACCAACAAGGACGGCCAGCTGACGCCGGACGAGTACAAGGCGTTCGTGCAGTCCCAGCAGGGCGCTGCCGGGGCCGCGCAGGGCAACTGATCCGTTCATCGGGCGCATGGGCCCAATGGAACCCGGGCGGCTGCGGCCGCCCGGGTTTTTTCCGCAACCGGCCAGCCTGTATCCTTGGCCGATGAACACCCCCACGCCTGCGCCGTCGCGCGCCATCGGCCTGGTTGGTTTTGACGGTGACGACACGCTGTGGAAGAGCGAGGACTACTACCGCAAGGCTGAACAGGATTACCTGGACCTGCTGTCGCGCTACATCGATGTGCACGATACCCAGACCGCCCGGCACCTGCTGGAAGTACAGCAGCGCCACCTGGGCACGTTCGGCTACGGCGTAAAGAGCATGGCGCTGTCGATGATCGAAGCGTCCATCGAGATCACCGGCCAGCGCATCGAGGCGCGCGACATCCAGCGCATCCTGGACATCGGCCATGCCACCCTGCGCCACCCGGTGGAGCTGATCGAGGGCGTACGCGAGTCGGTGGCGAAGATCGCCGCCGAGTATCCGGTGGTGCTGATCACCAAGGGCGACCTGTTCCACCAGGAAGCCAAGATCAAGGTCGCTGACCTGCACGACCTGTTCCCGCGCATCGAGATCGTGTCCGAGAAGGACCCGCAGACCTATGCCCGCGTGCTGGCCGAGTTCGACCTGCCGATGGAGCGCTTCGTGATGGTTGGCAATTCGCTGCGCTCGGACATCGAGCCGGTGGTTACCTTGGGCGGCTGGGGCATCCATACCCCGTACGCGGTGACCTGGGCGCACGAGACCCAGCATGGTGTGGCCGACGATGAACCGCGCATGGTCAACGCCGATACCGCCTGGGACTGGCCGGCTGCGCTGGCCACCATCGAGGCCAAGGCCGCCGCGGCGGCCTGACAGGGCACGGCGGCTGCGGCAGAATCGGCACATGGCCCTGCTGCTGCGACCGCTGTTGCTGTCCCTGCTGCTGGTGCCGGCCCTGGCGCCGGCCCAGCAGACCGCCGAGCGTTCCGACGCCTACCAGGTGGACACCGGCGATGCCTGGCTGGATGCCCAGCTGGCCGACATCAACCATTACGCCGAGCGCTACCCGGATGCCTTCCTGGATGAGGTGGCGCGCTACAGCGGCGTGTCGCGCGGCTACGTGGCCGCGCTGCTGTACAGCCACGGTTGGCAGGCCGGGGATATCTACTTCGCCTGTTTCTGGGCCAAGGCCAGCGGCCAGAGCTGCCGCGATAGCGTGCGCGCCTTCAGCCAGGACCCCGACGGTGGCTGGGAGGCGGTGGTCCGGCGCCTGCCGGTGAAGCCGCAGAACCTGCACCTGCGCGCGGTGCGCCATGCCGTGGTGGCCAGCTTCGGCCACTGGGACCGGCCGATCAGCCTGGATGCCACCTTGAAGCGGCAGCTGGGCAAATGACGCGTGCGTGCGCCCGCCGGGCATGACCGGGCGCTACCGGTTCCCATGTTGCTCTGCATATCGCCGCCGCCGCGCGCTCCGGCGACAATACCGGTTCTGGCTGTTCCCCGTTCCCGTAATCGAGTGACTGATGAGCGCCCCTTTCGTTTCGCCTGATGTGATCCGTCGCCTGTTCGCCCAGGCCATGTCCCGCATGTACCGCACCGAAGTGCCGCTGTACGGCACGCTGGTGGAGCTGGTGGAGCGCATCAACGCGCAGGTGCTGGCCGACGACCCGGTACTGGCCGCGCAGCTGCAGCGCAACGATGAGCGCGCCCGCCTGGATGAGGAACGCCACGGCGCCATCCGTGTCGGCACGGTGGAGGAGCTGGCGACCCTGCGCCGCCTGTTCGCGGTGATGGGCATGTACCCGGTGGGCTACTACGACCTGTCGGTGGCCGGCGTGCCCGTGCATTCCACCGCGTTCCGCCCGCTTACCGCCGCGGCGCTGGCGCAGAACCCGTTCCGCGTGTTCACCTCGCTGCTGCGCCTGGAACTGATCGAAGACGAAGCGCTGCGCGCGCAGTCCGCGCAGATCCTCGCGCGCCGCCGCATCTTCACCGACGACGCGCTGGCGCTGATCGAACAGGCCGAGCGTGACGGTGGGCTGTCGCAGGCCGATGCCGAGCGCTTCGTCGCTGGTGCGCTGGAAACCTTCCGCTGGCACGGCGATGCCACCGTGGACCTGCCCACCTACCACGCCCTGCACGACGCCCACCGGCTGATCGCCGACGTGGTCAGCTTCCGTGGCCCGCACATCAACCACCTCACCCCGCGCACGCTGGATATCGATGCCGCACAGGTGGCGATGATCGAGCAGGGCATGGCGGCCAAGGCGGTGATCGAAGGCCCACCGCGGCGCGCCTGTCCGATCCTGCTGCGGCAGACCAGCTTCAAGGCGCTGGAAGAGGCCGTGCACTTCCCTGATGGACAGGGCGGCGATGCCGGCACCCATACCGCGCGCTTCGGCGAGATCGAACAGCGCGGCCTGGCGCTGACCCGCAAGGGCCGCGCGCTGTACGATCAGCTGCTGTCGCAGGCCCGCGAAACGGGCGGTGCAGGCAGCACCGGTGGCGACTATGGGCAGCGCCTGCAGGCGGTGTTCGCCGCGTTCCCGGATGACCATGACACCCTGCGCCAGGAGGGCCTGGGGTTCTACCGCTACCAGCTGACCGAAGCCGGCCGCGCCGACCCCGCGCGCGTGGCCGACCTGCCGGCGGAGGTGCTGGTGGCCAGCGGCCTGGCCACGGCCGACCCGATTGTCTACGAGGATTTCCTGCCGGTCAGCGCCGCGGGCATCTTCCAGTCCAACCTGGGCGGCGAAGAACAGCGCGCGTATGCGGCGCAGGCCAACCGCGAGGCCTTCGAGCAGGCGCTGGGCGTGGCGGTGAATGACGAGTTCGAGATCTACGCGCAGCTGCAGGCCGACTCGCTGGCGGCGCTCCGCACCTGATCGGCACCGCTTGGGTGCGTGTGGTGGGTGCGGACCAAGGTCCGCACCCACCGGAAGCCGGCAGCGCCGGGCCCTGCCCGGCGAACCGGAGATCAGGCCTTCATCGTGCCGGTATCCAGCCAGCGCTGGTGCCAGGACAACGCTTCGGGCAGCAGGTGCGGGGTGTGCTTGCCGTAGCTTTCGCGGCTGGCACGGTCGAAGTAGTCCTGCAGCTGCGCGCGGAAATCCGGGTGCGCGCAGTTGTCGATCAGCACCTGCGCGCGCTTGCGCGGGGTCAGCCCGCGCAGATCGGCCAGGCCCTGTTCGGTGACGATCACCGACACATCGTGCTCGGTGTGGTCCACATGGCTGGCCATCGGCACGATGGCCGAGATGGTGCCGCCCTTGGCCGTGGACGGGCTCAGGAACGCGGACAGGAAGCCGTTGCGCGCGAAGTCGCCCGAGCCGCCGATGCCGTTCATGATCCGCGTGCCCATCACGTGCGTCGAATTGACGTTGCCGTAGATGTCCACCTCGATCATGCCGTTCATGCCGATGCAGCCCAAGCGGCGCACCAGCTCGGGATGGTTGGAGATTTCCTGCGTGCGCATGATGATGCGCTCACGGTAGAAATCGATGTTCTGCTTGAACGTCTCATTGGCCTGTGGGCTCAGCGCGAAGCCGGTGCACGAGGCATGGCTGAGCACGCCGTCGCGCAGCAGGTCGAGCATGCCGTCCTGGATCACCTCGGTGAACGCGGTCAGATCACGGAAACCGCTCCTGGCCAGGCCGGCCAGCACCGCGTTGGGAATGTTGCCCACGCCCGACTGCAGCGGCAGCAGGTTCGGCGGCAGGCGGCCGTGCTTCACTTCGTACTTGAGGAAGTCGATCAGGTGCGCGGCGATCTGCTCGCTGGTCGCATCGATCGGGCTGAACGGACTGTTGCGGTCCGGGCCGTTGGTGCGCACCACCGCCACGATCTTGTCCGGGTCGCAGCGCAGCGCGGTATCGCCGATGCGGTCATTGGCGTTGACCAGCGGAATCGGCTTGCGGTGCGGCGGCAGCGCGGTGCCGTAGTAGATGTCATGCATGCCGTCCACGCCGGCCGGCTGCCATTCGTTGACCTCGACGATCACCTTCTTGGCCAGGTCCAGCCAGGTCTTGTTGTTGCCCACCGAGGTGGAGGGCACCAGCGAACCATCCTCGCGGATGGCCGACACTTCGATCACCGCCGTGTCGATCTGGCCATAGAAACCGAACCACACGTGCTGGGCGACATGGCTCAGGTGGATGTCGATGTAATCCAGCTTGCCCTCGTTGATGCGGTTGCGCGCATCCGGGTCGCTCTGGAACGGCATGCGCATGGCGATGCCATCGGCCTTGGCCAGCGCGCCGTCCAGTTCCGGGGCGGTGGACGCGCCGGTCATCAGCTTGATCTGGAACGGCTGGCCCTGGGCATGCACGGCCTCGATACGACGGGCCAGCTCGACCGGCACGGCCTTGGGATAACCCGAACCGGTGAAGCCGCTCATGGCCACGGTTTCACCGGGCTGGATCAGCGCGGCGGCGGCCTCGGCAGAGACCACGCGGTCGCGAAGACGCGCGTTGGCGATGCGATCAACAGACATGAGGACACTGTTTCATGGGGGAAACCGGATTATCCGCCATGCACCGTACGGTGGGGTGTTCTACCTTGGTGGGATGGCGGCCACCGGGGGGGCGTGGGTGGCCATCGGGGAATATCACAGGACATTCTCCGCCGGGCGTGGCGGACATACGCCCGGCGGCCGCTGCGTATCCTGAATTCGGGGCATGGGATTTTGTTTTGCAGTGCAGCGTGCAAACCGCCGCCAGACCCCGCACGATGGCCCTGCATCCCGACGTGGGGGAGGGAGCAGAGCCCGCTGGCAGTTCGCTGCAAGCGGGCTTTTTTATTGCCTGACGGTCAGGGCCACGCGGTGGCAGGGCAGCCGAGCGCTGCCAATGACGGCACTACCGGCCTTTCCGTTACCACACCGGCCGCAGCAACGCGCCGGCGTTGGCAAAGCGATCCGGCGCCGCGAGAATCAGCGCATGACCCTCGCTCCCGCTGAACTGCCCGCCGCCCTGAAGCCCACCGTCGAGCGTGCACTGGCCCGCCTGACCCAGGCGCTGCCCGAGCCGATCCCGACAGAATGGCTGCCGGCAGTCACCCGCCTGGCCATCGCCAGTGATTTCGCCCTGGATACCCTGGTGCGCCAGCCCGGCCTGCTGGCGCAGCTGGCCGCGCCCGGTTGCCCGCCGCTGCCGGCACCGGTGCTGGACCCGCTGCAGCCCAGCGACTGGCCGGCGCACCTGCGGCGCTGGCGTGCGGCGATGTCCACCCGCCTGGTCTGGCGTGATCTGGAAGGGCTGGATGATGTGCCGCAGACCCTGGCCGGGGCCACCCTGCTGGCCGAGCAGTGCCTGGCGCTGGCGCTGGCGGCGCTGTCCCAGGAATTCGCGCAGCGCCACGGCGTGGTGCGCGATGCGCAGGGGCAGCCGCAGCAACTGGTGGTGTTCGGCCTGGGCAAGCTGGGCGGGGGAGAACTGAACTTCAGCTCGGATATCGATCTGGTCTACGCCTACCCGCAGGCCGGTGAATCCGATGGTGCCCGCCCGCTGGCAGCCGAGGAATACTTCGCGCGCCTGGGCCAGCGCCTGGCCAAGCTGCTGGATGAAACCACGGTGGATGGCTTCAGCCATCGCGTGGATCTGCGCCTGCGCCCGTTCGGCTCGGCCGGGCGCGTCGCGCTGTCCTTCGCGGCGATGGA
This sequence comes from Stenotrophomonas sp. 24(2023), assembly GCF_030913365.1. NCBI lineage: Bacteria > Pseudomonadati > Pseudomonadota > Gammaproteobacteria > Lysobacterales > Lysobacteraceae > Stenotrophomonas > Stenotrophomonas sp. 24(2023). Next base: position 2,320,687 of record NZ_CP133160.1, read on the forward strand.
CCAGTACTTCCAGCGCGAAGGACGCGACTGGGAACGCTATGCCTGGCTGAAGGCGCGCGCGGTGGCCGGCGATACCGCCGCCGGTGAAGCGTGGCTGCAGACGCTGCGCCCGTTCGTCTACCGCCGCTACCTGGATTTCACTGCACTGGATGGCCTGCGCGAGATGAAGGCGGCGATCACCGCCGAAGTCGCGCGCCGCGAGCTGCACGAGGACATCAAGCGCGGCGCGGGGGGCATCCGCGAGATTGAATTCCTGTGCCAGGCGCTGCAGCTGATCCGTGGCGGGCGTGAGCCGGCGCTGCGCGAACGTCGCCTGCTGGTGGCGCTGCCGGCGCTGGTGGAGGGGGGCCAGATCGCCGCCGAGGACGGCGCTGCGCTGCGCGAGGCCTACCTGTTCCTGCGCCGGCTGGAAAACCGCCTGCAGATGCTGCGCGATGCACAGACGCACGTGCTGCCGGCCGATGCGCTGGACCGCCAGCGCATTGCCGTCGGCCTGGGCTACCCGGACTGGGACGTGCTGCGTGCAGCCCTGGCCGAACAGCAGGCGCGGGTCAGTACCGAATTCGGCGCGCTGCTGGCCCCGCGCCAGGGCCAGGCTGCACCGGACGCGCTGGCCAACTACTGGCGCAGCCTGCCCGAAGGCAGCGATGCGCAGGTACTGGCCGAGGCCGGCTTCCTCGATGCCGGCGGCGCGGATCAGTCACTGCGCGATTTCGCCCAGTCGCTGGGGGTCAAATCGCTGTCCGACGTGGCGCGTGCGCGGTTGGACCGCGTATTGCCGGCGCTGCTGCACGCCGCCACGCGCTCACCGCAGGCCGACGCCGCACTCAAGCGCGTGCTGGGCCTGCTGCAGGCCGTGCTGCGCCGGACCAGCTATTTGGCGCTGCTGGACGAACAACCCAGCGCACTGGCGCGGCTGGTGGACGTGCTGGCGCGCAGCGCGCTGCTGGCCGAACGGCTGGCGGCCTATCCGCTGCTGCTGGATGAACTGCTGGACGTACGCGTGTCCGGGCCGATGCCCGATGCGGCCGCCATGCTGGCCGAGTGCCAGCAGGTGCTGGCGGTGGATGACCCGGAAGCCGCGCTGCGCTGGCTCAACGAGATCCGCCTGGCGCTGAGTTTCCGCATGGCCATGGCCACGCTCGACGGCCGCCAGGGCGCGGTTGACAGCACCCGCCAACTGGCCGAACTGGCCCAGGCGGTGGTGGTGACCGTGCTGGCGATGGCCGAGGCCGACCTGCGTGCCGCGCACGGCGACATTCCCGGTGGGCGCTTTGCGATCATCGGCTACGGCAGCCTGGGCGGGCTGGAACTGGGCTTCGGCTCGGATCTGGATCTGGTGTTCCTGCACGACCACGCCGCCGATGTGGACGCCAGCGACGGCCCGCGCCCGCTGGAACCGGGGCGCTGGTACGCGCGGCTGGCGCAGAAGGTGATGGCGCTGCTGGGTGCGGTCACCGCCGCCGGGCGCCTGTACGACATCGACGTGCGCCTGCGCCCGGATGGCGGCAAGGGCGCACTGGTGTCTTCGCTGGCCAGCTACACCGATTATCAGCGCGAACGCGCGTGGACCTGGGAACACCAGGCGCTGGTGCGCGCCCGCGGCGTGGCCGGCGATGCCACCTTGCTGGCCGACTTCGAGCAGGTGCGCGCGCAGACGCTGGGCCGCGTGCGTGACCGCGACACGCTGTATGCCGACGTGCTGAAGATGCGTGCGCGCATGCGTACCGAACTGGACCGCAGCGATGCCGCGCGGCTGGACCTGAAGCAGGGTGCCGGCGGTGTGGTGGACATGGAATTCCTGTTGCAGACCGGCGTGCTCGATCGTGCTGCACAGCACCCCGAACTGCTGCCGCCGCGCGCCACCCCGGCGCTGATCGATGCACTGGCCGATGCCGGTTTCCTGCCGGAGCGCACGGCGCAGGCGTTGCACGCAGCGCATGCCACGCTGCTGGAGGTCGGCCTGGCCTGCACGCTGGACCGCCGTCCACGGCTGGCACCGACCACCCCGGCCATCGAACAGGCCTGCGCAGCGATCAGCGCGGCCTGCGCCACGGCCGGGTTGGCATTCGGGTAATCCGCAGCAGAACGAAGCGTGTGTAGCGCCACGCCATGCGTGGCTGCACCCGGCGAGCACCGCGCAGCCACCCATGGGGTGGCTCTACAGCGGGCGGGTCTGGCGCTTGTGTAGTGCCACGTCATGCGTGGCTGTTTTGGGTAGGCATCGCGCAGCCACCCATGGGGTGGCTCTACAGCAGGCGGGTCTGGTGCTTGTGTAGTGCCACGCCATGCGTGGCTGTTTTGGGTAGGCATCGCGCAGCCACCCATGGGGTGGCTCTACAGCGGGGGGCGGGTCTGGCGCTTGTGTAGTGCCACGCCATGCGTGGCTGTTTTGGGTAGGCACCGCACAGCCACCCATGGGGTGGCTCTACAGCAGGCGGGTCTGGCGTTTGTGTAGTGCCACGCCATGCGTGGCTGTTTTGGGTAGGCACCGCGCAGCCACCCATGGGGTGGCTCTACCCTGGTGATCGGTGCCGCACCACGGTGTTACCGCGCCGGGGCCATCTTCCACAGCAGGGCGCGGAACGGGGCCAGCAGGCAGATGCCCATCGCCAGCTTCACCGCCAGATCGCCGGCGGCCCAGCTCAGCCACGGCAGCGATGAGCCGGCAAAGGCGATCGACCAGAAAATCGTGGTGTCCACCGTGGCGCTGCAGGTGGTGGCCACCATCGGTGCGCGCCACCAGCTGCCCTGGCGCAGGCGGTCGAACACGGTGATGTCCAGCAGCTGCGCCACGATGAAGGCCGAGCACGAGGCCACCGCGATGCGCGGCGTGGCCACCCAGACCGACAGCACCACCGCCACCGCGAAGCCGGCCCATGCCACGCGGCGCGCCGGGCCGGGGCCGAAGCGGCGGTTGATCAGGTTGCTGACCAGGAACGCGACCGGGTAGCTGAAGGCCCCCCAGGTCAGCCAGTCGTTGATCGGGTACTGCACCAGCACGTTGGAGCCCAGCACCACCGCGCCCATGGCCAGCACCGCCAGCACCAGCGCACGCGCGGTCAGCGGGGCAAACACAGGGGAAGGACGCACAGGCATGGCGAGCCGGGGGAGGTGTGGGGACCGCGCATTATCCGCCCGCAGCGGCGCCGGGGCCACCGGCGCCGTTCAGGCAGCGGCCGGGGTCACCAGGTGGCGGTGGTGTTGTCGTTGGCCGCGTAGGCCGTGGGCACATAGGCCAGCGGCGTGTCGGCCGTGTCACGCACCGTCCAGCCGGAACCGGCCGGGGTGGGGCTGAAGTGCACGGTCTGGCCCACGGCGAACGCCGCTGCCGGGTCCTGCCCGGTCACCGCCGGCCACTTCAGTGTGGCGGTCTGGTCGGCATGGCCGGGGACCTGCAGCTGCACCTGGCGGCCGCCTTCCTTGCGGTCTTCCACGGCTGTGACTTCCATCGGCGGCAGCTCGGCGGCCTTGGTGCGTTCCGGGGTGGCCGGCGTGTCCTTGCCCTGCGACGCCGCGGTGGAGTACTCGAACATCCGTGCCGACATGGCCAGCGGCATCGAAACGACGATCACCGAGGTGATGACCATGCTGGCCTCGCTGCTGTTCATTTCACCGGCATGGGTGGTGGGGGCCAGGGCCGTGGTGGCAGCCAGCAGCACGGCGGCGGTGCAGGCGGAAAAACGAAGGTTCATCGCAGTCTCCTTGTTCAAGGGGCGGGCGGCGCGGCGCCGTCCACTTTCACGTGCGGGATGGCCAGTTCCTGCTGCAGCGTGTCGCGGGCGCGCAGGAAATCGAACACCGATTCCACGGTCACCACCGAGTAGTTGCCGGAAATGCGTTCACCGGCCGGGTGGTCGGTGGTGGTGGCGTTGGCCACGAACAGGCGTGCGCCCAGGCGCTTGCCCAGCCCCAGGTGCAGCTTGCTGGGCAGGTAGTCGTGCGTGCGCAGCCACTGCTGGGCCTGGCTGCGGTTGATGATGGGGGCATCACCGTTGGCCTGCGCCATCGCCGCGGCCAGCACTTCCAGGATCCACTGGTTGGAATTCTGGTAATCGGTGGCGAACGGGTAGGCCACCACGTTGTACTTCGGTTCGTGCAGCACGCGCGGCTGGATGGCCGGGGCGGCCAGCATCGCCTTCAGCGCGGCACGCACGGCTGGGGTCGGCACGCCGATGCGCAGGTCGGTATGGCCGCCGCTTTCACCGATGAAATTGCCCAGCCCTTCGCGGTACAGCTGCGAGTGGTCGGTCTTGCAGCGGTTGAGCAGGTGGATGGCGCGCCAGCGGCCGTCGGCTTCGCGCAGCAGGAAGGCCAGATGGCTGTGGCGCAGGCCGTAGCGGCTCAGGTCCTGGCCACCGCGCGCGGCAATCACCACGTCCACGTTGTCCAGGGCATCCAGACGTTCGCCGGTCACCCAGGCCACATCGAACATCGCCGCCTGCGCGGGCACGCTGGGAATGCGTTCGTTGCAGACCGCGCTCTGCGCACCGGCGGTATGGGCCGTGCCCAGCAGCACGCCCGCCAGCAGGGCCATGCGCAGCAACGGGGGGGCAGTACGCTCCATGTACAGGTCTCCAGGCGGGCCGGTCTGCCCGCCCGCGCATCATAGCGCTGCTGTCAGCGCCGGGATCAGTGCGAGACGCCCTTGCTTTCCAGCTCCTTGCGGCAGGTATCGCTGATGGGGGCCAGCGCGTGCGGGGGCAGGCTGCCATCGCGCGTGCGGGGCTGTGCCCGGCTGGCATCCAGCTGCTGCTGGCACTGCCAGGAAATGGCTTCCAGTTCGGTGGGGGTGCTGGCACAGGCGGACAGCAGGGCCAGGGGCAGCAACAGCAGAATTCGCATGGGGAAACCCAGTCCGGCGGGATGGCTGGACTCTACCGGGGCAGCCGGATGGAAATGTTCAAAAATCGGTAGCTGCCGGGGGCGCGGGGGAAACATCAGTGCGTGGTACCTGCAGCCCAAGCCGGGCCACTACCTCCGCGGCGATCCGCGAGGTTTCGCGCAGCGGGGCAATCCCGTCGTGATCCCACTCCAGCCAGCCCGCCTGCAGGCGACCGCGCTCGCGCAGCGCGCGCTGGAAATGCAGCAACCGGCCCTGCACGGCATCGGCCAGCGCGACGCAGACCGGCAGGCGCGTCGCGCAGGCCTCGGACAGCAGGTTCACCGAATCGGGTGAGACCACCACGCGGTCGGCCCAGCCCAGCAGGCCGGCATAGGGGTTCACGCCATCGCCGCCGTCGCCCCAGATCACGTTCGGAACGTCGGCGGCCATCGCGCGCAGGCGCTCGGCCAGTGCCGGCGGTGTGCGCCGGGAGGTGGTGGCCAGCAGGCTGCCACCCTCGGCACGCAGCTGCGCGACCACCTGCCCGAACACCTGCACCATCGCGCGTTCGTCCCAGGGGGCCAATGGTGTCGGTCCGCCCACCAGCAGGGCAGTGCGCGGGCCGGGCAGGGCACCGAAATCGGCGAAGGCCGCCCGGCCCAGCGCCAGCCAGTCATCGCTGACCGGGTTGAGGCTGCCCAGCAGGGTCAGCACGTTGCCGCCGCGCAGGCGGTCGTGCTCGGGTACCACCACCAGATCCCAGTGGCGGGCGCTGATGCGCGGGTCCAGCACCTGCACCACGCGGCTGCCGTGCGCGCGCAGTACACGCAGGGCCCCGGCGGCCTGGCGGCCACAGCCGATCGCCAGCGCCGGCGGGTCCTGCAACGCGGCTGCAAAGGCATCCCCATAGCCGTGCCGGTCACCGGGCAGGCGGCGCGGGGCCAGCCAGCGCCAGGGCGCGCGCGGCTGCAGGGTCAGCGGATGGTGCACGCCCAGCCGCAGGGCCGAGGCCAGCGCCACGGCCTGGCGGACATTGCCGGCACGGCCGTCCGTGACCGTCCACGGGGCGCTCGATCGTTTCACCATTGGCATTAATTCGTTTCAGCCCTGCTGGGTGTTGCAACAGTCGCGACACTCTACACTGCCGGACATTCTTACGCGCCGCACCGCCCCCACCGGCGCGGCCCTGCTGCCATTGGAGGTTTCCTGATGTCCACCGCGCTCGACGCTGCCGCCCTCGACCAGCTGTTCCGTACTGCCCGCACCCAGAACGCCTTCCTCGATACCCCGGTGGAAGACAGCCAGCTGCATGCCCTGTACGACCTGCTGAAGTGGGCCCCGACGGCCGCCAACGGCAGCCCGGCGCGCTTCGTGTTCGTGAAGTCGGCCGAGGCCAAGGCCAAGCTGGCCCCGGCCCTGTCCGAAGGCAACCACGACAAGACGCTGGCCGCGCCGGTCACCGTCATCGTCGCCTTCGACCAGGATTTCCACGAAAAGCTGCCGTATCTGTTCCCGCACGCCGACGCCAAGGCCTGGTTCGACGGCCCGCGTGAAGGCCGCCACGAAGGCGCGTTCCGCAATGGCAGCCTGCAGGGCGCCTACCTGATCCTGGCCGCGCGTGCGCTGGGCCTGGATGCCGGCCCGATGTCCGGCTTCGACAATGCCAAGGTGGACGAGGCGTTCTTCGCCGGCACGCCCCTCAAGTCGAACTTCCTGGTCAACCTGGGGTACGGTGATCCCTCGGGCCTGTTCCCGCGCCTGCCGCGCCTGTCCTTCGACGAGGCCGCGCGCATCGCGTAAGCGTTGTACCGGTTCAACGCCCGCCTGCCCGGCGGGTCGCGTTTTGTCTGTACCGTCTGCTGCACCGCGCGTGTCCCCACCCAACGATCCGGAGAGACCCTGAAATGAGCACCACCCGCAAACTGCTGCTGCCGCTGGCCCTGACCCTGGCCATCGCCGCCTGCTCCAAGCCGGCCGACACCGCTGCCCCGGCCGCCGATGCCGCCGCTCCGCCCGCCACCGAACAGCCGGCCGCCACCCCGGCCGCTGATGCTGCCGCTGCTGCCCCGGCCGCCGAAGCGATCCAGATCGCCTCGGGCACCTACAAGCTGGACCCCACCCACACCGACGTGCTGGCCCAGTGGAGCCACTTCGGTTTCTCGCACCCCAGCGCCCACTTCGGCAACGCCGAAGGCACCCTGGTGTACGACGCCACCGACGTGACCAAGTCCACCGTAGAAGTGAAGCTGCCGCTGAGCGGCCTGAACAGCTTCACCGCCAAGTTCGACGAGCACCTGAAGAGCGCCGATTTCTTCGACGCCGCCAAGTTCCCGGCCGCCACCTTCAAGAGCACCAAGGTGGAAGCCGCCGGCACCAACAAGCTGACCGTCACCGGTGACCTGACCATCAAGGACATCACCAAGCCGGTCACCCTGGATGTGACCATCAACGGCGGTGGCGAGCACCCGATGGCCAAGGTGCCGGCTGCCGGCTTCGATGCCACCACCACCCTCAAGCGCAGCGATTTCGGCGTGGGTGCCTACGCCCCGAACGTCAGCGATGAAGTGAAGATCCGCATCACCACCGAAGCCACCGGCGAAAAGCCGGCCGCTTGATGCACCCCGCTCACTCGTCGTGAGAAGGCAGAAGGCCCGCTGGAAAGCGGGCCTTCTTTTTGGGAGATGCCGCGCTGCGCGCGATCATCGATCAGCAAACGACGCTGCCGTCATGCCGTCGCTGCTTACTTCACCGCCTGCAGCCACATCCCGGCCACATCGCTGGGGCTCTGCTTGGGCTTCACCGGCAACGCCGTCACGCGCACGAAGGTCTGCGCGGCCTGGGCCAGCACCTGGCGGGCGATCAGGGCGGCCTGCTTCACCGTGGCCTGCTGCTTGCGCAGCTGCACGATATGCACCGACGGGCGCCCCACCGGGGCGTATTTCTGGTCGCGGCGCAGGATGTCGGCCACCTGGCCCACTTCATGTTCGGCCCGCAGGTAGCGCTGCTGTGCGGCCACCAGTTCGCGCAGCGGGGCGCGCAGGGCGGCCGGATCGGCGAAGGCGGCCAGTGCGGCATCGCAGGCGTCGTCGTCCTGCAGGCGTGCCTGCAGCGCGTCCAGGCCGGCCAGGGTCAGTTTGCCCATGGTGGGCCTCGTTGGTACGGAAAAGGGCCGCGATTGTCGCATTGTCCGCTTGCATGGGGCCAAATCCTGCCGTGGCGGGAAGGGCGGTGCCCGCTGCCGTTACCATGGCAGCGACGGCAGGACAGCCAAGGAGCAGCACATGCAGGACGCACAGTACTGGTGGGGCGAATTCTGGACCGGGTTGAGCGTGTTCGACCTGGTGGCGGGTACGGTGCTGGGCAGCGTGGTCGGGCTGGCGCTGGGCATTGCCTGGTGGCGGGTGATGCACCGGCGCGGCTGGCTGGCACGCCGCCGCCGCTGGCACCACCTGCTGGTCGGCAGCCAGGTGGTGCTGCTGCCGCTGGCCGTGGCGTTCTTCGGCCTGCAGGTGGGCTTTACCGCCGGTGCCCATCGCGCGCTGTTCAAGCAGCTCGATCACTTCCAGCCGCACCTGCAAACGCTGGTCGGCGGCTGGGGCGAAGGGCTCGGCAACGCACTGGAGGACGAGCGCATGCGCCAGGCGCTGCGCAGCGAAGGCACGGTAGGCGATGTGGCCGATGCGGTGGTGGCCGCCTACCTCAGCGAGCACCCGCTGCCGGGCGTGGAGCGCCTGGGTGACGGGCCGGTAGGGCGCGCGGCCGGCTGGGTGATCGGCAAGGTCCGTGCCGGGGTGATGCGCGGCGTGGTGGAAGACACCCTGGTCGAACAGGCCGGCCGGGTGGGGCTGGAATCGGGCGTGGTGCGCGAAGCGCTGGGCATGCACGTGGCCGAGCTGCTGCATACGCGCGGCGCGCTGCGGCTGGTGAAAGCCCAGATCAACGGCATGATGCCGGGCGTGTACGTGGGCCTGTTGTTGCCGCTGGCGCTGATCGCGCTGCTGGTGGCGCTGGAAATCGTGGCGGCACACCGTTTCCGGTGGCTGCCGGCCCGCGTGCCGGCGCCCGCCCCCGCAGGGACAGGGCGCTGACCCGGGGCCGCGCGGTGCCCCTCAATCGCCGTCGGTATCGTCCGGGTGCGCCTTCCAGTAGCCGGTCGAGCGGATCCAGTCGCGGGGCACGCCCAGGTGGCCTTCGATGAACTTGCGCATCATCCGCGCGCGGCGTGATTCGGTGGCGATCCAGAAGAACACATCGCCTTCGGGCTCCTCGAAATCGGTCAGCGCGTCTTCCAGCAGCGTGCTGCTGGCGGCCGGGAAACCGTTGCGCTCCAGCCAGTGGATGCGCACGTTCTCATCCTGCGGCAGGTCCTGGCGCTCGTCCTCGTCGGCCACTTCGATGAACACCTCGGCCACCGCGCCCTCGGGCAGGATGTCCAGCCAACGGGCGATGGCCGGCAGCGCGGTTTCATCGCCGATCAGCACATAGGCGTCGTAGTCGTCGGCGACCACGAACGAACCGCGCGGGCCGCCGATGTACAGCGTATCGCCGGGCTGGGCGGCCGCGGCCCACGGGCCGGCGATGCCGTCATCGCCGTGCAGCACGAAGTCGATGGCCAGCTCGCCGGCGTCCAGGTCCCAGGCGCGCGGGGTGTAATCGCGGGCGGGGGAATGTTCCTTGCCCTCGGGGTAGCGCGGGCCCTCGGCGGTCATGGTCGGCAGCACCATCTCGCCGCTGCGGTTGGGGAAGAACAGCTTGATGTGGTCGTCCGGGCCGGGCGACTGGAAGCCGGCCAGGTCGGCACCGCCCAGCACCACCCGGCGCATGTGGGGGGTGACCGGTTCGGTGCGCAGCACCTTCAGTTCGCGGAAGCGCACGTCCAGGCGCACGCGCTTGTTGTCATGGGTCGTCATTGCAGTACCTGCAGCAGTGGGGTCGCGCACGGGGCGCGGCATCGGGGGTGACCTGGCTGGATCAGTCTGGCTGGGTCGTTGAAGGGGGTTGGTCGGCCAACGGGCCGTTGAGCAGGGCGGTGGCACGGGCCAGCTGGGCGGCCACCTGCACCGCCTCGCCCTCGCGCCAGCGGCCGTGGTGCAGCACCAGCGCCCGCTTGAACTCGCGCAGGGCATCGCGCAGCTCCGGCGGCAGCGCGGCCTTGGTCACCTCGCGCACGCGGTCCATCGCCCGGCGCTGCGCGGCGCGCACCTGCGGGCGCTGCAGTTCCAGTTCGGCCCGCCCGGCCTCGGTGATGCGGAAGCGGCGGCGGCCGTCCTCATCCTCGGCCACGATCCAGCCGGCCTGGTCGAAGCTGGCCAGCAGCGGGTACATCGTGCCGGCGCTGGGGGTGTAGACCTGCCCGAACAGCGCCGCGATGTGCTGGATCAGCTCGTACCCGTGCCGTGGCTGCTCGCCCAGCAGGGCCAGTACCAGCAGGCGCAGGTCACCGCGGGTGAGCATGCGCTGGCCGCCGCGGCGTGGGCGCTCCGGACGCAGGTCGGTGGGGTCGGGGAGGTCCATTTCGATATATCGGTAACGAGTGCGCAAACGATATATCGATAGACGTGCGAACGACAAGCATCCCCAACACCGGCCGGCGGTGGCGTTCAGCGGGCGGACGGGGAATGCCGGCCCCACCGGGCCCTCGTTGAAAGGGCCGGTGGGGCGGCAGGGCACGGGTGGAAGGGGCGGCCTCCCCGGCGGGCGTGCCAAGCCGCACGGGGATCAGAACCAACGGCAGGCGTGCACGGGCGGCGGCATTGCCTGACAGGCGATACCCAGCGTCTACCCAGCGGACGGGGCAGGTCTAGAGGCAATGGCGACAGTCAATGACGCCTGGTGCACTTGATCCGTCAGCGCCTTCCCATCGCGCACAGGGCTTGCCCCACAACGGTCATCGCCATCGGCAACACTCCGTCCTGCCGATGGAAGCAGCCTGCCCAGCGGTGCCATCCAGGCACCCCGCGCCTGCCTGCGAACACGCCACGGTGCGGCAGAAGGTGGCTGTTGCGCTGCCCCGAGGCTGTCCCGGACAGGCTGTGCGGACACGGGTCTGTTGCTCCATACGCCAGCGTAGCCAAGTGACGAAAGCCCTTGGTGCGCTACACTTTGCGGTCTAGAAATCCAAACACAGTCGCGCGCGTGCGTGCGGTAATGGGAGCGCTAATGAACTGGTTGAACGAGCTGCTGAACAACGACCCGAACCCTGTTGAAAGCCAGGAGTGGATCGAGTCGTTGAAGGCCGTGATTGATGTCGAGGGCCCCGAGCGCGCGCATCAACTGTTGGAAGGCATGGTGGAACTGACCCGTCGTTCGGGTGCGTACCTGCCGTTCTCCCCCACCACCGAGTACGTCAATACGATCGAGCCGCAGCTGGAGGCCAAGAGCCCGGGCAATGCCGATCTGGAATGGCGCATCCGTTCGATCATCCGCTGGAATGCGATGGCCACGGTGGTCCGTGCCAACCGCAAGCCGGGCGACCTGGGCGGCCACATCGCCTCCTTCGCCTCCGGCGCCACCCTGTATGACGTGGGCTTCAACCACTTCTGGCGCGCCCCGAGCGACAGCCACCCGGGCGACCTGCTGTTCATCCAGGGCCACAGCGCCCCGGGCATCTACTCGCGCGCCTTCCTGGAAGGCCGCATCAGCGAAGAGCAGCTGGACAAGTTCCGCATGGAAGTGGACGGCGGTGGCCTGTCGTCCTACCCGCACCCGTGGCTGATGCCGGACTTCTGGCAGACCCCGACCGTGTCGATGGGCCTGGGCCCGCTGGCGGCGATCTACCAGGCGCAGTTCATGAAGTACCTGGAAAACCGCGGCCTGATCGAAAAGAGCGACCGCAAGGTGTGGTGCTTCATCGGCGACGGTGAATCGGACGAGCCGGAAACCCTGGGCGCCATCGCCCTGGCCGGCCGTGAAGGCCTGGACAACCTGATCTTCGTGGTGAACTGCAACCTGCAGCGCCTGGACGGCCCGGTGCGCGGCAACGGCAAGATCATCCAGGAACTGGAAGGCGTGTTCCGTGGCGGCGGCTGGAATGTCATCAAGCTGCTGTGGGGCGGTTACTGGGATGCCCTGCTGGCCAAGGACACCAATGGCGTCCTGAAGAAGCTGATGATGGAAACCGTCGACGGCGAATACCAGAACTGCAAGGCCTTCGGCGGCGCGTACACGCGCGAGCATTTCTTCGGCAAGTACCCGGAAACCGCCGCAATGGTGGCCGGCCTGAGCGACGACGACATCTGGCGCCTGAACCGTGGCGGCCACGACCCGCACAAGGTGTACGCCGCCTACCACCAGGCCGTGAACACCAAGGGCATGCCGACCGTCATCCTGGCCAAGACGGTCAAGGGCTACGGCATGGGCAGCGCCGGTGAATCGCTGAACCCGACCCACCAGACCAAGAAGCTGGACGACGAAGCGGTCAAGCACTTCCGCGACCGCTTCAACATTCCGGTGACCGACGCGCAGCTGGCCGATGGCCAGGTGCCGTTCTACCACCCGGGCCCGGATTCGCCGGAAGTGAAGTACCTGCAGGAACGCCGTGCCGCCCTGGGTGGCTACCTGCCGCAGCGCCGCCAGAAGGCCAGCAAGAGCTTCAACGCGCCGAAGCTGGAAACCTACGAGCGCCTGCTCAAGAGCAGCGGCGAGCGCACCTACTCCACCACCATGGCGTTCGTGCAGAGCCTGAACATCACCCTGCGTGACAAGGAACTGGGCCCGCACATCGTGCCGATCGTGGCCGACGAAGCCCGTACCTTCGGTATGGAAGGCCTGTTCCGCCAGATCGGCATCTATGCGCCGTTCGGCCAGAAGTACAAGCCGGTCGACGCCGACCAGCTGATGTTCTACCGCGAAGACCAGAGCGGCCAGGTGCTGCAGCAGGGCATCAGCGAGCCGGGTGCGATCAGCTCGTGGATGGCGGCCGGTACCAGCTACTCGGTCAGCAACGTGCCGATGCTGCCGTTCTACATCTACTACTCGATGTTCGGCTTCCAGCGCGTGGGCGACATTGCCTGGCAGGCCGCCGACATGCGTACCCGCGGCTTCCTGCTGGGTGGCACCGCCGGCCGCACCACGCTGAACGGTGAAGGCCTGCAGCACGAAGATGGCTTCAGCCACCTGGTGGCCGGCGGCATTCCCAACGTGCGCAGCTACGACCCGACCTTCGGCTTCGAAGTGACGGTGATCCTGCAGCACGGCACCAAGGCCATGATGGAAGACCAGGTAGACGAGTATTACTACCTGACCCTGATGAACGAAAACTACGCCCACCCGGAAATGCCGGAAGGCGCAGCCGAAGGCATCGTCAAGGGCATGTACCTGCTGACCGACGCCGGCAAGCCGAAGAAGGGCGAACTGCGCGTGCAGCTGCTGGGTTCGGGCACCATCCTGCGTGAAGCCATTGCCGCCGCCGAACTGCTGGACAAGGACTTCGGCGTGACCGCCGATATCTGGTCCTGCCCGAGCTTCAACGAGCTGCGCCGCGATGGTTTCGACGCCGAACGCCACAACCGCTTCCACCCGGAAGGCGAACAGCGCAAGGCCTACGTGACCGAGCTGCTGGAAGGCCGCCAGGGCCCGGTGATTGCGGCCACTGACTACGTGCGTGCGTATGCGGACCAGATCCGCGCGTTCGTGCCGGGCACCTACACCGTGCTGGGCACCGATGGCTTCGGCCGTTCGGATACCCGTGCGAACCTGCGTCGCTTCTTCGAGGTTGACCGGTACTACATCGCGCACGCCGCGATTGCAGCGCTGGCGAAGGAAGGGAAGATGACGGGCAAGGATGTGGCCCGGGCGATCAAGCAGTACAAGATTGATCCGGAGAAGGCTAACCCTGTTGGGGTTTGATTGAAAAAAGGGACGGCAATCGCCGTCCCTTTTTTTACATGGGTGAGGGAGCACGGATGCTTGTAGAAGACTTCCCAGCTTTGTACCGATCTGCAGACGATCTCGCAGGACGTGAGCAGCGCCGGTTCTTTCTTTTGCTTCGATGCAACCTCGGCTTCTTGATTCTCGGAGCGGCACTCTCTTTCGGCTCAATTGATCATTGGGTGATCGCGCTCCTGCAGGCATTAGCGCTTCTTGCTGCGTTGGCGTTCTCAGTTGCGCTATATTTCATTAGGGCTGAGCGTATTTGGTACGCAGCCCGAGCATTGGCAGAATCAACGAAAACGCTCACATGGCGATTCCTATCACGTGCCGAGCCATTTGACGAGGCTGACGAGGACGCGGAAAGGTTACTTCAATGCCGCTTAGCAGCGACGCTTCATCAGAATAGAGAGCTTGCAGGTCGTTTCCAGAGCGACTTGGTAGGGCGTCAGATCACTGAGCAGATGCGTTCTCTCAGGAGCAACGACCTGGCTATGCGCGTTGCGACTTATCGGTCCCAGCGAATCTCGAATCAAAGGGCATGGTACGCGTCGAAGGCGAAGGAGAATTCTTCGCGCAGTAGGACATGCTTCGCTGTAGTTGTGGTCGCGAATATCGTCGCCGTTGCCTCGGCGCTCCTGAAGATAAAGTTTCCAGATTTTCAGTATTGGCCAACAGATGTCCTGGTCGCAATCGCGTCCGGGGCGCTGGCCTACCTGCAGTCAAAGCGATACTCTGAACTAGCCGCTTCGTATGCGTTAACAGCGCATGAGATTGGAATCGTAGAAGAGCAGCTTGCGCAGGTAAAGGGCGAGCGGGAATTCTCTCTATTCGTCGGAGATGCTGAGAATGCTTTTTCTAGGGAGCATACTCAGTGGGAGGCAAGAAAGGACATCTAACCAAGTAGGGGGGGGTATGAAATCAAGGAATGTTTTCGTTAGCCATATACAAGAGGACGAGGCGCACATCCAAAAACTCTATGACCTGCTTGGTCGATCGGGGTTTCAGTGCAAGGATTCTTCAATAACCTCACAGACTCCAAATAATGCGCAGAGTGAAGATTACATAAAATACCAGGTGATATCGCCTAAAATAGAGTGGGCTGGGGTGGTTGTTGTGTTGATTACCCCTGGTACCCGGACCAGCGATTGGGTGAACTGGGAGGTGGAGCGCGCAAGCGCGCTGGGGAAGCGGATTGTAGGGATATGGGTGCATGGGGAGGGTGGTTGCGATCTCCCAGAATCTCTCGTGAAGTATGCCGATTCAGTTGTCGGATGGAACTCGGAGCGGATCATTTCAGCCATCGAGGGGAAAGATAGTTGGGAGTGCTCAGATGGATCTGAGATGGAGGATAGGGAGATCAAAAGGATCAAATGCCAATGAGTCGCTTATATAGCTATGTAGTGGTTCGGGACTTCGGATTTGCGCCAAATCCATTCTCTGGATCATGTACTCTTGCTACCTGTAAGCCGAAGATACGCGGGAATGCGTCAATCGGGGATTGGGTAATTGGAGTTGGTGCCGTTTCAACAGGCAGGCAAGGCGATCTGATCTATGCGATGAAGGTTGGCGAAGCGCTGAGTTTCGATGATTACTGGAATGATCCACGTTTTGAAGTGAAGCGGCCGGTGCTCAATGGAAGTTTAAAGCGCGCCTATGGTGACAATATCTACCACAAGGAAGCGGGTGCATGGATTCAGGCGGACTCCCACCATAGTTTTCCGGGTGGTAGAGCTAATCTCGAAAACTTGAAGCGTGACGTTAGCGCGGATAGGGTTTTGATTTCGGGTGAGTTCTATTATTTCGGAGATCGCAGGGTGGTTGTTCCGATGTCTGCGAGGAGACAGGGGAGGCATGACTTATGTCGCCCAGGGCGGGGGCACATCGTTAACATCCCGGAATCACTCAAGGATTCCTTCCTTGCCTGGCTCATGTCTAGCCATGCTGCCGGAGTTCACGGTCAGCCGGCGCAATGGAAGGGGGCCTTCTGAACATGACTCGCCTTAAGAGCGCCTTCGGATTTGACCAATATCTGAGCTCTGCTATGAGTTCAAATCAGTTCCAAGGGACAGATGATGAGCTCTTCAAGCATAAGCTTGGCCTAATAGGTGAGGTTGGTGAGCTTTGCTCGGGGATCAAAAAGGCGAAGAGGGACGCGCTAACGGACGCAGAAGCAAGTGTCGCGTCTGAGGAAATCGGTGATAGTCTCTGGTATCTGTTTGCAATAGCTAAGCATCAGAAATTTAAGATGTCAGCTTTGCTAAGTTCAGCCATTAATGAAGTTGCGGTCGTTCTGCGTGTGAGGCCGCTCGGGGGGAAAAACGTTGAGGTGAGTTTTCGGCGTCTGACGGGCTTTGTTAACGCTAGCAAGAGCTCGGTTCAGATGGGGGAGAACGAAGCCCTCCAGCGTGTTGCTGGGCGGGCGGGTGCTCTGGTCTCGTCGCCTGGTGCAGCGCTTCCTGTGCTGGCAGGACTGCTGGCGGATCTTGCGCTCTTGGCGCATTCCTTGAGCCTCGACCTGGAGCAGATCGTCAGAGAGAATGTTGATAAGGTTCGTGCGCGATGGCCGGGCGCGAGTCCCCCGCCATCGAAGCTTTTCGACTCAGCTTCAGATCAGAACGAACAGCTCCCGCGCATGCTTTGGGTACGGTTTGAAGAGCGAAATGTCCGCTCAGTTCCGTACGTGTTCATCTCGGTAAATGGCGTTAATGTCGGAGATCGCTTGACCGACAACAGTCACGAAGCGGACGATTATCGGTTTCATGACGTATTTCATCTGGCATACGCTGCTTGCCTGGGTTGGTCGCCAGTGCTTCGCGCCCTTCTTAAACGAAAAAGAAAGTCATCGCCAACGCTTGATGAGAATGAGGACGGTGCGCGCGCGATAATAATCGAGGAGGCTATTTCCACGTGGATGTTTAACATCGGGCGCGAGCATCTCTTTGAGGGAGTGCGCTTGGAGAAATTTCCTTACTCAGTTCTGAAGCAGGTTCAGTCACTTGTTAAGGGGTATGAGGTCGAGGCGTGCCAGCCCTGGGAGTGGGCAAATGCTATCCTTATGGGGTTCGAGGTCTTCAGAACTCTGAAGAAGGAGCGAGGCGGTTATGTTGTCGCCGATCTCAATGCGCGCAGAATTACGTATAAAGGGCTTCAGGAAGTAAATGAGCTTACTAAGCACAAAGAAGTTCGTAGAGCGATTGGCAGGCGTAAGCCTGCCAAGAGTGTTCAATCCTTACGCAGACGTGTGCGCAAGACACGATAAGTCTGTTGAGAGTCCGTTCATTCGAAGGGCACTCCTCCTCAGCTATCTAAATGCGGTCAGGGCAATTGATTCCAGGGTCATGTGGATGGGTCGGGATCTCGGCTACCGTGGAGGGCGACGGACAGGCGTCGCCCTAACGGATGAGGCGCACTTGTCGGAACTGGGTATGCTGTATGGATTTTCGCAGCCGCAGCGATCAACAGTGGGGCCAGTCATGGCTGAACGAACTGCCACAGAGATTTGGTCGGTTTTGCGTCAAATAAGCGCCCCGCCTATGCTTTGGAATGTATTCCCATTTCATCCGTATTTGGATGGGGATGAATTTTCAAACAGAAAGTTCACCGCGAATGAATTCGCGGTTGCGAGCGAGCTCAATATTCAGTTGATTAGGCTCCTGAAGATTGAGCGAATTGTCGCCATTGGGCAGGACGCGGCTATCTATGCATCCAAGCTGGGAGTTGAGGTTGACCAGGTGCGACACCCGAGCTACGGGGGAATTTCCGACTTCCGCGAGGGCATGTCTCGAATCCATGGGTTGACCCGTTTGAATAGGCAGGGGACGCTTATCTTCTAGTCTGCGCCTTGTACGGTACCTGAGCTTCACTCACCGCGCATCGGTGACACACTGTAATGACCCTCTGATTTCCTGCTCAGGTGTTATTTTCCCTGAAGAAGACAAAGATGAGCGAAATCATTGAAGAAAGGATCAAGCGCTGGACCGCTCGGCGCAAGTTGGTGCTGGTCTTTGAGATCATCCACGGCAAGACGGCAGTGGCTGCAACCAGCCGGCAGTTCGATCTGCCCCGGCTGCAATCGAAAGCTGGGCCGAGGACGGCAAGCGCGGCATGGAGAATGCCCCGCGTGCCAAGCTTGAGGACGTGCGTGGGTAGTACGAGCTGCAGATGAAGAATTTCCAGGAAGCCTACGGCGAGGCCATGCTGGATATCCATGCGTGACAAAAGCCGCCCTCCCTGCAGGTAAAGGACGAGAGCTGGTGCTCTCAATCCGGCCGGGTTTGAAGGACGAGGATGTTGCCGTTCCGATGACCAAGCTGTGTAAGAAATTAGGTGTGGCGCGCCGGACGACGCACTACAAGTCGACCAAGGTCCTGGTCACGGTCAATTCCACGCTGGTGGAGATAATCCATGAGCAAGAACACCGTGCAGCGGATCTTCTAACTCAAGGGCTGGCAGGTGCGAAAGCGCGCTATTGGTCAGCGTCCGCGAATCGAAGCGAAGACTTCGCGCGCCGAGGGGCAGGTTCAGTGATGGGCTACGGATTTGTGCCGGCTCTGGGGTGGCATGGACGGCTGGCTCAGCCTGGTGCTGGCGATCGACTGTGGTCCGCGACAGTTGCTGGGATGGCTCCTGTCGTGAATCGGTAAGGCGAGCACCGCATCGGCGGCGCTGGAGCAGACTCTGGTCACACGCTACGGCCCGCTAGGGCGGGTGCCTGAGCCATTCCTGCTGCGCTCGCACAACGGCTTACTGTTCACCAGTCGCGACTACATTCGTCTGGTTTGCAGCTATACCTGAAGAAGCAGTTCATCACGGTAGACTGCCAGCAGCAGAACGGCATGGTGGTTGGAGTATCCGGACTCCGGGGGATCACTGCCTGCACCGGCATCGCTTCGAGATCCAAGTGCATGCTGCACGGGTGATTTACTGGCTGGATCACCCTCTATGACCAACAGCGCTCTCATCAGGTCCTGAAGTTGATGGCCCCGGACGTGGCCTATGCCGCTAAACCAACTGCATTACGTGAGCAGAAGCCGGTGGATCATTACAGAAAGTTTTCGAGTCAATACTCTGGGAGGGGCGATGTGGGATGGCGCCTATCAAAAACAACGTCTCGGTGGAACTCCAAGAAGCCAAGTTGCCTCGGTGAGAAAATTCCATGCCGAAGCGATGTATCCAACTTCAGACCGAGCCGATCTTGGACGTCAAACGGTAGGCTGCTCGAAACTAGTAGGCGGCCGTTCGACGAAAAGCTAATCCAGCCGCGGTCAAACAGCAGGTCCGCATGCGGAGCCAGCAGAAGCCCGTTCTCGCCATCAACGCGTTCGCTATGAGTGCAATCTGCCCACGGTTTGATATGGCTCGCACGGAGGAATCTGAGGTCCTCAATGCCGGTCAGCCGGCAACCCTTCTCAACGCCAATCAAACGCTCGCGGAACAGGCGTTGCTTCGTCCGCACCTCGGTTTCGCGTCTTGCGCTGGTCGCGCCGACGTCATCGATAGCGGCATCGATAGCAGCCTGGTCCGACTCACTAGCCGCAAGGCCCAGTGAAGCTTCCAGCGACCTCAAGCGGAACACGATGGCAGACCTCGGCTGCCCCTCTCGATCCGGCATGCCAGGTTGAACGTAGGAGGACTGGCACATGAACCTACCAAGGTATCGGTAAGGCCGCCCCTTGCCCATCATCTGAAACACGGCGAGCGTCTTGCCGTCCTTGACGTGCTCGCCAATCGCTCGGTTACCTGCGACATATTTCATGTCCCCGACTTGGCCCTCGCCGAAGTAATGGAACACTTCGTCGTCGTCCCAGAAGTCATGGTAACCATGAGACACACCTGCCTCGCCAGTGAATGCGATGACTAGGGGATGCTCCTTGGGTGTCGAAATGCCGCCTTGCTGTTGCCCACCGAATACGGCATGGATCTGCTTTTGACGGTTGTAGAGCGCGCCTACCTCGAATGGGAGTTCCATCCTAGATCCCTGTCCCAGAAGCTAAGTGCCCAGGATTCTAGCTAGAACAAGGTTACTTGTGTCATTGGTTGACGCATTTGGCCGCCAGGAGGGGCGAATGGGGCTATTGGGAGGCAGATCGAGGGCAGGTGCTCTCAGGTACGCTGAAGTTCCTCATTCGTCTCTTTGATGAGCCCCATCCATCTTTCCAGCGTTGTGGCGCTATTGCCTCGTCTGCAACCGCAGCCATGGTGACGACCAGCAGATTCGGCCCAGAGTTGTCCACGAACAGAATGGGATCTCTGCGCACGCTCAGAACAAAGAAGTGCGTACTGGCATCATGCTTCCCGATGGTGATGCCTTGGCAAGCCAAGTCGTCAGCGAAGCTTTCGGCTCCGGCCTGAAACAGCGCAAACTCCGAGGCGGTGAGTCTCGGATAGATCTCAAGATTCATTGTGGCCGGCGCATACGCCCGGCCGATGAGCAATCCCAGTAGCGCTGCTGCCGTTAGGACAAGCAAAGTTCGGCTTGGCATAGTGAGGCAAACGTTAGAGGCCAAGGGGCTGAGGCAATGGTGAATGCATCGAACCGTTCAAACGATCCGGCGCATTGCAGTCGCGTGCGCTACTCCTCCACCTGCAACCGCTCCGTCGCCTGCGCCGTCAACGCCACACACGCCATCATCAACCCCTCCATAACCCGATCCCCCAGATACTCCTCCGGCTCCCCGTTCTGCCGCGTGCGCTCGGCCGCCAGCAGAATCTCCTGCACCACCCGTAACCCCGCCAACGCGCAATCCGCATTCGCCAACTGCATACGCCGGCCGAGCAGCTGATGCAGCTCGGGCCAGGGCTGGCCATCCGCAGCAACGCCGATCTCGATGCGCCGCAACGTGGCAACAAAGGCATTGGGGTTGGGCGAGAACTCACCTTCGGTTTCGGCATTGGCCGAATCGGCGGTGGCGTGCAGAGAGTGGAATTCCGATGCGTTCATGGCAGTGCTCCGTGCAGGACAAACGACGGGGCCACCAATAGAGGTGGCGGACGATGCGTGGCTCGAAAACCGATTAGAGTCAGTCGGCGGACCCGAAGGTCCCCACGCACCGCCCGCCATGGAACGCGAACGGATTGCCAGCCGGCGCCACGCAGAGGTGACGCCGGCTGACAAGCGTAAACACTTGACTCTAAAAGCGGGTTTTCGACGCCCGCGCCACCCCTTTTCGGTGGCACGCACAGGTGTACCCGCGCAGATACCAAATGCCAAGGAACCGCAGCCCAATAAGGCCGTCAGTTCTGACGCTTACGGCATTGTCGCACATGTGCAGAAAGGCCGAATTGCTTGCAGGGCAACGGTTCCAGCAGGCATTCAGAAGCCGCCCACCCAATCAGGGTCAGCAGCCCAAGGAAACCACCCAGAAGCCTGATTGCGACACGTTGCCTGTTTGGCCAAGGCAATTGCCACACACCCAGCCCGGCCGGAGATCAGGGAATGGGAACGACAGGCTCGCGCATCCCGAACACAACCTTCACCCCCATCCGCGATCGCACCGCCATGCCCTCGCTCAGCGCAGGTGTGAACCGCCATTGCTGCAAGGCAGCCAGGGCCGCGCGGTCCAGGTCGCGGTTGCGGGTTGAACGCAGGATGTCCACATTGGTCACCTCACCTTCCAGACCAATGTCCATCGACAGCAACATCTCCACCGGGGTATCGGCCGGCACCGAATCGGGCGGGAACCGAGGGGGCGGCGAATGCTGCACTACCGGCGCAACGAAAGCCCCGGTGCTGGGAACATCGCCCGGCCTGAAGAATACCTCGGTCGAGATCGGTGCCGGGTCCGCACGGCCTGGCGCTTGCGCGTACACCGGCGTGGCCAGGCACAGCAGCAAGGCGGGCACCCACAGGGCGCCGCAGCGCCGGGCATTCCAATAGGACATGTGCCAAGCCTAGCGCCAATGCCCCGCCCAAGCATCCCGCAGCCCCTCCATGACCATCCGCAGGGCCCCAGCCGCGCCCACCCTGCTACCATGCCCCCGCTACCCAGCCAGCCCACCCGCGCAGACAGATGCAGGTCCGGGCCGTCGCAGAACGGCCCAGCGAGCCAGGACACCTTCCCGTGCCCATTCAAGGACGCTCGCATGTACCGCAATCCCCTTATCCGTTCGGCCACCCTGGCCCTCGCCGTTTCCCTCAGCCTGGGCGCGCCGTCCGCCTTCGCCGCTGACAAAGCCACTGCCACACCGGCCGCCAGCACCGCCGTGCAGCGCAAGGCCGTTGCCCAGGGCCTGTATGAACTGGCCTACAGCGCCAAGCAGAACGCCGTGTTCGTCGCTTCCTCCGGTGGCTTCGGCGATGCCGCCGGCCCGTCCCAGGTGCTGCGCCTGAACCCGGCCACGCTGGCCGTGGAAACCCGCATCCCGCTGGAGCGCAAGGCCTTCGGCGTGGTGCTGGACGATGCCAGCAACCGCCTGTACGTGGGCAACACCGTGGACACCTCGGTGACCGTGGTCGATACCGCACAGAACAAGGCCATCGGCACCGTGCAGCTGATGGAAAAGAAGGTGGGCAAGGACGGCAAGGCCGGCTACACCCATGACCTGCGCGAGCTGGTGGTCGATGGCCCGGCGCACCGCCTGTACGTAACCGGCCATTCCGGCGAGGGCAGTGTGCTGTTCGTGGTCGATACCCAGACCCTGAAGCTGATCGACACCATCCCGGGCCTGGGCAAGGCCAAGGCACCGGGCCTGGCGCTGGATACCAAGGCCAAGCGTGTGTACACCAGCAACCTGCTGGCCGATCTGGTGGTGGTGGGCACCGATACCGGCAAGGTGGTGCAGCAGTACAAGATCAGCGCCGAGCAGCCGATGAACATCGCGCTGGACCCGGACGGCAAGCGCCTGTTCGTGACCGACCAGGGCCTGGAGATGATCCGCAACTACCAGGCCAAGAGCACCCCGGGCTTCACCAGCAAGCACCCAGGCCAGCGCGTGCTGGTCATCGATCGCACCGATGGCAAGGAACTGGCCAGCATCCCGTCCGACGCCGGCCCGCTGGGCATCCTGCTGGATGCACCGCGCAAGCGCCTGTATGTGACCAACCGCGAAGGCGGCACGGTGACGGCGTACAACAGCGACACCTACAAGAAGGTGGCCAGCTACAACGTGCCGACCCACCCGAACAGCCTGGCGCTGGATGCCAGGAACAACGTGCTGTACGTGACCATCAAGAATGGTGAGAAGGACGCCAAGGGCTCGGAAGAGAGCGTGGCGCGGATTCAGCTGGGCAAGTAAACGTGTCGCGGTCCGCCCTCGGCACTTGCCGGGGGCGGACGGTCAAAAGCGATCGGTGTGTGGCAGATAGCCATCAGTACCGACGTCGCAATCAGCATTGTTTCAGTTGATCGAAAGCGAGGCATGTAGCACCCAGGAAGCTCAATGGACCGCGCGCTTCTAGGAGTACTCGCAAAAATCTGCACGGAAAGACCTGCCTGCGACACCGCTCATTAGCCTCCTTGCCCATCAATGGGCAATGGACAGCACATGACGCGGATCGTGATCGTCGTTGGCGACCGCACTACCGGCGGCGGCGAGGTGCTGACCGGTTCACCGGATACCGATATCAACGGCATGGCCATCGCCCGCGTAGGCGACAAGGCCAGCTGCCCGAAACATGGCGGCTTCTTCGCCATCGTCACCGGCGATGCCACCTTCCTGATCGATGGCCAGCCCCTGGCCCGCCATGGCGATTCGCTGGCGTGCGGGTGCCGTCTGTTGGCCAACCGGCAACATACGGTCTCGGTGGCATCGGGCGGCAGCGGTAGGCCCTTGGCTGCATCTGCAATTGCAACTGCCGCGGCATCGTCCGCCGGGCTTGTCGCCACCGGCACCGCCCCATGCAAGCCAGCGGTAGCGCAGCCACAGAAGCAGGACATCCTGCTGCACTACCACTACGGCGATCTCGACCGTACGCCGGTGCGTGGTGTGGGCTATCAGCTGATGCTGCCCGACGACCGGGTGGTGACCGGTCAGCTGGATGATGCAGGGCGCGCACGCATCCCTGAAGTAACCATCGGACCGATGCAGACGGTCCAGGTGCTGTTCCAGCCCGATGTGAGCGACGAAGACGACGCGGCCATCCTGGCAGCGCGTGCGCGGCTCAAGGCTGCTTTGGATGCCATCGTGGCCCAGACCCGCATCGACATGGCATCGGAGTGGCGGCAGTGGGACGAGGCCGGCCCGATCAAGCGCTGGGGTCTGCAGCGCGGCAATCAGGTGCTAGGCGCTGGGCAGGGGGCCTGGGACTACGTGGTGGGCACGGTAGAGACCGCCGTGGACCTGGCCGTGCTGATGTACAGGACCGACCGCGAGATCAAGGCGTGGACCGGCCTGGTGCTCACGGGCGACCGGGATGGAATGGATCGCAGGATCGCCACCCTGCGCGCGGCCGGCATCAAGGTGATGGAAGCGGCCAGCGAGAGCAAAGAGCTGTTCAACCTGCTCATCGAAGACCCCGCCATCACCCAGCTGCTACCCGCGTTTGGCCTGGCCTGGTGGGAAGCGGTGCCGCCGGATGAGCAGGACAATCTGAAAGCCCGTTTCGGCGGGCAGATCATGATGGATGTGGTGGTGTCCATCCTGCTGGCGGCGGTGACGGTCGAGCTGGGGGGCGCAGGTGGGTTTGGGTATGCGGCGGCCAAGGCGGGCAACACCGCCACGCGCATCGGTAAACGGCTTCTGCATCTGATGGAAGGTGTGGAGGATGCCTTCAAGGGCCTGGGCAAGGCGCTGCGCCATGGCAAGCGACGGCAGGCCGATGGCAACCGAAGGCCCGATGGCAACCACACCGTGGAAACCAAGCGGCTCCCCAAGCGCATGCCCCGTAAAGCGCTACCCTGTTTCAGTCCGCAAAAGCTGCCCGCATCGAAGTACCCGGAGATGGACCGGCAACTGAAGGGGCAGGAACAGGGGCTCAACGATATGAGCGTGGAGGATTACCTCAGTGCCCGTGAGGCATTTGATCCGAAGAACCGCAATAGAACGGCCGCCAGGCAGGCAAGAGAGGACTTCAGAGACAAACTCCAGAATGAAAAATTCAATGAGTTGAAGCGAAGTTTCTCTGCAAGAGAAGCAAAGCGTTTAGCGGATGCGTATGCCGATGAAACGATGAAGACCTTGAACGCCTTGCACAATCCCGACCTTGTGGCAGGCGGCAAGGACATCATCGCCGACTTCGGCGATGGCGAGGTCAACCACACCATCGGTCGTCAATGGCGTCAGGCAAAGAAGGACCAGACCGCGCGTATCCAGGACCTGGATGCAGCGGCACGACAGGTGCCGGCAAGCGAGCGACGCACCACAAAGATGAACGGAGGATTGGAGCGCTGCAGATGATAAAGATGGTTGATGAGGACTTCGAACTCTTCTACTCAGACGAGGGTTTTGGGCCGGCGGTTGATGCCCGGCCCGTGCCTCCGTCAACGCTGCAGCACTACCG
Source organism: Stenotrophomonas sp. 24(2023) (assembly GCF_030913365.1). Taxonomy (NCBI): domain Bacteria; kingdom Pseudomonadati; phylum Pseudomonadota; class Gammaproteobacteria; order Lysobacterales; family Lysobacteraceae; genus Stenotrophomonas; species Stenotrophomonas sp. 24(2023). Next base: position 2,345,820 of record NZ_CP133160.1, read on the forward strand.
GGGAAAGGTTCCCGACAAGCTGCTGGAATACTGGCAGGCCTACGGCTTCGCAGGCTACGGCGAGGGACGATTCTGGATGACCGATCCGGACGACTACGCTGAGGTGCTCAACGCCTGGCTCTACGGAACCGAGTTCCATGGACAAGACGACTACTACGTTATCGGGCGCAAGGCGTTCGGGGACTTGACCCTATGGGGAACCAAGACCGGTCGCAGCCTGACCATCAATTGCCCATGGGCAATGATCTTTCCAACGGATCAATCCCGCTGGATGAACGCAGGCGAAGAAGACTTGCTGATTTCAGGTTGGTTGGCTGTCATGACGTTGAACAGGGTCGATCAGACCGACGACAAGGATGTCCCCCTCTTTGACCGCGCCGTGAAACTGCTGGGCCCGCTGGCCCACGACGAGATGTATGGCTTCGTCCCGGCACTGGCCATGGGCGGGCCGTGCCGCCTGGATCACCTGAAGAAGGTCAAAGCGGCCGAACACCTGATGTTCCTCGCCCAGCTTGGAGAGCGCAGGATCATGGTGGACATCGTGAAGGAAGCAAAGAACCGTGGGCGTTGAAAGCAGCCACGCCAGGTTGCCGGCCATCGGAACGGTCTACGGTCATCCGGGCGGGGGGACGGGCAGCAGGCAACCGCGGGCGTTGGCCACGTCCAGGTAGTAGTCGTAGCGGTCATGCAGGCCATAGCCCAGTGTCCATGCCACGGGGAACACGCGGGCGGGCTGGTCGTTCACGCGCGTGGGCAGCGTGGCGGTGATGCCATTGAAGGTGACCGGCGAGGTGGCCTCGGCGTGGCGTACCGGCTGCATGCCATGCACGGTCAGCCGCTGGGTCTGCACCAGCGCCTGCGGTGGGTAGCCGGCCAGGCTGATGCCGGAGGCTTCCAGCACCCCATTGGAACCGGTATCCAGCAGCACGCGCTCATCGCGCTTTCCGATGCGCATGGGCAGGCGCAATGAATACTGCTCGCCCCACAGGCCGGAGGTCACGCTCAGTGGCGACTGGCAGGCCGCCGGCAGGGCCGCCAGTGTTTCCAGCTGGCCGCCGCGCAGCACGAAGGGCCCCAGGCGCCGCAGCAGGTCCAGCCCGATCAGGTTGACCGGCATCGTATCGGTCACGGTGAAGGCCACGTCCTTGAAGTGGATGCCGTTGAATTCCAGATCCAGTGGGGTGGCCAGGCCGATCCGTACCGGGTGTCCGGTGCCGGCGTCTTCCACCGCGAAGCCTTCGGTGACGGCCAGGCCCATCGCCTGAGCGGCCTGGCGGCTGAGGTGGGAGTGCGTGGCACCGGTATCGACGATGAAATCCGATTCGATGGCGCGCCGGGTGCCGTCGCGGCCATCGCGCAGGGTGCCCCGGGCCACCGGCACGCCCGCGCGGTCGGACACGGCCAGCCGCGTGCCGGCCGTTACCGGTGCCTGCAACGTGGTGGATGTGGGCCAGTGGCTGAACCGCGCGAAGGCCGGTTCGGTAAGCGCATGCACGCCTTCGCCAGGTTGCAGCTGCGGCGCCACGTGGTGTTGGTACAGCGCACGCACCTGCAGCATGTCCGTGGCCCAGCCCGCTACATCGCCCTCGATCAGCCGGTTGCCGGCGCGCAGGCTGCGGCACAGGTACAGGGTGCCGTGGTTCTTTTCGGCCAGCACGGCTGCATCGGCAATGCAGGCGTCGGCCCAGCGGTTGGACTGGGCGATATCCCCACGCACCCGGTAATAGCCCGCGCGGCCCGCCAGCCTGGCGACCGATTCGCTCTTGCCGATGCGCTGCAGGGCGGGCGCATCGCCGCGCAGCACGGCCAGCGTGATGCCGTTGCTGTCCTGTGCGACGACGTTGCGCGTGGCGGCCGCTGCAGGCGCGGCCAGCGCCAGGCACAGCGCGATGAACATCCCTGCCTTCATTGCATCGGTTCCATGGCTCCATCCAGACCAGACGAGGTGTACCACAGACCGGGCGCGGACAGGTTCAGCCATCTGCGATCACCCCTGTGCAGGGGCCTGTCATCGTGGTGTCATGCCGCTGCGCCGTCATCACCGGTGCGCCCATGGACATTGCACTTGGCACAGGAGAACGCGCAGTGAACAGAATACTTTCCCGTATTGCAGGGTTGGCCGTTGTGGCCATGGGGCTGGCGTGCCCGATGGTGGTGCTGGCGGCTGCGCCGCTGCAGTCGGTGCGCACCGAAGACGGGGTGCCGGCCAGTGACTACACCTCCACGCATCGGCTGCGCTGCGGCGATACCGCGTTCGTGCTGGAGATCGCCTCGCCGCACCCGGTACGGTTGGTCAGCCTGACGGTGGATGGCAGCGCATTGGCACCGGCGCAGTTGAAAGCGATCAATGCCCGGCTGCCTGGGCGCGGCTGGTGGGACGGCATCACGACGTCCTGTACCCGCAGCCGGCAGGTGTTGACCCTGCGCGTATCCACCAGCGCGGGGCAGGTGAAGGTGCCGCTGCTGTTCCAGGCAGGTACGTTGATTGAAATACGGCCTTGAAATGCAGGGGCAGATCGTACGAACCGTATCCATGGATGGCGTACAGCTACGCAGGCGCGGTTCCGGCAGGCCCTGTGCACGCCATGTCAGTACCCGCGCCGATTCCTTCACGAGGCCCGTAGCCCGCCCCGCCTAGCCTGAGCGTTCCCCTTCCCCGAGGTGTTCCCATGACCGCTCCCCGCGTTCGTTTGCACGTAGAAGACTCCGGCGGCACCGGTCGCCCGGTCATCCTCATCCATGGCTGGCCGCTGTCGGCGCAGGCGTGGCAACCGCAGGTGCCCATACTGCGCGATGCCGGCTACCGGGTGATCGCCTACGACCGCCGTGGTTTCGGCCGTTCGGACAAGCCCGCCGATGGCTATGACTACGACACGCTGGCGGCGGACGTGGCCGGGATCATCGACGACCTGGACCTGAAGGACGTCACCCTCGTGGGCTTTTCGATGGGCGGCGGTGAAGTGGCGCGCTACGTGGCCAACCATGGCGAAGAGCGCCTGCACAGTGTGGTCTTCGCTGCGGCGGTACCCCCGTATCTGCTGACGTCGCCCGACAACCCTGATGGCCCGCTGCCGCAGAACAAGGCTGACCAGATGCGCGAAGGTCTGGAAAAGGACCGCGAGGCGTTCTTCGATGGCTTCATCAACGATTTCTTCAGTGCCAACGGCCAGCTGAAGGTGACCGAGGCGCAGCGCAAGGAGGCCATCGCGCTGTGCCACCAGTCGGACCAGACGGCGGCGCTGGGGTGCATGAAGGCCTTTGCCACTACCGATTTCCGCGCCGACCTGAAAAAAGTGACCGTGCCCACGCTGGTGCTGCACGGTGACAGTGACGCGACCGTGCCATTTGAGGGCTCGGGCAAGCGCACGCACGCGGCCATCGCCGGCAGTGAGCTTGTGCTGCTGAAGGATGCGCCACATGGCTGCAATGCCAGTGATGCCGATGCGTTCAATCTGGCGCTGCTGGACTTCCTGAAGCGCTAAGCTGCGCAGATGCGCCAGTCCAAGACACCCCCGTGGAAAAAGCCCAACCCGAAGGGCCAGAAATCACAGCCGCTGTCGCCGGTACAGAAGGATGCTGCGCGCCAGCGCGCCGAGGAAAACGGGCGCCCGTATCCCAATCTGATCGACAACATGTGGGCGGCCAAGCTGCCCCGCGGGGAATAGCGCCGGCTCAGTCGGCCAGGGCTGCCCAGCCCATCTGCCATGCGGGGGCAAACCGGCCGTCATCGTGCACCTGGAGGGCAGAGGGGGCGATCCCCACGCAATCGGCCAGTGCCTGACGAAGACTGTCGTGGTCGACGGGCACCGCGGTTGCGACCTGCAGCAGATCGCCGCGTTGCCGCACCTGTATGGGCTGCACGGCGGTGGTGACGGTGTCAGTGTTGGTGCGTGGAAGGCGATAGCGCATCACCACCTGTCGCGCCGCCGGCTGCAGGACGGGCTGCCAGGCCTGCAGTACCTTCGCCTGCGCGGATGCCGGTACACGCAGTTCGACCACGGTGGCCGGGTAGCCCACCATGCGTTCCACCTTCACCTGGAAATGTGCGCCATCGGGCAGTGCCAGGCTGGTAGCCACCAGCGCCAGCAGGCCCAGTACGCCGGCGGTGATGCCCCAGCGGCGCGGCATGTCGGCCGGCCGCAGTTGCGTGCGCAGGTGGGGTTTGCGGCGCAGCAGGCGCCGGTAGCGCCGCTGTGCGGCCGGGTGGGGGGACTGGCTGTGCTCGGGCAGCAGTGGCACGGGCGGCAGCCGGGCGGTACGGTGCCGGGCCCAGGCCAGCCCCAGTGCGGTCACCACCACGGCGGCCAACGGCGGGGCCAGAAACCGCACGACCTGGTACAGCGCATCCATGCTTCATTCTCCTGTTCATGCCGGACCATCATCGCCGATGCACCGGCAACCGCCCATGACTTTCGCCACAGCTGGCGCATGCAGCAAAGGGATGGCTCTATGATGCCAGCGTCATCGAGGAGGGACCCCATGCGATCACTGCTGCGCGCGTTGCCATTGTTGCTGCTTTCCTTGGCCGTTCATGCGGCCGGGCCCGACCGCCGTATTGCTGTCACCATCGATGATCTGCCGTGGGCACGGGTGGACAAGATCACCCCGCCTGACCTGCAGGCGCGCCACCAGGCACTGCAGCAGCAGTTGCGCCGGGCCGGCGTGCCGGTGATCGGCTTCGTCAACGAGAGCAAGCTGGAAGTGGACGGCCAGGTGCGCCCGGAGCGCGTGCAGATGCTGCGCGACTGGCTGGACGCGGGGTACGAGCTGGGCAACCACACCTATTCGCACATGGACCTCAATGCGCAGGGCGTGGCGGCGTTCCAGCAGGATTTCCTGCGTGGCGAACAGCAACTGCGCCCGCTGCTGGCCGAGCGCGGGCAGGTGCCCCGCTACATGCGCCACCCCTACCTGCGCGCTGGCAGGACGCCCGAAGACCGCGCGCTGATGGATACGTTCTACGCCGTGCATGGCTACCGCATCGCGCCGGTGACGGTGGACAACGGCGAGTGGGTCTGGGCGTTCGCCTATGCCAACGTGATGAACGAGCAGCCGGCCGGTCCCGCGCGCGAGGCGGTGCTGGAGCGGCTGCGCAAGGGCTATGTGCCGTACATGCTGAACAAGGTGGATTACTACGAGCAGCAGTCACAGGTGCTGCTGGGCTATGCGTTGCCGCAGGTGTGGCTGATGCATGCCAATGAACTCAATGCCGCCACGTTTGCTGAACTGGTGGCGGCCACGAAGCGCCGGGGCTACCGCTTCATTTCGCTGGATGAAGCGCTGCGCGACCCGGCGTATGCGCGCGGCAGCGAAGGCTACAACGGGCGCTTCGGCCCCAGCTGGCTGCACCGCTGGGCGATGGCCGAGAAGAAGCCGAAGGAATTCTATGCCGGTGAGCCGACCGTGCCGGCGTGGGTGATGCAGCTGGCGAAGGTGGAGTCGGAGTGAGGCTCAGCGCCGCACGCCCAGCACCCCATCCAGCGCCAGCGCCGCCTTGAACCCGGCCTTTTCCAGGCGCGTGGCCACTTCGCGCGGTACATCGCGGCCGCTGGTCAGCTTGTTCGGCGCGCCGGTGTAGTGGAACAGCCGGCCGCCCTTGCGCAGCACGCGGGCGAGGTGGTTGTAGAACACCTGCGAGTACAGTTCCCCCGCGATACCGAAGCGTGGCGGGTCGTGCAGGATGGCATCGACGCTGGTGCTGGCGATCTGTTCGATCTGCTGCGAGACATCGCCCTGGCCGAACTGCAGGCGGCCACCGGCGGCGGCTGATTCCGGGTCGGGTGACCACGGGTTGAGCGTGCGCAGCCACATCACATCCGGGTTCTTCTCGAACGATTGGATGTGGCCGACACCGGCGTCCAGCGCACAGGCGGCGAAGTAGCCCAGGCCACCGCAGGTATCGAGCAGGCGTTTGCCAGCCGGGGCCACCAGTTCAACCTTGCGGCGGGCATCCTCGAAGGGGGAGAGCTTGGACGTCGGCAGCATCTTGATGCCGTCGATCTCGAAGGTGGGCGCGCCCCATTCGGTGGGGACCAGCTTGATGAGCGAGCCGCTGAAGCGCGAGATCGGCGCGAATTCCTCGCCATCCCAGTAGTACAGCGTACGGTCCTTCAGCTTGCCCGGCCACGGGTAGGCCTGGCCACGGAAGGTGAAGCCCTCGCCGCCCAGCGCCACAACTTCCTGGCTGCGGCCCAGATCCAGCGATCCTTGCCATTCAACCGCACCCTTGGCCTGGGCGGCCTGCAGGGTGGCGGCAGAGTCACGGGTCAGCAGGGGGCCGGTGTAGTGGGGCACGGCGGTTACCGGGGCGGATTGGGGGAGGGCATGGTACCGCAGCTTCCATCAGGGTCTGGACGAGCGTTCATCTCACCCAGGTTGGCGAAATTGGCAATCGTTCAGGCTGTGCTCGGCGTTTCAGTGATGCGAATCCCAGCGACCTCCTTGGGGAGACCGAAGGTCGCCGGGACGGATTCAGCTACCTGGCAAATTGTGTCCCGCGGTTGGATGCACATTGCTTTGGAATGCAGACGTCCAGCGAGGTACTGACGAATCGTGACTCATGAACGATGCAGGTGACACCCACTGCTTCCCTGAGAGAGAAGGAGGACGTGTAATGGCGCGTATCACTGAAGTCGCACCGGCCATTGTCTACCCCGATTCTTGCTGTTCGGGTGCCGGCGACCGAGCTTTCTGCAGCCATCTGCCCCGTCGAGTAGTAAGAGACCCCGACAGGAACCTGCCCGCTCGGTGCTGTTGCCGTTACCCAGTCGATGCTCTTTGGCCCCACATGGGAGCTTCGCCCGTCGATATCCATTTCACTCGTGCACGCCCAACCGGCTGCCGGCCCCTCTATCCTTCCTTCCCCTTGCGAAGGCTGCATATCCATGGAGGCACAGAATGCCTGGTGATAGAGCTTTGTGGCTTCCGGCTGGTCCTTGTATCGATAGATGAGACGACCTGATCCATCTGGTTTCAGATGCTGCTCTACCTGAACCGTGCCGCCATCAAAATCCGGCCACGCAGTGCGACGAACGATGATCAGGTCTCCCTGAGGACTGCGTTCGGTCCTGTCGGTGCTCAGGTCGGAATCTGCGAAGGCGGGCATGGCCGCAGTCATCGTCACGCACATTGCCAGAATCTTCTTGTACATCTGTGAGTCTCCGTTTCTCTGTTGTGGAGACACGAGAGTCAACAAAGTTCGAAGTCTTGGCTGTGACGTGAGGTGGGTATGAGTGTGATTAAAACTTTCCTCATTCGATCGATCGCGTGTATGCCTTCCGCTCAATCACACTTCACCGGATACACCGGCCCGGCCCCGATCAGCACCAGCGCCATGTAATCGCTGTCGCTGGCCTTGCCCTTCAGCGTAGCGCCCTTGTTGAAGTGGAAGATGCCGAAGCCGCCGGACTGGCGGATCAGGGCATCGCCGATCTGGTCGGCGTCATCGCGGAAGTAGCGGGTGATGTCGTTGCGGGTTGCTTTGTACAGTGGCGCCTGCTCGCGTTCCCACGTTTCGTTGCGCAGGAAGGCCGCGTAGTAGCGGCCGTCATCGCGTTCGATGCGGAAATCCGGTGGCTTGCGTGCACCGGTGGCGAAGCACCCCAGCAGCGGGTCGGACGAGGTCGGCAGGTAGCCGCGGTCGGAACAGGCGGCCAGCAGCAGGAGCAGGCCGGTCAGCAACAGGTGGCGTGCGCGCATCGGTGGGTCCCGACAGGGCAGGTGCGCGCAGTGTAGGCCGGGCAAACCCCGGCCGTTTACGGAAATTCGGCAAGATTTGCCGGGCGGCTGCTCAGGCCCGGTGGACTTCCACGGTGACGTGCACCAGCTCCTCGTGGATGGCCAGTGCCCGGCGGATGGCATCGGCATCCAGCCCGGCATCGTCGGTGACCACGCTGGCCGACACCGCGAACTTGCCGCGCCCCACCTGCCAGACGTGCAGGTCGGACAGGCGGGCCTGCCACGGGCCCTGCTCGATGGCCTCGCGGACCTCGGCCACCACCGGGGCATCCATCTGGGCGTCAAGCAGGATGCGGCCGGTGTCGCGCAGCAGGCTGAAGGCCCAGGCCGCCACCAGCACCGCGCCGACCAGGCCCATCACCGGGTCCAGCCAGGCGATGCCGAACAGCTTGCCGCCCAGCAGGGCGACGATGGCCAGCACCGAGGTGGCCGCATCGGCCAGCACATGCACGTAGGCCGAGCGCAGGTTGAGATCGTGGCCGTGCCCGTGTGCTGCATTGTGGTCATCGTGGGCGTGGCCGTGATGATCGTGCGCATGGCCATGATCGTGCCCATGCCCATGCCCATGCTGGTGCGCATGGCCCGGGCTGTCGTGCAGCCACCAGGCGCAGACCAGGTTCACCACCAGGCCCACCGCACCGATGGCGATGGCTTCGTTGTAGTGGATGGCGGCCGGTTCCCACAGCCGCTGCAGCGACTGCACCACCATCAGCGCGGCCACGCCCAGCAGCGCGATGGCGCTGGTATAGCCGGCCAGGATCTCGATCTTCCAGGTGCCGAAGGCAAAGCGCGCATCGCCGGCATAGTGGCGCGCGCAGCGGTAGGCGAACACGGACAGGCCCAGGGCCAGGGCATGCGAACTCATGTGCCAGCCATCGGCCAGCACTGCCATCGAGTTGAACCACCAGCCGCCGATGATCTCCACGATCATCATCGCGGCGGTCAGCCAGAAGGCGCGGCGGGTGCTGCGTTCGGCCAGCGGGTTGCCATCATCGAAGCGGTGATGGTGGCGGCGGGCATCGGCGAGGGAATCCAGGTACATGGTCGGAAGGGGCTGTGTTGATACCCCCATAGGGTATATGATCCGGGGCATGGCACATACCCACAAGAACAAGAAACAGCTGCTCACCCGCGTCCGCCGTCTGGGCGGCCAGGTGTCGGCCCTGGAAACCGCGCTGGAGCAGGGCGGCGACTGCGCCGACGTGCTGGTGCAGGTGGCCGCCGTGCGCGGCGCCGCCCACAGCCTGCTGATGGAACTGCTGCACGACCACCTGCAGGAACACGTGGTGGCCGCCGAGGACCCGCAGGTACGGGCGGACGAGGCCCAGGTGCTGGTGGAACTGCTCAAGCGCTACGGGCGCTAGCGGGGTCGGGGCCGGGACCGGATCCATCAACCTTGGAGAGAGAGCGGGGGATCCGGCCCCGGGCCACCGCTGGAGCGATAAGTGTTATACAGTAACATTTCCGTTCCCGCAGCCGCTGCCGCCCCGCATGAACACGTTTGCCCCTGCCGATACCCGCCTGCCCGTCACTGTCCTGTCCGGTTTCCTGGGCGCGGGCAAGACCACCCTGTTGAACCAGATCCTGCGCAACCGCGAGGGCCGCCGCGTGGCGGTGATCGTCAACGACATGAGCGAGGTCAACATCGACGCGCAGCTGGTGCGCGATGGCGGCGCCGAACTGCGCCGCACCGAAGAAACGCTGGTGGAATTCAGCAACGGCTGCATCTGCTGCACGCTGCGCGATGACCTGCTGCAGGAAGTGCGGCGGCTGGCTGAAAGTGGCCGCTATGACTACCTGCTGATCGAATCGACCGGCATCGGCGAACCGATGCCGGTGGCCGCCACCTTTGCCGTGCGCGATGAGGCCGGTTTCAGCCTGAGCGATATCGCGCGCCTGGACACCCTGGTGACCGTGGTCGATGGCAGTGCGTTCCTGGCTGATTTCGGTTCCACCCTGCGCCTGGCCGAGCGCGGCCAGCAGGCCGGGCCCGAGGATGACCGTGGCGTGGTGGACCTGCTGTGCGAGCAGGTGGAATTTGCCGATGTGATCGTGGTGAGCAAGTGCGATCTGGCCGATGAGCAGACCCTGCAGGACACGCTGGCGGTGCTGCGCGGGTTGAATCGCGATGCGCGCCTGCTGCTGGCCGAGCAGGGCCAGGTGCCATTGCATGAACTGCTGGATACCGGCCGTTTCGATTACGAGCGTGCCCAGCAGGCGCCGGGCTGGGTCAAGGAACTGCGTGGCGAGCACACGCCGGAGACCGAGGAATACGGCATCACCAGCTTCGTCTACCGTGCGCGCCGGCCGTTCCATCCGCTGCGTTTTTCGCGCGCGCTGCAGGGCGGGTTGAACGGGGTGATCCGCAGCAAGGGCTGGTTCTGGCTGGCCAACCGCATGGACTGGGTGGGTGAATTGAATGCAGTCGGTGCGGCCACGCGCACGCAGGCGGCGGGTTTCTGGTATGCGGCGCGCGAGCGCGTGCGTGCCGGACTGGAAGACACCACGCCGCTGCTGCCGCCTACGCCGGTACCGTATTCGGACCTGGGGTGGGCACGGCAGCAGGCGCAGTGCTGGAGCGCCCCGTTGCCGACGCCGGAGGAATACGGGCAACAAGGTGGCTACGGCACCCTGGCGCAGCTGTGGCATCCGCTGTGGGGGGACCGCCGGCAGGAACTGGTGGTGATCGGCGTGCACATGGATGAAGCCTCGGTGCGCGGTGAACTGGATGCCTGCCTGTTGAACGATATCGAGATGCGCGCTGGGCCGTTGTTGTGGCAGCAGTTGCCGCAGGCGTTCCCGGTGTGGAAGCGGGGGCAATCGGCGGGATGATGCCGGCCGGTGCGAGAATCCGTTGGTAGCGTTGACGCCCACCGGAGCAGGGCCCCCAACCAGAGCGACATTCCCCGCCTGCCCCACGGGGAATGCCGCCAGCGGCTACAACGCCACCACCTGCGTGGGCCGCAGCGCCGCCTGCAGGTGCGCGTCATGGCTGACCAGCACCACGCTGCCGGGGTAGTCCGCTAGCATGGCTTCCAGTGCCTGCAGCGCGGCGATGTCCAGTGCGTTGCCCGGCTCATCCAGCAGCAGTACCGCTGGCGCAGGATCGGCATACAGCACGGCGGCCAGCGCGCCTTTCAGCCGTTCGCCGTCGCTCAGGGTGTGGCTGGCGCGGGTGATGCGCTGGGCATCCAGGCCCAGCAGTGCCAGCCGCGTGCGCAGTTCACCGGCATCGGCGCCGGGGTTCGCCGCCTGCACGGCATCCAGGATGGATTGGGTGGGCCCCAGCCCCCGCAGCTGCTGGTCGAGCAGGGCCACCGGTGCCAGCCGCTGCACGCTGCCGCTGCGCGGTGCCTGTTCGCCGGCCAGTACGCGCAGCAGGGTGGATTTGCCGGTGCCGTTGTCGCCCACCACGGCGATGCGTTCACCGCGACGGATTTCCAGGCTGATCGGCGCCGGGTGGCCATGCGGCAGCACCACGTCCTGCGCGACCAGCAGCCGTTGCGTGCTGTGACTGGCAGGCGGAGCGAACATCGCCAGCGCGACGGGGGCCTCGACGCCGGCAGCGGCCTCGCGCACGCGCGTGGCGCTGGCCTGCAGGCGCTCGGCCTGGATCTGCTGTGCGCGACCATGGCTGGCTTCGGCGCGTTGTTTCTGTCCGCCCAGCAGGATCGGCGCCTGGTTGGCGGTGCGTGCGCTGCGCTCGCCGCGCGCCTGGCGCTGCTGCTGGCGTTCGTGCTGTTCGCGCGCGTTGCGCTGCTGTTGCCGGTGCTGGGCACGGGCGTGGTCGAGCTGCGCCGCGGCCGCCTCGCGTTCGGTCTGGCGCACCTGCGCGTAGTGCGACCACGGGCCGCCATAGCGGTGCAGGCCCTGCGCATCCAGTTCGACAATCTGTGCCATCTGCTCCAGCAGGGCACGGTCATGGCTGATCACCAGCAGGCCACCGTTCCATTGCTGCAGCTGGTCATGCAGCTGCGCGCGGTGACGGGCGTCGAGGTGGTTGCTCGGTTCGTCCAGCAGCAGCCAGTCGGCGCCACTGGCCCAGGCGCCGGACAGGGCGACCTGCATGGCCTGGCCACCGCTCAGGCGTGCGGCGGGTTGTGCCGGGTGCAGATCGTCGGGCAGGCCCAGCGCCTGCCAGCGCTGTTGCAGGCGTTCGCGCAGGTCCCAGTGGTCGCCCACGGTGGCGTAGTCGCGCGCATCGACGCTGCCCGCTTCGATGCGCGCCAACGCCGCCAGCACCGGGCCGACGCCGGCCAGCGCGCCGATGCTGCCGCTGGGGTGGGCACCCAGTGCGGGCAGCAGGTGCACGCGGCCACCGCCGCGCACGCTGCCGCTGCTGGGCGCCAGCTGCCCGGCCAGCAGGCGGGCCAGCACGCTCTTGCCCACGCCATTGGCACCGACCAGCCCGGTGGCGATCGGTTCGAAGGTGAAGAACAGTTCGGAAAACAACGGGCGGCCATCGGCCAGCCGGAAGGACACGCGGTCAAGCGTGAGGAAAGCAGCGGTCATGCGACCTCCAACGATGCCTTGGACTCCCCCTGCACGCAGGGGCGGGAAGAATCAGGCCGTCACGGGGACGGCGGCATCAGTGGCGCATCGGTCGCGAGCCTCTGGGAGGAATGAAGGGCCAGTATAGCGCCGGTGGCTGAACGCTCTAGGCCACGCTGCCCAGGCGGGCATCCATGAAATCGATGAACACCCGCAGCTTGGGCAGCACGTGGCGGCCGGAGGGCCACAGCAGATGGAACACGCCGCACGCATGCACGGCGTCATCGAGCACGGTGCGCAGGCGGCCGTCGGCCAGTGCGGCGCGCACGGCGTGCAGGGGCACGAAGGCGATGCCGCAATCGCGCTCGGCCAGGGCCACGCGCGCTTCGATGGTATTGCCCACCATGCTGACCGGCAGTTCCTGCGGCAGCTGGCCATCGGGCCAGCGCAGCGGCCAGGGCTCGAGCTTGCCGCTGCTGGGGAAGCGGTAGTGCAGGCAGCGGTGCTGCAGCAGATCGCTGACGGTGCGCGGTTCGCCGTGCGTGGCCAGATAGCGCGGTGAGGCCACCAGCGCACGCGGGAACACGCCCAGCCGCCGTGCGTTGAGCCGCGAATCGCTGGGTTCGGCCACGCGCAGCACGGCGTCGAAGCCTTCCTCGATGACATCCACCAGGCGGTCGGTGAAATCCAGTTCCAGCCGGATCTGCGGGTAGGCCTGCATGAACTCGGCGAGGATCGGCAATGACAGGTCGCCCACCAGTGGCAGGCTGATGCGCAGCGTGCCGCTGGGGGCCGCGCTCTGCTGGGCCAGTTCGGTGCGTGCGGCCTCGGCTTCATCGAGGATGCGCCGGCAGCGCGCCAGGAACAGCTGGCCCTCGGCGGTGAGGGTGATGCTGCGCGTGCTGCGGTGGAACAGGCGCACGCCGAGCGCGTGCTCCAGGCGGGCCACGCACTTGCCGGCGGCCGAAGCGGAGATGCCCTGCAGGCGGCCGGTTTCGACGAAGCTGCGGGTGTCGGCGGCCAGCACGAAGGTCTGCAGGTTGGCCAGGTTGTGCAGGACGGACATGGGCGAGGGCAGGTGGGGAGCACGCGGCGACGGCTCAGGATCGCACGCCTTCCGGTTCCGTGCAGGCGGTTGATAGCGGACTGCAGGGTCCGGGCTGCACGGAGCGCGGACCGCCTTTTTCCGCAGCGGGGCGCTGCCTACCGTGGCAGCTCGTTTCCACGGATGCCCATGATGTCCCTCGCCGCGACGGCTGTTGCCGATACCTCTCCCCCTGTGTTGCCCGCCGTGCAGGCGGTGCTGGCCGATGCCCATCCCCGGCAGCTGGTCGGTGCGGTGGTGCGGGTGCGCCGGCATGGCCGCCTGCTGCACGCCAGCGCCAGCGGTTACGCCGACCGCGAAGCAGGCCGGCCGATGCAGCACGACCAGCTGTTCCGCTTGGCCTCGGTCAGCAAGCCGTTGCTGGCCGCGGTGCTGCTGCGGCTGGTGGCCGAGGAGGTGCTGGACCTGGACACGCCGGTGCAGCGCTGGCTGCCGGCGTTCCGCCCCGCGCTGGCCGATGGCAGCACGCCCGACATCAGCCTGCGCCAGCTGCTCAGCCACAGCAGCGGGCTGGGCTACCGCTTCCTGGAAGCGGACGCGCAGGGGCCCTATGCGCGCGCCGGGGTCAGTGATGGGCTGGACGATGCGCCGTTGAGCCTGGCCGAGAACGTGGCGCGGCTGGCGCAGGCGCCGTTGCTGTTCGCGCCGGGCAGCCAGTGGCATTACTCGCTGGGTGTGGATGTGGCCGGTGCGGTGGCCGAGACGGCCACCGGACAGCCGCTGCAGGTGCTGTTCGCGCGCCTGCTGCAGCAACCGCTGGGCCTGCGTGATACCGCTTTTTCCACCGACCAGCCGGCGCGGCTGGCCACGCCGTATGTGAGCGATACGCCGCAGCCGCACCGGCTGGCCGAAGGCGACGTGGTGGCACCGTTCGACGGCGTGGTGGGCATCGGCTACAGCCTGCGCCGCGTGCTGGATGCACGGCGCTTCCCGTCGGCGGGTGCCGGCCTGGTCGGCACCGCCGATGAGGTGCTGCAAGTGCTGGAGGCCCTGCGCGATGCGCCGGCCTCGGGGCTGTTGCCGCCAGCACTGGCGGCGCAGCTGGGCACGCCGCAGGTGGGCGAGCAGGGGCCGCCGGAGCCGGCCGGCTGGGGCTTCGGGTTGCTGGGGGCCGTGCTGCGTGACCCGGTGGCCGGCAACACGCCGCAATCACCGGGCACCTGGCGTTGGGGCGGTGCCTATGGCCACAGCTGGTTCGTCGACCCGGCACAGGGGCTGAGCGTGGTGGCGCTGACCAACACCCTCTACGAAGGCATGCACGGTGCGTTCGTCGATGCACTGCGTGATGCGGTGTATGCCGAGCTGCGGGGGCGGTCGTGAGCGGGGCGTCGGTGGACGCCTGCCTGCCCACCGGCGCTGCCACGCGCCTGCCGTTGCCGGGGCTGCTGGCATTGGCCGGCGGGGCCTTCATCACCCTGTTGACCGAGGCGCTGCCGGCCGGTGTGCTGCGGCCGATGGGGGCCAGCCTGGGCGTGGGCGATGCCGGCGTGGGCCAGCTGGTGACGGTGTACGCGCTGGGGTCGCTGCTGGCAGCCTTGCCGATGACCGCGCTGACCCAGCGCCTGCCGCGGCGGCCGTTGCTGCTGGCGGCGATTGCCGGCTTTGCCGTGGTCAACAGCGTGACCGCGTTGAGCAGCCACTACGGGCTGACCCTGGTGGCGCGCTTCGTGGCCGGTGTCAGTGCCGGGCTGCTGTGGTCGCTGGTGGCCGGCTATGCGGCGCGGCTGGTGGTGCCGGCGCTGCAGGGGCGGGCCATCGCGGTGGCGATGGTCGGCTCGCCGTTGGCGTTGTCGCTGGGCATTCCGGCCGGCACCTGGCTGGGCCAGGCGCTGGGCTGGCGCTGGGCGTTCGCGGTGATGAGCGTGCTGGCGGTGCTGCTGCTGGGCTATGCGCGTTTGGCGCTACCGGCGTTGCCGGCGGCCGGTGGGGGCACCCGGACACCGTTGCTGGCGGTCTGGCGGCTGCCCGGCCTGCGCAGTGTGCTGGTGGTGATGTTCCTGTACGTGCTGGCACACAACGTGCTCTATACCTACATTGCGCCGTTGGCCGCGCGCTGGGCACGCCAGGACATGCTGGACGGGGTGCTGCTGGCCTTCGGCCTGGCGGCGTTGGGCGGCATCGCACTGGCCGGCTGGGGCGTGGACCGCCATCTGCGTGGGCTGCTGTGGGCCAGCGTTGCCGGTTTCGGGGCTGCCGCCATGCTGCTGCTGGGCCAGGTGCACCTGCCGGCGCTGCTGTGGGCGGCGGTGGTGCTGTGGGGGCTGGCCTTTGGTGGCACGGCCACGCTGTTCCAGACCGCGCTGGCGCGGCGTGCAGGCGCAGCGGCGGATCTGGCGCAGTCGATGCTGGTGACCGGCTGGAACCTGGCCATCGCCGCCGGTGGCGTGCTGGGGGGCCTGCTGCTGCAGCTGCAGGGCGCAGCCATGCTGGCGCCGGCCGTGCTGGTGCTGCTGCTGGCCTGCGCGGTATGGCTGGCCGGCCGCCCCCGGGCCTGGGCGTGACCGGGATCAGGGCGCGTCGGCGTCGGCTTCGCGCTCGATATCCACGCTGCGCGGGTTCTGCATCACTTCGCGCGCGGCGCCGTACTGCTGCTGGCGGCGCGCATGGAAGGCGATGAATTCCTCGCGCGGCAGCGGGCGGGCGAACAGCCAGCCCTGGCCGAACTGCACCTGCTGGGCATGCAGGTAGGCCAGCTGCGCTTCGGTTTCCACGCCTTCGGCCACCACCCACAGGCCCAGCTCGCGCGCCATGCCGATGATGTGCGGGGTAACCGGGCTGGTGGCGCTGTCGGTGCCGATGGCATCGATGAAGGACTTGTCGATCTTCAGCGCGTCCAGCGGCAGCTGCGCCAGGTACTGCAGGCTGGAATAGCCCACGCCGAAATCGTCGATGGCAATGCTGTGGCCGGCGCGGCGCGCGGCGGCCAGGGTGGTGCGGGCGCGGTCGATGTCCAGGAAGCCGCGTTCGGTGGCTTCCAGCCAGATCTGCTGCGGCAGCACCCCGGTGCCGGCCATGCGCTGGCCCAGCACCCGCAGCGCGCGGCCGGTGGAAATGTCCTCGGCGGCCAGGTTGATGGCGATGTGGGCGCTGCGGTCGTGCACCAGCAGTTCGCGCATGTCGGCCAGCACCAGATCGATGACCAGGTCGGTCACATCGGCGATCATCCCGGCTTCCTCGGCCATGGGAATGAACAGGTCCGGCCGCACCAGGCTGCCATCCGGGCGTTGCCAGCGCACCAGCGCCTCGGCGCCGACGCAGATGCCGGTTTCCAGTTCGATGATCGGCTGGTAATGCATGAACAGTTCGCGCCGGCGGATGGCCGTGGCCAGTTCGCCGCGCAGGGACAGGCGCTGGCGCGATTTCCACACCACCGCACCCACCGCGGCGGCGGCCAGCAGCAGGCCGATCGGCACGAACAGCCAGGCCTGCTGGCGGAAGGTAGCCGCCAGCGCGGTACGTGGGCCGGTGGCGATGGCCAGCCATTCCGGGCTGCGCGCGGTGGCATACAGGGTATCGCCGTCCAGGCCGTCGCCGGGCTGGCGCAGCAGGCGCTGCATGAGGGTGCGGTCGGGGTTGCCCTGGGTGGCCAGCAGGCGGCCATCCGGGCTGGCCAGCGCCAGGCACAGGTGTGGTTCGCCGATGACATCCACCAGCCGGGCCGGGTCCACCAGCGCGTCATGGGCGCCCAGGAAGACCGCCATCATCGGCCGCCGGTCGTTGATTTCCGGGCGTACGTCCAGGGCGATGCCGGCGCCGTCGCTGGTGACATGGTCCATGCGGGGCTGCAGTACCGGCTGGGTGACCGGGCCCCAGGACGTGCACCGCAGGCGCCCATCCTCGAAGTACCCCATCTGGTCGACGGCCGCCGTGCGCATCACCAGGGCCTGCATGCGCCGGATGTGTTCGGGGCTGCACGGTTCCAGGCCGCTGGCTTCCATGGTCTGCAGGCTTTCCAGCACTGCGCGGTAGGACTGGTCGGCACGCAGCAGGGCGCGGTCGGCCAGCCCGCGCAGGCGCTGCTGTTCCACGTGGATGGCGCGGTCCCAGGTGGCATAGACCATGGCGGCGATGGGCAGCAGGGCCGCCAGCAGCGCCAGCAGGCTGCCCACGACGATGATCTGCGCACGGTTCATGGCTGGCCACCCTGGGGGGTGGCGGGCAGGGCAGGGAACATGGCGGGCCAGTCCTTGGTCGGTAGCCTATCTGACCACGGCACGGGGCCCAGCGGAATGGGCAATGGGCGGTACTCGGTCACAAGCTGCTGAATGCGGCGGGGTATGGCGATTCCGGCCTGTTTGCGACTGGCGCGCGGCCGCGGACACCGCTACCGTCGCAGGCTTCGTCCACCCCTTCCACGTGCCATGAGCCACCCCGCCCCCCACGACGATTCCCCGGACCACCTCCGTCGCAGCCTCACCAACCGCCACCTGCAGCTGATCGCCATCGGCGGTGCCATCGGCACCGGCCTGTTCATGGGCTCGGGCAAGACCATCAGCCTGGCTGGCCCCTCCATCGTGTTCGTCTACCTGATCATCGGCGCCATGCTGTTCTTCGTGATGCGCGCGATGGGCGAGCTGCTGCTGTCGAACCTGCAGTACAAATCCTTCATCGATTTTTCCACCGATCTGCTCGGCCCCTGGGCCGGGTTCTTCTGTGGCTGGACCTACTGGTTCTGCTGGATCGTCACCGCCATCGCCGATGTGATCGCCATCGCCGCCTACGCCCAGTTCTGGTTCCCCGGGCTGGAAGCCTGGATACCGGCGCTGATGTGCGTGGTGCTGCTGCTGGCGCTGAACCTGGTGACGGTGAAGCTGTTCGGCGAACTGGAGTTCTGGTTCGCGCTGATCAAGATCATCGCCATCTGCGCGCTGATCATCACCGGTTTCGGCCTGGTGGCCTGGGGCTTCACCTCGCCCAGCGGCCACACCGCATCGCTGGCCAACCTGTGGAACGACGGCGGCATGTTCCCGATGGGCGCGGTGGGCTTCTTCGCCGGGTTCCAGATCGCGGTGTTCGCGTTCGTGGGCATCGAGCTGGTCGGCACTACCGCAGCGGAAACCGCCAATCCCGAGCGCAACCTGCCCAAGGCGATCAACTCGATCCCGGTGCGCATCATCATCTTCTACGTGCTGGCGCTGATCGCGATCATGGCGGTCACCCCGTGGCGCCAGGTGGTGCCGGACAAGAGCCCGTTCGTGCAGCTGTTCGTGCTGGCCGGCATCCCCGCCGCCGCCAGCCTGATCAACTTCGTGGTGCTGACCTCGGCCACGTCCTCGGCCAACAGCGGCATCTTCTCCACCAGCCGCATGCTGTACGGCCTGGCCGAAGAAGGCCACGCCCCGCGCGGGCTGTCCAAGCTGTCGCGCGCGGCGGTGCCGGCCCGCGGCCTGCTGTTCTCGTGCCTGTGCCTGTTGGGCGGCACGCTGCTGATCTACCTGATCCCCAACCTGGTGACCGCCTTCACCCTGGTGACCACGCTGGCCACGGTGCTGTTCATCTTCGTGTGGTCGCTGATCCTGGTGGCGTACATGGTCTACCGCCGCCGATACCCGGAACGCCATGCCGCATCGATCTTCAAGATGCCCGGTGGCGTGGCCATGTGCTGGGCCTGCCTGGTGTTCTTCGTCGGCGTGCTGGTGCTGCTGAGCCTGCAGGCCGATACCCGCCAGGCGCTGATCGCCAGCCCGGTGTGGTTCGTGCTGCTGGGCGCGGGGTATTGGCTGCGGAGCCGGAACGCGAAGTAAGCCGTCGCCTTGCTTCGTCACATCCATGGATTCCCCACGGGGGTCGGAGCCCGGCGCACAGCAACGGGCTCCGACCCCGACAGATCGCGACCGTCCTCGCTCTCCCATGGATAGCCCGCATTTGCCGTTGCCGTTGCCGCTGATTCGGCAGGTGCAGGGCGCAGCTCTGCCGGACAGCCCATTCACCCTGTATTAGCAGCTGCGGCCGGATCATCCGGCCGCCATGGCCCTCCGCCCCACCCTCGTCGCGCTGTCGCTGCTGCTGGGCCTGTGGCCCGGCCTGGCCAGCGCACGCACCGTCTACCGCTGCGTGCAGGGCAATACGGTCAGCCTGGCCACCGCGCCCGAACCCGGCTCGCGCTGCACGGCCAAAGAGATCGACGACAACGCCGTGCAGGCCCCGAACCTGTGGGGCAACATGGGCGTGTTCAGTGGCGTGCTGTATGAGCGCGAACAGGAGGGCGTGCTCGTCTATTCCACCCGCAACCTCCCCGGCTCGCGGGTGTTCCTCAAGTTCACCGTGGCCACACCGCCCGGTGAACCCGCGCATGAAGGCCTGGGCAAGGTCGGCAAACCGCAGCTGGCCCAGCACGCCAAACAGTTCAAGGCCGCCGCCAAGGCCACCGGCGTGGATGATGCCTGGCTGCGGGCGATCGCCCACGCCGAAAGCAACTTCGATGCGCAGGCGGTGTCGAGCAAAGGCGCGCAGGGTGTGATGCAGCTGATGCCGGAAACCTCGCTGGAATACGGCGTGCGCGATCCGTTTTCGGCCGAACAGTCCATCCAGGGCGGTGCCCGCTATATGCGCGCGCTGCTGCACCGCTACGACAACAACCGCCCGCTGGCCGCTGCCGCGTACAACGCGGGCATCGGTGCGGTCACCCGCTACAAGGGCGTGCCGCCGTATGCGGAAACACTGGCCTATGTGGACAAGGTGATGGCCCTGTACACGCGTTACCGCGAAGCAATGGGCATCCGCAGCGAAGTACCGGCGAAATAGGGAGCCTCGTGATTGCCTCGGCGTGCTGCAGGGTTCAGAATCGCGCGGCCGATGGAATGAACAGGGGAAGCACGTGATCAATCCGCATCTCAGCTGGAGCCAACCGCACTCGCTGCGGTTGTCTGCGGACAAACGGTCGTATGAGGTCGATCTGAACCAGATTCCGACCAAGCCCGGCGTGTATGTGTTCTACCGCAACCACGGCAGCACATTCAAAGCGCTGTATGTGGGCAAGGCGGACAACCTGCGTAACCGCATCAAGCAGCAGTTGAACAACCACAGGTTGATGGTCGGCATCCAGGAGGCACCCAATGGCGCACGCCTGCTGTGCTTCGGGGAACTGCAGCTCAGGCCGGGTCAGGACAGCGCGAAGGCCCAGCTGGCGGCGGAAAAACTGATGATCCGGCACTTCATCGAAGAGGGGCACGTGTTGTTCAACCAGCAGGGTGTCCAGCGCAGAGTGCAGACGTTGATCAATGTGCGTCCGCCCGCGCTGAAGAAGCTGATCCCGCTGTCGACCCAGATCGAGGCCTGAGTGCCACGCATGCCCAACCATCCGCACTGGGCAACCGTCACCTGCACCGGCTAAGGTCGTCGCTTTCCAGTGGCAAGGGATGGCGATGAAGCGTGCGGTAGCGGTGGCGGGTGTGGTGGTGGTAACGGCGGTGGCCCTGGCGGCCACCTGGTGGTGGCCCCCCGGCAGCACCGCGCCCCCGGCACCTGCTGGCCCGCAACCCACGCCCCTGGCCTGGACCGCGCAGATCGAGCTGCTGGCCGGTGATGGCCACCCCGGTGATCGCGAGGGGGCCGCCGCGCAGGCCCGCTTCGCCGATCCCTACGGGCTGCTGCGCCTGGCCGATGGCACGGTGGTGTTCACCGATGCCGGCGACAACAACCGCATCCGCCGCCGGCTGCCCGATGGCCGCGTGCAGACCCTGGCCGGGCAGGGCGAAGGGCGCGTGGACGGCCCGGCGCTGCAGGCGCAGTTCAACACGCCCTCGGGTATCGCTGCCGATGCACAAGGCAACCTGTACGTGGCCGACACCGGCAACCACGCGATCCGCCGCATCGGCACCGATGGCCAGGTGACCACGCTGGCCGGTGGCACGCAGGGGTTTGCTGATGGTCCGGCTGCGCAGGCGCGCTTCGATGGGCCGATGGGCGTGGCCGTGGATGCTGGTGGCCGCGTGTATGTGGCCGATACCTGGAACGACCGTATCCGTGTGATCGAGCCCGATGGCCAGGTGCGCACGCTGGCCGGTGGCGATCGTCCGGGCCTGGTGGACGCGGCCGGGGGTGAAGCACGCTTCGACACGCCGGTGGCGCTCAGCCTGGATGCGCAGGGCGCACTGCTGGTGGCCGATCTGTTCAACAACGCGATCCGTCGCGTCACCACCGATGGCCAGGTGAGCACGCTGGTGGGCGATGGCGGGGTGATCAACGGGCCGTTGTCGGTGGTCAGCACCCACGATGGCGTGCTGTATGTCGGTACGCAGTCCGGCCGCATCGTGCAGGTCAGCCCGCAGGGCCACCAGGTCACGCTGGTGGGCAATGGCCGCGTATCGCGCTTTTCCCGCCCGAGCGGGCTGGCGCTGGACGGTGCCGATGGCCTGCTGGTGGCCGACGCAGCGGGCTTCCGCCTGCATCATCTGCGGCCGCTGCCGGTGGGCGAGCTGCCGGCGCCAGCGCTGGTAGGGCCGGCGGCCGATGCGGCCCTGCCGCAGACCGGCGGCCGTTGGCCGCTGGCGCCGCAGGAGGGCTGGCATGAAGTGGTCGGCACGCTGGGCGAGGTCCGTGGCACGTTCACCGGTGAAAGCCGGCACCACCTGCATGACGGTTTCGATGTGCGCGGTGATGTCGGCCAGACCGTGCTGGCCGTGGCCGACGGCAAGATCAGCAGCCCGGTGGCGGCCTGGAGCGTGGGCGGGCAGGCCGAGGGCCTGTCGGTGGACCGCATCCGCTATATCCACATGCGCGTGGGGCGCACGCCACGTGGCGAACCGTTCGATGCGCGCTGGCAGCAACTGTTCGATGCCGAGGGCAAGCTGGAGCGCATCCGCGTGCGCCGGGGCACGCGCATCCACGTGGGCGACAAGCTGGGCAGCATCAACAGCCAGGCGCACGTGCACCTGAGCGTGGGCAGCAGCGGGTTTGAAACCAACGCGGTAGCGCTGGGCTTCACCGGCTATGCGGACCATTTCGCACCGCGCATCACCGGGGTGGAACTGCTGGATGATGCCGACCAGCCGCTGCGCGCCGGTGCCGATGGCACGGTGGCCCTGGCCCGCGGCGGGCGTGGCGTGCAGATCGTGGTGGAAGCCTGGGACCAGGTGGACAACAATCTGCCGCGCCGCCGGCTGGGCGCCTACCAGGTGGGCTACCAGATCCTGGATGCCGGCGGCCAGCCGCTGGCCGGCTATGAACAGCCGCGCTGGAACATCGTGTTCAACCGCATGCCGCCGCAATCGCAGGCGGTGATGGTGGCCTATGCGCCGGGCAGTGGCATCACCGTGCATGGCAGTGCGGTCACCCGCTTCCGCTACCTGGCCACCAACACGGTACGCGATGGCTTGATGGAACCCGGGCGCTGGCAGCCCGATGCCCTGCCGCCGGGGCAGTACACCGTGCGCGCCAGTGTGCGTGACTACAGCGGCAACGAAGGCATCGGCCCGCGTGAGATCAAGGTGACGCTGCTGCCGTAGCCGCCGGGGCGCCGACGCGTTCGCGTTCGGCGTCCATGTCTTCCAGCGGCCGCACTTCGATGCTGCCGAAACGCGCCCAGGGGAAGGCCTGGGCAATACGCATGGCGTGGTCGCGGTCGCGCGCCACGATCAGGTTGAAGCCAGCCAGCAGTTCGCGGGTTTCGGCGAACGGGCCATCGATGATGCGGGGCGTGCCGTCGCGTACGCGCAGGGTCTGCGCGCGTTCGACCGGTTGCAGCTTCTGCGCGGCCAGCAGCGTGCCCTCGGCCTGCAGCTGGTCGGCATGCTGCAGGCACTTGCGCATCAGCGCATCGAATTCCTCGCTGGGCAATGCCTGCAGCAGGGCCGGTTCGATGTAGATCAGGAGCAGGTACTGCTGCATGGCGGTGGCCTGGCGGATGGCAGGCCACCATGATGGCCCAGCCCGGCGCAGGAACGTGTTGCAGCGCGCAACAACCGCACGTTGTGCAGGGCTGAACGCAGTCAGCTTTCCCCGGAAAATTTTTTCCCGGGCGTGTCGATCCCGCGCGCCCTGGGGCGTCGTTTCCCCTGAAGGGCACGCAGAACGGGCCCATGCAGGAGCACGACGATGAAGGTGATGGTGATTGTGAAGGCCACGGCCGATTCGGAAACCGGGCGGATGCCCAGCACGGCCGAACTGGAGGAGATGGGCGCCTACAACGAACAGCTGGTGGCGGCCGGCATCATGCTGGCCGGCGAAGGGCTGCATGCCACCCAGCGTGGCCGGCGGCTGCACTTCGGGGGCGGCGCGCCGCGTGTGGAGGCTGGCCCGTTCGGCCCGGCCAGCGATCAGATCGCCGGGTTCTGGCTGTGGGAAGTGCGTTCGCTGGAGGAAGCCACCGAATGGGCCAGCCGCGCCCCGTTCAGGGCCGGCAACACGCTGGAACTGCGGCCGATGGCCAGCCTGGAGGATTTCGGCGAGGCCTTCACCCCCGAATTACAGGCCCGGGAACAGCGTCTGCGCGAGCAGATCGAACGTTGACCGCCCCCGGTGGCCACCGGGCCGCCCTTACTGGAGCACGATGATGAAACTGATTCCTTTCCTGGGCTTCAACGGCCAGGCACACGACGCGATGGCCTTCTATGCCAAGGCATTGGGGGGCCAGGTCACCTCGGAAATGAAGTACCGCGACATGCCGCCTTCCGATGGCATGCCCGGCTGCAACGAGATGCCGGCCGAGACGCTCGACCATGTGGCCCACAGCCAGCTGGAAGTGGGCGCGGCGATCCTGATGGCCGCCGATGGCCCCGGCGATGGCAGTGGTGGCAGTACCACCCTCAATGTGGATGTGGACACGGTGGAAGAGGCCGAACGGGTGTTTGCCGCGCTGGCCGAGGGGGGCCAGGTACAGATGGCGATCGGTGAGACCTTCTGGGCGCACCGGTGGGGCATGCTGGTGGACCGCTACGGCAAGCCGTGGATGGTCAACTGCATGAAGCAGCCTTGAGCCCGGGAGCACACCGATGAGCAACCCGCAGATGATCTTCGTCAACCTGCCGGTGAAGGACCTGGATGCCTCCAAGGCCTTCTTCGCCGCGCTGGGTTATGCCTTCAACCCCACCTTCACCAATGAAGATGCGGCCTGCATGATCGTCAGCGACAGCATCTTCGTGATGCTGCTGGTGCAGCCGTTCTTCCGGCAGTTCACCAACAAGGCCATTGCCGATGCGCATGCGCAGACCGAAGTGATCACCTGCCTGTCGGCCGACAGCCGCAAGGCGGTGGACGTGCTGGTGGACAAGGCGCTGGCCGCCGGTGGCAGCGAACCGCAGCCGGCGCGTGATCTTGGCTTCATGTACCAGCGCGGCTTCCAGGATCTGGACGGCCACCTGTGGGAGATCGCGCACATGGACGGCACGCCTGGATGACCCCGGCGGCGCCTGCGCACGGAAGCGACCTGCAACAGCGGCTGGACACGCTGTGGCGGATGGAGTCGCCGGTGCTGATCGCACGCCTGGCACGCCTGTTGAAAGGCGATGTGGGGCGTGCCGAAGAACTGGCCCAGGACACCTGGCTGGCCGCGCTGGAGCGCTGGCCGGTGCAGGGCATCCCGGACAACCCCGGAGCGTGGCTGATGACCACCGCACGCAACCGCGCCATCGACGTGCTGCGCCAGCACCAGCGGGTGGCGGCGCAGCACGCGCAATGGGGGGAGGAGCTGCAGCCGGCGGCGCTGCCGGCCCCTGACGACAGCCAGGCGCTGGAAGACGACCTGGGCGATGACCTGCTGCGGCTGATGTTCGTGGCCTGCCACCCGGTGCTGCCGGCCGATGCGCGGGTGGCGCTGGCGCTGCGCCTGCTGGGCGGGCTGACCACCGCCGAGATCGCACGCGCGTTCCTGCAGCCCGAGCCGACCGTGGCCCAGCGCATCGTGCGTGCCAAGCGCACCCTGGCGCAGAAGCAGGTGCCGTACGAAGTGCCGCGCCAGGACGCCCTGCCGCCCCGGCTGGCGTCGGTGCTGGAGGTGGTCTACCTGGTCTTCAATGAAGGCTATGCGGCCAGTGCCGGCGATGACTGGATGCGCCCGGCCCTGTGCAGCGAGGCGCTGCGGCTGGGGCGCATCCTGGCGCACCGGCTGCCGCTGCCCCCGGTGCTGGGGTTGCTGGCCCTGATGGAACTGCAGGCCTCGCGCGTGGCGGCGCGGGTGGATGCTCAGGGGCGGCCGATCCTGCTGGACCAGCAGAACCGCGCCCGCTGGGACTGGCTGCAGATCGAACGGGGACAGCAGGCGCTGCAGCGCGCGCTGCAGGCCCATGGGCACCAGGACCCGTATGTGCTGCAGGCCTGCATTGCGGCCTGCCATGCGCGGGCGCGCCGCGCCCAGGACACCGACTGGGCGCGCATCGCCGCGCTGTATGCACAGTTGCTGGAGGTGATGCCTTCACCGGTGGTGGCCTTGAACCGGGTCGTGGCGGTCGGCCGCGCCGAAGGGCCGTTTGCCGCCTGGGCCCTGCTGCAGCCGCTGCTGGGGGAGCCGCGCCTGCAGCACTATGCCCCGCTGCAGGTGGTCCGGGCCGAACTGCTGCTGCAGCTGGGGCGGCAGCACGATGCCGGCGATGCCTTCCGGCAGGCGGCCGGACTGACCGACAACGCCCGCGAACGCACGCTGCTGCTGGAACGGGCCGGGGCCACCGCGGCCGCGCCGTGATGCCGGCTGGCACGCGGCGCATGACAAATGGGTGGCGCCGCATCGCCCGTGGGCGTTCTACACTCAGGCACTGGTTGCAACCCTGTGCTGGAGAGAGCGATGAAGCGTTTGGTGATGAGCGTGTTGGCCCTGTCGGTGTCGACCGCGGTGATGGCGGCAACGCCGAAATTCGATGGCGCGCGGATTTCCGCCGACGTCAAGGAACTGGCTTCCGATGCCTATGAAGGCCGGTCGCCGGCCACGGCGGGCGAGGAAAAGACCATTGCCTACCTCAGCAAGCAGTTCGCCGCCGCCGGCCTGCAGCCGGGCGGAGACCTCAAGGACGGCAAGCGCCTGTGGACCCAGGCCGTGCCGCTGCGCAAGGGCGACATCGTCGGCAGCCCGCAGCTGTCGCTGCAGCAGGGCGGCAAGACCGTGGCGCTGGAGCAGGGCAAGCAGATTGCCGTGCGTGCGGCGATGAACGGTGCCTCCCAGGTCGATATCAGCAAGGCCCCGCTGGTGTTCCTGGGCTATGGCGTGAAGGCGCCGGAGCGCAACTGGGACGACTTCAAGGGCGTGGACCTGAAGGGCAAGATCGCCGTGGTGCTCATCAACGACCCGGACTTCGAGACCGGCCAGGGCGATTTCGACGGCAAGGGCATGACCTACTACGGCCGCTGGACCTACAAGTACGAAGAAGGTGCGCGCCAGGGTGCGCTGGGCGTGCTGATCGTGCACGAGACCGCGCCGGCCTCCTATGGCTGGGCCACCGTGGCCGGCTCCAACACCAACACCATGTTCGACGTGGTGCGCGACAACCCGGCCGAAAGCCACCCGCTGCTGGAGGGCTGGATCCAGCGCGATCTGGCGGTGGAGCTGTTCCGTTCGGCCGGCCAGGATTTCGAGGCGCTGAAGAAGAAGGCGCAGCAGCGTGACTTCACCCCGGTGCCGCTGACCGGTGCCAGCCTCAGCGCCAAGTACGCGGTGAAGACCGAGGTCATCACCTCGCACAACGTGGCCGCACGCCTGGAAGGCAGCACGCACCCGGATGAAACCATCATCTACAGCGCGCACTGGGACCATATCGGCGTGGGCGAGCCCGATGCCCGTGGCGATCGCATCTTCAACGGCGCGCTGGACAATGCCAGCGGCACCGCGTCGCTGGTCGAACTGGCACGTGGCTTCGCCAAGGCCCCGCGTCCGCAGCGCTCGGTGCTGTTCCTGGCCGTGACCGCCGAGGAAAAGGGCCTGCTGGGTTCGGAGTACTACGCCACCCATCCGCTGTACCCGCTGGCCACGACCGTGGCGGTGATCAACATGGATGGCATGGCGCCGTTCGGCCCCTCGCGCGACTTCGGCATCTACGGCTCGGCACGCTTCGAGCTGCTGGACCAGCTCAAGGACGTGGCCAAGGGCTGGGGCATCCGCTACACCCCGGACCCGAAGCCGGAAGCCGGCCTGTTCTTCCGCTCCGACCACTTCTCCTTCGCCAAGCGTGGCGTGCCGGCCCTGTCCTACTCGGCCGGCCAGGACTGGGTGGACGGGGGCGTAGCGGCGGGCAAGAAGGCCTCCGACGACTACACCGCCAAGCGCTACCACCAGCAGGGCGACGAGTGGCAGCCGGACTGGACCTTTGCCGGTGCCGCGCGCGACCTGGAAGTGGTCTACACGCTGGGCAACCAGCTGGCCAATTCGCGTGCGTGGCCGAACTGGAGCAAGGACGAGTCCTTCCGCGCGGTGCGTGACGCCAGCGCCGACCAGCGCAAGTAAGCAGTGGCGGGGCGCAGCCCCGCCCGTCCCCGGCAGCGTCGGGCCAGCCCCGGCGTTGCCCAGGATGGTTCCATCCCCGCTTTCCGGGGCTTCGTCGCAGGGCGCTTGTCTGCCTGATGGGCCGCCCTATGCTCGGCTCATCCCCTTCCCTGACTTCCACGGCGCCCGCCATGTTCGCCAGCCTCCTGCACATTCTCCGTCACCTGCTGGCCTGGGCCGCCGCGCTGGTCGTGGCCGGCATGGTCTGGAGTGGCATCTTCAGCGGCATGAACGACGGACCGGGCTGGGTGTTCGGGCTGCTGGCCATGTTCCTGATGCTGTCCGCGCTGGGCAGCGGCATCACCCATGTCCGCCGGGTGTGGCTGGTCGCCGGCCGATTGGATGCCAGCACGCTGTCCGGGCGCCAGCGCCGGCAGATCGAAGTGCCGATGGATGCCGGCATGGCCTTCAAGGTGGTCGAAGCCGCCGTGGCCGAACTGCCGCGGGTGGAAGACGTGGAAAGCGCCAGCGGCAGCCTGCAGGTGCGGGCCTATGTGCGTCGCGTGGACCTGTGGAACGGGCGCCAGCCTTCGCGCTGGAACCTGCCGGCGCGGCTGGCGATCAAGCGCAACAGCGTGCTGGCCACGGTCACTCCGGGGCAGGGCACCAGCACCGTCACCCTGGTGCTGGAACCCGATGCCGGCTGGTGGGCCGACCTGCTGGCGCTGGATGAAGGCAGCAACTACGAGAATGCCGAAGCCCTGACGCGGGCGATCAGTGGCCGCGTGGCCGAACAGCGCCGCGACGAGCAGGCGGCCGCCGCGCAGACCCACGTGGAAAAAGAACTGTCGGTGGCGCGGCTGAACCTGCTGCACGCGCAGGTGGAACCGCACTTCCTCTACAACACGCTGGCCAACGCGCAGGTGCTCACCCGTACCGACCCGGCGCGGGCCGAACAGATGCTCGGCCACCTGATCCAGTACCTGCGCAGTTCACTGCCCAGCGTGGATGCCTCACTGTCCACGCTGGGCGTAGAGCTGGAACGCACCCTGGCCTATCTGGAAATCCTGCGCATCCGCATGGGCGCACGCTTGAAGGTGGATGTACAGGTGCCCACGGCGCTGCACAGCGTGCCGCTGCCGTCGATGGCGCTGCAGACCCTGGTGGAGAATGCGATCAAGCACGGGCTGGAACCCAAGCCCGGCGGTGGCACGGTCTGGATCCTGGCACGTGGTTTCGATGACCATGTCACCGTCACCGTCGCCGATGATGGCCTGGGGTTCGGCCAGGGCACCAGCGGTACCGGCATCGGCCTGAAGAACCTGCGCGAGCGCCTGCGCCTGACCTGCGGCGAACAGGCCGGCGTGGCCATCGTCGCCAACTTCCCCAGCGGCGTGGCGGCCACCATGACCCTGCCGCAACCGACCAAGGAGGCCCACCATGCCGCTTGATGCCCTGATTGCCGAAGATGAGGACCTGCTGCGGCAATCGCTGGTGGAGCAGCTGGGCCGGTTGTGGCCGGAACTGCGCCTGGTGGCCGAATGCGAAGACGGTGCCAGCGCGCTGGAACAGCTGGCAGAGAAGCAGCCGGACATCGCCTTCCTGGATATCCGCATGCCGGGCGTGACCGGTATCGAGGTGGCCCGCTCTCTGCCGCAGATCAGCCCGCGCACCCAGGTGGTGTTCGTCACCGCCTACGACCAGTACGCCATCGATGCGTTCGAGCAGGGGGCGATGGACTACCTGCTCAAGCCGGTCAGCGATGAGCGGCTGCTGGCCACGCGCGAGCGCATCCTGGCGCGGCTGCCCTCGGCCCGCCAGGACGATGCCGTGCTGGAACACCTGCTGCAGCGCCTGGGCGCGGCCCCGCAGGCGGCCGGGCGGCCGCCGCTGGCCTGGATCACCGCCAGCAATGGCCGCGATACGCAGCTGATCATGCTCGAGGACGTGATCTATTTCCGCGCCGACAACAAGTACACCACCGTGGTCACGGCCGAGGGCGAAAGCCTGCTGCGCACCCCGCTGAAGGAACTGCTGGACGTGCTCGATGGCCAGCAGTTCCGGCAGATCCACCGCTCCACCATCGTCAACATGAAATCGGTGGCGGCCGTGAGCCGCGACGATGCCGGGCGCGGTGTGCTGCGCCTGAAACACCGGAGTGAAACGCTGCTGGTCAGCCAGCCGTTCATGACCCTGTTCCGCGGGATGTAACCGCGCCCCTCGCTGCGAAGGAACTGATATGCGCCCGCTTCTGCTTGCAAGCCTTGCCGTGCTGGCGATCGCCGGCTGTGACCGGCCCGGCACCGGCTCCACATCGACATCCATCACCCATGTGCGCGCCAACGGCGTGGATACGGTCCACAGCAAGGTGACCGTGACCGGCGGCATCGCGCGCTTCGACTGCATTGCCAGCCGCAGTGGCCGCTGCCACTACCTGGTGCTGGACCCGCGCTGCAGCGTGGATGCGGCCTGCGATCAGCCGCCGTTGCGGCGGCTGGAGGTGGAGGCGGGCAAGACAACGGAGGTCACCGGCCTGCCGAAGGGCTTCCAGCAGTGCGTCAGCGACGTGCAGAAAGAACACTGCCACCGCGAGTGATCACGGTGGCAGTGTGGCTCCCCCCGATTGCGGTGGGGGCTAGAAGGCGGGTTGCAGCGTGAGCGGATGCTGGTGCTCGTTCTCGCCGACATGGTTGAGCCGGCCGACCAGTTCGGAGTGCTGCTTCATGCGGCCGATCTCGGTCATGATGCGGATGTCCTCATGGCGCAGCTCGCGGCGGGCGGTGACGGCCTGCTTGTAGTCCAGCACTTCCGGGTAGTGTTCGGCCAGGTCCAGCGCCTCGGCCACGCATTCCACGCTGTCGGCCTTGGAACTGATGCGGGCGCGGCTGTTGAAGGCCTTCATCCAGCGCTCGAAGCCGGCGGTACGGTCGAACATGTTGGCCATGAACCAGATCACGAACAGGATCGACACCCAGGAACCGAACACCACGACCACGCGGGTGAAGGTGATATGGAAATCATCGCGCCACAGGTAGTCGGCAATCAGGCCGAGGATGAGCAGCGAGGCCGCCTGCCAGCCGATAATCGAGGCGATCAGCCATTGGCACTTGGCCTGCGCCAGCACCGCCACTTCGTCGCGGATCTGTTGTTCGCTGAGGTTGCGCCAATGCGCGACCTGTTTGTCGAACGGGCTGCTGTACAGCTCGTTGTCGCGAAGCAGTAGTCCCAAACCCTTGAACAAAGCAATCATGGCTGGCTCCTTGTGGAACGTGCGTCGATCAGCATTGGACGGTGTGGCAGGTCCAGTTCTAGCACTTCCAGCGAGCGGTGCAATGGGCGCACGGCCACGCGGCGCAAGGGGTCTGTCGGGGAGAGTGAATGTTGTTGCATCGCAGCAGCGCGGTCGCAGCCTGCGACAAGATGTCGCAGGGTGAAATGTGCTGCGCCTGCACATGAAACCGGGGCTGAGCGGAAGCGGCGGCCGCCGTGGCCGATCCTGCCGCTGCTGGCGGACAACTGCGCGGAAACCGCCTCGCACGCAGGGCCGGCCCCTGCGGAAACGGGCGCCGCAGGGCGCCCGTTCCGGTTACATCACCACACCTTGACCCGCTTGTCCGGGGCCAGGTACAGCTTCTGGCCTTCCTTCACCTCGAACGCGGGGTACCACGCGTCGATGTTGCGCACGGTCAGCGCACGGAACTGGCCCGGGGCATGCACGTCGGTCAGCAGCGAGTTGCGCAGCGCCTGTTCGCGGCTCTTGCTGCGCCAGGCCTGGGCGAAGCCGAGGAAGAAGCGCTGGTCCGGGGTGAAGCCCTCGATGGTCTGGCCCGGCTTGCCCTGCAGCGAGAGCTGGTAGGCGTCGTAGGCGGTGCCCAGGCCGGCCACATCGGCGATGTTCTCGCCCAGGGTCAGCTTGCCGTTCACGTGCACGCCGGGGAACGGTTCGTAGCTGCTGAACTGCGCGGCCAGGGCATCACCGGCGGCGTTGAACTGCTTGAGGTCTTCCGGCGTCCACCAGTTGTGCAGCTTGCCGGTTTCATCGAACAGCGCACCGGCGTTGTCGAAGCCATGGCTGATCTCGTGGCCGATCACCGCGCCGATGGCGCCGTAGTTCACCGCGTCGTCGGCGGCACCATCGAAGAACGGCGGCTGCAGGATCGCGGCCGGGAACACCAGGCGGTTTTCCAGCGGTACGTTCATCGCGTTGATGGTCTGCGGCAGCATCGCCCACTCGCCATGGTCCACCGGCTTGCCCAGCTTGGCGATGTTGCGCTGGTATTCGAACCGTTCGGCACGCTGTGCGTTGCCCAGCGGATCGTCGCGGCGGATCTCCAGGCCGGTGTAGTCGCGCCACGTGTCCGGGTAGCCCATGCCCACGGTCAGGCCGGCCACCTTGGCCTTGGCACTGGCCTTGGTCTGCGGGGACATCCAGGTCAGTGCATCGATGCGCTTGGCGAAGGCGGCGATGATGTTCTTCGCCATTTCATCGGCGCGTTCCTTGGTCCTGGCATCGAAATGCTTTTCCACGTAGCGCTTGCCGATGGCCTCGCCGACGGCGTGGTTGGCATCGTCCACCGCACGCTTCCAGCGATCGCTCTGCTGCGGGGTGCCGCTGAGCGCGGTGCCGTGGAAGGCGAAGCGCGCATCGGCGAACTTCTTCGGCAGGTAGGCGGCGGCGCGGTCCAGGGCATGGAAGGTCATGTAGTCCTTCCAGACATCCAGCGGCTCGGTGGCCACCAGCTTGGACAGCCCGGCCACGGCCTTGGGCTGCCACACGATGAAGTCCTGCTGCTGGCCCAGCCCGGCTGCATCAAGGAAGGCCGCCCAGTCCAGGCCTGGGGCCTTGGCGCTGAAATCGGCCTGGGTCCACGGGTTGGCGCCCAGGGTCACGTTGTTGGTTTCTTCCTGGGTGGCGTGGGCCTGGGCGATCCTGGTTTCCAGCGCCACGATGCGCTGCGCCTTGCCGGCGGCATCGGCCACCCCGGCCAGATGCAGCAGCTGGCCGACATAGGCCTGGTACTGCTTGCGCAGCTCGGCCATGCGGCCATCGCCCAGGTAGAAGTCGCGGTCGGGCATGCCCAGGCCGCCCTGCACCAGGTACGGCGCGTTGCGGTCCGGCTGCAGCATGTCCACCGACACCCACAGGCCGAACAGGCGGTCGGTGTAGAAGTTGGTGGCGTTGAGCAGGTCCACGTCGGCACGCATGTCGCCACCCAGTGCACGGGCCAGCGCGGCCTTGTCGGCGATGCCGCCGATGGCCTTCAGCTGCGGCTGCACCGGGGCCAGCCCGTGCTTCTCGATACCGGCTTCATCCATGAAGGCGGCGTAGTAATCGCCGATCAGCCTGTCATCGCCGCTGGCCTGCGCATTGGCCGCAGCGCCTTCGAGGATGGCGCGGGTATCGGCCAGGGTCTTTTCGGCGATGACGTTGAAACTGCCGTAGCGCGAACGGTCGGCCGGGATCTGGGTGTTCTTCACCCAGGTGCCGTTGGCGAAACCGAAGAAGTCATCACCGGCGGTGATGCTGCGGTCCATGCCGGTGGCATCGAAGCCGAAGCTGCCGAGCATCGGCGTGGCGGCGGCCGGGGCCGCATCGGCGGGGGCGGCATCGGCCACCGGCGCGGCAGGGCGATCACAGGCGGCCAGGGACAGGCTGGCCAGCACGGCCAGGACCAGGGTAGGGCGACGCAGCAGGGACATGGACACGTACTTCTCGTGCAACGGAAAGCACCAGTCTACTGCGCGGGGCTGCAGGGGGTTGCGTCGGCAACCATACGCCGGCGGCGGGTTGGCTGTGCAGGATCTGGCCGCACGCGGCCGGTCCGGACGGGATCGATCTTCCCGCCGTCATCGACGTGGTGCATGCTGGCCGCCGGGTGCGGGTTCCCCGTCGGCGGGGGCCGGGCACTGACCTTATTTCGAGACGTCAAGATTGGCAGCCATCGGCCGTTGAGGACCGATGATGCCGAGGAGCCGTACACGCATGAAGCCCGCCCACGCAGTGCCAAGGAACGCGCGATGCCCGCACTGAGCCGTGCGCTGGCCCGGCCGCTGCGTGCCATCAGCTGGGGCGGCATCCTGCTGGGGCTGCTGCTGGTGATCGGGCTGGTGGTGATGCTGGCCAACGACCACCAGCGGCGGCTGGAGGCCGCGCAGCGCCAGAGCCGCGCGCTGGCGGTGGGCAGCGAGCGCCTGCTGGGCATGGAACTGCGCAACCTGGAGCGGGCCCTGCAGGGCATCGCCGCCGATGGCGTGCAGCTCTACCGGTATGTGCCCGAGCAGGCACCGGCGCTGCTGGCCGCGGCCATCGAGGGGGTACTGCAGCGCCATCACGAACTGCACAGCATCGTGGTGGTGGACCCGCATGGGCGCCCGCTGGGCGGCGGCAGTGGCGACCTGCAGCTGCCGCTGTGGCTGGATGGCCTGCACCGCGGCAAGGGCAGCCAGCTGTACCTGGGCCCGCCACAGCGGGTGGGGGGGGAACGGCCGGAATGGGTGGTGCCGGTGGCGCTGCCGATGGATGCCCGGCGCTGGCTGCTCGCGCGGCTGCGCTGCAGCGAACTGCAGGCCATCATCAGCGGGCTGGATGTGGGCCCGGATGGCATGGTGTCCATCACCGATGCGCAGGGCTACATGCTGGCGCGCGTACCGGCCCCGGAAGGCAGCATCGGCGCCCGCTACGTGCTGCCCGGGCGCGAACTGCTGGGCAGCCGCGCGGTGGTGGAACTGGGCACCTTCAACGGTGTGGTCGATGGCGTGCCGCGCATTTCCACCCTGAGCACGCTGGAGAGGAGCCCGCTGGCGGTGCAGGTGGGGCTGGCCAACACGGATGTGCTGGCGCCCTGGTGGCCCTATGTGCAGGCCGCCGTGGTGATCACCCTGGTCTACCTGCTGATGCTGCTGGGGCTGCTGCTGGCGGTGCG
This sequence comes from Stenotrophomonas sp. 24(2023), assembly GCF_030913365.1. NCBI lineage: Bacteria > Pseudomonadati > Pseudomonadota > Gammaproteobacteria > Lysobacterales > Lysobacteraceae > Stenotrophomonas > Stenotrophomonas sp. 24(2023). Next base: position 2,380,420 of record NZ_CP133160.1, read on the forward strand.
CCGCAGCCTGGACCGGCAGAAGGCCATGGCCGAGCAGCTGCGCACCGGCAGTGCCGAACTGCGCATGGCGCACCAGGTGGGCCGCGTCTGCACCTGGTACGTGGATGAGGATGCCGCTTCGCTGCGCTGGTCACCGCTGGCACGGGAGATCTTCGGCATCGCCCACGATGCCCTGCCGGTGACCGACTTCTTCGACCGGGTGCACCGCGAAGACGTGGTGCGGCTGCAGGCGGCTTTCGACCAGGCCTTTGCGGGCACGGCGACGCTGGACGAGGTGTTCCGGCTGGTGCTGCCCGGCGGCGAAGTGCGCTGGGTGGGGGCACGCGGCCAGCGCGTGGCGATGGCCGACCGCCAGCGGCGCATGATCGGCGCCCTGACCGACCTGAGCGAGCGTTACCAGGCCCGTGAGCAGGTGACCCGGGTCGAGCGGCGCTTCCGCCTGCTGTTCGACCGCAACCCGGCCCCGTTCTGGGTGTTCGACCCGGACACGCTGCGCTTCATCGAGGTCAACGAAGCGGCCGTGCGCCAGTACGGCTACAGCCGCGAGGAATTCCTGTCGATGAGCATCCTCGACATCCGCCCGCGCGAAGGCTGGGAGGAAGTGCGCGGGGCGATCGAGCAGGCGCGCACGGGCGAACTGCAGGACGCCAAGGTGCGCCTGCACCAGCGCAAGGACGGCACCGTGTTCGAGGTGCGCGCGCACCTGGCGCAGCTGGATTTCGACGGGCAGCCGGCGTGCCTGGTGCTGGCCGAGGACGTGAGCGAGCGGCTGGCCTATGAGCGTGACCTGGCCTACCAGGCGCTGTACAACCCGGCCACCGGCCTGCTCAACGTGCGCGGCCTGGCGGCGCAGCTGGACGAGCAGGATGCCGGCTACACGATCGCCTATGTGCAGCTGCGCGGCCTGCAGCTGGTGGCCGATACGCTGGGCCGGGAGGTGGGCGAGGCCGTGCTGCAGGCGATGGCCGCGCGGCTGGGCGGGCTGGGCGCACGCCATGGGCGGCTGGCCTTCCAGCCCACCGAGGACTTCGTGTTCGCCATCGAGGCCGGGCACAACGCGCAGTCGGTGCTGGACAGCCTGCTGCAGGTGGTGTCCGCCCCGGTGCGCGGGCAGGATTCGCTGCACCAGTTCGAGCCGCGCATCGGCGTATCGGTGCACGCCCCGGGCGATGGGCTGCGTGCCGAGCAGGTCATCGGCATGGCCGCGCAGGCCGCGCATGCCGCGCGTGCCGAAGGCAATGTCGTGGTCTGGTTCGATACCCAGGTGGCCACGCGCCAGGCCGACCGCCTGCGGCTGGCTGGCCGCATCCACGCCGCCATCGACACCGAGTTCGAGCTGCACTACCAGCCCATCTGCATGGCGGCCGATGGCCGCCCCGCCGCGCTGGAAGCGCTGCTGCGCTGGCCGCAGGCCGATGGCAGTTTCATTCCGCCGGGCGAGTTCATCCAGTTGTGCGAGGACACCGGCCTGATCCTGCCGCTGGGGCGCTGGGTGATCCGTACCGCGGCACAGGCACAGCGGCAACTGGTCGAGGCCGGGTGGGGCGAATTGCCGATCGCGGTCAACGTATCGGCGGTGCAGTTCTTCAACAGCGACCTGGTGGCTGAATTCACCGATGCCCTGCGCGAGTTCGGGCTGGCCCGTGGCGCGCTGCAGGTGGAATTGACCGAGAGCAGCCTGATGCGCAAGCCGGCGCAGGCGCTGCAGACCATGCAGCGCCTGAACGAGCAGGGCATCTGCGTGTCGCTGGATGATTTCGGCACCGGCTATTCCAGCATGTCCTACCTGCAGCACCTGCCGCTGGACATCCTGAAGATCGACCGCAGCTTCGTGGCGGACGTGGAAACCAACCCGCGCAATGCCTCGATCTGCCGCGCGCTGCTGTCGCTGGGCCACAGCATGGGGCTGACGATCATCGCCGAAGGCGTGGAAACCCCGGGGCAGCTGCAATGGCTGGCCGCGCATGGCTGCGACCAGGTGCAGGGGTATCTGCTGGGCCGCCCGGCCCGGCTGGACGCGGTCATCGCCGCGCTGGAAGCCGTACCGGTGGATGCATGCCGGTAGCGTTGACGCTACCGGAGCAACCGCAATCCCATCCGCTTCCTACACCCCGGTTTCCACCAGGTAATCGATGAAGCTGCGTACCTTCGGGGCCAGGTGGTTGCGGCTGTTGTACACGGCAAAGATGCCCACGGGGGGCACTTCCCAGTCGGGCAGCACGCGCACCAGGCGGCCATCGGCCAAGGCCGGTTCCAGCAGGAAATCCGGCTGCAGGATGATGCCCATGCCGGCGATCGCAGCCGCGCACAGCACATCACCGTTGTTCGCACGCAACCGGCTGCCTACCGCCACTTTCACTTCGCCGCCTGGTCCCTGCAGGGGCCACACATCACCGCTGGACCAGTAGCTGTAGGTCAGGCAGGCATGCCCGGCCAGCTCCTGCGGGCTTTGTGGCGTGCCCTGCGCCTGCAGGTAGGCCGGGGCGGCACACAGGCTGATGCGGGCCTGGCCCAGGCGGCGGGCGATCAGGGTGGGGCTGGGCTCGCGGGTGATGCGGATGACCACGTCGTAGCCTTCTTCGACCATGTCCACCAGGCGGTCGGACAGGGCCAGGTCCAGCTCCACCTGCGGGAAACGCGCGCGGAAGCCGGCCAGCAGCGGCCCGAGCCGGGCGATGCCCCAGCTGACCGGGGCGTTGATGCGCAGGGTGCCGGAGGGGGCCAGGGCCTGCGCGCCGACGCTGGCTTCCAGCGCGTCGAACTCGGCCAGCAGGCGCACGCTCTGTTCGTAGTAGGCCGCACCGGCCGTGGTCGGGCTGACCCGGCGGGTGGTGCGATGGAGCAGGCGGGTGTTCAGGCGCTTTTCCAGCGCGGCGATCTGCCGGGTGACGCCGGCGGTGGACAGCCCCAGCGCCTGGGCGGCGGCGCTGAAGCCGTTGCGCTCGACCACCGCGACGAACACGCGCATGGCATCGAGGGTGTCCATTGTTTCACCTTATGAAATAAATACGGTCATATGATCGTATTTATTGGCTGACAGGGGCGCAATAACCTGAGCACCTCTTCCTTCCCCGAGATGCGCCATGAAGCCGTCCACGCCGTCGCTGTCCCCGCTCGCTCCCTATGGCGCCACCGTGCTGCGCTGGGCGCTGGGCGCGCTGTTCCTGGTCCATGCCCTGATCAAGCTGCTGGTGCTCACCCCGGCGGGTACGGCGGGGTTCTTCGCCTCGCTGGGCCTTCCCCCGGCGCTGGCGTACCTGACCATCGCCGCTGAACTGCTGATCGCCGCGTCGCTGCTGCTGGGCGTGTATGCCCGCTGGGTCGGCCTGCTGGGCGTGCCGCTGCTGCTGGGCACCATCGCGACCGTGCACGGTGCCAACGGCTTCACCTTCAGCAACCCCGGCGGTGGCTGGGAGTACCCGGCGCTGTGGGCGCTGGCGCTGCTGGTGCTGTTCCTGGTCGGCGATGGCCGCTGGACGCTGCGCTCGCGCTGAGCGCGGCTCTTTCCCTTTCCTGCTGGAGGACACCATGTCCCGTCTGCCTTCGCTGTACATCTCCCATGGCTCGCCGATGACGGCGCTGCAGCCGGGCCAGGTGGGCGTGCGCCTGGCCGAGCTGGCCCGCGACCTGCCACGACCGCGCGCGATCGTCATCGCCTCGGCGCACTGGCTGGCCCGGCAACCGCGGGTCGGCGCGCACCCGCAGCCGCCGACCCTCCACGATTTCGGCGGTTTCCCGCAGGCACTGTTCGACCTGCAGTACCCGGCGCCGGGCGATCCGGCACTGGCCGAGGAGATCGCCGGCCGTATCGCAGCGGCCGGCCTGCCGGTCGCCCTCGACCCGCAGCGCGGCCTGGACCATGGCGCATGGGTGCCGCTGCGCCTGCTGCACCCGCAGGCCGACATCCCGGTGGTGCCGGTGTCGATCCAGCCGATGCTGGGGCCACAGCACCAGTTCGCGCTGGGCCGTGCGCTGGCGCCGCTGCGCGGGCAGGGCGTGCTGCTGGTCGGCTCGGGCAGCATCACCCACAACCTGCATGACTGGCGCGACTACCAGGATGGCAAGGAGGCACCGTACGTGCGGCCCTTCATCGAATGGGTCGAGCAGCGGCTGCTGGCCAATGACCGCGACGCGCTGTTCGATTACCGCCGGCAGGCGCCGTTTGCCGAGCGCGCGCATCCCACCGACGAGCACCTGCTGCCGCTGTACTTCGCGATGGGGGCGGCCGGCGATGATGACGTCGGTGCACGCCGCATCGACGCCGGCATCGATGCGGGCATGCTGGCGATGGACCTCTACCGGTTCGACGGTGCCCCCTTCCGGCAGGCGGCCGCATGAGCGGGTTGCCGGGCCCGGTGCTGGAACGGCCGGCCCAGGGCACGGCGCAGGGGCTGGTGGTGCTGCTGCACGGCGTGGGCAGCAACGAACAGTCGCTGGCCGGGTTTGCCGCCACGCTGGACCCGCGCCTGCACGTGCTGCTGCCGCGCGCACCGCTGGTGTTCGGGCCGCAGGCCTTTGGCTGGTTCAGCGTACGCTTCGGCGCGCAGGGGCCGGTGATCGACCCGGCGCAGGCCGAGGCGGCACGCCTGCAGGTGCGTGACTGGCTGGCCGCGCAGCAGGCCCGGCTGGGGGTGGGGCCGGCACGGACGGTGCTGGCCGGCTTCAGCCAGGGCGGCATCATCAGCGCCAGCGTGGCATTGACCGCGCCGGCGCAGGTGAAGTCCTTCGCGGTGCTGTGCGGGCGCATCCTGCCGGAGATCACCCCGCACATTCCGGCCGACATCGGCACGCAGGGCCTGCAGGGGCTGCTGGTGCATGGGCGGCAGGACGAGAAGCTGCCCTTCGCCCTGGCCGAAGCGGCCGCCGGCCGGTTGCGGGCACTGGGCGTGGCGCACGAACTGCGCGCCTATCCGGCACCGCACACGCTGTCGGCGGCGATGCAGGACGATACACGGCGGTGGATCAGCGCACGATTGCTGTCGCTGCGCTGAGGATGGCCCATTCCAGCACCCGCGGCGGCAGAGGGCTGTGATAACTTTTTTACGGTTTCCGGCGCGGTCTTTACGGCCATCCCCACGCGCCGCTTCCTGGAAGAAGCATGCACACCATCGAAGTCGTCCTGGCGATGCTGGTGGCCGTTGTCGCCAGCGGTTACCTGGTCCGCGTCCTGCCGTTCTCGCTCCCGCTGCCCCTGGTCCAGATCGGGCTGGGCGCGGTGATCGCTGGGGTCTTCAACCGTGGGCACGCGCTGGAACCGGAGATGTTCTTCCTGCTGTTCCTGCCGCCGCTGCTGTTCCTGGATGGCTGGCGCATTCCCAAGCAGGGCCTGTTCCGCGACAAGGGCGCGATCCTGGAACTGGCCTTCGGCCTGGTGGTGTTCACGGTGCTCGGCGCCGGCCTGCTGATCCACTGGATGATTCCGGTGATGCCGCTGGCGGTGTGCTTCGCGCTGGCGGCGATCATTTCCCCGACCGATCCGGTCGCGGTCGGCGCGATCGCCTCCAAGGCGCCCATTCCCAAGCGCCTGATGCACATCCTGGAAGGCGAATCGCTGCTCAACGATGCGTCCGGCCTGGTCTGCTTCCGCTTCGCGGTGGCGGCGGTGATGACCGGCACGTTCTCGCTGGCCACCGCGTCGATGACCTTCCTGTGGGTGGCCGTGGCCGGCCTGGCCGTGGGCGTGGCGGTGACCCTGGGCGTGTCCACCTTCCAGCGCTGGCTGTGGCGCCGCTTCGGCGAAGAGCCCGGCGCGGCGATGCTGGTCAATCTGCTGATTCCGTTCGCGGCCTACCTGCTGGCCGAAGAGATCAACGCCTCGGGCATCCTGGCGGCGGTGGCGGCAGGCATCAGCATGAGCTACGTCGAACTGAGCGGCCGCATCTCCGGCAGCATGCGCGTCCAGCGCTCGGCGGTATGGGGCATGCTGCAGTTCACCTTCAACGGCATCATGTTCGTGCTGCTGGGCGAGCAGCTGCCGGGCATTGTCGAGCGGGCGATGTCCACCATGAACGAGACCGGCCACCAGAGTGCCTGGTGGCTGGCGGTGTACGTGGTGGTGATCAACCTGGCGCTGGTGGCGCTGCGCCTGCTGTGGGTCTGGCTGTCGCTGCGCTGGAACCTGCTGCGCGCGCGCCGGCGTGGCCTGCAGCACAGCGAGGCACCGAACTGGCGCATCGTGGTGGCCACCTCGGTGGCCGGCGTGCGCGGTGCCATCACCTTGGCCGGCGTGCTCACGTTGCCGCTGTTCCTGCCCGATGGCACGCCGTTCCCGGCCCGTGACCTGGTGATCTTCCTGGCCGCGGCGGTCATCCTGTTCTCGCTGGTCGGTGCCAGCGTGGCCTTGCCGCAGCTGCTCAAGGGCCTGCAGCTGCCCGCGGACTCCAGTGAACGCAAGGAAGAGGACCTGGCCCGCCGGCTGGCCGCGAAGGCCGCGCTGTCCGGCGTGGAGCGCGTACGCCAGCAGCTGGTGCTGAACCAGAGCACGGAAAACGTGCAGCTGTACAACGATGCGGCATCGCGGGTGAGCCTGCTCTACCAGCGCCACCTGGAGCGGGACAGTGATGGCCCGGACGTGGACCCGGAAAAGGTGCGGCGGATGGAGCTGGGCTACCGCCAGCTGCGCAGTGCCGGCCTGAACGCCGAACGCGAGGAACTGTTCCGCCTGACCCGGCGCGGGGTCATTTCCGATGAGATCTCGCGCAAGCTGATCCGCAACCTGGACCTGCTGGAATCGCGCAAGCGCGACTGAGGGCCGGGTCCATCGGGGGCAGAGCCCTTCCCGCGGGAAAGCGCTCTGACCCCCGTGCGCGGAAAACCGCTTATTCCGGCTTCTGGTCCAGGAAGTACACCTCGACCTTGCCCTTGACCTTGATGGTCATCGGGTTGCCGCGGCGGTCACGGGCCTTGCCGGCCTGCACGCGGATCCAGCCTTCGCTGACCGAGTATTCCTCGACGTTGTCGCGCTCGACGTCGTTGAAGCGCACGCCCACGCCACGCTCCAGCGCCTGCGCATCGTGGTGGGGGCTGGCCGGGTTGATCGCCAGGTGGTCAGGAGGGGTATCGCTCATCTTCATTCACGGTGACGGCCACCACGGCCGGCTTCAGCGGCACAGGATAAACCGTAGAATGCCGGCCTGCCCCCACCGAGCCGCCGCCATGCCCGACAACAGCGATTATTTCGACTTCGAGGAAGACGCCCACGATTTCGACGAGGATGGCTTCGAGGCGCGCATCTGGAACCTGCTGGTACTGGTCAACCCGGGCGATGAGGAACTGGCGCTGCAGCAGTTCAACCGCTGGCGCGAGCTGCTCACCGAGGCGGGTGAACCGCTGGAGGCCGATGCGGACTGGCTGCCGGCCCTGTTCAGCGCCATCGGCTGGCAGTCGGGCTTCGAGGTGGAGCGTGACGACCTGGAATCGCTGATGTCGGCGGTGAACGAGCTGTCCGCGCGCTGGAACCTGCAGCTGGACTGGGGCGGTGACCTGGACGACGAGGACTTCGCCGAGGATCTGGACGGGGTGCAGCTGATGTCCACCGCCTTCGACCGCCTGCGCGAGCACAACTACACGCTGTGGAGCGTGGATGCCGGCAGTGGCGGCTTCACCGGCTGGATGGCGTTGACCCGTGACGATGACGCCATGCTGGCGCTGTGTTCGCTGCTGAACGTGGAAGTGCGCCTGGGCAGCGACCCGTTCTGAACCCGCCGCGGGTCCGCCGGGCGGGGCGCCCGACGCGGCCTACGGCTGGTACTGCGCCCTGGCGGTGGCGATCACCGCTTTGACGTGTTCGCGGTCGACATGCCGGGAAATGGCCTGCGCGCCCAGTGCGATGGCGCGGGCACGCAGGTCGGTGGTGACGTCGTAGTGCGCGCCGCTGGCCTTGTTCTGGAAGGCCCGGCGGGGAATGCCGAGCTGCGCCGCCATGGCGTGCAGCTCGGGCAGGGTGTCGGCCATCAGGTGCGCCCAGCGCTCACCGCGCCAGGCATGCACTGCATCGTCGACATAGACCGCCATGCGCGGCAGTGGCCGTCAGGCCTGCGGCTTGGCTGCGTCGTCGCCTTCAGCGGCCGGGGCGGCATCAGTGGTTTCGGCCACCGCCTCGTCCTGTGCGCTCTCGCCTTCCACGGCGGCGTCGACTTCGTCTTCGGCCTGGACCTTCTCGAACTCGGCAACCTGGGCAGCCAGGTATTCCTCGGGCGTCTGGCCGGCGTCGGCGGCCAGGGCGGCCAGCAGCTGCTTGATCAGGTCGGAGTATTCCAGGGTGACCTTGCGGCCTTCCTTTTCCTGCACGTTGGCCAGGTGCTGCAGCATGGCCAGCATCGGCACCGGGTTCTCGGCATTGCCCATGGTCTGGCCGCCGATGGCCAGCAGCCACTGCCGGCCCTGCAGGCCGATGGCCGCCACGACGTGGCCTTCTTCATTGGTCAGCACGGCGTGGTTCTGGACCTGCTGCTGGCCATTGAGACGCAGGAACGGACGCTTGGCCTGCTGCTTCTTGCGCTGGTCGCGCTTGGCCTTGGACGACTTGGACATGGAGGTGGGACCTGAAAACGGAAAGACCGCCATTGTAAGGGGCATGGCCCAGCCGCGCTTGGGCCGTGGCGGTTCAGCGCGCCACGGCCGGGGCGGTGGCTTCGCCCGGTTCGGCCGCCGGTGCCAGTGGCGATGCATCCGGGTCGGCGCTGGGGGCGGACAGCCCGACCTGCGGGCCGGCGCCGGCCAGGGCGGCCTGCTCGGCGGCCTTGGTCATCACCACGATGCTGATGCGGCGGTTGATCGGGTTCTGCGGATCGGTCTGGTCGAACAGCACCGAGGACGACAGGCCGACCACGCGGGTGATCTTGGCCTCGTCCAGGCCACCATCGATCAGCGTGCGGCGTGCGGCGTTGGCGCGGTCGGCGCTCAGTTCCCAGTTGCCGTAGCCGCCGCGGGCGGTATAGGCGGTGGTGTCGGTGTGCCCGGTCAGGCTGATCCGGTTCGGTACGTGGCTGAGGTAGCTGGACAGCTCGTGCAGGATGTCGCGGGTATAGGGCTTGAGCGTGGCACTGCCCAGGTCGAACATCGGCCGGTTCTGCTTGTCCACGATCTGGATGCGCAGGCCCTCGGGGGTCAGGTCCAGCAGCAGCTGGTCCTTGAACGGTTCCAGGGCCTGGCTCTTGCTGATCGCTTCCTGCAGTTCCTTCATCAGCTGTTCCAGCTGCTGCTTGTCGCGCTGCTGCTGGTCCACCGGCTGTGGCACGGCTTCCTGCTTGTTCTGGAAGGGGTCGTTGCTGCTGCCGCGGCTGACGTCGGTGGCACCGCCGAGCTTGATCATCGAGGTGCTGGCGCCGCCCGGCCCGGCCATGCCCGGCGCCGGGGTGGCGCTCTGGCCGCTGAGCGGGCTGGGGTTGCGGAAGTACTCGGAAATGGCCGCGCGCTCGGGCTTGCTGGTGCTGGCCATCAGCCACAGCACCAGGAAGAAGGCCATCATCGCGGTCACGAAGTCGGCATAGGCCACCTTCCACGAGCCGCCGTGGTGGCCGCCGTGGCCGGCCTTCTTGACCTTGCGGACGATGACGGTGGGCTTGGTCTCGGCCATGGCTTACTTCACCGACTTCAGGTGCTGCTCGAAATCGGAGAAGGCCGGGCGCACGTCCGACGGCAGGGTCTTGCGGGCGAATTCCAGTGCGATCTTCGGGTTGTAGCCGCGCAGGCAGGCCAGCAGGGCGGTCTTCACCGATTCGTAGATGCGGCTGTCCTGCTCGGCCCGGGCCTCCATCGCCGAGGCCATCGGGCCGACGAAGCCGTAGCCCAGCAGGATGCCCAGGAAGGTGCCGACCAGTGCGCCGGCGACGTGGCCGCCGACCTCGACGATGTCCCCGCCGATCGAGCCCATGGTGATGACGATGCCCAGCACCGCCGCCACGATGCCGAAACCGGGCAATCCGTCGGCCACCTTGGTCAGCACCTGCGAGGGGGCCATCGCCTCGGCATGGTGCTTTTCCAGCTCCAGTTCCAGCAGCGGTTCCAGCTCGTGCGGTTCGATGTTGCTGCCGATCATCAGGCGCAGGCAGTCGGTGATGAAGTCCACCAGGTGGTGGTCGGCCTGCACCTTGGGGTAGTTGGCGAAGATCGCGCTTTCGGCCGGCCGCTCGACGTGGTCTTCCAGGGCCATGAAGCCTTCGCGGCGGGCCTTGTTGAGCAGTTCGTACAGCAGGCTCAGCACATCGATGTAGTCCTGCTGCTTGTAACGCGGGCCCTTGAATACGGCGACCATGCCACGCAGGGTCTGCTTGACGGTCTTGGCCGGGGTGCCGACCAGGAAGGCGCCCAGTGCGGCGCCGCCGATGATCACCAGTTCATAGGGTTGCCACAGGGCGCCCAACCGGCCGTGGGCGCCGAGGTAGCCGCCGATCACGCTGATGATGACGACCAGGAAACCAATGAGGATGAGCATGGGGCTGGCGATGGGAAGGGGGTATCCCCGTTGTCGGCCCCATGGCCCCATTTCTGAAGAGGCAATATGTGAAATCGGTCGGCGGGGGGCGTCAGCCCGCCACGCCGGCTTCAGCGCCGCCGCGCTGCAACGGGTCCGGCCAATGCGCCCCGGCGTCGGTGAAGGAAAGTGAGACCGAGTTCAGGCAGTGGCGTTCGTGGGTCGGCGGCGGGCCGTCCGGGAACACATGGCCCAGGTGGCTGCCGCAGCGGGCGCAGGTGATTTCGGTACGGACCATGCCGTGGCTGGTATCGCGGATCTCGTGGACGTGCGCCGGGTCGAACGGGGCGAAGAAGCTCGGCCAGCCGGTGCCGGAATCGAACTTGGCGCTGGAGCGGAACAGCGGCAGCGCGCACAGGCGGCAGCCGTAGACGCCCTCGCGCTTGTTGTCCAGGAACACGCCGCAGAAGGGGGCTTCGGTGCCGTGGTGCAGCAGCACCCGCGCCTCTTCGTGGCTGAGCCCGGCCTCCAGCGCCTGGCGCTGGGCATCGCTGGGGGGCGTGAGATCGAAGGCGGTCATGAGCGGGCTCCAGGGCGGGCGGGGAAGGGCAGACTGAGCAGATGGGGGTGGCCGGGTGGCCGGGCAAGTGTGATGTCCGTTCATGGGGGGCACACGCACCCGGGCGCAGGGTAGGGGCCTGTCCACAGGGGGAAGCCTGCCATGAACCGCCCCATTGCCGTGTTGCTGTTGGCCCTGCTGCCAGGCCTGGCGCTGGCGCAGATCGCCGCGCCGCCGTCCCCCACGGCCACCCGCAGCACCACCACCGTGGCCCCCGCCCCGGTGGCCACGCCGCCGCCGGGCAGCGCCCCTGCCCCGGTGCAGGGCCCCCTGCCGTCGCCGGTGCTGCCGCGCCAGCCCATTCCCAGCAGTGGCCCCGCCAAGCCCGTGGCACCGCCGGCGCGCACGTTGCCGGACAAGGTGTACGACCGGGACGGCCGCATCGTGCCGGGCATGAAGGCGGTCGGCCCCAACCGCGTGCTGGACACCAACACCGGCCGCTATTACGACAGCATCCCGCAGGGCAACGGCCAGCAGATCAAGTAGCGCCACGCCCTGCGGGGCGTGCGCGGTCAGCGTGCGGGAACCCGGCGGTGATGGCGCCACCTGAACCCTTCAAAACGGTTCCGCGCAGTCATCGGCATCAACGCGCCGGCTCACTGTTTTTTCGCCTGTGATTAACCGCTGCGGGACCAGCGTGGGCGTGCGCCGGCAACCGGCCGGCGCACATTCCCTCTCTCTCGAGCACGATCATGGCCAACCAGAACAACCGCACCCCGGGCAAGGAGCAGCAGGACAAGCCGCAGCAGGGTCGCCAGCAGCAACAGCAGCAACAACAGCAGCAGATGGACCCGCACCCGAAGGGCAGGCAGCCCGATCCGCGCCAGCAGGGCAAGCAGCAGCGTTGAGGGCTGACGTTGCCCGCAACGGGCCGGAGACCGCACGGCGGGATCTGGCCCGTGTCCCTCGGCACCGCCGCTCAGTCCGCGATGGGCAGCGCCCAGGTTTCCTTGACCTCTTCCATCACGATGTAGCTCTTGGATTCGCGCACGTGCGGCAGGGTCAGCAGGGTGCTGCCGAGCAGCTTGCGGTAGGAGGCCATCTCGCTGATGCGCGCCTTGAGCAGGTAGTCGAAATCACCTGACACCAGGTGGCACTCCAGCACGTTGGGCAGCTTCAGCGCGGCGCGGCGGAATTCCTCGAAGATGTCACCGGATTTGTAGGCCAGGCTGATTTCCACGAACACCAGCAGGCTGGCCTTCAGCGCTGCAGGGTCCAGGTGGGCGTGGTAACCGGTGATGACCCCTTCGCGTTCCAGCCGGCGCACGCGTTCGGTGCACGGGGTGGTGGACAGGCCGACCCGTTCGCCCAGTTCGGTGAAGGACAGGCGCCCTTCGGCCTGCAGCAGGCGCAGGATCTTGCGGTCGATCTTGTCCAGTTCGCGGGAGCGGGTGGCCATGGCCGTCAACCTCGAGGAATGAATCTCAGGGAAACATCCTGCCTGTTGGTATCAAATCAGGCAAATCAACTGGTATCGGCTGACTATACTTCCCCAATTATGATCCCGGCGTGGTCCAGCGCAGGGAATGATCGGGTTGGAGAAGTCCCATGCGAGTCCTAGTCCTCGGCAGCGGCGTGATCGGCACTACCAGTGCCTGGTACCTGCGACAGGCCGGGTTTGAAGTCACGGTCGTCGACCGCCAGCCGGGCCCCGCGCTGGAAACCAGCTTCGCCAACGCCGGCCAGCTGTCCTTCGGCTACACCTCGCCGTGGGCGGCCCCGGGCGTGCCGAAGAAGGCCATCGGCTGGCTGTTCGAGAAGCATGCCCCGCTGGCGATCCGCCCCGGCATGGACCTGGCCCAGTACCGCTGGCTGTGGCAGATGCTGCGCAACTGCACGCACGAGCGCTATGCCATCAACAAGGCGCGCATGGTGCGCATGTCCGAGTACAGCCGCGACTGCCTGAACGAGCTGCGTGCGCAGACCGGCATCGACTACGAAGGCCGCGACCTGGGCACCACCCAGCTGTTCCGCACCCAGCAGCAGCTGGATGCCTCGGCGCAGGACATCGAGATCCTGGCCCAGTACGGCGTGCCCTACGAGGTGCTGGACCGTGCCGGCATCATCCAGGCCGAACCGGCGCTGGCCCACGTCGATGGGCTGGTCGGCGCCCTGCGCCTGCCGCGCGACCAGACCGGCGATTGCCAGCTGTTCACCCGCCGCCTGATGCAGATGTGCGTGGATGCCGGCGTCGAGTTCCGTTTCGACCAGGACATCGATGGCCTGCAGGCCGACGGTGACCGCATCACCGGCGTGCGCATCGGCGGCCGTGTGGAAACCGCTGACCGCTATGTGGTCGCGCTGGGCAGCTACTCGCCGCAGCTGGTGGCACCGCTGGGCCTGCGCCTGCCGGTGTACCCGCTGAAGGGGTATTCGCTGACGCTGCCGATCATCGAACCGTCGATGGCGCCCACGTCCACCATCCTGGACGAGAGCTACAAGGTGGCCGTCACCCGCTTTGACAACCGCATCCGCGTGGGCGGCATGGCCGAGGTGGCCGGGTTCGACCTGAGCCTGTCGCCGCGCCGCCGCGAAACCCTGGAACTGGTCGTGCGCGATCTGTACCCGAAGGGCGGTGACCTGTCGCGCGCGCAGTTCTGGACCGGCCTGCGCCCGGCAACGCCCGATGGCACGCCGGTGATCGGCGCCACGCCGCTGCGCAACCTGTTCCTCAACACCGGCCACGGCACCCTGGGCTGGACCATGGCGTGCGGCTCGGGCCGCTACCTGGCCGACCTGATGAGCGCGCGCCAGCCGCAGATCAGCACCGAAGGGCTGGACATCTTCCGCTACGGCCACCGTGCCGGGCAGCCGCAACACGAGAGCCGCACATGCGCCCAGCCCGCGCGTTGATCGATCTGGGCGCACTGCGCAGCAACTACCGCCTGGCCCGTGAACTGGGCGGCGGCAAGGCGCTGGCGGTGGTCAAGGCCGATGCCTACGGCCATGGCGCCGTGCGCTGTGCACAGGCGCTGGAAAGCGAGGCCGATGGCTTCGCCGTGGCCACGATCGAAGAAGCACTGGAACTGCGCCAGGCCGGCATCCGTGCGCCGATCCTGCTGCTGGAAGGCATCTTCGAGGCCAGCGAACTGCCGCTGGTGGCCGAGCACGACCTGTGGTTCTCGGTGGGCTCGCCGTGGCAGGTGGAGGCGCTGGCCGCCTTCGACAGCCCGCGCCCGCTGACCGTATGGCTGAAGCTGGACAGCGGCATGCACCGCCTGGGCCTGGACGTGGCCGGCTTCCGCGCCGCGCATGCCCGGCTGTCGGCGCTGCCGCAGGTGGCGCGCATCGTGATGATGACCCACCTGGCGCGTGCCGATGAGCTGGACAGCGAGCGCACGCACGAACAGGCGGCCACCTTCAAGGCTGCGATCGAGGGCCTGGACGGTGAGACCAGCATCTGCAACTCGCCAGCCCTGCTGGGGTGGCCGGACGTGCGCAGTGACTGGGTGCGCCCGGGCCTGATGCTGTACGGCGCCAACCCGTTGCCGGACGACACCGGGCTGACCGCGCGCCTGCGCCCGGTGATGACCATGCAGTCGCGGGTGATTGCCGAGCGCTGGATCGAGCCGGGTGAACCGGTGGGGTATGGCGCGCGTTTCGTCGCCAAGGTGCGCACCCGCGTTGGCGTGGTCGCGCTGGGGTATGCCGATGGCTACCCGCAGTTCGCGCCCAATGGCACGCCGCTGCGCATCGATGGCCAGCCCGGTGTGCTTATCGGCCGTGTGTCGATGGACATGCTGACGGTGGACCTGACCGCGCACCCGCAGGCCGCCATCGGCAGCGTGGTGGAACTGTGGGGCAGTGCGCCGACGCTGTCCGAACTGGCGCCGCGTGCCGGCGTGAGTGCCTACCAGCTGCCGTGCGCGGTCAAGCGCGTGGCGCGGGTGTACCAGGACTGAGAACAGGGTGCCGGCCTGGGCCGGCGCACCTGGGTGGGCTGATGCCAGGCATGGCCTGGCACTACGCGGCTGCACGGGGCAGCCGCGCGGCCGTTACCGCTCAGCGTGCGGCGGTGACCTGGCGGGCCAGTTCGCGGCGGCTCCAGTCGTCGACCAGCCGCTTTTCATAGCGCAGCGGATCCGAATCGCTCTGCAGGCCGACATTGTGCAGGTAGCCGGTATCGCTCAGCTTGGCCTCGCCCTGGTCGAGCACCTGGCCGTTGGCATCCTTGAGCGTGTATTGCAGGGTGATGCGCGGCGGGTAGATGTCACGCATGATGCGCACATCGCGCGCCTGCGGGCCGTGCCAGGGCTCGTAGTCGCCGGCGCGCTTGATGTCCACAAGGTTCACGTCCAGTGTCTGCCCCGGCTGCAGCTGCTTGCCGGCGCTGGTGCGCACGTACTTGGCCAGCTGCTGCACCCAGTCACCGCGTTCGGCTTCGAAGCGGTTGGTGCTGCGGCGGATCTCGGTGAAGCCGGACGGGTCGTTCCAGCGCACGCTGACCGGGCCGTCGGCCTGCAGCGCGCGCGGGGCCTGCGCGTCGGTGACGGTGCGGGGGGCGGCACTGGCGGTGCCGATGGCCAGCAGGCTGGCCAGCAACACGGTGCCGAGCGTCGTGCGGTTCATGACAGGCTCCTCGTCCCGGCGGGACGGCTGTGGTTGATTCGAGTGTGATCCTGCCCGCTCGGGCCGGCAATGGCGAAATGCGTCACAAACGACAACCGTTGTCGCCAATTCATGGTCCTGCCCATGACTGACGGCGCTTGACGCTGTGAATACGCGCTCTGGATGATGCTGTGGATCCTCCACCGCATCTGCCAAGCCGCCCCTTGTCCACCTTGCCGCCCACCCTGGAGCGTCCATCGCCGATGGTGCCCGCCCCGGACCCCGACGTGCACCGCAGCGTGCTTTCCCGGGTCAATGCGGGCTTCTGCGTGATCCAGGTCATGTTTGAAGGCGAGGCGGTGGTGGACTACCGCTTCCTGGAGGTCAACGAGGCGTTCGAGCGGCATACCGGGCTGAGGAAGGTGCAGGGGCAGTGCATGAGTGCGCTGGAACCCAACCACGAACCGGAATGGTTCCGCATCTACGGTGAAGTGGCGCGCAGCGGCCGGCCGGCGCAGTTCGAGATGGAAGCCCGTGCGCTGGGCCGTTCCTTTTCCGTGGACGCGGTGCGGGTCGGCCTGCCGGGCGAGAACAAGGTGGCCATCCTGTTCTTCGATGTCACCGCGCGCAAGCAGATGGAAGTGGAGCTGGGTGAAAGCGAGGCGCGTTTCAGCGCCCTGGCCGATGGCCTGCCCATGCCGGTGTGGGTGCTGGACGAGCGCGGCCATTCGCGCTTCGTCAACAACGCCTTCACCGAATTCTTCGGCGGCGACGAAGACCGCGTGCCGGAAGATGTCTGGCGCGGCCTGGTGCACCCGGACGATACCTCGGTGTTCGAGTACGAACTGCAGGAAGCACTGCGGTCGCAGCGCTCGATGCACGCGCTGGTTCGCGCGCGCCGCGCCGATGGCCAGTGGCGCTGGCTGGAGATGAACGCCCGGCCGCGCTTTTCCCGGATGGGGCGCTTCATCGGCATGGCCGGCAGCAGCCCGGATGTGACCGAACGGCGCGAGATCGAACTGGCGCGCGAGGAACTGCTGCAGTCCGAGCGTGCCGCGCGCAGCACTGCGGAGAACATGGCGCGGCTGAAGGACGAGTTCCTGGCCACGCTGTCGCATGAACTGCGTACGCCGCTGACCACCATCCTGGGCTGGAGCGAACTGCTGCTGCAGCGCGTGGATGCCACCAGCCCGCTGTACAAGGGGCTGGGGGTGATCGCCAACAGCGCCACCGCGCAGAAGCGATTGATCTCGGACATGCTGGACCTGAGCAGCATGCTGCTGGGCAAGGTGCAGCTGGAAGTGGAAGTGCTGGACCTGCGCGTGCTGCTGACCGAGGCGATCGGGGCGCAGGAACTGGTGGCCGATGGCAAGGCGATCGATGTCGGCCTGGAACTGCCCGATGCCCCCAGCCTGGTACTGGGCGATGCCACGCGCCTGCAGCAGGTGTTCTGGAACCTGCTGTCCAACGCCATCAAGTTCACCCCGGCCGAAGGCCGTATCGATGTGCGCGTGGAGCCCGAGGACGGGCACTGGAAGATCACCGTGCGCGACACCGGCGATGGCATCGCCCCGGAATTCCTGCGCCACCTGTTCAGCCGCTTCCGCCAGGCCGACGGCACCACCACGCGCCGCCATGGCGGTCTGGGGCTGGGCCTGGCCATCGTGCAGCAGCTGGTGGAACTGCATGGCGGCATGGTGACTGCGGCCAGCCCGGGCCATGGCGAAGGGGCCACCTTCACCGTGCGCCTGCCCGGCTATGTCCCCGATGCCGAGCGCCGTCCGCTGCGCGAGGTGTTCAGCGGGCCGATCATGGAGCAGGTGGTCGAGCCGTACCCGCTCAAGGGCGTGAACGTGCTGGCCGTGGAAGACCAGCCGGAAGTGCTGGAGTACCTGCGCCGCATGCTGGAGGAACAGGGCGCCACGGTCAGCGCGGCGATGTCCGCCGGCGAGGCCCTGGCACTGCTGGCCGACAACGGCCACCAGCAGTTCCACGTGATGCTGACCGACATCGGCATGCCCGGCATGGATGGTTACGGCCTGGTGCGCACGCTGCGCGAAGACATGGGCGTGGATGCGGTGGCACTGCCGGCGGTGGCCGTGACCGCGCTGGCACGCGCCGATGACCGCAAGCGCGCGCTGGCCTCCGGCTTCCAGGAACATGTGGCCAAGCCCTATTCGGTGGCGCAGCTGGTCACCGCCGTGCGCCACGTGCAGGCCGCGCGCGCGGCTGCCGCGCTGCACTGAACATTCACGGGCGCTGCGCCAGTCTGGGCACAGGAGGCTGCCGATGTCCCGTACCGCACCCCGTATCCATACCGACCCGGCGCGCATCGCAGCGCTGGAAGCGCTGATCCCGCAGCTTGACGGCGAGACCCGGGTCGAACTGACCCTGGCCGATGGCCGCCGCCTGCGCGGTACCGTCGCCGTGCGCCCGACGATCCAGCAGTACCGCGACGCCGCGGGAGACGAAGGCAGCAATGGCCAGCTGCGGCTGGATGACGCCGCCGTCCCTGCGCAGCAGCACCTGCTCTGGCTGGATGAAATCAGCGGCATCCGGCAGCTGCCGCCGACCGTGCCCTAGCCCGGGGCAGGAGGACCGGTGTCCTCCTGCCCGGTGCCCGATGGGGGAGCCTCAGTGCTCGAACGGTTCGGCCGTGGCGTCGAACCGGCGCGCGTAGGCACGCTCCTCGGCCACCCGGGCGACTTCGGCATCGGCCAGGTCCGGCGCGCCGTACACCGCATAGGCCAGGGTGCCATCGGCGGTCTTGCCCACCTGGTGCAGGCGGTAGCGCGAGTGGCCGCCGCCGCTGTCCTCCGGGTAGTGGACCGGCGGATGGTTGCCCTCCAGGTCCATTTCACTGTTGTCCACCACGCCGCCGACGAACAGGGCACGCATGCAGTCTCTCCTACGTTCCGGGGGAGCCCTTACCCTGACCGCAGGCGCGTTGTTGCGGCATCAATGCAATGTTGAAGTTTCGCAAATCGTGCCCGGCCCCGGCCCCGGCGCACGCGGCAGGGCCGCCGCCGGCCGAGCCGGTACAATGGTCGGCCTCCCCACGGAATGACCCCGCGCGCGATGGCCGCCAGCGACGACGCTCCCCTGCAGACCCTGTTCCTGCCGTTCTCCAACGGTTCCCTGCGCTGGCCCGAGGGCCCGGTCGCTTTCCTGCGCGCCCGTGATGGCTGGCCGCTGCGCGAGAACGCGCAGGGCCGCACCGTGGTGGCCGAGCAGAGCTTTGCGCCCTTCGCCCAGGCCCTGCAGGGGGCCGGCCTGCAGGTGCAGCCGCAGCTGGACGATGCCGCCCTGCGCGGCACCTTCCCGCTGGTGCTGGTGCTGCCCCCGCGCCAGCGCGAGGAAGCCCGCGCCCTGTTCGCCCGCGCGCTGGCGCTGGTGGCGCCGGGCGGCCGCGTGGTGGCCTGCCAGTCCAACAACGAAGGCGCCCGTTCCGGCGAAGGCGATCTGAAGCAGCTGGCCGGCCTGGGGGGCAGCCTGACCAAGAACCACTGCCGGGCCTACTGGACCGCACCGCTGGAAGGCCAGCACGACGCCGACCTGGCCGCGCGCTGGGCCGCACTGGATGCCGTCCGGCCGATCATGGGCGGGCGCTTCCTCAGCCGTCCGGGCGTGTTCGCCTGGAACCGCATCGACCCGGCCTCGGCCCTGCTGGCCGAACACCTGCCGGCGGATCTGGCCGGCCGCGCCGCCGACCTGGGCGCCGGCTACGGCTACCTCTCGCGCGAACTGCTGGAGCGCTGCCCGAAGATCACCGCGCTGGACCTGTACGAGGCCGAGCACCGCGCACTGGCCCTGGCCGAACTGAACCTGGCGCCGCCGCCGCGCGCGCTGCCGCTGCGGTTCCTGTGGCGCGATGTCACCGCCGGCGTGGAGCCGGGTTACGACGTCATCGTCAGCAACCCGCCGTTCCACACCCCGGCGCGCGAAGACCGCCCGGACATCGGCCAGCGCTTCATCGCCGTGGCCGCGCAGGCGCTGCGCCCGGGCGGGCGCCTGTACGTGGTGGCCAACCGCCACCTGCCGTACGAGCAGATCCTCAACGACAGCTTCGGCGCCGTGCGCGTGGTGGCCGAGCGTGATGGCTTCAAGCTGATCGAAGCGGTGCGAGGCAAGGGCCGATGAAACTGGTCAAGCACATCGCCAACCTGGGCTATGGCAGCCGCAAGCAGGTGCAGTGGATGTTCCGCGAAGGCCGCATCACCGATGCCGATGGCGAGGTGCTGTATGCCGACGACCAGGTGCCACATGAGGCGGTCCGCGTGGATGGCGAGCCGCTGGACCCGGCGCCGGGCCTGTGCATCGCCCTGCACAAGCCGTCCGGCTATACCTGTTCGACCAAGGACACCGGCCGCCTGATCTACGACCTGCTGCCGCCGCGTTTCCGCGACCGCGATCCGGTGCTGTCCACCGTCGGCCGGCTCGACCGCGAGACCAGCGGCCTGCTGCTGCTGACCGACGACGGTGGCCTGCTGCACCGGATCATCTCGCCCAAGGCCAAGCTGCCCAAGGTGTACGAGGTGGAACTGAGCGAAGACCTGCGTGGTGATGAAACCGCGCTGTTCGCCAGCGGCACCTTGATGCTGGAATCGGAGAAGACGCCGCTGCTGCCGGCCGAACTGGAGGTGCTGGGCCCGCGCCAGGCCCGCCTGGTGCTGCATGAAGGCCGTTACCACCAGGTGCGGCGCATGTTCGCCGCCACCGGCAACCATGTGCAGGCGCTGCACCGCAGCCGTGTCGGCGGCCTGGACCTGGCCGGCCTGGACGAAGGCCAGTGGCGCCTGCTGGCCGAGACCGATCTGCAGACCCTGTTCGCCCCATGACCGCCATTACCGCGCTGCCGTTCCTTCCCGACGCCGTCATCTTCGACATGGACGGGCTGATGATCGACAGCGAGCGGGTCTCGCTGGCGTGCTGGATGCAGGCCTCCCGCGAGCACGGCCTGGCACTGGATGAAGCGTTCTTCCTGCGCATGGTCGGGCTGGGTGACAAGGACAGCCTGGCGTTGATGCGCCAGCACGCCGACGATGCGCGCGTGCTGGCCATTGCCGCGCGCTGCCACGACCTGTACGAGGAGCGCACCCAGCAGGGCCTGCCGCTGCGGCCGGGCATCATCGAACTGCTGGAGCTGCTCAGGGCCCATGGCATTCCGCGTGCGGTGGCCACCTCCACGCGGCAGCCCCGCGCCAACCGCAAACTGGGGGCCACCGGGCTGCTGCCGTATTTCGATGCGGTGGTGACCAGCAGTGACGTCGCCCACCCCAAGCCCGCGCCGGACATCTACCTGCTGGCCGCGCAGCGGCTGGGCCAGGACCCGGCGCGCTGCCTGGCACTGGAGGATTCACCGGCGGGCATCCGCGCCGCGCTGGCGGCGGGCATGACCGCCATCCAGGTGCCCGATCTGGTGCACCCGGATGAGGCCCTGCGCGCGCTGGGCCATCGCATCGTCGGCTCGCTGGTGGATGCCCACGCCTTGCTGCTGCCGCTGCTGCCGCGCTGAGGGCGGGCAACCGCCCGCCCTGCTGGATGCCAACCGTGGTTGGCACGCTTCACCGCTCTGGCCGGGCGCTGCCCGGCGGCCGTTCAATCGATTCCAGGCACTCAGACCCGGCCGAACACCAGCGCGGCGTTGGTGCCGCCGAAGCCGAAGCTGTTGGACATCACCGTATCCAGCTTCTGCTCGCGGCTTTCGCGCAGGATCGGGAAGCCTTCCACCTTCGGGTCCAGTTCGCCGATGTTGGCCGAGCCGGCCACGAAGCCGTCGCGCATCATCAGCAGGCAGTAGATGGCTTCGTGCACGCTGGCCGCGCCGAGCGAGTGGCCCGACAGCGCCTTGGTCGAGGACAGCGGCGGAATGGCATCGCCGAACACTTCGCGGATCGCGCCCAGTTCGGTCACATCGCCCAGCGGGGTCGAGGTGCCGTGGGTGTTGAGGTAGTCCAGCGGGCGATCGACGTTCTGCAGCGCCATCTTCATGCAGCGCACGGCGCCTTCACCGGACGGGGCGACCATGTCGGCGCCGTCGGAGGTCACGCCATAGCCCAGCAGTTCGGCATGGATGCGGGCGCCGCGGGCCACGGCGTGGTCCCAGTCCTCCAGCACCAGCATGCCGCCGCCACCGGCGATGACGAAGCCGTCGCGGTCCTTGTCGTACGGGCGCGATGCACTGGCCGGGGTGTCGTTGAAGCCGGTGGACAGGGCGCCCATCGCATCGAACATCACGCTCATGGTCCAGTGCAGGTCTTCACCGCCACCGGCGAACATCACGTCCTGCGCGCCGTGGCGGATCAGGTCGGCGGCCGCACCGATGCAGTGCGCCGAGGTCGCGCAGGCGGCCGACAGCGAATAGCTCAGGCCCTTGATCTGGTAGGCGGTGGCCAGGCAGGCCGACACGGTGGAGCACATCGTGCGCGGCACCATGTACGGGCCGACCTTGCGCACGCCACGGTTGCGGGCGATGTCGGCCGCTTCCACCTGCCATTCGCTGGAGCCGCCGCCGGAGCCGGCGATCAGGCCGGTACGCACGTGGCTGACGTGTTCCGGCGACAGGCCGGCATCGGCGATCGCATCGCGCAGTGCCAGGTAGGCATAGGCCGAACCGTCGCTCATGAAGCGCTTCTGCTTGCGGTCGATCAGGGCATCCAGGTCCAGGTCCACGCGTCCCCCGACCTGGCTGCGCAGGCCGGCATCGGCATGGTCGGGCAGGGCGGTGATGCCGGCGCGGCCTGCGCGCAGGGCGGCGGAGACCGTGTCCAGGTCATTGCCCAGGCACGAGGTAATGCCCATTCCGGTGATGGCAACGCGACGCATCAGAAATTCTCGGTAGAAGTGAACAGGCCCACGCGCAGGTCGCGCGCGGCATAGATCTCGCGGTCATCCACGTACATGCGGGCATCGGCCTGGGCCATCACCAGCTTGCGGTTGATCACGCGGCTGATGTCGATCTCATAGCGCACCCGCTTTGCATCCGGCAGCACCTGGCCGGTGAACTTCACCTCGCCGCAGCCCAGGGCACGGCCACGGCCGGGCGCGCCCAGCCAGGTCAGGTAGAAGCCGGTCAGCTGCCACATCGCATCCAGGCCCAGGCAGCCGGGCATCACCGGGTCGCCGATGAAGTGGCAGCCGAAGAACCACAGGTCCGGGCGGATATCCAGTTCGGCGCGTACCATGCCCTTGCCATGCGGGCCGCCGTCTTCGCGGATGTCGGTGATGCGGTCGAACATCAGCATCGGGTCGTTGGGCAGGCGGCCGGCGGCGGCGCCGAACAGTTCACCGCGTGCGCTGGCCAGCAGCTGGTCGCGGTTGAACGCGTGGAGACGAGTCATGGAAAGCGCAATCCTGGAAGCGACGATCGGGAAAACAGCGCCCGAGGATGCCCGTGCCGCTGCCGGCAATCAAACCTTTCCACCGTACGCAAGCGTAGTGTTTTCAGGGGAAAACGCGCATCCTGTTGATGTGCAACGACCATACCTGAGCGTGTGGCCCGCCATGGTCGAACCCTCCGCTGGCACCTGACATGACCCCACTGCGCAAGATCATCCATGTGGACATGGACGCGTTCTACGCGTCGGTGGAGCAGCGTGATGATCCCTCGCTGCGGGGCAGGCCGGTGGTGGTGGCCTGGCGCGGGGCACGTTCGGTGGTGTGCGCGGCATCCTATGAAGCGCGCGTGTTCGGTGTGCGTTCAGCGATGCCGGCCGTGCGCGCCGAACGCCTGTGCCCTGACGCGATCTTCGTGCCGCCGGACTTCGCGCGGTACAAGGCGGTGTCACGCCAGGTGCGCGAGATCTTCCACCGCCATACGGAGCTGGTCGAACCGCTGTCGCTGGACGAGGCCTACCTGGATGTCACCGCGCCGCTGAGCGGCATCGCATTGGCGACCGACATCGCGCGCACCATCCGCACGCAGATCCGCGAAGAAACCCACCTGACCGCTTCAGCGGGCATCGCGCCGAACAAGTTCCTGGCCAAGATCGCCTCGGACTGGCGCAAGCCCGATGGCCAGTTCGTGATTCCGCCCCAGCGTGTGGAGGCCTTCCTCACGCCGTTGCCGGTCAAGCGCGTGCCCGGCGTGGGCAAGGTGATGGAAGGCAAGCTGGCCGCGCTGGGCATCGTCACCTGCGGCGACCTGCGCGCCTGGCCGCTGGCCTCGCTGGAAGAGGCCTTCGGCAGTTTCGGCCGCAGCCTGTACAACCGCGCGCGTGGCATCGACGAGCGGCCGGTGGAACCGGACCAGCCGGTGCAGTCGATTTCCTCCGAGGACACCTTTGCCGAAGACCTGCTGCTGGACGACCTGGCACCGGCGATCGTGCAGCTGGCCGAAAAGACCTGGCATGCCACGCGCCGCACCGAGCGCATCGGCCACACCGTGGTGCTGAAACTGAAGACCGCGCAGTTCCGCATCCTTACCCGCAGCTACACCCCCGAGCGCCCCCCGGAATCGATGGAGGAACTGCGCGACATCGCCCTGGCGCTGCGCGCCCGCGTGGACCTGCCGGCACAGACCCGCTACCGCCTGGTCGGGGTGGGGCTGGGCGGGTTCCGCGACAAGGAACCGGTGGTGCAGGGCGAGCTGTTCGAGCACGGTGCCGATGCGGCCGATGGCGTGCATCCGTAGACGCAGGTCGCGGCCGTCTTCCCCCCATGGCGTGGATCTTCCGGGGGTGCCGGGTCAGGCTCCATGACTCACGGCCAGGCCATCTCGCCCTTGGCGACTTTCGCGCTCAGTTCCAGCGATGCGTCACCGCCCAGTGCCGGGTAGCGGGCCTGCATCGCCTTCACCAGCGCGGCGCTGTCCTTGGCCTTGGCGGTTTCCACGTCGAAGGCGCGGATGTAGCCGGCGGTGAAACGCAGCGCGCTGGTATCCAGCGCCGCACCCGGGGCGTAGTGGCCCGGAATCACCACCTTCGGCTTCAGCGCGGCCAGCGCATCGAGTGTCCGCAGCCAGTCGCGGTGTGACTGCGGGGTCTGCGTATCGGCCATCCACACGTGCTCGCCGGCCACCACCGGAATGCCACCGACGATCGCGCGCAGGGCGGGCACCCACAGCACCGTGCGGTCCGGGGTCGGGCCATCCAGGCCGATGATCGGCAGCCGCTGGCCTTCCAGTTCCAGCGCATCGCCCTGCAGCACCTGCGGGATGACGATGCGTGCCGGTACGTCGGCGCCCATCTTCGGCCCCCAGTACGCCAGCTTGGCGGCCTGGGTCTGCTGGATGTGGGCGACGGTCTGCGCGGTGGCGACGATGCGGGCCTGCGGGAATGCATCCTGCAGCGTGGCCAGACCGAAGTAGTAATCCGGGTCGCCGTGGCTGATGTAGAGGGTGGTCAGCCGTTTGCCGCTGGCACGGATCTGCTCGACCAGCCGCTGCGCATCGCTGGCACCGAACTGGGCATCGACCAGCACCGCATCGTGGCGGCCTTCGATCAGCACCGAGGACACAGAGAACAGTGCCTGCGGGCCGGGATGGAAGGGGCGCAGCTGCAGCTGCGAGCGGGCAGCGGCGGCCGCGGTGGGCGTGGCCGGTGCCGCCTGCAGTGCGGGGCTGGCGAGGCCGGCGGCCAGGGCGAGGGGAAGCAGCAGGGCGGCGGTGCGCATGGGGTTGTCCTTGTGGCGGGTGGGGCCGGGCAGGGGCCTGGCGCTGCAGCGGGGCGGCGCCGGGCCCTGCCCGCTGGGCAGGCGTCAGTACGCGACGGTGATGATCTGCTGCGGGTACTGGTGCGCTTCCAGTTCGGCCACGAAGGCCGCACCGTAGTCGCCGTAGCTGATGCGGCTGTGGCCACTGGCATCGGCCAGGAAGGCCTTGGCCTGCACGCGGTACTGGCCGCGTTCTTCGCCCGGGCCGATTTCCGCGGCCGGCGAGAAGAACGTCCAGTCCAGGTCATCGATGGCCTGCAGGCGGGTGAGTGCTTCGCGGTGGGCCAGGGCGTAGGGCTTGTAGGCGGCCGGGAAATCCGGCGTGTCCACCAGCTGCACGCCCGGTGCCACTTCCAGGCTGCCGGCGCCGCCGACCACCACCACGCGCGGCACGCCGGCCTGGCGCGCGGCAGCGACCAGCTGCTCGGCAACGTTGGCGACGCGGCCGATGTCATCGCCCGGGCGCGGGCCGTAGGCGCTGGCCAGCACATCGTGGCCGGCGATCACCGCGGCCAGCGCTTCAGCGTCATCCAGCGGGGCGATGGCCAGGCGGGCACCGGCCAGTTCGGCCGGCAGGTCGTTTTCGCTGCGGACCAGGGCGGTGACCTGGTGGCCGCGTGCGAGGGCGTGGCGGGCGATCTGGCGGCCGATGTTGCCGGTGGCACCGACGAGGGCGATCTTCATGGCGGGTGTTCCAGTGGGAGGGAAGGTGAGCCCACTGTAGGCCGGTCCAGTTGTCCGAAAAACAGCGTATAACGGTCAGGTTTGTTGCAGGAGTCGATCATATGGACCGCTTCACCGCCATGACCGTGTTCGTCAACGTGGCCGAGCGCGGCAGCCTGACCGCCGCTGCCGATGCGCTGGACATGTCGCGGGCGATGGTCACCCGCTACCTGGCGCAGGTGGAGCAGTGGCTGGGCGTGCGCCTGCTGCACCGGACCACCCGCCGTACCAGCCTGACCAGCGCCGGCGAGGCCGCCCTGCAGCGCTTCCGGCAGATGCTGGAGATCGGCGCGGACCTGCAGAGCGAACTGGCCAGTGATGACCCGGAACCGCACGGCACGCTGCGGGTGACCGCCAGCGTCTCCTTCGGCCAGAGCCATCTGGCGCGGGCGGTGGCCGGTTATGTGCAACGGCACCCGGCCGCCCGCATCGAGCTGCTGCTGGTGGACCGGCTGGTCAACCTGGTGGAGGAGCGCGTGGACCTGGCCGTGCGCATCGCGCGCCGGGTCGACCCGGGCCTGATCGCGCGCAAGCTGGCGACCTGCAGTTCGGTGCTGTGCGCGACGCCGGCCTACCTGCAGGCACGTGGCACGCCGCAGGTGCCGGAGGAACTGGCCACCCACAACTGCATGACGCACCACTACGTTGCGCGCAGCGTGTGGAACCTGTTCCGCGGTGGCCGCACGATTTCCGTGGCGGTGGGCGGCAACATCAGCGCCAACGAAGCCTCGCTGCTGCTGGAAGCGGTGCGTGCCGGCGCCGGCATCGCGATGTTGCCCGCCTACCAGGTGGCACCGCTGCTGCGCCGTGGCGAACTGGTGCAGCTGCTGCCGGACTACGACCTGGAGGAACTGGGCGTGCATGCGGTGTACGCCTCGCGCCGGCAGCAGCCGGCGGTGCTGCGCTGCTTCCTCGACTACCTGGTGGAGTGCTTCGCCAGCCCTGAATTTGCCGACATCGACTGGCGCCCTGCGCGCGCGCCGCGGCGAGCGCCACGGGGCACCGGTGTACAATGAGCGATTCCCCGTTGCCTGGTGGCGTTGCCGTGTCCTATCCGTACCCGCTGGTGGTGTTCGACCTTGATGGCACGCTGGTGGACAGCGCCGCCGATATCGCCGAGGCACTCAACCGCACGCTGGAAGAACTGGGCGTGGCGCGCGTGGCCGAAGCCACTGTGCTCGGCTGGATCGGTGATGGCGTGCGCCGCCTGGTCGAACAGGCCGTAGAAGCGGTGGGCCTGCCGGTGGACATGGCCGCGGTGATGCCGCGCTTCATGGTGCACTACGGGGAATGCTTGCTGCGCAGCCCGCAGCTGTTCACCGGTGTGCCGGAGGCGCTGGCGCAGTTGCGCGAACGCAACGTACCGCTGGCCATCTGCACCAACAAGCCGGCGGCACTGGTGCCGCCGCTGCTGCAGCACCTGGGCATCGGCGATGCCTTCGCGCAGGTGCTGGGGGGCGATTCACTGCCGCAGCGCAAGCCCAGTGGCGAGCCGCTGCGGCACATCGCCGCCCACTTCGGCCTGGCGCCGGCGCAGTGCCTGATGGTGGGCGATTCGATCACCGACTACCGGGCCGCGCGTGATGCCGGCATGCCCATCGCGCTGGTGCGCTACGGCTACCCGCGCGGGCTGGACCTGGATGACAGCGATGCGGTGGCCGTGATCGACGATCTGCGCGACCTGCCGGGGCTGGCCGCCTGATCCGGCAGCGCCGGGCATGGCCCGGCGCACGATGTTTCACTTCGGCTGGTAGCGCATGCTCAGCTGGTACTCGCGGCCGGGCTGGTTGTACCAGGCCACGGTTTCATAGCGGCGATCGAACACGTTCGCCGCGCGGGCCAGCAGCGACCACGACGGTGTCAGTGCGTACTCGGCACGCAGGTCGAGGGTGCCGTAGCCGGCCACGGTCACGCGGTTGGCGGCATCGTCGAAGCGCCTGCCGGCCCCCTGCGCGGTCACGCCCAGGCGCAGGTCACCGAAGCGGCGGTCCACGTCCAGCCGTGCGGTCTGGCGTGCACGCCGGGCCAGCAGGTTGTCGTACTGGCTGCTGCCGGAGGTGCGGTTGCGCGGGTCGGTCCAGCTGACCTGCGCATTGATGTCGAACCCGGCCAGGGTGGTGCCACCGGTCAGTTCCGCACCGCGGATCCGCGCCTTCTCCACCTGGTGCATCATGAAGGTGGCTGCATCGTAGGTGATCAGGTCATCGATGCGTGTTTCATACGCATCCAGGGCCCAGCGCCAGCCCTGGCCCTGCTGGGCAATACCGATGTTCGCGCTCTTGGCCTTCTCCGGCTTCAGCGTCGGCACGCCACTCCACGGGTCATACAGATCGCTGAAGGTCGGCGCCTTGAACGCGGTGCCGTAGCTGGCAGTGAGCCGCAGGCCGTGGTCCAGTGCCATCGCCCAGCCCAGGCTGCCGGTGGTGTGGTTGCCGAACTGCGCGTTGTCGTCGTTGCGTACGCTGGCCTGCAGCTGGTGGCGGCCGAAACGGCCCTGGTACTGCGCGAACACGCCTGTATTGCGGCGGCTGTCCACCAGATACCCGGCGCTGCTGCCATCGAGATTGTCATTGCTCCAGTCCACGCCAGCGCTGAGCAGCTGGCCCTCGGCCAAGCCGATGTCGCCCTGCAGCGAGGCCGTATCGCGATGCGTCTGCGCGCTGCCGCGTGCATCGAAGGGGCCGTAGTCCTGCGATTCGTTGTCGCTGCGGCCGACGTTGGCGGTCAGCGTCACGCGTTCGGACGGGGTGTAGCGCACCTTGCCGGCCAGCACCTGCTGACGGGTCTCTGAGTAGTTGTAATAGCCGTCGTAATGGTTCCTGCCGTCGGCGCGCAGCGCGCTGCCTTCCACCGTCCACTGGTCGTTGAACGTGTAGCCACCGCGCAGGCTCTTGGACAGGTTGCGGTAGCCATCACGGTCGGGCTCGTCGGCGCCGCAGCCGGCGAACGGCGATACCGAGCCACGGCAGGCATTGATGCCATCGGTGTGCTGGTAGGCGATGTCCGCGCCGAACCAGCCGCGCTCGGTGCCACCGCCGATGCCGCCACTGGCCTCGCGCAGGCCGTTGCTGCCGCCGCCCAGCTGCAGGTGCGGGGCGAAATCACCGGTGTTGCGGCGGGTGAAGATCTGGATCACGCCACCGATCGCGTCGGCACCGTACAGGCTCGACTGCGGGCCGCGCACGATTTCCACCCGCTCGATCTGCGCCAGCGGCAGGTCCTGCAGCATGGCCAGGCCGAAATCGGCGGTGTTGATGCGCACGCCATCGACCAGCACCACGGTGTGCGAGGAATTGGTGCCGCGCAGGAACAGCGAGCTCTGCTTGCCCAAGCCGCCGCTGTTGGTCAGGTTGATGCCGGCACGGCCACGCAGCAGTTCCTGCAGCGAGGTGGCCTGGCTGCTTTCGATGGCAGCGCGGTCGATCACTTGGGCCGGCGCGATGCTGTCCTGCAGGGCGATCGGGGTACGGGTGGCGGTGACCAGCACCTGGTCCAGCGCGGTGGCGGTCTCGGCCTGCGCCAGCGCCGGCAGGGTGGCCATCACGGCCAGGGACAGAACAGCAGTACGGGGCTTCATCGGCAACTCCAGATGCCGTGCACGCCCGCACGGCCAAAGGCAGGGGAGCTGCGGAACGGGGGCACGCAGGCGCTGCGCCCTGCGCAGTGCCGTCGTCGATGCCCACCGCATCGCAACCTGGGGCTTCCGGGCCGGTCTCCGGGCTTGCGGCCGGGTGGACATGCCACCGTCCAGGCGCCTTCCCATGCCCTGGGGCACAGTGGCGTGAGCCTGGAACTGACCTGCTTACCGTTGCGGGGGCAGCGCCGGCCTGGCCCGTGGAAGGGGCGTCACCGGCTTCCCGTTTCAACCTGCCGGCCATGGCCGCAGGTCACCTGGAAGTGCGCGCAGTCTACGGCATCGGTGCCCGCCCCTGCAGGCCGGCGGTGGGCGTGCGCGGCGCCAGCCACTAGAATGCAGCTCGATCTGTCGTGGTGCCGTTGCCGATGTCCGCCCGTTCCAAGCTTCACCTGCGTTGCCTGTCCAGGGCGCAGCCATGATCCTCGACCTGGTCCGCCACGCGGGCAACGGCCGCGATGAATTCCTTGATGGCCGCAGTGATCCGCCGCAGCTTGCGCGGCTGCCGCAGGAACTGGTCGATGCCTATGCCGGCCATGACTGGGAACGGGTGATCAGCTCGCCGCGCCTGCGTTCGCTGCATACCGCCATGGCGCTGGCCACCCCGCGCGGGCTGGATGTGGAGGCCGAGGAGGAATGGGAAGAGCTGGATTTCGGCGACTGGGACGGGCAATCGCTGTTCGACCTGCCGGAACAGGCACTGGCCGCGTTCCATGCCGATCCGCATGCGTTCCCGCCGCCGAACGGCGAAAGCTGGGGCCACTTCGAGCGCCGCATCGCCCGTGCACTGGACCGGCTGCTGGATGACGACGAACCGCCCGCCACGCTGGTGGTCAGCCACGGTGGCCCGCTGCGCATGGTGCTGTCGCTGGTCTGCGGGCTGCCGATGTCGCTGTGCTGGGCGCTGCGCATCGACCACGGCACGCGCCTGCGGGTGCGGATCGAGCGGGGCGAGGGCGGGCCGGTCGGCGAGCTGCTGGAACTGCAGCAGCCCTGAGGTGCTTCGCCGGCTCATGCCCGGCGGTGGCCATGGAGGTCAATCGTCGTCGGTGCTGCTGCCGGCGTCGTTGTCCGTATCGTCATCCTCGCCATCGAACCGCCGCTCGTGCACCGGGCCCGAAGCGGGGCCGGCCGCCTTCAGCGGATGCGCGGCGATACGCGCTTCGTAATCCTGCACCAGCGCCTCGCGCTGCGCTTCGCCCAGTTCCTGCCAGTGGCAGTCCAGCAGGGCGCCTTCCAGCGAGTACAGCAGGTTCAGGCTGGGCTTGAAGCCGGCCCGCTTGACCTTGACGTAGGCCCCGACCGCACCGATGGCGGCCAGGTCCTCACGGCTGCGCAGCCCGACCTGGCGCAGCCAGGCCGCGCTCTTCGGGCCGATGTTGCGCAGCTTCGGGGCGCTCAACCCAGCGCCTCCACGAACACGCGGGCAATGGCTTCCAGGCCGGCCTGGTCATCGGCATCGAAGCGGGCCAGCACCGGGCTGTCGATGTCGAACACACCGATGAGCGCATCGCCGCGCACCAGCGGCACGACCAGTTCCGAGCGCGATGCCGAATCGCAGGCGATATGGCCCGGGAAGGCATCCACATCGTCGATGCGCTGGGTCACGCGCAGGCGCGCCGCTGCGCCGCACACACCCTTGTCCAGCGGAATGCGCACGCAGGCCGGCAGGCCCTGGAACGGGCCGAC
Source organism: Stenotrophomonas sp. 24(2023) (assembly GCF_030913365.1). Taxonomy (NCBI): domain Bacteria; kingdom Pseudomonadati; phylum Pseudomonadota; class Gammaproteobacteria; order Lysobacterales; family Lysobacteraceae; genus Stenotrophomonas; species Stenotrophomonas sp. 24(2023). The sequence continues at coordinate 2,411,698 of NZ_CP133160.1, forward strand.
GACCAGTTCGGTGCCGTCGTACAGGTAGAAGCCCACCCAGTTCAGGTCCGGCAGGGCGTGGTAGACCAGCGCCGACAGGTTGGCGGCGTTGGCGATGCGGTCGGCTTCGCCGTGGACCAGGGCACGGGCCTGGTCCAGCAGCTGGGCGTACTGTTCCGGCTTGCTGCCGGCGAGCGAGGAGGTGGCAAACATGCCCGCAGTCTAGCAAGCACGCAGGCCGGCGATAATGGATGCTCTGTTGCCCTGCTGGAACTGTCGATGCACCTGCCCGCTACGCTGCCGCCCGCCGTGTTCGTCACCGGGACCGATACCGAGATCGGCAAGACCGCCAGCAGCACTGCGCTGCTGCACGCCCTGCGCCGGCGCGGCCTGCGCGCGGTCGGCATGAAGCCGGTGGCCAGCGGCAGCCAGGACCTGGGGCAGGGGCTGCGCAACGAGGATGCGCTGGCCCTGCAGGCGGCCAGCTGGCCGGTACCGGCCTACGCGGACCTGAACCCGTATGCGCTGCGCCAGCCGCTGGCCCCGGAACTGGCGGCCGCCGAGGACGGGGTGACGGTGGCACTGGCCCCGATCATGGCGGCCTTCCAGCGCCTGCAGGCGCAGGCGGACATCGTGGTGGTGGAGGGGGTGGGCGGCTGGCTGGCACCGGTGTCGGCCACGCTGGACCAGATCGATCTGGTGCGCGCGCTGCAGCTGCCGGTGGTGCTGGTGGTCGGCCTGCGGCTGGGCTGCGTGAACCACGCGCGGCTGACGGCCGAAGCCCTGCAGGCGCGCGGCGTGGACTGCCTGGGCTGGATCGGCAACCACATCGACCCGGCCATGCAGCGCCAGGACGAGAACGTGGCCACGCTGGTGCAGCGCCTGCCGATGCCGTGCTGGGGCCGGCTGCCGCACCTGCCCGGTGCCGACGGTGAAACCCTGTCGCGGTACCTGCAGGACGGTTGAGGCGCAGTGCCCGTCGGCGCAGCGGCGGCGTCACGCAACGCCGCGCCCCCGACCTACCGCTGGGCGTCCAGTTCCCGGGCGAGTTCACCCACGCGCTGCACCGCGCCGATGAAGCGCGCGTCCAGCGTCTGGCAGCAGGACAGGCGCAGGCAATGGCGGTAGCGCGCGCCGCGTGAATACACCTGGCCGGGCATGAACACGATGTTTTCGGCAAGGGCCTGCTCGAACAGTTCGCGCGTGTCCACGCCGGGCAGTTCCAGCCACAGCAGGAAACCGCCCTGCGGTTCGGTGGCCCGCGTGCTGGCGGGGAAGTGCTCGGCCACCAGCTGGCGCAGCCGGCCGACCTGGTCGCGGTAGAGGCGGCGCAGGCGCCGCAGGTGGTGTTCGTAGGTGCCCGATTCCAGGTACGAGGCCACCGCATCGCCGAGCAGCTGCGGCTCGGCACCACTGGTCTGGAATTTCAGCAGAGCGATGCGTTCGGCGAAGCGGCCACCATCGAGCCAGCCGATGCGGTAGTCCGGCGCCAGTGTCTTGGAAAACCCGGCCACCACCATCACCCAGCCATCGCGGTCGAACGCCTTCAGCAGCGGTGCCGGTGGCTCGCTGAACTGCAGGTCGGCATACACCGCATCTTCGATCAGCGGCAGCCTGCGTGCGTTGACCAGCGTGGCCAGGCGCTGCTTGGCGGCCACCGGCATGGTGCAGCCCAGCGGGTTGTGCACGGTCGGCATCACCATCAGGGCGGCCAGCGGCGTGCTGTCCAGCAGGGTCTCCACTGCATCCACGTCCAGCCCGGTCTGCGGGTGGGTGGGCAGCTCGATGGCGCGCAGGCCCAGGTGCGAAAGCAGCGGGTACAGATTGAAATAGGAAGGGGCCTCGATGCCCACCGCATCACCGGGCGAGGTCACCGCACGCAGCGCCAGCTGCAGCGCCTCCATGCCGCCGTGGGTGAGCTGCAGGCGTTCGGCGGTGGTGTGCAGGCCCATGCGCGGGCCGCGGCGCACGATCTGCGCCAGCAGCCGCTGCGAACCGTTCGGGCGCGCGTAGCGTTCCAGTGTCTGCTGGCCATGGCGCAGCACCAGCGCGGTGTGCCGCGCCAGCTGAGCGGCCGGATAGAACTGGCGCCCACGGGGGCCGGCGAAGGCCAGGTCGACCACGCCGGGCTGCCGTTGTGCGGCCAGTACCCGTTCCATCAGGGCCAGTTGCCCCGGGGCGTTGGGCAGCGAAGGCACATCGCGCAGGGACCGTTCCGGTGCCGACAGCCGCGGGGCTACCTCGAAGCCGGCCTTGGCGCGCGGAATCACCAGGCCGGCATCTTCCAGCTGGCGGTAGGCGGCAATCACGGTGTTCAGGCTCAGCCCGCGCTGGCTGGCCATCTGCCGCAGCGACGGCAGGCGGCTGCCCACCGGCAGGCGGCCGCCGTGGATGGCATCGGCCAGTTCATCGGACAGGCGCTGGTAGCGTGGCGGCGTGGCCGTTGCCGCGTGATCTGTATCCATCGTTCCCACTCCACGCTGCGCCTGTACCCGTAGTGCCGGCAAGGCTAGCATGGCCATGCCGGTCGGGCCCTGGGGTGCGGCCGGTACTTCCCAGAACGCACGGCTGGATGGCCGTGCGTCTTTTTTTCCTGCGCACGGCCGGCGCTCAGCGCATCGGTACCAGCGCCGGCTCGCGGCGGTACAGCTGCGGGAACTGCGTGCGCAGTGCCGCCAGCTTCGGCGCGTCGTAGTAGCGTATGTAGGCCGCCTCCGGGAAGCGCGTCATGTAGTTCTGGTGGTAGCTCTCGGCCGCATAGAAGCGCTTGCCGCTGCCCAGCTGGGTGACCACCGGGGCGCGGTAGCTGCCGGCCTGGGTGAGCTGGGCGATGTAGGCGCGGCTGGCGGCCTGTTCGCGCGCATCGTCGGCATAGATCGCCGAACGGTACTGGCTGCCATGGTCCGGGCCCTGCCGGTTGAGCTGGGTGGGGTCGTGCACCACCGAGAAGAACACCTGCATCAGCTGCCCGTAGCTGACCTGGCGCGGGTCGTAGTCGACCTTCACGGCTTCGGCATGGCCGGTGCTGCCGGTGCTGACCCGCTCATAGCGGGCATCGCTGCCGTTGCCGCCGATGTAGCCGGACACGGCATTGCTCACGCCCTTGACGTGCTGGAACACGCCCTGCACGCCCCAGAAGCAGCCACCGGCGAACACCACGCTGGCCTGGGTACGGTCGTCGCGGTAGGCGGCCTCACCGGTCGGTGCCGGCAGCGCCTGTGCCTGCGCGGTGGGTTCGGTCGGCGCGGCCATCGCACCGTGGTCCACCAGCAGCACGCCGGCGATCAACGCACTGGCCACCAGGCCGGCCACGCCGGCAGCGATGCCCTGTTCGAACGAGAATTTCATCTGCGTCTCCTGCATCAACCAAAGGTGAAGGCATAGGCCTGGACACCGGCATCGAGGAACTCGATCTCGAAGCGGTGGGTACCGACCGTGCCGCGCTGGCGCACCAGCTGGTACAGGCGGTGCTCGGTGATCGTGCCGCTGCCGTCGGCGCCGACGTCGCTGCCGGCATCGCTGGCCGGCAGCGGCTTGCCGTCCAGCCACACGCGGAAGCGTGCCGGCGTGCCATCGGCCTTCGGTGCCAGCACCAGGTGCAGGTCGCGGGCATGGAACTGGAAGCCGATGCGGCCACCGGCCTGCTGCAGCTGCGCGGCTTCATCACTGACCGTCCAGCGGCCCTGCAGGCCCCACTGGTTCAGGGCCAACGTGGCGGGCAGCGTGTACGCGAACGCGGCGCCGGTGCGCTGCCCACCGGGGGAGGCGAACTGTTCGGCACGGGCATGGCCCAGGTAGGTTTCCGGCGAACGCAGGTTGCCCATGTCGGCCTGCACGGCCACGCCCTGCAGGGTGCCGGCGGCGGGATCGGCCGGCGGCGGCAGGTCGGTCTGGCCCGCTTCCAGCAGCAGGCGACGGATCATCTGCTCGGAGCGGGCGTAGTTGCCCTCGCCGAACTGGTGGCCGCGCACCTGGCCCTGTGCATCGACGAAGTACTGCGCCGGCCAGTAGCGGTTGTCGAAGGCGCGCCAGATGGCGTACTGGTTGTCCAGCGCCACCGGGTAACCGACCTTCAGCTGCTGCACGGCCTTCATCACGTTGCGCGGGTCGCGCTCGAAGGCGAACTCGGGCGTGTGCACGCCGATCACCACCAGGCCGTGGTCGCGGTAGCGGCGTTCCCATTCGTGCACGAACGGCATGGCGCGCAGGCAGTTGATGCAGGAATAGGTCCAGAAATCGATCACCACCACCTTGCCGCGCAGCTGCTCACGGGTCAGGGGCGGGCTGTTGAGCCAGCCGGTGGCACCGTCCAGCGGCGGCAGGCGGCCTTCCACCGGCAGCGGCGCGTCGGCACCGGTGTCCTTGGCGGCCATCATCATCGGCGGGGCCGAGGGCTGTGCACCGGGCACCGCATCGATCAGGCCCTGTTCCAGGCGCGCGGTGCTGACCGTGGACAGCCGCGTCAGCAGGCCGGTGTCCCAGCCCAGGCCGATGGCCACCACCGCCAGCAGTGCCGCTACGCCCAGCACGCGGCGGATCACGTTGCCCAGCCCCAGCCGGGCCTGCAGGGCACGGTAGACGCGGCCGCCGACCCAGATGGCCAGTGCCAGGGCGGTCATCGCGCCCAGCGCATAGGCCAGCAGCAGCGTGCTGGTGCCCACGCTCGCGCCGTTCAATGCAGCGCCGGTCAGCACCAGCCCAAGGATCGGGCCGGCGCACGGCGCCCACAGCAGGCCGGTGGCGATGCCGATCAGCAGCGAGGTGCCGGCGCCGCCCTTGCCGGCCGCATCGGCCGCGTCGGCGCGGGCACTGAGGCGGGCGCCCACGCGCTGGAACGGCGCCAGCAGGTGGTCGGCCAGGGTCGGCCACAGCAGGGCCAGGGCGAACATGGCCATCAGCGCCAGCGCGATCCATCGGCCGGCCTGGTTGGCCTGGGCCACCCACTGGCTGCCAACGGCGGCCAGGCTGGCCACCACGGTGAAGGTCAGCGCCATGCCCAGCAGCAGGGGCAGGGTGCTGCGCGCGAACGGCCGGTCCGCACGGGCGAACACGAACGGCAGCACCGGCAGGATGCAGGGGCTGAGCAGGGTCAGCACGCCCCCCAGGTACGCCAGCAGCAACAGCAGCATGGTCAGGCTCCAGCAGGAAGAAGGGTCATACCGGCACGCGCCAGCCGCCGGCAGCATCGCCGCCGGCCGGTGCCGGTTCGAAGGCCAGTGCTGCGCCGTTCATGCAGTAGCGCAGGCCGGTCGGGCGCGGGCCATCGGCGAAGACATGGCCCAGGTGGCCACCACAGCGCCGGCAGTGCACTTCCACCCGCACCATGCCGAAGGCGGTATCGCGGTCCTCGCCGACCGCATCGTGCAGCGGGGCCCAGAAGCTGGGCCAGCCGGTACCGCTTTCGAACTTGGTGGACGAGGAGAACAGCGGCAGGCCACAGCCGGCGCAGCTGAACGTTCCACGCCGGTGTTCCTTGTTCAGCGGGCTGCTGTAGGGGCGCTCGGTCGCCTGCTGGCGCAGTACCGCGTACTGCGCCGGCGAGAGCTGGCGGCGCCAGTCGGCATCGCTGCGGGTGACTTCGAACGGTTGTTGCGGGCGTGTCTGGGCGGCGGCGGGCGCGGCACGGCTGCAGGCGGCAAGACCGACCAGGCCGGCGGCGCACGCCATGCCGCCCAGGCCCAGCAGGTGGCGTCGGGTAAGGGACATGGCGAACTCCGGGAAGGGGCGACGGGACCATGCTGCGCCGGGGCCGATCAACGAATCCTCACGTGCAGTTAAATTTTCCGTGATACATCCCGGCGCGCCGTGCACCACAATGCCGGCATCCCTTTCGTTGCCCGCCTGCCGTCCATGCCTGCCGCCAAGCGCGTCCTGATCGTTGAAGACGATGCCCACATCGCCGACCTGCTGCGCCTGCACCTGGGCGATGAAGGCTTCGCCGTGCAGCACGCGGCCACCGGTGACGGCGGCCTGCAGCTGCTTGAACAGGACGGCCCGTGGGATGCGCTGGTGCTGGATGTGATGCTGCCCGGCGTGGATGGCCTGCAGATCTGCAAGCGTGCCCGGGCGATGACGCGCTACGTGCCGATCATCATCATCAGCGCCCGCGGCAGCGAGACCCAGCGCATCGTCGGCCTGGAACTGGGCGCGGATGACTACCTGGCCAAACCCTTCTCGATGCCCGAACTGGTGGCGCGGGTGCGTGCGCTGCTGCGCCGTGCCGAAGCGATGGCGCAGAACGCACGCATCGACGCCGGCGCCATCGAGGTCGGCGGCCTGCAGCTGGACCCGATCGCGCGCACCGCCAGCGTGGAGGGCAGCGCGCTGGACCTGACCCCGCGCGAGTTCGACCTGCTGCTGTTCTTCGCCCGCCACCCCGACCAGGTATTCGCGCGCATGGAACTGCTCAACCAGGTCTGGGGCTACCAGCACGATGGTTACGAGCACACGGTCAATACCCATATCAACCGGCTGCGCAGCAAGATCGAGCCCGACCCGGGCAACCCGCGCCGGCTGCTGACCGTGTGGGGACGTGGCTACAAGCTGGTCGATCCGGCCGGGGCCGCGCCGTGATCCGCCTGAGCCTGTGGCAGAAACTGGCCGCCGTGTTCTGCGCGCTGCTGCTGCTGTGCTGCATGGCGCTGCTGGCCGTGCAGATGCGCACCGATGTACGCCACGAGCAGGAAGTGGTGCAGCGGCTGTCATTGGGGCTGGCCGAGCACATCGCCCAGCGCAGCGAGCTGATGGATACCAGCGGCATGCGCGATGCCGCGGTGCGCGCGCTGTTCGGGCAGCTGATGGCGGTCAACCCCAGCGTGGAGGTGTACCTGCTGGACGACCAGGGCCGCATTCTCGGCCACGATGCACCCAGCGGCCACCTCAAGCGCTCCCGCGTGGATGTCGCGCCGCTGCGTGCGCTGCTGGGCGGTGCGCCGCTGCCGATCCTCGGCGATGATCCGCGCAGTCCTGATGGCCGCAAGGTATTCAGTGTCGCCCCGCTGGTCGTGCAGGGGCAGCCGGCCGGCTATGTGTACGTGGTGCTGGTGGGCGAGCACCGGCAGATGCTGTCCGACGACCTGGCCGCCACCAGCCAGTGGCGCACCACGCTGTGGTCGGTGGTGCTGGTGGGAACGCTGGGGCTGCTGGCCGGCCTGGCCGCGTTCTACTGGGTCACCCGGCCGCTGCGGCAGCTGACCCGGCGCATCCAGGCCTTCGACATCGACGCGCCTGCCACGGTGCCGCCGCCGCCGGCCATGCCGCCGCGCCAGGGCGATGAGCTGGCCATCCTGGAACATGCCCATGCACAGATGGCCTACCGTCTGGGCGAGCAGTGGCAGCAGCTGCGCCAGCAGGACCTGCAGCGCCGCGAGCTGGTGGCCAACATCTCCCATGACCTGCGCACGCCGTTGTCATCGCTGCACGGCTACCTGGAAACGCTGGCGATGAAGGACGCCACGCTGTCGCCGGAGGAGCGCCGGCGCTACCTGTCCATCGCGCTGGCGCAGAGCAGCAAGGTGGGGGGGCTGGCGCGCGCGCTGTTCGAGCTGGCGCGGCTGGAACACGGCGCGGTGCGCCTGGAGTGGGAAGTGTTCGCGCTGCCGGAGCTGCTGCAGGACGTGCTGCAGAAGTTCGAGCTGGCCGCACAGGCGCGCGGCCAGCAGCTGCAGGCCGATTTCCCGCCCGGCCTGCCGCTGGTGCGCGCTGACCTGGGCCTGGTGGAGCGGGTGCTGACCAACCTGCTGGACAACGCGCTGCGGCATGCACCCGACGGCGGCCGGGTGTGCGTGGGCCTGGCGTCCAGCGATGACAGCGTGCGGGTGAGCGTGGCCGATGATGGCCCGGGCGTGGCACCTGCGCTGCGCGCGCAGCTGTTCCAGGCACCGGCGGCGCTGGGCGCGCGGCGCGGTGACAACGGCGGGCTGGGGCTGTTGATCGTGCAGCGCATCGTGCAGCTGCACGGGCGCCGCATCGACCTGCTCGACAGCCCGCAGGGGGCCTTGTTCGTGTTCGAGCTGCCGCGCGCCGATGCCGGCGGCGACGCCCAGGACTAGGCGGGCGTACAGCCGCCGGGCCCATCGCCGTCGTCGGGCAGCGTGGTCACCATCGGCAGCACCAGCCGCACGCACGCACCGCCCAGGCGTGAATCCAGGATGTCGACCACGCCGTTGTGCTTGTCGGCCACCACCTGCACCAGCGCCAGGCCCAGGCCGAAGCCGGGGCTGGCCGGGTCCAGGCGCACATAGGGCTGGAACACCTGCAGGCGGTGTTCCAGGCAGATGCCCGGGCCATCGTCCTCCACCTGCAGGCACAGCGTGCCATCGTCGATGGCCGCCACGATGCGTACCTGCGTGCGCGCATAGCGCAGGGCATTGGCCAGCAGGTTGCGCAGTGCCAGTTCCAGCATCTGCCGGTTCAGGCATACCAGTGCGGTCGGGGGCAGCACCTGCTGCACCTGGACCTGCAACGGCAGCGGATCGAACTGCGACAGCACGCCACGCACCACCGGGGCCAGCTGCACGCGCTGGCGGGTGAGCTGCTGGCAGCGGCCAAGCGCGGCATATTCCACGCCGGCATCGGTGAGGTGCTGCAACCGGTCCACGTCGATGCGCAGGCCATCCACGGCCGCCAGCTGTGCATCTTCCAGCCCGGCGTCCTCCAGGTCAGCCAGCCCGAAGCGCATGCGTGCCAGTGGCGTGCGCACTTCATGGGCCACGGCCTGGGCCAGCACGCGCTGGCTTTCCAGCAGCTGCTGCAGCTGCTCGGCCATGTGGTTGAACGCCTTGGCCAGCGGCCGCACCAGCGCGGTGCCGGCGCGCGGCGCGCGGCTGTCGAGCTGGCCATCGCGCATGCGCCGGGCAGTCTGGGCCAGCTGCGATACATCGCGCCACAGGCGGTAGACCATCACATACATCGGCAGTGCCACGGCGACCATCAGGATCAGCAGCACGATGGCCACGCCGGACACATCGCTGTCCTGCCAGCTTTCATCCGGCAGCGGGTAATCCACCAGCGGGCCGAGCACCACGGCCTGGTTGCTTTCGCCCAGGCGCTGCACGCTGCGCATGTGCTCCACGTCGATCTGCAGGGTGCCGTTGTCCAGCCGCGCGCGCTGGCGGGCCGGCAGCAGCTGTTCGGCCTGCTGCAGCGGCATGACCTTGAGCGTATAGGCGAATTCGTTGTCCAGCTCGCGCGACAGCACCGGCCACGCTTCAGGCGGTGTCTGCGCGAAGCGGTGCTGCAGCAAGGCATGGGTGCCGCGCATCTCGGCCTGCAGGCTGGCTTCGGTGCGGTCTTCCAGCAGGCTGTCCCACAACCACAGCCCGAGCACGATCAGCAGCAGGTGGGCCAGCAGGAAGCCGATCCCATAGCGCATGAAATGGAAGGCATGGCCCCGCATGGAAACCTGGTTGCTCATCCCCAGGCCGACCGGCTGAACAGGTAGCCACGGCCACGCACGGTCTTGATGCGTTCGGGCTGCTCGGGGTTGTCGCCCAGCTTGCGGCGCAGGCGCGAGATGCGCGCATCGATCGAGCGGTCCAGGCCATCGAAGGCGATGCCGCGCAGGCCACGCAGCAGGGCATCGCGGTCCAGGATCTGGCCGGCATTGCGCGCCAGCAGGTGCAGCAGGTCGAACTCGGCAGTGGTCAGGTCCAGCAGCCGGTCCTGCAGGTGGACATTGCGGGTGGACGGATCGATGGACAGCTGGCCGAAGCGGAGCATGCCATCGCGCGGTTCTTCGCGACGGTGCCGGCGCAGGTGGGCACGCAGGCGGGCCAGCAGCACGCGGGGTTCGATCGGCTTGCCGATGTAGTCGTCCGCGCCCAGTTCCAGCCCCAGCACCTGGTCGATGTTGTCGGTGCGGGCGGTCAGCACGCAGATGATGCCGTCATAGTGGGGACGTACACGACGGCACACTTCGAAACCATCCTGGCCGGGCAGGCCCACGTCCAGCAGCACCAGCGACGGCGGATCGGCGAGGATGCGCTCGATGGCACGCTCGCCGCTGCGCTCGTGCGCGACCTGGTAGCCATGCCGCTGCAGGTACTCGGTCACCATCGTGCCCAGACGGGCATCGTCTTCGACCAGAACGATATCCAGCATTTTCAAGGGGTCTCCGGTGATGCGGCCGCGGCGATGCTAGCCCAGCCCGACGCTCCTCCGGCCGAACAGGGGGGGCATGTTCAGCCGGGGTTGCTGCCGCCTGCCGCTCCGGCCTTGTGCCCCAAGGGGGCGCGAGACTGTGACGGACGCCGCTGTTACGTAATGTTACCTGACGATACATGACAGTGACGGGCGCTGACAGCAATGCGACTGAAAGCGACCGGGCCCCGGCGGAGCATGGGGGTATCGACCCAGGAGCCTGCCATGTCGCCGCGATCGCCTGCCCTTGCCCCGTCCTGCCTTCCGGCCCTGGCCTGTGGAGGGCAGCCGTGAGCGGGCTGGCCGGGTTGTGGGGGCCTGCCGCCGGTGACGAGGTGCTGCTGGCGCAGGTGGCGCCGATGCTGCAGGCGCTGCAGCAGCGCGGGCGTGGTCGCAGCGGGTTCGCCAGCGACAGCGCGGCCGGGCTGGTGCTCGGCCATTGCCGGGCGGCAGGCGATGCCCCCCTGCAGCCGCTGGGCTCGGCCTGCGGGCGTTACCTGGTCTGTCTGGACGGCCGGCTCTACAACCGTGAGCCCCTGCAGGCCTGGATCGGCGATGTACCCCGCATGGCCAGTGATGCCGCCCTGCTGCTGCAGGCCATCGGCCGCTGGGGGGTGGAACGCACCGTACAGGCCATCGAGGGCGCTTTCGCGCTGGTGGTCTGGGACCGCCAGGCACGTGCGCTGTGGCTGGCGCGCGACCCGGTCGGCGAACGGCCGCTGTACTACGGCTGGCACGCGGGGCATTTCCGCTTCGGGTCCGAGCTCAAGGCACTGCAGGCTTCACCGGCGTTCGATCCGGCCATCGACCAGGACGCGCTGAGCCTGCTGCTGCGCCATGACTACGTGCCGGCACCGCACACCATCTACCGGGGCATCCACAAGCTGGTGGCCGGTGCGCTGCTGCGGGTGGACCTGGCCGACATGGCCGCGGGTGGTTCCGATGAGGCGGCGCAGGGGGGCCGCCTCTACTGGTGCCCGCGCCAGGCGCTGCGCGCCGCACTGGATGATCGCCCGGACGAGGTGCCCACGCTGGAGGCGGCCACCGACCAGCTGGAAGAGGTGCTGCAGCGGGCCATCGGCAGCCGCATGCATTCCCCGCTGGCCTGTGGTGCGTTCCTGTCCGGCGGCACCGATTCATCGCTGGTGGTGGCGATGATGCAGGCCCAGGCCGCAGTGCCGATCGAGGCATGGACCGTCGGCTTCGATGACCCGGGGCATGATGAAAGCGAATGGGCTTCGCAGGTTGCCCGCCACCTGGGCGTGAACCATCACCTGCACCGCATCGATGCCCTGCAGGCCCGCGACCTGCTGGCCCAGCTGCCGCAGGTCTGGTGCGAGCCGTTCGCCGATTCCTCGCAGGTGCCCACGCTGCTGGCCAGCCAGCTGCTGGGGGCGCGCAAGCCGGTGGCACTGACCGGCGACGGCGGCGATGAACTGTTCTTCGGCCACCCCAGCTATGGCCGTGCGCTGCGCAACGCGCGGCTGTGCGGGGGCCTGCCCGAGTGGGTGCGCAGCCTGGCCCGTCAGGGCGGGCGCCACCTCGATGCCGAGCGCGCACGGCTGGGCGGCTGGCGGGCGTTGCTGGCCGAAGTCTCCGCCGATGATGTGGAAGGCCATTACCTGCAGCGGGTCTCGCGTTGGCGCGACCCGGCACGGGTGGTGCGCGGTGCGCGTGAACCGGCCACCGTGTTCGGCCAGCGTGACCTGGCGATGCCCGCCGAGGCGCGCATCCAGCTGCTGGATTTCCGCATGGACCTGGCCGAGGGCATCCTGGTCAAGGTCGACCGTGCCGCGATGGCCTGTGGCGTGGAAACCCGCTCGCCGCTGCTGGACATGGAAGTGGTGCGGCTGGCCTGGCGCCTGCCACAGCACCTGAAGTACCACGACGGCGAGCACAAGCGCATCCTCAAGCACCTGCTGGCGCGCTACCTGCCCGAACCGCTGGTGTACCGCCCCAAGCGCGGCTTCGGTCCGCCGATGGCCAGCTGGCTGGCCGGGCCGCTGCGCGACTGGGCCGAGGCGCTGCTGGACCCGCGCCTGCTGCGCGAACAGGGCTGCTTCGACGCCCCGCGCGTGCGTGCCCTGTGGGAGGCCTTCCTGCGCGGGGAGCGCAAGTGGCATACCCACCTGTGGAATGTGCTGATGTTCCAGGCCTGGCATGTGCACTGGCATGGCGCACGGTCGCTGCGGCCGGCCCACGTACCGTTGCCGGACGTGCGCGCCGCGTGACCGGCCGGGCACGGGGCCGCGCAGCGCGTGCGTCCGTGCCCGGCCAGCGGGGGGCGGGGTGTTCTGCTTGGCAGCGGCCTAAAAAAAGGCCCCGACAGAGGGAGGGATCTGTCGGGGCCTGCGATTGCATGGGGGGAGGGACCCATGCAATGTCCGGTGGCGTCGCGTCAGTGGCTGTTGCCCGCCGCGCCTGCCGTGTTGTGCGTTGTTCCTGCCTGTACCGCGGCCTGCCACGCCTTTCTGCTGCGCAGGCCCAGGTCCATGACCTGCTGGTGGGCATCGGCCCAGCGTTCCAGGCTGTCGTTCAGCAGCTGCGTGCCCTTCGGCAACAGCTGGCGGATGCCGTCCGGCCCCGGGCTGCGGGCCAGCTCACCCAGGTAGCCGGTGGTCTGCGCCAGGTCACTGCCGAACGCCTTGAGCTGCACGCCGAACACGCCTTCCGCAGTTTCCAGCGCGACGCGGCTGGCGCGCTGGGCAGCGTCGGCCAGCTGGCGGGTGGCATCGCGGAAGGCGTCGTGGGCAGCAGCCATCACAGGAGCATCGATAACCTTGATGCAATGCAGCATACGCCGATCATGACGCATTGCAACAAGAATCTTCGCCCAGCACGGGCTGGGCGATCATCGTCTTTCAGATCAATGTGTTGCGTGCCGGGCGGGCACGCTTTCCCGCAGGCTCAGGGGCCGCGGTAGCGGCAGCCGGACGTGCAGGTTTCATGCACGGTGATCTCGCTCAGGGCCGGCAGCAGCGGCTTGAGCTCGTTCCAGATCCACACCGCCAGGTTCTCGCTGGTCGGGTTTTCCAGGCCGGGAATGTCGTTGAGGTAGTGATGGTCCAGGCGGTCGTAGATCGGCTGGAAGGCGGCCTTCACGTCGCCGAAGTCCATGATCCAGCCGGTCTGCGGGCCCGGTTCGCCTTCCACCTTCAGCTCGACGCGGAAGGAGTGGCCGTGCAGCCGCGCACATTTGTGCCCCGGCGGCACGTTGGGGAGGCGGTGGGCGGCCTCGAGCATGAACACTTTGAAGATTTCCATGGCGCATTGTAGCGCCGGGCGGGCAGGTGCCGAGGGCCCGGCAGGCACCGTGGCGTAAGGGATGCGTGAAGAAATTCTTTCCATCGCGATGAAGAGATGATAATTTCTCTTATATCCGTATGAAGAGATGTTATTGGTCCGGCCGCAATCCGGCATGGACTACTGCGGAACTTGTCGTCAGCAACCACCCCACGATTCCCATGCCCCAGCACACCCTTCTCGTGGCGGCTCTTGCCACTGCCCTGGCCACGCCATTGTCCGCGGCCGCCGATACCGCCACCGACGCCAGCGCCGATGCCAGTACCCTGGCCGCCGTGCGCGTCACCGGCTCGAACATCAAGCGCACCGACACCGAAGCCTCCAACCCGGTGCAGGTGATCGGCCGCCAGCAGCTGGAACAGTCCGGCAAGGCCACCGTGGCCGACGTGCTGCGCTCGATCTCGGCCAACACCGGCAACGCCACCAACGAAACCACCAACAACGGCTGGGCCTCGGGCTCGGCGGGCATCGGCCTGCGCGGCCTGTCGCAGAAAAACACGCTGGTGCTGCTCAACGGCCGCCGCTTGGCCAACTACGGCTTCCCGTCCAACGGCCTGTCGGACACCTTCGTCAACCTCAACGCCCTGCCGCTGGTGGCGGTGGAGCGCATCGAGGTGCTCAAGGACGGTGCCTCGGCGGTGTACGGCTCCGATGCCGTGGCCGGCGTGGTCAACATCATCACCCGCCAGGGCTTTGAAGGCGCCGAGATCGGCGGCAGCGCCGGCACCGCCGACCAGGGCGGGCTGGACGAGCACAAACTGCATTTCGTCGGCGGCATCGGCGATCTGGACAAGGACCGCTACAACATCCTCTTCAGCCTGGAAGGCTACAACCGCGAACGCCTGGACCAGGACCAGCGCGACCTGACCCGCAGCGGCATCTATACCGACGTGCCCGGTGGCCGCTGGAACGGCTGGTCGGCCAAGGGCGCCCGCTATCTGGTCAACGGCGTGTCGGTGCCGATGCTCGACGCCAACGGCAACTGCCCCACCGGCACCACCCGCGTGGCCAGTGCGCCCATCGATGGCCTGCCCGGCGATACCTGCGGCTTCAACCAGGCCCCGTACACGACGCTGATCCCGTCCACCAAGCGCTGGCAGGCCTACGCCAACGGCACCTTCCGTCTCAACGACAGCGTCGATGCATTCGGCGAAGTGCTGTACAGCGACATCAAGGGCACGTCCTGGTTCGGCAGCAGCCCGTACTTCACCCTGGAGGGCGGCCGCTTCGCGCTCAACGCCACCAGCGGCCTGGCCGAGCCGGTGTCCAACGCCCTGCCGGCCAGCAGTCCGTACAACCCGTATGGCCGTGCGGTGCCGATCGAATACACCTTCTTCAACCTCGGCGGCACGCTCAAGACCAACCGTTCGCGTGCCTACCGCGGTGTGTTCGGCCTGCGTGGCAGCATTGGCGGCTGGGATTGGGAAGCGGCCGCGTTCGGTGCGCGCAGCAGCGAGCATGAAACCGTGTCCGGTGGGTTCGCCAACCGTTGGGCACTGGCCAGTGCGCTGGCCAGCGGCAGCTACAACCTGCTCAATCCATCGGCCACGCCGCAGTCGGTGCTCGATGCGATCAACCTGTCCACCGCGCGCCCGGCCGAATCGGTGCTGCAGGGCGTGGATGCGAAGGTGTCCGGCACGCTGGGCCGCACCTGGGCGGGCGACATCGGCTTTGCCGCCGGTGCCGAATGGCGCCGCGAGAAACTCGATTCCAACAATCCCTGGCAGATCGACGCCGGCCTGCAGATCCGCCCGGCCATCGCCGAGGTGCATGGCGAGCGCAAGGTCAGCGCGGCCTATGCGGAAGTGAACGTGCCGCTGGCCTCGACACTGGAACTGTCGGCCGCCGCGCGTGCGGACCACTACGATGATTTCGGCGACGCCTTCTCGCCGAAGATCGGCCTGCGCTGGCAGCCGCTGGACATCCTGCTGGTGCGTGCTTCGGCCTCGCGGGGGTTCCGTGCGCCGTCGCTGTCGGAGAACTCCAACAGCACCAGCATCGCCTACGGCAGCGTGGTCGATCCGCGCGACCCGGACGTGCCCGGCTCGCGGCAGAACCCGACCTTCTTCACCGTCGGCAATGATGCGCTCAAGCCCGAGCGCACCCGCAGCGTCAACGTCGGCGTGGTGCTCTCGCCCTGGGCGAACACCAGCCTGAGCGCGGATTACTACCGCATCTCGCTGGACAACCTGGTCGGCACCAACAACACCCAGACCCTGGTGAACGACAACGTGCCCGGCGCGGTGCTGCGCGATGAGCGCGGCAAGCTGCTGGCCGTGTACAACCGCTACCAGAACCTGAGCGAACTGAAGACCTCCGGCATCGACGTGGAACTGCGCCAGCGTATTCCCACGGCCCAGCTCGGTGACTTCACCGTCTCCAGTGCGTTCACCCACGTGCGCGACTACCGCCGCCCGAGCGTCACCGGTGGCCCGCTGGAGGACTTCGCCGGCAGCAACCTCGGCCCGACGCTGCCGAAGAACAAGGCGACCACCACGCTGGAATGGGCGTACAGCGATTTCCGCACCGCGCTCACCTGGTACTACACCGGTGGCTACGACCAGAAGGCCAGCGCCGCCGCACAGGCCGTGCAGTCGCGCGTGGACAGCTTCAGCCAGCTGGATCTGTACCTGGCCTGGACCGGCATCGACAAGCTGACGGTGTACGCCAAGGTGCAGAACCTGGCCGACAAGGCGCCGCCGTACGACGCCTCGTTCCCGGGCATCCGCGCACCGTACGACTTCACCCAGTACGACCTGCGCGGTCGCTACTTCACCGTCGGTTTCGACTACCGCTTCTGATGCGTGGCCATCGCCCGCCCGGCCGCTGCTGCAGGCAGCGGCCGGGCGGTGCGTGCCGCCGCTGCCGTGCTGCACTGCCTTCCGGGGGAAGTACCGTGTCCGTCCATCGTCGTGCCTCGTTGTCCCTGCTGTCCCTGTTCGCTGCCGCTGTGATGGCGCTGTCGTTGCCGGTATCACCGGCCCAGGCGCAGAACGCGTACTTCTTCCCGCAGGCCGTTGCCGCCAGCAGCAGCGAGCCTGCCTTCGATCCGGCCATTCCCACGCCGGAACAGTTCCTCGGCTACCCCATCGGCAGCCGCTATACCCGCCACGACCAGCTGGTGGCCTATTTCCAGGAACTGGCCCGGCATTCGCAGGCGATCCGCGTGCAGCAGATCGGCCAGAGCTACGAAGGGCGGCCGCTGCTGGTGGCCACCGTCACCGCCGCCGCCAACCAGGCGCGGCTGGAACAGATCCGCCAGCAGCACGCCACCCTGGTCGATCCGGCGCAGCCACGCAGCGCCGCCGGTGACAGCCCGGTGGTGGTGTGGCTGGGCTACAGCGTGCACGGCAATGAAACCTCCAGCGGCGAGGCGGCGATGCTGACCGCCTATTACCTGGTGGCCAACCGCAGTGCCGAAACCCGGCAGTGGCTGCAGCAGGCCGTGGTGCTGATCGACCCGGCGCAGAACCCGGACGGGCGTGACCGCGCGGCCAACTGGCACAATGCCTGGGCGTCGGACCCGGCGTCGCCGGACCCGGCCGACAAGGAACACGTCGAGCCTTTCCCGCAGGGGCGCAGCAACCACTACTTCACCGATCTCAACCGCGACTGGCTGGCCCTGACCCAGCAGGACACCCGGCCGAAGATCGCGCTGTTCCACCAGTGGTACCCGAACGTGCAGATCGACTTCCACGAGATGGGCAAGGACAGCACGTACTACTTCGAGCCCTCGCCGAAGAGCATGGAAAGCCCGCTCATTCCGGCCGCGTCCTATGCCTTCAACCGCACGCTGGCCAGGTACCACGCGCAGTCGCTGGATGCGCTGGGTTCGCTGTACTACACCGGTGAGAATTTCGACAATTTCTCGCCGGTGTACGGCTCGACCTACCCCGATTTCCACGGTGCGGTAGGGGTGACCTTCGAACAGGCCAGCTCGCGCGGGCGCGTGCAGGAATCGGCCAATGGCCTGCTGACGTTCGCTTTCACCATCCGCAACCACGTGGCCACCGGCCTGGGCACCGTACGCGGTGCGGTGGCCGAGCGCAGCGGCCTGTTCGATCTGCAGAAGGACTTCTTCCAGTCGGCGCTGAAGCAGGCCGCGCAGCAGCCGCTGAAGAGCTTTGTGTTCGGTGATGCGCATGACCCGGCCTTGACCCGTCGCCTGCTGGAACTGCTGTTGCTGCACCACATCGAGGTGCGCGCGCTGGACCGTGCCGTCACCGTGGAAGGGCAGCACTTCGCGCCCGGCAGTGCCTACGTGGTACCGGTGCAGCAGCCGCAGTTCCGCCTGGTGCATTCGATCTTCGCCGACACCCCGCCGATCAAGGGCGATGTGTTCTACGGCAGCACCAGCTATGCCATCGCGCCGGCCTACGGCGTGGCGTTTGCCGGCAGCCGCAGCCGCATCGAGGGCGGTGCACGCGTGATGGCACTGCCGGCGGCGCAGGGCGGTGTGGCCGGTGGCGCGGCCAGCTTCGCCTATGCCTTCGACTGGCGCGACTACAACGCCAGCCGCCTGCTGGCTGCTCTGCAGGGCCAGCGGCTGGCGACCCGTTCGGCCCAGCAGCCGTTCACCGCAGGCACCGCACAGGGGGAGGTGGACTTCGCCGCCGGCAGCATCGTCATTCCGGTCAGCGGCCAACCGCTGCAGGGCGAGGCGTTGCAGGCCGCCGTGGACCGCGCCGCGCGGGACGCCGGCGTGCGGGTGCACGCCCTGGCCAGCGGCCGCAGCACGCGCGGGATCGATCTGGGCAGCGATGGCGTCAAGGCACTGCGCACCCCGGCAGTGGCGCTGGTGATGGGCGAGGGCGTGGCCGCCACCGAGATCGGCTCGGCCTGGTTCCTGCTTGACCAGCAGCTGCGCCTGCCGGCCAGCAAGCTCGACCCGGCGCAGCTGGGCAAGGTGCCACTGGACCGCTACACCACCGTGGTGCTGTCCGGTGGCAGCTACGCCAGTGTCGATGCCACCGCCGTGGCCGCGCTCAAGCGCTGGATCCAGGCCGGCGGCTCACTGGTCACCTACGGCACGGCGGCCAAGTGGGCGATCGAGCAGAAGCTGGCCGATGGCGAGCAGCTGGGCAAGGATGAGGAGGCCGGGGACGAAGCCCGCCGCGCCTTCGGTGACCAGCGTGATATCGCCGCGATCGAGCGTGTGAGTGGCAACATCCTCAGTGCCGATGTGGATACCAGCCATCCGCTGGCCTTCGGCGTGCCGCGCGGCCAGCTGGCGATCAACAAGGAAAACACCGTTGTCCTGCAGCCCAGCCGCAATCCGTTCTCGACCGTGGTGCGCATCGACAGCCCGCCGCGGGTGAACGGCTACCTGTCAGAGCGCAACCGCAGCCGGGTGGCGGGCAGTGCGTGGCTGCTGGTATCACCGCAGGGGCAGGGCAACGTGGTGCTGTTCGCCGATGACCCGGCACACCGCAAGTACTGGCATGGCACCGAGCGCCTGCTGATCAATGCGATCTTCTTCGGCAACCTGGTGAATCCGGCGAAAGCCCGCGGCTAGGCGCCGTGTCGCGGCATGCCGGCGCCGTTGTAGATCCACGCCATGCGTGGATGACGCGCCATCGGGCATGCCGGTGCTGTTCCATGCGTGGATGACACGCCGCTGCTGTTGTAGATCCACGCCATGCGTGGATCCACAGCGGCTGCCGGCAACAAAAAAGGGACGACGCTTTCGCGTCGTCCCTCGATCAGCGTTCCGGACCGCGGTATCAACCGGCGCGGTTGCCACCGCCGTTGCCGCCCTGGCCGCGGCCACGACCGCCGCCGTTGCCACCACCGCCACGGCGCTGGCCCTGGCCGGCACCGGCGCGCTGCTGGCCGTTGCCAGCGCCCTCGCGGCGGCCACCACCGGCCTTCTTCGGGCCGGCGTGCGCGTGACGCGGCGCATCGCCATGCGGGCGGCGCGCGTGGTGCTTGCGCGGTGCGCGGTCGCCGGTATCGTGCTCGGCCTTGCCCGGCGCACTGTTGCCCCAGCGGATCGGCGTCTGCAGTTCGAAGCCCGGCACATCGCGGATTTCCATGTCGCGGCCCAGCAGGCGCACGATGGCGCGCAGCAGCTTCACTTCATCCTGCGCCACCAGCGAAACCGCTTCGCCGGTCGAGCCATTGCGGCCGGTGCGGCCGATGCGGTGCACGTAATCCTCGGCCACCATCGGCAGGTCGAAGTTGATCACCTTCGGCAGCTCGTTGATGTCGATGCCGCGCGCGGCGATATCGGTGGCCACCAGCACGGTCACCCGGCCGGCCTTGAAGTCACCCAGCGCACGCAGGCGCTGGCCCTGGCTCTTGTTGCCATGGATCGCGGCGGTCTTGATGCCCGACTTTTCCAGGAACGTGGCCAGCTTGTCGCTGCCATGCTTGGTACGTGCGAACACCAGTGTCTGCTGGCGGCTGTCCTGCGCCAGCAGGTGCAGCAGCAGGTCGCGCTTGCGGCTGGCGTCGACCGGGTGCACGCGGTGGGTGATGGTTTCGGCCACCGTGTTCTTCGGCGTCACCTGGATCTGTTCCGGGTTGCGCATGAACTCCAGCGCCAGCTGGCGGATGTTGTCCTCGAAGGTGGCCGAGAACAGCAGGGTCTGCCGGTTCTGCTTGGGCAGCTTGGCCAGGATGCGCTTGATCGAGGGCAGGAAGCCCATGTCGAGCATGCGGTCGGCTTCGTCCAGCACCAGCAGTTCGATGCCGGACAGGTCCACGCTGCGACGCTCCAGGTGGTCGATCAGGCGGCCCGGGCAGGCCACCAGCAGGTCCACGCCGCGGCGCAGGATGTCCAGCTGGTTGCCCATGCCCACACCACCGTAGATGCAGGCGCTGGGGATGCGCAGGTACTTGCTGTAGCCACGCAGGCTGTCATGCACCTGGGTGGCCAGTTCGCGGGTCGGGGCCAGGATCAGCGCGCGCGGCTTGCGCGGGCCGCCGGCACGCACTTCCTGCGGCGCGGTGCCCAGGTGCTGCAGCAGCGGCAGGCCGAAGGCGGCGGTCTTGCCGGTGCCGGTCTGTGCACCGGCCAGCAGGTCACGGCCGGCCAGCGCCAGCGGGATCGCCTGCTGCTGGATCGGGGTCGGGTTTTCGTAGCCCTGCTCGGCGAGCGCGCGCAGCAGGAAGGGCGCCAGGCCCAGCGATTCAAAAGACATTGAGAGTGCTCCAAAGACAAAGATCGCCTGGCCGAATGGCCAGACGTGGGCAGATCGAACTGATCGGCCGACTCGGAGCGTTCCCGTGAACCGCGCTGCGAGAAATTGGGTGCAGCCGGCGCGGTGCGCAGACTGGAATGCGGGGCGAACGGCGTCGGAGTGGGGGCGGGCGAGGGGTCGGGTGACCTGGCTCGCCGGCGGTCCCGAAGGGAAACGGACGGCCGCTGCAGACCTGCATAGTCTAGCCGATGGTTGAGACCGGCGCAAAAAGGCCTGTTCAGGTAAGGGGTTCTCTCTGCAGGGCTGCGCCCTGCACCCGCAGAGGGCGAAGCAACGTCAACGTCAACGTCAAAAGCGGATTTCCTGAGGGATGGCGGGGTGGGGCCGGTGGCGGGAGACGCCGTAAACCCGTCCATGGGGGCTTGGCCGCGGCATCCCTGCTGCGGACACTCCCGTCCCCGGCCCCACCCCGCCTCCGGCACTTCCCCGTGATCTGTAGATCCACGCCATGCGTGGATGGATCTCCATCGAAATCGGGTATTTCTGGAATGCATCGAAGCACATCCACGCATGGCGTGGATCTACCGGCCATCTGTCGAAGGCGGGGCACTGTGGGTTTGCGGGGTGTGAGCGGCATGGATGCCGCGACCAAGCCCCCAGGGATGGGTTCACGGCGTCCCCGCGAACCCACAGTGTCCCGCCATCCCACGGAATGCCGGCCGTTGCTTCGGCGGTTGACTTGGCTTGAAGCAGGTGCAGGGCGCAGCCCTGCCGGACCCCGCCTGCGGTAGGGTGTCCGGATGCCGCGCTGCAGCTTGGTTCTGGCGCGCATTTGATTACACTTGAAACTTGTTTGCCCATCATCCGGACACCCACCCCATGAAGCTTGGTTCACTGAAGGAAGGCGGCCGCGACGGCACCCTGATCGTGGTTTCGCGCGACCTCGCGCACGGCGTGCGCGCCACCGGCATCGCCGCGACCCTGCAGCAGGCGCTGGAGGACTGGAGCCATGTCGCACCGCGCCTGAATGCCCTGTACGAGTCGCTCAACGCCGGCGACGCCGATGGCGTGTTCGACATCGATCCGCAGGCGCTGGCCGCACCGCTGCCGCGCGCGTATGAATTCGTCGATGGCAGCGCCTACCTGCCGCACGTGGAGCGCGTCCGCCGCGCCCGTGGCGCCGAGGTGCCGGAAAGCTTCTATACCGATCCGCTGATGTACCAGGCCACCAGCGCCGGCTTCTACGGCCCGCGCGATGCGGTGAAGGTGGTCAGCGAGGACTACGGCATCGACCTGGAAGCCGAGCTGGTGGTCATCACCGACGACGTGCCGATGGCGGTCACCCCGGAGCAGGCCGCCGGCCATATCCAGCTGATCGGCCTGGTCAACGATGTCTCGCTGCGCAACCTGATCCCGGGCGAACTGGCCAAGGGCTTCGGCTTCCTGCAGTCCAAGCCGCGCTCGGCGCTGTCGCCGGTGTTCGTCACCCCCGATGAGCTGGGCGGGGCCTGGCAGGACAGCAAGGTGCACCTGCCGCTGCTGACCCACATCAACGGCGCCTGGTTCGGCGCACCGGAAGCGGGCGTGGACATGCAGTTCAACTTCGCCCAGCTGGTGGCGCACGCAGCGAAAACCCGTCCGCTCGGCGCCGGCACCATCGTCGGCTCGGGCACCATCGCCAACGAGGACACCAGCAAGGGCGCATCCTGTTTTGCCGAGCAGCGCACGGTGGAAACCCTGCGCGACGGCAAGCCGAGCACGCCGTTCATGTCCTTCGGCGATGTGGTCCGTATCGAGATGCTTGATGCGGCAGGCAACAGCCTCTTCGGTGCGATCGAACAGCGCATCGAACAGGCCGCCAAGCCCTGAGCGCGGAGGCGGCGATGGTGATCGAGGTGGACGATGGCATCGTCCTGCATACCTACTGGCGTTCCAGCGCCGCCTACCGCGTGCGGATCGGCCTGGCCCTGAAGGGCCTGGCCTGGCAGGCGCGGCCGGTGCACCTGGTGCGTGACGGCGGCGAGCAGCACGGCGCGGCGTACCGGGCGCTCAATCCGCAGCAGCTGGTACCGACCCTGGAGCACGAGGGGCAGGTGCTGACCCAGTCGCTGGCCATCCTGGAATACCTGGACGAGCGCTTCCCGCAGGTGCCGCTGCTGCCGGCCGATGCGGCCGGGCGGGCGCGGGTGCGGGCACTGGCCCAGCTGGTGGCCTGCGACATCCATCCGATCAACAACCTGCGGGTCATGCAGTACCTGGAGCGCGACCTGCAGCTGCCGGCACCGGCCCGCACGCAGTGGACCGCGCACTGGATGGTGGAAGGCTTCGCCGCGATGGAAGCGATGCTGGCCGGCAGCGCCGCTACCGGCACGTTCTGCCACGGCGACCGCCCCGGCCTGGCCGATGCCTGCCTGCTGCCGCAGCTGTACAACGCCCACCGCTTCAACGTGGACCTGGCGCCGTACCCGACCCTGCGCCGCATCGAGGCCGCCTGCCAGGCGCTGGACGCCTTCGTGCAGGCACGGCCGGAAAACCAGGCCGACGCCGCCTGAGGTACTGCGGGGTTCGCCGGGCACTCCCCGGCAGCCTCCCGGTCAGAATCCGTGGGTGATCGTCGGCTGGCCAGCCGAGTAATCCGCATACGGGTCGTGTTCGCCGCTGCTGCCCTCGGACAGGCGGAACTTCAACGCCAGCCCGTCGCGTGAATCGGCCGCGCGCAGCGCTTCTTCCTGGTCGATGGTGCCGGCCTTGGCCAGCCGGAACAGGCACTGGTCGAAGCTTTCCATGCCTTCCTCCAGCGAGGCCTCCATCGCGGCCTTGATCTCGTGCACCTGGCCGCGGCGCAGCAGGTCGCGGATCAGCGGGGTGTTGATCAGCACCTCGGTGGCCGGCAGCCGGCGCCCGTCCTTGTTCTTCACCAGGCGCTGGCTGATCACCGCGCGCAGGTTCAGCGACAGGTTCATCAGCACGTTGCGGTGCGCGCTTTCCGGGAAGAAGTTGAGGATGCGCTCGATCGTCTGGTCGGCATTGTTGGAGTGCAGCGTGGCCAGGCACAGGTGGCCGGTCTCGGCGAAGGCGATGGCCGCCTCCATCGTTTCCGCATCCAGGATCTCGCCGATCAGGATCACGTCCGGGGCTTCACGCATCGCGTTCTTCAGCGCGTTGTGGAAGGCATGGGTGTCCAGCCCGACCTCGCGCTGGTTGACGATGGACAGCTTGTGCTTGTGCAGGTACTCGATCGGGTCCTCGATGGTGAGGATGTGCCCGGTGGTCGTGCTGTTGCGGTGGTCGATCATCGAGGCCAGCGAGGTCGACTTGCCCGAGCCGGTGGAGCCGACCACCAGCACCAGCCCGCGCGGGGTCATGATGACGTCCTTGAGCACCTGCGGCAGGTTCAGCTCTTCGATGCTGGGAATCTTGCTGCGGATGGCGCGGATGACCATGCCCACTTCGCCGCGCTGCTTGAACACGTTGACGCGGAAGCGCCCGGCGTCGGGCAGGGCGATGGCCATGTTCAGTTCCAGCTCGCGCTCGAACTGGGGCACCTGGCCCTCGTCCATCAGCGAGTAGGCGATCTTCTTGACCATGCCCGGCGGCAGGCCGGTATTGCCCAGCGGATACAGCTTGCCTTCGATCTTGATATAGACCGGTGCCCCGGTGGTCAGGAACATGTCCGAGGCGTTCTTTTCGGTCATCAGCTTCAGGAAGTAGCCGATATCCATCGCGAATTTTCCCCAACGAAACCGCCGGGCACCATTGCAAGCACGGCGCCAGCTTGACGACAATGGCCGCGTACCGACAACCGGGCACGGCCTCCCCAATGAAACGACTTAGCTTCGCACAAATGCGCCAGGGCCTGTATGTGATGGCCTTTGCATTCGCGGCCTCTGGCCCGGTGATGGCGCAGGATGGCGCCCTGGAACTGGCCCAGGCCCGCCAGGCGGTGGACCGCGCCACCCAGGCCGATGCCGACCAGTACGCGCCGGACCTGCTGGACATGGCCCGGCAGGGCCTGGAACAGGCCCAGCGTGCCGCCGGCGACCGCCGGGAACGCAAGAACGCCCCGGCGCTGGCCCTGCGTGCCGCCGCGGACGCCGATCTGGCCCGCGCCCGCAGCGAGGAAGCCACCACCACCGCGCAGCTGCAGCTGCGCCGCAACGAAGTCACCAAGCTGCAGCGCCAGCTGGGGACCGGGGAGGACCGCCGTTGAAGCCGATCCGCACGCTGATCCTGGCCGGCCTGCTGGCCGCGCCGCTGCTGGCCGTTGCCGCTGAAGACCCGCTGGTGGGCCAGCTGACCCAGCGCCTGGTGAGCATCCAGGCCAATCCCGACACCGCCGAGCTGGCAGCCTTCGAGCGCATGCAGGCCCAGCAGGCCATCACCACCCTGGTCCAGGCCAAGCGCCGCGACCGCGAGCTGGCTGCCTACCTGGCCGAGCGCCGTGTCGAGATCGCCGAAACCACCGTGCGTTCGGCGCTGGCCGCGCGCGAGGTGGACCGCCTGGAGCGCACCCGCAGCGACCTGCTGATCGAAGCCAGCCGCCGCGATGCCGCCCGTGCCCGCCAGGAAGCCGAGCAGCTGCGCATGCAGGCACAGATGCAGGCCGAGGAAGCCGAGCGCCAGCGCCAGGCCGCCGAGGCCGAGGCCCTGGCCCGGCAGGATGCCGAGGCCGCGCTGAGCAGCGTGGCCGGCAAGCAGCAGCAGCGCCTGAGCAGCGCCCAGCAGAACGCGGCCAAGCTGGCCCGCGAGGAAGCCGAGCTGGTGTCCGGGCAGAAGCTGCCGGGGGCGAAGTTCGACAGCCGCGGCGAAGTGTTCACTTTCGCGGGCGATGCCTTCGCCGCCGGTGCCGCCGGCCTGTCCGGTGGCGCGAAGAACCAGGCCAAGGCACTGGCCGAGTACCTGAATATCGGCAAGAAGGGCCGGGTCCGCATCGAGGCCTACGACAATGCCAACGGGGTCGGCCAGAAGCGTGCCGAAGCCCTGCGCGATGCCCTGGTGGCCGGCGGTGTCGCCAGCAGCCGGGTGCAGGTGGTCGGCAAGAAGGCGCCCTCCACCAAGGCCCGTTCGGCTGAACTGATCGTGGTGCCGTAACCGACTGATTCTGTTTGTTTTTCGTTGTCCCGTGCATTCAGGCTGAACCCCGCCACGGCGGGGTTCGGTCTTTTTGTCGCAGGTGCTTGAAGCCGCCCCCGCACAGGCGTAGGGTCAATCGTCCGGGACGCAATGCCGCGGACCCGGACGTAGGGAGGGCCGGGCCGATGCAATCAGGGCGCCAACCGCAGCAGGCCGACGTGCGCAGGCCAGTGCCGCAGGCTGCCGTGGTCGCCGTTCCCGGTGTCGACCGGCACTCTTCCCTGTTCAACGCCCCGTGCCTTGCGGCCGGGGCGTTCGTGTTTCTGCAGAAGGAGGTCCACCATGTTTGAAGATCAGCCCCAGAGCGAGATCGACGCCCGTCGTGCGCGAGATCCCGAGTTCAGGCTCCTCCATGACCAGCACCGGAAGTTGAACAAGAAGTGCATGGATGCCGAACTGGGCGTGCTCCCGATCGATGATGTCACCCTGGGTCGCATGAAGCGCGAGAAGCTTCTGGCCAAGCAACGCCTCCTGCGCATGTACGAAACGCCGTTGCCGTCGGCGTCCGCCGCCCCCTGAGGATCTCCCGGGGCCGCGCCTGGACCGGCGCGGCCCGGCCACTGAAGGCCCTGCAGCCAGGCCCCTGTGCCGGCTGTGCCCGGGCACCCCATGACGGCGGTGCCCGGGTGGTATGTCCCAACGATGCGGGCGGTACCGGTCTCCTCGTCGGGCGGGACCGCCCGCATCCCCCGACCTGCCCGATCCGGGCCGGATGTGCCCGTCGATAGGCCATTGCTACCCCTGACTTTCGGCGTCATCCGTCGGATAATCGACTGTCCGGCCCTGCGTGGCGCGAATCGAAAGTCTCCGAATGCCCATCCATTCTTCCGTTCTCGAACTCATTGGCCAGACCCCGATCGTCAAGGCCCAGCGCCTGGATGCGGGGGTGTGCGAGCTGTACCTGAAGCTCGAAAGCGCCAACCCGGGCGGGTCGATCAAGGATCGCATCGGCCTGTCGATGATCGAGGCGGCGGAAAAGCGCGGCGAACTGAGCCCCGGGGCCACCCTGGTGGAAGGCACCGCCGGCAACACCGGCCTGGGCCTGGCGCTGGTGGCCCAGCAGAAGGGCTACAAGCTGATCCTGGTGGTCCCGGACAAGATGAGCCGGGAAAAGATCTTCAACCTCAAGGCCATGGGGGCCGAGGTACGCCTGACCCGGTCGGACGTGGCCAAGGGCCACCCGGAGTACTACCAGGATCTGGCAAAGACCATCGCCGAGCAGACCCCGGGCGCCTACTTCATCAACCAGTTCGGCAACCCGGACAACCCGGCCGCGCATGAGTTCGGCACCGGCCCGGAAATCCTGGAACAGATGGAGGGCGACCTGGACGCGATCGTGTTCGGCTGCGGCAGCTCGGGCACCATGACCGGCCTGTCGCGCGCCTTCGCCAAGCTGTCGCCGAAGACCGAGCTGGTGCTGGCCGACCCGGTCGGCTCGATCCTGGCCGAGTACATCAACGACGGCAACCTCAACGACAAGTCGGGCAGCTGGCTGGTGGAAGGCATCGGCGAGGATTTCCTGCCGTCGATCTCCGATTTCAGCCGCGTCAAGAAGGCCTACGCCATCACCGACGGCGAGAGCTTCCACACCGCGCGCGAGCTGCTGGGCAAGGAAGGCATCCTGGGCGGTTCGTCCACCGGCACCCTGCTGGCCGCGGCGCTGAAGTACTGCCGTGAGCAGACCACGCCGAAAAAGGTGCTGGTGCTGGTGCCGGACACCGGCAACAAGTACCTGTCCAAGATGTACAACGACTACTGGATGCTGGACAACGGCTTCCTGCAGCGCCCGCAGCACGGCGATCTGCGCGACCTGATCCTGCGTCCCTACGGCCAGCGCGATACTGTCGTGATCGGCCCGAACGACCTGCTGACCACGGCCTACCAGCGCATGAAGCTGTATGACGTGTCGCAGCTGCCGGTGATGGACGGCGACCAGCTGGTCGGCATCGTCGATGAAAGCGACGTGCTGCTGCACGTGTATGGCGACGAATCGCGTTTCCGCGACACGGTGTCCACCGCCATGGTCAGCAAGCTGGACCGCCTGGACGTGAAATCGCCCATCGAGGCGCTGCTGCCGGTGTTCGACCGTGGCCAGGTGGCCATCGTCATGAACGGGGATGTCTTCCTGGGCCTGATCACCCGTATCGACCTGCTGAACTATCTGCGCCGCCGCGTCCAGTAACGCGACGTTTGCCGCAGATATCGACTCAATTCGTGTTTATCCGCGTCAAAGTCCGTTAAGGACGCGCTGGTAGACTTCCGCTCCTTTGACGGCGCCCCGCACGGGCGCCAAGCAGGAAACGCCATGTCCGATACCTCCACCCGTTCGCTGGCCCTGGCCACCCTGGCCATCCATGGCGGGCAGTCGCCCGACCCCAGCACCGGTGCGGTGATGCCGCCGATCTATGCGACCTCCACCTATGCGCAGTCCAGCCCGGGCGAGCACCAGGGCTTCGAGTATTCGCGTACCCACAACCCGACGCGCTTTGCCTATGAGCGCTGCGTGGCCGCGCTGGAAGGCGGTACCCGCGGTTTCGCCTTCGCCTCGGGCATGGCCGCCAGTTCCACCGTGATCGAGCTGCTCGATGCCGGCAGCCATGTGGTGGCGATGGATGACATCTACGGGGGCAGCTTCCGCCTGTTCGAGCGCGTGCGCCGCCGCACCGCCGGGCTGGATTTCAGCTTCGTGGACCTGACCGACCTGGCCGCCTTCGAAGCGTCGATCACGCCGAAGACGAAGATGGTCTGGATCGAAACCCCGACCAACCCGATGCTCAAGATCGTGGACATCGCCGCGGTGGCCGCCATCGCCAAGCGCCATGGCCTGATCGTGGTGGTGGACAACACCTTCGCCTCGCCGATGCTGCAGCGCCCGCTGGCGCTGGGCGCGGACCTGGTGCTGCACTCGGCCACCAAGTACCTCAACGGCCATTCGGACATGGTCGGTGGCATGGTGGTGGTCGGTGACAACGCCGAACTGGCCGAGCAGATGGCCTTCCTGCAGAACTCCATCGGCGGCGTGCAGGGCCCGTTCGACAGCTTCCTGGCGCTGCGTGGCCTGAAGACCCTGCCGCTGCGCATGAAGGCGCACTGCGCCAACGCGCTGGCCCTGGCGCAGTGGCTGGAAACGCACCCGGCCATCGAGAAGGTGATCTACCCGGGCCTGCCCTCGCACCCGCAGCACGCGCTGGCCGGCACGCAGATGGCCGGTTACGGCGGCATCGTCTCGATCGTGCTCAAGGGCGGTTTCGAGGCGGCCAAGCGCTTCTGCGAGAAGACCGAGCTGTTCACCCTGGCCGAATCGCTGGGCGGCGTGGAAAGCCTGGTCAACCACCCGGCGGTGATGACCCACGCCTCGATCCCGGTCGCGCGCCGTGAACAGCTGGGCATCAGCGATGCGCTGGTGCGCCTGAGCGTGGGCGTGGAAGAGCTGGGGGACCTGCAGGTGGATCTGGAGCGGACGCTGGCAGGTGCCACCGCGTGAACCAGATGACCGTGTCATCCGCCGGTGTTTCGGTTTCGCCGCTGGCGCTGGTCCGCAGCTTTGCCAGCAATCGCGTGCTGATCTACCAGCTGGCCAAGCGCGAGGTGATCAGCCGCTACCGGGGCTCGTTGATGGGCCTGGCATGGTCCTTCTTCAACCCGTTGCTGATGCTGGCCGTCTATACCTTCGTGTTCTCGGTCGTGTTCAACGCCCGCTGGGGCGGGGACACGGCGCACCGTGGGGATTTCGCGATCATCCTGTTCGTGGGCATCCTGGTGCACGGTATCTTTGCCGAGTGCGTGAACCGTGCCCCCAGCCTGATCGTCGGCAATGCCAGCTATGTCAAACGCGTGGTGTTCCCGCTGGACACGCTGCCCTGGGTGGCCATGGGCGCAGCGCTGTTCCATGCCCTGGTGACCCTGGTCGTGCTGCTGCTGGCCCAGCTGTTGATCCGGGGCGTCCTGCCGGTGACCGCGCTTTACTTCCCGCTGGTCATTTTCCCGTTGGTGCTGTTCACGATGGGGCTGGCCTGGCTGTTGTCGGCGCTGGGTGTCTTCGTCCGCGATATCGGGCAGATGACCGGCATCTTCACCACGGTCCTGCTGTTCCTGGCGCCGGTGTTCTATCCCGTCCACGCCCTGCCCGAATCCATGCGCAAATGGATCTACCTCAATCCGCTCACCTTCATCATCGAGCAGGCCCGTGACGTGCTGATCTGGGGCAAGACGCCGGATTTCATCGGCCTGGGCAAGTACGCGCTGCTCGCTGCGGTCGTTGCCTGGCTCGGCTATGTCTGCTTCCACAAGATGCGCCGAGGTTTTGCCGATGTCATCTAACGCCTCCCCGCGGGAACCGGACGATCTGGCGATCCGCGTTTCCGGTGTCACCAAGTGCTTCCAGGTCTACGCACAGCCGCAGGACCGCTTGAAGCAGGCACTGCTGCCGCGCCTGTCGCGCTTCCTGGGGCGTCCGGCGGGAATGTACTACCGCGAGTTCTGGGCGCTGAAGGGCATCGACTTCGAGGTCCGGCGTGGCGACACGGTCGGCATCATCGGCCGCAACGGCTCGGGCAAATCCACCCTGCTGCAGATCATCTGCGGCACGCTGCAGGCCACGACCGGCGAGGTCAGCGTCCGCGGCCGCGTGGCGGCCCTGCTGGAGCTCGGTGCCGGCTTCAACCCCGAATTCACCGGGCGCGAGAACGTCTACATGAGCGCCTCGATCCTGGGCCTGTCGCGCGAGGATATCGACCGCAAGTACGACGATATCGTCGCCTTTGCCGACATCGGTGATTTCCTCGAGCAGCCGGTAAAGACCTATTCCAGCGGCATGTACGTGCGCCTGGCCTTTGCCGTGATCGCCCATGTGGATGCGGACATCCTGGTGATCGACGAAGCGTTGGCGGTGGGCGATGCCATTTTCGTGCAGAAGTGCATGCGTTACCTGCGCAAGTTCCGCGAGAACGGGACCCTGCTGTTCGTCAGCCACGACACGTCTTCCGTGCTGAATTTCTGCCAGAGTGCGGTCTGGCTGGATCGTGGCGACATGCGCATGCATGGCACCGCGCAGGAAACCTGCAATGCCTACATCGAATACTGTTCCCAGGAAGTCTACGGCGATACCGTAAAGCTGCAGTCGCGGCAGGCAGCAGCCAGTGCGGCGGCCACGCCGGGCGTACCTGCGCCGGCACGCGTGGAAAAGGAACTGAAGGTCGAGCTGTTCGACAATGTGGCCAATTCGGCGGGATGGCAGTCCGGCGTGGCCAGCATCGATGCGGTCACCCTGTGCAACGACCAGGGCGAGCCGTTCACCACGTTCGCCGGTGGCGAGCACGTGGTGCTGAAAATCCGGGCGACGGCGCACGAGCCGCTGAAGAGCCCGCTGATCGGCTTCTTCGTCAAGGACCGCCTGGGCCAGTCGCTGTTCGGTGAGCACACCTATACCTACATCCAGCCTCCCATGGAAGTGGAGGGCGGTACGCGCCTGGAGGCCTCGTTCCGGTTCACCCTGCCACTGCTGCCCAATGGCGAATATTCGATGACCGTATCCATCGCCGACGGCGATCCGTATACCAACACGCAGCATGCATGGTTGCATGACGCGGTGCTGATCCGGGTGGCGTCGCCGAAGCTGCGCTATGGCCTGGTGGGCATCCCCTTCGATGAAGTGACCATGACGCGCGCCGGAGAACCGCAATGAGCACCGGCACGCCCCGCGTGACCGAGGCGCACGGCTTCATTCCGCCCCTGGCCAGCACCGACCCGCGCATCAGCGTGGGGCGCTATACCTACGGGTCGCCGCAGCTGAAGGTGTGGTCCGAAGGCGAACGCATCCAGATCGGCGCGTTCTGTTCGATCGCCGATGACGTGGTGATCTTCGGCGGTGGTGAACACCGGCTGGACTGGGTGACCACCTACCCGCTGCGCATCGCGCTCAATTCTCCCGGCGCCGGCCATGACGGCCACCCGCACACGAAGGGGCCGACCGTCATCGGCAACGATGTCTGGATCGGCCATGGCGCCATGATCGTCTCGGGGGTAACCATCGGTGATGGCGCCTGCATCGGTGCCGGTGCGGTAGTCGCGCGTGATGTGCCGCCCTATGCCATCGTTGCCGGCAATCCCGCCAGGGTCGTACGCACCCGCTATGACGCGCAGACGGTGGCCCGCCTGCAGGCCATCGCCTGGTGGAACTGGCCGATCGACCGCATCCGTTTGTTCGAGTCCCTACTGTGCGGAGGGGACGTCGAGGCGTTCATTTCCGCCGCCGTGGCCTGACCCTGTTATTGACTTCCAAGAACCCAAGCGCCCCATGAACGATTTCCCGCTTTCGAACAGCATGCTGATTTCCCCGCGCGAGGTGTCGTTTAGCGCATGGCTGGGGCATATTCCTTTTGCCTCCTGGCTGGTGGAGCAGCTGCAGCCGCAGTCGATCGTCGAGCTGGGCACCCATCGCGGTTCGTCGTTCCTGGCCTTCTGCCAGGCGGTGCAGGAACAGGGGCAGACCACGCGCGTGTTCGCCATCGATACCTGGGAAGGGGATGAGCACGCCGGCTACTATGGCGATGAGATCTACAACACGCTGCGCGATTACCAGCAGCGCAACTATGCGGGCATTTCCGAGATGCTGCGCATGCGCTTCAATGAGGCCCTTCCCTATTTCGCCGATGGCAGCGTTGACCTGCTGCACATCGATGGTCTGCATACGTATGACGCCGTGCGCGAGGACTTCGAGAGCTGGCTGCCGAAGCTTTCCGACCGTGCCGTGGTGATCTTCCACGACACCTGCGTCCGTGAACGCGGTTTCGGCGTCTGGCAGTACTGGTCCGAAATCAGCAGGCAGTACCCGGCGTTTGAATTCACCCATACCCATGGGCTGGGGGTTCTGCTGGTGGGCAGGCAGCACGTCCCGGCGCTGGCCGACCTGGCGGCCCGTGCCGGCGCTGGCGGCTTCGCCCCGATCAACCGCCTGTTCGATGTCCTGGGCAGCAACATCAAGCGTGCCGAGGAAATCGAGCGTGTCCAGGCCGGTTTGACCGATGCCCGCAGCGAAGTGAACCGCCTGGGTACGCTGGGCCACGAGCTGCAGCAACGCTGCCTGCAGCTGGAACAGGAGGTGCGTGACGGCCGTGAGCGCGTGCGCCTGGCCGAAGAGCAGCTGCAGCTGCAGCGCCAGCAGGCCGAACAGAGTGCGGTGACCATGGAAGGGCTGCGCCGCGTCGTGGCCGAGGAGCGGACCCGGTCCACGGAGGACGTGCAGGCGCTGTTGAGCACGCAGCTCGATGCCCAGAAGCAGAAGCTGGACAAGCTGCTGCGGCCCTGGTGGCGTCGTTGATCGACGCCACGCCCACAGGGCGGCTGCTAGGCTGCCCGGGGATCGAGGAATCCCCCCGCCCCGGTGCTCTGGCGGCGAGGAAAAAACCCCCTGGATTCAACGCCTTCCAGCCCCGTGCCGGGGTGCATGAACCGCTTTTTTGGGATGAATATGTCTGACGTCAAGCCTATCTGCTTCTATCTGCCTCAATACCACCCCGTAGCGGAAAACTCCGAGTGGTGGGGCCCGGGCTTTACCGAATGGACCAATGTTGCAAAAGGCCGGCCCAACTTCGTCGGGCACTACCAGCCGCATATTCCGCGCGAGCTGGGCTTCTATGACCTGCGGTTGATCGACAACATGCGTGCGCAGGCCGAGCTGGCCGCGCTGTATGGCATCCATGGCTTCTGCTTCTACTACTACTGGTTCGATGGCCGCCGCATCCTGGAGCTGCCATTGGACAACTATCTCAAGAGCGACATCGAATTCCCGTTCTGCGTGTGCTGGGCCAACGAGAACTGGACGCGCACCTGGGACGGCCTGGAAAAGGATGTGCTGCTGGAACAGAAGCATGGCGCCGATGAAGACCGCCGCTTCATGGAAGACATCCTGCCGCTGCTGAAGGACCGCCGGGCCATCAAGGTCGATGGCAAGCCCATGCTGCTGGTGTACCGCGCCGACCTGTTCCCCGATGCGAAGGAGACCGTTGAACGCTGGCGCACGGTGGCCCGTGAGCACGGTGTTGGCGAAATCCACCTGGCGGCCGTGCAGTTCTATGGCATCGTGGACCCGCACGAGTGGGGGTTCGATGCAGCGGTCGAGTTCCCGCCGCATACGTTCATCGGTGCTGAAAACCGGGTGACCCACGCCGTGGAGATCACCAACCCGGAGTTCCGCGGCGGCCTGGTGGACTACCGCAAGGTGGTCGCCCAGTCGATCAGCCGTCCCAAGCCGGACTTCCGCTGGTATCGCGGCATCGTGCCTTCCTGGGACAACACGGCGCGGCGCCAGCACACTTCGCACACGCTGGTCGGCGCATCACCGTCGATCTACCAGTACTGGCTCACCCGGCTGGTGGAGTACACGCGCGTGAACAACGCGCCGGAGGACCAGCTGGTGTTCATCAATGCCTGGAACGAGTGGGGCGAAGGCTGCCACCTCGAGCCGGACCTGAAGAACGGGCTGGGTTACCTGGAGGCCACGCATGCGGCGCTTCATGGAACACCGGCCGCCCAGGATGTGCTGATGAAGGACAAGGGCCTGCTGCATGCGGTGGGTGGTGAGCGCATGAAGGCCCTGCTGGAAGACCGTGAACGCCTTGTCAACGACGTGGTGCTGCTGTCGGCCGAAGTGCGGCGGACCAATCCGCAGGGCATTTCGTCGGTGCCGCGCCCGGGCCTGCGTGCGCTGGTCGGACGCTGCCTGCGCCCGTTCCCCCGCCTGCGCACGTTCGCGGTGCGGGTCTATCACGCGTGGAAGGCATGAAGGCGGTCCGCCGCGTTGCTGTTGTTGCCCATTTCGATGCCGAAGGCCGGCTGACCCGTTTCACCCGCGACCTGCTGGACGGCCTGCTGCAGCATGCCGAGCGCATCGTGCTGGTGTCCACCCGGCTTTCGCCGGACGCGGCGGAAAGCCTGGATGCGCGGATCACGGTCATCATCCGCGAGAACGTCGGTTACGACTTCTATTCCTTCCGCACCGGCGTGCTGGCCGTGGAAGGGCTGTATTCCTACGACGAGCTGATCATCGCCAATGACAGCGTGCTGATGATCGACCCGGCAGGCCTGGACCGGGCCTTCGCGAAGATGCGCAACGTCGATTGCGGTGTCTGGGGCATGACCGAGTCCCGCCAGGTCAGCCGCCACCTGCAGTCCTATTTCCTGGTGTTCCGCAGGAATGTGTTCTTCAGCCAGTACTTCCACCAGTTCTGGCGCGATGTGCGCGTGCTCGATGACAAGTGGGAGATCATTCTTTCCTATGAGATCGGCCTGACGCAGTGGCTGCTGCATCACGGCGTGCGGATCGCATCGGCGTTCGAGCCCGATGCGCAGGGCATGCGCAAGCTGACCGCCCGGCTGAAGCGCAAGCGTGAGCGTGATGCCGCCCCGGCCCGGGTGGGGCCCCCGGGGAAGTTCGACATCCAGCAGGCCAACCCCGTCCATTACCTCTGGGACGACCTGTACCGGCAGTTCGGGTTCATCAAGACCGAAGTGCTGCGCGATGACCCCAACGGCGTTGCCGATGTGGGCCTGTCCAACCTGATCGACGACCCTGCGATGCTGGCCCGCGTGGAGGAAGAGGTGGCACGGATGCGCTCAACGCGCAGTACCGCGATGCCACTGGTGACCACCCGCGGCGACGCACCGACGCAGGACGAACTGCAGCGCTATGGTGTCACGGCGATCCGGGCCGACAGCCTCAAGGCGCGTTTTGCGATTGTGCTGCACCTGTACCACATGGACCTGATCGGTGCGATCCATGGCTACATGCGCAACATGATCGTCGACCATGATCTGTTCGTTTCAGTGAAGTCGGTGGCCGACCGGCGGGTCGCCGTCCGTTTCTTCCAGGAACGCAACGTGCGGGCGTTCGTCTATGTGCACCCCAACATCGGCCGTGACGTGGGCCCGTTCGTCAGTCTGCTCAACACCGGCCTGCTCGATCGTTATGACGCGGTGTGCAAGCTGCATTCCAAGAAAAGCGTCTACCACGGTGCTGGCGGCCAGTGGCGCGACGACCTGATGAAATCGCTGCTGGGGTCCTCGCATACGGTGCTGAAGATCCTGCAGGCGTTCACGCATGAACCCGGGTGCGGCATTGTCGGCCCGGAACGGGCCTATGTCAGCAATGCCCGGTTCTGGGGCGGCAACGAGGAGCGCCTGCGGCGGCTGGCGGCCGAGACCGGCATCGAGGATGCATGCATCCGGCTTGGCTTCTTCGCCGGCACGATGTTCTGGTTCCGTCCAGCGGCCTTGAATGCGCTGCGTGAACGTGCGATCTCCCTGGGGGAATTCGATCCCGAAGCGGGGCAGCTCGATGCCACGCTGGCCCACGTGATCGAGCGGCTGTTCGTGTTGTGGATTGAACAGGCCGGCTATTTCGCCGGGACCACACGGGCGCCGGGCGAACGGCTGTGCCACGACGATTACGAAGACCAGGGCATCGCCGTGCTGCCTCCCTGATCGGCCCCGGTCCCGGGTAGGGCCAGTGCACCGGCCGCGCTGTCGCTGGAGCGGGAACCGCAACGCATGCCATGCCCTGCAGTGGACGTACAATCGTCCGCCAGAGCCCGGGCGTTCCGTCGCCGGCCCCGCCAGCAGGCGGGCCACGACGTTGCCGCATGGGTGCCAGGCACCGTGAACCATCAGGGCGAGCATGAACAACGATATCGGCGGCGCCAAGAGTGGCAGCAGCACATGGCAGGGGCTTGCCGCCGCGCTGGCATGCATCCTGACCCTGCTGTGGGTTGTTCCGTTCAATCCGGCGATGCCGGTAACGGGCGTGGATGGTTCCTGGGCCTATGCCATGAACGTTGCTGTCGCCGAGCATCTGCGGTTTGGCAAGGACATTGTCTTCACGTTCGGCCCCTGGGCATCGGTCTACACCGGGCTTTTCCATCCGGCGACCGACACGCTGATGATCGTCGGCTCCCTGCTTGCCGGGCTTGCGGTGTCGGCAGGTTTCTTCGCGCTGCTGGCGCCGTCCCGCCGGGCCCTGCTGCTGCTTCTGCCGGTGGTGCTCGCACTGATCTGGTCCTCGGCCTGGCATGGATGGCGGGACGCGCTGTTCCTGTTCCTGCCGGTGCTGCTGCCCTGCGTTGTCGCGCGGCAGCGGCTGGGCAGGGCGGCCCACCTGCTGGTGATCTGCCTGCTGTGTGCGGCCATGGCGATTCTTCCCTTGGCCAAGGGCAATGTCACCGTGATGGTCGTCTTCTCCATGGCCGTCGCGATGTGGTTGAGCCGGCGCGCCTCACCGGCACGGGCAGTGGCGATGCCGGCAATCGTGCTGCTGGTGATGCTCCTGGCATGGTGGGCGTGCGGCCAGGCATTGGCCGACCTGCCAGGCTACTTCCTGGCGCAGGTGCCGATCATTTCCGGGTACACCGAGGCGATGTCGGTTCAGGGGCGGTCACGCGACATCGTGGTGTTCCTCGTGGCGGGGGGCCTGATGTTCGGCGTTGCGGTGCTTGCCGCGGGGCGCGGGCAGCGGCATGTTCCCCTGCTGGTGGCGGCGTATCTGTTCCTGATCTTCAAATCGAGCTTCGTCCGCCACGATGAACAGCATGCCGTCATCGCTGCGGCAGCATTGCTGCTGCTCGGCCTGCTGATCTGCTTCAGCCCCGGCGCGGGCGCGGGGAGGGGGCCGGTGGCGCTGCTGCTTGGCTGTATGGGATGGGCCGTGATTTCCCATGGCTATGTGCCGATGGCGCCGCAGGCCATGCAGGCCCGCCTGCTGGAGATGGTGCGCAGCCCCATCGCCGGCCTCTGGACCCGTATCGCGCACCCTGGCGAGCTTGCGGCCCGCTTCAGGCAGGAAACCTCGCGGCTGGGCGACCGGCCGCCCTTTGCCCGGGCGACGATGCGCGCGGATGTCTATCCGTGGGATCTGACCCCGATGATCGCCGCCGGGCAGCCCTGGGCGCCACGCCCGATCCTGCAGAGCTACTCGGCCTACACCCCGGGACTGGTGCAGGCCAATGCCCTGCACCTGCAGCGCAACCCACCCCAGCGCGTGTACTTCAACCTGAACCCGATCGACGGGCGATACCCCTCGATCGAGGACGGCGCGAGCTGGCTTCCGCTGCTGGGAACGTTCGCTCCCGTGGCGATCGAGGGGGAATTCGCGGTCCTGGAGCGGCGGCCCGGGAACGGGAGCGCGCTGG
Source organism: Stenotrophomonas sp. 24(2023) (assembly GCF_030913365.1). NCBI lineage: Bacteria > Pseudomonadati > Pseudomonadota > Gammaproteobacteria > Lysobacterales > Lysobacteraceae > Stenotrophomonas > Stenotrophomonas sp. 24(2023). The sequence goes on from NZ_CP133160.1 coordinate 2,449,577, forward strand.
TTCCCGGCAATGGCGTGCAGGTGGCTGCAGTGCTGGGGCAGGAAGTGCCGGTGCCTGCCTGGGACGACCCGGTGTGGATCACCCTGGACATCCAGCCCACATTGGCCGGGCGCCTGGCGTCGATGGCCTACAAGGCCCCTCCGCTGTCGCTGTGGGTGCGCTACGAGAACGGGGACACCGCCCGGTTCCGCCTCGTTGCGGGCATGGCACGGACGGGATTCCTGCTTTCCCCGACCCTCACCCGCGCCGACGAGTACGTGGCATTGGCCTCCCATCACCGGCAGGCGCTGCTTGGAAAACGGCGGGTTGTGGCGATGGGCGTATCCGGTGGCAGTGGAACGCGCCTGCTTTGGCAGCAGGCGTACCACCTGCGCTTTGCACCGCTGGCCGTGCCGCCGTCGGAGCAGGCCGATGCGGTGCTGCTGGGCCGGCAGCAGGCGGCCATGGCACCGGAGCATTACGCCACCGGCGGCAACTGCAGCATCGATGAGTTCGACCACCGACCGGTGGCCGCAGCGCCGATGGATGCGGCGGCCGGCATGGTGCTGGTGCGCGGATGGGCGGCCGTGGATGCGGTGAAGGGCGTGCCGAACCAGGGCACCCTGCTGCTGGCAACCGGGCAGGACGGTAGCTGGCATACGGTGACGGCACGCCGTGTGGCGCGCCCCGACGTGGCCGCCTATTTCCAGCAGCCCGGCCTGGAATATGCGGGGTTCGAGGCGTATCTGGACGTAAGTCGCCTGGCGGGGGATGCGCAGATCCGCCTGGTGCAGGCAGATGGCAGCCAGCAGCGGCTGTGCAGCACAGCGGCCGTGTCCCTGCACCGTACCGACGCGCCCACGCCCCGCTAGCGGGCCTGCGTGCGCCGGCACGGGCCGGTCATGGCGGGGTGGGCAGGAACAGCGGCAGCAACCGTTCCAGGACGAGCTGGTGGCCCTGGCGGTTGGGGTGGTTGAACTGTGCCATCAGTGCAGCGCGGTCGCCGGGATAGGCCTGGAATGCAGCCAGGCTGTCGGCGACGGGAACCTGCGCATCGTGCCCCAGCTGCCGGATCATCGTTGCCTGCTGTGCAAGCGTGTCGTCGCTGCGTTGCGGATCGGCCTGTTCGTCCCAGGTCGGGGTCAGCAGGACCGGGCAGGCGCCGGCCGCACGGCTGGCTTCGATCATCTTTTCGAGGTTGGCCGTGGATTCGGCCAATGGAAGCGCGCGATCGTTCAAGCCATAGTCGATCAGCACCACCCGGGGGTGATGGTCCAGCGCATCGCGCTGGAAGCGTGCACGGCCCTGCGTGGAGTTCTCGCCCCCCACGCCTGCGGTGATGACATTCAGCACGGCATACGGGTACGCGTTGGCAAGGGCATCTTCCAGCAGCCGCGGATAGGCATCACGCTTCTGAACCTGCGGGGTGGTGCCGTAGCCTGCGGGCACGCTGTGCCCGAACGCGACGATGTTGACCGTGGCGTTGCCGGGCCACTGCTGCTGCAGGTCGTGGATCACCGCCGCCAGGCACGGCGGACCGGCGGGAGCCGGGGTCGCTGCCGCCGCCTGGGGGGGCGCCACCACCGGCGTGGGTGCGCGCGTGCATCCGGTGGCCAGGCAGAGGGCGAGCGCCAGGAGTGATGTGCGGATCATGGGCGGAAATCGATGTTGGCGGCGAGCGGGCAGAAGTGGCCGCGGGTATACAGCCAGGCACTGACAGGGCCTTCTGCGTGGATGACGTAGCCCCGCCAGCCTGTCGTTCCGGATGCACCGGCGACACTGCGGGCGACATCGGGGCGGACCTCGCCCAGCACGCCGTAGCCCACCGTAGCGTCATCCCGTCCGGTCAGCACGATCAACTTGGCCGACGCATCGGCAGGTGCCCGGGCCCAGCCGTTGAGCAGCCACGCACCCTCGATTGCCCTGGCATCGTCCAGCGAGCCCTGGCATACCGATGCATCGACACGATCGCGTGCGAACGCCAGTGTTCCGATCGACCTCGCCCAGTCCCTGCCATAGACCGACAGGCCCTGCGAGTCGGCGTAGTTCATCAGCGGTACCACGATGTCCTGGCCGGAACGCGGGAACATCCAGTCGATGTAGCTGCCATCGCGGACCCCCATCTTGACGCCCAGTACCGCGACATCCCGGTAGAAAGGCTGCGGTGGCATGGTCAGCATGGCGTGCTGGCTCCACAGGCCTGCCGGCAGCATGGTGGCCGCCAGCACGGCGGCCACGGCCCAGAACCGTGCCTTGCTGGCGATATCGGCAAACAGCAGGAAGGCACTGACCCAGGCGATGAGGGCCGGCGTGGTGTAGCGGCTGGCCACTGCGGTCTCGATGCCCAGGTTGTAGCGCCCGCTGCCGGCCAGCACGGCGGCCGCAGCCGCGAAGGCGAAGGTGGCGCCGATGTAGAGGCGGTAGCTGTTCAACGTGCCACGGCGCAGCAGGTGCAGGCTCATCGCCAACATGGCCGCCAGCAGCAGGATGCCAGCCACGAAGGCCGATGCCTGGCCGGCGCCGAGGAAGGCGATGGGGGAGCCCAGGAAATTCAGTGCGTAATGGGCTACCTGCAGGGGGTGGTGCAGCAGGCCATCCACCGGGGAGGCGTGGTAGGGGGGGCTGTGGTAGCCACGGAAGTAGATCGCCCAGGCGGCTGCCATGGCGATGATCGACAGCACCCGGTGCTTCCACTTCAACCCGAGCATGAATGACATCGCGACCAGGATCGGGAAGGCGATCAGGCCGTTGCTCATGCTGAGCATCGACACCAGCGCCAGCAGCAGTCCAGCGCCCTGCGGTACCCAGCTGCCATCGGCGCGTGCACGGCTGTAGACCAGGAAGGCGGCGATGGCGAAGAAGTAGACGGCGATGAACTGGCTCTGGAACCCCCAGGTCAGGTTGTCGTCCTGCATCCACAGGAACCGCCCCAGCAGCACCACGCCGGCAATGACCGCCAGTGAATGGCGCTGGGTGGCGAAGCGGATGTACCCGATGATGAAGACACCGGCAATGGCCAGGTGAAGCAGGACGTTGGCCGGGATGAGCAGGTAGCCCTGGCCCTTGAAGAAGTGCAGGTCGAGCCAGAACAGCGACCGCGTCAGGACGATGCGGTGCTCGTTGTGCTGTGCCCACCAGGCCCCGGCATCACCGTTGTTGATCTTCTGCCAGAAGCCGATCATGCCGTCCCACTCGTCCATGTAGAGCGTGGACGAGAAGTGCATGACGACGCCGATGACCGTGGTCAACAGGATCGCCAGCCCTCCCAGCAACCACAGTGCTCCCACCCGCCGGTGCCAGCGTGGGGCATCGGCGGTGGCGGCGGACCGGGTGGCGCCGCCGGGGGCGCGATTGTCCAGGATGTTCTGGTTCACGCAGGTCTGTTCTCCATGCGGTGCTGGGCGATGGGAAGGAGGGTCATGAGGGTCTGCACGGCACGCTCATGCCCGGAATGACAGGCGCTTGTGCCCGATGTAGCTGGTGAACACCGGAACCGCCACGCCGATGGCATGGGCGATGGTCTCATTGTGGAAATCCACGCCCAGCAGTGGCAGCAGCCAGTGCGCGAACAGCAGGCTGATCGCGATGGTCTGCACCACGGCGGCCAGGTTGACCGCCACGAACCACATGATCTGGTGGTGGACGCGGTTGCTGGCCTGCCCGAACACGAACAGCTTGTTGAGCGTGAACGCGGTGATCATGCCCAGGAGGTAGGCGATGACGATGGACGGGACATAGCCCATCCAATGGCCCAGCACGATACGCGAGCCGAAGTTGACGGCGGCGGCAAGGCCGCCTGCCGCCAGGAACAGCACGAACTGGCGCGAAGACGCAGCGGTGCTCACGGGCTGGCCGTCCCCTGCAGTGCCGCCTTGGCCAGGGTGCTGCCGACGGCGATGCTTTCGTTGATCGAGCGGTCTTCCGGGTAGTAATAGGCGGTGTCGGCCATGAAGAAGCCTTGCAGCGGCGTCCTCATGGGCGGCAGCCTGTCCTGGAAGCCGGGCGGGCAGATGGTCTGGGCGAACTCGTAGCGATGGCAGTGCGTGGCCCGGATCCACTCCGGCTTGAACGCCGGGTTGATCATCGGCAGGTAGCTGATGACTTCCTCGATCAGCTGCTGGTTGCTCCATTGCCACTTGGGGTGGGTCTTGGGCATGTAGTACGGGGCATACACGATGTGCTCGCCGGGGCCCTTGCCGGGGTTGAGGTTGCTGTATTCGATCAGGCCGGGAATGGTGATGCGGTCATCGCTGATGTTCATCCAGAAGTTCTCGCTGACCGGCTGCGACAGCTTCAGGATCACGCATGCCACGGGAATGTTCTCGATGGCACCGACCTGCTGCGCGAAGGCATCGGGCAGCGCGGGAACCATCTTCGGCACGTACTGGATCGGCGCCGTGGAAACCACCACGTCATAGTCCTGGTGCCCATCGGCCGTGCGGATGCCGGTGACTTTCCCGTCCACGGCGGTGACTTCCTCGATCGGCCGTGACAGCAGGATCCGCCCACCGCGGCGGGTCACCTCGGCTGCCATTTTCTCCAGCAGCACGGCCGAGCCCCCTTCCAGGTAACCCATGCTTTCGTTGAACAGGTTGCGGCGCGACAGCGCCACGCGCTTGATGCGGGTACCGATCCACGACGCCGACAGGTCGTTCTGGTATTCGAAGAACTTCAGGGCGAAGGCTTTCTCCCACATGACCTTGTAGGCCTTCGGGCCGATCCAGCGCGTGATCCAGTCACGCGCGTTTTCCTTGTCCAGCGCGGTCCAGTCCTGGATGCCCTTGGTGTGCATCACGTGCAGGGCGTAGCGGACCTTGTCGACCAGGCCAAGGTGCGGGAAGCCCAGCAGCGCGAACGGCGTGCCCCACTTGTGCAGCTTGCCCTGGTAGTAGTACCCCATCTTCGTGTCCGTCCAGTGCAGGCGGTCGGACAGCTGCATCTCCTCCAGCAGCGCGAACAGGGGGTAGTCGGTCTTGCAGATGAAGTGGTAGTAGCGTTCGATGCGCAGGCCATCGAAGTCAAAGTCCGCGGACATGCCGCCGATGCGGTCGTCGCGTTCGTAGACATCGACCTGGCGGCCCTGCTTGAGCAGCTCGAGCGCTGCCATGAGCCCCATGGGGCCGCTGCCGATGATGGCGAATTTGCTCATTCCAATCTTCTTCCGTCTGGTTTTTCTGGGCTCAGCGCTGCAGCACGATGTGGCTGTAGCGCGGATCGGTATAGCTTTCCCGGATGGCGTCCTCGAATGGCGTCTGCGTCACGCCGAACACGGCCTGGGTATCGATGCCCTTGAAGTCATCACCGGCGCTGAGCGCCTTGAGCTGGTCGGCGGTGAAGGGGGGTTTCTTGCTGAAGAGGGCGAACGTACGCAGCAGGAATGCGAAGAAGCCGATCGGGATGTGCACGATCAGGGTGCGCAGCTTCTTCACGCGCTTGATCGTGCGGATGATGTCGATGTAATCCACGCGGGTGTCGCCGACGATGTCAAAGACCTGGCCCTGCGGCTCGGTGTCGATGCATCGGGCGATGCACCGGCAGAAGTCACGTTCGTACAACGGCTGCCGCATGAACCGGCCATCACCGGGGATCGGGAACACCGGCGTGCGTGCCATGAAGCGCGACAGCCAGCCCAGGTGCTTGGGGTCGAACCAGCCGAACATCAGCGTCGGCCGCAGCACGCAGTGGGGTTGGCCGCTGGCGGCCACCATGGCTTCCTGCTCGCGCTTGGTGTCGGTGTAGTCATCCTTGGCCACCGAGTTCACCACCGAAGAGCTGATGTGGACCATGAAGGGCACGGCGGCTGCCTTGCAGGCTGCCAGCACGTGCTGCGTCGCGGTGAGGTTGTTGCGCACGAACAGGTCGGTGGTCTTGCCGGTGATCTGCGCATGCAGCTGTACGACCAGGCGGGCGCCCTCGAAGGCCTCGGCCCAGTCACCGGGTTCGGCCAGGTCCGCCAGCACCGTCTGCACATCGGGATGAAGGTCACGCAGCATCTGGAGGTTGTGCGCGTGCTTGTCGATGGCGACCAGGTGCGTATAGCCCTGTTGCTTCATCTCGACGATCAGGTTCTGCCCCACCAGGCCTGCAGCCCCGGTCAGGACGATTTTTTCATGCTTCTGTGCCATGGACGAACTCGGAATACGTTGACGGAAACTCAGCCGGGCTTGTAGGCCACGACCAGTGCCTGCTTGCCCAGCACACGCCAGGCCAGCGGGATGCGCAGGTACAGCGATACCAGCCAGGGTGCCTGCGGCAACCTGCTCTTGGTGGTGTAGGGCAGGAAGCGCGGAATCACCACCCGGGGCTCCAGCCCGGCCATCAGCACCCCTTCCACCAGGCTGCGGTCACTGAGCGCGGTGTGGTGGTCGAAGTAATCCCAGTACTCGTCATACAGGAAGCGGATGTTCGGCTGCAGGATGATGGCGCGTCCCCCCGGCTTGAGCATGCGCGCGCTTTCGCGGAGCGTCTGCAGCACCAGGTCCTTGCTGGGCAGGTGCTCCAGGAAATTGCTCATGAACACCGCGTCCACGCTCTCGCTGGGGATCGAACTGACGGCCGTGCACGATTCATTGATGATGTGGACGTCATCGTGGGCGAACCGGCGGATATCCGGATTGAGGTCCACGGCGATCTTGTTCGCCGCGGGGATGTTGTTGATGAACTCGCAGTAGCCGGCCCCGATGTCGACAACGGTGTCGCTGGGCGCGACATAACGATTCAGGTAGCCGGTGCACAGTACTTTCCAGATCCGGTTCTTGTTGGCCAGTTCCTCTTCCGGGAACCGGTGCTGGTAGAGAACATCTAGATCGAGATCAATATCGGGCATCGTCCTGATTCTTTTCGTTGTTGAAACATGAATGGGCAGTGGATCAGCGGGTCCGGCGTTTCCCTGGCTAGAGTGCGTGGCACCACTGCGCGAGTCAAAGGGACCGGGAGCGGGTCATGCCAAAGCGTGGTTGCGGTCCGTCTCCTGTGTTGCTGCGATCAAGGACAGCAGCAGGCCACCGGCGAAGAGTACCGCGCCGAGCAGGTAGAACGCCTGCTGCCCCGGCAGCAGGTGGCGGTCCAGTACGTAGGCCGTTGCCGCGACCACGATGTTTGCCGAGCAGATCACGTAGAACAGGGCGCTGCGCGTGCACCAGGCTGCGGCCAGCACGGCCAGCTGCAGCATCAGCTGGCCGGCATAGGCGCCGGTGTTGATGGTGGTCGTGCCGCCCTCGAAGATGGCCGTCGTCCAGACCAGGATGAACAGCGCGGTGGTGATGACCATCTGCAGCAGCGAGGGCAGCACAGGCACGGGCATGCGTACACGCCGCCCCCGTGCGTACAGCACGGCCAGGCAGGGAATCAACAGCAGGGGTGAGGCGAACCACAGGGAATGGAACGTGTGGAAGAAATCGTTGTCGATGAACTGCTTCCACGTGGTGGCATCATGCAGGTAGGTGATGCGCACGGCATCGAGCGGCCCGGTGAAGGTGCCCTTGAACACGATGGCCAGGTTGTCGATGCGCGCGCAAAGCCAATCCCACGGGGTGACATGCCGGTAGGCATTGGCGATGGTCTGCAGTGCTCCTTCGCTGCTGATGGGCACCTGCCCGCCGAAATGCCATTTGATCAGCCGGTCTCCCGGCGGGTCGATGAATTTCTGGTAGGCAACCCAGGGCAGGTACAGGGCCAGCGCGACCGGCGCGCTGCGCAGCAGCAGCATGAAGCTCTGGCGGCGATGCCAGGCCAGGCTGGTCAATGCCGCGCCGACCAGGAAGAACAGCGAGCCGCCATGTGACAGCAGCGCCATCGCCGAGGCGATGCCCGCCAGCCCCCACTGTCTGGGGGCACCCCGCGGTGGGAACAGGGCGATGAAGAAGATCAATGAGAACGCCGCTGCCAGCAGCTTGGGCCAGACATAGAGCGTGTTGAGCAGCATCAGGGGGGACAGGCACAGCGTGAACAGGGCGATGGCCTGCGCACGTCGGCCCATGAAACGCCCCAGCAGCGCTGCAAGCGGCAGCAGGACCAGAGCCTGTGCCCAGGTGGAAATGCCCTGGTAAACCAGCTCATGGCTGCCCGGCACCAGCGCGCGTACCAGCAGATAGGTACCCACCTGCAGGGGCGGCCGGTCGCTGCTGAGCCAATCGCCCACCATCGGCACGTCCAATGCCCCGCGCGCCAGCATTTCGCCGAACATCAGGGGCAGCCAGGCATCGGTGGACAGGTGCGGCCAGCGCAGAGCGGGGTCCCCGTTGGGGTGGCCATTCCAGGTGAACGGATAGAGGCCGATCCAGAGCACCAGCAACGACAGCGCGAGCACCGGCAGCAACGCTTTCTGCAGGCCTGCGATGTCTGCCATCACAGGGCCCTGGCGCCGCCGGGCGAGGAGTGCCGCGGCGGGGAAGGGCAGCGCCAGTACCAGCAGGGCGGTTGTGCTGCCCAGCTGCGGCGACCTGACATAGGCGATGAAGATGAGCAGCCACAGGCAACCGGCCGCCAGCATGCCCTGCAGCAAACGCTCCAGCGCAGGGCGGCGGGGACCGGGCAGGCACAGCGACAAGGCCAGCAGCCATGCGTTGCCCACCACGATGGCCAGCAGCATCGGCAGCGCGTGCCGGGTGAAGGCGGCCGAGGCCGTTATGTTGGATGCGCCGAATCCTGCCCAGCCGAACTTTTCCGTCGAGCGGTCATCGATCTGCAGGTAGAAGCCGCTGCGTGCGATATCGGCGGGTATTTCCAGCTGCACCCGCTCCCAGCGTTCCCTGGGCTGGTGCGTGGAAAAATCGAACCGGGCCTGTCCATCGCTGCCGACGGCGCTGACAGTCACCCCGGGCGTGGTGGGATAGCCGGCCAGCATGACTTCAACGTGCTGCGTGCCCGGAGGGTAGGAGCCGGAGGTGATCGTACCGGTCCAGCCATCATCGCCTTCGCAGAAGGTGATGCGCCCTGTGACAGCAGGGTCGGGGGACAGGAACGGCGAATGCTCGGGCGTGCAGCCACCGTCCACGCGCAGTGCGGGATCGGTCGCTGCAGCGCAGCCGCCGAGCAGCAGCACGGCGGCGCACAACAGGGCCACCAGGAGGGGGCGCACGATGACAGCCAGCACGGACGGGCGGTTGCCGGCCATGTCAGAGCTTGATCCTGCGGAACACGAATTCGGGAATGTTCTTGATGACCATCATGATGGCCCACCAGAAGCCCGGCAGGTACGCCACGGCCTTGCGCTTGCCGATGGCTTTCAGAATGCCCGCAGCGACCTTGTCCGGGGTTGCCCAAAGCGCGCCCTTCTTGAAGGCCGCGGTCATCGGTGTATCGACGAAGCCGGGCTTGATCACCAGGACGTTCACGCCCAGAGGGCGCAGCCGCTGGCCCAGCCCGCTCAGGTATGCGGTGACGGCCGCCTTGGCACTGCCATACAGATAGTTGCTGGCACGGCCACGGTCACCGGCCACCGACGAGATCACCGCGAGTGTCGCACCATGCTGCAGGCGCTGCGCCAGCGCTGCCGCCAGCGCGATGGTGGAGGTGCCGTTGGTGGCGAACTCACGCAGGGACAGCTCGACCGAGGCATCGCAGGCCGCCTGGTCGGGCAGGGTGCCGTGCGCGATGAGCACGGTGTCGACACCGCCCAGCGCGTTCCACGCCGCATCGAGCAGCGCACCGTGTGCGCCTACATCGTTGACGTCGAGCACACCGTACTCGGCGCGCTGTGCGCCGCGCACCCGTAGATCGGCAGCGATGGCATCCAGGCGGCCGGCATTGCGACCCACCAGATAGATTGCAGCCGCACGGGTGGCATACAAACGGGCGACAGCCTCTGCAATCGCCGAGGTGGCGCCGATGATGAGGATCTTCTGCATGCTTACTCCATCACCCGGCGCCAGAAGCCGGATGAGAATCGAGGGTCGATGAAGCGGGAGAATGCTTCCCACGCCGGGAATGCCTGGCGGAACAAGGCACCGGACATGCGGGCATCCTTGGCCGGGTAGACGGCACCGCCTGCTTCGCTGACGATGGCGTCCAGCCGGTCGAGCATCGTCAGCAGGCCCGGGCCGTCATTGGGGAAATCCAGGGCCAGCGTGGTGCCGGGGCGCGGGAACGACAACAGGCCCGGCGAAGGCCGATCACCAAATTCCTTGAGCACGGCCAGGAACGAACCGCGGCCGCTGCGTGCGATTTCCGCCAGCAGGGCGGCCGTTGCCTCGCGCGCATGCTGGGGGGGCAGGACGCACTGGTGCTGCAGGAAACCCCGTGGACCGTACATGCGGTTCCAGTGGTTGATGCCATCAAGCGGGTAGAAATAGCTTTGGTAATGGGACAGGCGGCGTGCCTGCCGTGCCGGCTGCCGCCAGTAGTAGAGCGTGTTGAAGGGCCGCAGGGTCAGGCGGTTCACCAGCGAGACCGGGGGCACCACCGGCATGCTGCGGCGCGGTGCCGAACTGGGCGTGGCTGCAAGGGCGTCGCCGGGTGCATGGTCGCCGCGCAGGAAATGCCCGCGCCCCAGTTGCCGGCCACTGGCCAGGCAGTCGATCCAGGCGACGGTGTATTCGAAATCCGCTGCGGATGCGCGCGAGAGCGCGAAGAACTCGTCCAGGTTGCCGAAGCGGATCGATTCGGTGTCGATCCATGGGCCGGGCACACGCCGCAGCTGCAGTTCGGCCCAGGTGATGAAACCGGTCAGGCCCAGGCCGCCCAGTGTCGCGCTGAACAGGCCATCGTCATCGGCTGGCGACAGCCGCCGGCGCGATCCATCGCTACGCAGCAGTTCCAGGCAACGCACGTGGTGGCCGAAGGTGCCGGCACGGTGGTGGTTCTTGCCATGCACGTCGTTGCCGATCGCACCGCCGATCGTGGCGTAGCGGGTACCCGGGGTGACGGGCAGGAACCAGCCCTGTGGCAGCGCGATGGCCAGGATGTCGGCCAGGGTGGCGCCGGATTCACAGCGCACGATGCCCGTGGCCGGATCAAAGGCGATGAAGCGGTCCAGCGCACCGCTGTGCAGCAGCGTACCGCCGGGGTTGAGGCAGCTGTCGCCATAGCTGCGGCCATTGCCATGTGGCAGCACGCTGCTGCCATCGGGCGGCAGGGGCAGGGCACCCCCACGGTCGTGTACGGGAATGATCTGCTGCTCGGCCCGGGGGTAGCGCCCCCAGGATTGGCCGGCCGCTGGGGTCATATCGCTGCCAGCACGATGAGCACGCACAGGCTGATGACGATCTGGCTGCCACGGTCCGTCGCGGCGAATACGATCGGGTCATCATGCATGTCGCCGCGGTGGGAGACGATCCACATGCGGCTGATCCAGTACAGCAGGATCGGGCACAGCAGCCACAGCAGCTTGGGGTGGCCATACAGCTCCAGGCTTTCCGGGCTGTTGATGTACAACGCGAACACCAGCACCCCGATATAGCCGGCCGCCGCACCCAGTGACTGCACCAGCGGCAGGTCGGCAACGGCGTAGCCACGGCCGATGGCCATTTCCTTGCCGTTGGCCAGGGCCGAGGCCAGTTCGGTGTAGCGCTTGAGCATGGCCAGGCTGAGGAACACGAACATCGAGAAGGCCAGCAGCCAGAACGACAGTTCCGAATCGATCGCGATGGCACCGCCGATGATGCGTACGGTATAGAGGGCGGCCAGCAGCACCACATCGATCATGACGATGCGCTTGAGCTTGAGCGAGTAGCTCAGGGTCATCACGTAGTAGCAGAGCAGCACGCCGGCGAAGGCGGGGCTGCACAGCAGGGCCAGCGCGAAGCCGGCCAGGGTGATCAACGGCGCCAGCAGCAGGCCGTGCAGCAGCGGCAGGGTGCCGGCGGCAAACGGCCGCTTGCGCTTGCGCGGATGCATGCGGTCCGGTGTCAGATCCAGCAGGTCGTTGAGCAGGTAGACGCCCGACGCGCACAGGCCGAAGGCCAGGAAGGCGATGCCGGCATCGATGATGGCCACCGGTTCCAGGAAGCGGTGGGCCGTCAGCAGGGGCACCAGCACCAGCAGGTTCTTCAGCCACTGGTAGACACGCAACGCCTTGAGCCAGGTCAGCAGCCCGCCATTCTGCGGGGGCAGGTGTGCCAGCACCTCGGTCTGCCGGGCGGCATCGCGGGCCAGCGCCGCGCCGTTGTTGACCACGATGGCCCCGCCGGCATGGGCCCAGACCTTCAGGTCGACGCGGCCATTGCCCATGTAGTCGAAACCACGCTCACCGAACCGGGCGGCCAGTGCCTCGCCCTTGTGGGAGCCGGACAGGTTGGTCTTGCCGTCGCTGGCCATCACCTCGTCGAACAGGCCCAGGTGATCGGCGATGGGTTGCACCAGCAGGCGGTCCGATGCGGTGCACAGCACCCGCGGGCGCTGCGGGGTGGTGCGCAGGATGTCCAGGACGCGTTCGTCGTAGGGCAGTGTTTCAGCCGGCAGCTGCACCCGGGTCGCCAGTTGGCGCTTGACGAAGGCTTTGCCCTTGAGCAGCCAGAACGGCAGCAGGAACACGTACAGCGGGTTGCGTGCCAGCAGGGCCAGCAACGATTCGTAGAGGATGTCCGAACGGAGCAGGGTGCCATCAAGATCGACACACAGGGGGCGTGATGCCGTCACGGTGAAGCTGCCCCAGCCCGGAAGGATGCGCGGTACGGCATGGGACCCTCTTCTGCTGCCATTGGATTCAGCGCGAATGATAAAGGAAGCCGCCTGCAGGCGCAGCGCGCAGGCGGGCTGCGGCTCATGGGGCGTGCCGCGGGCGGAAGCGGAGTTCCAGCAGTGCGGCCGAGAACATGCCGACCAGCACGGCCAGCCACAGGCTGGCCAAGCGGATGCCGATGGCCACGGCCAGCGCGGTGTCGGTCGGGACGCCACTGGCCGCCAGCATCAGGACAATGGCCGCTTCGGTGGTGCCGACGCCCCCGGGGACGAAGGAGAGCGCGCCGACCAGCATGGCCAGGGGATAGATGCCCAGTGCCAGCGGCCACGCAAGCGTGATGCCCTGCGCATGGCACAGCAGGGTGAAGGCCAGGGCTGTCAGCAGCCAGGCGAGCAGGCCCAGCAGGGTTCCCGGTGCCAGCACGCGTGGACGCAGCAAGGGGCCCAGGGCACTGGCACCCCCCACCAGAAAGTGCGCCAGGCGCCGTACCGGCAGTCCCGGCAGGTGTTCGATGGCGCGGTGGGTGCCACGGGCCAGGACGGGAAGGCATCCCATCGCCGCCAGGGCCAGCAGGATGCCCAGGATGATGGCAGCGAGCATGCCGAACACCGGCACCAGCGCGGCGGCACCCACGGCCATCGCGGTGATGACCAGCAGGTCCAGCGCACGCTCGAAGATGAAGGCCGTCAACGTCGTGGCCGGAGGAATTCCCTGCCAGTTGAAGTAGCGGATGCGCAGCAGTTCGCCGGCCTTGCCGGGCGAAGCGGTGAAGGCGAAGCCTGCCAGGTAGGCCAGCAGGCCCGGTGCCCAGCCGTGCAGCGGATGGCCCAGCGTGCCCAGCACCTGGCGCCAGCGCTGGTAACGTGCGATGTAGCTGGCCAGGACCAGCAGGCTGCAGGCTGCGAGCGGTGCGGCAAGGTCCAGCAGCCGTGACAGGATGTTGCGGTCGCGGTCCAGGTACCACAGGGCGGCCAGGTAGATGGCCGCGACGGCCAGCACCCAGCCCGCCGCGCGCCCCCGGCGGGCCGGCGTTGCCGGTGCCGGGGGCGTGCGATCCGTCATCAGAGTGCCGCTTCCAGCTCCGGCAGCAGGGTGAACAGATCCCCCACCAGGCCGATGTCGGCGATCTCGAAGATCGGCGCGTCGCCGTCCTTGTTGATCGCGACAATGGTGCCGGCGTCCTTGATGCCGGTCAGGTGCTGGATGGCACCGCTGATGCCCACGGCCACGTACAGTTCCGGCGCGATGATCTTGCCGGTCTGGCCGACCTGCAGCTCATTGGGCACGTAGCCGGCATCCACGGCGGCGCGCGAGGCGCCCACGGCGGCACCGAGCTTGTCGGCCAGCTGGTAGATCACCTTGAAGTTTTCTTCCGAGCCGACGCCACGGCCACCGGAGACCACGCGCTTGGCGCTCTGCAGGTCCGGGCGGTCGCTGCTGGCCGCGGCCAGGCCGACGAAGCGGGTGTGGGCCGGCAGGGCCGCATCCACGCTGATCGCTTCCACGCTGGCGTTGCCGCCCTGGGCCGCTTCCGGCCAGGAGGCGGTGCGCACGGTGGCGACCACGGTCTGGTCGGCCGGGGCCTCCACGGTGATGATGGCGTTGCCGGCATAGATCGGGCGCTTGAAGGTATGGCTGCCTTCCACGGCCATCAGGTCCGAGACCTGGGCCACGCCCAGCAGGGCGGCCACGCACGGCATCAGGTCCTTGCCGAAGGTGGTGGACGGGCCGAACACGTGGCTGTAGCCGGCGGCGGCCTTGGCGATCTGCGGGGCCAGCACCTGTGCGACCGGGTGCGCATTGGCGGCATTGGCCACGGTCCGCACCTGGGTCACGCCGCTGATCTTCGCCGCTTCGGCTGCGGCTGCGGCCGGGTCGGCGGCCAGCACCAGCACGTCGATCTGCGCGCCGCTGATGGCCGCGGCCGCACTGACGGTCTTGGCGGTGGCGGCGTTGAGCTTGCCGTCGTGGTGTTCTGCGATGACGAGAACCTTGCTCATTACAGCAACCCCTTCTGCTTGAGTGCGGCCACCAGTTCGGCGGCGTCCTTGACCATCACGCCCTTGCTGCGCTTGGACGGCGCGGCGTAGTGGGTGATCTTCAGGGTATCGGCGGCATCAACGCCCAGCTCGGCCAGCGGCAGGGTTTCCAGCGGCTTGGCCTTGGCCTTCATGATGTCCGGCAGCTTGATGAAGCGCGGCTCGTTCAGGCGCAGGTCGGTGGTGACCACGGCCGGCAGGTCCACTTCCAGCGTTTCCAGGCCGGCATCGACTTCGCGCACCACCGTGGCCTTGCCGTCGGCGATGTCCAGCTTGCTGGCGAAGGTCGCCTGCGGGCGGCCCCAGAGCGTGGCCAGCATCTGGCCGGTCTGGCTGGCGTCGTCGTCGATGGCCTGCTTGCCGAGGATGACCAGTTCCGGCTGTTCCTTCTCGATCAGCTTGAGCAGGGCACGGGCGGCGGTCAGCGGCTGGATGGCTTGGTCGGTGACGACGTGGATGGCGCGGTTGGCACCCATGGCCAGGCCGTTGCGCAGGTGGGCCTGGGCGTCGGCCGGGGCGATGGTAGCGACCACCACCTCGCTGGCGATGCCCTTGTCGCGCAGGCGCAGGGCTTCTTCCAGGGCGATTTCATCGAAGGGGTTGGGGGACAGCTTGACGCCGTCGGTGACCACGCCGGAACCGTCCGGCTTGACCTGAATGCGGACGTTGTAGTCCACCACGCGCTTGTACGCGACGAGGATTTTCATCTGGTACGGGGTCCTTCAGTAACAGGGAGAACGTCCGGTCCTGCAACAGCAACCGGTTCGGGGGTGGGATCCCGATTCTAGCGGGCTTGGGGCAACCATGCGAATGCGTATGGTTTTGCTGCGGCGCGGCAGCCGGTGTGCTCCCCCCGGGGTGTCGTTCACGTCCAGCAGGCAGTCGTGAAGACGGCTGGCATGTATGCTGTGCCGCTGTGTCGGGGTGCCTGCGGGCACGCCAGGAATGCTTTCAGAGAACAGGAGAACAGGTAGTGCCCACTTGGCTTGTCACCGGCGGTGCCGGATTCATTGGCGGTAACTTCGTTCTCGAAGCCGTCGCCCGCGGCATCAAGGTCGTGAACCTGGATGTGCTCACCTACGCCGGCAACCTGAAGACCCTGTCCAGCCTGGACGGCAACCCGGACCACGTGTTCGTGCAGGGCGACATCGGCGACCGCGCCCTGGTGGCCCGCCTGCTGGCCGAACACCAGCCCGATGCCGTGCTGAATTTCGCCGCCGAAAGCCACGTCGATCGTTCCATCGATGGGCCGGGCGCATTCATCCAGACCAACGTGGTCGGCACCCTGGGCCTGCTGGAAGCCGTGCGCGACCATTGGAAGGGCCTGCCGGCCGAACAGGGGGCGGCTTTCCGCTTCCTGCACGTGTCCACCGACGAGGTGTACGGCACCCTGGGTGAAACCGGCAAGTTCAGCGAAACCACCCCGTATGCGCCCAATTCGCCGTACTCGGCGTCCAAGGCGGCCTCGGACCATCTGGTGCGTGCGTTCCACCACACCTACGGGCTGCCGGTGCTGACCACCAACTGCTCCAACAACTACGGCCCGTACCACTTCCCCGAGAAGCTGATCCCGCTGGTGATCGCCAAGGCGCTGGCCGGTGAGCCGCTGCCGGTGTACGGCGATGGCAAGCAGGTGCGCGACTGGCTGTTCGTCACCGACCATTGCGAGGCGATCCGCACCGTGCTGGCCAAGGGCCAGGTCGGGGAGACCTACAACGTCGGCGGCAATTCGGAAAAGCAGAACATCGAGGTGGTGCAGGCCATCTGCGCGCTGCTCGATGCGCGCCGCCCGCGCGCCGATGGCCAGCCGCGCAGCAGCCAGATCACCTACGTGGCCGATCGCCCCGGCCATGACCGCCGCTATGCGATCGATGCCTCCAAGCTGAAGAACGACCTGGGCTGGGAACCGGCCTACACCTTCGAGCAGGGCATCGCCTTCACCGTGGACTGGTACCTGGACAACCAGGACTGGGTCAACGGCGTGCTCGACGGCAGCTATCGCCTGCAGCGCATCGGCACCGCGGTCTGAGACCAGGAGAGAACATGACCCAACGCAAAGGCATCATCCTGGCCGGGGGCTCCGGCACCCGCCTGTACCCGATCACCAAGGGCGTCAGCAAGCAGCTGCTGCCGGTGTATGACAAGCCGATGATCTACTACCCGCTCAGCGTGCTGATGCTGGCGGGCATCCGCGAAGTGCTCATCATCAACACCCCGCACGAACAGGCCCTGTTCCAGCAGCTGCTGGGCGACGGCTCGCAGTGGGGCATGGACATCCAGTACGCCGTGCAGCCCAGCCCGGACGGGCTGGCCCAGGCCTACCTGATCGGCCGCGATTTCGTGGCCGGCAAGCCGAGCTGCCTGGTGCTGGGTGACAACATCTTCCATGGCCATGGCCTGCGCGAGGTGCTCAAGCGCGCCGACGAGCGCGTGGACGGCTCCACCGTGTTCGGCTACTGGGTGAATGACCCGGAGCGTTACGGCGTGGCCGAGTTCGACAACAGCGGCAAGGTGATCGACCTGGTGGAGAAGCCGGAGAACCCGCGCTCCAACTACGCTGTGACCGGCCTGTATTTCTACGACGGCCATGCCAGCGACTACGCGGCCGAACTGAAGCCGTCGCCGCGTGGCGAACTGGAGATCACCGATCTCAACAAGCGCTACCTGGCCGAGGGCAACCTGCATCTGGAAGCGCTGGGCCGCGGTTATGCCTGGCTGGATACCGGCACTCACCAGTCGCTGCTGGAAGCGTCCAACTTCATCGAGACCATCCAGACCCGCCAGGGCCTGCAGGTCTGCTGCCCGGAGGAAATCGCCTTCGGCAAGGGCTGGATCAGCGCCGAACAGCTGGAAGCGCTGGCCGCACCGCTGATCAAGAATGGCTATGGCCAGTACCTGCACAAGCTCGCCCTGCGTGGAGTCGTTCCGTGAAAGTGATTGAAACCAAGTTGCCCGGCTGCGTGGTGATCGAGCCGGCCGTGTTCGGCGATGCCCGCGGTTATTTCTTTGAAACCTGGAACGCCGAGCGTTTCGCGGCGCAGGGCTTGCCGGACCGCTTCGTGCAGAGCAACGTCTCCACCTCGGCCCAGGGCGTGCTGCGTGGCCTGCATTACCAGTGGCCGCGCCCGCAGGGCAAGCTGGTCAGCGTGCTTGAAGGCGAGGTGTATGACGTGGCCGTGGACATCCGCCGCGGCTCGCCGACCTTCGGCCAGTGGGAAGCGGTGGTGCTCAGTGCAGAGAACAAGAAGCAGTTCTGGATTCCGGAAGGCTTCGCCCACGGATTTGCCGTGCTGTCCGAGCGTGCGGTGTTCAGCTACCTGTGCACCGAGGTCTACCTGAAGGACTTCGATGCCGGCGTGCGCTGGAACGATGCCGACATCGCGGTGGACTGGCCGGTGAGTGCGCCGACCCTGTCGGCCAAGGACGAGAACGCGCCGTTCCTGAAGGATATCGCCGAAGACCGCCTGCCGGTCTACATCGCTGCACAGGGCGCGCCATGACCGTGCTGGTCTTCGGCGGCAACGGCCAGGTCGGCCAGGAGCTGCTGCGCGCGCTGGCCCCGCTGGGGCCGGTGGTGGCCACCACCCGCAGTGGCCAGCTGCCCGACGGCAGCGCCTGCGAGGTGGCCGACTTCGGCCAGCCCGACAGCCTGCCGGCACTGCTGGATCGCCTGCAGCCGTCGGTGGTGGTCAATGCCGCGGCCTACACCGCCGTGGACCGTGCCGAACAGGACGTGGAGGCCGCGTTCGCGGCCAATGCGCAGGCGCCGGGCGTGATCGCGCGCTGGTGTGCGGCGCATGGCGTGCCGTTCGTGCATTACTCCACCGACTACGTGTTCGATGGCCAGGGCAGTGCGCCCTACCGCGAAGACGAAGCGACCGCACCGCTGGGCGTGTACGGCACCAGCAAGCGTGATGGCGAGGAAGCGGTGCGCGCTGCCGGTGGCCGCCACCTGATCTTCCGCACGGCGTGGGTGTATGCCTCGCATGGTGCCAACTTCCTGCGCACGATGCTGCGCGTGGGGGCCGAACGTGACCAGCTGCGGGTGGTGGCCGACCAGATCGGCACGCCGACGCCGGCCGCGCTGATCGCCGATGTCACCGCGCAGGTGCTGCAGCATCCCGGGCAGTTGTCGGGTACCTGGCACCTGACCGCCAGCGGGCAGACCAGCTGGCATGGCTTCGCCGAAGCGATCTTTGCCCAGGCCCATGCGGCCGGCGTACTGGCCCGCGTGCCGGCCGTGGAGGCGATTCCCAGCAGCGAGTACCCGACGCCGGCGCAGCGCCCGGCCTGGTCCGTGCTGGACAACCGCAAGCTGCAGCAGGATGCCGGCATCGTGCTGCCGGCCTGGCAGGACGGGCTGGCGCGGGTGATCGCCGAGGTCGCCGCGGCCAACGGCTGACGGCATGCATGCAGCGGGGCGCGCACGCGGTATGACCGCGGCGCGTCCGTTCCTTTGACAGCCCGCTGCGATTGGCCCCACCATCGCGCGGCGCATTCATCGTCATCGGGAAGAAAGCATGAGCAACGCTGTTCCAGCGCCTGCTGCAAAGAGCGGCCTGTCACCACTGGCTTTGGCGGTGGGCGTGGGAGTGCTCGCATTGCTGGTGCGCCTGCTCTACATCCATTTCTTCAGCACGCCCATGCCGTTCTGGGACCAGTGGGATGGCGAGGGCGCGACCGCGCTCAAGCCGTGGCTGGATGGGACCCTGCAATGGAACACACTGCTCACGCCGCATAACGAGCACCGGATCCTGCCGACCCGCCTGGTGACCTTGGCCAGCTACCTGGTGACCGGGCAGTGGAACAACGTGTATGAAGCGCAGGTCAGTGCCGTGGTGTACTGCTTCATTCCGGCCTTGCTGGTCTGGTATGCGCTGCGCGATGCGGGTACTGCAGCCGGCCGCTGGCTGATGGTGCCGGCCGCCGTGCTGGTGTCGGTGCTGCCCTTTGCCCGCGAGAACTTCCTGGTCGGCTTCCAGAGCCAGTTCTATTTCCTGATCCTGTCGAGCCTGCTGGCCATCGCCCTGGTGGCCAGGCACCACCAGAGCCTGCCGGCGCTGTTTGCCGCAGTGGTGCTGAGCCTGCTGGCCAGCGTGACCCTGGCATCGGGCATGCTCACTGCCGTAGCCGTCGGCATCACCTGCGTGCTGGCCTGCCTGCTGCTGCCCGGGCGACGCCTGCCGGCGCTCGTGGCCACCGGCGCGCTGGCGGCCATCGCGCTGCTGGCCTACTGCACGCTGCCGGTCGTGGAAGGCCACAGCATGCTGCGTGCCCAGAACCTGGGCGAAGTGCTGCTGGCGGCGACGCATACGCTGGCCTGGCCGGCGCGCTCGAACTGGGTGGTTGTCATCGTGTGGCTGCCCAGCGTAGTGATGATCGGGCGCATGCTGGTGCGCCGCAGCGCCAGCCGCACCGACCTGTTGATCGCCGGGCTGTGCATCTGGTCCGCACTGCAGGGGCTGGCCATCGCCTATGGGCGCGGCCATGACGCCATGCGCGTTCCGGCGTCGCGCTATACGGAACTGTTCGTACCCGGCCTGTTCGGCAATGCATGGTTTGCGCTTCAGCTCTGGCGGCTGGTCCCTGCGCCGTCGCGGCTGCGTACGGCCGCGCGTACCGGCGTGGTGCTGTTCGCGGTGTTGTTCGCCGGTGGCCTGCTGGGGCAGGTTCCGAAGGATTTCAGCAAGATGCGCCAGTTCAAGGCCGATTGCATGCTGCAACAGGACAACGTCGTGCGT
Source organism: Stenotrophomonas sp. 24(2023) (assembly GCF_030913365.1). Taxonomy (NCBI): domain Bacteria; kingdom Pseudomonadati; phylum Pseudomonadota; class Gammaproteobacteria; order Lysobacterales; family Lysobacteraceae; genus Stenotrophomonas; species Stenotrophomonas sp. 24(2023). Next base: position 2,469,955 of record NZ_CP133160.1, read on the forward strand.
TACCTGCGCAGCGGTGATCCCCATGCGCTGGATGTCGGCGAGTTCGAGTTGCCGTATCCCGACGCGGCCCGCCTCAAGGCACAGCTGGATGACCCGGTGATCCGGCGGATACTGCCGGTGTCCATCGACAGCGCGGCAGGGCCGCCATAGCGGCCTGCCGGCGTGCCGTCCGGCGCTCAGCTTCGGCCGTAGGTGTCTTCGAAGCGTACGATGTCGTCTTCGCCCAGGTAGCTGCCGGACTGCACTTCGATCAGTTCCAGCGGCAGCTTGCCCGGGTTGCGCAGGCGGTGGGTCACCCCCAGCGGGATGTAGGTACTCTGGTTTTCGCCCAGCAGGATCACCTCGTTGCCGCGGGTGACTTCGGCCGTGCCGCTGACCACCACCCAATGCTCGGCACGGTGGTGGTGCATCTGCAGGCTGAGCGTGCCGCCAGGTTTGACCGTGATGCGCTTGACCTGGAAGCGCTCACCATTGTCGATCGAGTCGTAAGCACCCCACGGACGGTAGACCTTGCGGTGCCAGGTCGCCTCGCTGCGGCCTTCGGCCTTCAGGCGGGCCACCACTTCCTTGACCTCCTGCATGCGGTCGGCCTTGCCGACCAGCACGGCATCGTCGGTTTCGACAACGATGACATCGTCCAGCCCGACCAGTGCCACCAGGCGCTGGCCATAGGCGTAGGTGTTGCGGCAGTCGATGGCGATCACATCCCCCTGGTGGGCGTTGCCGTTGCCATCCTGCTGCGACACATCGCGCAGCGCCGTCCATGAGCCGACATCGTTCCAGCCGGCATCCAGCGGCACCACCACCGCATCGGCGGTCTTTTCCATCACGGCGTAGTCGATGGAATCCGATGGCACGGCGGCGAAGGCCTCCTTGTCCAGGCGGGTGAAGTCGGCATCACGGCGTGCCCCTTCCCAGGCCTGGCGGCAGGCCGCCAGCATCTGCGGGTTGAAGCGCCCCAGTTCTTCCAGGTAGCGCGATGCCTTGAACAGGAACATGCCACTGTTCCAGTAATACTGCCCGCTGGCGACGTAGCCGGTTGCGGTGGCCAGGTCGGGCTTCTCGACGAAGCGCTCGACCGCGCGCACGCCCTGGCCGTCGGCAGCCTTGATGTAGCCGTAGCCGGTTTCCGGGCCGGTCGGAACGATGCCGAATGTCACCAGCTTGCCAGCCTCGGCCGCGCCGGCCGCGGCCTGCACGGTCGCGCGGAAAGTGGCTTCGTCGGTGATCACATGGTCCGAAGGCAGCACCAGCAGCAACGCATCGCCCTCCTGGCGGCTGGCTTCCAGTGCAGCCACTGCAATCGCCGGGGCCGTATTGCGGCCGATCGGTTCGAGGATGATCGCGGCGGGTTCCGCGCCGACCTGCTGCAACTGTTCGGCGGCAACGAAACGGTGTTCCTCGTTGGCGATGACCAGCGGCCCGCCGGCGGCGATGGGCGCCACCCGCTGCCAGGTGGCCTGCAGCATGGTCACCGCACCGGCCAGGGGCAGGAACTGCTTCGGGTAGGCTTCGCGCGACAGCGGCCACAGGCGGGTGCCGGAGCCGCCGGACAGGATCACAGGCTGGACGGTACTGGTCATCGGGCAGGTTCCACTCAGGCCTTCAGCAGGGCGGCGATCTCATCGGTACGGGCCTGCATCAGCGCCGCATCGCCGCGTGCTTCGACGTTCAGCCGCAGCAGCGGTTCGGTATTGGAACTGCGCAGGTTGAAGCGCCAGTCGCCGAAATCGGCGCTGATGCCATCGGTGGAATCCAGCACCGGCGACCGGGCGGCGAAGTGCTCCATCACGCGGGCGACGGCGGCCTTGGCATCGGCCACCTTGAAGTTGATCTCGCCGCTGCACGGATAGGCCGCCATGCGGTCTTCGACCCAGTCGGCCAGGGAGCGGCCGCTTTCGGAGACCAGCTGCGCGATCAGCAGCCAGGGAATCATGCCCGAGTCGGCATAGGCGAATTCGCGGAAATAGTGGTGGGCGCTCATCTCGCCGCCGTAGACGGCATCTTCGGCGCGCATCTTTTCCTTGATGAAGGCATGGCCGCTCTTGCACTGCACCGGCACGCCACCGGCCTGTTCGACCATCTCGACGGTGTTCCAGACCAGGCGCGGGTCGTGCACGATCTTCCCGCCCGGGTTGCGGGCCAGGATGGCCTTGGCCAGCAGGCCGACCAGGTAATAGCCTTCGATGAAGCGGCCGGTATGGTCGAAGAAGAAGCAGCGGTCGAAATCGCCATCCCAGGCGATGCCGAAGTCGGCGCCATGCGCGCGCACGGCGTCAGCCGTGGCGGCGCGGTTTTCCGGCAGCAGCGGGTTGGGGATGCCATTGGGGAAGCTGCCATCGGGTTCGTGGCAGATGCGGATGAAGTCGAACGGCAGGTGCGGCGCGAGCAGGTCGACGATCGCACCGGCCCCGCCGTTGCCCGCGTTGACCACCAGCTTGAGCGGCTTGAGCGCAGCGGTGTTCACATAGGACAGCAGGTGCGCGATGTAGGCGGCCTTGTCGTGCTGGGCGGACTGCCCGGCGCGCAGCGGCGCGGCCGGGGCGTCATCGGCGGCCACCACGTCGGAGATCGCGAACAGGCCGGTATCGGAGCTGATCGGGCGGGCCTGCTCCTTGACCAGCTTCATGCCGTTGTAGTCCATCGGGTTGTGGCTGGCGGTGACCATCACCCCGCCTGCCGCGCCCAGGTGGTCGGTCTGGAAATAGACTTCCTCGGTGCCGCACAGGCCGATATCGATGATCTCGCGGCCGGCGCCGCGCAGGCCTGCGGCCAGGGCGTCCTGCAGGGCCGGGCTGGTCAGGCGCACATCGTGGCCCAGGACCACCTTGCCGGGCTGCAGCTGGGCCGCCAACGCTTTGCCGATGCGGCGGGCCAGGTCCTCATTGAGTTCCTCGGGAACACGGCCACGGATATCGTAGGCCTTGAACGCGGGCAGGGGCATCGATGGAATTCCTTGTTGGCTTCAAGGTCCCTAGTGTAATCCTGCCGATGTGCGGGAAGCGTTTCCATGCCGCAACGCCACGTGACCGGCCGTCACGGTGGCCTAGAATGAGCGCCAGTACATCAACGATGTGAGGGCGTAGATGAGCAATCCGGCAACGACCGGCGGCAAGCGCGGCAAGCGCTTTGCCAGCGCGGCGGAAGCCCTGCAGGGCGTGGTCGCCGATGGCCAGACCCTGGCCGTGGGCGGGTTCGGCCTGTGCGGCATTCCCGAGGCACTGATCGCCGCGCTGCGTGACAGCGGCGCCAGCGGCCTGACGGTGATCTCCAACAACGCCGGCGTGGACGGGTTCGGCCTGGGCCAGCTGCTGGCCACCCGGCAGATCCGCAAGATGATTTCGTCCTACGTGGGCGAGAACAAGGAATTCGAACGGCAGTACCTGGCCGGCGAGCTGGAGTTGGAGTTCAACCCGCAGGGCACCCTGGCCGAGCGCCTGCGTGCGGGCGGGGCGGGCATCCCGGCCTTCTTCACCGCTACCGGCTACGGCACGGTGGTGGCACAGGGCAAGGAAACCCGCGAATTCGACGGCAAGCACTACGTGATGGAAACCGCACTGCGCGCCGACGTCGCCCTGGTCAAGGCCTGGAAGGCCGACGAGGCCGGCAACCTGGTGTTCCGCAAGACCGCGCGCAACTTCAACCCGGCCTGCGCGATGGCCGGCAAGGTCTGCATCGCCGAAGTGGAAGAGGTCGTGCCGGTCGGCAGCTTCGACCCGGACCAGGTGCACCTGCCGGGCATCTACGTGCACCGCATCGTGCACAACCCGCAACCGGAAAAACGCATCGAACAGCGCACCGTCCGCGCGGAGGGCAACTGACATGGCGTGGACCCGTGATGAGATGGCGGCCCGTGCCGCCCGCGAACTGACCGATGGTGCCTACGTGAACCTGGGCATCGGCCTGCCGACGCTGGTGGCCAACCATATTCCCGAGGGCATGGATGTCTGGCTGCAGTCGGAAAACGGCCTGCTTGGCATCGGCCCGTTCCCGACCGAGGCGGAGATCGACGCCGACCTGATCAACGCCGGCAAGCAGACGGTCACCGCGCGTGCCGGTGCCAGCTACTTCGGCAGCGACGACAGCTTCGCGATGATCCGTGGCGGCCACGTCAACCTGGCCATCCTGGGGGCCATGCAGGTGACCGACACGGGCGACCTGGCCAACTGGATGGTGCCGGGCAAGATGGTCAAGGGCATGGGCGGGGCGATGGATCTGGTGGCCGGCGTGCAGCGCGTGGTGGTGCTGATGGAGCACACCGCCAAGGGCGGCGAGCACAAGATCCTGCCCGCGTGCACGCTGCCGCTGACCGGCGTGGGCGTGGTCGACCGCATCATCACCGACCTGGCGGTGTTCGACGTCACCGATGCGGGCCTGGTGCTGGTGGAAACCGCGCCGGGCGTCAGTGCCGATGAGCTGAAGGAAAAGACCGGCGTGCCGTTCGCGCACGCCTGAGCCGGGTGCATTCAGTGCCTGCGGGCGAAAGGATAGTCCGCAGGCCCCGGTGATGCCGGGGCGCCCTCCACCTGGGCGGTGTCCACGATCCGGTAACCGGCGGTGGTGATCACCGCGCCGGTGGCGCGCTCGATGGCGTGGGCCAGGGTGCCGTCGATCTGGCCGGCCTCCGCTTCGAAGCTGCCAGGCAGCAGATGCGCGTCCAGCAGTGGGCGCAGCGCGGGAAGGCGCGCCCAGTACATGCTGCCGGAAGCGAATTGCCCATCCTGTGGTTGCCCGTCCAGGCCCAGCTGTGCCCACAGCCGCTCCATGCGTGCTGCGTTGCCGCCCAGGTAGTCGGCAACGGGCAGCAGATGGCCGGCAGGCGCCATCAGGCCGATGTCCGGGTGTGCCTGCAGGTGGGCCAGCGTGCGGGCGGCCTGCGCTGGGCCCAGCAGCAGGTCGACCATGTCGCGGCGCCACTGGTCGCCGTTGTCGCGGTGGGTGGAGCGTTTGGTATGCAGCTTCAGCACCAGCGATTCGTTTTCCTGCAGCAGGCGGTCGGCAGCATGCAGGAACGGCAGGATGTCGCGCCCATGGTTGTCGAAGGTCCAGACCTCGGCCGTGATGCCGCAAGCGTCGGCGATGGCCTGGACCTGGGCCTGCCGCCCGGTATCGGTGGTGATCACCAGCCGTGCCTGCAGTCCACTGGCCGCCACCGACGCCAGCAACTCCTCCAGTACGTCCAGGTACCAGGCATGAATGACGATGCAGGGACGCGTGGGGGGCGCAGGGCGGGGTGACAGCGCCTGGCGGGTTGCCTGCAGCCAGGCATGCCCCAGCCGCGCATCGGGTTCCAGCACGGCGCTTTCGGCCCACTCGTTCCACGCATTGATGAACACCAGCCGTTGCCCGCGTGGTATGGCGCGCAGGCGCCCATGCACGGTGTCGTGCAGCCAGTCGCCGTAACCGCGTGGTGAAGCATGCAGCAGCACACGCCCGCGGCCGGGGCGTCGGGCCTCGTTGTCCCAGCCGGGGTTGACGCCGGGATACAGCGGGTAGTCCGGCAGGGGCGCCGCCCGCATCTGCGCGGCCAGCTCGCGCCAGTCGCGTACGTCGCCTGCGTAATCGGGGTTGAGCAGGAACTGTGCGCTGTTCAGCTGGCGCGGCGCGGCGATGTTCGGTGGGAACTCGACGGCTGCATCGAAGCCGATATCGCGCGGGTCAGGACGTTCGAAGCTCTGTACATAGGCCAGGTGGATCTCGCCGATGCCGTTGTCGCGGCACCAGCCCCGCCAGCGGGCGGCCGTGGCTTTCGGGTCCGGCAGCAGCTGCGGGCGGTACAGCAGCAGGACAGGGCGGCCATCGACCTTCAGGGCACGGCGGTCGCGCAGGTAATCGGCAACATGGGCAATGAAGGCCAGGTCGTCCTGCGCGCTGTGCTGCTGCCCGATCAGCACGTCCTGGTTGCGGCCATCCCAGCGCCGCGTCCAGTTCTCATTGGCCCAGCACAGGCAGAACGGCAGCTCGATCGTGCTGTCGGCCAACCACTGGCGCAGCGGCTGTTCCATCAGCGTGCGGCCACTGAACCAGTAGAAGTAGAAGCAGAAGGCGCCGATGCCATGATCGCTGGCCAGGCGTGCCTGCTCGCGCATGACTTCGGCCACGCGCAGGTCGTAGAAGCCCAGTTCGCCCGGCAGGCGCGGCTGCGCGTGACCTTCGAACTGCGGCAGCGCCCGGCTGACGTTGCGCCATTCAGTGAAGCCCTTTCCCCACCAGGCATCGTTTTCGGCAAAGGGGTGGAACTGGGGCAGGTAGAAGGCGACAAGCGTTGCCGGCAGTGGTGCCGGCAGCGCCGCCGACACGGGCGCGGCGTACCCGATGGCCCGTTCATCGGCCCGCACCAGCACGCGTGCGCCATCGTCCGTTCCGCCGGTCCGCCCGCGCGGCGGCGGGGGGCTCCAGCCACCGATATGGTCCAGCCCACGGTTGCGCAACCGGTCGCGCAGCGCGCCGGGCATCGGCACGGCCCGGAACAGGGCCCGCAGGACCGAGAAGGCGAGTTGCCGGGCGCCGGAGGCGGCAGAGCTCATGGGCGGGACCTGGCAGGGAAGGCGCGGTGCATCATCGGGAACCAGCGACGGGACTGCGGTCATTTTCCGGCAATCTCCGCCGCCACGGCAAACCGGCCGGGTGATACCCTGGGCCATGCTGTTTCCCCACGACCTGCCCGACGCCGATGTCCGCCACCTGCCGCGCTGGCTGGCGGCGGCCGAAGCCGATGCCCTGCAGCGCGCACTGCAGGAACAGGTGGCGTGGGAAACACACCGCATCCACCTGTTCGGCCGCTGGGTCGATTCGCCGCGGCTGAGCAGCTGGATGGGCGATGCCGATGCGCATTACCGCTATTCCGGTGCTGACTTCGCACCGCACCCCTGGCCACCGGTGCTGCGTGGCGTGCGCGCACGCCTGCAGCAGGCCACCGGGGCACGTTTCAACAGCGTGCTGGCCAACCGCTACCGCGATGGCAGCGACAGCATGGGCTGGCACAGCGATGATGAGCCCGAACTGGGCAGCGAGCCGTCGATCGCCTCGCTGAGCCTGGGGGCGGCACGGCGTTTCCTGCTGCGCCGCCGTGACGATCCCACGCGCAAGGCCGAGTACCTGCTGGGCCATGGCGACCTGCTGGTGATGGCCGGGCAGACCCAGCGTTTCTACCAGCACGCGCTGCCGAAGATGGCGCGTGTGCAGGGGGAGCGCATCAACCTGACGTTCCGTTGGGTCCAGCCCCGTTGATGCGAAGCCGCCGGGCCATGCCCGGCGAGGACAGCGGCCGGCGGTCAGCGCTTGGCCGCCACCGTGTCGTTCTGTCCACTCAGCAGCGTCCAGCCGACCACATCCTGGGTGAGCTGCTGCAGGCCGGCCTGGAAGGCGTTGGCCACGGCCGGCACGTCGGTGCTGCCCACCGGCTGCTGCTGGCGGAAGGTCCGGTCGGCCACCACCCGCTGGTCGGCCACGTGGATCAGCTTGGCGTTGAGTTCGATCACCACCGTCGGCGTGGCCTGGCCCTGGTAATCGGATTCGAAGCGGCGGATGTCGGTGGTCAGCTTGTAGTCGGCACGGATGCCGGCGGCGCTGCGGGCCACGCCACGGATGCGGCCGGAATCCTCGAAGCCCCGCAGCAGGGCATCTTCCATCATGTCGGTGGCCGGCTGTGCCCAGCTGGCGCCCTTGTAGATCTCCAGCTCGTTGGGCGAAGGGCGCACGTTGATGCGCGGGCTGTCGACCATGCGCGCGGCGCTGGGCTTGGCCAGCACCAGCTGCCAGCTGGCCTGCGGCCAGCTCGGGTCCACCTTCACCTGCACGGATGGCGAATACAGGGTGACGGGATTCTTGTCGCCGCTGCCCAGGATCGAGCAGCCGCCCAGCAGGGCGATCGTGGTGGCGGCCAGCAGCAGGCGCGGAAGGGTCATCGGGCTCATTTGGGTTCGAACTCCTTCGGTGCATCGCGGCCCAGCAGGTAGCGCGCGGGGTTGTTCTCAAGGCGGTCGCTGACCCGGCGCAGGTCGCGGATCAGGCCGCGCAGTTCGGTCAGCGTCGGGCCGAGCTGGCCCAGGCCGTCGTTGGCGAAGCTGTTGATGGCCGCGCGGTTCTCGCCCAGGATCGAATCGGCGTTGCCGGCGGCCGAATCGAGCTTGCCCAGCGTGGCATCGAGCTTGTCGATGATGCCCGGCAGCTGCTGCACCAGGTTCTTGTCCAGGCGCTCGATGGTGCCGTTGGTGGTCTTCAGCGTGGTGTCCAGGCTGCGCGCGGCATCGCGCGCGCTGAGCAGCAGCGCCTGGGTGCCCTGGTCGCGGTCGGCCAGGCCGCCGCTGATGGTTTCCAGGTTGGCCAGGGTGGCGTTGATCGACGCCACGTTGCGGTCGCTGAGGATCTGGTCCATGCGCTCGACGATGCGGTTGGCCACGTCGGTGATGTTCTGCAGCGCCGAGGGCGTGGTCGGGATGATCGGGGCCGGGTCCTTGTTGACCGTGGTCAGCGTCGGCGCCTGCGGCGTGCCGCCACTGAGCTGGATGATCGACGGGCCGGTCAGGCTGGTGATGGCCAGCTTGGCGCGGGTATCGGTCTTGACCGGGGTATTGGAGTTCAGGCGGATGCGCGCGACCACCTGGCGCGGGTCATCCGGCACCAGGTTCAGCTCGGTGATCGAGCCCACTGCAATGCCGTTGTACTGCACCGGGCTGCCCACCGTCAGGCCGGTGACCGCTTCGCGGAACACCACGCGGTATTCCTGCCAGGTGCGGTCGGAGGAGTACTTGGCCGCCCACAGGCCGAAGGCCAGCAGGGCCAGGCCGGTGACCAGGGTGAACGCGCCGATCAGCACGTAGTTCGCTTTGGTTTCCATTGCTCAGGCACTCTCGGTCTGTTCGCCGCGCGCGGCACGCGCACGGGGGCCGTGGAAGTATTCCTGGATCCACGGGTGGTCCAGTCGTTCGATCTCGCGCAGCGGCGCATTGGCGATCACCTTGCGGTCGGCCAGCACCGCCACCCGGTCGCAGATCGCATACAGCGTGTCCAGGTCGTGGGTGATCAGGAACACGGTCAGCCCCAGTGCTTCCTGCAGGGTCTTGATCAGGCGGTCGAAGGCGGCCGCGCCGATCGGGTCCAGGCCGGCGGTGGGTTCGTCCAGGAACAGCAGCGGCGGGTCCAGCGCCAGCGCGCGCGCCAGCCCGGCGCGCTTGCGCATGCCGCCGGACAGCTGCGAAGGCAGCTTGTCGATGGCATCGGCGGGCAGGCCGGCCAGCTTGACCTTCAGCAGGGCCAGTTCGTAATGCCAGCGCTCGGGCAGCTCGCGGTGGTGTTCCTTCAGCGGCACCTGCACGTTCTCGCCCACGCTCAGCGAGGAGAACAGCGCGCCGTCCTGGAACAGCACGCCGGTGTTGCGCTCGATGTGCAGCCGGCTCTCGGCGTCGGCGGCGCGGGCATCACGGCCGAGTACCTCGATCTGCCCTTCGTCGGGCGTGCGCAGGCCCAGGATCGAACGCATCAGCACCGATTTGCCGGTGCCCGAACCGCCGACCACGCCGAGGATCTCGCCACGGCGCACGTCCAGGTCCAGCCCTTCGTGCACGGTCTGGCTGCCGAAGCGGTTGACCAGGCCGCGTACGCGGATGGCCAGGTTGCGCTCGTCGTCGGTGGAAACAGGGGTCTCGTTCATGCTCACCAGTCCATATGCATGAACCACAACGCCGCGAAGGCGTCGATGATGATGACCAGCGAGATGGTCTGCACCACGCTGGAGGTCGTGCGCTCGCCCACCGACTGCGCGGTGCCGGTGACCTTCAGGCCCTCCAGGCAGCCGATCAGCCCGATCACCAGCGCGAACACCGGTGCCTTGGACAGGCCCACCAGCATGTGCCGCACTTCCATGGTGTCGTGCATGCGCGCGATGTACATCTGCGGCGGGATGTCCAGGTCGAACGCGCCGACGGTGATGCCGCCGGCCAGGCCGGCCACCATCGCGATGAAGGTCAGCAGGGGCAGGGTGACCAGCAGCGCCACCAGCCGTGGCAGCACCAGCAGGTCCATCGGGTCCAGGCCGAGGGTCTTCATCGCATCGATTTCCTCGCGTGCCTTCATCGCGCCGATCTGCGCGGTGAACGCACTTGCGGTGCGGCCGGCCAGCACGATGGCGGTCAGCAGCACGGCGAACTCGCGCAGGAAAGCGATGTTGACCAGTTCGACCACGTAGATCTCCGCACCGAAGTCGCGCAGGATGGTCGAGCCGAGGAAGGCGATCACCGCACCGACCAGGTAGGACAGCAGGGCCACCAGCGGGACCGCATCCAGCCCGACCTGCTCCATCTGGTGCACGGTGGCGGTCATCCGGAAGCGGCGCGGTTGCTTGATCAGCCGCGCGCCCTTGACCAGGGCCTCGCCCAGGAAGCTGGCCAGGGCCACGATGTTGTGGCCGGTGCCGTGCATGCTGATGCCCAGCCGCTCCAGGGCGGCCAGCACGCCGAAGTCGCGCTTGGGCTTGGGGCGGTCGTCGGCAACTTCTTCGATCGTGCACACCAGCGCCTGGTGTTCTTCGCGGAAACGCAGCGCATCCTCGCCCAGGTCGGCGCGGTGGGCGACGCGCAGCACCTGCAGCACGCCGGCCGAGTCGAGCTGGTCGATGCCGGTGGCGTCGATGCTGGTCAGCCGTTCGGGGGCGCCACGCAGCACCTCCGCCGCCGCCAGGGCGGTGCGCAGGGTCCAATGCCCGGACAGCCGGATCAGCCCGGGGTCCTGTGCATCGCGTTCAAGCTGGGGGGCGTGGGGTGGGGTCATGGTTGCCATCCGGTCGGCAGCATACCTGCAATCGATGAAAAGCCGTGATCACGGGTGCAGGGGACTAGCCTGCGGGGCGGGATATCAGGTGATACTACGGCGCATGTCCGCCGATGCTCACACGATCGCCACGCCCCAGGCCACCTACGCGCAGCGCGTGGCCTTCGTTTCCGAAATCGCCGGGCGCCTGCACAGCTATGGCACCACCGCCCAGCGCCTGGAGGCGGCCGTGGTGGCGCTGGCCCAGCAGCTGGACCTGGACTGTGAACCGTGGTCGAACCCGACCGGCATCATCCTCAGCTTCAGCGACCCGGCGCGTGCGATCGGCTCCAGCGACATCACCCGGGTGATCCGCCTGGCGCCCGGGGAAAACGACCTGCACAAACTCAGCGTGGCCGACCGCATCGCCGATGATGTGGCCAATGGCCGGATGAGCATTGCCCAGGGCCACACCGCACTGCGGCAACTGGACAAGGATCCGGGCCTGCGCGGCAAGCTGAAGATGATTCTGTCGTTCAGCCTGGGCGCGGCCGGCGTGGCCGGGCTGTGGAAACTGCCCTGGCTGGATATCGCCACCGCAGGCGTGATCGGGCTGCTGATCGGCCTGCTCAGCCTGGTCACCGCCGCGCGCCCGGCCACCCGCGAGGCCAGCGAGGCACTGGCCGCGCTGCTGGCCGGCCTGGTGGCCACCGTGGTGGCCAGCTTCATCGGCGCGCTCAATCTCAATACGGTGGTGATCGCCTCGCTGGTGGTGCTGCTGCCGGGCATGTCGCTGACCAATGCGGTGAACGAACTGGCCAGCCAGCATTGGGTCTCGGGCACCGCGCGCGTGGCCGGTGCGCTGACCACCATCATGAAGCTCACCGTCGGCGCGATGATCGCGGTGACCCTGGCCGACATCCTCGGCCTGGAACCGATGGTGCGCGCGTCACGGCCGCAGGGGGCGTGGGTGGAGTGGACCTCGCTGCTGCTGGCGGCCTTCGCGTTCGCGATGCTGTTCAAGGCCAACCGGCGCGATTTCCCATGGGTGATCGCCGCTTCGGTGGCCGGTTATGCCATCTCCAAGTTCGGTGGCCATGCCTGGGGCGCACCGGCGGGCATCTTCCTGTCGGCGATGGTGCTGACCGCCGCCGGTAACCTGTTCGGCCGTCTCGTGCAGCGGCCCGGCGCGATCATCCGCCTGCCGGGCATCATCATGATGGTGCCCGGCAGCACCAGCCTGCGCGGCGTGCTGACCCTGGTGCAGCAGCAGGACGTCGGTGCCGGCCAGGGCGTGTTCCTGACCGTGCTCAACGTGGTGATGGCGCTGGTGGCCGGCCTGCTGTTCGGCAACCTGCTCATCCCGGCGCGCAAGACGCTGTGAGCGGGCGCGGCCGGGGCGGACGCATGCGAAAACGCCGGCATCCGCCGGCGTTTCCGCTTCCTGCAGGGCCTGGTATCAGGCCTTCTTGATCAGGAAATCTTCCGGCTTCTTGCCCTTGGCGGTCAGCTCGGCCATCCAGCGCGGCTGCTTGCCACGGCCGGTCCAGGTTTCCTTGGCGTTGGCCGGGTTGCGGTACTTCGGCGCGACCTTGCCCAGCTTGCGGCCGGCAGTCTTGGCCGGTGCCGCCTTGGCAACCTTGCGCGCGCGCGGTGCCGGGGCGCCGCCGAACAGTTCCTCCAGGGTATAACCCTCGGCCTTGGCCAGCTTGCTCAGCTGGGCCCGGACCTTGGCGATCGGGCGACGCTTGGCCACGATGGTCTGCTGCTTCTTGGCGGTGCGGATCAGGGCGCCAAGCTCACGCGCGGACAGACCGGTCAGATCGATGCTCATCAACAATTACTCCGGAAACTAATAGGGACAGGGACGAGCCGGTCCGTGGCGTCGGCCCACAGGATAAGGATGAATTATTGCCAGCACAAATACCGCAGGCCATTCGCTGGCGTGCGGTCAGGCAAATGGCGGCGATTTTGGCCGGATTATGTCCAGCGGCCTGTCCATTATTCCGCCAGGGGGTAAAAAAAACCGGGGCCTTGCGGCCCCGGTTGTCATTCCGCTCAGTCCTTCAGGCGCCCGAACAGGGCCGCCTTGTCCAGGCTCTCGGCGTCGCTGGCACGGCGGGCACGGTATTCGAATGTACCGGCCGCCAGGCCGCGTTCGCTGACCACCACGCGGTGCGGTACGCCGATCAGTTCCATGTCGGCGAACATCGCGCCCGGGCGCAGGCCACGGTCGTCCAGTGCCGCGTCCAGGCCGGCGTCGCGCAGTTCCTGCAGCAGCGCCGTGGCGGCGTCGGCCACGGCCGCATCGCCCTTGGGGTTGATCACGCACACCACCACCTGCCACGGCGCCATCGCGTCGGGCCAGATGATGCCGGCGTCATCGTGGTTCTGCTCGATGGCGGCGGCAACCACGCGGGAAATGCCGATGCCGTAGCAGCCCATGCTCATCACCGCGGCCTTGCCGTTCTCATCCAGCACGGTGGCGTCCAGCGCCTGCGCGTACTTGCGGCCGAGCTGGAACACATGGCCCACTTCGATGCCCCGGGCGATTTTCAGTTCGCCGCCATCGACGGCGCGATCGCCTTCGCGCACGTTGCGCAGGTCGGCCACGTCCGGCTCGGGCAGGTCACGGCCCCAGTTGACACCGGCCAGGTGGAAACCGGCCTCGTTCGCGCCCACGACGAAGTCGGCCATCGCCGCCACCTCGCGGTCGGCGACCACGCGGATCGCCTTGGCCGGGCCGACCGGGCCGAGGAAGCCCGGTACGCTGCCCAGGTGCTCGGCGATTTCCGCCTCGCTGGCAAAGCGGTAGGTGGCCAGGCCGGGTACCTTGGCCAGCTTGATTTCGTTGACCTCGTGGTCGCCACGCACCAGCGCCAGCACGAACTGCTGCGCCGGGTCCTCGCCGGCCATCAGCGCCACCGACTTGACCGTGCGCTGCAGCGCGATGCCCAGCAGGGCGGCCACGTCCTCGCAGGTTTTCTGCGTGGGCGTATCCACCTTGCGCAGCGATTCGCCAGCGGCCGCACGTGCGGCCGGTTCAGCGGCAATGGCCGCTTCCATGTTGGCCGCATAATCCGAACCGGTGGAAAACACCAGGGCGTCCTCGCCGGAATCGGCAATGACATGGAACTCCTGCGAAGCATCGCCGCCGATGGCACCCGAATCGGCCTGCACCATGCGGAAATCCAGGCCCAGGCGGGTGAAGATGCGGCTGTAGGCGGCCTTCATGTTCTCGTATTCACGCACCAGGTCGGCGTCGTGCAGGTGGAACGAATAGGCGTCCTTCATCAGGAATTCGCGTGCGCGCATCACGCCGAAACGCGGGCGGATCTCGTCGCGGAACTTGGTCTGGATCTGGTAGAAGTTGACCGGCAGCTGCTTGTAGCTGGACAGCTCGTTGCGGGCGAAATCGGCCGCGGCTTCCTCGGCGGTGGGGCTGTAGCAGAACACCTGGTCCTTGCGGTCCTTGATCTTCAGCAGCTGCGGGCCGAACTTTTCCCAGCGGCCGGTCTGCTCCCACAGTTCCTTGGGCTGGATCGTGGGAATCTGGAATTCCACCGCGCCGGCGCGGTCCATTTCCTCGCGCACGATGCGTTCCACCTTGCGCAGCACGCGCAGGCCCAGCGGCGACCAGGTATACAGGCCGGAAGCGAGCTTGCGGATCATGCCCGCGCGCAGCATCAGCCGGTGGCTGGTCAGCTCGGCGTCGCTGGGGGTTTCCTTGGTGGTATGCAGGTGGAACTGGGACAGGCGCATCGTCGGCTTCGGATAACGGCAGAGACCTCTATTCTGCCAGCCCGGCCGGGGGGAGGGGTATTGGGATGGCGGCAGGCCGGCACCCTGCCTGGCCCGCCGGGGCAGGGCAGGGGCCCAGGGCGCCAAGGCCCTGGCAACCGGGCCACCCCGGTGTCGATTGACTGTCCACGGCGCATGCAGCGCCACGCCAGGTCGGAATGCCGGTGGATCTGCCCGGCCCTGCTCAGCCTGCCGGCGGGCAGTAGGCCTTGATGGCCGCGTCGGCCAGACCCCGCTGCGTGGCACGCTGTTCTTCGGTCAAGGGCGCGGCGGCCTTGCCCTCGGCATCACGCACCACCACCGGCCCCTTGCCGTCCAGCAGGGCCAGGTTGGCGCGGGCATTGGCACACTGCTCGGGCACCGGTGTTTCGGTGGTTTCGGCCGTGCTGGCACGGCTGGCCGGGCCACGGGCCTGTTCGCGGGTTTCGAATGCCTTGCCGGCAGGCGGGGTTTCCGAATACTGGGTGACGCCGTTGGCGTCCTTCCATTTGTAGACCGGTGCCGCCACGACCGGGGCACTGGCCAGCAGCAACAGGCATCCCAGGCAGGACAGGGTACGCATGGCAGACTCCACGGAATGGGCGCAGGACGCCGATTGCAGCATTGCCGCCGACGGCTGGCAAGTCGATTAAACTGGATTCCATGGACCCGATCACACCGCCGCCGCGCTCGCGCACGATTTACCTGCTGCCCAACCTGTTCACCACGGCCGGGCTGTTCTCCGGCTTCTACGCCATCATTGCCGCTGCCAACGAGCAGTTCGTCAATGCCGCCATCGCGGTATTCGTGGCCGCGGTGATGGACGGCCTGGATGGCCGCGTCGCGCGCATGACCGGCACCAGCAGCGAATTCGGCGTGCAGTACGACTCGCTGGCCGATCTGGTCAGCTTCGGCATGGCCCCGGCGCTGGTGATGTACCACTGGTCGTTGTCGGAACTGAAGTTCGATGGCGAACTGGCCGGCCGCCTCGGCTGGGCGGTGGCGTTCCTGTATGCCGCCTGCGCCGCACTGCGCCTGGCCCGCTTCAACACCCAGGTGGCGGTGGTGGACAAGCGCTGGTTCGTCGGCCTGGCCAGCCCGGCCGCTGCCGGCCTGATGATGTCCTTTGTCTGGGCCTTCGCCGACGGCACGCTGGGCTGGGATGGCAACCAGCTGCGCTACGTGGCCCTGGCGGTGACCATCGTCGCGGCATTGTTGATGGTCAGCCGCATCCGCTTCTGGAGCTTCAAGGGGGGCGCGGCCAAGGGCGGCCGTGCCGACCGCGTGCCGTTCCTGGTGCTGGCGCTGGTGCCGATCGGCATTGCCATCGCCGTGATCGACCTGCCCCGCGTGCTGTTCGCGGTGGGCATCCTGTACGCGCTGTCCGGCCCGGTGGCCTGGGCGGTGCAGCGCCTGCGCAAGAAGCCCGAGGCCGCGTGAGCCAGGACCTGCCCGTGTTGTGGTCCCCGGCCCAGCAGGCCTGGCTGCAGGCCATGGGCTATACGGTCTACCACGATGGCCAGCTGGCGGCCGAACTGGATGCCGCACTGCAGCTGAGCGTGGCGCAGGCCGCACCGTCGGCACCGGAGCCGGCCCCGCCGCCGCATGCGCCGGTGCCCGGGCCGGCTGCCGCCCGCAGTGCGGAAACGCGTCGTCGTCCGCCGGTGTCCACGCCGGATACCGCGCCGGATGCGGCACCGTCGCCGGTGCGCGCCGCCGCTGCCGGCAGTGGTACCCGGCAACCGGCCGTGCGCCTGCCGGACCGCCTGCAGATCGCCCTGCTGCGTGCTTCCGGTTGCAACCCCAACGATCCGGCCACGCAGGCCGTGATGGACAGCTGGCCGCTGGACCAGCTGCGCCGCGATCCGGCCGCCAAGCGTGCGTTGTGGCCGGTCCTGCGTGCCCTGCGCCGGCAGGCCCGCCAGTGAGTGCGGTTGGCCAGCGCGATGTGGTGACACTGCGCCCCCTGTGCGAGCGCGACCTGAACACGGTGATGGCCATCGAGGTCCGCGGCTATCCCTTCCCGTGGACGCGCGGCATCTTCGTGGACTGCCTGCGCGCGGGCTATCCCGGCCTGGCCATGGAGCGTGATGGCCTGCTGGTGGGATACGGGGTCATCAGCCTGGCCGCCGACGAGGCGCATGTGCTGAACGTCTGCATCGACCCGCTGGTGCAGTCGCGGGGCCTGGGCAGGCAGCTGCTGCGTGCACTGGTGGCACTGGCGCGCGCGCGTGGCGCGCAGCGCGTCTTCCTGGAAGTGCGGCCGTCCAACACACCGGCGGTGGCGCTGTACCACAGCGAGGGCTTCAACGAGATCGGCCGCCGCCCGCGTTACTACCCGGCCGCCGAAGGGCGTGAGGATGCGCTGGTGATGGCCATCGAACTGGTGGCCGACGACGTGCAGGTGATGCCGCCGCTGTAACTGCGGCAGCGACACGCTGCCGGTCACACCTGCCGCAGCACGACCACGCCGCAGACCATCAGTGTGGCCGCCAGCCAGCGCACGCGTGGGACGCGTTCGTGCAGCAGGAACACCGAGATCAGCAGCGCGAACAGGATCGACGATTCGCGCAGTGCCGAGACCATCGCCACCGGTACCTGGGTCATCGCCCACAGGGCCATCGCATACGAGGCGGTGGTGCCGATGCCACCGACCACGCCCAACGGCCAGTGCGCGCGTGCATAGGCCAGCACCTGGCGGTGGCGACGCAGCAGCGCCCACAGCGGCAGTGGCAGGCCGGACAGCAGGAACAGCCACAACGTGTAGCCGAGCGCATGCCCGGACAGGCGCGCGCCCTGCGCATCGACCAGGGTGTAGGTGGCGATCATCAGGGCGGTCAGCAGCGGCAGGCGCAGCTGGCCGCCGCGCGCGCCCAGCGCCATGCACAGGATGCCGGTACTGACCAGCACGATGCCGGCCCAGGCCAGCGGCGGCAGCGGCTGGCCCAGCAGGCTGCCGGCCAGCGCCACCAGGATCGGCGCGCAGCCGCGCATCAGCGGGTAGGCCAGGCTCATGTCCACCTGCTGGTAGCAGCGCGCCACCAGCGCGTAGTAGGCCACCTGCAGCATGACCGAGGCGGCCAGCCAGGGCAGGCTCTGCGGCGCGGGCAGTGGCAGCCAGGGCAGCACCGCAGCGGACAGCAGCGCGGCGCTGCCGGTGACCAGCACCGTGCCGAGGAACTTGTCCGGCCCGCGCTTGACGATGGCGTTCCAGCTGGCGTGCAGCGCCGCGGCAAGCAGGACCAGCAGGAAGAGGGAAAGCGGCATCGGCCGATGATGCCATGCGGGACAAAAGGAAACGCCGGGCAGTGCCCGGCGTTTCCGGTGCCGCACCGGTAGATGCCAACCTGGGTTGGCACCGGCCCGGCAGGCGTTACAGCTTGGCGCGCTGGTCGCGCAGGCCGTCCAGCTGCGTGTTCCAGTCCACCAGGCGCACGCGTTCCTGCTCGACCACCGCCGGCGGCACCTTGTCGGTGAACTTGGCCAGCTTGGCTTCGCTCTTTTCCTTTTCGCCTTCCACGCGCTTGATCTCCTTGTCCAGGCGCGTGCGCTCGGCGTCCAGATCCACCAGGCCTTCCAGCGGCACCAGCAGCTTCAGTTCGCCGACGATCGCGGGGGCGGCCGGCGGCGCGCTTTCGCCGTCACCCAGCCACTGGATGCTGTCCAGCTTCAGCAGGAACGACAGCGAAGCGCTGAAGCGCTCGATGCGCACGCGGTCCAGTTCGAGGCCCGCCTGCAGGCGCAGCGGCACCAGCCGGGACGGGGCCACGTTCAGTTCGCTGCGCACGCGGCGCACGGCACTGATCACCGCCTTGAGCCATTCCACGTCGGCTTCGGCCTGGGCGTAGTCGCCGGCGAATTCGGTGGCGGTGGGGTAGGGACGCAGCGACAGGGTCGCGTCGGTCAGGCCCAGGCGCGGGGCCACCTGCTGCCACAGCTGTTCGCTGATGAACGGGGTCAGCGGGTGCAGCAGGCGCAGCAGCGCTTCCAGCACGTACAGCAGGGTGTGGCGGGTGCTTTCCGCATCGGCGGCGTCGCCCCCGTTCAGGGCCGGCTTGCTCAGTTCCAGGAACCAGTCGCAGAACTCATTCCAGGCGAACTCATACAGGCACTGCGCCAGCAGGTCGAAGCGGTAGGCGGCGAAATGGCCCTGCGCTTCGCTGGACACGGCGGCCAGGCGCGAAAGAATCCAGCGCTCGGCATCGGTGCGCGGCGTCGGCACGCCGCTGAAGGCCGCGCCCTCGGTGTTCATCAGCGCGAAGCGGCTGGCGTTCCACAGCTTGTTGCAGAAGTTCTTGTAACCCTCGGCGCGGTTCATGTCGAACTTGATGTCGCGGCCGTGGGTGGCCAGCGCGGCGATGGTGAAGCGCAGTGCGTCGGCACCGTGGGCGGCGATGCCCTCGGGGTAGTCCTTGCGGGTTTCCTTGGCGATGCGCTCGGCATCCTTGGGCTTCATCAACCCATTGGTGCGCTTGGCCAGCAGGTCCTCCAG
Source organism: Stenotrophomonas sp. 24(2023) (assembly GCF_030913365.1). NCBI lineage: Bacteria > Pseudomonadati > Pseudomonadota > Gammaproteobacteria > Lysobacterales > Lysobacteraceae > Stenotrophomonas > Stenotrophomonas sp. 24(2023). The sequence goes on from NZ_CP133160.1 coordinate 2,488,973, forward strand.
CGAAATGCCATCGATGATGTCCAGCGGGTCGAGCACGTTGCCCTTGCTCTTGGACATCTTCTGGCCGCGCGCATCGCGGATCAGGCCGGTGAAGTAGACGTCCTTGAACGGAATCTTCCCGGTCAGGTTGTCGGTGGCCATGATCATGCGCGCCACCCAGAAGAAGATGATGTCAAAGCCGGTGACCAGCACCGACGATGGCAGGTAGCGGTCGAAGCCGCGCTCGGCCATCGCCTGCGCGTCGGGCCAGCCCAGGGTCGAGAACGGCCACAACTGCGAGGAGAACCAGGTCTCCAGCACGTCGCTTTCCTGGCGCAGCGCCACTTCCGGGCCGAGGTTGTGCGTTGTGCGCACCTCGTCCTCGCTACGGCCCACGTAGCAGCTGCCGGTGGCGGCATCGAACCAGGCCGGGATGCGGTGGCCCCACCACAGCTGGCGGCTGATGCACCAGTCCTGGATGTTGGACATCCAGTGGCGGTAGGTGTTGATCCAGTTCGGCGGCACGAAGGAAATGCTTCCGTCTTCCACCAGCGCCAGGCCGCGCTTGGCCAGTTCGTCCATCTTCACGAACCACTGGTCGGTCAGGTAGGGCTCGATCACCTGGCCGGTGCGGTCGCCGCGCGGCACCTGCAGCTTGTGCGGCTTGGCTTCCAGCAGGATCTGCAGGTTTTCCAGTTCGGCCAGCACGGCCTTGCGCGCGGCGTAGCGGTCCAGGCCCTGGAAGCGCTCGGGCGCGTTTTCGTTGATCGCCGCCACCGGGGTGAACAGGTTGATCATCGGCAGGTTGTGGCGCACGCCCACCTGGTAGTCGTTGAAATCGTGCGCCGGGGTGACCTTGACCACGCCGGTGCCGAAGGCACGGTCCACGTAGTCATCGGCGATCACCGGCACGCGGCGGCCGGTCAGCGGCAGCACGACCTGCTTGCCGATCAGGTGCACGTAGCGTTCGTCTTCCGGGTGCACCATCACCGCGGTATCACCCAGCAGGGTTTCCGGGCGGGTGGTGGCCACGACCAGGTAGCTGCGGGTTTCGCGCAGGGTCTCGTTGCCGTCGGCATCGCGCTCGACGTGCTCGTAGCTGGCACCGTCTTCCAGCGCATAGGCGATCGACCACAGGAAGCCGTCTTCCTCGGCGCTTTCCACTTCCAGGTCGGAAATGGCGGTCTTCAGCACCGGGTCCCAGTTGACCAGGCGCTGGCCACGGTAGATCAGGCCCTGTTCGTACCAGCGCACGAAGGCTTCGATCACCGCCGTCGACGGCTGCGGGTCCATGGTGAAGGTGCTGCGCGACCAGTCGGCCGAGGTGCCCAGGCGGCGCATCTGGCGCTCGATGGTGTCACCGGAGTGCTGCTTCCATTCCCAGACCTTGTTGATGAAGCCTTCGCGGCCCAGCGAATCGCGGGTTTCCCCCTTGCCTTCCAGCGCCAGGTTGCGGCTGACCACCATTTCGGTGGCGATGCCGGCGTGGTCGGTGCCCACCTGCCACAGCGTGTCGTAGCCGCGCATGCGGTGGTAGCGCACCAGCGCATCCATCAGGGTCTGCTGGAAGGCATGGCCCATGTGCAGCGTGCCGGTCACGTTCGGCGGCGGCAGCAGGATGGTGTACGGCTCGCCCTGGCCGGACGGCTTGAAGTGGCCGGCCTTTTCCCAACCGTCGTACAGCTCGGTTTCAAAGGTCTTGGGGTCGTAGCTGGAGGCGAGTTGGGTCATGCGGGGGAACCGGAAAGGAAGAGAGAGGGAAGATCAGCGCGCGCCGAGCGCGCGGCGGATCTTCTGGTCGGTGTGGTACTGGCTGACCGCATAGGCGGCCCAGATGGCCGCAGGCACCCAGCCGATCAGGGTGACCTGCAGGACCAGGCAGACGATGCCGGCCAGGGGGCGGCCGATGGTGAAAAAGGCCAGCCAGGGAAGGATCAGGGCGATGAGCAGGCGCATCAAGGGGCTCCGTGTCGGGCAGGGTGACTTACATGTCGTGCTTGGACAGGTCGTAACCGGCGTTCTTGTACTGGCGCCAGCGCTCGCGCAGCGGTTCGCGCGCTTCCGGGTCGGCCGGCACCACTTCCAGCACCCGTTCGCACTGGCCCAGCCAGGGATCGTCGCGCAGGTTGATGACCAGCGGCCGGGCCGGGGTGTCGGTACCGGGGGCGGCGATCAGCACCACGGCTTCCTCCTCGTCCACATCCTCACCGGCGATCTGGTGCGGAATATAGGCTTCCTCGTCGAAGGCCCACAGCAGCTCGTCCAGTTCTTCGGCCTGGGTCTGGTCACGGGCCAGCACCAGGGTCGGCAGGCCGGCGTCGTTGGCCTTGCGGGCCAGTTCGCAGACCAGGCGCAGCGGCTCGGTCAGGAAGCGGGGCTTGGCGATCAGGTAGAAGTCGGCGCGGGGCATGGCGGGTCCAGGGCGGGGCAGGGGCCCGGCCATGCCGGGCGAGGCCCTGGCGGGCAGATGCCCACCAGGGTCGACAACGGCGTCAGGCGGCGGCCTGGTCCAGCAGCCACTGGCTCAGCAGGCCGACCGGGCGGCCGGTGGCCATGCCACGCTTGCCTTCATCGCTGGCCACGCCGGCGATGTCCAGATGGGCCCAGCGCTGGCCTTCGGTGAAGCGCGACAGGAAGCAGCCGGCGGTGATGGCACCGGCCCAGCGGCCGCCGATGTTGTAGACATCGGCGAAGGTCGAATCCAGCATCGGCTGGTACTCATCCCACAGCGGCAGGCGCCAGGCGCGGTCGAACACGTGCTCGCCGGCGGCCAGCAGCTCGTTGGCCAGGTCGTCGTGCTTGGTCATCAGGCCGGCCGTCTGGTGGCCCAGGGCCACCATGCAGGCGCCGGTCAGGGTCGCCACATCCACCAGGGCCTGCGGCTCGAAGCGCTGCGCGTAGGTCAGCGCGTCGCACAGGATCAGGCGGCCTTCGGCGTCGGTGTTGCCCACTTCGATGGTCTTGCCCGACATCGAGGTGATCACGTCGGACGGGCGGTAGGCATTGCCGTCGATGGCGTTCTCGACGGCCGGGACCACCACCACCAGGTTCAGCGGCAGCTGCGCCTTCACGGCGGCCACGAAGGTGCCGATGACGTTGGCGCCACCGCACATGTCGTACTTCATTTCCTCGATGCCGCCCTGGGTCTTCAGGTTGACGCCACCGGTATCGAAGGTGATGCCCTTGCCGACCAGCACATAGGGCTTGGCGTCGCCGCCGCCCGTCCACTTCAGCACGACCAGGCGCGGGCGGTTGGCCGAACCGCGGGCCACGGCCAGCAGCGAGCCCATGCCCAGCGCTTCCATCTGGTGCTCGTCCAGGATGTCCGCCTCGGCGCCGTCGTGTTCGGCGGCGAACTTCACCGCCACCTCGGCCAGATGGGCCGGGGTGCAGTAGTTCGGCGGCAGGTTGCCCAGTTCACGGGCGAACTCGACGCCGGCGGCGATGGCCTGGCCCTGGGCCAGGGCAGTGGTGTCCTCGCCGGCCACGGCCAGCTGCACCAGCCCGGCCTCATCGGCTTTCTTCTTGCCCAGCGTGGCGGTGTAGCGGTAGCTGGCGTGGTCGGCGGCGATGATGGCCTGGCGGATCGCCCAGGCGCCGTCACGGTCCTTCACGGCCAGTTCGGACAGGGTGAACAGCGCGCTGCGGCTGGCGCCGGACTTCAGGGCGCGCACGGCATCGCCGACGGCCTTGATGTACTGCGGCACGCCGAAGCGGGCGGCATCGCCCAGGCCGACCACCAGCACGCGCGGGGCGGTCACGCCCGGCAGGTCGTGGACCAGGGTGGTGGCGCCGGTCTTGCCGGACAGGTCGCCGCGCTGGGCCAGGGCGGCCAGGCGGCCACCGCTGGCGGCGTCGATGGCCTGTGCGGCCGGGGTCAGGGAGTGGTCGGCGTAGGCGCCGACGACCAGGCAATCGACCCCGGCGGAGGTCGGCGCGACGTGGTTCAGGGTGAATTCGAGGGCCATTGAGCAGATTCCGTTGGCAAATCCGTACAATCGCGGACCGTTTACGCCCAACCGGTAGACTGGGCGGCGCCGCGAACGAACCCGAGAGTTTAAACCACCGCCCCATGTTGAAGCTCGACCGCTACCTGCTGGGCGATTTCGTCCAGAGTTTCCTGGCCACCCTGATCGTCCTGCTGGTGGTCAGCGTGGGCGGCGTCCTGGTGGACATCCTGGGGAACATCGCCGATGGCCGCCTGCCCGCCACGCTGCTGTTCTCGCAGCTGGCCCTGCAGTTCGTCGTCTACATGCCCCTGATCCTGCCGCTGGCCCTGATGCTGGGGCTGCTGCTGGCCGTGGCCCGGCTCTACCGGGACTCGGAAATGGCGGTCATCACCGCCATCGGCGTCGGCCCCGGGCGCCTGTTGCGCCCGTTGCTGATGCTGGTGGCACCGGTGGTGGTGCTGGTCGGGGCCTGCTCGCTGTGGCTGGGCCCCTGGGCCGACCGCACCAGCGACCGGATGATCGACGAGGCCAACCGCAGCGTGCTGCTGGCCGGGCTGGAAGCCGGACGGTTCACTACCCTGCCCAATGGCGGGGTGGCCTACGTGTCCTCCATCTCGCCCAACGGGGTGGAGCTGGGGCGGGTGTTCCTGCAACGGCAGAAGCCGGGCGATGACCGCCTGCAGGTGGTGTCCGCCGCCGGTGGCCGCATGTATTTCGAGGGCGCCCACCAGCGCTACCTGGAGCTGGATGACGGCCACCAGGTGGAAGGGCCGGCCGAGGGGGGCCTGGATTACCGCCTGGCCACCTTCGCCCGCAACGATGTGGCCATGCCCGATGGCGCCCAGACCCGCCAGGACGATGACCCGGAGCTGATGACCACCCTGGCCCTGATCGGCGACCCCCGGCCGAAGGCGCAGGCCCAGCTGCACGCGCGCATCGCCCCGCCGCTGATCGCCCTGGCCTTCGCCCTGATGACGGTGCCGCTGGCACGCAGTTCGCCGCGCCAGCAGCGCTATGGCCGCATGATGCTGGCCTTCCTGGCCTACATGGTGGGCATGAACCTGATGTTCATCGGTACCGGCTGGATCGGCGATGGCAGGATCCCGGCGGCGCTGGGGCTGTGGTGGCTGAGCCTGCCGCTGCTGGGCCTTGCCATCTGGATGTACGCCCGTGATGGCCGCCTGGGCCGTGCCAAGGGGAGCCGCGCATGAGCCTGGTCCTGCGCCCGATGCGCTTTGATGTCTACCTGGGCCGGGCGGTGTTCGGCACCGTGCTGCTGACCTGGGCCGTGCTGGTGGGCCTGGATGTGGTGATGGCCTTCTCCGGCGAGTTCAAGGATGTCGGCAAGGGCAGCTACACGCTGGGCCATGCCGCCGCCTGGGTGCTCTACACCGTGCCGCGCCGGGCCTACACCTTCTTCCCCACCGCTGCGGTGATCGGCGCGCTGATGGGCCTGGGCCAGCTGGCGGCCACCTCCGAGCTGACCGCGCTGCGCGCGCTGGGCCTGTCGCGCAAGCGCCTGAGCGTCTCGGTGGCGGTGGCGCTGTCGCTGCTGACCGCGCTGATGGTCATCAACGCCGAGACCCTGAGCCCGTGGGCGCAGGACCGTGCCGACAACATCAAGATCACCGCCAAGTCCGGGTCCAGCATGGCCGTGGCCCGCTATTCGGGCCTGTGGGCGCGCGAAGGCGATACCTTCCTCAACGCGCAGGGCGGTGAAGAGCAGCTGGCCGAAGGCAAGGGCACCCGCCTGGTGCTGCGCGGCGTGCGCCTGTACCGCATCGCGCCGGAAGGCAACATCGTCTCGATCACCCATGCCCAGACCGCCCAGCATGATGGCAGTGGCTGGACCCTGACCGGCGTGCGCGAGGATACCTTCGGCGCGCGCTCGGCCACCCGCCGCGAAGCGGCCAGCGAGCCGTGGAATTCGAAGCTGGATGCCGCCGCGCTGGCCACCGGCCTGTCCAAGCCGCGCAACCTGACGCTGTCCGAACTGAGCACCAGCATCGAGTACCGCAAGCGCAACGGGCTGGATTCGCGCGATTACCAGGACATCTACTGGAGCCGCTGGTTCTACCCGGTGAACGTGCTGGCGCTGTGCCTGGCGGCGGTCCCGTTCGCCTTCGGTTCGCTGCGCAGCGGCGGCATGGGCAAGCGCCTGTTCCTGGGCATTCTGTTCGCCCTGGGCTTCTGGCTGCTGCAGCTGTTCTTCGGCCGCATGGCCGGCGCGCTCAAGTTCGACTACCGCATCGCCTACGCGCTGCCGCCGATCGTGATGCTGGTGGTATCGGGGATGCTGTTCCGGCGCAAATCCGGCTGACGGCAGGGCGGGTCGGTGCACGGCGCATCCACGCATGGCGTGGATCTACCGGTGCATCGACCGGCCGCCACACGGGCGATCGCCCCGCACACCCGTTGTAGATCCACGCCATGCGTGGATGACCGGCATACCCTCGATAAATCCACGCCATGCGTGGATGCGGCTCACCGCACGCGCGGCATCCGCACCAGCTGCGTGCCGCTGGCGCGGTCATGCCAGGTCAGCCGTTGCCGGTCCCACAGCGCCCACCAGAAGCCCAGCCCGCCCAGCAGCAGCGACAGCGTGCCCACCGCATAGCGCCGCCACAGCTGGCCGGTGCGCAATGGCCGGCCATCGCGTGACTGCAGGCGCAGCCGCCACGGCCGCATGCCCAGCGTCTGCCCGCCACGCTGCCAGCTGAGCGTGGCGTACAGCCCGGTGACCAGCCAGTTGCTGGCCCACAGCGCCCACTGCCACGCGCTGAAGGGCGCGATGTTCTCGCGCGTGGCATGGCCGCTGAAGGTGAAGGCCACGGTGAACAGCGTACCGACCAGCATCCACAGCGCCAGGGCCGGCCAGGCGTCGTAGAACAGGGCCAGCAGCCGCCACAGCAGCACGCTGCGCGGGCGGGACGGGACAGCAGCGGCCGGGGCCGCGTCGGTGGCGGGCGTGGACATGCGCCGAGCATACGCAATGCTGGCCGGCCACGGGGCGGGCGCCGTATCCTGCGGCCATGGCTGTCATCTCCACCCCGGCGCAACGTCGCCAGCTTGTTACCCAGCTGCCCGCACTGCGCAGCGACGATGCCGCCGGCATCCAGCGTTTCCTGGATGCGATCTGGGCCGAGCATGGCCTGGCACGGGCCACGCTGGACAGCTACCGCCGCGACCTGGAAGGCCTGGCCCGCTGGCGCGACGGTCGCGACGGCGGCCTGGCCGGGATCGAGCGCGCGGGCCTGTTCGAGTACCTGGCCTGGCGCACCCGCCATGGCTGGTCGCCGCGCAGCAATGCGCGCCTGCTGTCGGCCCTGCGCGCGTTCTTCGCCGATGCCGTGCGCCGTGGCCAGCGCAGCGAGGACCCCAGCGCCCTGCTGGACCCGCCCAAGCTGCCGCGCCTGCTGCCCAAGGCGCTGGCCGAAAGCCAGATCGATGCGCTGCTGGCCGCGCCGGATGTCGACAGCCCGCTGGGGCTGCGCGACCGCGCCATGCTGGAACTGATGTACGCCGCCGGCCTGCGCGTCAGCGAACTGGTGCTGCTGCCGGCCACGGCGGTCAACCTGCGCCAGGGCGTGCTGCGGGTGACCGGCAAGGGCAGCAAGGAACGGCTGGTGCCGCTGGGCGAGGAATCGCAGTACTGGCTGGAGCGCTACCTGAAACAGTCGCGCCCGTCGCTGGTCGGCAAGGGCACGGTGAAACCGCTGGCCGATGGCCAGGTGCCGCTGTTCATCGAGCCGACGCTGCAGGGCCTGAGCCGGCAGGCGTTCTGGTACCTGGTCAAGCGCCATGCCGCCGTGGCCGGCATCGATCCGGCGCGGATCAGCCCGCATGGCCTGCGGCACAGCTTCGCCACCCATCTGCTCAACCGCGGTGCCGACCTGCGCGCGCTGCAGATGCTGCTGGGCCACAGCTCGTTGTCCACCACGCAGATCTACACGCTGGTGGCACGTGAACACCTGCAGAAGCTGCACGCCCGGCACCACCCACGCGGCTGAATCTGCACTGCGGGCTGTGCCGGTGCGCACGGCCCGTAGCGGGGGGGTGTGGCAGAATCCGGGATCACTCCCGTGCAGGCCGCTCCATGCTCCGATTCGCCCTTGTCGCCGCGCTCGGCGCCTTCAGTCTCACCGCCTGCGCGCAGCCGGCCGCGCCCGCCGCGTCATCGCCCGCCCCGGCCGCCCGCCCCGCCGCGGCCAATCCGGCCGCCGACCAGACCGTGCGCGCCGCGCTCAAGCAGCTGGACCCGAACTTCAATCCGGACTACATCGGGGCGGCGCCGTTCGCCGGCTTCCGCGAAGTGGTGGTATCCGGGCAGGTGCTGTACGTGTCCGATGATGGCCGCTACCTGATGCAGTCGCAGCCGTATGACATCCGTGCCAAGGCGCTGGTCAACAGCGAGGGGCTGCTGGGGTACCGCCGCGGCCTGCTGGCCAAGGCCAACCATGGTGACCGCATCGTGTTCGCCGCCCCCAACGCGAAGTACACCATCAGCGTGTTCACCGATATCGAGTGCGGTTACTGCCGCAAGCTGCACCAGGACATTCCCGAACTCAACCGCAACGGCATCACGGTCGAATACCTGGCCTTCCCGCGCATGGGCCTGGGCAGCAAGGACTACACCGACATGATTTCGGTCTGGTGCGCCAGCGACCGCCGCCAGGCGCTGACCGCGGCCAAGCAGGGCAAGCCGGTAGCGGCGAAGAACTGCACCAACCCGGTGGCCATGCAGTACACGCTGGGCCAGCAGCTGGGGGTGAACGGCACGCCGGCGATCTTCGCCGACGACGGCACCCAGCTCGGTGGCTACCTGCCACCGGCGCAGCTGCGTGCCGCCCTGGAAAAACGCGGCGCCGCCGCTGCGGCCCGGTAATGCCGGGCCCTGCGGGGCGGATCGATGATGCAAACGAAGCCGGGGGCGCATCGCGCCCCCGGCTTTTTCGTTCCTGCGTCGGTGCGGTCCGTCTTACTTCAGCCCGTCGCTGACCGCCTTGGTCAGCGTGGCCTGTGCATCGTCACCGCTGAACTCCCAGACGAATGCGCCGCCCAGGCCCTGCGCCTTCACGTAGCCCATCTTGCGGGTGATGTTGGCCGGGGTGTCGAAGCTCCACAGGGTGCTGCCGTTGTAGATCCAGGTCGCACCGGCGGTGTTGTCGGTGTAGACCGGCCAGTTGAGGTTCTTCAGCACCTTCCAGTCTTCGATGCCGGCTTCATACGTGCCTGCCGCTGCGCCACCGGCGGTCTGGTACAGGCCATTGTTGCCGCTGGCCACGTTGCTCCAGCCACGCCCGTAGTAGCCGATGCCCAGGTTGAGCTTGGACGCCGGCACACCGCGGCTGATGAAGGCCTCGATGGCATCGTTGCTGTTGTACTGCTTCTGGTCGCCGGTGGACGGATCGTTGGGCGAGTTGAACAGCGCCGAGTGATGGTTGGTCCGCGCATCCCACGCACCGTGGAAGTCGTAGGTCATCACGTTGATGTAGTCCAGGTACTGGTGGTACGAGGCCGGGTCGGTCACGCGCACCTTGTCGATGCCTGCACCCACGGCCACGGTCAGCAGCAGGCCCGGGCGCACCAGGTTGAGCTGGCGGCGGAACTCGGCCAGCAGCGCGGTGAAGTTGGCATTGTCCTCGGCGCTGCCGCAGGCGATGCCACAGGCCACCGGGTATTCCCAGTCGATGTCGATGCCGTCGAACACGCCCAGTGCGGCACCGGCACCACCGGCACCGTCGGTCACCGGCAGGTTGCCCTTGATGTAGGCATCGATGCACGAGGCCACGAAGGCCTGGCGGTTTTCCGGGCGTGCGGCGCTGGAGAAGCCGCGCGACCAGGTCCAGCCGCCCAGCGAGATCAGCACCTTCACGTTCGGGTGCTTGGCCTTGAGCTGCTTGAGCTGGTTCCAGTTGCCGCGCAGCGGCTGGTCCCAGGTATCGGCGGTGCCGCTCACGCTTTCACCGGCGGCGAAGGCCTTGCTGTAATCGGCGAAGGCATCACCACCGGCACCGGTGTTGGCATCGGACGGCTGGGTCACGCCCACTTCGCAGCGGTTGTTGCGCACGTTGCCGAACGCGTAGTTGACGTGGGTCAGGCGTGCGGCCGCACCGCTGGTATCGATGTCGCGCACCTTGTAGTTGCGGCCGTAGATGCCCCACTGGGTGAAGTAGCCGATGACCCGCTTGCCGGTGCCGCCGCCGCTGTCGGCCAGGGTGCTGGCACTGATCGCGGTGCCCTGCGCCGAGGCATTGCCGGCGTTGTCACGCGCACGTACGCGGTAGCTGTAGGTGGTGGACGGGCTCAGCCCGCCATCGACATAGCTGGCACTGGACGGCGAGCCGACCAGGCTGCCGTTGCGGTACACGTCATAGCCGGCCACGCCGCTGCCGCCGGCGTTGTCGGTGGATGCACTCCAGCTCAGGGCGATGCTCGAGGACGTGCGCGTGCCCACGGCCAGGCCGGCCGGCACGCTGGGCGGGGTGGTATCGCCGCTGGCGGCGTTGACGGTGATGGTGACCGTGGCCGTGCTGGCCGTGGCGTTGTTGTTGTCGGTGGCCACCGCGCGCAGCGTGTGGCTGCCGGCGCTGGCGTTGGCCCAGCTGGCGCTGTAGGGCGCACTGGTGGCAACGGCGAAGGAGGCACCGTTGCGGAAGAATTCGACCTTGCTGACGCTGCCGTCCGGATCGCTGGCGTTGGCCGACACGGTGACCGTGCTGCCGGCGCTGAAGGTGGCCCCGTTGGCCGGCGAGGTCAGGGTGACCACCGGCGGCTGGTTGACCCCGCTGCCATCGCAGGCGCCCAGGTTGGTGTAGTACGGCGCACCGGCCGGGTGGTCCGGCGGCGCGTTCCAGATGTCCTGGTTGGCCCGGTAGAGGACGCCCCCCTTCTGCAGGGTGTCACCGGCCCGGTAGATCTTGGCCTGGTCCCATTGGGCGACGCCGGCGCAGTTGGCCGCCTGGGCCAGGCCCGGCAGGGCGACACCGGCAGCCAGGGCAAGCAGCCAGGCCAGGTGGCGCGGACGACAGGAACGGCTGGGACGTGCGGAACTGCGTGCAATCGGGTCGTACATGGTGTGTCTCCGATCGATCAGGTTGGCGCGCGGGCCCCGATGGCGCCGCGCGTGACGCAGGTCCGGACGTCGCCCGGGAAGGCGACGGTGGGGGACGGACGGAGGTACCCGGCCGGCCGGGGAGAGAGAAACCGGCCGGCCGGGTAGGGACAACGTTGTCATCAATCGTGTGCTCAATCCGTGAGCAAGCGCATGGTTCAGCGATCCGGGCGGAGAGCGGCGCTGCGCCCCTCGTGGCTGGGGCTTTTCGCGAACAGCGGATTTTTGGGGGTTGGCCGGGCGGGTGGGCATCGCGGGGGACGCCGTAAACCCGTCCTTGGGGGTTGGCCGCGGCATCCATGCCGCGGACACCCCCGCGATGCCCACCCGCCCGGCCCTGGACAGTTTCCTGCGCGGCCAGCCACGGAAGACAGAACAAAAAATCAAAAGCAAAAGCAAAAAATCAAAAGCAAAAGCAAAAGCCGGTCGCTTCGCTCCCATCCACGCCATGCGTGGATGGATTCATCAGATATCGCAACAAATGCAGGGTCAGAGCCCGTTGCGAAGCATCGGGATCCGACCTCGTGCCGTTCCGGCAGATCGCGGAAATCTGTCGAAGGCGGGGTGGGTCCGGTTGCGGGGGTGTCCGCGGCATGGATGCCGCGGACAAGCCTACAGGGACGTACTTGCGGCGTCCCCCGCAACCGGACCCGCCCCGCCAGCCCTCAGCGAACCGGCTGTTGCTCTGGCTCTTGCTTCGGCTCTGGCCGTCGCCCTGGCCTCTGCGGGTGCCGGGCACCGCCCGGCCAAAGCCCCACCCCCGCTTCCGGTACAATGTCCGGCCCGTTTCCCAACTACGGTTCCCCGGACATGATGGTCCTCGAGGGCGCGCCCGCCCTGTCGCCGTTCCGCCGCGAACGCCTTGAATCCCGCCTGCAGTCCATCGCTCCCTCCCTGCGCATCAGCGGCGCCTGGCACGTCTACTTCGTCCAGCCCGAAGGCACGGCCGCCCCCGACGTGGCCACCCTGTGCCGCATCCTGGAAGCCCAGCCGCAGGCCGAGGCCGTCGCCGACGGCGCCGTCAGCCGCATCGTCGTACCCCGCCTGGGCACCCTGTCGCCTTGGTCCAGCAAGGCCACCGAACTGGTCCGCGGTGCCGGCCAGCCGGTCAGCCGGGTCGAACGCGGTCTGCGCATCGACGTACAGGGCTGGCCGGCCGATGCCGCCGCCCAGCAGGCGCTGGTCAAGGCCCTGCATGACCCGATGACCCAGTCGGTGCTGGAGACCGTGGCGCAGGGCCGGTCCCTGTTCACCACGCTGGCCCGGGGGGAACTGGAGCGCGTGCCGGTGGACCAGCTGGAGGCCGCCAACCAGCGCCTCGGCCTGGCCATGGCCCAGGACGAGATCGACTACCTGCGCGAACGCTTCACCGCGCTGGGTCGTTCGCCGTCCGATGTCGAACTGATGATGTTCGCGCAGGCCAACTCCGAGCACTGCCGCCACAAGATCTTCAACGCCAGCTGGACCATCGACGGGCAGGAACAGGACCGTTCGCTGTTCCGGATGATCAAGAACACCCACCAGCAGACCCCGCAGCACACGCTCAGCGCGTACAGCGACAATGCCGCAGTGATCGAAGGCCACCCGGCCTCGCGCTACCGTCCCGATCCGGCCAGCGGCGAATACCGCCGCGAGCCGCAGGTGCCCAGCGCCTTCCAGATCAAGGTGGAAACGCACAACCACCCGACCGCGATCGCACCGTTCCCGGGCGCCTCGACCGGTGCCGGCGGTGAAATCCGCGACGAAGGCGCGACCGGCCGTGGCGGCAAGCCCAAGGCCGGCCTGACCGGTTTCTCGGTCTCGCACCTGCGCATTCCCGAGCTGCCGCAGCCGTGGGAAGCGCCGCGCGCATTGAACCCGCGCATGGCCCCTGCACTGGAAATCATGACCGACGGCCCGCTCGGCGGCGCCGCGTTCAACAACGAATTCGGCCGCCCGAACCTGCTCGGCTACTTCCGCAGCTTCGAGCTGCCCGAAGGCGCCGACCTGGTCCGCGCCTACGACAAGCCGATCATGCTGGCCGGTGGCCTGGGTGCCATCGACCGCATCCAGGTCGACAAGATCCCGCTGCAGGCCGGTGATGCGGTCATCGTGCTCGGTGGCCCGGCCATGCTGATCGGCCTGGGCGGTGGTGCCGCCAGTTCGGTGGCTTCGGGCGAGAGCGCCGAAGACCTGGATTTCGCCAGCGTGCAGCGCGACAACCCGGAAATGGAGCGCCGCTGCCAGGAGGTCATCGACCGCTGCGTGGCGATGGGCGCCGACAACCCGATCAAGTTCTTCCACGACGTCGGTGCCGGTGGCCTGTCCAATGCCATCCCGGAGCTGCTGCACGACTCGAACGTCGGCGGTGTGATCGACCTGGGCAAGGTGCCCACCGATGACCCGTCGCTGTCGCCGATGCAGCTGTGGTGCAACGAGTCGCAGGAACGCTACGTGCTGGGCGTGGCCCAGGAGCGCCTGGCCGAGTTCGCCGCGCTGTGCGCCCGCGAGCGTTGCCCGTTCGCCGCCGTCGGCGTGGCCACCGCCGAGGAACACCTGGTGGTGGCCTACGGCGCCGTGCCGGGCCACACCCCGGCCGATGCGCCGATCGACCTGCCGATGGACGTGCTGTTCGGCAAGCCGCCGAAGATGCACCGCGACACCGCGCACCCGCCGGCACCGCGCTGGCCGGCGCTGAAGACCGGTGGCCTGGACCTGCAGGACGCCGGCCTGCGCGTGCTCGCGCACCCGACCGTGGCGGCGAAGAACTTCCTGGTCACCATCGGCGACCGCAGCGTCGGCGGGTTGACCGCGCGCGAGCAGATGGTGGGCCCGTGGCAGCTGCCGGTGTCCGACGTGGCCATCACCCTGGCCGACTTCGACGGCGTGGCCGGTGAAGCGATGTCGCTGGGTGAACGCACCCCGTTGGCCCTGCTCGACGCCGCCGCGTCGGCACGCATGGCCGTGGGCGAAGCCATCACCAACCTGTGTGCCGCCCCGGTGGATGCACTGGATGAAGTGAAGCTGTCGGCGAACTGGATGGCCGCTGCCGGCCACCCGGGCGAAGACGCGCTGCTGTATGACGCGGTCAAGGCGGTGGGCATGGAACTGTGCCCGCAGCTGGACATCAGCATCCCGGTGGGCAAGGACTCGCTGTCGATGCAGGCGCAGTGGCACGACCAGGGTGAAGCGCACAAGAGCGTGTCGCCGGTGTCGCTGGTCATCTCGGCCTTCGCGCCGGTGGCCGACGTGCGCCAGCAGCTGACCCCGCTGCTGGACCGCGATGTGGACAGCGAGCTGTGGCTGATCGGCCTGGGGGCCGGCAAGCAGCGTCTGGGCGGTTCGATCCTGGCCCAGGTGCATGCCGACCACGCGGACCTGCCGGCCTTCGCCGGTGCCGCGCCGGACCTGGACGATCCGCAGCGCCTGCGGGGCTTCTTCGAGCTGATCCGCGATGCACGCCAGGCCGGCCTGCTGCGCGCGTACCACGACCGCAGCGATGGCGGTGCCTTCGCCGCGCTGTGCGAAATGGCCTTCACCTCGCGGCTGGGCCTGGACATCGCGCTGGATGCCTGGGGCGATGATCCGTTCCGCAGCCTGTTCAATGAAGAACTGGGGGCGGTGGTGCAGATCGCCCGCGAAGACCGCGCCGCGTTCGCCGACCTGGTCGAGCGCCATGCCCTGACCGAATGCGCGCAGCGCATCGCCAGGCCGACCACCGCACCGGTGGTGCGCGTGTCGCTGGGTGGCCAGAACCTGGCCGAATGGCGCTGGGAAGCGCTGTTCGATGCCTGGTGGTCGGTGACCCACGCCATGCAGAAGCGCCGTGACAACCCGGACAATGCCGATGCCGAGCGTGAGGTTGCCCGTGCCTTCACTGCGCCGGGCCTGAAGCCGAAGCTCAGCTTCGACATCAATGAAGATGTCGCCGCGCCGTACATGGCTGTACCAGTGTCGCGGGCGCAGGACGCGCAGGAGCGACCGCCGTTCATCAGCAGCGGCGCGCGCCCGCGCGTGGCGATCCTGCGCGAACAGGGCGTCAACGGCCAGATCGAAATGGCGAACATCTTCGAACGCGCCGGCTTCCGCGCGTTCGACGTGCACATGAGCGACCTGATCGAAGGCCGCGTCGAACTGCAGTCCTTCACCGGCCTGGTGGCCTGCGGTGGCTTCAGCTACGGCGACGTGCTGGGCGCGGGCCGCGGCTGGGCGACCTCGGTGCTGGAACGCACGGCGCTGCGCGATGCCTTCGCCGCGTTCTTCGCGCGCGAGGACAGCTTCGCGCTGGGCGTGTGCAACGGCTGCCAGATGATGAGCCAGCTCAAGGACATCATCCCCGGTGCCGAGCACTGGCCGCAGTTCCGCCGCAATGCCAGCGAGCAGTTCGAAGCCCGCACCGCGCTGCTGGAAGTGGTGGAATCGCCGTCGATCCTGCTGCGTGGCATGGCCGGCTCGCGCCTGCCGGTCGCCGTGGCACACGGCGAAGGTCGTGCGGTGTTCGCCAACACCGTGGACCAGGCGACCGCACGCGTCTCGCTGCGTTACATCGATGGCGACGGCAAGGTGGCCAGCCAGTACCCGCTGAACCCGAACGGCTCGCCCGACGGCATCACCGGCCTGACCACCACCGACGGCCGCGTCACCATCATGATGCCGCACCCGGAACGCACGCCGCGCGCACTCAACCTGAGCTGGGCGCCGGCCGAGTGGCAGGGTGATTCGCCGTGGATGCGCATGTTCCGCAATGCACGCGTGTGGTGCGGTTGATCGCGTGAGGCACGCTTGATGTTGCGCACGGCATCAATGCCAGTGCGTATGGAAAACCCGCCGGTTCGCCGGCGGGTTTTTTGTTGCCCGATAAAAACCGTGCACGCTCCATGGGTTACACGGTTTTCCCGGATCGATGCCGCGATCACCATGTCTTCACATAATGTCGACATAAACAAGAGAAAGGGTGAACTAGCTCACGGCAATGAGTTTTGCTGTGTCAAAGTCTTGACGATGATTCTCCTTCACGTTAACACTCAATCGTCATTTTGATTCTGTTCATCCCGCAGTAGCCGTCTGGTGCCGCGTCAGGATGCATGCCGCTGCGCGCCGTCCGGAAAACCCCGCAGTAAATCACGCGAATAACGCCCTCTGGGGACGTTGGACCACGCGGTCCAGCGCTGGCGTTGCTTTGCCTGAAACCAGTCCAATACAAGGAGCCGTATCGATGAACCGGATTTATCGCAAGGTCTGGAACAAAGCACTGGGCCAACTGGTGGTGGCCTCGGAATTGGCCTCCTCGACAGCAGGCGGCACGCTCATCGACGCACGCCGTGCCGGTTCACCGGTCGCGATGCGGCTGGCCGCAGCACTGGCGCTGGCGGTGGGACTGTCCGCCGCCGGAGGCGCCGCGGCGCAGGCGGTGGAAATCGGCGGCAACGTCAACTGCCTGGTGTTGGGGGGCAGCATCCTGGACAAGTGCGTGGTGGATGGAAACGCCAGCGCCAAGGGCAGCAATGCCGTGGCCATCGGTGCCGGCAGCAGCGCCAGCGGTGCCAACAGCGTGGCGCTGGGCGCAGGCTCCAAGGCCACGCGCGCCAACACGGTGTCCGTCGGTGATGCCGGCAAGGAACGGCAGATCACCCACGTCGCGGCCGGCACCGCCGACACCGATGCGGTGAACAAGGCACAGCTCGATGCGCAGGCACGCAGCCAGAAGGCGGCGCTGGATTCGGTGGCCGCCGAAGGCAAGCGCTACTTCAAGGCTGACGGCGCGGGCAATGACAGCGACGCGGCGGTGATCGATGGCGACGGCGCACTGGCGGCCGGTGCCGGTGCACAGGCCGTGGCCAACGCCACCACGGCCGTGGGCACGGAGGCCGTGGCCGCAGGCCTGGGGGCCAGTGCGTTCGGCCAGAATGCGCTGGCGCTGGGCGATGCCAGCGTGGTGGTCGGGCAGAGCGCGATCGCCCTGGGCCTGGGCGATACCGCTGTCGGCGCCAGTGCCTTCGCGGCCAGTGAAAACGGCGCAGCCACCGCATTGGGTGCCTTGTCCGAAGCCACTGCCGATGGCGCCACGGCGGTCGGCGCCGGCGCCGTGGCGATGGGCCCGGGCAGCACCTCGCTGGGGCGCGGCGCTGCCGCCGCCAACGAAGCCTCGATCGCCGTCGGTGCGTTCAGCACCGCGGTGGGTGAATTCAGTACCGCGCTCGGCAGCAATGCCGCGGCGGTGGCCACCGGCAGTGTCGCGCTCGGCGCCGGCTCGCTGGCCGACCGCGTGGACACGGTGTCCGTCGGCGCGGCCGCCTATGGCCTGACCCGCCAGATCACCAGCGTGGCCGCTGGCAGTGAAGACACCGATGCGGTCAACGTCGGCCAGCTCAAGGACGTGGCCGCAGTGGCCGATGGCACGGCCAAGCGTTTCCAGGCCACCGGCAGCAGCAACAGCGATGCCGGTGCGCTGGCCGAGGGCGATGACGCGCTGGCCGCCGGCGAAGCGGCTAACGCCATCGGCAACGGCACCACCGCCGTGGGCAGCGGCGCCACGGCCGTGGCACGCAACGCCACGGCGGTAGGCAACAACGCACTGGCAGCCGGGCAGAACAGCGCCGCCTTCGGCCACAACGCACAGGCCGTCGGGCCGGGCAGCGTGGCGGTCGGTGGTGCAGCGGTGGATGCCAATGGCAACCCGCTGATCACCAGCGGTGGCGTGCCGGTCGATACCGGCGCGACCAGCGCCGGTGTCGGTGGCACCGCCGTGGGCGCCAGCGCCGAGGCAGGGGGCTTCGCGGCCTCGGCCTTCGGCGTGGGCGCCTATGCCGGCGGTGCGCAGTCGGCGGCGTTCGGTGCGGTGGCCAACGCCATCGGCGATTACGCCACGGCGCTGGGCACGCAGAGCAACGCGACCGGTACCAGCAGCGTGGCCATCGGTGGGCCGGCCGACCTGATTCCAGGCCTGGGCTTCTTCGTGCAGACCCAGGCCAGCGGCGAAGCCGCAACGGCCGTGGGCGCCGGTGCCATCGCCAGTGGCGCGTATGCCGTGGCGAACGGCAGCCTGACCGAAGCCTCCGGTGCCGAAGCGACCGCCGTGGGCTACTTCGCCTATGCGCCGGGTGAAAACGCCAGCGCGCTGGGCGCGCAGACCTGGGCCAGTGGCGCGCAGAGCACGGCGGTGGGCTACTACGCCACCGCGCGCGGTGCCAACAGCGTGGCACTGGGCGCCAACTCCGAAGCCGTGCGTGCCAACACGGTTGCCGTCGGCAGCGCGGGCAACGAACGGCAGATCACCAGTGTCGCCGCCGGTAGCGAAGCGACCGATGCGGTGAACAAGGCGCAGCTGGACGCCGTGGCCAGTACCGCCGGCACCACGGCGCGCTTCTTCCAGGCACAGCCGGAAAGCGGCAGCACCGAAGGCGCCTACGCCGAAGGCGAAGGGGCCATCGCCGCCGGCTCGTCCAGCAACGCCATCGGTGCCGGTGCCGTTGCCCAGGGCGCGGGTGCTTCGGCACTGGGCGATGACAGCGTGGCGCTGGGCCGCAACACCACTGCCAGTGGCAGCGGGGGCGTGGCCATCGGTGGCCTTGGCCAGGCCTATGATGAATTCAACCAGCCACTGGTCAACGCCGATGGCACGCCAGTGAAGGTCGGTACCACGGCCGTTGCCGATGCCACTGCAGTGGGCAATGCCGCGCAGGCCACCGGTGCCACCAGCACTGCTTTCGGCAGCGCGGCCAAGGCCAGTGGTGACAACAGCCTGGCGGCCGGTGGCAAGGCGCGCGCGACGGGCAGCTACGCCGTGGCGGTGGGTGACAGCGCGTTCGCCAGCAGCGATGACAGCACCGCGGTCGGCGGCTACAGCTGGGCGACCGCCAGCGGTGCCAGCGCGTTCGGCTCCGGTGCGTGGGCGACGGCGGCCAATGCCTCGGCGTTCGGTACGGCGGCCTGGGCCAGCGGCATCGGTTCGACGTCCCTCGGCTACAACAGCTGGGCCAACGGCACCAGCGCCACGGCAGTCGGGCGTGGTGCATTCGGCTACGGCGACGGCAGTGTCGCGCTGGGCTTCCAGTCCCTGGGCAACAGCAGCAACAGCATCGCCATCGGCAGCAACACCGTCGCCAGCGGCGCCGCGGCCATTGCGCTGGGCGCGGGCAGCAATGCCAGTGGCAGCAATGCCGTCGCACTCGGCGCCGGTTCGGTCGCCAGCCGCGACCGCAGCGTGTCGGTCGGTGCGGCCGGCAGCGAACGCCAGATCACCAGCGTGGCCGCGGGTACGCAGGCAACCGACGCGGTGAACAAGGCACAGCTGGATGCGGTATCGGCGACTGCCGCTGCTGCGGCCACGGCGGCCACCACCACGGGCCGCTACTTCCAGGCCAGTGGCAGTGACGGCAGCGACGCCGGTGCCTATGTGGAGGGCGACAACGCGCTGGCGGCCGGCGAAGCGGCCAATGCCATCGGTGACGGTGCCACGGCGCTGGGCAGTGGCGCGACGGCCGTGGGCAGCAACGCACAGGCACTGGGCTTCAACGCCGTGGCCAGCGCGGCCAACGCCAGCGCCGTCGGCGCCAACGCGCAGGCCAGCGGCGAATACGCCACCGCGCAGGGCGCCGAAAGCGAAGCCAGCGGTGAACAGAGTGCCGCCTTCGGTGCGGCGGCCGTGGCCAGTGGCGCCGGCAGCACCGCCAGCGGCGCGCTGTCCGAGGCCAGCGGCGAGGAAGCTGTGGCCGTGGGCTACTTCAGCAGCGCCAGCGGTGAGGGCGCCACCGCCGTCGGCAGCGAGAGCATCGCCAGCGGCACCGCATCGGCGGCGTTCGGTTTCGGCGCCGAGGCCACGGGCGGCTACAGCACGGCCATCGGTGGCGGCGCCATCGCCTCGGCCTTCAACGCCGCCGCGTTCGGCAACGCCGCACAGGCATCGGGTGCCAACAGCGTGGCCGTCGGTGGTGACGCACAGGCCGCCGGCGCGTACAGCACCGCCACCGGCCAGGGCAGCCTGGCCACCGGCACCAACAGCGTCGCCATCGGGGGTTCGCTGTTCGGCCTGCTGGCCACCGAAGCATCGGGCAATTACTCCACGGCGGTGGGCGGTGGTGCCTGGTCGCCGGGCACCAACAGCACGGCGCTGGGCAACGCAGCCGAATCCCGCGGCGCCAACAGTGTCGCGCTCGGCGCCGATTCGATTGCCGACCGTGATGACACGGTGTCCGTCGGCAGTGCCGGCAACGAACGCCAGGTCACCAACGTCGCGGCCGGTACCAACGGCACCGATGCGGTCAACAAGAACCAGCTTGATGCCGTCGCCGCAACGGCCGACAAGACAGCCAAGCACTTCCAGGCCAGCGGCAGCGCCGACAGCGATGCCGGTGCCTATGTGGAAGGTGACAATGCGCTGGCGGCCGGTGAAGCCGCCAATGCCATCGGCAACGGCGCCACGGCCCTGGGCAGCGGAGCCACCGCCGTGGCGGCCAATGCGACCGCGGTGGGCTTCAACAGCCTGGCCACCGGCAGCAATGCTGCTGCGGTCGGCAGCAACGCGCAGGCCAGTGGCGCCGACAGCGCCGCCCTGGGCAGCGGCGCGGCGGCCAGTGGCATCAGCAGCGTTGCTGCCGGTGCCGGCGCACAGGCCAGTGGGGTGTACAGCGCGGCCACCGGTGCTGAAGCCATCGCCAGCGGTGCACAGTCGCTGGCCAGTGGTTTCCGTGCATCGGCATCGGCCGATGGCACCACCGCGGTAGGCGGCTACAGCGAAGCCAGCGGGCGGCTGGGGTCGGCACTGGGCTACGGCACGCTGGCCAGCGGCGCCAACAGCACCGCTGCCGGCGTGTTCGCCACGGCCAGTGGCGCCAGCGCGGTGGCGATGGGGGCGTCCAGCGAAGCATCCGGCGATGAAAGCGTCGCCATCGGTGGCAGCACCTTCTTCGGCCTGGTGCCGTCGCGCGCCAGTGGCTACGGTGCAGCCGCCTTTGGTGCCGGTGCCTGGGCCACCGACGATTACGCAACGGCCATCGGCTGGAATTCGTGGGCGGCCGGAGCCGAATCCACCGCACTGGGGGCCAGTGCCACCGCCAACGGTGCCAACAGTGTTGCGCTGGGTGCGGGTTCGCGCGCCGATCGTGATGACACGGTGGCCATCGGCAGCAGCGGCGGCGAGCGCCAGCTGACCCACGTGGCCGCTGGTACCGAGGCCACCGATGCCGTGAACAAGGGCCAGCTGGATGCGGTGGCGGCAACGGCCGACAAGACGGCCAAGCACTTCCAGGCCAGCGGCAGCGCCGACAGCGACGCCGGCGCCTATGTGGAAGGTGACAACGCGCTGGCGGCCGGTGAAGCCGCCAATGCCATCGGCAACGGCGCCACGGCCCTGGGCAGCGGTGCCACCGCCGTGGCGGCCAATGCGACCGCGGTGGGCTTCAACAGCCTGGCCACCGGCAGCAATGCTGCTGCGGTCGGCAGCAACGCGCAGGCCAGTGGCGCCGACAGCGCCGCCCTGGGCAGCGGCGCGGCGGCCAGTGGCATCAGCAGCGTTGCTGCCGGTGCCGGCGCACAGGCCAGTGGGGTGTACAGCGCAGCCACCGGTGCCGAAGCCATCGCCAGCGGTGCACAGTCGCTGGCCAGTGGTTTCCGTGCATCGGCATCGGCCGATGGCACCACCGCGGTAGGCGGCTACAGCGAAGCCAGCGGGCGGCTGGGTTCGGCACTGGGCTACGGCACGCTGGCCAGCGGCGCCAACAGCACCGCTGCCGGCGTGTTCGCCACGGCCAGCGGCGCCAGCGCGGTGGCGATGGGGGCGTCCAGCGAAGCATCCGGCGATGAAAGCGTCGCCATCGGTGGCAGCACCTTCTTCGGCCTGGTGCCATCGCGCGCCAGTGGCTACGGTGCAGCTGCCTTTGGTGCCGGTGCCTGGGCCACCGACGATTACGCAACGGCCGTCGGCTGGAATTCGTGGGCGGCCGGGGCTGAATCCACCGCACTGGGGGCCAGTGCCACCGCCAACGGCATCAACAGCGTGGCGCTGGGCGCAGGCTCCAAGGCCGAGCGCGACAACAGCGTGGCGATCGGTGCCACGGGCAGCGAACGCCAGCTGACGCATGTGGCAGCTGGCACTGACATCACCGATGCCGTCAACAAGGGGCAGCTGGATGCCGTCGCCGCCACGGCCAATGCCGTGGGCCGCCACTTCCAGGCCAACGGCAGCGGGACGGCCAGCGCAGCGGGCAGTGAGGCTGTCGCTGCTGGCAGTGCGGCCAGTGCGGCCGGCGCGCGCAGTGCGGCACTGGGCGCCAATGCCAGTGCCAGTGTTGCCGGTGCCACCGCGCTCGGCGCGGACAGCGCGGCGCGCGGCGCCAACAGCACCGCCATCGGCCGCCAGGCGTCCACCACCGCCAGCAATGGCGTGGCCGTGGGCTACAACGCCATCGCCAACGGTGGTGCCAACAGCGTGGCGCTGGGTGCCAACGCCGGGGTGACCGGTGCCAACAGCGTGGCGCTGGGGTCCGGCGCGCGCGCGCTGGAAGCCAACGTGGTCTCCGTCGGCGGCGGCAACGGCACCGATGGCCCGGCCACGCGCCGCATCATCAACCTTGCCGATGGACGCATCGCCGCCGGCAGCAGCGATGCGGTCACCGGTGGGCAGCTCAACAGCACCAACCAGCGGGTCGGCGCGGTGGAAACACGGGTGGGGGATGTCGACCGGCGCATCGATACGGTCGAAACCGCCACCGCCAACGCCGTCAGCTATGACGACGCCAGCCGCGAGCGGCTGACCCTGTCCGGCCTGCAGGGCACGGTGCTGGACAACGTGGGCGGTGGCAGCATCAGTGCCGACAGCCGCCAGGCCATCAACGGTGCGCAGCTGTTCCGCTCGCTCAGCGACGCCGCCAGCTTCCTCGGCGGCGGTGCCAGCGTCGGCCTGCAGGGCGTGTTCGTCGCGCCCAACTACGTGATCCAGGGCAGCACCTACAGCAACGTCGGCGATGCGCTGGGGGCACTGGACCGCAAGGTCAGCGAGATCGACCAGCGCGTGTCCGGCAGTGGCACATCGCGTGCCCGCGTGGCGTCGGCCAATGCGATGGCGCTGTCCGCCGAGGGTGCGCTGGCCAGTGCCGAGGCCAGCGCCGGCAGCGCGGTGCAGGGCGTTCCCGCCCCGGCCGCGGCGGCGCCGCAGCCGGCGGCGCTGCCTGCCGCCAACGGTGGTTTCAACGCCGTGGCGGTGGGGGATGGCGCGGTCGCCAGCGGCGTGTCGTCCACGGCCATCGGCCAGGGCGCGGTGGCAACGGCCAGCAATGCCGTGGCCCTGGGCCAGGGATCGGTGGCGGATCGGGCCAACACGGTGTCGGTGGGCAGCACCGGCAACGAGCGCCAGGTGACCAATGTCGCCGCCGGCACGCAGGCCACCGATGCGGTCAACAAGGGGCAGCTGGACCGTGGCGTGGCCACGGCCAACAGCTACACCGATACGCGCTTCCAGACCATGGCCGACAGCTTCGACGTGTTCAAGGGCGACGTGGACCGCCGCCTGCGCCACATCGACCGTCGCCTCGACCGCCAGGGCGCGATGGGGGCGGCCATGCTGAACATGGCCACCAGTGCTGCCGGCATCCGCACGCAGAACCGCGTCGGCGTCGGCGTCGGCTTCCAGGGCGGGGAATCGGCCCTGTCGCTGGGTTACCAGCGCGCGATCAGCGACCGTGCCACGGTCACCGTCGGGGGGGCGTTCAGCAGTGATGACAGTTCGGTCGGCGTCGGCGCCGGCTTTGGGTGGTAAGCCCTGCATGCCGGCCGCGACCTGCGGCCGGCATGACCGCAGGTGGGCCTGAGGGGCGGGTCACGGCCACCCCGGCTTGGCCGGCCGGGGAGTGATGGCCAGGGAAGCGATGGCTGAGTGTTGGTTCTATCCATGACCTAGAAGAGGATGTCGACGTGATCAAGAAGCAGAACCTCCGCATCAATGTACTTGCCGCCGCCGTGCTGGCGATGACCGGCACGGGCCTGGCACAGGCGGCCTCGCCGCCGGTGAGCGCGCCGCTGTCGGCGCCCCGTACCCAGCAGGCCGACGGCATCATCGTGAAGTACCGCAGCGGCACGGCCGCCGCCAGCGACGCGGCATCCAAGGTGTCGGTGGTCAATGCCGCACTGTCGCGCGCCACCGTGGGCGGCGCCAACCTCGGTGCGGCGGCCCGCAGCGCGGCGTTCAGCCCGCAGGTGGCGCGCCGGCTGGGCATCGGTGCCGACCTGATCCGCCTCAACGCGCGCCTCGGCGAGGGGGAACTGTCGCGGGTACTGGCTGAACTGAAGGCCGACCCGGCAGTGGAATACGCGGTGGCCGATGCCATCATGTATCCGCTCGACCTGCCGGCCAGCGCGCGGGTGCAGGCACGGCCCAGCGCCGATGCCGGCCCCAACCTGGTGCCCAACGACCCGTACTACCAGAGCCACAACTGGCACTTCCACAACCCGGTCGGGGGCGTGAACGCGCCGGCCGCCTGGGATGTGTCGCAGGGCGAGGGCATCGTGGTGGCGGTGCTCGATACCGGCATCCTGCCCGAGCATCCGGATTTCGCCGCAGGCACGCTGCTGCAGGGGTATGACTTCATCAGCGACGCACAGCGTTCGCGCCGTCCGGCCAACGGACGCGTGCCCGGCGCGCTGGATCATGGCGACTGGATGACCACCGCCAACGAGTGCTACGCCGGCTCGCCGGTGCGCAACAGCACCTGGCACGGCACGCACGTGACCGGCACCATCGCCGAGGCAACCAACAACGGCGTGGATGCCGCAGGCCTGGCCTACAAGGCCAAGGTGCTGCCGGTGCGCGTGCTGGGGTACTGCGGTGGCACCCTGTCGGACATCACCGATGCCATCACCTGGGCATCGGGCGGCACCGTGGCGGGCATCCCGGCCAACCCGAACCCGGCCGAGATCATCAACATGAGCCTGGGTGGTGCAGGGTCCTGTGATCCGGCCTACCAGGCGGCCATCACCGGTGCGACCAACCGCGGCACGCTGGTGGTGGTGGCGGCCGGCAACGAGGGCTACAACGTCAGCAACTCACGCCCGGCCAACTGCGATGGCGTGGTGTCGGTGGCGGCCACCGGCATCACCGGTGCGATCGCCTCGTATTCCAACTTCGGTACCCGCATCGACCTGTCCGGTCCCGGCGGTGGCGTGGTCGATGGCAACCCCAACGGCTACGTGTGGCAGGCCGTTTCGCGCAACACCACCTCGCCGCCGGAAAGTGGCGTGACCACCAGCTACACCATCGGTGGCAAGGCGGGTACCTCGATGGCCGCACCGCACGTGGCCGCGGTGGCCGCGCTGGTGCAGAGCGCGCTGATCGCCAATGCCCGCGACCCGCTGGCGCCGGCGGCACTGCGCCAGCTGCTCAAGGACAGCGCCCGGCCGTTCCCGGTCGCCATCCCGGCGGCCACGCCGATCGGTACCGGCATCGTCGATGCCAAGCGCGCGCTGGATCTGGCCCTGGCCGAGCCCTGCACGGAGAACTGCGAGCCGGAAGGTACGCCGCTGACCAACAAGGTGCCGTTCGCCGGTGCCAGCGGCGCGGCCGGCAGCGAGACCGTGTTCCGCTTCGAGGCGCAGGCCGGCAAGCCGCTGAGCGTGCTGACCTATGGCGGCAGCGGCAACGTGTCGCTGTACCTGGCCCAGGGACGCGTACCCAGCGCCACCGACAATGACGCCCGGTCCACCCGGCCGGGCAATTCGGAAACCGTGCGCGTGGCCGCACCGGCCGCCGGTGCGTGGTACGTGAAGGTGGTGGGCGAAGCCGCGTTCAGCGGGGTGAGCATCCTGGCCACGCAGTAACCTGCACCGTTCTGGGGGTGTTCGCCCCCGGGTGACGTTGTATCCCGTTGGGGCATCCGTCGCGGCACGTGACGGATGCCCCTTTTCATTGTTTGGCCGTTGTACGGATGCTGGCCAGGCAGCGGAAATGCCGGGCAAACTGCTACAGTCGGGCCGATCGACAGGAGAGAAACGTGAACGCCGCCGCGCCCGCCATCGTCGACACCACCGAAGGACGCATCCTCGATGCCCTGCTTGCCCGTGGCCGGCTGAAGGAAGCGGACCTGTCGCGCGCGCGCGTGCTGCATGCCCAGGCCGGCGGCAGCCTGCTGGGCCTGCTGGTGCGCCTGGGGCTGGTGTCCGAACGTGACCAGGCACAGGCCAGTGCCGATGTCCTGGGCCTGCCGCTGGTGGAGGGCCGGCAGCTGCCCGATGCACCGCCGCAGGCGCTGTCCGAGAGCCTGCCGCTGACGTTGCGTTTCCTCAAGCAGTTCCATGTCTGCCCGCTGGCGCTGGATGAACAGGGCGTGCGCCTGTGGCTGGCCGATGCCCACGAAGGCTACCCGCAACAGGCCGTGCAGCTGGCGCTGGGCGTGCCGGTGCAGCCGGTGATCGGCCTGCGCTCGGAAATCGACGATCTGGTCGAGCGCTGGTTCGGCCAGGGCCGCAGTGCGATGGGGGCGATCGTGGAAACCGCCGACGGCGAGGGCGGGCCGGTCGATGACATCGAGCACCTGCGCGACCTGGCCTCCGAAGCGCCGGTGATCCGCCTGGTCAACCTGGTCATCCAGCGCGCGGTGGAACTGCGTGCCTCGGACATCCACGTCGAACCGTTCGAAAGCCGGCTGAAGGTGCGCTACCGCGTCGATGGCGTGCTGGTGGAAGGCGAAAGCCCGCCGGCCAACCTCACTGCTGCGGTGATCAGCCGCATCAAGATCATGGCCCGGCTGAACATCGCCGAGCGCCGCCTGCCGCAGGATGGCCGCATCATGCTGCGCGTGCAGGGCAAGGAACTGGACCTGCGCGTGAGCACGGTGCCGACCGCGCACGGCGAAAGCGTGGTGATGCGCCTGCTCGACCGTGAAACGGTGGTGTTCGATTTCCACCGCCTGGGCTTCACCGATGCCTTCCTGCCACAGTTCCGCAAGGTGCTGGAACAACCGCACGGCATCCTGCTGGTGACCGGCCCGACCGGCTCGGGCAAGACCACCACGCTGTACACCGCGTTGAGCCAGCTCAACACCGCCGACGTGAAGATCATCACCGTCGAAGATCCGGTCGAATACCAGATCGAGGGCATCAACCAGATCCAGGCCAAGCCGCAGATCGGCCTGGATTTCGCCAATGCCCTGCGCAGCATCGTGCGCCAGGACCCGGACATCATCATGATCGGCGAAATGCGCGACCTGGAAACCGCGCGCATCGCCATCCAGTCCGCGCTGACCGGCCACCTGGTGCTGTCCACGCTGCACACCAACAACGCGGCCGGCGGCATCACCCGCCTGCTGGACATGGGCGTGGAGGATTACCTGCTTACCTCCACCATCAACGGCATCCTGGCCCAGCGCCTGGTGCGGCGGCTGGAACCGACCCACGCCGAGCGCTATGAGGCGTCGCCGGAGGAGATCGAACGTTTCGACCTGCGCCGCCTGCAGCCACAGGGCACGATCCACCTGTACCGCCCGCGACCGTCGGCGCTGGCACCGACCGGCTACCTGGGGCGCACCACCATCATGGAATTCCTGGTGATGAACGATGCGCTGCGGCGTGCAGTGATGCGCCGCGACGGCATGGGCGAAATCGAGCGCATCGCCCGCGAGGGCGGCATGCGCACCATGTACGAGGATGGCCTGGCCAAGGCACTGGCCGGGCAGACCACCCTTGAGGAAGTCCTGCGCGTCACCGAGGAAAGCTGATGCACGCACGGGGCCATCGCTGACATGCCGCATTACCGTTACAAGGCGCTCAACGCGCACGGCGAACTGTTCGAAGGACAGATGGAAGCGGCCAGCCAGGCCGAACTGGTCGCGCGCCTGCAGGACCAGGGTCACCTGCCGGTGGAAACACGCGCCGCCGACGAAGGCAGCCTGTCGCGTTCCAGCCTGCGCGGGCTGTTCAAGCCACGCCCGCTGCAGGGGCCGGCGCTGCTGCAGTTCACCCAGCAGCTGGCGACCCTGCTCGGGGCCGGGCAACCGCTGGACCGCGCGTTGACCATCCTGCTGGCGCTGCCGGAAGACGAGCGTTCGCGCCGCGCCATCACCGACATCCGCGACGTGGTGCGTGGCGGCGCGCCGTTGTCCACCGCGCTGGAGCGCCAGCATGGCCTGTTCTCGCGGCTGTACGTGAACATGGTGCGTGCCGGTGAAGCCGGCGGCAGCCTGCACGACACGCTGCAGCGGCTGGCCGATTATCTTGAACGCAGCCGCGCGCTGCAGGGCCGGGTGATCAACGCGCTGGTGTACCCGGCCATCCTGCTGCTGGTGGTCGGTGGCGCACTGCTGTTCCTGCTCGGCTATGTGGTGCCGCAGTTCGCGCAGATGTATGAAAGCCTGGATGTCACCCTGCCGTGGTTCACCAACCTGGTCCTGCAGCTGGGCCTGTTCGTGCGCGATTGGTGGATCGTGCTGGTGGTGGTGCCGGCGCTGCTGGCCTGGGCCTTCGAACGCAAGGCGCGGCAGCCGGCGTTCCGCCTGGCGCTGGATGGCTGGCTGCTGCAGCGCAAGGGCATCGGCCGCCTGCTCGGCCAGCTGGAAACCGCGCGCCTGGCCCGCACGCTGGGCACCCTGCTGCGCAACGGCGTGCCGCTGCTGTCGGCGCTGGCCATTGCCCGCAACGTGCTGGGCAACCGTGCACTGGCGGCCGACGTGGACACCGCCGGCGAAGAGGTCAAGAACGGCAACGGCCTGTCCGCCGCGCTGGGGCGTGGCAAGCGTTTCCCGCGCCTGGCCCTGCAGATGATCCAGGTCGGCGAGGAATCGGGCACGCTCGATGCCATGCTGCTCAAGACCGCCGATACCTTCGAACAGGACAGCGCGCGCAGCATCGACCGCCTGCTGGCGGCGATGGTGCCGGCCATCACCCTGGTGCTGGCATCGGTGGTCGGTGCGGTCATCATCGCCGTGCTGGTCCCGCTGTATGACCTCACCAACGCCATCGGCTGACCGCTGGCGCCCAATGCCCCTCCGTTTTCAAGACCGCAAGGAACGACCATGATGCCCGCCCGCCGCCCGCTTCGACTCTCCTTTGCCAGTGCGCGTCACCAGTCCGGCATGAGCCTGCTGGAAATCATCATCGTCATCGTGCTGATCGGCGCGGTGCTGACCCTGGTCGCCAGCCGCGTGCTGGGCGGCGCCGACCGCGGCAAGGCCAACATCGCCAAGGCCCAGGTGCAGACCGTGGCCGGCAAGGTCGACAACTACCAGATCGACACCGGCAAGCTGCCCGGCGCGCTGACCGACCTGGTCACGGCCCCCGCCGGCGTCAACGGCTGGCTGGGCCCGTATGCCAAGGCGGCCGACCTCAACGACCCGTGGGGCCATGCGCTGGAATACCGCGCGCCCGGCGATGGCCAGCCCTATGAACTGATCAGCCTGGGCAAGGATGGCAAGCCCGGTGGCAGCAGCGTGGACGCTGACATCCGTTACGAGCAGTAAGGCCGGATGCTGCTGCGCCTGCCCGCCCGGACGCTGCGTCCACGTCTGCCTGGCAGGCGCGTGGCAGGCTTGACGTTGCTGGAAATGCTGCTGGTGATCGCCCTGCTGGCGGCGGTCGGGCTGGTGACCGCCGCCGGCCTGTCGCGGGGGCTGGGTGGCATGCAGCTGCGCAGCAGCGGCAAGGACATCGCCAACCAGCTGCGCATGGTGCGCGCGCAGGCGATCGCCCGCGGCGAAGCCCAGCGCTTCGTGATCGAAACGCAGCGGCACCACTGGCAGGGCATCGATGGCCGCCAGGGGAACATCCCGCCGCGCCTGCAGGTGTCCTTTGAAGGCGCCGCGCAGCTGGCAGCGGCCCCGGGGCAGGGCGTCATCGAGTTCCATCCCGACGGCGGTTCCAGTGGCGGACGCATCCAGCTGCAGCAGGGCGACGCACAGTGGCGCATCGATGTGGGCTGGTTGACCGGTGAAGTCCGTTCCGGCCCATGGCGGGGGGCGCCATGAAACAGCGCGCCCGCGGTTTCACCCTGCTGGAGGTGATCGTGGCCTTTGCCCTGCTCGGGGTGGCGCTGACCCTGCTGCTGGGCAGCCTGTCCGGTGGTGCACGGCAGGTGCGCGAGGCGGAACTGCGTTCGCGTGCCGTGCTGCATGCGCAGTCGCTGCTGGCTGCCGCCGGCGTGGAAGAGCCGCTGCACGCTGGCAGCCGCCAGGGGCAGTGGGACGACGGCCGCTACCAGTGGCAGCTGCAGGTACAGCCCTACAACGAGCCGCGTGGCGATGGCAGCCAGGACATGGCATCCCCCGGCGCACCGTGGCTGGCCGAACTGCAGCTGCAGGTACGCTGGGGCGACGATGCCCGCCAGCAGCTGCACTGGCGCAGCGTGCGCCTGTTGCCGCCGGATCTGGAGAGCGCGCGATGACACGGCGTGCCGCCGGCTTCACGTTGATCGAGGTCCTGCTGGCCACCGTATTGCTGGTGGGCGGGCTGGCGCTGGCGTTTGCCAGCGTGCGTTCGGCCATGGCGGTCAGTCAGCGCGGCGAAGCCATCGCGGCGGCCAGCGAGCGCATGCGTGCCGTGGAAGGCCTGCTGCGCCGCCAGCTGTCCGCCGCGTTGCGCAGCCCGATCGAGCCCCTGGACCCGACGCGCGAGCCGGTCTATTTCCTGGGCCAGGCGCAGCAGATGCTGTTCGTTGCCGATGTGCCCGGCTATCTGGGCCGTGGCGGTCCCTACCTGCACACCCTGCAGGTGCAGGGTGAGGCTGGCGCACAGCGGCTGACACTGGGGCTGGTGCTGCTGCAGAAGGGCGAACGCATCGAGGAAACGCCACCGCGTGCGCCGGAACTGCTGGTGGATGGCCTGCAGTCCGTGCAGCTGCGCTACCGGGGCATCGACGCGGCCACCAGCCAGCTGACCGAATGGCTGCCGCGCTGGGAGGACACCCGGCGTCTGCCGTTGCTGGTGGAGATCCGCGTGCGGCCGGCGCAGGGCGCACCGTGGCCGCCGCTGGTGGTCGCGCTCAATGCCGGTGGCACCGGCGGTGCGCAATGAGGCTGCGTGCGCGTGGGGCCGCCCTGGTGCTGGTGCTGTGGTTGATCGCGTTGATGACCGCGCTGGTCGGCGCCTTCGCGCTCAGCGCGCGCACGGAGCACCTGCAGCAGCGCGTGCTCGATACCGATGCGCGCGGGCAGGAACAGGCCCGCGCGGGCCTGGAATATGCGCTGTCGCGGCTGCGCCCGGACCCGCAGCGCCCCGCATGGCAGGCGGATGGCCGGCGCTACCGTTGGCAGTTCGAGGAGGCGCAGGTTGAAATCCGGATCCTCGACGAGGAAGGCAAGATCAACCTCAACCGCGCCGATCCGGTGCTGCTGGAAGCCTTCCTGCGGGCCATGGGCGAACCACAGGAAACGGCCCGGCAACTGGCCGGGGCCATCATCGACTGGCGCGACACCGATGACCTGGTGCAGGCCGGGGGCGGTGCCGAAGCGCCGGACTACGCGGCAGCGGGCCTGCCGTACGGCCCGTCCAACCAGAATTTCGAAACCCTGGGCGAACTGCAGCGCGTGCTGGGCATGCGGGCGGCACTGTTCCAGAAAATGCTGCCGTACATCACCCTGTACAGCCGGGGCGTGCGCCCGGACCCGCGCGTGGCCGAAGGACCGGTGCTGACCGCACTGGGGCTGGATGCCGAGCAGGTACTGGCCCAGCGCGCGCAGCTGCAGGCGGACGAAGATCCCACGGCGGCGCCAAAAACATATGCCAGCGGCAGCGGGACCTATAGTATCGAGTCCCGCGCCATCGACGGCAGCGGACGTGCGTCGGTGCTGCGTGCGGTGGTGCGCAGCGGCTCGGGGGGACAGCTCGGGCGTACTTATCAGGTGCTTCGCTGGGAGCAGGGAATGGCGGCAAGATGACGGCTTGGCAGGACAGTCTGCGTCAGGTGCAGGGCCGGATCGGTCCCGGTGCCGCGCATTTCCTGCGCTGGTGGCGGCAATCGCTGCTGGCCTGGGTGCCGGCACGCTGGCAGTGGGCGCTGGGCTGGTCGCAGGCCCGCCTGCTGCTGCAGCCCGCGCAGGGCCAGCTGCAGGTATGGCGCGATGTGGGGGGCCAGCGCGCGGCCGTGGCCAGCCTGCCGTGGCCGGTGTCCCCGGCTGCGCTGGAACGCGTGCTGGACCCGCGCCTGCATGCCCTGCCACGGGTCTGGCTGCTGCCCCCCGGCCAGGTGCTGCAGCGCCGGCTGCGCCTGCCCGCCGCCGCCGGCGACCGCCTGCGCGACGTGGTCGGGTTCGAGATCGACCGGCAGACGCCGTTCGATGCCAGCCAGGTCAGCTACGACGTACGCAACCTTGGCGCTGCCGGCGAAGACCAGCTGGATGTGGAACTGGTCGCCTGGCCACGCGCCCAGCGCGAGGCATGGCAGGTGCAGGCCGGTGAATGGGCCACGGCGCTGGCCGGCGTGGACGCCGAAGACGTGCACGGTGGGGCGCTGCAGGTGAACCTGCTGCCGCCCCCGCAGCGCCAGCCACAGGCCGATCCGCTGCGGCGCTGGAACCTGTTGCTGGCCGTGGCCGCAGCGGTGCTGCTGGTACTGGCGGGCACCCAGCTGCTGGACAACCGCCGCGATGCCGTCCAGGCGCTGCGCGAGCAGGTGGACGGTGCCGCCCGCAGTGCCCGGGGCGTGGCCAGCGAACGCAGCCAGCTGCAGGCCATGCTCGATGGCGCGCGCTATCTGGAAGAACAGCGCCAGCGACGTGCCACCACCGTGGAAATCTGGAGCGAGCTGACCCGGCGGCTGCCCGATGGCACCTATCTGGAAAAGCTGGCCGTGGAAAACAACGGCCTGCAGTTGATCGGGCTCAGCCGCGAAGCGTCGCAGCTGGTGCCGCTGCTGCAGGCATCGCCGCTGTGGCGCAAGGTCAACCTGACCGGCGTGCTGCAGGCCGATGGCGCCAACAGCGGGCGTGACCGCTTCACCCTGACCGCCGAACTGCAGCCGTTGCCGGCCGCGGCGTCCTCTACGACCCCGGAGGCGGCCGATGCCGATGCAAAGCGCGCCCCGTGACCGCTGGCTGGCGCTGGGCCTGCTGCTGGCCCTGCTGGGCCTGGGCTACCTGGTGCTGGTGCATCCCTGGTTCACCGTGCCGTTGCTGGAACTGCAGCAGCAGACCCGTGACCTGCGCGAGCGCGAGCAGCGCGTGCAGGCGCAGCTGCAGCAGCGCCCGCAGATCGAAGCCTCGCTGCGGGCGACCCGCGATGCCCTGCAGCAGCGGCCGGGCTTCCTGACCGAGGCCACCACCGAAGCCGCCGCCGCTGCCCTGGGCGCCCGCCTGCAGGATGCCGTGGCCGCCGCCAGCCCGGGCAACCGCAGCTGCACGATCAGCAACCGTACGCCGTTGACGGACAACCGCCGTGATGCGGCGTTCCCGCGCGTGGCGATGCAGGTCCGCCTGCGCTGCGGCGTGGCCGAACTGGCCACGGTGCTGCACAGCCTGGAAACCGGCAGCCCGCGGCTGTTCGTGGACAACCTCAACCTGATTGCCCAGCGCTTCCAGCAGTCGGCCAGTGAAACCGGCCTGGGCCTGGATGTGTCCTTCGAACTGGTCGGGTACCTGCTGCCGTCGGTAGACGCCGCCACCGCCGCGCAGGCGGCGCCATCGGCCCCGGCGCCGGCAGCGCAGGCGCCCAGCGGCGAGGCCATGGCCACCGAACCGGAAACGGCGGAGGTGCCCGATGAAGGTTGAGCAGATCGGCCTGCGCACCTGGTTCCTGGTCGCCACCGCTGGCTGGGCAGGCGCACTGTGGCTGGCCACCGGTTTCGGCCTGGGCGGCCAGCTGTCTGCCGGCCAGGCGGGCGATGCGGCGGCCGTGGCGCTG
This sequence comes from Stenotrophomonas sp. 24(2023), assembly GCF_030913365.1. Lineage (NCBI taxonomy): Bacteria > Pseudomonadati > Pseudomonadota > Gammaproteobacteria > Lysobacterales > Lysobacteraceae > Stenotrophomonas > Stenotrophomonas sp. 24(2023). The sequence continues at coordinate 2,522,804 of NZ_CP133160.1, forward strand.
CCATCGTTGCCGCCGGTCGCGCCCGAACGCATGGCATCGGCAGACAGCTACGCCCCCATCGCAGCGCGGCCGCTGTTTGCCGAAGACCGGCGGCCACGCCCTTACCAGCTGGGGGGAACCGAAGGCACCACCACCAGCAGCGTGCGCCTGACCGGCGTGCTGATGACCGGCAGTTTCGCCATGGCCACGCTGACCACCGACCAGAACCGGTCGCTGCGGCTGCGCCTGAATGGCGAGGCGGTCGATGGTTGGCAGTTGGTGGACCTGCAGCCACGGCAGGCCACGGTGGTCGGCCCTGGTGGCAGCCAAGTGCTGCCGCTGGCCGTGTTCGATGGGCAGGGCGGGGAACCGCCCACGCCGCTGCTGGGGGCACAGAATGGCCGGCCGCCACCGGCCGCGGCGGCACCGGCATCACCGCCCCCGCCGCCTGCGGCGGCGCCGGTGCGTCCGGCGCAGGATACCGCTCCCGTACCGCCACCGTCGGCCGCGGCGGCCGCTGCAGCACCGGCCCCCGCCAGCCAGGGCCCCAGCGAAGAACAGATGCGGGCGATCCGCGAGCGCATCCAGGCCCGTCGCCAGCAACTCCAGCAACAGCAACAGCAACAATCGCCACCGCCGGGCAACGGCAACGGCGCCAACCGATAGAGTGAAAGCATGAGCCTGCGTTTCCTACCGTGGTCCCTTCTCCTCGCGCTGTTGGTCGGCTGCAGCACCGTGTCCACGCCGCAGGTACGGCGTGATGCCAACCTGCAGGCACCGTCGCTGGCCGGGCCGGCACCGGCCGATGCCGCTGCCGGTGGCAACCAGGGCTCGCCACAGGCGGTGATCCGCCGCGGCAGCGGCACCATGATCAACCGCCAGGCGGCCAGTGCGCCGGCCCCGGCCCTGCATGCGGCCAGCACCGGCGAAGCCACCTTCAATTTCGAAGGGGAATCGGTGCATGCCGTGGTGAAGGCGATCCTGGGCGACATGCTTGGGCAGAACTACGTGATCGCCCCGGGCGTGCAGGGCACCGTCACCCTGGCCACGCCCAAGCCTGTATCACCGGCACAGGCGCTGAACCTGCTGGAAATGGTCCTGGGCTGGAACAACGCCCGCATGGTCTACAGCGGTGGCCGCTACAACATCGTCGCCGCCGACCAGGCGCTGGCCGGCACCGTCGCCCCCAGCACCGCGCCGGCATCGAGCGCGCGGGGCTTCGAGGTGCGCGTGGTGCCGCTGCAGTACATTTCCGCGGCTGAAATGAAGAAGGTGCTCGAGCCGTACGCGCGGCCCAACGCGATCGTCAACGTGGACAGCGGGCGCAATGTGATCACCCTCGGCGGTACCCGCGCGGAACTGGAAAACTACCTGCGCACGGTGGAAATCTTCGATGTCGACTGGCTGTCGGGCATGTCCGTGGGCGTGTTCCCGATTGCCTCGGGCAAGGCCGAGCAGGTAGCCAAGGATCTGGAAAAGGTATTCGGCGAAGAGAGCAAGACGCCCAGCGCCGGCATGTTCCGTTTCCTGCCGCTGGAAAACGCCAACGCGGTGCTGGTGATCACCCCGCAGGCGCGCTACCTGGACCAGATCCAGCAGTGGCTTGACCGCATCGACACCGCCGGTGGCGCCCCGCGCCTGTTCTCCCATGAACTGCGCTACATCAAGGCCCGCGACCTGGCCGAGCGGCTCAGCGAAGCGTTCGCCGGCAGCAACAGCCGCGGCGGCGCTTCACCGGTCGCACTGGCGCCGGGGGCGATGCCGGCGCAGATGGATGCGGGCAACCGCAACAACGACAGCAGCAACGCCCTCGGCTCGTCCAGCAGCAGTGGCAACAACGCCAACGGCAGCTTCAACCTGCCGCAGCGCCAGTCGGGCAACTACGCCGTCAACCTGGAAGTGGAAGGTGACCAGGTCGGCGTGTCGGCGGTGGAGGAAACCAATACGCTGCTGGTCCGCGCGACCCCGCAGGCCTGGCGTTCGATCCGTGAAGTGATCGAGAAGCTGGACGTGATGCCGATGCAGGTGCACATCGAGGCGCAGGTGGCCGAGGTGGCACTGACCGGCGACCTCAAGTACGGCGTGAACTGGTACTTCGACAATGCGGTGGCGGGCAAGACACTGGGCGGAGCCCTGGGCGCCACGACCCTGCCGGCGGCGTCGGGCGGTTCCTGGAGCAGCTTTGCCGGCGCGGTGACCGGCGCCGACGGCCTGGGCTGGGCCTTCACCGGCCACAACGGTGCGGCGGTGATCAGCGCGCTGGACAAGGTCAGCGACCTGCGCCTGCTGCAGACGCCCTCGGTGTTCGTGCGCAACAACGCCGAGGCCACGCTCAACGTGGGCGACAAGGTGCCGATCAGCACCACCACCGTGAACACCGGCGTGGGCACCAGCACCTACAGCCAGGTGCAGTACATCGATACCGGCGTGATCCTCAAGGTGCGCCCGCGGGTGACGCGCGATGGCACGGTGTTCATGGACATCGTGCAGGAAGTCAGCAGTGCCTCGGATGTGCCGGCCACCTGCAACCCGCAGGAACAGAACTGCAACCCGCGCATTTCCACCAAGAAGCTGGCCACCGAGGCAGCCGTGCAGAGCGGGGATACCATCATGCTGGCCGGCCTGATCACCGATTCGGCCACCGATGGCAGCAGCGGTATTCCCGGCCTGAGCCGCATCCCGGTGATCGGCGCGCTGTTCGGGCAGAAGACCCGCACCAGCCGTCGTTCGGAAGTGATCGTGCTGCTGACCCCGACCATCGTGCGCAATGGTGCCGAGTCGCGGCAGCTGACCGATGAGTACAGCCAGCGCTTCCGCGCGATGGAGCCGCTGAGCCAGCCGGGCAAGCGCTAAGGGGGGAGGCCGGGCTGCGCCCGGCAGCCCATACCGGCCTGCATCCACGCATGGCGTGGATCTACCGAAGCGGTGGGCAACTGTGGGTCCACGCCATAGACAGCTGTCGGTGGCCGTGGACTGAAGCGGGTGCCGTGCGCCACCCGGCCGGTGCTACCCTTCGGGCAACGACAACCACGGAGGCGGGATGGGGGCGATCGTGCTGTTGCCGCTGGGCGTGGACGATGCGGCGCTGGACCGCTGCCTGGCCGCGCTGGATGCCGGAACCGCCGCCGGCACGGCGATCTGGCTGGCCGATGATGCGCAGGCCGGCCCGCGCGCGCAGGCGGTGATCGAGCACTGGCTGGCGCACACCCCGCTGCAGGCCGAGTACACCCGCCGCGCACGGCCGCTGGGCGAGGTGGCGCATCTGGATGAAATGCTGCGGGCCTGCGAGGGCCTGGACGTGGCGGTGCTGGCACCGGACAGCGTGCCGGCGCCAGGCTGGCTGCAGCAGCTGGAAGCCTGTTTCGCCCGCGATGCGGCCATCGCCACTGCGACCCCTTGGTGCAACGCCGGTGAAACCACCGCATGGCCACGGTTGGGCGAGATCAACCCGGTGCCGCCGGACACCACCGCGTTGGCACAGGCCTGTGCCGCGCTGCCGGCGCTGCACCCCGAACTGCCCTCGGCCGTGACCCACGCGGTGCTGGTGCGGGCCAATGCCCGCCGCCGGGCCGGCGGGCTGGATGCCGACAGCTACGGGGGGTGGAACACGGCGCTGATCGACCTGAGCCTGCGCATGGCCGGGCTGGGCTGGCGCAACGTACTCTGCGAAAACGCGTTCGTCTGCCGCGATGGCGAAGCCGCCGTGCATGAGGGGGACCTGGATGTGCTCGGCACCCGCTGGCCGGGCTGGGCGCCACGGCTGGCGGATTTCCTCATGCGCGACCCGCTGCACGACCTGCGTGCCGACCTGCAGCGCGGCGTGCAGCAGGCGATAATGCCGCGTGCGCAGGGCGACCTGTTTCCTGCGCCCCCTGCACCCCCGCCGGAGCCTGCTGCGTGAACCCCGCCATTGCCGCCATCGTCGTCACTTACCAGAGCGGCAGCACCATCGATGAATGCCTGGCGCGGCTGCGGCAGGCGCAGGACGTGGCGGAGATCCGCGTGGTCGACAACGGCTCGATCGACCAGACGCTGGATATCGTCCAGCGCCATGCCAGCCACGACCCGCGCGTGCGCTTCATCGGCAACCCCGACAACCCCGGCTTCGCCGCCGCCAACAACCAGGGCGTGGCCGACTCCCACAGCCCGTGGCTGGCCTTCATCAATCCCGACCTGCTGGTGGAACCGGGCACGCTGGCCGCGCTGCGCGACCGGGCCCAGGCCCTGGGCGATGGCCTGCTGGGCGCGGAGCAGGTGGACGAGCAGGGCGTGGCCGACAGCGCGGTACGCCGCCGTGATCCGGATTTCGGCGCGATGCTGCGCTCGCCCGGCAAGGGCGCACGGCTGGCGATCGCGGCCGATCCCGCGCAGGCGCTGCAGACCGTGCCGGCCCTGTCCGGCGCGCTGCTGCTGATGCCACGCGCACTGTTCGACCGCATCGGTGGCTGGGATGCCGGCTACCGCCTGCATGCCGAAGACCTGGACCTGTGCCGGCGCGTGCGCGAGGCCGGCGGCACGGTGGCCATCGCCAACGACCTGAAGGTGGTGCACGTGCGCGGCGTGTCCAGCCGCTCGCGGCCGTTCTTCGTGGAATGGCACAAGCATCGCGGGTTGTGGCGCTATTTCCGCAAGTTCGAAGCGCAGCAGCGCCCGCTGCCGGTGCGGGTGGCGGTGTGGGGTGCGATCTGGGCGCACGCTCTGGTGCAGGTGCCACGTCTGCTGCGCAAGTCGCTGTAATCCCCGGCCGCCGCGCGCCGTCGTCGGCCGGAAACCGCGATTCACCCGAACGGGCGCATAATTGCGCCATGGCCATCATCCAGTCCCTGCTCGACACCGACCTGTACAAATTCACCATGATGCAGGCGGTGCTGCACCAGCATCCCGGCGCGCAGGTGCAGTACCGGTTCAAGTGCCGCACACCCGGCATCGCCCTGGCCGACCACCTGGACGAGATCAGCGCGGAAATCGACCACCTGTGCAGCCTGCGCTTCACCGATGCCGAGCTGGACTACATGCGCGGCCTGCGCTTCGTGAAGCCGGACTTCGCCGATTTCCTCGGCCTGTTCCACCTGGACCGCAAGTACATCCACCTGCGTGCCTCGGCCACCGTGCCCGGCGAGATCGAACTGGACATCACCGGCCCCTGGCTGCATACCATCCTGTTCGAAGTGCCGCTGCTGGCGATCATCAACGAGGTCTGGTTCCGCAACACCAGCACCGCCGACATCGCCGAAGGCGAGCGCCGCCTGCAGGCCAAGGCCGCGCTGCTGCGCGATACGCCCGGCTTCGAGCAGTGCCGCATCGCCGATTACGGCACCCGCCGCCGCTACTCGCGCGACTGGCACGCGCGCCTGCTGCCGCTGCTGCGCGATGCACTCGGTCCGCAGCTGGTGGGCACCAGCAACGTGCACTTCGCCCGCCTGTACGGCATGACCCCGCACGGCACGATGGCCCACGAATACCTGCAGGCCTTCCAGGCACTGGGCCCGCGCCTGCGCGATTCGCAGGTGGCGGCGCTGGATTCGTGGGCGCGCGAGTACCGTGGCGACCTGGGCATCGCCCTGTCCGACGTGGTCGGGCTGGATGCGTTCCTGCGCGATTTCGACATGTACTTCTGCAAGCTGTTCGACGGCGTGCGCCACGATTCGGGCGACCCGTTCGACTGGGGCGACCGCATGCTGGCCCATTTCCAGCACCGCCGCGTGGATGCACGCAGCAAGGTACTGGTGTTCAGCGATGGCCTGAACATCGAAAAGGTGATGCGCCTGTTCGACTACTTCCGTGGCCGCTGCCAGGTGGCCTTTGGCGTGGGCACGCACCTGACCAACGACCTGGGCCCGACCCCGCTGAACATCGTCATCAAGATGGTCCGCTGCAACGGCCAGCCGGTGGCCAAGCTCAGCGACTCCCCCGGCAAGAGCATGTGCGACGACCCGGGCTACCTGGCCTACCTGCGCCAGGTGTTCGAGTTGCCCCCCTCGCCTTGACCTCTTTGCGGCCTGGTTGAGGTACCGTGGACAGCGTCAAAGCCTTGCCAGGTATCGGTTTTTGAAAAAAAATCAACGATTCCATGGGGTTGCACCAAAAAAGCCTGCATTGGCGGGCTGGATGTGCAACAATCAAGTGAGGCGTAGTTCACACTTTATAGCGGTGTCAGGACACGGGGGCGGTTCCATGCCAGTCCTGCGCCGGGTTGCCTGGGGCCTGCATGAGTGCATCTGAAACGCTGGATCTGTACCGTCTACAGGGGTGTTCCCTGCAATGGCGTGGCTTCGTGCTGGCCATGGCGGAGGAGTTCAAGGACGCCCTGCCGGAAGCCGATGTCGCCCGGTTGATGGCCCGGATCGGCGAGCGCTTCGCGCGTGCGCACCCGCTGCCGGCGGTGGAATCGCTGGAGGCGCTGGCCCTGGCGGCCAATGCCGTGTGGGCGGGGGTGTCCTGGGGTGCGGTGCGCATGCAGGACGGTGGCAGCGAGGTGGTCATCGAGCACCTGGCCGCACCGCTGACGGCCCTGCTGGTGCACCATGGAAACTGGAACATGTCCTTCCTGGAAGGCGTGTACCGGGCCTGGTTCCGCGAGGCGGGCATGCTGCCCTCGCTGGACCTGGAACCGGGGCCGGGTGGTTCGGCCGATGTGTCACGCTATGTCCTGCGCCGGGTCAGCTGATCGACCCACTTCCAGTTTTCGAGGCCTCTTCACAATGTCTGTTGATTCTGCCAGCCACGACGATGTGGCCGGCCTGTTCAAGCGACTGGGCGCCCGCGCCGGCGCGCCGCAGTACCACGATTTTTCCGTTGAACCGGCCAGCGCACCGCCGCCGCTGACACCCCGCCAGGCCCCGCAGGTGGCCTCGGTACCGGTGGTGGAGGCGGTGCCTGCACCTGCACCGGTTGCCGCAGCGGCCGTTCCGCCGCCGCCGGTGCCGGTGCCGGCCATGGCACCGGCCGGTGCCACCGCATTGCAGCACCTGTTCCACCGTCTGGCCCAGGCGCCGTTGCAGGGGCCGGGCCAGAGCCCGCTGGCGCGCCTGCGCCAGCGCTGAGTAGCCGTCTGGGGTGCACCTTCCAGCAATGGGGGAGAGGGTGCACCGCAGTCCACCCACGCAATGGGCCGCGCTGGTGCGGCCGGGATGACACCGCATGACCCAAACCCCGACACCCCTGCGCAGCGCCTGGATCGCGCGCCTGGGCCTTGCCGTGCTGGTCGCCGGTGCCATCGCCCTGCTGGCCTTCGTGGCCACGGTGCCGCTGGACGTTGTCCACCAGCTGCTGTTCTCGGCCGTGGTGTTCGGCATCGCCCTGTGCCTGCGCAACCGCGAAAGCCGCCTGGTGCCGTTGATCCTGATGGCCCTGTCGCTGGTCATGTCCACCCGTTACATGTGGTGGCGCCTGACGGAAACGCTCGGCTTCGGCAGCCTGGTCGATCTCACCCTGGGCATGGGCCTGGTGGCGGCCGAGGTGTATGCCTACCTGGTCCTGGTGCTGGGCTACTTCCAGGTGGCCTGGCCATTGAACCGTGCGCCGGTGCCGTTGCCGGAAGACCGCGCGCAGTGGCCGACCGTGGACGTGCTCATCCCCACCTACAACGAGCCGTTGTCGGTGGTGCGCACCACCATCCTGGCGGCCACGGTGCTGGACTGGCCGGCGGACAAGCTCAACATCTACCTGCTCGACGACGGCCGCCGCGAGGAATTCCGCGCGTTCTGCGAGCAGGTCGGCGTGCACTATGTCACCCGCACCAACAACAACCACGCCAAGGCCGGCAACATCAATGCCGCCCTGAAGAAGAGCCACGGCGAGTTCGTGGCGGTGTTCGACTGCGACCACGTGCCGACCCGCTCCTTCCTGCAGATGTCCATGGGCGGCTTCCTGCGCGATGACAAGCTGGCCGTGGTGCAGACCCCGCACTACTTCTTCTCGGCCGATCCGTTCGAGCGCAACCTGGGCACCTTCGGCAAGGTGCCCAACGAAGGCGAGCTGTTCTACGGCCTGCTGCAGGATGGCAACGACCTGTGGGATGCCACCTTCTTCTGCGGCTCCTGCACGGTGCTGCGCCGTGCGCCGCTGGAAGCCATCGGCGGGGTGGCCGTGGAAACGGTGACCGAGGATGCGCACACCGCCATCCGCCTGCACAAGGCCGGCTGGCGCAGCGCCTACATCCCGATCCCGCAGGCGGCCGGGCTGGCCACCGAAAGCCTGTCGGCGCATGTGGGCCAGCGCATCCGTTGGGCGCGTGGCATGGCGCAGATCCTGCGGGTGGACAACCCGCTGCTGACCAAGGGCCTGAGGTTTGTGCAGCGGCTGTGCTACACCAACGCCATGCTGCACTTCTTCTACGGGTTGCCGCGCATCATCTTCCTGACCGCGCCACTGGCCTACCTGTTCTTCGGTGCGCACGTCATCCACGCCTCGGCGCTGATGATCCTGTCCTATGCGCTGCCGCACATCCTGCAGGCCAACCTGACCAACGTGCGCGTGCAGGGCCGCCACCGCCACCTGCTGTGGAACGAGGTGTACGAGACCACCCTGGCCTGGTACATCCTGCGGCCCACGCTGATGGCGGTGATCAACCCCAAGCTGGGCAAGTTCAACGTCACCGCCAAGGGCGGCCTGGTCGAGCGCAGCTATTTCGATGCGCAGATCGCGCGGCCCTACCTGTTGCTGCTGCTGTTGAACGTCACCGGCATCGTGGTCGGCATCGTCCGGCTGGTGATGGCCGATACCGGCGGGGAAAGCAACACCATCTGGTTGAACCTGGGCTGGACCCTCTACAACACCATCATGCTTGGCGCGGTCATCGCCACCTCCAGCGAGCAGCGGCAGATCCGCCGTTCGCACCGCGTGCCGCTGTCGATGCCGGCGGTGCTGCACCTGGCCGATGGCCGCGCGCTGCCGTGCCGCACGCTGAACTTCTCCACCGGCGGCATGGCGGTGCGGCTGGATGCTCCCGAGCCGCTGCAGCCCGGCACCGACGCCTCGATCGAACTGACCAACCGCAACCGCAGCAAGCACCTGCCGGTGGTGATCCGGCATGACCGCGATGCCTCGGGCATCAGCCTGCAGTTCGGCGAACTGGACCTGGAACAGGAACGCTGGCTGGTCACCTGTACCTTCGCCCGCGCCGACATCTGGGTGCAGCTGTGGGGGCGGCACGACCGCGACACCCTGCTGCGCTCGTTCGGCGATGTCTTCAAGGCCAGCCTGCGGGGCTTCCACCGCCTGGGGCGGTTCATCACCTCCGGCGGACGTCGCAGCGACGCCGCCCCACCGCGTACCGGAGACTCTGCATGACCCGTCGTGACTTCCGCCTGGGCCGCCTTGGCCTGTGCCCGCGCGTGGCCGCCCTGGCGTTCGCGCTGACACTGCCGTGGGCTGCCGTGCAGGCGCAGGATGTCACCGTGCCGCCGGCTGGTAGTGCCGCTGTGCCGGCCGCCCCGCTGCCGGCAGGCGCGCCGGTGGCGGCGCCGGCCTCCATGCAGCACAGCCGGTCCACGCTCAAGCAGCTGGGCATCGATTACGAAATCACCCTGCGTGGCATCCAGGGTACGGCCGGCGTGCCGTTCTCGGTGCGCAGCGACCAGGTGGTCGACCGTGCGTCGCTGCACCTGAAATACAGCTATTCCCCGGCACTGCTGCCGGACCTGTCGCACCTGAAGGTCACCGTCAACGACGTCACCGTGGCCACCCTGCCGGTCAGCACCGACCAGGCCGGCAAGGTGATCGAGCGCGACATCGACGTCGATCCGCGCCTGATCATCGACTACAACCGCATCAACCTGCAGCTGATCGGCCACTACACCCGCGAGTGCGAAGACCCGGACCACACCAGCCTGTGGGCCAACATCGACAGCGCCAGCTTCCTGGAACTGGGCTGGCTGCCGCTGCAGCTGAACAACGACCTGTCGCTGCTGCCGGTGCCGTTCTTCGACGCGCGCGATACGCGCCGGCTGGACCTGCCGTTCGTGTATGCCGGGCAGCCGTCGGCGGGCACGCTGCAGGCGGCAGGCATCGTATCGTCGTGGTTCGGTTCGCTGGCCGGCTACCGGGGCGCGCGCTTCACCGCCAGCCCCGATGCCCTGCCGCTGCAGGGCAACGCAGTGGTGCTGGCCACCACCGGCAAGACACTGCCGGGGCTGGAGCTGCCGCAGGTGGCCGGGCCGACGCTGGCCATGGTCACCCACCCGACCGACCCCAACAGCAAGCTGCTGCTGGTGCTGGGCCGCGACGATGCCGAACTGCGCACCGCCGCTTCGGCGCTGGCGCTGGGCGCGCCGTTGTCCGGCCCCAGTGCCACCGTGGACAGCTTCAAGCAGGCCACCGCGCGCAAGCCGTACGATGCGCCCAACTGGATTCCCAGCGACCGCCCGGTACGCTTTGACGAACTGGTCAGCCGCACCAGCGAACTGAACGTGGTCGGCTACCACCCGGACCTGATCCGCATCGGCCTGCAGCTGCCGCCGGACCTGTTCGTGTGGCGCAAGCAGGGCATCCCGCTGGACCTGCGCTACCGCTACACGCTGCCGGAAGGCGCGGACAAGTCGGCGCTGAACATCAACATCAACGATGCCTTCGTCACCACCTTGCCGCTGGATGGCCTGCCGCGCGCGCAGAACATGCCGGAAAAGCTGTGGAACAAGCTGAAGGTGCGCGGGCAGATGCCGATCGCGCAGAAGGTGCTGCTGCCTACCGGCCCGTTCTCGTCCAACAGCCAGCTGCGCTTCCACTTCTTCTTCGACCGGCCGCAGGCCGGGGAGTGCAAGAACACCTTCCCGGACGTGTCGGCGGCCATCGATGGCGATTCCAGCATCGACCTGCGGGGCTTCCACCACTACATGGCCATGCCCAACCTGGCCGCGTTCGGCAACGCCGGCTTCCCGTTCACGCGCATGGCCGACCTGTCCGAATCGGCGGTGGTGCTGCCTGATGGCTTCACCGCCGAGGACGTGGGCAACGCGCTGACGGTGCTGGGCCGCATGGGCGCGGCCACCGGTTACCCGGCGCTGGGCAACCGCTTCCTGCGTGCCTCGGAGGTTGCCGCCAACCCGGACCTGGACCTGCTGGTGCTCGGCTCGCGCCGTACCCAGCCGCTGTTCACCCAGTGGGCCGACCGGCTGCCGATCGGCGAAGGCGCGCAGCAGCGCAGCTTCGCGTTGTCCGATTGGCTGACCGCGCATCTGCCGGGCTTCCTGTCGCCCGACGCGCGCCGCACCGACCTGCCCTCGGTGGCCGAAGTCGGCCTGCGCCCGGACCCCGATGACGTGATCCTGCTGGGCTTTGAATCGCCGTTGAAGGCCGGGCGCAGCGTGGTGGCGATCCTGGCCGACAACCCCGGCCAGGTCGGGCGCCTGTTCGATGCCTGGTTCGAGCCGGACCAGCTGCGCGATTTCCAGGGCAGCGTGGTGCTGCTGCACAAGAACACCGTGCGCAGCATGGCCGGCAACCAGACCTACTACGTGGGCCATCTGCCGTGGCTGACCTGGGCGCAGTGGTACTTCTCGCACAACCCGCTGTGGCTGGGCCTGCTGGTCGGCTTGGCCTGCGTGCTGCTGGCCCTGCTGGCGCGCTGGCTGCTGCGCCGCCAGGCACGCCGCCGTCTGGCACAGGGTGGCAGCTGAGCATGGGAGTTGCCTTGCAGGACAGCACGCGCCGCCGTTTCATGCGCCTGCTGGCGGGAACCGCCGCCGCCGCGCTGGTGCCGGCCACGGTGAAGGCGGCCGCGCCGGTGGCCTGCCCGGGGCCATGGCGCGAGTGGCGCAGCTTCGTGCAGCGCCACATCGACACCGATGGCCGTGTGGTCGATTTCGCCAACAAGGACCTGCGCAGCACCTCCGAATCGCAGTCCTACGCCCTGTTCTTCGCGCTGGTGGACAACGACCCGGTGCTGTTCGACCGCGTGCTGGGCTGGACCCGGCGCCATCTCAGCGCAGGCCGTCCCGACCTGAACCTGCCGGCATGGCTGTGGGGCCGTGACGACAGCGGTCAGTTCCGTGTGCTGGACCCGAACACCGCAGCCGATGGCGAGCTGTGGATCGCCTACGCGCTGCTGGAAGCCGGCCGGCTGTGGAAGCGCCCGGGCCTGCTCGATGCCGGCCGGCAGATGCTGGCGTTGATGCACAAGGCCGAAGTGGTGCAGCTGCCCGGTTTCGGCCCGATGCTGCTGCCCGGGCGCAGTGGCTTCATCCGCGCCGACCGCTGGACGCTCAATCCCAGCTACCTGCCGCTGTTCGTGCTGCGCCGCTTTGCCGCGGTCGATCCGAAGGGCCCGTGGGCCCGCGTGGCCGAGCGCAGCGTTGCCCTGCTCGAAGCCAGTGCGCCGGTAGGCTTCGCGCCGGACTGGCTGGCCTGGAACGGCAAGGCCTTCGTGACCGACCCGGACAAGGGCGATGCCGGCAGCTACGACGCCATCCGCTGCTACCTGTGGGCCGGCATGGTCGATCCCGCCGATCCGCTGCGCCGGCGCCTGCTGCAGGGCCTGTCCGGCCCGGCCGGCATGCTGCGCGCGCAGGGGCACATGGCGGAAAAGGTGCAGGTGCGCAATGGCGTGGGTACCGGCACCGCGCCGGCCGGCTTCGCCGCAGCCCTGCTGCCGTACCTGGCCGCGTCCGGGCAGCCTGCCGCGCTGAAGGCGCAGCAGGCCCGGGTTGCCAGCGCCGGCGACCTCAACTATTACGAACGTGCGCTGGTCCTGTTCGGCAAAGGCTGGATGGACCGACGCTTCCGCTTTTCCGCCGACGGGCGCCTGCTGCCTGCCTGGAGTACCCCATGTTCCGCAAACACCTGAAGCCGCTGTGCCTGGTCGGACTGATCGACCTGTGCGTGCTGACCGCACCGGCCTGGGCCCAGAACGCCTCGGTGCAGCAGCTGGTCAACCAGGGCAACTACTGGCATGACCAGGGGCGCGAAGACCTGGCGGCGGATACCTGGCGCAAGCTGCTGGCCACCGATGCCAACCAGCCTGATGCACTGCTGGGGCTGGGCCTGATCGACCTCAACCAGGGCCGCCGCGCCGAAGCGCAGAAGCGCCTGCAGCTGCTGCAGGCCCGGCACCCGCAGGCACCGCAGACCGCGCGCCTGCGGCTGGCCCTGGGCGGTGGCGGCGGTGGGACCGACAACCCGTTGCAGGCGGCGCGCCGGTCGGCCGCCGCCGGGCGCTATGTCGAGGCCGTGCGCAGCTACGAGCAGGCCTTTGCCGGCAGCGCACCCCCGGATGATCTGGCGCTGGAGTACTACCAGGTGCTGGCCGGCACGCCCGAAGGCTGGAGCCGCGCCCGCGACGGCCTGCAGAAGCTGGTCGCGCGCAATGCCACCCCGGCCGCGCGGCTGGCGCTGGCACAGGTGCTGACCTACCGCGAACCCAGCCGCCGTGAAGGCATCAGCCAGCTCAGCGCGCTCAGCCAACGCCAGGACACCGGCGGCCCGGCCCGTACCGCATGGCGCCAGGCACTGCTGTGGCTCAATGCCAGCCAGGCCGATGCACCGCTGTACCAAGCGTTCCTGGGGGCACAGCCGAACGACCGCGAAGTGGCGGCCAAGGCCGCGCAGCTGCGCGAACAGGCCAGTACCGCCGCCGCCGCGGTCGATCCCAACCAGCGGCTGCTGGGCGAGGGGTTCCGTGCCCTGGACAACAACCAGCTGGAGCAGGCCGAGAACCGCTTCGCGCAGGTACTGCGCGCGCGTCCGCGCGATGCCGGTGCGCTGGGGGGACTGGGTTCGGTGCGCCTGCGCCAGGAGCGGTTCGAGGAAGCCAACGAACTGCTCAAGCAGGCCGTGGCCCGGGATGGCAAGTGGCGCAGTGCGGCCGACAGCGCACGCTATTGGTTGACCCTGCAGCAGGTACGCGGGCAGGCCGGCGCCGATGCCGCCGCACGCGTGCAGCAGGCCATCGCCCTGCAGCCGAAGCAGCCGGCCGGCTACGTGGCGCTGGCGCAGCTGCAGGAAAGCGGCGACCCGGCCGCGGCCGAGCGCAGCTACCGCAAGGCGCTGGAACTGGATGCGGGCAATGCCGGCGCCCTGCAGGGCCTGGTCGGCCTGCTCGGCCGCCAGGGCCGCGCCGAAGAAGCGGCGGTCATGATGGAACGGATGACCCCGGCGCAGCAGGAAAAGGCCGGTGGCCGCGCCGCGCTGCGCGCCAACCTGGCGCGTGCACGCGCGCAGGAAGCCATTGCCAGTGGCAGCCTGCAGATGGCGCAGGTGGAGCTGGAAGATGCCCTGCTGGCACAACCGTCCGACCCGTGGCTGCGGCTGGAACTGGCCCGCCTGTACCAGCGCATGGGCCAGCCCGCTGAAGCCGACCGGGTGATGGGCGAACTGGCCAATGCCGGCGACAACGCCTCGGTGGAGGCCCTGCAGGCGCAGGCGCTGTTCGCGCAGGAACGCCAGCAGTGGCCGCAGGTACTGGCGCTGCTGGACCGCATTCCCGCCAACGCGCGCACCGGCAGCATCGAGGCCATGCGCACGGTGGCACTGGTGCAGGCCCAGGGCGCACAGGCGCGCGGGCTGGCCCAGCGCCAGCGCGTGGGCGAAGCGCAGCTGCTGCTGGCGCGCACCGAAGCCGCACTGGGCAACCCGGCACAGAACCCCGAAGCGGTTGCCGCACTGGCCGGTGCCTATGCGGACATCGGCAGCAGCGAACGCGCGATGACCCTGGCCCGCTCGCTGCTGCAGGGCGATACCCCGAGCGTCGAATCGCGCCTGCAGTACGCCTCGGTGCTGCTGCGCGCCGGCCGCGATGGCGAAGTGGCCGCCGTGCTGCGCCAGCTGGCCCAGGCCCCGCTCGACAGCGCGCAGCAGGCGCGCCTGCAGGACCTGCGCGCCGGTTACGTGCTGCGCCAGGTCGATGCGCTGCGCGAGCAGGGCAACCTGGAAGCGGCCTACAGCGTGCTGGCCCCGGCACTGGCCGAGCACCCTGATGATCCCCGCAACATCGCCGCACTCGCACGCCTGTACAGCGCCGCCGGTGACCATGGCCAGGCGCTGGCGCTGTACCAGCAGCAGCTGCAGCGCAGCCCCGGTGATGTCGATGCACTGATCGCCGCGGCCGGCAGCGCCGCCTCGCTGCGCGACATGGACACGGCCGAAACCTACCTGCAGCAGGCGCTGGCCAAGGCCCCGGATTCGCCCGACGTGCTGGCCGGTGCCGGCCGCGTGTACCGTGCCGCCGGCAAGAACCGGCGGGCCGAGAGTTACTTCAAGGCCTCACTGGCTGCTGCCGCGCGCCAGTCCGGCTATGCCGATGCCGGGTTGCCGCGTTCGCGCAACGCGGCCCTGGCCGGTGGCGCCGGCACGTTCAATCCGTTTGCCGGCATGAACCGTGGGGTCGCCAGCCGCGCACTGCGCGGGAGCGATGCCCCGTTGCCGCCGGCCGTGGAAGCGCTGGCATCCGGCGGTGGCTACAGCGCCAGCGCCGCGCCGCTGCCCGGCACGCCGCAGGCGCCGCTGTTCGATGCCAGTGGCCTGCCCGAGCCGGCGGCCTCCCATGCCCCGGCGCTGGTCGATACGCTGCCGGTGCCCGGCCAGTCCGCCCGCAGCCGTCGCCCGGCGCCTGCCGCTGCTGCGCCCGCCAGCCAGGGCGTGCTGGCCGAACTGCGCGATCTCAAGGCCGAAAACAGCAGCAGCATCGCCGTGGGCGCCAGCTACCGCAGCCGCGACGGCCAGCCGGGCCAGGGCAAGCTGGATGACCTGCAGGTGCCGCTGGAAGCGCGCTTCGCGGTGGGCGATGGCAAGCTGATCGTGGCCGTTACCCCGGCCGTGCTCGATGCCGGCCGCCCCGCCGAAAGCTATGCCGATGCCAGCCGCTTCGGCGGTGGCCCGCAGGCCGCACTGGCCGGGGCACTGGCCGCCGACCGCACACCGGTGGACAGCCTGGTCGGTTCCTCGCTGTACCAGACGCTGCTGACCCGGGGTGAAAGCAACGCCACCCGCAACCTGATCGAGCAGCGCGCGCTGGACAATGGCCGCTACCAGGAGCTGTACAACCAGACCGACGGCTCGCTGACCGCGGCCGAACGCCGTGCCGCCGCACTGGCCGCCCTGTTTGCCGATCCGCTGCCGTCGTACCTGCTCTCGCGCGATGTGGCCAACACGCCGATCAGCCAGATCGCCAACCAGCTGTTGAACAACGGCAGCCTGTCGCGCGGCCTCACCGCCGGCGAACAGGCGCAGTTGAAGGCCCTGGCCAGCGGCGCCAGCGGCGGCCAGACCCCGATCACCTTCCAGGACACGCTGTATGCGATGGTGGCCAACGCCGCCGGTGCACGCCGCCTGTCCGCGCAGGACGCCACCGGTGCCGGCATCTCGGTGGGCTACCAGCGCGGTGGCCTGCGTGCCGATATCGGTACCTCGCCGCTGGGCTTCTCGGAAAACCAGATCGTCGGTGGCATCGGCTACGAAGGCCGCACCGGCGACATGTTCACCTGGAGCGGGGAAGCCTCGCGGCGTGCGGTGACCGACAGCGTGCTGTCGTTCTCCGGCGTGCAGGACGAGCGCACCGGGCAGCGCTGGGGCGGGGTGACCGCCACCGGCGCGAAGATCGGCGGCACGCTCGACAACGGCCTGCTCGGCGGTTATGCCAGCCTGTCCTGGCACCGCCTGCAGGGCCAGAACGTGGCCAACAACGAACGCCGCGAAGCCGGGCTGGGCGTGTACGTGCACGCGCTGGACACCGGCAACCAGGCGCTGACCGCCGGCCTGAACATCACCGCGCTGCAGTACGAGCGCAACCTCAGTGGCTTCACCTACGGCCACGGTGGCTACTTCAGCCCGCAGCGCTACCTGGATGTCGGCTTCCCGGTGCACTGGAACGGCCGCAGCGAACGCGCGCGCCTGGCCTGGCAGGTCGATGGCAGCATCGGCGTGCAGCACTTCGAGGAGAAGGCCAGTGACTACTTCCCGACCGACCCGGCCCTGCAGCAGGCCGCCTACGATGCCGCCTCGATGGCAGCGCTGCTGGGCCTGAGCAGCACCTACATCGCACCGGTGTATGCCGGCCAGACCAAGACCGGCGTGTCGTACAACCTCAGTGCGGCGGCCGAGTGGCAGCTGTCCAGCCAGCTGTTCCTGGGCGGGCGCATGGAACTGAACAACGCGCGCGACTACCGCCAGTTCGGCACCAGCCTGTACCTGCGCTTCCTGCTGGACCGCCTGGGTTCCGGGCTGGGCCTGCGCCCGCAGGTGCTGCGTTCGCCTTACGCCGGCGGCGAATGAACGTGGCCCGGGCGGACGGCCGGGCCTGCACGCGGTGCGCCAGCCGCGTGCGGTATACCTGTTGTTCCGCCCGCCCATGCACAGGGAGCCGCTGATGCCGTCCATCGCCGATCCATCCCGCCGCCGCGTGCTGGGTGCCCTGGCCGCATTGCCGGTGCTGTCGGTGGCCACGCCGCGTGCCTGCGCGGCGACACCCGCCAAGGGCTGGCCGGCCTGGCAGGTACTGTGCGACAGCAGCCTGAGCCAGGATGGCCGCATGATCGACCGCAGCCAGGCTGACCAGCGCAGCACCTCCGAAGGCCAGTCCTACGCGCTGTTCTTCGCGCTGGTGGCCAACGACGTGGCGCTGTTCGACCGCATTCTCGGCTGGACCCAGGACAACCTGGCCGGCAGCAACATGACCGGCCAGCTGCCCGCCTGGTTGTGGGGGCGCGATGCCAGCGGTGGCTGGCGCGTGCTCGATGCCAACCCGGCATCCGATTCGGACCTGTGGCTGGCCTACACCCTGCTGGAAGCCGCGCGCCTGTGGAAGCGCCCGGCGCTGCGCGACATTGCCACCGGCATGCTGGCGCAGGTGCGCGAGCGCGAAATCGTCACCCTCGATGGGTTGGGCCCGATGTTGCTGCCTGGCCCGCAGGGCTTCACCCAGGACGGCGCCACCCGGCTCAACCCGAGCTACCTGCCGCTGCCGCTGCTGCGCCGTTTCGCGGCACTGGAACGCAACGGGCCGTGGGCGGCGCTGGCCAGCAACACGCTGGCCCTGCTGCAGCAGACCGCACCAAAGGGCTTTGCGCCGGACTGGACGGCGTGGAAGGACGGTGCCTTCATCGTCGATCCGGTCCACGGCGCGGTCGGCAGTTACGACGCCATCCGCTGCTACACCTGGGCGGGCATGACCGCCGCCGGCGATCCGCTGTTCCGCCGCCAGCTGGCCGCGCTGTCCGGCCCGCTGCAGCGCCTGCGCAGCGGCTCGCCGATGTGGGAAAAGATCGATACGCGCAGTGGGGCAGGGCAGGGCGAAGGCAACTACGGCTTCCGCGCCGCACTGTTGCCGTATGTGCTGGCCAGTGGTGAAAAGATCCTGGCGCAGAACCTGCAGGCCAGCCTGCCCACGGTGGAACAGCAGCGCACCGACCCACCGGCCTATTACTCGCAGATGCTCAGCCTGTTCGGGCTGGGCTGGGCCGAAGGCCGTTGGCGCTTTGCCGCCGATGGGCAGCTGCAGCCACGCTGGCGCTGACGGTTGCCTCCGCCGGGCATGGCCCGGCGCTACCCGCAGTGCGGCGCTTCTATTCCAGTGCGTAGCGCAGTACGAACAGCCCGGCCACCAGCCACACCGCCGGGTGCACGTCGCGCCAGCGGCCGGTGCCGGCCTTCAGCGCGGCATAGGCGATGAAGCCGAACGCCAGGCCGTTGGCGATCGAATAGGTGAACGGCATCGCCAGTGCACACAGCGCGGCCGGCACCGATTCGGTCAGGTCGCTCCAGTCCACCTCCACCAGTTCGCGCAGCATCAGCCCGGCCACGAACAGCAGTGCCGGGGCGGTGGCATAGCCGGGCACCATCGCCGCCAGCGGCGAGAACAGCAGCGCGGCCAGGAACAGCGCGGCCACCACCAGTGCCGTCAGCCCGGTGCGGCCGCCGACCTGCACGCCCGAGGCGCTTTCGGCAAACGCGGTGGTGCTGCTGGTGCCCAGCAGCGAACCGGCAACAATCGCCGTGCTGTCGGCCAGCAGCGCGCGGCCGAACCGCTTCTGTGCGCCCGGCAGTTTCAGCAGCCCGGCGCGGCCGACCACCCCATACAGGGTGCCGGTGGCATCGAACACTTCCACCAGCACGAACACCAGCACCACCTGCAGCAGCACCGCCAGCGGCGCGCCACCGTCGTGGTGCAGCAGGCCGGGCAGGTCCAGCTGCAGGGAGGTCGGGGCCAGGCTCGGCGGCAGCGAGACCAGGCCGTGGTACTGCACGTCGCCCAGCGCCCAGCCGGCGGCGGTGACGGCCAGGATGCCGATCAGGATCGCGCCGCGCACGCGGCGTGCTTCCAGGATCGCGATCAGCAGGAAGCCGGCCAGCGCCAGCAGCGGCGGGGCCGTGTTCAACGGGCCCAGCGCCACCAGCGTGTCCTCGTTGCCGACGATCACGCCGGATTTCTGCAGCGCGATGATCGCCAGGAACAGGCCGATGCCGGCCACGATGGCCGACCGCAGCGAAGCGGGAATGCCCGACACCAGCCAGGCGCGCACGCCGGTCAGTGACAGCAGCAGGAACACCAGGCCGGAAATGAACACCGCCGCCAGTGCCTGCTGCCACGGCAGCCCGGCGGCACCGACCACGGTGAAGGCGAAGAAGGCATTCAGGCCCATGCCCGGGGCCATGCCCACCGGGAAGTTGGCGGCCAGCGCCATCACCACCGAACCCAGCGCGGCAGCCAGGCAGGTCGCCACGAACACCGCGCCGGCATCCATGCCGGTGGTGCCCAGGATCTCGGGGTTGACGAAGACGATGTAGGACATCGTCAGGAAGGTGGTGACACCGGCCAGCAGTTCGGTGCGCACGGTGGTGCCGTGCTGCTGCAGCTGGAACAGGCGTTCGAACAGGGACATGCGGGATCTCGCGCAGGTGTCGCCGGCACATGGGCGACCCATGAAAGGAGAAAGGCCGCGCAAGCGCGGCCTTTCCGGTGTTGCCTTACTTCAGCGCCTTGAAGCGCAGGCGCTTGGGGGCGGCGTCATCGCCCATGCGGCGCTTCTTGTCTTCTTCGTATTCGCGGTAGTTGCCCTGGAAGAACTCCACGTGCGAATCACCTTCGAAGGCCAGGATGTGCGTGGCGATGCGGTCCAGGAACCAGCGGTCATGCGAAATGACGAAGGTGTTGCCCGGGAACTCCAGCAGCGCATCTTCCAGCGCACGCAGGGTTTCGATGTCCAGATCGTTGGACGGTTCGTCGAGCAGCAGCACGTTGCCACCCTGCAGCAGGGTCTTGGCCATGTGCAGGCGGCCACGCTCACCACCGGACAGCGAACCGACCATCTTCTGCTGGTCCTGGCCCTTGAAGTTGAAGCGGCCGATGTAGGCGCGCGACTGGATCTCGATGCCGTTGATGTTGAGGATGTCCAGGCCGCCAGCGATTTCCTGGAAGACGTTGTGGTTGCCTTCCAGCGCGTCGCGGCTCTGGTCCACGTAGGACAGCTTCACGGTCGGGCCGACCACGATCTCGCCCGAATCCGGCTTTTCCTGGCCGGTGATCATCTTGAACAGGGTCGACTTACCGGCACCGTTGGGGCCGATGATGCCGACGATGGCGCCGGCCGGCACCAGGAAGCTCAGGTTGTCGAACAGCAGGCGGTCGCCGAACTTCTTGGAGACGTTCTTGAATTCCATCACCGCGTTGCCCAGGCGCTCGCCCGGCGGGATGAAGATTTCATTGGTCTCGTTGCGCTTCTGGTAATCGACCGACTGCAGCTCTTCCAGGCGGGCCAGACGGGCCTTGCCCTTGGTGCGGCCACCCTTGGCGTTCTGGCGCGACCACTCCAGTTCCTTCTGGATCGCCTTCTGGCGGGCCTTTTCCTGGTTGTCTTCCTGCTTCAGGCGCTCATCCTTCTGGGTCAGCCAGTCGGTGTAGTTGCCCTTCCACGGAATGCCGCGGCCGCGGTCCAGTTCCAGGATCCACTCGGCGGCGTTGTCCAGGAAGTAGCGATCGTGGGTGACGGCCACCACGGTGCCGGTGTAGCGCGCCAGGAACTGTTCCAGCCATTCCACCGACTCGGCGTCGAGGTGGTTGGTCGGTTCGTCGAGCAGCAGCATGTCCGGCTTCTGCAGCAGCAGGCGGCACAGGGCAACGCGGCGCTTTTCACCGCCGGACAGCTTGCCGACCACGGCATCCCACGGCGGCAGGCGCAGCGCATCGGCGGCCACGTCCAGCTGGTTTTCCAGGGTGTGCGCATCGCCGGCGGCCAGGATCGCCTCCAGGCGCTCCTGTTCCTTGGCCAGCGCATCGAAATCGGCGCCTTCCTCGGCATAGGCCAGGTACACCGCGTCCAGCGCGGCCTGGGCCTGCAGCACTTCGCCCACGCCTTCTTCCACCGCTTCACGCACGGTCTTGGTCGGGTCCAGCTCCGGTTCCTGCGCCAGGTAGCCGACCTTGATGCCGGCCTGCGGGCGGGCTTCGCCCTCGAAATCGGTGTCCACGCCGGCCATGATCTTCAGCACGGTGGACTTGCCGGCGCCGTTCAGGCCCAGCAGGCCGATCTTCGCGCCCGGGAAGAACGAAAGCGAAATGTCCTTGATGATCTGCCGCTTGGGCGGGACCACCTTGGACACGCGGTTCATGGTGTAGATGTATTGCGAGGACATGAGGTCTCCGTAGGGCGCGACCCTGCACCCGGCCCGTCACGGGAACGCCCCGTTACGAGAGCAGGCACAGTCTGAATGGGATACCGCCAATTATAGCCGGAACCGCTTACCGACCGCGCTGGGGCAGGGCCCCCGGGACTGGCCCCGGGCTGAACAATCGGTCACAGTCCTACAGCGGGAAGCGTTTCCAGCTGGAATTGGTTCAGATCGCCTGAGCAATATGGGAACCACCACCCACCCTTGCAGAGGTTTCATCATGCGCATCAATCGAGTCGTGGCTTCCGCCGTGGCCTCTGTACTGGCCCTGGGAGCCGTCAGCCCCGCCTTCGCCGATGACGACCACCGCCAGTGGCGGCAGGACCAGCGCGAATGGCGGCAGGACCGCCGTGACTGGCAGCGTGACCGCCGCGAGGCCTATCGCGACTACCGCGATGACCGCCGCGACTGGCGCCGCGAGCAGCGCTGGGACAACCGCTACTACCGCCCGGCGCCCCCGGCGGTGGTCTACCGCCCGGCACCGCCGCCGCCGCGCTATGGCGGCTACGGCGGCTATGGCTGGCGGGTGGGCTACCCGTACCGCAACTACTATTCCGGCCCGGTCTACGTGGTCAACGACTACAACTACTACCACCTGAGCCGCCCGCCGTACGGCCACCGCTGGATCCGCGATGACCGCGGCAACCTGCTGCTGGTGGCCATCGCCAGCGGCATCATCGCCGACTTCGTGATCAACGGCCGCTGAGGCCAGCAGGCCCCGGGGCTGGATGCGCTGCCGTATCCAACCCCGGCAGCCCGGCGGGGGGCTACAATCGGGGGCTCTGCTGTACCCCCTTTTCCCCTGCCTGCCGGAGTAACCGATGTTCCCGCGTGACGTCCGCATCGAAACCTACGATCCCGAACTGGCCAAGGCCATTGCCGCCGAAACCCAGCGCCAGGAAGACCACGTCGAGCTGATCGCCAGCGAGAACTACACCAGCCCGGCGGTGATGGAAGCCCAGGGCAGCCAGCTGACCAACAAGTACGCCGAAGGCTACCCGGGCAAGCGCTACTACGGTGGCTGCGAATACGTGGACATCGCCGAGCAGCTGGCGATCGACCGCCTCAAGCAGCTGTTCGATGCCGACTACGCCAACGTGCAGCCGCACAGCGGCTCGCAGGCCAACCAGGCCGTCTATTTCGCCCTGCTGCAGCCGGGCGACACCATCCTGGGCATGTCGCTGGCCCACGGTGGCCACCTCACCCACGGTGCCAAGGTCAATGCCTCGGGCAAGCTGTTCAACGCCGTGCAGTACGGCGTCAACGACCAGGGCCTGATCGACTACGACGAAGTCGAACGCCTGGCCCTGGAGCACAAGCCGAAGATGGTCGTGGCCGGCTTCTCGGCCTACTCGCAGGTGATCGACTGGGCGCGCTTCCGCGCCATCGCCGACAAGGTCGGTGCCTACCTGTTCGTGGACATGGCCCACGTGGCCGGCCTGGTCGCCGCCGGTGTCTACCCGAGCCCGCTGCCGCACGCCCACGTGGTCACCTCCACCACCCACAAGACCCTGCGCGGCCCGCGCGGCGGCATCATCGTGGCCAAGGGCGCCGACGAGGACCTGGTCAAGAAGCTGCAGTCCATCGTCTTCCCGGGCATCCAGGGCGGCCCGCTGATGCACGTCATCGCCGCCAAGGCCGTGGCCTTCAAGGAAGCGCTGGAGCCGGGCTTCAAGGCCTACCAGCAGCAGGTGGTGAAGAACGCCCAGGCGATGGCCACCACGCTGATCGCGCGCGGCTACAAGATCGTTTCCGGCGGCACCCAGAACCACCTGATGCTGGTGGACATGATCGGCAAGGACGTGTCCGGCAAGGATGCGGAAGCCGCGCTGGGTCGCGCCCATATCACCGTCAACAAGAACTCGGTGCCCAACGACCCGCGTTCGCCGTTCGTGACCTCGGGCCTGCGCCTGGGCACCCCGGCGGTCACTACTCGTGGTTATGTCGAACAGGACTGCGTGGACCTGGCCAACTGGATCGCCGACGTGCTCGACGCCCCGGCCGATGAGGCCGTCATCGCCCGCGTGCGCGATGCCGTCAGCGCGCAGTGCCGCAAGTACCCGGTCTACGGCTGATCGGGTAGTGGGGTCGGCTCCCTTCCTGCAGGGAAGGGCTCTGACCCCGGGCATCCGGATCGAAGCAGGGGTCGGATCCCTTTTCGCAGAAAAGGGCGCTGACCCCGGTACCGAGGAAATGACGCACATGGATGAGCGCCGCAGCAAGTACCTGTACGCCGCGCTGGCCGCGGCGTTCGGCCTGCCCAGCCTGCTGCTCGGGGGGGCGATGGCGGTGTTTGGCATCGGGGGCGGCCTGGCATCGCTTGCCGACGGCAACATCGCACGGCCCCTGCTGATGCTGGTCTGGAGCCTGGCCGGTCTCGCCGGATGCCTCGCCTGGCTGGGACTCAGCTGCGACTACCTGCTGGGCGGTCGCCGTGCGCTGCAGGCACGCAGCCGTGCACAATGGGGCGCGTTGCTGCTGGGAATGATCGCCAGCGTGCCGCTGCTTGGCATCGGGATCTGGCTGGGCCTGACCTATGGCCCCAGGGCCTTCGCGCTTTTGCTGGCGGGCCCCTCCCTGCTGCTGCCGGCCGCGCATCTGGCGTGGCTGCGCTGGCGCCAGGCCCCGGCCATGCAAGGCTGAGCCCTTGCCCTATTTGCTGGTTTGGCCCTTCTCAGGTACCGTTGCGACGCTGCCATGACCGTGGCATGACGTTTTTCCTGAGCCAGGCGTTCCATGCACTGTCCGTTCTGCCAACATGCCGATACCCGGGTGATCGATTCGCGCGTCTCCGAAGATGGCGCGACGATCCGGCGTCGGCGTGAGTGCGAGGCCTGCAACGAACGCTTCAGCACCCTGGAAACCATCGAACTGAAGCTGCCGGCCATCGTCAAGAGCGATGGCAGCCGCGAGGCGTTCGACGTGCGGAAGGTGCGTGCCGGCTTCGACCGCGCGCTGCAGAAGCGGGCCGTACCGGAAGAGAAAATCGAATCGGCCGTGCGCGCGGTGGTCCACCAGCTGCGCATCAGCGGCGAGCGCGAAGTGCCGTCGATCAAGGTGGGCGAGTTCGTCATGAATGAACTGCGCAAGCTCGATCATGTGGGCTATGTGCGCTTTGCCTCGGTGTACCGCAGCTTCGAGGACGTGGCCGATTTCCGCGAAGAAATCGAAAAGCTCGAGCGCGAGCTGCCGGCCAGTACCGAACAGCTGCAGCTGCTGGGCGATGTGATCGCCCTGGCCAAGAAGAAGAAGGGCTGACACCCCATCCCCGCATGGCGTGGATCTACCTTGCCCGGGTAGATGCCAACCTTGGTTGGCACCAACGCCGCCATCCACGCATGGCGTGGCTCTACCTTGCCCCGGTAGATGCCAACCTTGGTTGGCACCGACGCCCCATCCACGCATGGCGTGGCTCTACCTTGCCCCGGTAGATGCCAACCTTGGTTGGCACCAACGCCCTCATCCACGCATGGCGTGGCTCTACCTTGCCCTGGTAGATGCCAACCTTGGTTGGCACCGACGCCCCATCCCCGCATGGCGTGGCTCTACCTTGCCCTGGTCGATGCCAACCTTGGTTGGCACCAACGCCCCATCCACGCATGGCGTGGCTCTACCTTGCCCCGGTAGATGCCAACCTTGGTTGGCACCGACGCCCCATCCCCGCATGGCGTGGCTCTACCTTGCCCCGGTAGATGCCAACCTTGGTTGGCACCGACGCCCCCATCCCCGCATGGCGTGGCTCTACCTTGCCCTGGTAGATGCCAACCTTGGTTGGCACCGATGCCCCATCCACGCATGGCGTGGATCTACACCGACAGCGCTACCATGGCGGCATGAGCACTCCGTTCTCCGTCCTCGACCACCTGCACATGGCCAACGCATTGCGTCTGGCCGAGCGCGCCGCTTACACCACCCGCCCCAACCCGATGGTCGGCTGCGTGATCGCCCATGGCGAACGCGTGGTCGGGCAGGGCTGGCACCAGCGCGCGGGCGGCCCGCACGCCGAAGTCTTCGCCCTGCGCGAAGCCGGCAGCGAGGCACGGGGTGCCACCGCCTACGTCACCCTGGAGCCGTGCGCGCACTATGGCCGCACGCCGCCCTGCGCACTGGCGCTGATCGAGGCGGGCGTCGCGCGCGTGGTCGCGGCCCTGCGCGATCCGTTCCCGAAGGTCGATGGCGGTGGCTTCGATCTGCTGCGCGGGGCCGGGATCGAGGTGGCCGAAGGCCTGATGGCCACGCAGGCGCGCGAGATCAACAAGGGCTTCCTGTCGCGCGTGGAGCGCAACCGCCCGTGGTTGCGGGTGAAGCTGGCCGCCAGCCTGGACGGGCGCACCGCCATGGCCGACGGCAGTTCCAAGTGGATCACCGGCCCGGCCGCGCGCGAAGACGTGCAGCATTGGCGCGCACGCGCCGGCGCGATCCTGACCGGGGCCGATACGGTGCTGGCCGACGATCCGGCGCTGACCGTGCGCCTGGCCGATACCGAGGTGATGCCACCGCTGCGGGTGGTGCTCGATTCGCGCCTGCGCTCGCTCGAATGCAGCCGCGTGCGCGAAGGCGGTGCGCCCACCCTGTACCTGCACGATGCTGCGGTCAGTGCGCCGGATGCGGCCGATGCCGCGTTCGCCAGCGTGCCCAGCACCGATGGCCGCCTGGACCTGGGCGCCGTGCTGGCGCTGCTGGCCGAGCGTGGCATCAACGAAGTGCATACCGAAGCCGGGGCGACGCTGGCCGGCGCGCTGCTGCGCGGTGGCTGGGCGGACGAGCTGCTGCTGTACCAGGCGCCGACGCTGCTGGGCGATACCGGCCGCCCGCTGCTGGCCGGTCTGGGTATCGACGCCATGGACCAGCAGCGCCGCCTGCGCGTGGTCGATCAACGCCAGGTGGGTGACGATCTGCGCCTGCTGCTGCGGCCCTGACCGCTATCGCATCCGCCGGGCCCGGCCCGCTGGATGCAGCCTCACAACGGGCAGCTGCCTGCCCACTGCTGTTTCCAGGCGGCATGCACATCCCGGCAGTACACGCCCAATGCCTCGCCCTGCGCGTGCATCGCCTGCAGGTGCAGGGTGCGCCGGGGCGTAGCATCGTCTTCTGCACCGTCCCCCTGCGCGGCCGGGCAGGCCGCATGGTCATCAAGGTAGGCACGGCAGGCGGCATGCTGGTTCACCTGCGCATCCAGCCGCTGGATCATCGCCGTCACCTCCGGGTTGGCCGGCAGTGGCCCGGTGGACGCAGCCTGCACGTCGCGGCTGGCCTGGCAAGCGGAAAGCCCCACCGTCACGGTGGCAGCGATGAGTAGCACGATCTTCATGGTGTAGCTCACAACGGACCGGCGCCAGCTTCCCAGTTTGCTGCGGCCACCACCATGCAAATTGTCTGAAACTGAAGGCCGGGTACGGCAGCAGGGCAGGCGCGGCGGTGGCCCCAAAAAAAAACGGGCCCCATGCGGGGCCCGTCGATCGCACGACGAGGAGCGATCGATAAATCAGAAGCTGGCGCGCACGCCCAGGCTGAACTGGGTGGCCCCGTCATAGGCCTGCACTTCGCCGGTCAGGCCCCAGGTGCGGGTGAAGTTGACCTGGCCACCCAGCGTGCCCACCCATTCGCCATCCATGTCGCTGCCATCGATGTAACCGGCCTTGATCCAGGCTTCGGTGCGCGGCGAGGGCTTGCCACGCAGGCCGACGGTGACACGACCGGCGTTGATGTGGTCCTTCAGGCGGTCAGCGTACTGGCCGTCGTAGGACAGCTTGAATTCTTCATTCAGGCGCACCCAGGCGATGTCGCTGGTGAAATCAACGCGGTCGGACATCGGCATGTGGTAGCCGATGCCCAGCTCCGGCTGCTTCAGCGTCTGCTTGATGTGGCCGCGCAGGTTGTAGAAGGTGTAGTTGTAGGACTTGGACACCGTGGTGTAGCCGCCGAACACGTTGACGTTCTCGGCCAGCGCGAAGGAGCCGCGCAGGTAACCGCCGTCCAGTTCCGGCTTGGAACCCATATCGTTGTCGAGCTTCAGGCGGGTCCAGCCACCTTCCACGTAGGTGTAGCTCAGGCCGTCGGCCGCAGCGGCTGACAGCGGAGCGGCGGCCAACAGGGCAGCGACGATCAGGATCTTGCGCATGGAAATTCCTTGGGTTTCAGTCCATTGGCGGCCCGCCGGAAGCGGCGGCCCGGGGCGACCTCATGTCGCCCGCGCCGAGTTTAATGAAAATTTCACAAAAGGCCAGCGCGGCGTCCCCCCGTGTTCAGGGTCTGGGCAACCCGTCACAGCGCAACAGTGTTCCGCCCGTGGGGGCAGGCACCGGCGGGCACCCTGTTACAATGAACGCGCCGGTTCGCCGGTATACAAACGTCTTCAGGGCGGGGTGCAATTCCCCACCGGCGGTAGGTGCGCAAGCACGAGCCCGCGAGCGCCCCGGCCCACCGCCGGGGGTCAGCAGATCCGGTCCAATGCCGGAGCCGACGGTCATAGTCCGGATGAAAGAAGACGGTGCCACAGGGCCTTTGCGGCCCTGCGTGCGCCTGTTTGCCTTGCGGCGTTTTTCGCTCACTTTCCGCGGAGAACGTTACTTGTTTACTGGAATCATCGAAGGCGTCGGCCGTCTGGCCGCACGCGAAGCCATCGGCGGCGATGTCCGCTTCACCTTCAACGTCGGCAGCCTGCCGTTCGACCACGTGCAGATGGGCGAGAGCATCGCCATCAACGGCGTCTGCCTGACCGTCATCGCGTTCGACGCGGCCAGCTTCCAGGCCGATGCCTCCACCGAAACGCTGGGCCTGACCACGCTGGGCCAGCTGGCCGAAGGCGCGGTCATCAACCTGGAACGCGCCATGCGCCCGACCGACCGCCTTGGCGGCCATCTGGTCAGCGGCCACGTCGATGGCCTGGGCCAGGTGCTGTCCATCCATGAAGATGCACGCGCCCAGCGCTGGCGCTTCGCCGCGCCGGCCGCCCTGCGCCGCTACATCGCCAAGAAGGGCTCGATCTGCGTGGATGGCGTCAGCCTGACCGTCAACGAAGTGGATGGCGAAGGCTTTGAAGTCGCCCTCATCCCGCACACCGTGGCCAACACGGCGTTTTCCGCCACCGGCGTGGGCAGCGCGGTGAACCTGGAAATCGATCTGGTCGCCCGCTACGTGGAACGCCTGCTGGGCGAAGGAGCACGCGCATGAATTTCGCCTCCATCCCCGAGATCCTCGAAGACATCCGCCAGGGCCGCATGGTCGTCATCGTCGATGACGAGGACCGCGAGAACGAAGGCGACCTGATCATGGCCGCCGAGCTGGTCAAGCCGTCGGACATCAACTTCATGGTCACCCATGGCCGCGGCCTGGTGTGCCTGCCGCTCACCCGAACCCGCGCGGCCGACCTGGGCCTGGCGCCGATGGTGCAGGCCAATACCGCCCAGTTCCAGACCAACTTCACCGTCAGCATCGAAGCGGCTGAAGGCGTGACCACGGGTATTTCCGCCCATGACCGCGCCCACACCATCCGCACGGCGGTCAAGCCCAATGCCAAGCCGGCCGATCTGCACCAGCCGGGCCACATCTTCCCGCTGATCGCCCAGCCGGGCGGCGTGCTGACCCGCGCCGGCCACACCGAAGCCGGCGTGGACCTGGCCATGCTGGCCGGGCTGGAACCGGCCGGCGTGCTGGTGGAAATCCTGAACCCGGACGGCAGCATGGCGCGCCGCCCGGAACTGGAAGTGTTCGCCCGCGAGCACGGCCTGAAGATGGGCTCCATCGCCGACCTGATCGCCTACCGCCTGGCCACCGAAAAGACCGTCGAGCGTGTTGACGAGCGCGACATCGATACCGAATTCGGTCCGTTCAAGCTGGTGACCTACCGCGACCGCATCGCCCACGACCTGCATTTCGCCCTGGTGCGGGGCACCCCCGATGCCGGCACCCCCACGCTGGTGCGTGTACAGGTGGAAAACCCGCTGGCCGACCTGCTGCACTGGCGCCGCGATGACTTCGGCGTGGCCGCCACCGATGCCCTGCGCGCGATCGCTGCCGAAGGTGCCGGCGTGATGGTGGTGCTGCAGGCCCCGCGCGACGGCGAGGCCCTGCTGGCCCGCCTGCGCCAGCAGCCGGCGCCGGTGGTGCCGGGCAAGGACAAGGACGTGAGCCAGTGGCGCCGCAACGGTGCCGGCGCGCAGATCCTGTCCGACCTGGGCCTGGGCAAGCTGCGCGTGCTGGGCACCCCGCGCCGCCAGGTCGGCCTGGCCGGGTATGGCCTGGAAGTGGTGGAAACGGTGGGCTGCTGACGCCCAGGCCCCGGCGCCGGGAACCCGGTAGAGTCGAGCCATGCTCGGCTCTCGCGCGCAGCGCGGGTTCTCCGGCCCGGTGGCAGGAAGCGCAGCCGGGCATGGCCCGGCGCCACAGAAGGCCCCCCGTGAAAGCGCCGCCAGCCACGGCTGGGGCCCATCCACGCTAGAATTACCCCCTATTGAATCCCCCAAGCCGCATATGAGCCACTACGAAGGCGATCTTCGCACCCCCGAGTCGGCGCGCTTTGCCATCCTGGCCAGCCGCTGGAACGCCCGCATCACCGACACGCTGGTTGCTGGTGCCCGCCAGAGCCTGGCTGGCAACGGCATTGCCGAAGCCAACATCGACGTGATCCGCGTGCCGGGTGCCTGGGAACTGCCGCTGGTGGCCGCACGCCTGGCCGCTGCCCACGAACACGCCGCCATCCTCACCCTGGGCTGCGTGATCCGGGGCGACACCCGCCACTACGAACACGTGGCCGACCGCTGCGCCGAAGGCCTGATGCGCGTGCAGCTGGATTTCGGCGTGCCGGTGCTCAACGGCGTGCTGGCGGTGGAACGCGTGGAAGATGCCGAGGCGCGTGCCGGTGGCAGCCACGGCAACAAGGGCGAAGAAGTCGCCATCGCGGCACTGGAAATGGTCAACCTGCTGGAGCAACTGCCATGAACAAGAACACCCAAGGCAGGCCGTCCGGCAAGCCCATGCGCCGTGATGGCGTGGACCCCGTGCTGCGCTCGCGCGCGCGTCGCCGTGCCGTGCAGGCCCTGTACGCCTGGCAGATTTCCGGTGGCAACGCGCAGTCGCTCATTGCCCAGTTCGCCCATGAGCAGGCCCGCGAAATTGCCGACTTGGCCTATTTCGAAGCGCTGGTGCATGGCGTGCTGGACAACCGTCGCGACCTGGACGATGCGCTGGGCCCGTACCTGGACCGTGGCATCGAAGAAGTGGACGCCATCGAACGCGCCGTGCTGCGCCTGGCCGCGTATGAACTGCGCTTCCGCCTGGACGTGCCGTACCGCGTGGTCATCAACGAAGCCATCGAATCGGCCAAGCGTTTCGGCTCCGAACATGGCCATACCTACGTCAACGGCGTGCTGGACCGTGCTGCCGTGGAATGGCGCAAGGTCGAATCAGGCCACTGATCCACTTCTGCCGATCTTCGGCGGGCACGGGTTCTGCTTCTGGTAGATGCCGACCTTGGTTGGCACCGGTGCCCGGTATTGCCGCCAATCCTGCGGGAGCGCCCCATGTCCCTGGCCGAATTCGCCCTCATCGACCGCATCCGCGCCCGCACCTTCGAGCGCGATGACATCGTGCTGGGCATTGGCGATGATGCCGCGCTGCTGCAGCCGCGTGCCAACGAACAGCTGGTGGTCACGGCCGATACGCTCAACAGCGGCGTGCATTTCCCCGCCGAAACCCCGGCGTTCGACATCGGCTGGAAGACCCTGGCGGTCAACCTGTCCGACCTGGCCGCGATGGGCGCGCGCCCGGTGTGGTGCACGCTGGCGCTGTCCCTGCCCGATGCCACCGAAGACTGGATCGAATCCTTCGCCGATGGCTTCTTCGCCCTGGCCGACCAGCACGACATCGCCCTGATCGGCGGCGACACCACGCGTGGCCCGCTGTCACTCTCGGTCACTGCGATGGGCCAGGTCGGTCGTGGCCAGGCACTGCGCCGCGACCGCGCACAGGTGGGCGATGACCTGTGGGTGAGTGGCACCCTGGGCGATGCCGCCGGCGCACTGAAACTGTGGCAGCAGGGCGCGCTGGACGTGGCCACCGCCACCTTGCTGGCCGACTACGAAACCCTGCGCCTGCGCCTGCTGCGGCCCACCCCGCGCGTCACCCTCGGCCTGCGCCTGCGTGCATTTGCGCATGCGGCGGTGGATGTGTCCGACGGTCTGCTGGCTGACCTGGGCCACATCGCCACGCGCAGCGCCGTGGCCGCGCATGTCGATGCCGACCTGCTGCCGATCTCGCCCGCGCTGCGCGAACTGCTCGGCCGCGAAGGCGCACGCGACTGCGCCCTGCGCGGTGGCGACGATTACGAGTTGTGCTTCACTGCCGCCGCCGACCAGCGCGATGCGCTGCACTATCTGGCCGAGTCGCTGGACCTGCCGCTGACCCGCATCGGCCGTATTGCCGAAGGGCAGGGCGTGCATGTGGATGGCGAAGCCGCCACGGGCGGTTACCAGCACTTCGCCTGAAGCACCGCGGGGCGCGCTGCCGTGGTAGGTGCCAACCTTGGTTGGCACGCTGTTTCTCTACAGGTAGGTGCCAACCTTGGTTGGCACGCTGTTTCATTGGGCGTGAGCGCCAACCAAGGTTGGCATCTACAAAAGCAGGGCAACGGCAGGCCGAAAGCAGAGCGGCAACGCCTATGCCGCCTGCAACTGCACACCCACATATTCGGCCAGCCCCCGGCAGGCCAGCAGCAGGCGTTCGCGTGCGTCATCGCCCACGTGCTGTTCCACCTCGCCATCCACGCGCACGCGTTCGGTGGCATGCAGCAGCTCCAGCAGGAAGGTCAGCCCGGCGTTGGCGCGGTCGATGCGCGCCAGCGCCAGCCGTTGCCCGGGCGTGTGGCCGTTGCCGGGCCAGGGATGGCCATCGGCGGCATCGCCCTGGCGGATGTGCTGCAGGCAGGCCAGCAGCGTGATGCTGTCCGGTGCCTGCCCGTCCTGCAGCGAAACAAAGGTGCGTTCCAGCGTGCGGGCCAGATCGTCGGGCAGGCGCGCGGTGGCCTCGCCCAGGGTGGCGAACAGATGGGGATAGGGTGATGCAGCCATGGCGGCGTCCTTGTGCATGAGGCAAGGGGCCGCCCCTTGCGCTGGGGGCAAAGGGCGGCGGACGGTGCGTGGTTCCAATACCGGAGGTTGACGCAGAAACGCCGGCGGGCACGGGGCCCCCACGCACCGCCCGCCAAAGAGGCGCGGACGGATTGCCTGCCGACGTCGCCCAGCAAAATGCAGCGACGCCGGCAAGCAAGCGTAAACAACGCATCAACCTAACGGGATTGGAAGCCCGTGCCACCCGTTGTCGGTGGCGGCCCATCATGTGCACGCAAGCGCTGCTGTACCAATCAGGAAAGTTTCAAAATCAAAAAAAGTTGATGCGTGCCGTAGCCGATGACACCGGCGCGCAGGTCATGCCAATTACGACATCCGTTGCAGCCTACGGCAGTGTGCTACTGCTGAACGTGCCGCACAGGCACCTCACACGTGCGGCACCGGCGCGCCGAAGCGGTTGTCGCCCGCGTTGCCCGGCAGCAGCATGAACACCAGCAGGGCCAGGCTTGCGAACGGCACAAAGGCCAGCAGCAGCCACCAGCCGGAGCGATCCGTATCGTGCAGGCGGCGTACCGTTGCGGCAATGCAGGGCAGGGCTACCGCCAGCCACAGCAGCAGGCTCAATCCGCTTGCTGTCAGTGCCAGCCCCTGCGAACCGGTGTGGCCGGCGTAAGCGCTCAGGATGTACAGCGGGCTGGACACGATCACGATGAACAGCTGGAACCACCAGTATTCGCTGCGACCGGTGCGGCCGCTGAACTGCGCGTAGCGCTTGAGTGGCATCATCATCTTGTGCATCAGGTGCTTCCTCCGAAAAAGAGGCGGCACTATGCACGCCGATGTGAAGGGCAACCATGCAATTCATTGCAACTTCGTGGCTTGTGGGCAGGAAGCACAAAGGGGGGCGCCGGGCCATGCCCGGGGGGAAAGCCTCACGCCGCCTGCAACTGCACACCCACATATTCGGCCAGCCCCCGGCAGGCCAGCAGCAGGCGTTCGCGTGCGTCGTCGCCCACGTGCTGTTCCACCTCGCCATCCACGCGCACGCGTTCGGTGGCATGCAGCAGCTCCAGCAGGAAGGTCAGCCCGGCGTTGGCGCGGTCGATGCGCGCCAGCGCCAGCCGTTGCCCGGGCGTGTGGCCGTTGCCGGGCCAGGGATGGCCATCGGCGGCATCGCCCTGGCGGATGTGCTGCAGGCAGGCCAGCAGCGTGATGCTGTCCGGTGCCTGCCCGTCCTGCAGCGAAACAAAGGTGCGTTCCAGCGTGCGGGCCAGATCGTCGGGCAGGCGCGCGGTGGCCTCGCCCAGGGTGGCGAACAGATGGGGATAGGGTGATGCGGCCATGGCGGCGTCCTTGTGCATGAGGCAAGGGGCCGCCCCTTGCGCTGGGGGCAAAGGGCGGCGGACGGTGCGTGGTTGCAATACCGGGGATGAGCAAAGAACGCCGGCGGGCACGGGGCCCCCACGCACCGCCCGCCAAAGAGGCGCGGACGGATTGCCTGCCGACGCCGCCCAGCAACAACGCAGCGACGCAGCGACGCCGGCAAGCAAGCGTAAACAACATGCTCATCCTACGGGATTGCAAGCCCGTGCCACCCGTTGTCGGTGGCAGCCCATCATGTGCACGCAAGCGCTGCTGTACCAATCAGGAAAGTTTCAAAATCAAAAAAAGTTGATGCGCGCCGTGGCCGATGGCACCGGCGCGCAGGTCATGCCAATTACGACATTCGTTGCGGCTTACCGCAGCGTGCTTACCACGTGTAGGCCACCCCCAGCCTGGCGCTGGCTTCCCGGTAGCCGCTGTCACCGCGCATCACACCGAACCCGCCCCACGCGCTGAGCCCGGAACGGAACTGCACCTGCGCACCGGCACTGAGTTCATAGCGGTTGCGCGGAATGCCGGCCTTCAGCACTTCATCATCGAAGGCGATGCCATTACCCGCACCATCGCGGTACCAGTTGGCCGCCAGATACGGGCTGACCGAGGCACCCACTGCCGAGCGTGATTCACCCTGCAGGCGCAGGCCGGCGCGACCGGACAGGCCGCTGTTGCCCGCTGCACGCACCACCGTGCCATTGGCTTCGGTGTGCACATCGGTCTTCGCATCGGTGTAGACCAGCTGCAGTTCCGGCTGCAGGCTCAGTGCGGTGCTGCCGATCTGGCCGATGCCGAAGCGGTAGCCGGCTTCCAGCGACGACTGCCACAGATCCGAGTCGTAGCGTTCCTCGGCCAGGCCTTCGCCCTGCACGCGGTTGCGGAACTGGCCGCGCTGCACGCTGGCATCCACATACAGCGCATCGTTGGCCCAGTTGCCGTACACGCCCAGTGCGCCACCGTCCAGCTTGCCGCGTGCGCTGTAGCCGGTGATGTCCGAACGCGAGGTCGAACGCGACTGTGCCAGCGTGCCCATCACACCAACGCGACCACGGCCCTCATCGAACACGCCCACGTCGGCACCCAGCTGCAGGCGCGAGCGGTCCACGCGCAGGTCCAGCTGGTCATCCACTGCACCGAGTTTGCTCTGGGTGGCGTCCACGCGCGCCCAGCCGCGCACACCGTCGTTGGCAGTGCCGCCGCTCTGGCGGTCGCGATAGGTATGGCGCAGCATCTGGTCCAGCGCGAACTGGTTGGCCAGGTAGGCACCGGTTTCCGGGCGCAGCACCGGCGGCGGCGGGTCCACCGGGTCCACCGGGTCGATCGGCTTGCACTCGGGCAGGGTGGGGTCCACCAGGCACGGGTCCGGGCCGGCGCCGGTCTGCGAGCGCAGGTACCAGTTGCCGTTGGCATCCTTCACCAGGAAGTACTCGTACTGGCCGCCCACGGCACGGCCGAGCAGATCGAACTGCGCGTTGGACGCGCCGCCGATGTCGATCAGTTCGATGCCGCGCTCGGTCTTCGCACCGGCACCGCCGGCATTGAGCACGCGCACGTTGGCCTGGCCGTTGGCATCACCGGCAATCACCAGCTTGTCAGTCAGCGAGGTGTCGTCACCCAGCACGGTGTTGAACAACAGCGTGCCGCCGTTGCCGGTGAACTGGTCCACGGTGAGCGTGTTGAAGGTACTGGCATTGCCCAGTGCCACGGTGCCGGTGCTGCCCAGGGTGAGGTGGCCGACAGTGCTGTCGCCGGTCATCAGCCAGGTGCTGTCGCCATCGATGCTGGCGGTGGTGACGTTGAGGAAGCGCCCGTCGATCTGCGCCTTGTTGCGCAGGAACACATTGACCTGGGCGGTAGGTGCGTTGGTTGGGTCATAGGTCACGTTGCCGGCCAGGCGCGCGTTGTCTACATTGAAGTTGACGTTGGTACGCGTGTTGACTACGCCGGTGTCGCGGCCGACCAGCAGCAGGTTGCCATCGCCGCCCACCAGCTGTGCGCCATTGGCGACGGTGATGTCGTAGGTGTTGTCGGCGCCTGCGTTGACCCGGATGGCTGCACCCCGGCCGGCCTGCAGCGTGGAATTGTCGATGTTGAGCCGGATGCGTTCATCAGGATTGGCTACGCCCCAGAGCACCGCGCCGAAGTTGGAGGCATCCACACGCGAGCCGTTGATGATGTCCATCTGGCCAAACTGCATGCGCACACCCACACCGTTGTTCACATCGCGGGTGCCAGCAGGCGCATCCTCTACGTAGATGGTGGTGTTGTCGATGGTTGCCCGCGGACTGGCGGCACCACTGCCCGTTGCCGGGGCAACCAGATCGACGCCAACCGAAAGGCCTTCCGTTGGGGCAAGCCCGGCGGTCGTCACGGAGATCGAGCTCTGCGCCAGAATCGCCTGCGTGGTTCCGCCGCGTAGTGCTATGCCACCCAGGACGTTGCTCCTGGCCAGGGCCAGGTAGGCGGAATCATCCAACGTGATCGCTCGCTGGCTGCTTCCGCTGCGGGTAATTACGGCATCCCAGATGCTAAGGTCGGAGGTGTCGCTGGCGGTGATCTCAAGCGTCTGGCCACCGGTGACCTGCAGGCTCGATCCATTGATGAGCTTCCATGCCTCGACCGGATCGCCGGCCAGGACTTCAGCGCTCTGGTTGTCCAGGTCGCGGGCCAGGGCCGCGCCGGCTGGCAACATGGCCAGGGCCAGCAGCAGGCTGCTGGCCAGCGGGCGCAGCATCGGCGGTGAGGTACGGCGGTTGCGGTGGTTCATGGTGGTGTCCTGTTGTCGGGAAACGGGGGACAGGCACTTCACATGCGGGGATGCCCTGTTCAGCGGGGGGGAGCGGAACAGTCAACAGGGCTGCAGGGCGTGAATACCATGCCGGATGTGAAAGCCGTTGTCCTTTTCGGCTTCCAGTCTCGGCGGGCGGTCACTCCCTTCCCATGCAATTAGTTGTAAAGCGTGCTTTGCACGGAGCGCGGTTCAGTACGGGTATATGCCTGCGACGGCTTGTCGCAGGGGCTTGCAACACATTCGATGGTCTCGGCGCAACGCATTCATCAGCATGCGTGGCGATTTCCGAGGAGACCTGTCATGCGCCACCCCCTTCCATCCCGTCACATTCTGGCCCTTGCCTTGGGCGCTGCATTGGCGGCACCGCTGCCCGTGCTTGCCCAGCAGGTCATCGCCGATGGCAATGACCAGACCCCGGCAGCGGGCGATTACCACACCACCGACCCGGTGGAGCCGGGCAATCCGGCCGGCCATGCCTTCCATGCCCTCAACGGCGGCACCATCGTTCCCGCAGGCGAAGTGAACCTGCGCACCGAGGGCATGCGCGCCGCTGCGGCCCGCGTGGAAGGGGCTGGCAGCCGGATCGAACTGGTCGGTGGCAGCATCACCACCACCGGCTACGGTGCCGCCGGCGTATCGGTGGCCAATGCCGGCACGGCGGTCCTGTCGGGCACGCGCATTGAAACCGAGGGCACGTTCGCGCATGGCATCGAAGTGAACGATGGCAGCGTGCAGGCCGACAACCTGCACATCACCACGCGCGGTGGCTCGGCCAACGGCCTGGACCAGCGCGGTGGCGACAGCGTGCTGCGCGACAGCGTGATCGACGTGGCCGGCAGTGGCAGCGGCATCAAGCTGGAAGGCGGCACCCTGCTGGCCGAGCGGGTGCGCATTGAACAGGGCGGTGCGGGCGAGGGCGTCTTCATCGGCAATGGCAGCGATGCCACGCTGCGCGACGTGCAGATCAACGGCACCGGCGCGGGGGCGCGCGGCATTTCGGTGGGCCTGGGCAAGGCGGTGATGGAAAACGTGGATATCGTGCTGTCCCACGAGCGCTCCGGCATGGGGCTGATCGTGAGCGGCGGCGAGGCGGTCTATCGGGGGGGACGCATCCATGCGCTGGGCGAGAACGCCAGCGCCATCCAGCTCAGCGCGGGCGGTACGCTGGCGCTGGAAGGCGTGGATGTGCAGGGCCACTTTGGCATCTACATGCGCGAAGGGACGGAGCTGGTCATGCGCAACAGCCGTCTGAGCAGCGAGCGCAGTGGTGTAGATCTGAACTTCGCCGACGCGCTGGCAACGATTGAAGATTCATCCATCACTGTCCACAACGGCACCGGCATCGCTGTCATTGCCAACAGCCAGGTGGCGGTGCGCGGTTCCAGCGTGAAGGCCGGCGGTGACCAGTCCACCGCAGTGACGGTGCTGGGCAACGGGCAGGCGGTGCTCACGGCAAGTACCTTCCACACCACCGGTGCCAACTCCCATGGCCTGCACACCTTCGGCAATGGGGCCGGGCGCCCGCAGATCGATGCCCTCGGCGTGGATGTGCTGACCGAAGGCGAGAGCGCCTACGGCGCCACCGCGCGCAAGGGCGGCAGCGTGAACCTGCGTGAAAGCGTGCTGCGTACGCAGGGCGTGAAGGCACATGGCGTGCTGGCCGATGGCAGCGGGGAAATGAACCTGGCCGATACCCACGTGCGCACCGAAGGCGAAGGCGCGTGGGGGGCGGTGATCGTCGATAACGGCAAGCTGCAGATCGACGGTGGCTCGCTGGTCAGCGCCCAAGCGGGTGGGGTATGGGTGCGCAGCAGCCGCGAGCCGGGCCTGACGCTGTCCAACGGCGCGGTGGTGCAGGGCGGCAATGGCATCGGGCTGGCGCTGGATGCCGCCGTGGCCGGGCGTTTCGACGTGGCGCTGGAAGGCGGCTCGCAGATGATCGGCGATATCGTCATCACCCCCGAAGACGAGCAGGCCGGCCTGGTGCCGCAATCGCAGGTGCATGTGCGGCTGGCCGATGGCGCGCTGTGGCAGGGCACGTCGGATCTGGTGCAGACGCTGGCGATCGAAGGCGGCAGCCAGTGGACGTTGAGTGGTGATGCCACCGTGGGCGAACTGCAGGTGCGCAACAGCACGGTGGCCCTGTCCGATGGCACGGGCGCATTCAATACGCTCACCGTGGACGGCGACCTGCACACCGAAGGGGCCACGCTGTGGTTCAACGGTGCGTTGGAAGGCGATGATTCGCGCATCGACCAGCTGCACGTGCGTGGCGATACCCATGGCGATGCCCAGGTGCGCGTGGACAACATCGGCGGCGTCGGCGCACCCACTGTGGACGGCATCCCGCTGATCCACATCGACGGGGATTCGCTGGCGCAGTACCGCCTGGCCGGGCGTGCGGTGGGCGGCTCCTACGAGTATTTCCTGTTCCAGGGCGGGCTGCAGGACCCCGATGACGGGCACTGGTACCTGCGTTCGCAGTGGTTCGACCGCTGTGCGACCGACCCGGCCTACCCGGGCTGCGTGATCGACCCGGACCCGGAAGATGGCGGCGACGGCGGCATTCCGATCACACCGCCGGTGCCGGTGCTGCGCCCGGAAGTGGGCGCCTACCTGGCCAACCAGTCGGCCGCCGTGGGCATGTTCGCCCACCGCATGCACGAGCGCCGGGGCGCGGACATGCGCCAGGCAGGACGCAGTGCGTGGGTACGGGTGGGCCGCCAGCAGGCGGATTTCAGTGCCGTCGGCGGCCAGCTGGCGGTGGATGGCAACACGAATGTGGTGCAGGTTGGCAGCGATCTGCTGGGGGGGCAGCGCAGTGCGTTCGGCGTGATGCTGGGCAGCGGGCGCAGTGACAGCACCACGGTCTCCGACCTGACCGGTTACCGTGCCATCGGGCGCGTGCGCGGTACGGCCGTGGGCGTGTATGGCAGCTGGCTGCAGCAGCCGGGCCAGACCGCCGGCGCGTACCTGGACGGCAGCGTGCAGGCCGCCCGGTTCGACAACCGCGTGGCGGGCGATGGCCTGCTGCAGGAACGCTACGATTCCAAGGCCCTGAGCGCATCACTGGAAGCCGGCTATACCTTCGCGGCCTGGCAGGGCCAATC
Organism: Stenotrophomonas sp. 24(2023); assembly: GCF_030913365.1. NCBI lineage: Bacteria > Pseudomonadati > Pseudomonadota > Gammaproteobacteria > Lysobacterales > Lysobacteraceae > Stenotrophomonas > Stenotrophomonas sp. 24(2023). Next base: position 2,562,721 of record NZ_CP133160.1, read on the forward strand.
CACCTATGTGTACCTGCAGCCGCAGCTGCAGGTGTCGTGGGTGGATTTCAGCAGCGATGCGCACACCGAACACAACGGCACGCGTGTTGATGACGGGCGGGTGGGCAGCCTTGCAGGCCGCCTGGGCCTGCGCGTGTTCGGCCATGGCAGCGGTGCCGGCAACATTGTGCAGCCTTATGCCGGGGTGAACTGGCTGCGCGGCAGTGCCACCCGCACGCTGCAGTTCGATGGTGAAACGCTGGCCGTCGATGTGCCGCGCAACCGCTACGAAGTGCAGCTGGGGGCCGAGCTGACACTGGGCCCGCGCTGGTCGGCCTGGGGCGGCATGGCGCTGCAGCGTGGCGATGCCGGCTACCGCAACGTGGGGGGGCAACTGGGCCTGCGCAGGGCCTGGTGAACCGGCGCGGCGCACGGCAGGCATGCCGTGCGCCGCGGGCACCGGCGCTTCCCACGTTTCATGCAATTCATCTATCGGCGGCGCGCATCACGTGGGCTGTGCTGCCGTTCGTCGATAGATGCGATTGCAACTTTCTTCATGGCATTCCGTCTGGCTGATCCTCAGAATCCGCCCCGACGTGACGACGTTCGCGCAGTCATCGCGTTACGCATCACGTCTTACAACAATTCTGAAAAATCACCTGAGGAGAATTGCATGCGCCGCGTGCTTGTCGCACTCAGCCTGTTATTGCTGGCTTCAATCGCAGGTGCCGCGCAACCCCAGATCAGTGTGGGTGCACTGTTCGATTACATGGAGCCTGGCCGCAGCCAGTTGCTCAAGCGTGTGCGCAACAGTGGCGATGCCACCGCGTATGTGCGGGTGGAAATCACCCGCATGCATTTCGATGGCCAGGGCAATGTCACCGAAGCGCCGGTGGATGCCGCCGCGCTGGCGCGCGGCGAACCGGGGGTGCAGGGCCTGATCGCCAGCCCCAGCCGCATGATCATTCCCGCTGGCCATGGCCAGCAGGCCACGCGCCTGGTGTTCCGGGGTGCACGCACGCAGGAGCAGCACTACCGCGTGCGCTATGTGCCGGTGGTGCCCGATGCCGGCGAATTTTCGCTCGATGCGCAGCAGGCGCAGGACTATCAGCAGGGCGTGCAGGCTGGGGTGAACGTGTTCACCGGCTACGGCACGGTGGTGTTCGTGCCACCGGTCGATGTGCGCTACGACACCCGGGTACAGGGTCTGCAGGTGACCAACGCCGGCAATGCCACCGTGGTGCTGGACAACCTGCGCCAGTGCCGCCGTGCACGGCCGGACGACTGCGGCGGCGGGGTGAAGGTGCATGTCTTCCCGGGCCGCCAGCACATGCTGGCCGAAGAGGAGGGCTACTACAGCCGTTTTGATCTGCTGGAAGGCCCGCAACGCCGCACGATCGACACGCGCAGCTGACGGTTCACGGGCCCGCTGCATCCACGGTTCCATTTCGCCGGGCCTCTGCCGGGGGGGCTCGTGGGGAAGTTGCGTCCTGAGCCCGGCATCGATGTTTCCACCCTTCCAATAAATGGAGTTACCCATGAACCTGAAGAAAGCCCTGCTGTCCGCCGCTGCGGCTCTGGTCATTGCCCCGGCCGCCAGCGTCGCCGCCGATTTCCCGGTCACCGTCTCGGTCGAAGCGGTCATTCCGGCGGCCGATGGCCTGCAGATCACCCCGGTGGGCGGCTGGGATGCGATCACCCAGACCATGGCCTGGGACATCGCGCGCCAGGACCTGCGCCCGATCAGCCAGCAGATGGACATGCGCAGCAACGCGGCCATCGAAGGCTACCTGACCAACGATGCGGCGCTGACCTCCGGTGCCAACCTGCTGCCGATGGCGGTGCGGGTGAACGGCAAGACGCTGGTGACCGGCGCGGCAGGCAAGGTGGAGATCCTCACCGCTGCGGAAGCCGCTGCCAGCCAGCGTGTGGCGGTGGAGATCAGCACCACCAAGCCGGGCGCCGGCTATGTGGAAGGCAACTATGCCGGCCAGGTCTACATGATGTTCGAAAGCACCCCGTAACACGCCGCGCCTGGCGGGGGCGCATGGCGTCCCCGCTGTCGTGCCTGTTCTGCTGCGGATCGCCATCATGCCCTCTTTTCAACGCCCTTCTGTGCTTGCCGTCGCGGTGGCGTGTGCCATCGGCATGGCGGCCGTGCTGCCGCACCCCGCGCGGGCCGATGCGGTGCTGCACACCCTGCAGCAGCAGCGTGAGCGCATGCCGGCGGAGTTCCGCGAACACCTGTTCGGCACGCCGTTGAGCGTGCGTGTGGAACTGGATGGCACGTTCCTGGGCGATGCCGAGGTGGTGCTGCATGAAGACAACCGCCTGCAGCTGCTGGCCTTCGGTGACAGCTACGGCAGTGTGGCGCCCGCTGCCGAACGCGAACGGTGGGCGGCGCACCTGGCCGAACCCGTACCGCTGGGCAGACAGGCCAGTCCGGCGCAGGGGCTGGCGGCGCTGCACTACAGCCTGGGCAATTCGCTGGTGTCACTGCTCAGCAGCGACGGCCATCGTGCCGTGGCCGGTGGTCGCTACCTGCACGTGCCCGACCAGGGCAGCACCGGCCTGATGCTGCGCAACAGTCTGGCTTACAGCGGTGGCGAGCAGCAGGACAGCGCCCTGCGCTACGGTGCCGAACTGCAGGGCAGCCTGGGCCAATGGACGACACTGGGCAGCTACCAGTACTACCGTTCACGCCGGGCCGGCGACAGCGACGGCCACTACATCAGTGCACTGCATGCGCAACGCGAGTTCAAGGATCATTTCCTGCGTGTGGGCTATTTCCTGCCCACGTTCCAGGGGGTGACCCGGCAGCCGCGGGCACCGGGCACCCAGAACTACACCAGCCTGGGTGTCATGGCCGGTTCGTCGGATGTGCTGCTGGCCGACACCGCTGGCGAAGCGGTCTATCCGGTCTATGTCACCGCCAGCCGCGACGGCGTGGTGGAGATCTACCGTGACGGCAACCTGGTCGGCACCCAGGCGGTGGCGCCGGGCATGCAGGCGCTGGATACCCGTCGCCTGCCGGGCGGCATCTACGATGTGGAACTGCGCGTGGTTGAAGACAGGCAGATCAGCTCGCGCGAGATCGCCACCATCCACAAGCCCAGTCACTGGCGTGATCCCCGCCGGCGCTGGCGCTACAGCGTGTTCGCCGGCCGCCAGCAGGGCCTGCTGGACAGCGGCGATGATGCCCAGCATGGCAAGGCCGCCGCGGGCGCAGTGGTGAACTATCTGCTGCATCCGCGCGCAGTGGTCGGTGCCAGTGCGCAGCGGGTGGGCGAGCGCGACAGTGCGGGGGTGTCGCTGGACTGGCAGGCCAGCGAACGCTTCACCCTCTACACCAATCTCTATGATTCCAACGATGCTGGCCGTGGCATCGATGCGCAGGGCCTGTTCCGCTACCGCAAGGGTTCGCTGGTGGCCTCGCACGCGCGCAGCTGGGTGGAGCAGCGCGACCGCCGGGTGGGGCGTGATGGCCGCCCCATGCGTTGGGAAACCCGTGGTGGCTGGCAGGACAGCAGCGCACTGTCGCTCAACCATCGCCTCGGCGATGCCCACAGCCTGACCCTGCGCGTAGGCCACAGCCAGGGCTTCAATGCGGGCACCAGCGTGGATGCTTCGTACTGGCGGCGGCAGCGGCTGTTCGGCAGCGATGCCAGCTGGCGGCTGTCGGTGTACGACCGCCCGGGCAGCGACTTCACTGCCTCCCGTCGCCAGCGCGGCATCGACTTCACCGTCAGCCTGGCATTGGGTAACCCGGGGCGCCGCTACAACGGCAGCCTGGGCAGCCGTACCGGCGCGGCCGGCGAGCGCGACCTGTACGCCAGCCTCAACGTGCAGCAGCAGTTGGACACGCCGTGGCTGCAGAGCGTACACGGCACCGCCGGCATCGATCGCAGTGGACTTGGCCTGGGCGCAGGTGCCTATATGGACCGGCAGCAGTTCCAGGGCGACGTGCAGGTACTGCGTGCCTCCAGCGATGGCCGCCTCAGTGGCAGCGCCAACCTGGAAAGCACGTTGGCGCTGGGGGGCGGGCAGGTGGCCATGGTGGGCCGCGGGCAGACCGCCAGCGCCGATACCGGCATGATCGTGGATGTGCAGTCGGATTTCCCGGGGGTGGCGCTGCGCGCCGACGACAGCCGCGGCGGCGGCGTGGTGCTGCGGCCGGGGCGCAACTTCGTGCCGGTCAGCGCGTATCGGGAAGGGCATGTGCAGATTGATTTCAATGACCACCACGCGCACGCGGCGGCGATCCAGCCGGCGACGATCCGCTACCACCTCAACAAGGGCGGCGTGATGCATGCACAGGTGGACGTGCTGCGCACGTTCACGGTGATGGGCCAGGTGCTCGATGCCGATGGCAACGGCATGCGCGGGGTGCATGTCATCAACCATGCCAGCCGCAGTGTCAGCCAGGACGAGGGGTTCTTCACCCTGGAACTGAGCGCGCGTGCGCCGGTGGTGGAACTGCGCCATCCCGACCAACGCAGCTGCGTGCTGACGCTGGATGAGGCGCGTTATCCGCGCGAGGGCGATCTGGTGATGGTGGGGGGCGTGCAGTGCCCGCCGCAGGTGGTGGGCAAATGAGCAGGCAGGCCAAGAGGAGTCGAATGATGCGGCGTCGCGTTCTTCCATGGTTGTGCGCAGCCACAGTGATGGCAGCCTTGGCGGGTACTGCGGTGGCGGCCGAGGTGCAGATCCAGGCCAGCTTTGCGCCCAGTGCGCTGGACCCCACGCGCAACGAATTCACCAATGACACGCCCAACGGTGGGCTGTGCGTGCGCCCCAACCTGTGCGGTCCGGGCGAAAAGAGCGTGCTGCTGCCGATCACCGTGCGCTATGCGGAAATGCGGCCCTTTGCGGGGGCGGACCATGAGGCGCGGATCAGCGTACCCAGTACCTGGCGACGGGTGGTGTTGACCCATGCCGACAGCGGGCGCACGGCAGAGACCGAATGGCGCGTGTCCTTTCTGGGGGCGACGTATTACCTCACGCGCGACGCGCGCGAAACGACGGGCAATGACAATGTCTCCCAGGCACATCACCAGCTCTGGCAAGGCAATGGCTGGAGTGAACCGCCACCGGGGTGCGGGCGCATGAACTACGCCGAAGCCGGCGGAACCAGCTGGCGGTTTGGCTGGCGCTACCCGGAGGCCGCCACGACCTGCGTGAAGCGCCCGCGCCATCTGATCGATGACGGCATGCAACTGCGTGAAGTCAGCCTGGGCTACACCATGCGTTCGCCCAACCCGCTGGCGATGGAGGCGGGCATCTACACCGGGCAACTGCAGCTGCGCGTCGGGCCCGGGGGTGATTTCGATTTCGGCACCAACACCGTCGCCTCGGACAACGAATTGATCGTCCATTTCACCCTGACGGTCACCCATGCCTTCCAGGTGACCTTCCCGCAGGCAGGCCCGAAAGTCAGCCTGGCCCCGGCAGGGGGCTGGAGCCAATGGACCCGCCACGGCACGCCGCCGGCGCGGTTGCAGCAGGAGCTGCCGTTCCTGCTGACCACCTCCAACGAATTCAGCGTCAAGATGCGCTGCCAGCATGACAGCGGCGGGCGCTGTGGCATCGCCAACGCCAGCACCGGCGCGGTGGTACCGATCGATGTGGATGTCACGATGCCCGGCATGCGGGACATGCGCAGTGGTGCGTTCGCGCAGAACACGCCGCTGGTCAGCGAGCGCAGTGGCCAGGTGGCACCGCGCTTCACGCCGCAGTCCTACCTGCAGAACCGGCAAGCGCGGCTGCGCTTTGCTGCCAACGGCCCGGCCATGACGGAGATGCTGAAAGCACCGGCGTCACGCTGGCAGGGTGATGTGACCGTGGTGTTCGATTCGGAGCCGTGAGGGCCTGGCCGGTAGCGCCGGGCCCTGCCCGGCGGCAGTGCAGTCAGCCCGGCGGCAGCACCTTGCCCGGGTTGAGGATGCCATCCGGGTCGAGCGCGGCCTTGATCGCGCGCATCGCCGCCAGCGTGGCCGGGGTGAAGGCCTGGGCCATGAAATCGCGCTTGGCCAACCCGATGCCGTGTTCGCCGGACAGCGTGCCGCCGAGTGCCAGCGTCAGTTCGAAGATCTTCGGCAGCGCCGCATGCGCGCGTGCATTCTCGTCGGCATCGTCCGGGTGGTAGAGGATGTTGACGTGCAGGTTGCCGTTGCCGGCATGGCCGAAGGTGACGATGGTCAGTGCGTAATCGCGCGCCAGTGCCTGTACACCGGCCACCAGATCGGGGATGCGCGATACCGGCACCACCACGTCTTCGTTGATCTTGCCCGGGGCCACGCTGCGCAGCGCCGGTGACAGTGCCTTGCGCGCCGCCCACAGCTGATCGCGCGCGCGGCCTTCCATCGCCACGTCCAGTTCGATCATGCCGTCGCCCTCGGCGGCGCTGGCCAGTGCCTGCAGCAGGTAGGGCAGGGTGTCGTGGTCACCATCGGCCTCGACCAGCAGCATCGCGCCGGCCTCGGGTACCTCGGCACCATTGAGCCGCAGCAGCTGCAGACTGCGTGCATCCATGAATTCCAGCCGCGTCGGTACCACCGGCTGCGACATCAGGCGTGACACGGCCGCGGCCGCGGCGTCCGCGTCGCGGTACAGCACGCGCAGGCCGGCCTGGCTGACCGGCAGCGGGGTCAGCTTCAGGGTGGCTTCCACGATCAGCGCCAGCGTGCCTTCGCTGCCCACCAGCAGATGGGTGAGGTCGTAACCGGTGGCGTCCTTGGTGTAGGCGCCACCGCAGCGGATCACCTCGCCGGTGCCGGTTACCGCCACCAGCCCCAGCACGTTGTCACGGCTGGTGCCGTACTTCACCGCGCGCGGGCCGCCGGCATTGCAGGCCAGGTTGCCGCCGATGCTGCAGATCTCCGCACTGGAGGGGTCCGGTGCCCAGAACAGGCCGTGCGGTGCCAGCGCCTGCTGCAGCGTGCCGTTGAGTACGCCGGGCTGCACCACCGCGCAGCGGTCGCCCGCGCGGATCTCGACGATGCGGTCCATGCGGGTGAACGACAGCACGATGCTGCCCGGCACTGGCACCGCCGCGCCGGTGGTGCCAGTGCCGGCACCGCGCGCGACCAGCGCCACGCCGTGGGCGCGGCAGGCGCGCACCAGCGCCTGCACCTGCTCCACGGTGGCCGGCAGCGCGACCGCCGCCGGTGTCTGGTGGCGCCAGGAGTTGTCCTGCGCGTTGGCTTCCAGCGCGCGCGCATCCATGCGCCAACCGTCGGCGCCCAGCAGGGAGGACAGGTCGGCGACCAGGGCGGCGGGCAGGGCAGTGCTCATGACAGATCTCGGGGAAAGCAGGGGAACCAGCGGGCCTGTGCCGACCAGGGCTGCGCTCTGGCAGGTGCCAACCTTGGTTGGCATGAGAGCGCCGACCAAGGTCGGCCTCTACCAGTGCAGGTGGTTGCACGTCTGGTAGGTGCCAACCTTGGTTGGCACAGAAGCGCCGACCAAGGTCGGCCTCTACCCGGGCAGGTGGTTGCACGTTTGGTGGATGCCAACCTTGGTTGGCATGAGAGCGCCGACCAAGGTCGGCCTCTACCAGTGCAGGTGGTTGCACGTCTGGCAGGTGCCAACCTTGGTTGGCATGAGAGCGCCGACCAAGGTCGGTCTCTACCAGTGCAGGTGGTTGCACGTCTGGTAGGTGCCAACCTTGGTTGGCATGAGAGCGCCGACCAAGGTCGGCCTCTATCCGGGCAGGTGGTTGCACGTCTGGTGGATGCCAACCTTGGTTGGCATGAGAGCGCCGACCAAGGTCGGCCTCTACCCGGGCAGGTGGTTGCACGTCTGGTGGATGCCAACCTTGGTTGGCATGAGAGCGCCGACCAAGGTCGGCCTCTACCAGTGCATGTGGTTGCATGTCTGGTAGGTGCCAATCTTGGTTGGCACAGAAGCGCCAACCAAGGTTGGCATCTACCTGAGCAGGGCGAAGCCATCAGCAGTCATCCAGCCGGAACGCATCACGCAGCCAGTGCAGCTGCGGCGGTTCACCGCTGGCTTCGACCACATCGAAACGGCAGGGCGCATCGGCCAGGGCCGGGTGGTCCTGCAGGAAACACTGCGCGGCGTGCACCAGACGGCGGCATTTATGCGCATCCACCGACGCGGCGGCACCGCCGAAATCCTGCCGGGCGCGGTAACGCACCTCGACGAAGACCACGGTGGTGCCCTCGTCCATCACCAGGTCCAGTTCACCGCCGCGGTAGCGCACATTGCGGGCGCGCGTACGCAGGCCGGCCTGCTGCAGATGGGCTTCGGCGGCGGTTTCCACCGCCGCACCCCGTTGTGCGCGCTCAGCGGCCACCGAGGATCGGCATCGGCCGGCCACCGCTGAACGACGACCACGCCGGCTGGCGCAGGATGTTGCCGTTGCCATCCAGGTACAGCGTGCCGGTGGCACCGTCCAGGCCGCCTTCATTGGCCAGCTTGTCCAGGTAGGCGCTGATCTTCCAGGCATCGGCGCCGAAGGCGAACAGGCGGCCGGCGGCACCGCGCGCGCTCGGCAGCGCCGCGGCCACCTGGCTGGCGGCCGGCACGCCGGACACGCTGCGCACGTTCCAGGCTTCATTCGGGTAGACGATGCCGTCCAGCGCCACGTCTTCTTCCGGCTTGCCGCTGCCGACGGTCAGCTGCGAGGTGCCCACGCGGGTCGCGCCGCCCGCACCGGCCAGGGCCAGCTGCGGGGCCAGCAGGCGCGCCTGCGGGGCACGTACGGCCAGGAACACGGCATCGACCGGGCCGGCGTTGCGCACCTGCGCGCTGACATCGCCCACGGCATCGCTGACGCCGATGCTGGCCACCACCTGCCCGCCGCGCTGCTGGAAACGCTGGGCGAACGCGGCGGCGGCACGGCGGCCGGTGTCGTCGGTGCTGTTGAGCACCAGCGCCTTGCCGCGTTCGCGCCCGCGCAGGTATTCGGCGGCCACGATGCCATCGTCTTCCGGCGCCAGCGAGAAGCCTGCGCTGCCGGCCGGCGGTGCATCCTTGCCACGGTTCAACGCGAGCACGGGCACCGGCAGCTGCCGGCGGCCATAGACCGCATCCACTTCGTCGCGGCCGAGCGGGCCGACCACGAAGTCGGCGCCCCCGGCCACGGCCTTGTCATAGGCGGCCAGCGCGCCGGCGGGGGTGCCGGCGGTATCGATGAAGTTGATGTCCGGGCGGCGGCGGCCTTCGCCGTAGTAAGCGGCCAGCAGGCCATCGCGCACCGGCTGCGCGGCGGTGGCCAGGCGGCCGCTGAGCGGCAGCAGCACGGCCAGTTTCACCGGCGGGCGGTAGCCATCGCTCAGCGCGGGCGGGCGCTTGCTGGTGTCGAACTGCCCGCCGCCATCGCGGTCGAACGGGCGCGGCAGCGGCAGGCCACGGGCGATCAGTGCACGGCCGGCGAAGTTGTACAGCGGGTCGTTGGCAGGCAGCGCGGCGGCGCGGCTGCGCAGGCTGGCGTCATCCAGGGTGCCGAGCAGGCCGGCAATGGCCGCCTGGTTGTCGTTGCGGGCGGTGCCCGACAGTGCCGCATGGGCACGGGCGCGTTCGCCGGCGGCACCGAAGCTGTCACCGGTGCCCTGCAGGGCCTGTGCGCGGGCCAGGTGCCAGCGCGTGCGCAGGGCCGGCACGATGCTGTCGGCATGTTCCTTCAGCTGGGCCAGTGCCTGTGCCGGCTGCTTGTCGGCCAGTGCCAGCTCGGCGCCGGTCAGGTGGTAGCGCTGCAGGCTGGCGCCGCTGGCCTGGCGGGCGTTGACCTGGGCCAGCAGGCTGCGGGCGCGGGTGTTGTCACCGGCCAGGTGCCAGGCCCAGGCCGCATCGGCCAGCGCGTTGCTGCGGGCGCCGCCGCGCAGGGTGGCCGCCAGCGTTTCGAGCTGCTGCGCGGCCTCGCGCGGCTTGCCCTGGTCGATCAAGGCCAGTGCCTGGCCCTGTGCCGGTGATTCCGGTGCGGTGGTCAGGCTGGTGGTGGCGCAGCCGGCCAGCAGCATCAGCGACAACGACAGGGCGGAGATCCGTGCGACGGGCTTGTTCATGATCTGGTCCATGCGATGAGGGCAGCGGCCTTGGCCGGGTACACGCTAGGATTCTACCCTTGCCCTGTGAGTACCGCTGAAATGAGTGTCCCCACCCTGTATGTCGTCGCCACCCCGATCGGCAACCTGGCCGACCTGAGCCCGCGCGCGCAGGAGGTGCTGTGCTCGGTGGCGGCCATCTGTGCCGAGGACACCCGCCGCAGCGGCCAGCTGTTGTCGCATTTCGGCATCCAGCAGCCGCTGGTGGCCCTGCATGAGCACAACGAGGATGCCCTGGCGCAGCGGCTGGTCGCGCGCCTGCAGGCGGGTGAATCGCTGGCGCTGGTGAGCGATGCCGGTACCCCGCTGGTGAGCGACCCGGGCTTCCGCCTGGTCCGTGCCGCACGCGCGGCCGGCATCAAGGTCAGCCCGGTGCCCGGTGCCTGTGCGGCCATCGCCGCGCTGAGCGTGGCCGGCCTGCCCAGCGACCGCTTCAGCTTCGAGGGCTTCCTGCCGGCCAAGGCCAGCGGCCGCCGTGACCGCCTGCAGGCATTGGCTGGCGAAGTGCGCACGATGGTCTTCTACGAGTCTTCGCACCGCATTGCCGAATCGCTGGCCGACATGGCCGCGATCTTCGGTGGCGACCGTCCGGCGGTGCTGGCGCGCGAACTGACCAAGCTGTTCGAGACCGTGCTCGATGGCGACCTGGCGGGCCTGCTGGCCCGGGTCGAGGCCGACGAGAACCAGCGCAAGGGCGAGTTCGTGGTGATGGTGCAGGGCGCTGGTGACGACGCCGAAGCCCAGCTGGCGCAGGGGCGGCGCCTGTACGCGAAACTGAGCGAGCATCTGCCGCCGTCCACCGCGGCCAAGCTGGCCGCCGAGCTGACCGGCGCACCACGCAAGGCGTTGTACGGCAGCTGAGGGATGGCCGCAGCCACGCATGGCGTGGCGCTACTGGGCCGGCCGGTGAACCGTGCGCCGCAATCGGCACGGCAGGAAGGGCGTGCGTGCGCTAGAATGCGCGTTGGCGGAGCCGGCCAGACAGTCGCGTCATCCCTTCGGGGGTGCCGAGGAAAGTCCGGGCTCCATAGGGCAAGGTGCCAGGTAACGCCTGGGCGGCGCAAGCCGACGGAAAGTGCAACAGAAAGATACCGCCTACGTCTTCTCCGGAAGGCCGGCAAGGGTGAAATGGTGCGGTAAGAGCGCACCGCGAGTCTGGCAACAGACCGGCACGGCAAACCCCACCTGGAGCAAGACCAAATAGGGATCCTTTGGCGCGGCCCGCGTTGGATCCGGGTAGGTTGCTTGAGCGTTGCGGTGACGTAACGCCTAGAGGAATGACTGTCCACGACAGAACCCGGCTTATCGGCCGGCTCCGCCTCCTCTTTTCATCCACGCATGGCGTGGATCTACACGGCCGCGCCTAGAACTCGATATGGCTTTCGCCCACGAACGCGCCCTGCGCGCCGAAGCGGCGTTCGTGGATCTGCCCGTGGCCGTTGGCATCAATCAGGATCACCGTGCTGGCCCGCGTGCCGTAGTCGTCGCCGCGGATGAAGGCCGGGCTCAGCCAGCGCTCGCGCTCCAGGCCGATGCCGGTGTCGGGCAGCGCGCTGTCGGCCGGGCGGTGTTCGTCAGCCAGCGCCTGCCATAGCAGGGCCAGATCGCTGTCGGCTGCGGACGGGCCGGCGGCCTGTTCCCCTTCCAGCCAGCGGGCAAGGCCGTCCATCAGTCGCCGGGTCTTGGGCCAGGGGGCATCCAGCGCGCCATTGGACATGCCGTGCACGCCGGGCCCCAGGGTCTGCCGCTCGGCCGGGTGGTTGCCCAGGTATTCCAGGCTGTGGCCGTCGGCCAGCAGCAGGTTGAACGGGGCATAGGCGGCGGCGATGCCGGCCAGCCGGTCGGTATGCACGGCCGCCGGTTCCTGGCTGCGCAGGAAGTCGGCCACCAGTGCCCCGCGCGAGGGGCCGGCCTGGGCGGCCAGCGGGTCACGCACGTTGGTGACCACCGCCATGCGGCCGCCCGCGCCGACGCCGGCCCAACCGCCGCCGGAGCGCAGGTCACGCCCGCCGATGATCGACGGCGCCTCCTGCCAGCGCCCCAGGGGGGCCGTGGGGCGAGCGTGAAACTCATCACGGTTTCCGGCCATCACCAACCGCCAGTGCGGGTGGGTCCGCCAGCCGAGCGCAAGCAGGCACATGGCCGACAGTGTGCCGTTTTGCGCAGCGGACGGGCAGGGGGCAGGCCGCCCTGGGATGAATGCGCAGCAAGGGTTTCACGCCCCCTGCACGGCCCTGAACTGTCCCTCAATCTCAAAAAATGAGACGGATCAGCAACTTGTGGATAAGCCTTGAACAATTCTCTAAACATCGTTGCAAGCCATTGATGCAACTCGCGATTTTTCGATTGAAAAGTTGTTGACAACCCTTGGGGCGCTGCTAAGGTGGGCAACAGAGGGAAAACCGGGTTTTTTGTGGGTTTTCGTGGTTCAATGTTTCACCGGGCGAAGGACAGGTGCAGGCGTCGTGTTTCAGGGCGAGACGGCCATCACAGTTGACGACAAAGGACGCATGGCGGTTCCCACCGCCTATCGCGACCTGGTCGCGCGCGTGAGCAACAACCGCCTGGTCCTGACCTACAACCCGTTCGAATCCGGCTGCCTGTGGCTGTACGCCGAATCGGAATGGGAACGCGTCCGCGACGACGTCATGGCCAAGCCGAACACCCAGCGCGTGGTGCGCCTGCTGCAGCAGAAGCTGGTGGGTTCGGCCGCACATCTTGAACTGGACGGCAATGGCCGTATCAGCATCCCCGCCAGCCACCGCGGTGCGGTCGGCATAGAGAAGAAGGCGGTACTGCTGGGCATGGGTGACAAATTCGAACTATGGAGCGAGCAGGCACATCGTGCCCTGATCCAGCAGACGCTGTCTGATGAGGATCTGGGAGATGGGTTGCTCGACCTGAAGTTGTGAGCCGGGGTGCCCGGATGCGCCCGGAAGCGCAGACCGGTCACCTCCCGGTGTCGCAGTCGCCGGCGGTGCATCTGCCGGTCCTGTACACCCAGGTCCTGGAAGGCCTGAGGGTGATCGAAAACGGACGTTACCTGGATGGCACGTTCGGTCGTGGCGGTCACGCCCGTGGCGTGCTGTCGCAGCTGGGTGCCGAGGGGCGCTTGCTGGTCATGGACAAGGATCCGGACGCCATCGCTGTCGCACAGCGCGATTTCGCGCCGGACCCGCGCGTGTCCATCTTCCGTGGCAGCTTCGCCCAGCTGCTGCAGTGGGATGAGACCGTTGCCGGGCTGGATGGCGTGCTGTTCGACCTGGGGGTGTCCTCGCCGCAGCTGGATGTGGCCGAGCGCGGTTTCAGCTTCGGCAAGGATGGCCCGCTGGACATGCGCATGGACCCGGACAACGGGCAGAGCGCGGCCGAGTGGATCAACCACGCCGATGAGCAGGCCATTGCCGATGTGCTGTGGGCCTACGGCGAAGAACGCCAGAGCCGGCGCATCGCCCGCGCCATCGTGGCCCGCCGCCAGAAGCAGCCGTTTGCCCGCACCGCCGAACTGGCCGAGCTGATCGCTTCGGTCATGCCGCGCGGCAAGGACAAGATCCACCCGGCCACGCGCAGCTTCCAGGCCATCCGCATCCACATCAACCGCGAGCTGGCCGACCTGGAAGCCGGCCTGGATGCGGCCGTCGAACGGCTCAAGCCCGGTGGCCGGCTGGCGGTCATCAGCTTCCATTCGCTGGAAGACCGCATCGTCAAGCAGTACATGAACCGCCTGGCCAAGGCCCCGCCGGCCAACCGCCGCCTGCCCGAGGCCGTGGCGTTCGTGCCCACGCTGGACCTGATCGGCGGTGCCATCAAGGCCACCGACGAGGAACTGGCCGCCAACCCGCGTGCGCGCAGTGCCGTGCTGCGCGTGGCCCAGAAACGCGAGGCCGGCGCATGAGCCGCCTGCTGCTGATCGTGCTGCTGGCCTGCACCGTCGCTTCGGCGATCGGTGTGGTGTTCGTGCGCCACCGCCATCGGCAGACCTTCATCGAACTCTCGCGCGCCGAGCGCGTGCGCGATGACCTGAACATCGAATTCGGCCGCCTGCAGCTGGAACAGGCAACGCTGGCCGAATCCAACCGCGTCGATGGGATCGCCCGCGACAAGCTGGGCATGAAGTTCCCTGAAGCGGCCGACGTGGTGGTGGTGCGCCCATGAGCAAGACCGGCCGCAACCGCCCGCGCAACGCCTTCAACCTGCGCCAGCGCCTGCGCTGGGTGGCGCTGGCCCTTGGCCTGTGCTCGGTCTCGCTGGTGGGCCGTGCGGCCTACGTGCAGATCATCAACAGCGATTTCTACCAGCGCCAGGGCGAGGCCCGCTACCTGCGCGAGCTGCCGATCAAGACCTCGCGCGGCATGATCACCGACCGCAACGGCGAGCCGGTGGCAGTGTCCACGCCGGTGGCCTCGATCTGGGTGAACCCGCAGGACCTGCTGCGTTCGCCCGAGCGCATCCCGGAGCTGGCCAAGGCCGTGGGCATGTCGGTGGACGAGCTGAGCAGCCGCCTGTCGCAGAAGTCGGACAAGGAATTCATGTACCTGCGCCGCCGGATCAACCCGGACGAGGCCGAGCGGGTGGTGGCCCTGAAGATTCCGGGCGTGGCCGCGCAGCGCGAGTTCCGCCGCTTCTACCCGCAGGGTGAGGCGATGGCGCACGTGCTGGGCTTCACCAACATCGACGACCGCGGCCAGGAAGGGCTGGAACTGGCCTTCGACGAGTGGCTGCGCGGCAAGCCCGGCGCCAAGCGGGTGATCCGCAACCGCAAGGGCGAAACGGTGGAAAGCGACCTGCTGCGCGCCGCCGAGCCGGGCAAGGACCTGACCCTGAGCATCGACCGCCGCATCCAGTACCTGGCGTACAAGGAGCTGCGCAACGCACTGGTGGCCAACAAGGCGGCCGGTGGTTCGATGGTCATCATGGACGTGGCCACGGGTGAAATCCTGGCCATGGTCAACCTGCCGACCTACAACCCCAATTCGCTGACCGGCGCGGTGCCCGATACGCGCCGCAACCGGGCCGTGACCGACCTGGTCGAGCCGGGCTCGACGATGAAGCCGCTGACCATCGCCACCGCGCTGCAGGCCGGTGCGGTGACCAAGGACACCATCATCGACACCAACCCGGGCTACATGAGCCTGGGCCGGTTCACCATCAAGGACGTGCCGCGCAACAACGGCGTGCTGAACGTGACCGGGGTGATCACCCGCAGCTCGAACATCGGCGCGGCCAAGATCGCCGCCAAGATGCCCGACCAGACCTTCTACGATGGCGTGCGCCGCTTCGGCTACGGCGCGTCGCCGCACAGCGGCTTCCCGGGGGAATCGGCCGGCGTGGTGATGCGCCCGGCACGCTGGTCGGGCACCACCAAGACCACCATGTCCTACGGTTACGGCCTGTCGGTGACGCCGCTGCAGATCGCCACCGCGTACTCGGCGCTGGGCAACGGCGGCCGGCTGATCCCGCCGACCTTCGTCAAGGGCCAGCACAGCGAAGCGCACCAGGTGATCGACCCGCAGATCGCCAAGGAAGTGGTGGCGATGATGGAAACGGTGGTCACCCAGGGTGGTGCCAAGCAGGCGGCGGTGCTGGGCTACCACGTGGCCGGCAAGACCGGTACCGCGCGCAAGGCCGGCCCCGGCGGTTACGAGCGCGGCCACTACAACGCGCTGTTCGCCGGCGTGGTGCCGGCGACCAACCCGCGCTTTGCCACGGTCATCGTCATCAACGACCCGCAGGCGGGCAAGTTCTACGGTGGCCTGGTGTCCGCGCCGGTCTACCACAACGTGATGGAAGGCGCGCTGCGCCTGATGGACGTGCCGCCGGACGATATCCAGTCCTGGCTGGCCGCGCAGCAGTCGGGCAAGACCGGCCACAGTGCCTCGGTGCTGCCGGCCCCGCCGGCCGAAGCCGCGCTGCCGGCCGATGCCGCCGCCGAATTCGATGCCGCCCTGCCCACCGCACACAACACGGTGCCTGCCCCGACCACGGGAGGCACGCAATGAGCCAGACGATGTTGCTTTCGCAGTTGCTTCCCGATGTGGCCCTGGCGGGCCACGATCCCGTGCTGACCGGCCTGGTGCTGGACAGCCGCGCCGTGCGCCCGGGCAATGCCTTCGTGGCGATCGCCGGGTTCGGCGCGCATGGGCTGGGCTTTGTCGACCAGGCCCGCGCGGCCGGTGCGGCAGCGATCCTGTTTGAACCGCCGGCGCCGGACGACCTGCCGGCCCCGGCCGATGCCATTGCCGTGCCGGGCCTGCGTGCGCGCCTGGGCGCGATGGCCGACCAGTTCCATGGCGCGCCGTCGCGCGCGATGACGATGGTCGGTGTCACCGGCACCAACGGCAAGACCTCCAGCGTGCAGCTGCTGGCCCAGGCGTGGCACCTGCTGGGTACCACCAGTGGCAGTATCGGCACGCTGGGCGCCGGACTTTATGGTGCGGTCGAGCCGACCGGCTTCACCACCCCGCTGGTGCTGCAGATGCACGCGCTGCTGGCGCAGCTGCGCGATGGCGGTGCCGGTGCGGTGGCGATGGAAGTCAGCTCGCACGCGCTGGACCAGGGCCGCGTGGATGCCGTGCACTACGACGTGGCGGTGTTCACCAACCTCACCCGCGACCATCTGGATTACCACGGCGACATGGCCAGCTACGGCGCGGCCAAGGCCCGTCTGTTCCATCGCCCCGGCCTGAAGGCGGCGGTGGTGAACCTGGACGATGCGTTCGGTCGTGAACTGTTCGCGGGCCTGCCGGCCGGCGTGACTGCCATTGGCCTGAGCTCGCGTGGTGCCGAGGGCGCCGGCGTGCGTGCAGACGATCTGCATCTGGATGGCCGTGGCATCGGCTTCACCCTGCGCATCGACGGCGCACACGCGGTGGTGCAGTCGCCGCTGCTGGGCCGCTTCAACGTGGACAACCTGCTGGCCGTGGCCGGCACCCTGCATGCGCTGGGTGAACCGCTGGAGCGCATCGCACAGGTGCTGTCGGCGCTGCAGCCGATCCGCGGCCGCATGAACCGCCTGGGCGGCGAAGACGGTCTGCCCACCGTGGTGATCGACTACGCGCACACGCCCGACGCGCTGGAACAGGCGCTGGACAGCCTGCACGGCCACCTGCAGGGCCGCCTGTTCTGCGTGTTCGGCTGCGGTGGCGAACGTGATACCGGCAAGCGCCCGCAGATGGCGGCCATCGCCGAGCGCCTGGCCAGTGATGTCATCATCACCGACGACAACCCGCGCAACGAGGACGGTGACCGCATCGTGGCCGACATCGTCGCCGGGCTGAGCCACCCGGGCGCCGCCACCGTGCAGCGCGACCGTGCCCGGGCCATCGGCCTGGCGGTCAAGCGCGCCGAGGCCGGTGACATCATCCTGATCGCCGGCAAGGGCCACGAGCCCTACCAGGAGGTCAAGGGCACCCGCTACGACTTCGACGACACCGAGGTGGCCGCCGCTGCGCTGGCTGCGAAGGTGGGCGTGCTGGCCGCGCGCGCTGCGGGAGGTGCCGCATGAAGCGCACCCTGCTGTCGCTGATCGCGCACTGGGCCGGCGGCGAGATCCACGGCGACGACGTGGCCATCGATGCAATCAGCAACGACACCCGCAACCTTCGCCCGGGCAGCCTGTACGTGGCGCTGCGCGGCGAGCGTTTCGACGGCCATGATTTTGCGGCCGATGCGCTGGCACGCGGTGCCAGTGCCCTGCTGGTCGAGCGCCTGTTGCCGGTCGAACTGCCGCAGGTGCTGGTGGCCGACAGTGAACGCGCGCTGGCGCGCATTGCCGCCGGCATGCAGCGCGACCGTGGCACTGAACTGTTCGCCATCACCGGCAGCAACGGCAAGACCAGCGTCAAGAGCCTGCTGCTGGCGATCCTGCAGCAGGTGGCGCAGGCCGATGGCACGGTGGTGTATGCCAACCCGGGCAACCGCAACAACGAGATCGGCCTGCCGCTGGCGGTCATCGATGCGCCGGAAGATGCCGACTACGCGGTCTACGAGATGGGCGCCGGCAAGCCGGGCGACATCGCCTACCTGACCGACATCGCCCGCCCGCGCTACGCACTGGTCAACAACATCGCCCCGGCGCATCTGGAACGCATGGGTACCCTGCAGGGCGTGGCCCTGACCAAGGGCGCCATCTATGCCGCGCTGCCGGCCGATGGCGTGGCTGTCATCAATGCCGACGATGCCTATGGCATCTGGTTCGAGCAGCATTTCATCGGCCCCCCGCCGCGCTGCCGCGTGCTGCGCTTCGGCCTGGACCACAGCGCGGACATCACCGCGCGCGACATCCGCCCAACCGCTGCCGGCAGCCAGTTCACCCTGGTGACCCCTGCCGGCCAGGTGCCGGTGGCGCTGGGCCTGCCGGGCCGCCACAACATCGGCAACGCGCTGGCGGCCACCGCGCTGGCGCTGGCCGCCGGCATCGCGCTGGACCGCATCGTCGCCGGCCTGATCGCCGCCGAACCGGTGCCGGGCCGGCAGATCGCCCACCAGCTGCCCAACGGTGCGGTGCTGGTGGATGACAGCTACAACGCCAACCCCGGCTCGCTGGCCGCGGCCATCGATGCGCTGGCCGCGGCCCCGGAAGAGGGCTGGCTGGTGCTGGGCGACATGCGCGAGCTGGGCCCGGATGGGGCGGCGCTGCACGCCCAGGCCGGGCTGCGTGCGCGCCAGGCCGGGCTCAAGCGCCTGTATGCGCTGGGCGAACTCAGCGCCGCCGCTGCGGCTGCCTTCGGTGAGGGCGGCCGTCATTTCACGACCCATGACGCGCTGTCGCAGGCGCTCAAGGACGAGCTGCACGCGGGCGTGCGCTGCCTGGTCAAGGGCTCCCGTGGCAGTGCCATGGACACGATCGTCAAGGCGCTGTTGGCGCAAGGAGAGGAATCCCCGCATGTTGTATGAACTGGCTCGATGGTTGCAGCAGTTGGAGAGCCTGTTCGGGCTGTTCAACTACCAGACGTTCCGCGCCATCCTTGCCGCGCTGACGGCCCTGTTCCTGTCGCTGTGGCTCGGCCCGGCGGTGATCCGCCGGCTTGCCCAGTTCAAGGGCGGCCAGCCGATCCGCAAGGACGGCCCGCAGACCCATTTCTCCAAGGCCGGCACGCCGACCATGGGCGGTTCGCTGATCCTGCTCACCGTCACCCTGTCGGTGCTGATGTGGGCTGACCTGCGCAACCGCTACATCTGGCTGGTGCTGGCGGTGATGCTGTGCTTCGGCGCCATCGGCTGGTACGACGACTGGATCAAGATCGTCCGCCGCGACCCGAACGGCCTGAAGTCGCGCTGGAAGTACCTGCTGCAGTCGATCTTCGGCCTGGCCGCGGGCATCTTCCTGTTCCAGACCGCCGATGTGCCGGCGGCGCTGACCTTCTACATCCCGATGTTCAAGTCGGTGGCGCTGCCGCTGGCCGGCATCGGCTTCGTGGCCATCGCCTATTTCTGGATCGTCGGCTTCTCCAACGCGGTGAACCTGACCGACGGCCTGGACGGCCTGGCGATCATGCCCACCGTGCTGGTGGCCTGTGCGCTGGGCGTGTTCGCCTATGCCTCGGGCAACGTGGTGTTCGCCAACTACCTGCAGATCCCGCAGATTCCGGGCGCGGGCGAACTGGTCATCATCTGCGCGGCCATCGCCGGTGCCGGCCTGGGCTTCCTGTGGTTCAACACCTACCCGGCCATGGTGTTCATGGGTGACATCGGCGCGCTGGCACTGGGCGCGGTGCTGGGCACCATCGCCGTCATCACCCGCCAGGAGCTGGTGCTGGTGATCATGGGCGGCGTGTTCGTCATCGAAACACTGTCGGTGATGATCCAGGTCGCTTCGTTCAAGCTGACCGGCAAGCGCGTGTTCCGCATGGCCCCCATCCACCACCACTTCGAACTGAAGGGCTGGCCGGAGCCGCGCGTGATCGTGCGCTTCTGGATCATCTCGGTGGTACTGGTGCTGATCGGCCTGGCCACGCTGAAGGTGCGCTGATGAACGACCTGTCGCGCCAGGCAACACGCCTTGAAGCCATCGGAGGCCACTATGACAAGTGGCTGCTCGGCGCGATGATCGCGCTGACCGGGCTGGGCGTGATCATGGTGGCGTCCAGTTCGATCGCGCTGATGTCCAGCCCGTTCTACTACCTCAACCGCCACCTGATCTTCCTGGCGATCGGCATCGTGCTGGCGGTCATCGCCGCGCGTACCGAACTGAAGACCATCGAGCAGTACAACCAGGTGCTGCTGCTGGGCTGCTTCGCGCTGCTGGTGGTGGTGTTCGTGCCGGGCCTGGGCAGCAGCGTCAACGGTGCCCGCCGCTGGATCAACCTGGGCATTTCCAAGTTCCAGACCGTTGAAGCGGTGAAGGTGCTCTACATCGTGTGGCTGTCCAGCTACCTGGTGCGCTTCCGCGACGAGGTCAACGCCACCTGGCCGGCCATGCTCAAGCCGCTGGGCGTGGCCGGTGCGCTGGTGGTGCTGCTGCTGCTGCAGCCGGACTTCGGTTCGTCCACGCTGCTGCTGGCGATCACCGCCGGCATGCTGGTGCTGGGCGGGGTGAACATGCCGCGCATGTCGATGCCGGTGATCATCGGCCTGGTCGGCATGAGCGCGCTGGCGATCATCGAGCCGTACCGCATGCGCCGCATCACCTCCTTCCTGGACCCGTGGGCCGACCAGCAGGGCGACGGCTACCAGCTGTCCAACGCGCTGATGGCCGTGGGCCGTGGCGAGTGGACCGGCGTGGGCCTGGGCAACTCGGTGCAGAAGCTGTACTACCTGCCCGAAGCGCACACCGACTTCATCTTCTCGGTCACCGCCGAGGAATTCGGCTTCCTGGGTACCTGCACCATCATCGCCCTGTATGCGCTGCTGGTCGGCCGTACCTTCTGGCTGGGCATGCGCTGTGTGGAAATGAAGCGCCATTTCTCCGGCTACATCGCCTTCGGCATCGGCCTGTGGATCAGCATGCAGACCTTCGTGTCGATCGGGGTCAACCTGGGCATCCTGCCGACCAAGGGCCTGACCCTGCCGCTGATCTCCTCGGGCGGCTCGTCGGTGCTGATGACCTGCGTGGCGATGGGCCTGCTGCTGCGCGTGTCGTATGAACTGGACCGCGCCGAGCGCCGCCAGGCCGTGCGCATGGGCGCCACCGAGGAAAGCGCGGTCGGCGAACCGTCCGGCATCGACCTGCCGCCGGCACCGCCCGCCGCGGCGGCCGCGCCCGCCGGGGCCAACGCCGCTGCTGCACCGGCGGCCGAACCGGCACGTGGCACCAGCCGCCTGCAGTCGCGCATCGAGCCCACGTTCGGGAGGATGGGATGAGCCTGCCCGTCGCTTCCACGTCCCCGCGCCCGGTGATGATCCTCGCCGGCGGCACCGGCGGCCATATCTTCCCCGGCCTGGCCGTGGCGCGCGTGCTGCGCGAGCGCGGCGTGCCGGTCACCTGGATGGGCGCGGCCGGCGGCATGGAAACCCGGCTGGTGCCGCAGCACGGCATCGACATCGATACGCTGCAGATCGGCGGCCTGCGCGGCAAGGGCAAGCTGGCCCTGCTGGGCGCGCCATGGCGGCTGATGCGCGCGGTGCGTGCGGCCGGCCTGGTGATCCGCGACCGGCAGCCGCGCGCGGTGGTGGCCTTTGGTGGCTTCGCTTCCGGCCCCGGTGGCCTGGCCGCGCGCCTGCATGGCCTGCCGCTGCTGGTGCACGAACAGAACCGTGCCCCGGGCATGACCAACCGCATCCTGTCGCGCTTCGCGCGCCGGGTGCTGACCGGTTTCCCGGGCAGCTTCGCTGAGCGCGAGGAGGCCGTGGGCAACCCGGTGCGCGCGGAAATCGCCGCCATCGCGCCGCCCGAGCAGCGCTTTGCCGGTCGCCAGGGGGCGCTGCGCCTGCTGGTGGTCGGTGGCAGCCAGGGCGCGCGTGCACTCAACACCGGTGTGCCGCAGGCCATCGCCGCCCTTGGCGCCGGCCATGCGATCGAGGTGCGCCACCAGAGCGGCGAGAAGCTGCACGCCGAAGCGGTCGAGGCCTATGCCAAGGCCGGCGTGTCGGCGCAGATCACCCCGTTCATCGCCGACATGGCCGATGCCTTCGCCTGGGCCGACCTGGTGGTGTGCCGTGCCGGCGCATCGACCCTGGCCGAGCTGTGCGCGGCAGGCGTGGGCAGCGTGCTGGTGCCATTCCCGGCGGCGGTGGACGACCACCAGACGCGCAATGCCGAGTACCTGGCCGAGCGCGGTGCCGCCGTGTTGCTGAAGCAGGACGCAACGCTGGCCGAGGGCATCGGTTCATTGCTGCGCGAACTGTCCGAAAATCCCGCCCGCCGCATGCAGATGGCGCAAGCCGCGCGTGCCCTGGCCAAGGTCGATGCCGCCGAGCGCATCGCCGATATCATTCTTGAGGAAGCTGTATGAAGAAGGCATGCCACCGCGCCTGCCCTGCGCGAGGCCGCGCATGATCCGCCGCCTGCACGACACCAACGACCTGGTGCGCGCGTTCCCGCGCGTGCATTTCGTCGGCATCGGCGGCACCGGCATGAGCGGCATCGCCGAAGTGATGCTGACGCTGGGCTATGAAGTGTCCGGTTCGGACAACGCCGACAACGCGGCCACCCGCCGCCTGGCCGGCCTGGGCGCGCGCATCATGCGCGGCCATTCGGCCGCCAACGTGCTGGGCACCGACTGCGTGGTGGTGTCCAGCGCCATCCGCGAAGACAACCCGGAGCTGATGGAAGCGCGCAGCCAGCGCATTCCGATCATGCCGCGCGCGGCCATGCTGGCCGAGCTGATGCGCTTCCGCCGCGGCATCGCCGTGGCCGGTACGCACGGCAAGACCACCACCACCAGCCTGACCGCCGCCGTGCTGAGCGAAGGTGGCCTGGACCCGACGTTCGTGATCGGTGGCCAGCTGCTGGCCGCCGGGGCCAACGCCAAGCTGGGCGGCGGGCAGTGGCTGGTGGCCGAAGCCGATGAGAGCGATGGCAGCTTCCTGCGCCTGAACCCGCTGATGTCGGTCATCACCAACATCGATGCCGACCACCTGGAAAACTACGGCAACGACTTCGCCCGCGTGCAGGCGGCGTTTGCCGAGTTCCTGCAGCGCCTGCCGTTCTACGGCCTGGCGGTGCTGTGCATCGACGACCCGGAAGTGGCCGCGCTGGCCGCCAAGACCCCGCGCCACGTGATGAGCTACGGCATGAGCCCGCAGGCCGACGTGCGCGCCGAGAACGTGGTGCAGGACGGGGCGCGCATGCGCTTCACCCTGCGCCTGCCGCAGGGCACCAGCCAGGAAGTGGTGCTGGCGCTGCCGGGCAAGCACAACGTGCTCAACGCGCTGGCCGCCGCTGCGGTGGGCTGGCAGCTGGGCGTGGCCCCCGATGCGATTGCCCGTGCGCTGGAAAGCTTCGCCGGCGTCGGCCGCCGCTTCAACGACCTGGGCGAAGTGACCACCGCCAGTGGTGCCAAGGTGCGCATCATCGACGATTACGGCCACCATCCCAGCGAGCTGGAAGCGGTGTTCGCCGCCGCCCGCGGTGGCTGGACCGACAAGCGCCTGGTGGTGGCGTTCCAGCCGCACCGCTACAGCCGTACCCGCGACCAGTTCGACAAGTTCGCCGCCGTGCTGTCCAGCGTCGATGCGCTGGTGCTCAGCGAGGTCTACCCGGCCGGTGAAGAGCCGATCGCCGGTGCCGATTCGCATGCGCTGGCGCGTGCCATCCGGGCACGTGGCCGCAGCGAGCCGGTGGTGGTGGGCAAGGCCCATGAACTGGCCAGCGTGCTGCCGGACGTGCTGCAGGACGGTGACCTGCTGCTGATGATGGGCGCCGGCGACATCGGTGCCGTGGCCAGCCAGATCGCCGTGGAAGGCTTCAAGGAGGGCGTGGCGTGAGCACGCAGGCCTTCCCGCCGCTGCGCACCACCGATCCGGCCGCCTTCGGCCGCGTCGCCGTGCTGCTGGGCGGCACCTCCAGCGAGCGCGAGGTGTCGCTGGATTCGGGCCGCAACGTGCTCGAAGCCCTGCAGTCGCGCGGCGTCGATGCGTTCGCCGTCGATGGCATTCCGGCCCTGGCCAGCGCACTGGCCGCCGGTGGCATCGACCGCGTGTTCAACATCCTGCACGGCCACAACGGTGGCGGTGAGGACGGCATCGTGCAGGGCCTGATGGAGGCCTTCGGCGTGCCGTACACCGGCTCGGGCGTACTGGGCTCGGCGCTGAGCATGGACAAGATCCGCACCAAGCAGGTGTGGCTGTCGCTGGGCCTGCCGACCCCGCAGTACCGCAAGGTGTCGGCGCAGGATGTCCACGCACAGGCGGCCGAACTGGGCCTGCCGGTGGTGGTCAAGCCGGCCAACGAAGGTTCCAGCGTGGGCATCAGCCGGGTAACCGACGATGCCGGCCTGGACGATGCCGTCGCCCTGGCCGCGCGCTACGACGGCCAGCTGCTGATGGAACAGATGGTGGTCGGCGATGAACTGACCGTGGCCATCCTGGGCGATGTGGCGCTGCCGTCGATCCGCATCGTGCCCAAGGGCCAGTGGTACGACTACAACGCCAAGTACATCGCCGAGGACACCCAGTACCTGTGCCCGGGCCTGGACGGCGCGGACGAAGCCGAGATCGGCCGTATCGCGCTGGCCGCGTTCCGTGCCGCCGGCTGCCGTGGCTGGGGCCGGGTGGATGTGATGCGTGACCGCGCCAGCGGCCGCTTCTTCCTGCTGGAAGTGAACACCGCCCCGGGCATGACCAGCCATTCGCTGGTGCCCAAGGCCGCACGCCAGGCCGGCATCGGTTTCGAGGAACTGGTGTGGCGCGTGCTGGAACAGACCCTGGAGGCATCGCACGCATGAACGCGGTGCTGCGCATCTTCGTCTGGCTGTTGGCCCTGTCGGTGGTGGCACTGCCGGTGGTGGCCGTGGTCAATGGCTGGGTCGGCGCCGAGCGCTGGCCGCTGGCGAAGCTGCGCGTGCACGGTGAGTTCAAGCGGGTGCCGCCGGAGCAGCTGCAGCAGGTGCTGCTGCCGTATGCGCATGCGGGTTTCTTCGCGGTCAAGCTGCAGGACGCACAGGACGCCATCGAGCGCCTGCCGTGGGTGGAAAGCGCGCAGGTGCGCAAGCAGTGGCCGGACGTGCTGGAAGTGACCCTGGTCGAGCACAAGCCGTTCGCACGCTGGGGCAACGACCGCCTGCTGTCCGAGCAGGGCAAGCTGTTCCCCACGCCGAAAAAGCTGGCCGACCTGAAGCTGCCCGAACTGGACGGACCGGACAGCCAGACCGAAGAGGTCGTGGCGTTGTACAACGAATCCCGCGCGTTGTTCGCACCGGCCAGGCTGGACGTTGTCCGCCTGGGCATGGATGCACGCGGCAGCTGGTCGCTGCTGCTGAGCAACGGCACCGAAGTGGTGGTCGGCCGTGACGATGCGCGTTCGCGCCTGCAGCGTTTCGTGCGTGTGCTGCCGCAGCTGGCCAACCAGGCCGCGCCGATCGAGCGCGCCGACCTCCGTTACACCAATGGTTTCACGCTGAGCTGGGGAACCCCGGCCCCGCCGGCGGGTGCGCCGGGCACCCCGGCTAGAAGGACGCAGGAAAGGACATGAATCGCAAGGGTGACAAATCGCTGATCGTCGGCCTGGACATCGGCACCTCCAAGGTGGTGGCGCTGGTGGGCGAGTACTCGCCGGGCAACCCGATCGAGGTGATCGGCATCGGTTCGCACGAATCGCGCGGGCTCAAGCGCGGCGTGGTGGTGGACATCGAATCGACCGTGCAGTCGATCCAGCGCGCGGTGGAAGAAGCCGAGCTGATGGCCGGCTGCGAGATCCGTTCGGTGTATGCCTCCATTTCCGGCAACCACGTGCAGTGCAAGAATTCGCCGGGCATCGTGCCGATCCGTGATGGCGAGGTGACCTGGGGCGACCTGGACCGCGTGCTGGATGCGGCCAAGGCGGTGGCGATCCCGGCCGACCAGAAGATCCTGCACGCGATCCCGCGCGAGTACGTGCTGGACGATTCGCAGGAAGGCATCCGCAACCCGGTCGGCATGACCGGCGTACGCCTGGAAGTGCATGCCCACCTGGTGGTGTGCGCGCAGTCGGCGGCGGCCAACATCAGCAAGTGCGTGCAGCGCTGCGGCCTGCAGGTGGACGACCTGGTGCTGTCCTCGCTGGCCTCCAGCGTGGCCGTGCTGACCGCCGATGAGCGCGAGCTGGGCGTGGTGCTGGTGGACATGGGCGCCGGCACCACCGACATCGCCGTGTTCGTGCAGGGCGCGATCTGCCACACCGCCTCGCTGCCGATCGCCGGCGACCACGTGACCAACGACATCGCGCACATGCTGCGCACGCCGACCCCGGAAGCCGAGCAGATCAAGGTGCGCTACGCCTGCGCCCTGGCCCAGCTGGCCACGGCCGAGGAAAGCATCCAGGTGCCGTCGGTGGGTGACCGCCCGCCGCGCCGCATGCCGCGCCATTCGCTGGCGCAGGCGGTGCAGGGCCGGTACGAGGAAATCTTCGAGATGGTGCAGGCCGAACTGCGCCGCTCCGGCTTCGAGGAACTGGTGCGCGCCGGCATGGTGCTCACCGGTGGCGCCTCGAAAATGGAAGGCGTGGTCGAGCTGGCCGAGGAAATGCTGCAGATGCCGGTGCGCGTGGGCATCCCGCAGCACGTCACCGGCCTGGGCGAGGTGGTGGGCAACCCGGTGCATGCCACCGGCGTGGGCCTGCTGCTGATGGGCAGCCAGATCGAGCATCCGCGCCGCCCGTCGCTGCCGACCGGGCGCGCGGGAAGCATGTTCAAGAAATTGAAGACCTGGTTCCGCGGCGAGTTCTGACGCGGTACCTGCAGTACCCGGGTGACACCCGGCGCAACACCGTTACTACCACGCAACAGGCAACACACAACCCACACAGCCGCAACGGCAGCATGACACGCGAAGGCAGGAGGCCCGACCGTCCATGCCACCGAAAGCGGATACAACGAGGACACGGACATGGCGCATTTTGAACTGATCGAAAAGATGGCACCCAATGCGGTGATCAAGGTGGTGGGCGTGGGCGGCGGCGGCGGCAATGCCGTGGCGCACATGGTCAACTCCAGCGTGGACGGCGTGGAATTCATCACCGCCAACACCGATTCGCAGGCCATCAAGAATTGCGGTGCCAAGCTGCAGCTGCAGCTGGGTACCAACGTGACCAAGGGCCTGGGCGCAGGCGCGAACCCGGAAGTGGGCCGCCAGGCCGCCCTGGAAGACCGTGAGCGCATCATGGACGCCCTGCAGGGTGCGGACATGGTGTTCATCACCGCCGGCATGGGCGGCGGCACCGGTACCGGCGCTGCGCCGGTGGTGGCACAGCTGGCCAAGGAAATGGGCATCCTGACCGTGGCCGTGGTCACCAAGCCGTTCCCGTTCGAAGGCCGTCGCCGCATGCAGGTGGCGCTGAAGGGCATCGAGGAACTGAGCCAGCACTGCGACTCGCTGATCACCATTCCCAACGAGAAGCTGATCACCGTGCTGGGCCGCAACGCGACCATGATCCAGGCCTTCCGTGCCGCCAACGACGTGCTGCAGGGCGCCGTGCAGGGCATCGCCGACCTGATCGTGCGCCCGGGCCTGATCAACGTCGACTTCGCCGACGTGCGCACCGTCATGTCCGAAATGGGCCTGGCGATGATGGGTACCGGCACCGCCCGTGGCGATGACCGCGCCCAGGCCGCTGCCGAAGCCGCCATCCAGAACCCGCTGCTGGACGATGTGAACCTGGCCGGCGCCAACGGCATCCTGGTCAACATCACCGCCGGTGCGGACTTCACCATGGCCGAGTTCGACGAGATCGGCCGCACCATCGATGGCTTCGCCTCGGAAGACGCCACCGTGGTGGTCGGCACCGTGCTGGACCCGGACATGCAGGACGAAGTGCGCGTGACCGTGGTGGCCACCGGCCTGAACCGTACCTCGGCCAGCAAGGCCCAGCGCCCGGGCGAGCGTGCCCCGATCAAGCTGGTCCGCAACGCCACCACCGGCCAGCCGGAATTCGGCGAGTTCGACAACGGCGGCGACGCGGTGTCCAAGGCCGTGGGTGGCATGGGGATGGGCATGGGCCTGCGCCGCGCCAGCAGCGACAGCGTTGCCGCCTCGACCCCGTCGGCCTCGGCCTCGCCGGCGGCAGCTGAACTGCCCAACGATTACCTGGACATCCCGGCGTTCCTGCGCCGCCAGGCGGACTGACGGCCGCCTCCCGGGGCTTGTCCCCCCCGGGAAGCGCCACCATGTCCTTGTGACGGACGCCGGGCCAGGATGGGCCCGGCGCCCCGTTCGCAGCGCGTCCTACCGGCGCGCCGGTGTGTCCTGCCGGCGTTTCAGCCTGGAGCAGGGCGGCTGCGTGTTAATCTAGACTGTCCCACCTGGTCTGCCCCCATGATCCCCCAGCGCACCCTGAAGAACACGATCCGAGCCACCGGCGTTGGCCTGCACAGCGGCGACAAGGTCTACATGACCCTGCGCCCGGCACCGGTCAACCATGGCATCGTGTTCCGGCGCGTGGACCTGGACCCGGTGGTGGAAGTGCCGGCCCGGGCCGATCTGGTCACCGAAGTGACCCTGTGCACCGGCCTGACCTGCAACAACGCCAAGATCCAGACCGTGGAACACCTGATGTCGGCGCTGGCCGGCCTCGGCGTGGACAACATCATTGTCGAACTGTCCTCGGCCGAGCTGCCGATCATGGACGGTTCGTCCGGCCCGTTCGTGTTCCTGCTGCAGTCGGCGGGCATCGTGGAACAGGACGCGCCCAAGCGTTTCCTGCGCGTGCTCAAGACCGTGGAAGTGACCGAGGGCGACAAGGTGGCCCGCTTCACCCCGTACGAGGGCTACAAGCTGGGCTTCACCATCCAGTTCGACCACCCGATGATCCCGGCCAAGCAGTCGCGCCAGGAAATCGAGTTCTCCACCCTGGCCTACACCAAGGAAATCTCCCGCGCGCGCACCTTCGGCTTCATGCGCGACCTGGAGTACATGCGCGAGCGCAACCTGGGCCTGGGCGGTTCGATGGACAACGCCATCGTGCTGGACGAATTCCGCGTGCTCAACGAAGACGGCCTGCGCTACGCCGATGAGTTCGTGCGCCACAAGATCCTCGATGCGATCGGCGATCTGTACCTGGCCGGCGGCCAGGTGCTGGGTGCCTACGAAGGCTTCAAGTCCGGCCATGCGCTCAACAACAAGCTGGTGCGGGCGCTGCTGGCCGATGCCACCGCCTGGGAATGGGTGAGCTACGAATCGCCGTCGGTCCCGGACCCGGTCGAATACGGCGCCCCGGCGTACGCCTGAGGCTTCCGTTCCCGGCCACCGCGCCTGCCTGTCGCCGCCCTTCTGGGCGGCGATTGCGTTTCAGGGGGCGGGCGGGCGAGATCACACGCCCCCCTCATTCAGGCAGCGGCGGTCATCACACCTTCGTGAACCCGTTCCGTTTGAAGCCTGAACCTAACGAATCTTTAACAAAAGTCTAACGACTGCCGGGGCAACCCCGGCTAGGATGCGACCCGGCCCCCACAAATGTTTCACGCCACGGCGACACGCCAGGCGGGTGGGGAGCGGAGCAGGACGCTCCGTTGTCAACGGGATCGGGGAGGTTTCTCCACGTCCTGCAGGCAAGCCAAGGCGTCGCGTAGCCCTTTGTGCGTGGCGGCTGATACTGCTGAAGGCCCGTTTCGCTGTCCGTGCGCTGGGGAGTGCACGGGGACGGTCTTGGCAGTCTTGACGGTCACCTTGGTGGCCTTCAGCCCGATGGAACGGGCCGCGTCGATCAACTGGGCCTCGGCAAGCCGCAGCTTGGCATGCCAGACCGGGGAGTCGACGAGAAAAACGAGGTGTTCCCCGTCCACATTGGCCAGCCGGCAACGGTTGCGCAGCGTAGGCGGCAACTGGGGGCGCAACTGACGGTCCAGCGCATCGAGCCACAGGGCTCGACGCAGCGGGTTCCCGCTTTTGTCTGCCATCACCGTATCCAGCGCCGGTTTCGGCACGGAAGCGGGGCGAACGCTGGATTTCGGCTCAGACATGACAACTCACAGATGGCATTCAAAAAGATCGTAATCAAAACGCGTGAAGGACAGGCCAAGTCGCCGCTCGCGCGTTTGCGGTTCTACTTCGAGGACCGCCCCCGTGCCCTGCTGGGCAGCGTGCTCGGGGTCGGCTGCATTATCGGCTTTGCGGGCGGAATCGGCGCCAACGCGTTCAACGATTCGCGCCTGCAGGCCAAGGTCGAGCGCCAGGAGCGCGAACTGGCCAAGGTCCAGCGTGATGCGCAGACCCAGGTCAACGCGCTGGCCGCCCGCCTGGGCGAGCTGCAGGCCCAGGCGACCCGCCTCAACGCCCTGGGCGAACGGCTGACCCAGATGGGCAAGCTGGAGGACGGCGAGTTCGACTTCGCCGAAACCCCCGGCCTGGGTGACGGTGATGCCGGCGGCCCGATCAGCGACATCCCGGTGAAGGATGTCAACGCCGACTTACAGGTGCTGGAGCAGCGCTTCGCCGCTTCGGGCCGCCAGCTGTCGGTGATGGAATCGCTGATGTTCGACCACCAGCTGGAGCAGAACGCCGTGCCCTCGCGCATGCCGATCCGCAACAGCTACGTAACCTCCGGTTTCGGCACCCGTGCCGACCCGTTCGGCCGCGGCGCGGCCACCCACAAGGGCATGGATTTCCACGCCAAGGTGGGTGACCCGGTGATGGCCGTGGCCGATGGCGTGGTCAGCTTCTCCGGGGTCAAGGGCGGCTACGGCAACGTGGTCGATGTCGACCACGGCAATGGCTACGTCACCCGCTACGCGCACAATTCGCGCCTGACCGTGAAGGCCGGCGATCTGGTCCGTGCCGGGCAGGAAGTGGCCAAGGCCGGGTCCACCGGCCGTTCCACCGGCGCCCACGTGCACTTCGAGGTGTGGGAAAACGGCCGGGTGGTCAACCCGCGCAAGTTCCTCGGCGACGGCGGCAATACCCCGGTGGGCCGCATCAGCCGCGGCTGATCCCCGGGTCGGATCCCGGGCCGATCCGGCCCCGGAACGGCGACGAGGGTTGAAACCCCTCCCGCCCGTCCCAAGCTACAATGGGTGTTGCCATCGACAGGGCGCCAGGCGCCCTGTTTCGTTTGCGGCGGACGGATCCCAAGGGGGAGGCCGGGCGTCGTGTCCATCCAACCCGGTTCCTTCAATGATCAACAGCCTGCTTACCCGCGTTTTTGGCAGTCGTAACGAACGACAGCTGCGCCAGCTCAACCGCATCGTCGCCAAGATCAATGCGCTGGAGCCGGAGATCAAGAAGCTCTCCGACGAGCAGCTGCAGGCCAAGACGCCGGAGTTCAAGCAGCGCATCGCCGACGGCGAGGCCCTGGACAAGGTGCTGCCGGAAGCGTTCGCGGTCTGCCGCGAAGCGGGCCTGCGCGTGCTGGGCATGCGCCACTACGACGTGCAGCTGATCGGCGGCATGGTGCTGCACCTGGGCAAGATCGCCGAAATGCGCACCGGTGAAGGCAAGACCCTGGTGGCGACGCTGCCGGTGTACCTCAACGCCCTGGAAGGCAAGGGCGTGCACGTGGTCACCGTCAACGACTACCTGGCCCGCCGCGATGCCGCGCAGATGGGCAAGCTGTACAACTGGCTGGGCCTGAGCGTGGGCGTGGTGTACCCGGGCATGCCGCACAGCGACAAGCGCGAGGCCTATGCCGCCGACATCACCTACGGCACCAACAACGAATTCGGCTTCGACTACCTGCGCGACAACATGGCGCTGTCCAAGGCCGACCGCTACCAGCGTGGCCTGCACTACGCCATCGTCGACGAAGTGGACTCGATCCTGATCGACGAAGCGCGTACCCCGCTGATCATCTCCGGCCCGGCCGACGATTCCCCGGAACTGTACATCCGCGTCAACAAGGTCGTGCCGCACCTGATCAAGCAGGACGCCGAAGAAGGCGAGGGCGACTTCTGGGTGGACGAGAAGGGCAAGCAGGTGCACCTGTCCGAAGCGGGCATGGAGCACGCCGAACGGCTGCTGGTGGAAGCGGGCATCCTCAACGGCGAGACCGAAGGCCTGTACGCCGCGCAGAACCTGACCGTGGTCCACCACCTCAACGCCGCCCTGCGCGCGCACGCGATCTACCAGCGTGACGTGGACTACATCGTGCGCGATGGCGAAGTGGTCATCGTCGATGAATTCACCGGCCGTACCCTGGCCGGCCGCCGCTGGTCCGATGGCCTGCACCAGGCGGTGGAAGCGAAGGAAGGCGTGCCGGTCCAGCGCGAGAACCAGACGCTGGCCAGCATCACCTTCCAGAACCTGTTCCGCATGTACAAGAAGCTGTCCGGCATGACCGGTACGGCCGATACCGAAGCGTTCGAGTTCCAGAGCATCTACGGCCTGGAAGTGGTGGTCATCCCGACCAACCGCCCGACCATCCGCAAGGACAGCCCGGACCAGGTGTTCCTCAACCGCAAGGGCAAGTTCAACGCGGTGCTGGCCGACATCGAGGAATGCGCCAAGCGCGGCCAGCCGGTGCTGGTGGGTACCACCTCGATCGAAACCTCGGAAATGCTGTCCGAGCACCTGCGCAAGGCCGGCGTGAAGCACGAAGTGCTCAATGCCAAGCAGCACGACCGTGAAGCGACCATCGTGGCCAATGCCGGCCGCCCGGCCGCAGTGACCATCGCCACCAACATGGCCGGCCGCGGTACCGACATCGTGCTGGGCGGTTCGCTGGAAGCGGAAATCCACGCGCTGGGCGAGGACGCGACCGATGCGCAGAAGGCTGCCGCCAAGGCCGCCTGGCAGGAACGCCACGATGCCGTGAAGGCCGCCGGTGGCCTGCACATCGTGGGCACCGAGCGCCACGAATCGCGCCGTATCGACAACCAGCTGCGTGGCCGTTCCGGCCGCCAGGGTGACCCGGGCTCGTCCCGCTTCTACCTGTCGCTGGAAGACAACCTGATGCGCATCTTCGCCTCCGACTGGGTGCAGAAGGCCATGCGCATGATGGGCATGAAGGAAGACGACGTCATCGAGGACCGCCTGGTCAGCCGCCAGATCGAGAAGGCGCAGCGCAAGGTCGAGGCCCACAACTTCGACATCCGCAAGAACCTGCTGGACTTCGACGACGTCAACAACGACCAGCGCAAGGTGATCTACGCCCAGCGTGATGAACTGCTGGATGCCGAATCGGTGAAGGACAATGTCGACGGCATCCGCGCCGACGTGGTCTATGACGTGGTGGCCCGTTTCGTGCCGCCCAACTCCATCGATGAACAGTGGGACCTGCAGGGCCTGGAGGCCACGCTGCAGGCCGACTTCGGCGTGCACATGCCCCTGCTGGAACTGGTCAAGTCGCACGAGGAACTGGATGCGGAGACCATTGCCGAGAAGGTGCAGGAGCGCATCAACGAGCACTTCGCCGAAAAGGAAACCGGCGTGGGCGAGGACACCATGCGCGCGCTGGAAAAGCACGTCATGCTGACCGTGCTGGACCAGAGCTGGAAGGAACACCTGGCCCGCATGGACTACCTGCGCCAGGGCATCTACCTGCGCGGCTATGCGCAGAAGCAGCCCAAGCAGGAGTACAAGAAGGAAGCCTTCGAGCTGTTCTCGGACATGCTGGAAAACGTGAAGCGCGAAGTGGTGGCCCTGCTGGCCCGCGTGCGCATCCGCAGCGACGAGGAAGTGGCACAGCTGGAAGCGGCCGAGCGCCAGCAGGTGGAAGCCCGCCTGCGCCAGTCGCAGTTCCAGCACCAGGATGCCGGCGGCTACGGTGCCGATGAGGAAGCGGCCGAGGTCGAGGCCGCCCAGCAGGGGGGCGTGGCGCAGATCCTGCGCGACGAGCCGAAGATCGGCCGCAACGATCCGTGCCCCTGCGGCAGTGGCAAGAAGTACAAGCACTGCCACGGCCAGCTGAGCTGACCCCGGAAAGCCCCGCGAACGCGGGGCTTTTCTTTTGGGGCCGGGCCGTGGGGCGGTTCCCGGCCGGAGGGTGGGGACCCGCCACGCATGGCGTGGATCTGCAGGTTTCTCCTGCGCACGATTGCACCGGTCGCCCTGTTTTGGGCATGCTCCCCCCATGCCCTCCCCGAAACGATCGATCCATGTCGTGGCCGGCGTCATCACCGACGCCCGTGGCCGTATCCTGCTCAACCGGCGCACCGAGAACCGCGACATGGCCGGCCTGTGGGAATTCCCGGGCGGCAAGCGCGAGGCGGGCGAGAGCTCCGAACAGGCGCTGGTGCGGGAGCTGCGCGAGGAGCTGGGGATCGACGCGGACGTCGGTGACTGGCTGATGGATGTTCCGCAGGTCTACCCGGACAAGCACCTGACCCTGGAAGTACGGCATATCCGCAGCTGGAAAGGCAGTCCCCGTGGGCGCGAGGGCCAGGCCATCACCTGGGTGGCGCCGGACAAGCTGGTGCGGTATTCGATGCCACCGGCCGACCTGCCCGTGGTGGCGGCGCTGCGCCAGCCCGACCGGTACCTGATCACCCCGGCCCCGGCCGAGGACGATGCCGGGCAGCAGCGCTGGCAGGCGCAGTTGCGCACCGCCGTCGCGGCCGGCCATGCGCGCATCCAGCTGCGCCTGCCGGCCGGCCACCCGCAGTGGGCGGCGCTGGCCGAGCAGACCGTGCGCCAGCATCGTAGTGGCGTGCAGTGGCTGCTGAACCGTGATATCGCGCTGGCCCAGGCGCTGGGCGTGGGCGTGCACCTGGGCAGCGAACAGCTGTTGTCACTGAGTGAGCGTCCGTTGCCGCCGGGCCAGCTGGTCGCCGCGTCCTGCCACGACCTGTCGCAGCTGCAGGCAGCGCAACGGCTGGGCTGCGACTTCGCGGTGCTGGGTCCGGTGCAGGCGACGGCCAGCCACCCCGGCGCCGCGCCATTGGGGTGGGAAGCGTTCGCCGACCTGCGCGCGCAGGTCTCGTTGCCGATCTATGCGCTGGGTGGCATGGCCCCGCAGCACATCCCGCAGGCGCGCCGCCACGGCGGCCAGGGCATCGCCGCGATCAGCGGCCTGTGGCCTTCGTAACGCCCCGGCGCCAAGGTAGATCCACGCCATGCGTGGATGAGCGCCGCCCCGGCGCCAAGGTAGATCCACGCCATGCGTGGATGAGCGCCGCCCCGACGCCAAGGTAGATCCACGCCATGCGTGGATGAGCGCCGCCCCGACGCCAAGGTAGATCCACGCCATGCGTGGATGCACCGCAGTCCCTCACAGCGTGACCCAGAAACACCCGTACTGCCGCCGCAGCGCCAGCACCGTGCGCGAGGGTGTCGCCGTGCCAGGCAGTGTCTGTTCCAGCCGCAGCGCGATCGGGCGACGCGGCGCGGCGTCAGCCTCCCCGTCTCCGCCCGCTGTGGGGCTGTCGCCCGTACCTTCCCGGTACACCGGCACGATATCCACCAGTGGCCGCCGCACCACCGCCTCCAGCTGGCCGAGCACGCGCTGGGCGCCCTCGTCGGACATCGCGCCCCACAGGTAGACCGACGACAGCCGGTTGACGTCATTGCCGCCCACGGCACTGCGCAGGGCGCCGACCAGGTCGCTCAGGCGGCGCGGGCAGCGGGCCCCCAGGGTGTCGCGTTGCGGCGTGTTGCCCGGTGGCGGGGGCGGCGGCAGTCGCGACTGCGCGCCCAGGCTGTCGCAGCTGCGGTCGGTGAACACGCTGCGGCCACTGGCGTCGGTGCAGCGGTTGACCGCTCTGGCCTGTGCATGGGCCGGTTGGTAGAACAGGAGCAGCAGCGGCAGCAGGGCGGTCAGGCAGGCTTTCATCGACGCAGGGTAGCGCCGAATCCGACATGCGGCGATGAGGATGTTTCAGCCGCGCAGCAGCTTCAGCACCGACAGGGTTGGGCGGGCCAGGTTCAGGGTGTAGAAGTGCAGGCCCGGCGCGCCCCCTTCCACCAGCCGCTCGCACAGCTTCGCCACGATCTCGGTGCCGAAGGCGCGCACCGATTCGCTGTCATCGCCGTAGGCCTGCATCTTGCGGCCGATCCAGCGCGGGATCTCTGCCCCGCACTGTTCGGAAAAGCGGCGCAGCTGGCTGAAGTTGGCGATCGGCATGATGCCCGGCACGATCGGTACCTCCACGCCCAGCCGCCGCACTTCATCGACGAAGTGGAAATAGGCGTCTGGGTTGTAGAAATACTGGGTGATCGCGGCGTCGGCACCGGCGTCGATCTTGGCCTTGAAGTGCTTCAGGTCGGCCAGCGCGTCGTGGGCCTGCGGGTGGGTTTCCGGGTAGGCGCCCACTTCGATGCGGAAGGCATCGCCGTGTTCGGCACGGATGAACGCGATCAGTTCGGCGGCATAGCGCATGTCGCCGGGAAAGCCCATGCCCGAGGGCAGGTCGCCGCGCAGGGCGACGATGCGGTGGCAGCCGATGGCACGGTAGAGCTTGAGCAGTTCGCGGATCTCCTGGCGGGTGCCACCCACGCAGGACAGGTGGGGGGCCGCCTCGAAGCCGTGGTGCTGGTTGAGATGGCGCACGGTTTCGGAGGTGTAGCTCAGGGTCGACCCGCCGGCGCCGAACGTGCAGGACACGTATTCCGGCGCGTAGGCCTTCAGCCGTGCCGCCGTGCGATCGAGCTGGCTGCGCTGTTCGTCGGTCTTGGGCGGATAGAACTCGAAGCTGATGGCGGTCATGGCACGGGCGGCAGCGGCGGGTGCGCATCAGTATATCGCTTCATCAAGATGGAACTGTGATGAAAAGGGTGGGCAGGTCATCGGCGGCTGGCGACCGTTCGCCCCGCCGTGCGGCCGTTGCTCCGAAATCGCCACCGGCGTGCCTCGGCCAGGCCCACGCTGCGCCCATCCCGGCAACACCCACCCGATGAAGGAGCAGACGATGAAGATCTTCCTGGCACTCTGGTATGCGATGAAGGCGCTGGCACGGCTGGCGATGATCGGCATGGCGATGGCCGTGCTCGGTTCCGGCCCGGCGCATGCGGCGGCCGCCACAGGCACCGGCAAGGTGCAGGTCGAGGTGGTCGGCAAGGGCCGCCCGCTGCTGATGATCCCCGGCCTCAACAGCAGCGCTGCGGTCTGGCGCGAAACCTGCGTGGCGCTGAAGGATGTGCAGTGCCATCTGGTGCAGCTGCCAGGCTTTGCCGGCGCGGCGCCTGCCGATCCGCGCCCGGCCGACTTCCTGTCGGCCATGCGCGATCAGCTGCTGGCCTATGTGCATGACCAGAGGTTGGAACATCCTGCGGTGATCGGCCACAGCCTGGGTGGTGTGCTGG
Organism: Stenotrophomonas sp. 24(2023); assembly: GCF_030913365.1. Classification (NCBI taxonomy): domain Bacteria; kingdom Pseudomonadati; phylum Pseudomonadota; class Gammaproteobacteria; order Lysobacterales; family Lysobacteraceae; genus Stenotrophomonas; species Stenotrophomonas sp. 24(2023). The sequence goes on from NZ_CP133160.1 coordinate 2,600,007, forward strand.
CGCTGCAGATGGCGGTGAAGGATCCGCAGGCGCTGGGGCCACTGGTCATCGTCGATGCGCTGCCGTTCTACGCTGGCCTGCAGAACCCACAGGCCACCGCGCAGAGCGTGCGGCCCATGGCTGAGCAGATGCGCGCGGCGATGCTGGCGGCGGACCCGGCCAGTTACCAGGCGCAGGCCGAAGCGGCCCTGGCCCCGCTGACCAACAGCACCGCGCGCCTGCCCGAACTGAAGCGCTGGGGCCGCGACAGCGATCGGGCCACCACCGCCGATGCCATGTACTCGCTGTTGGTGACGGACCTGCGCGGCGAGGTGGCCGCCATCCGCGCGCCGACCCTGGTGCTGGGCGCATGGGCCTCCTACCAGGCACTGGGAGCCACCGAGGCATCTGCCCGTTCGATCTTCCAGGCGCAGTACGCCGCGCTGCCGGGCGTGCGCCTCGAACTGAGCGCCAGCGGCCACCACTTCCTGATGTGGGATGATCCGCAGTGGCTGCGTGGACAGGTACAGGCCTTCCTCGACAGCCACCGCTGATCCCTCCGCCCCCCGGTCGCCGCCATGCCTGATTCCACCGCCTCGCTGCGCTTCTGGTTGGTCAACGGCCTTGGCTGGGTGCTGTTCTGCGTGTTCAGCCTGGCCATGACGGGCGCGTCCGCTGGCGGCGCGAGCAGTGGCGGCACCCTGATCAGCGTAGGCCTGGGCGTGCTGCTGTGTGGCATCAGCGGCGGCGTGCGCGCGCTGGCGTTGCGGCGCCACTGGTGGCGGCGGGATCTGGGCGCATTGGTGCTGCGGCTGGCGCTGGCGGTGCTGCTGGGCGCAGTACTGGCGCAGTTGCTGCTGACGGCTGTACTGCAGCCGGCGCTGGCACTGGGCTGGGTCGATTTTGGCGGCCGGCCGGCCGATTTCCGTCCGGTCGCACGCCTGCTTTACTGGCTCAACACCGTGTTGGTGCTGGGGCTGTGGACCGCGCTGTGGGCTGGACTGCACAGCGTGCGCCGCGCGCGACAGGCCGAACTGGCCCGCCTGCGTGCGGAGGCCGAGCGCAGTGCATTGGAGCGCGATGCGCTGCGTGCGCGGCTCAACCCGCACTTCATGTTCAACGCGCTGAACAACCTGCGCGCGTTGATCCTCGAAGATCCCGGGCGCGCACGGCAGATGGTGACCGATCTGTCACGCACGCTGCGCCACGCGCTGGAGCATGCGCGCAACGAGGATGCACTGCTGGCCGATGAACTGTCCGTGGTACGGGACTACCTGGCCGTCGAAGCGGTGCACTACGAACAGCGCCTGCAGGTGCACATCGATGTGAGTGATGAGGCCGCCCAGGCGCGGTTGCCGGTGATGGCGCTGCAGCTGCTGGTGGAAAATGCCATCAAGCACGGCATCGCCGTGCGCCCCGGTGGTGGCGAGGTGCGTGTCAGCGCGCGGTGCAGCGACGGCCTGCTGCGGCTGCAGGTTGACAACCCGTTGGGTTTGGCCGCAGCGGGCACGGATGCCGCAACCGCTGGGCATGGCGTTGGCCTGGACTACCTGCGGTCGCAGCTGGCCAGCGGCGGCCGCTTCCATCTGCAGCCGGTGGACGGCCGCATGCAGGCCTTGCTGGAGATTCCACAATGCGCACGACCCTGAGTGTCCTGATCGTCGATGACGCCCGCCTGGCACGGCAGGAACTGCGCACGCTGCTGGCGGCGCTGCCCTGGGTGCACTGCGTGGGCGAGGCCGATGACGTGCCGGCGGCGCGCGAGGCGATCGCCCGGTTGAAGCCCGACCTGGTGCTGCTGGATGTGCAGATGCCCTCCGGCACCGGTTTTGACGTGCTCGATGGCCTGGAGCAGGCCCCTGCGGTGGTGTTCGTCACCGCCTACGATGCCTATGCGGTGCGCGCGTTCCAGACCAATGCGCTGGACTATCTGGTCAAGCCGGTGGAAGCACCGCGCCTGCATGACGCGCTGGAACGCGTGCGCCAGCGTGATGCACCTGCCGCGCCGCCGGTGGCCGCCGGCGGTGGCTTGAACGCGCAGGACCAGGTGTTCGTGCGTGATGGCGAGCGCTGCTGGTTCGTGGCGGTGGGCGAGATCCGCCGGCTGGTGGTGGATGGCAACTACACGCGGCTGTGGTTCCGCGACCAGAATGCCCTGCTGACCCGCAGCCTGAGCGCGCTGGAAGCACGGCTGCCGCAGGATCTGTTCTTCCGTGCCAACCGCAATACCCTGGTCAACCTGCGGCGCATCCGCGCGGTCACCCCCAGCGTTGGCGATGGCTACGACCTGGCGCTGGATGACGGCAGCGAGGTGGAAGTATCGCGGCGGCAGGCGCGGGAACTGCGCGAGCGGATGGCGTTGTAGGGGCGGCTACAGCTCGGCGCTGACCGGGCTGGTGAGAAAGCCCCAGAGCAGGCGTGCCATCACCGCCGGTGAACGTGCCTGCGCGCGGGCATGGGCCAGCAGCGCATCCAGCCGCGGGCGGTCGTACAGGTGGCCGGCCAGCAGCACGGCATGTACGCGCCGGGTGTTGGCGGTGTCCAGCAGCGGGTCGCCATCGAGCAGCACCAGATCCGCGGCCTTGCCGGTCTCGACACTGCCGTGCCGCGCCTGCAGGTCCAGGTGGCGTGCGGCCTGCAGCGTGGCCGCGCGCAGCACTTCCGCCGGGCTGAGCCCGGCCTGGCGCAGCCACTGCAGTTCATCGTGGTAGCGGAACCCGCCCAACCCGGTGTCGGTGCCCACCAGCACGGTGACGCCCGCACGATGTGCGCGGCCGGTCAGGGCCAGGCCCTGATCGAAGTAGGCCTTCAGCGCGTCATCGCCGCGCTGGCCGGGGTAGCGTTCCACGGTGGCCTGCAGGTCATCACGCCATGCCCAGCGCGAGAGCGGATCCAGGTAGGCAAGGCGCGGATCGTCGAGGAACGCAGGATCGCGCGCGCGCGCGTCTTCCTCACGGGTGACATGGGTGGGTACGAATGCCGCGCCGTGGGCCTGCATCGAGGCGAATGCCTCATCGCAGCGGGCGGGCTGGTGGCCGCTGACCATGCGTTCGGCCAGCACGAGGGGGGACTGCGCATCCAGCCCGCCGCGCCGCCACGCCGCCGCACCATCGAAACAATGGCGGACGAACAGGTGGGCATGCTCGAAGCTGCGCTGTCCCGCCTGCAGGGCATCTTCCAGCGCCACCGCCTTGGGCAGGTGGCCGACCAGCGGGCGTTGCAGGCGGCGGGCTTCCACCGCCAGCCGCTGGTAGGTGGCCGGCCGCAGGCGGTTGTAGACCTTCAGTGCATCGACACCGCGCGCGCTGTAGTCCCGTGCACGCTGCGCGGCGGCTTCGCCCTGCAGGGCCGGGTCCTCGAAGTAGAAACTGGCCACCTGCACGAAGCGCGGCGCGGCGGACTGCCCGGCAATGGCCTGCGCGGTCCAGCGGCGCTTGTCGGCCACGCAGGCGATCAGCGGGTCGGTGGCCTGCGGGCAGTCCATCATGTCGCGGGTACCGGTGATGCCGTTGGCCAGCATCAGCGGGAACTGCAGCTGGGGGGACAGCTGCAGGGCGTGGGTGTGCATGTCCCAGAAGCCGGGCAGCAGCCAGCGGCCGCCCGCATCGAATACAGGCAACGCCGCCTCCGGCGTTCCTTCACCGATGGCGGTGATCGTGCCGTTGCGCACGGTCACGGTGGTGGGTTCGCTGGCCTGGCCGCGCGCGATGTCCACCACCCGCACGTTGACGATCACGCGGCTGTTGCCGGGCTCGGGCAAGGGCGGTGGCGATAGCGGCCAGAGCAGGGCGGCCATGAACAGCAAGGGCGGTGCCAGCAGCAGAGCGGCCAGCCCTTGTAGCCAGCGGCGACGGCGGGTGGGGCGGGGCAACGCGCGTGCTGCATCCATGAGCCGGCGATCCGTGCGTGGGGTCGCCCGCAGCCTGCGGCAAGCGGGAGGCCGGTGCCAGTGACCATTGGCATCCCGCCCTGCCTGCCGCCGGGGCGGTTACCCTGTGCAGCGGAATTCCAGAACACGCCGTGCCATGTCCATCGTCCTCACCGATTTCGCCCGCCCCCGCCTGTTCCCGCGCGTGCCGCGCGGCAACACCGTCCAGGACTGCACTGCCGAGCAGTTCGAGGCCCACCTCAATGCGCATGCGCCGCTGAAGGTGCTCGATGGCTACGCGCCGTTCTGCAAGCTGTTCGTCTACGAGAACTGGACCAGCACGCGCTGCCTGACGGTACCGGTCACCGAGGCCAACCGCCATCTGCTGCGCAGCGGCTACGAGGCGCGCAACCGCGAGGAACTGCCGGTGCTGGTGCGCTGGTTCGAGGGCGTGGAATCGCCGCGTGCGAACTACCTGGTGGTGATCCTGTACAGCGCCGGGCAGCTGGCGAAGGAAGGATCGCCGATCGAGGCCGACTGGGGCATTGTCGGATGCATCTATACCGCCGAACCGGAAGAAGTGCCGATGGCGCCGATCACCATGATGCGCAACGCGCTGGGCGTGGAGGAGGGCGGTTCCGGCGTTCCGCTGGACCGGGAGGCCTACCAGCGTGCCGTGCAGTTCTGGGAAAACAACGCCAACTGGCGGCCTTGATTCCTGCGACGCCCCATCCACGCATGGGAGTGCGCTAGATGCATGCCATGCGTGGATGCGCTTCGGTCAGGCGGTCTTCCACTCCCACCACGGGTAATGGTATTCGCGATCGGTGGCGTCCCACGGCTGCCCGCACTGCACGCAGGCCACGCGATGGCAATCGCCCCAGCCATCCTCTGCCGTGCCCTGCGCCACCAATCGCACCTGTTCCTGCTCGATCAGCCGCCGCGGGTCGAAGAACGGGTACTGCGGATACAGCGCACACAGGCAGCCACTGCGCTCATGCCACCAGCGCAGGCGGCGCAGCGCGAAGGCCAGGTGCACCTGGTTGCTGACCAGCATGCCGCCCAGGGCGATGCCTTCGCAGGCGCGTTCGATGGTGGCCGACTGTGCGGCCAATGCATCAAGCGAGGCCGGGGTGAACAAGCGCGCGACCTGGCTGGCGGCACGGTGGATGCGCGCGGCATCGCGCGAGCACAGGTCCTGCAGCAGCACGTCGGCCTGCGGGTCGTCGAGCCGTGGTGGCGACGGTGCCTGCCAGGGCCAGCGCATCAGCGGGCTTTCCCGATGGGCGCGTAGTGGCCTGCCGTCAGGCGCAGCAGGTCGGCCGGTGCCAGCTCCACTTCCAGGCCACGGCGGCCGGCGCTGACATGCAGCGTGGGAAGTGCCTGCGCGCTGGCATCGAGAAAGCTGCGCAGGCGCTTCTTCTGCCCGAGTGGGCTGATGCCACCGACCAGGTAGCCGGTCGCGCGCTGCGCGGCTTCGGCGGCGGCCATCTCGCACTTCTTGCAGCCGGCGGCGTCGGCCAGCGCCTTCAGATCCAGCTGGCCGGCGACCGGCACGATCGCCACCAGCAGTTCGTGGGTTTCGGTGCTGGCCAGCAGGGTCTTGAACACCTGTGCCGGGTCCAGGCCGAGCTTGTCCACGGCTTCGCCGCCGTAGGATTCAGCGTGGGCATCGTGCACGTAGCTGCGCACGGTGTGGGCGATCTTCTCGCGCTTGAGCAGGTTGATGGCCGGGGTCATGGGCGCATCCTAGCGTGGCACGGGCGGGTTGCCTTGACCGAGGCTCCTGCCGGAGAGCATCCACGCATGGCGTGGATCTACCAGGTACGGCATCCACGCCGGCGTCGGGAACCGATGGCCAGTAGATCCACGCCACGCGTGGATGGCACGGGCTGCCATGGTAGATCCACGCCATGCGTGGATAACGCAGAACGGGCGCCCGAAGGCGCCCGTTCCGTGTGTTGCATGCACCGGTAGTGCCAGCCGCCGGCCGGCCCACCGCAGGCATCAGTAGCGGTAGTGGTCCGGCTTGAACGGGCCTTCCACCGGCACGCCGATGTAGTCGGCCTGTTCCTGGGTCAGGGTGGTCAGCTTCACGCCGATCTTTTCCAGGTGCAGGCGCGCCACTTCCTCGTCCAGCTGCTTCGGCAGCAGGTACACCTTCTTCTCGTAGGTGTCCTTGTTGGCCCACAGGTCGATCTGGGCCAGGGTCTGGTTGGCGAAGCTGTTGGACATCACGAAGCTGGGGTGGCCGGTGGCGCAGCCCAGGTTCACCAGGCGGCCTTCGGCCAGCAGGAAGATCGCGTTGCCGTTCGGGAACACGTACTTGTCCACCTGCGGCTTGATGTTGATCTTCTGCACGCCCGGGAAGTTCACCAGCGCATCGACCTGGATCTCGTTGTCGAAGTGGCCGATGTTGCAGACGATGGCCTGGTCCTTCATCGCGCTCAGGTGCTCGATGCGGATGATGTCCTTGTTGCCGGTGGTGGTGACGTACAGGTCGGCACGGCCCAGGGTCGATTCGAGGGTGTTGACCTCGTAGCCTTCCATCGCCGCCTGCAGGGCGCAGATCGGGTCGATCTCGGTGACGATCACGCGGGCACCGTAGGCGCGCAGCGACGCGGCGCAGCCCTTGCCCACGTCACCGTAGCCGCAGACCACGGCGACCTTGCCGGCCAGCATCACGTCCATCGCGCGCTTGAGGCCGTCGGCCAGCGATTCGCGGCAGCCGTACAGGTTGTCGAACTTGCTCTTGGTGACCGAGTCGTTGACGTTGATCGCCGGGATCAGCAGGGTGCCTGCCTGGGCCAGCTGGTACAGGCGGTGCACGCCGGTGGTGGTTTCTTCGGAAACGCCCTTCCAGTCCTTGACCACGCGGCCCCAGTAGCCCGGGCGCTCGATGGCCACGCGCTTGAGCAGGTTCTTGATGACCTGTTCTTCGTGCGAGCCGGACGCGGTGTTGACCCAGTCACTGCCGTTTTCCAGCTCGTAGCCCTTGTGGATCAGCAGGGTCACGTCACCGCCGTCGTCCACCACCAGTTCCGGGCCGGTCAGGGTGCCGTCGGCCAGGGTGAAGGTCAGCGCGTCCAGGGTGCAGTCCCAGTACTCTTCCAGGGTTTCGCCCTTCCAGGCGAACACCGGGGTGCCGGTGGCGGCGATGGCCGCAGCGGCCTGGTCCTGGGTCGAGAAGATGTTGCACGAGGCCCAGCGCACGTCGGCGCCGATGTCCTTCAGGGTCTCGATCAGCACGGCGGTCTGGATGGTCATGTGCAGCGAACCGGTCACGCGCACGCCCTTCAGCGGCAGGGTGGCGGCGTGCTTGCGGCGGATCGACATCAGGCCCGGCATCTCGTGCTCGGCGATGTCCAGCTCCTTGCGGCCCCAGTCGGCCAGGGAGATGTCGGCGATCTTGTAATCACCTTCGGTGGAGAAGGTCTTTGCAACAGCATTCATGGGTCAAGCTCCGGTTGTGGACGAGCAGGCTCGTTTGCGTGCCGGGCGCCGTTGTTGCAGTGCCGCCCACCGAGCCTGGCCGGGCCTGTGGGGTTCCGGTCGCAGCGCCCCTCGGCAGGGGAGAATGCCCATTATATCGCGCCTCCTGCGTGACGCCCCGATGACCCAACCATCGGCAGATGGAACGGTGTGCCGGCACTGCTAACGTCCACGGTTTACGTGCAGTGGAAGGTGGAACGATGAGCATGCAGATGCGCCCGGCGCGGCGCTGGACCGGCCTGGTCCTGTCGATGGCCCTGCTGGCCGTGGCGCCCACGGCCTGGTCGGCTCCCGCCCAGGCCGAGGCCGAGGCTGGGCAGGACCGCCAGGTGGCCGGCTACGAGCTGCCCTCGGCCGCCCTGCAGGCGGTCGTGGACCAGGTACGGGCACCGACCTTGTCGCTGTCGCCGCGTCGTGACGTGGCCGCGCTGCTGCAGATGCCTGCGCTGCCGTCGATCCAGGTGGTGGCCCAGCCGGAGCTGAAGCTGGCCGGCGTACGCATCAACCCGCGGACGTTTTCCGAGAGCCGGTTCAGCTTTGGCGAATCGCTGTGGCTGATGAACGTGGCCGATGGCGCGCAACGGCAGATCAGCGGCCTGCCGCAGCCGCTGTCGCTGGCGACGCTGGCCTGGTCGCCGGACCAGAAATGGCTGGCCTTCAACCGTGTCGATGCGGCGACCGGTGCCAATGAGCTGTGGCTGGTGGACGTGGCCGCCGGGCAGGCACGGAAACTGGCCAGCGGCCTGAATACGGTCCTGGGCGAGGGCTATGAATGGCTGCCCGACAGCCGTGGGCTGATCGTGATGGTGCAGCCGGCCAACGCAGGCACGCCGCCGTCCACCGACGGCATCCCCATGGGCCCGGCCGTGCAGCAGACCCGCCAGGGTACCGGCGTGGTGTCCATCCGCACCTACCAGGACCTGCTGAAGAATGAGGCGGATGCGCGCCAGTTCGACTACTACGCCACGGCCCAGCCGGTGGAGATCAGCCTGGAAGGGCGCGTGCGCGAGATCGGCAGCGCCGGCATCTTCGATGCCTTCTCGGTATCGCCGGATGGCCGCTATGTACTGAGTGCGCGGGTGCAGCGCCCGTATTCGTACCAGGTGCCGGTGGAAGACTTCCCGCAGCGCATCGAGGTGCTGGACCGCCGCGGCAAGCTGGTGCATACCCTGGCCGAGCGCCCGCTGGTGGATGGCCTGCCGGCAGGCAACGATGCGGTGGAAACCGGTGTGCGCCGCGCCAGCTGGCGTGGCGATGCCGATGCCACGCTGGTCTGGGCCGAGGCCCAGGACGGGGGCGACCCGGGCCGCGAGGCGGCCATCCGCGATGCGGTGTTCATGCAGGCCGCGCCGTTCGATACGCCGCCGGTGACGCTGGCCCGCCTTGGCAGCCGTTACATGGGCATCCAGTGGGGCAGCGGCGAGCTGGCTCTGTTGAACGAGTCGTGGTGGAAGACGCGCCAGACCCGCACGTGGAAGCTGGCGCCGGACCATGCCGATCGCGAAGCGGTGCTGCTGTTCGACCGCAACGCGCAGGACCGCTATGCCGATCCGGGGCGGCCGCTGCTGGTGCGTGATGCGCGCGGCCGTGCGTTGCTGCAGACCAGTGCCGATGGCCGCAACGTGTACCTGTCCGGCGCCGGTGCTTCGCCGGAAGGTGACCGCCCGTTCGTGGACCGCTTCGACCTGGACACGCGCACGGCCACCCGCCTGTTCCATTCGCAGGCCCCGACCTATTCACAGCCGATCGCGCTGCTGGATGCGCAGGCCACGTCGCTGCTGCTGACCCGGGAAAGCCCGGATGAACCGGCCAACTACCTGGTGCAGCCGCTGGCCGACGCCACGGCGGCCCCGCGTGCGTTGACCCGCTTCGCGCACCCGCTGCCGCAGCTCAAGGGCGTGCAGAACGCGCAGATCCGCTACAAGCGCAAGGATGGCGTGGACCTGACCGCCACCCTGTTGCTGCCGCCGGGCTATGACCCCAAGCGCGATGGCCCGCGGCCGATGCTGATGTGGGCCTATCCCGGGGAGTTCAAGAGCGCCGCTGCGGCCAGCCAGGTCACCGGCTCGCCGTACCGCTTCAACGCGATCAGCTACTGGGGGCCGCAGGCGTTCCTGGCCAAGGGCTATACCGTGCTGGCCAGCCCGACCATGCCGATCATCGGCGAGGGTGACAAGGAACCCAACGACACCTACATCGAACAGCTGGTGGCCAACGCCCAGGCGGCTGTCGATGAAGTGGTACGGCGGGGTGTCACCGACCGTGACCACATCGCCATCGGTGGCCATTCCTACGGCGCGTTCATGACCGCCAACCTGCTGGCGCATACCCGTTTGTTCAAGGCCGGCATCGCCCGCAGCGGTGCCTACAACCGCACGCTCACCCCGTTCGGTTTCCAGGCCGAGGACCGCAACTACTGGCAGGCACCGGACATCTACCAGAAGATGGCGCCGTTCAACTATGCCGACCGGATCAAGGACCCGATCCTGTTCATCCATGGCGAGGATGACAACAACTCCGGCACGTTCCCGATCCAGAGCGAGCGCATGTTCGCAGCGGTGAAGGGCCTGGGTGGCGACGCGCGGCTGGTGATGCTGCCCAACGAATCGCACGCGTACCGCGCACGCGAATCGATCATGACCATGCTGGCCGAGAGCGAGCGCTGGCTGGAGCAGACCATCGGCCCGGCACAGCCGGCCAAGGCACAGAAGAAGCGCTGAGCTGCGTGCATGACCGCGGCCCCCGCAATGGGGGCCGCGTTGGCATCGTCGCGTTGGATCGACGCAGGGGAACGATGTAGCACGGGGAGCGTCGGCTGCTGGTCGACGGTGCTTCATCCCGATCGCGAAAATGCCGTCTTGCGCGCGACGGCCGGTGCTTCCCCGTCGGCGCTGTCACCACGGCGCTGCCCGGATGCGTGCAGATGAAACCATTTCCGCACTGCAGCAACGGCTCCGAACTGGGGTAGGCTTGGCGGCGGATCATGCCCCGAGGTTCGTGCGTCGCCGATGAACGAGTACCGCAGCAGCATCGAATTCGCTTCCCCCGATCTTCCGCTCCGCGATGATGTGCGCCGCCTTGGCGCGCTGGTCGGTGACCTGCTGATCGAGCAGGTGTCCGATACCTTCTTCGACGACGTGGAGAACGTGCGCACCCGCGCCATCGCCCGCCGCGAAAACCAGGCGCCGCTGTCCGAGCTGGCCACCGAGCTGGCCGGGCGCACGCCGCAGCAGGCTGAAACCATGGTGCGTGCGTTCAGCACGTACTTCCAGGTGGTCAACATCGCCGAGCGCGTGCACCGCATCCGCCGTCGCCGCGATTACCAGCGTGCCGGCACCGCTGCGCCGCAGCCCGATGGCCTGCAGGATGCGCTGCAGCACCTCAAGGCGCAGGGCGTGGGCCTGGACGAGCTGGCCCACTGGCTGCCGCGCATCGACATCGAACCGGTGTTCACCGCGCACCCCACCGAGGCCGTGCGCCGCGCATTGCTGGAAAAAGAGCAGCTGATGGTGGCCAGCCTGGTGGACAACCTCGACGGCCAGCGCACGCCGGGCGAAGCGGCCGCCGATGCCGCGCGCTTCCGCATGGCATTGACCGCTTCGTGGCAGACCACCGATTCCTCGCCGGTGCGGCCCACTGTCGATGACGAACGCGAGCACGTCGGCTTCTACCTGGTGCAGGTGCTGTACCGGGTGATACCGGTGCTGTACGAATCGCTGCAGCAGGCGCTGCGCGATACCTATGGACAGGAACTGCCACTGCCGCGCCTGCTGCGCTTCGGTACCTGGGTGGGCGGTGACATGGATGGCAACCCGAACGTGGATGCCAGCACCATCCGCAACACGCTCGATGCACAGCGGCAGGCCGTGCTGGGGCGTTACCAGAAGGAACTGCTGCAGCTGGCCAGCCTGCTCAGCCAGTCCACCGAACGGGTGGGGGTGAGTGATGCACTGCAGGCACGCGTGGCGCGGTACCAGCAGCTGCTGCCGCAGGTACAGTCGCGGCCCCGCCATGCCGACATGCCGTACCGCCTGCTCAACGACCGCATGCGCGCGCGCCTGCAGGCCACGCTGGAGGATGGCGATGGCGCTTATGCCGGCCCGGATGAGCTGATCGATGACCTGCAGCTGGTCCTGGACAGCCTGCGCGCTCACCGTGGCGAACACGCCGGCGGCTTCGCCGTGCAGCGCCTGCTGTGGCGGGTGAAGACCTTTGGATTCCACCTGGCGCGGCTGGACGTGCGCCAGGAATCGAGCGTGCATGCGCGCGCGCTGTCCGCCGTGCTGGGGGGCGAGCAGGCGTGGCAGGCGCTGGACGCGCTGGGCCGTGCGCGCGTGCTGGGTCCGCATGCCAGTGGCGAAGTGCCGCTGCCCCGGGCCGATGACGAGGGCAACCAGCGCCTGGACGCGGTGTTTGCGGCACTGGCCGATGCGCGTGCACGCCATGGTGGTGATGCGCTGGGCAGTTACATCATTTCCATGGCGCATGACCGCAGCGATGTGCTGGCGGTGCTGGCGCTGGCACGACGCGGTGGCCTGGTCGATGCCGAAGGTGCCGTGCCGCTGGACATCGCACCGCTGTTTGAAACCGTGGACGATCTCAAGCGTGGCACCGCCACCCTGCGCGATCTGCTGGACGATCCGGTGTACCGCGCGCACCTGCGTGCACGTGGTGATGTGCAGATGGTGATGCTCGGTTACTCGGACAGCAGCAAGGACGGCGGCATCGCCGCCTCGCGCTGGGGGTTGCAGCGTGCGCAGGTGGAGTTGATGGAGGTGGCGGCCGGAGCCGGCATCCGCCTGACCTTCTTCCACGGCCGGGGCGGCTCGATCAGCCGGGGCGGTGGCAAGACCACCCATGCCGTGGATGCCTCGCCGCGCGGCAGCATCGACGGCCGCCTGCGGGTGACCGAACAGGGCGAGGTGATCCACCGCAAGTACGGTATCCGCGCGCTGGCGCTGCGCTCGCTGGAACAGGCCAGCGGCGCGGTCCTGCGTGCCAGCCTGCGCCCGCGCGCGCCGGAGCCGCGCGAAGACGACTGGCGGCCGGTGATGGACCAGGTGGCCGAGGCCAGCAGCACGGCCTACCGCGGGTTCGTCGGCCAGCCGGGTTTCATGGATTACTTCCGCACGGCCACGCCGATCGATGTGATCGAGCGGATGACGTTGGGATCGCGGCCGTCGCGCCGGCTGGGGCAGGATGCCGCGCTGGGCAACCTGCGGGCGATCCCCTGGGTATTCGCCTGGAGCCAGGCGCGTGCGGTGATTCCGGGCTGGTACGGCGTGGGCAGCGGCCTGCAGGCCGCCGCCGATGCCGGCCACGAAGCGGCCCTGCGCGTGATGGCGCGCGACTGGCCGTTCTTCCGCACCTTCCTGGACGACATCGCGATGGTGCTGTCCAAGGGCGATATCACCATCGCCGAGCAGTTCTCGCGGTTGTCCGGCGACCTGCATGGGCGCTTCTTCCCGCAGGTCCAGCGCGAGCTGGAGCTGACCGCGCGCTGGGTGCTGGCACTGACCGGGCAGGACACCCTGCTGCAGCACGATGCACGGCTGGCGCTGTCGATCCGCCTGCGCAACCCGTACGTGGATCCGATCAGCGTGCTGCAGGTGGACCTGCTGCAGCGCTGGCGGGCCAGCGGGCGCGAAGATGAGGACCTGCTGCGCGCGCTGGTGGCCTGCGTGAACGGCGTCTCGCAGGGCGTGCAGAACACGGGGTGACCTGCATCCGCCGGGCGATGCCCGGCGGGCGCGCTCATTCTTCCGGCGAAGGCGGGTTCGATGCCAGCAGTTCCAGGTGCCGCTGTTCCATTTCCTGGCGCAGCTGGCGGCGGATCAGCGCGGCGGCCTGGCGGCGCTTCTCGTCCGAGCTGGTGGGCTGCAGTGCGGGCACCGGGGTGGGCTTGCCGTCTTCGTCCACCGCGACCATGGTGAAGAAGCAGCTGTTGGCATGGCGCACGCTGCGCTTGAGGATGTCCTCGGCCACCACCTTGATGCCGATCTCCATCGACGAGGTGCCGGTGTGGTTCACCGAGGCCAGGAAGGTGACCAGTTCGCCCACCGCGATGGGCTGGCGGAACATCACCTGGTCCACCGACAGGGTGACCACGTAGCTGCCGGCATAACGGCTGGCGCAGGCATAGGCGACCTGGTCGAGCAGGCGCAGGATGGCGCCGCCGTGGACCTTGCCGGAGAAATTGGCCATGTCCGGCGACATCAGCACGGTCATGGACAGCTGGTGGGTCTTGAGTTCGGTAGGCATGGCCGGATTGTATCGGCGTGGCGTGGTGCGTGTGGAGCCGGGCCCCTGCTTGGCAGCCGCTGTTGGGGCAGGCAAAAAGAAAGCCGAGCATGGCTCGGCTCTACAGAACAGGGAAGGGCCGCTTGCGCGGCCCTTCGTCTTTCTTACTTCAGCTTCGCATCGGCGCGCAGGGCGGCGGCGCGGTCGGTCTTCTCCCAGGAGAAGGCCGTGGCGTTGACCGTTTCGCCAGCACCGTTGAGGTAGCTGAACTCCTTCGGCTTGCGGCCGAAGTGGCCGTAGGCGGCGGTCTGCTGGTACATCGGGTGGATCAGGTCCAGCATCTTGATGATGCCGTACGGACGCAGGTCGAAGTGCTTGCGGATCAGCTTCTCGATCTGCTCATCGCTGATCTTGCCGGTGCCGAAGGTGGTGACCGAGATCGAGGTCGGCTCGGCCACGCCGATGGCGTAGGAGACCTGCACTTCGCAGCGGTCGGCCAGGCCGGCGGCCACCACGTTCTTGGCGACGTAGCGGGCGGCATAGGCGGCCGAACGGTCGACCTTGGACGGGTCCTTGCCGGAGAAGGCGCCACCACCGTGACGGGCCCAGCCGCCGTAGGTGTCGACGATGATCTTGCGGCCGGTCAGACCGCAGTCGCCCACCGGGCCGCCGATCTCGAACTTGCCGGTCGGGTTGATGTGGAACTTGGTGCCCTTGTGCAGCCACTTGGCCGGCAGCACCGGCTTGATGATCTCTTCGCGGACGGCCTCGATCAGGTCCTTCTGCTTGATGCCCGGGGCGTGCTGGGTGGACAGCACCACCGCGTCGATGGCGGCCACTTCGCCGTTTTCATAGCGCAGGGTGACCTGGCTCTTGGCGTCCGGGCGCAGCCAGGACAGCGGCGAGTTCTTCTTCTTGCGGATCTTGGCCTGCTGCTCGACCAGGCGGTGCGACAGGTGGATCGCCGCCGGCATGTAGCTGTCGGTTTCGTTGGTGGCGTAGCCGAACATCAGGCCCTGGTCGCCCGCGCCCATTTCTTCGGGCTTCTTGCGGTCGACACCCTGGGCGATGTGCGGGGACTGCTTGCCGATCAGGTTCAGCACGCCGCAGGTGGCGCCGTCGAAACCGACGTCGGAGCTGTCATAGCCGATGTCCAGGATGACCTTGCGGGTCAGCGCTTCCAGGTCGATCCAGGCACTGGTGGTGATTTCGCCGGCGACAATCGCCACACCGGTCTTGACCATGGTTTCGCAGGCCACGCGGGCGCGCTGGTCCTGGGTCAGGATCGCGTCCAGCACCGCATCGGAGATCTGGTCGGCAATCTTGTCCGGATGGCCTTCGGAGACCGATTCGGAGGTGAACAGGTAGCTGGACATCAGGCGTAATATCCCTTGATTCGGATGGAAAGATGGGCGCGCATCATACACGGGGTGCGCCGCCCGTGCATTGTGAACCTGTATGGGTTGCCGGTGGTTAAGCCGGCGTGGCCCGCAGCACAAGGTCCGGCGCGCCCCAGGGGGGCATGGTGCAGGGGCAGTGTTCCACTGGCGTGACCATTGGCCCCGGCGCCGGGGCCGTCATCGATCTGCCGCCAAACCGCAATGTGGCTGCCGCCTCCCGGGCGCAGGCTCACGGCCAATCCGGCCGCCGGGCACAGAGCACGCCATGGAAGAACTCGAGCAGCGTCTGCAGCAACGCTTTCCCGATTGGTTCCACGGCCGTCGCGGCCAGTTCGCACGGCCCCTGCTGCGCAGCGTCGGCCGCTGGTCGCGGCTGGATGAGGTGGAGGCCTTCCTCAAGCGCAGCGCCAACCTGCGCGGTTTCGGCTTCGTGGCCGCCGGGCTGGAGTTCCTGGACAGCCAGTACCAGGTCGATCCGGCCGCGCTGGCGCGGATTCCGGCCACCGGGCGGCTGCTGATCGTGGCCAACCATCCCTCCGGTGCGCTGGACGCCCTGGCCCTGCTGGACGCGGTCGGGCGCATCCGGCGTGATGTGCGGATCGTGGCCAACGACCTGCTGGGGGCGATCGCCCCGCTGCAGGACCTGCTGCTGCCGGTCCGCATCCTGGGGGGCAAGGCCCAGCGCACCAGCCTGCAGGCGGTGGAGCAGGCGCTGGAAGCGGAGCAGTGCGTGATCGTGTTCCCGGCCGGCGAAGTGTCCCGCCTGTCCCTGCGTGGCATCCGCGACGGCCGCTGGCAGCGCGGTTTCGTCCGTTTCGCCCGGGCTGCGGGCGCGCCGGTACTGCCGGTGCGGGTGGAGGCGCGCAACTCGGCGCTGTTCTACGGGGCCTCCACCCTGTTCAAGCCGGCCGGTACGGCCCTGCTGGCCCGGGAGATGTTCGCCCGCCGTGGGCGCCCGTTGCGGCTGCGCATCGGTGAACCGATGCGGCTGGGGCAGGGCGACCCCGGGGCGCAGCTGCTGGCCGTGCGGCGCACGTTGTATGCCCTGGGGCGTGGCCCGGACCCGGCTGCGGCGATCGACGGCCCCGAGCCACTGGCCGCGCCGGTGCCACCGGCCCAGGTGGCGGCCGGGATCGCCGCGGCCACGCTGCTGGGGCAGACCGCCGATGGCAAGGAGATCCGCCTGGCCCAGTGCACCGCCGATGCGCCGCTGCTGCTGGAACTGGGGCGGCTGCGCGAGCTGACCTTCCGCCAGGTGGGGGAAGGCACCGGCCGCAGCCGCGACCTGGATGGCTTTGACACCCAGTACGAGCACATCGTGATCTGGGATGGCACCGCCCAGCGCATTGCCGGGGCCTACCGCATCATGCGCGGCGCCCATGCCCTGGCCCGGCGCGGCCTGGCCGGCCTGTACAGCGCGTCGTTGTTCCGCTATTCCGATGATGCGATCACCCGCATCGCCGAAGGGCTGGAGCTGGGCCGCAGCTTCGTGGTGCCCGATTACTGGGGCAGCCGCAGCCTGGACTACCTGTGGCAGGGCATCGGCGCCTACCTGCAATGCCAGCCGGGCATCCGCTACCTGTTCGGCGCGGTGTCCATCAGTGCCGCGCTGCCGCTGGCCGCGCGCGAGCAGCTGGTGGCGTACTACCAGCGCTACTACGGTGGCGTGGCCGGGCTGGTGGAATCCAACCAGCCCTTCCAGTACTTCGCCGCACCGCCCAGCTTCGGTGAACTGGATGCAGCGGCGGCCTTCGACGTGCTCAAGGCCAACCTGGCCGCGCTCGGCACCGGCGTGCCCACGCTCTACCGCCAGTACACCGATCTGTGCGAGCCGGGTGGGGCGCGCTTCCTGGCCTTCGGCGTGGACCCGGATTTCAGCGATTCCATCGATGGGCTGATCGAAGTGGACCTGCGCGCGATCCGCCCCAACAAACGCAAACGCTACCTGCGCGATGCGGGGGTGCCGGCATGAACCCCGTGGCCACCCTGCGCCCGCACCGCCGCGCGGTGTTCATTTCCGATGTGCACCTGGGCTCGCGCCATTGCCATGCCGCCGAACTGGCGCGGTTCCTGGCCGGGGTGCGCTGCGAGCGTCTGTACCTGGTCGGCGACATCATCGACCTGTGGTGGATGGCGCACCGCCGTGCCAACTGGCGGCAGTCGCACAGCGATGTCATCCAGGCGCTGCATGCGCTGCGCCGCGCCGGGACTGAAATCATCTACATCCCCGGCAACCATGATGCATCGCTGCGTCAGGTCTGCGGCCTGATGCTGCCGGCCATGCAGGTGCGCCGTCGGGCCATCCACGTGACCGCCGATGGCCGCCGCCTGCTGGTGGCCCATGGTGACGACTACGATGGGATCACCCATTTCGGCGGCCTGCAGGAGAAATTCGGTGACTGGCTGTACTACCGCATCCTGACCGGCAACCACCTGCTCAACGCGGTGCGCCGCATGCTGGGGATGCGCTACTGGTCATTGTCCGAGTTCCTGAAGAAGCAGAGCGGGGCGGCCGAGCGCTACATCGAGCGCTTCGTGCAGGCCGGGCTGGAGGATGTGCGCCGGCGGGGGCTGGACGGTATCGTTTGCGGCCACATCCACCGCGCGGCGCTGGTCGAGCGCGACGGGCTGGTCTATGCCAACGATGGGGACTGGGTGGAGAGCCTGACCGCGCTGGCCGAAGACCATGACGGTTCGCTGCGGCTGCTGGACCACAACGGGCAGACCCTGGTGGAGCTGCCCGGCGCGGCCAGGCAGGCCGCCGCCGCGTAAGCGCGGGCCTGTGGTGGGTCGACGCTGCGAAAGCCGCCGCGCTAGCATCGGCGGATGGACTCCCTGACCCAGATCGTTCTTGGCGGTGCCGTTGCCGCCGCTGTCGCTCCGCCCGGACATCGCCGCGCGGCCCTGCTGGCCGGTGCCGCGCTCGGTACGTTGCCGGACCTGGATGCCCTGTGGCTGGGCTTCACCGCCGCCGACCCGGTGGCGGTGATGACCGACCATCGCAGTGTCAGCCACTCGCTGCTGGTGCTGCCCTGGGTGGCGGCGCTGGTGTGGTGGCTGTTCAAGCGTTTCGGCCGGGGCCGGGTCGCGCAGGCGCCGGTGCGCTGGTTCTGGGCGATGCAGCTGGCGCTGGTCACCCATCCGCTGCTGGATGCCTTCACCGTCTACGGCACGCAGCTGTGGTGGCCGCTGCGCCCGCACCCGACGATGGGGGCGAGCGTGTTCATCATCGATCCGGCCTACACGGTCTGGCTGCTGCTGGGGTGCGTGCTGGCCTGGTTCGGGCGGGCACGGCCCTGGGCCGGCAAGGTGCTGGCCGCCGCGCTGGTGGTCAGCAGTGGCTACCTGGGCTGGACGCTGCTGGCCAAGGCCCAGGTGGACCGTGCCGCGCAACAGCAGCTGGCGGCGATGGGGCTGGGCGATGCGCCGCGCTTCTCGGTGCCGATGCCGTTCAACAGCCTGCTGTGGCGGGTGGTGGCAATGACCCCCAGTGGCTACGTGGTGGCCGACCGGTCGCTGGTGGCCGACCAGGGGCCGATGCACTTCCAGGGCTATCCGTCCAACGTACAGGCCCTGCGCGAAGCGGCCGATGTGCCGGCCGTGCAGCGCCTGCAGTGGTTCAACCGCGGCTTCATGCGTGCCCAGGTGGTGGATGGCACGCTGGTGCTCAGCGACCTGCGCATGGGCCTGGAGCCGGACTACACCTTCAACTTCGCCGTGGCCCGCCAGGCGGACGGCCAGTGGCAGGCGATGGTGCCCGAGCAGCGGCGCAGCGACTACGGCAGCCCGCAGGCACGCGCCGAGGTGGGCCGGCGGCTGGCGGCGATGTGGCACCGCATCTGGCATGAGCCGCCGGCAGCGGCGGTGCTGTAACGCCTGCGCGGGTCAGCCGGCGGGCTGCCGGTTGACCTTGATGGAACGGTGCAGCACCTGGCGCGGCACGCTGGCGATGTCGAAGCCGACGAAGGCCAGCAGGAACTGCAGGCCGGAGATCAGGGCCACCGTGGCGATCATGATGGTGCCCACCGGCGTGGCGACGTCCGCCGCGGCCGACTGCGTCCAGTGGTACAGGCCGAACACCGCGCTGAAGCCCAGCAGCACGCTGCCGGCGATCAGTTCCAGCGAAGCGATGGACAGGTCGCGCAGGAAATAGTTGTAGCCGATGCGCTTGAGCGTGTTGCGTGCGTGCTTGAACGCGAACTCGCCCAGGATGCGGCTGATGCGCAGGTTGCTGGTCTCATCGGCGTAACGGGCATCCATCGCCACGTCCTGCACCACCGCGCGCACCGTGTTGAGCCGGAACAGCATGTCGGTCTCGAAGAAATAGCGGTCGCTGATGGCGTCGAGCTTGAGGTGGCTGGCCACCCGCGCGTGGATGGCGGTGTAGCCGTTGGTCGGGTCGAACACCTGCCAGTAGCCGGAGGAGGCCTTGGTCATGAACGACAGCAGCAGGTTGCCCACCCGCCGCAGCGGTGGCATGCGCCGGATGTGGGTCAGGTTCCAGAAGCGGTTGCCCTTGGTGTAATCGGCCTGGCCGTCGGCGATGGGTGCGACGAAGTCCATCAGCAGGGCCGGGTCCATCTGCCCGTCGCCATCGACCTTGACCAGGATGTCCATGCCATCGGCGATGGCGGCCCGGTAGCCGGTCTTGATCGCGCCGCCCACGCCGCGGTTCACCTCATGGAACAGCACGGTGATGCGCGGGTCCTGCGCCTGGGCCTGGACCAGCGCGCCGCTGCCTTCCGGGCAGGCATCGTCGACGCAGTAGATGGCGGTCACGGACGCGTCGATCGCCGCCAGTACGCCCAGGACATGGCGGGTCACCTTGTAGCAGGGAATGATGACGGCGATTTTCGGCGGTGCGTCCATGTTGGCGTTGGCCAGGGGCATGTGTTCAGTCCTGCTGGGGGCGCGCGGCGCACGGTGCTGCCGCACAGGGGGCCGCTGGTGGCGGACCGGCCAGCATCGTCGCTGCGGGCAGGCGCACCACATCGGCGTCCACGACGGGGGCATCGGTGCGTGAAACGGCGATGTGTGCGAAGCGGTTGAAGGTGAAATCGAAGTCGTTGTCCGGCATGGCCGGGAAGTGCCGGTGGAAGTAGTCCAGCTGGGGCAGGTACAACACGTGGTTGACGGCAGGAATGCCGATACCCGGCAGCAGTGCACCGTAGTGCCCGTCAGCCACCAGCACGCCATCGGGCGTGAACGCGGCCTGTTTCTGCTGCAGTGATGCCAGCACTGCGGCGCGGTCCACGGCGAAGATCGGGCGGGCCGATTGCACGGGATTGAACAGCCCCGTGGCCAGCAGGTTGCCCAGGCACGCCACGGCCAGCACCACCGTCAGTGCCCGGGAGGCCAGTTGCGGGCGCGTAGCCGCGAACGCCAGCAGGGCCAGGCACAGGTAGGGCCATGCATCGGCGGCACTGTGCAGGCGGCTGACGCTGCCCTGGCCGAAGGCGAACTTGGCCAGGCTGCCAGCCAGCAGCAAGGCCAGCACGCTCCACAGGCGTGCGCGGTCCAGGCGCACCCCGCCGTGGAACAGGGCAAGGGCGCAGCCGATGGTCAGCAGCAGGCCGAAGGCCAGCAGAGCACGGCTGGGCGGGACCATGTACAGCCCGGTGGCCTTGCCGACTGCCAGCGGCACCGGCAGGAAGATCCAGCAGGCGATGAAGGCGGTGCCCGCCAGGAAGATCGACACCGTCGTGGTGTTGGCCCGCGCCCACTGCTGCAGCCGGCGGTGGTCGGCCAGCACGGCGGTCAACAGCGGCAGCAGGCTGCTGAACACGGCGATTTCGCAGGCGTTGGAGGGCTTGAACGCCGGCAGCGGGTCGTACCGGTAGGTCATCAGGTTGGGCAGCCAATGGGCCAGCAGGCTGATCGCGCTGACGCCACCGCCGGCACTTTCGCGGCGACCGGGATAGACCGTGTTCTGGACGATGCCGATGATGGCGTGGAAGTAGCCGACGAACACCGCCAGGGCCAAGGCCCCGGCGACGATGGCATCGACCAGGCGCGGCAGTGTCAGGGCATCGCGCCGGAAGGCCAGCACCAGCACGCCCATGGCCAGGACGCTGGACAGGATGAACGGCGGATAGGCCACTGCCAGCAGCCACACCGCCAGCGCGTAGGCACTGGCAGCAATCCGCAGCCAGCGGTTGCCGATGCCCAGCCAGGCAACGGCCCCCCAGGGGGCCAGGGCGAAGGCGCCGGCATTGCTGGTCCACCAGACCTGGACGAACGGGGAGAAGAACAACGTCAGCGAGAGCAGTACTGCCGCCAGGGGCGGCAGCCGCAGCTGGCGCAGGAACAGGGCCCAGCCGGCCACGAAGGCCAGGGCCATGAACAGGAAGAAGAACGAATACGCATTGGCCGCCGGCAACAGCATGAAGGCCCAGTGGTAGGGCTTGAACAGCAGGCCCCAGTCCCGCAGCGGCAGCGCCTGGAAGGTGCGCAGCACCTCGTGGTACGGCGAGTGGGCGTTGACCTGCCCGAAATCATTGGCCACGGCGATCTGCACGTAAGGCGTGTAGACCATCCATTCGTCGGAGCGGATCAGCCGCGCGCTGCCCAGCAGCGGTTCCTGCGCGGGCAGGCCCAGGTAATCAAAGGCCAGCGCGTAGGAGGAAGGGGTCAGCGCGAACCCGACATACAGCACGCACAGCACGGCGATGATTGCCAGGCCAATGCCCCTCTGGCGGCGGCTGAGGCCATGGGGCAGGCCGCTGTCGGGGGCGGTGAAAGGCAACGGACTGCCTTGGGGCATGGCGGGCACTCGCAGGGAAGGACATCCGGGCAGGACCGGAGGACGCCACAGCAGGCGCCGGGCCGCGGCCGATTCTACCTTGTGCCGCCCGGCCTCGCCGCTGCCGCGCGGTCAGTACACCGTGGCCCGCCCCTGCACGAAGGAATAGAAGAACACCGCGTTGGGATCGTTCTGCACCAGGCGGAATTCGCGGCGCATGCCTTCCACGGTTTCCAGGTCCACCGCACCGGCCTGCAGCAGCTGGTCGGCCGCCGACAGCAGCAGCTGTTCCCAGAACGCGATCATGGTCTTGCGCCGTGCCGGCTCGCGGTTGTCCAGGTGGATGGTCTTGATCTGGGTATGCACATCGCGGAAGCCGCCGGCCAGCAGCAGGTTGCCCAGCTTGGCACCGACGAACGGGTCGCCGCCATGGTCGTACTGGAAATCATTGAAGGCCATCCAGTAGCGCCAGATATGCGGCGAATACGGATCGAGCAGGAACGAGGCGTTCATCACTTCGGTGATGTAGACCGGCGAGCCCGGGGCCAGCACGCGGCGCACTTCGCTGAGCACGCGCGCCGGCGACGGCACGTGTTCCAGCACCCAGCACAGGAAGGCGGCATCGAAGCTGCGGGCCTCGAAGGGCAGTTCGCCGGCATCGGCCTGCTGCAGGGTGTAGCGGTCGCTGCACCACGGGGTCTTCTGCAGGTTCTCGCGGGCGGTGGCCAGCTGTGCCTCGCTCAGGTCCACGCCGGTGACGTGCAGTTCGGGGAAGCGGCGCAGCAGGATTTCGGTCTGTGCGCCCACGCCGCTGCCCACTTCCAGCAGGCGGCGTGCGCCGCTGTAGTCGATCTGGCCGAAGATGGACGATTCCAGCAGGCGGGCCTGGGTCACCAGGCGCTGCTGTTCGGTGCCGGAGAACCCATGCAGGTAGGTCGGGGAGGAGATCGGCGGGGTCATGGCGGGCTCGTGTAGCGTCGAGCGTGCTCGACGGGATGCTCCAGGCAGGCTGCTGCAGGCGGCATGCGCTGGACGGAGTGTTCTCAGGCGGCGGTCGGCATCGCCGGTTCCCCGGCGATCAGGCCATCGAAATACCGGGTGGTCAGCGCGACCTGGCTGGCGGCATCCTCGGCGCGGTTGACCACCGCGCGGAAGGCGGCATTCTCCGGCCGGTCCTTGGCGTACCAGCCCAGGTGCTTGCGCGCGATGCGCACGCCCTGTTCCTCGCCATAGAACGCATGCAGGCCGTGCAGGTGGCCGAGCAGGATGTCGCGGACCTCGGCCAGCGACGGCGGCGGCAGTTCCTCGCCGGTGGCCAGGAAGTGGGCGACCTCGCGGAAGATCCACGGGCGGCCCTGCGCGGCGCGGCCGATCATCACCGCATCCACGCCGGTCTGCGCCAGCACCTGCGCGGCCTTGCGCGGCGAGTCGATATCGCCGTTGGCCAGTACCGGAATGCGCAGCGCCGCCTTGATCTCGCCGATGGTCGCGTACTCGGCCTGGCCGGTGTAATGCTGGTCGCGGGTGCGGCCATGCACGGCCAGTGCAGCGATGCCGCTGTCCTCGGCGATGCGGGCGATGACCGGGCCGTTGCGGTGGTCGCAGTCCCAGCCGGTACGTATCTTCAGGGTAACCGGCACGTCCACCGCCTTCACCACCGCTTCCAGGATGCGCGCGACCAGGGCTTCGTCGCGCATCAGCGCCGATCCGGCCCAGGCGTTGCAGACCTTCTTGGCCGGGCAGCCCATGTTGATGTCGATGATCTGCGCGCCGTGGTCGACGTTGTAGCGGGCGGCCTCGGCCAGCTGCTGCGGCTCGGTGCCGGCGATCTGCACGCTGATCGGGGCCGGCTCGCCGGCATGGTCCATGCGGTGGATGGACTTGCGGGTGTTCCAGAAGCGCGGGTCGGAAATGGTCATCTCCGAGGCGGCCAGGCCCGCGCCCAGCCGTTTGCACAGCAGGCGGAAGGGCTTGTCGGTGACGCCGGCCATGGGCGCCAGCACGACGTTGGGGGCAATGGTGTACGGGCCGATCTGCATGCGCCCATTGTAGGCCGCCGCCGCTGGCAGGGCGCTGCCAGCGGCGGCCCGGTTCAGGCCGATCCGGACGGGGCATATGCCGTACCGGCATCAGCAGATGCTTGAGGGTTGCTTCCGTCGCCCCCACGGGGCGGTCATGGTGGGCGGCTGGGCTGGGCTGGGCTGGGCTGATGCTGCGGCGCTGGCCGTAGATCCACGCCACGGGTGGACCGAAGGCATTAAAAAGCCCGGGCATCTGCATGCCCGGGCTTGTTCATCCACGCAGGGCGCGGATTTATTTGGCTTCCACGTCGGCCGGGGTGAAGTGCGGCATGGCTGCGGCAGCGCCTTCCTTTTCGGTGGAACGGCCGGCGAACTGGTTGGCAAAACGCACGTGGCGGGCGAACGGAGCCTCCGGTGCCTGCGCGATGGACGCGACCAGCGCGCCGTTGAAGGCATCGCCGGCACCGGTGGTGTCGATGGCCTGGACCTGTTCGGCGCCCACGCGGTAGTACGGCTGGGTGTCGCCGCGCAGGTTCTCCTCGGCGTGCGACACGAACACGCCCACCGACCCCAGGGTCACCACCACGGTGCCGTTGCCGACCAGCTTGCGGCACAGCGCATGCAGGCTGGCGCCGTCCAGGGCGGCCACGTCGTCGGCGTTCACGCGTTCACCGACATGGCGGCCGAGCAGGGCGACGAACTCGGTCTCGTTCGGGGTCAGCACGTCGGCCAGCTTCAGCAGGCCGATGCTGGACGGCGCGTCGGCCGGGGCCGCGTTGAGCACGGTGGTGGCACCGGCTTCGCGCGCGGCGGCCAGCGCAGCCTCGATGGTTTCCACCGGCGATTCCAGCTGCGCCAGCACCACCGTCGCACCTGCCAGCAGCGACTGCTGCCCGGCCACGAAGCCGGTGCTGAGCGCGGCATTGGCACCCGGGCCGATCACGATGGTGTTGCGGCCACGGGCATCGACATAGATGCCGCCGGTGCCGGTGGGTTCGCTGCTGGCTTCGGCGATCAGGTCGAACTGGTCCTGGGCGGCCAGGCCACGGGCCATCGCGCCACCGGCGTCATCGCCGAGCGCGCAGACGAAGGTGGTCTGCGCGCCGGCACGACGGGCGGCCACGGCCTGGTTGAAGCCCTTGCCACCGGGTCCGGTGCTGTAGCGGCCGGCAATGGTCGCGCCCGGTGCGGGCAGCGACTCGCACCGCCACACGTGATCGACATTGAAGGAACCGACGACGACGACACTGCTCATAGGGGATCTGTTCTCAAGCAAAACGGGTTCAGCTGAAATGCGTCAGCACGCCGGCAATGGTCGCCGTCATGAACGTGGCAATGGTACCGCCCAGCACGGCGCGCAGGCCGAACTTGGCCAGGTCATGGCGACGTTCCGGTGCCAGCCCGCCGATGCCACCGATCTGGATGGCGATCGAGCTGAAGTTGGCAAAGCCGCACAGCGCGTAGGTGGCGATCAGGCGGCCCTCGTTGGAGAGGGTCATGCCCGGCACCTGGCCGTTCACGATCTGCGACAGTTCGGTATACGCGACGAATTCGTTGATGACCACCTTCTGGCCGATCAGCGAGCCGACGGTGGTGGCGTCGACCCACGGCGTACCGATGACCCAGGCGATCGGGGCCAGCACGTAGCCGAAGATCGTGGACAGGTTGGTCGGCTTGCCGATCGCGGCCGCCAGGCCGGTCACGTCGCCCAGCCAGGTCAGCGGGGCGTTGAGCAGGGCGATCAGGGCGATGAAGGCCAGCAGCATCGCACCGATGTTCAGCGCCAGCTTCAGGCCGTCGCCGGCGCCGGCCGCGGCCGCATCGATGATGTTGCTGGAGGTCTTCTCCACTTCCATCTTGACCGTGCCGCGGGTCAGCGGGGTGCCGGTTTCCGGGATCAGCAGCTTGGCCACGACCAGGGTGGCCGGGGCGGCCATGATGCTGGCGGCCAGCAGGTGCTTGGCGTAGAACGCCTGCTGCACCGGGTCGCCACCACCGAGCATGCCCACGTAGGCGGCCAGCACGCCGCCGGCGATGTGCGCCATGCCGCCGATCATCATGGTCAGCAGCTCGGACTGGGTCATCTTGGCGATGTACGGGCGCACGGTCAGCGGTGCCTCGGTCTGGCCGATGAACACGCTGGCGCAGACGCTGGTGGTTTCCGCACCGGACACGCGCATCACCTTGGTGATCGCCCAGGCCATCACGCGCACCACGGCCTGCATGATGTTCAGGTGGTACATCACCCCCATCAGCGCCGAGAAGAAGATGATGGTCGGCAGCACCTGGAAGGCGAAGATGAACCCGTAGTTCTTGGTGTCCATCAGCGAGCCGAAGATGAAGCCGGAGCCTTCGTTGACGAAGCTCAGCACCTTCACGAAGCCATGGCCCAGCGCATCGAACACGTCGCGGCCGCCCGGCACCAGGATCACCAGCGCGGCGAACGCGATCTGCAGGGTGATGCCGGTGACGACCAGCTTCCAGTCCACCGCGCGCTTGTTGTTGGAGAACAACCAGGTGATGCCGATCAGCACCGCCAACCCGAACAGGCCGAAGCCGATCCTACCCAAACCTTCGACCATGTGACTCCCCTGGGGCGCCGCGAAAAACGGGAAGCCTAGTGCAGGGCCGGGGCCGGGGCAAGAAAAAGCCACCCTGCGGTGGCCATCGGTACCGATCAGGCGAGCAACGGCAAGGGGTTGCGGGGGCCGGGGCGGGTAGAATGGCCGCCTCATTCCGGCCCGGATGCGGGCCTGCAGCAGGGAGAATCGCATGCTCTACCGTCGTCTGGGCTCCACCGGCCTGCCGTTGTCGGCCCTGTCCTTCGGGGCCTGGGTGACCTTCGGTGACCAGATTCCCCGCGACGAGGCCCGCAACCTGGTGGCGGCGGCCTGGGACCATGGCGTGAACTTCTTCGACAACGCCGAGGGCTATGCCCAGGGCCGTGCCGAGCAGGTGATGGGCGATGTGATCGCCGACCTGCGCCTGCCGCGCGACGGTTACTGCGTATCCAGCAAGGTGTTCTTCGGCAGCGCCGGCGACCCGCGCCCGACCCAGCGCGGCCTGTCGCGCAAGCACGTCACCGACGCCTGCCACGCGGCGCTGCGGCGCCTGCGGGTGGACTACCTTGACCTTTATTATTGCCATCGCCCCGACCCGGACGCGCCGATCGCCGAAACCGTGCATGCCATGGACACCCTGGTGCGGCAGGGCAAGGTGCTGTACTGGGGCACCTCCGAATGGTCGGCCACGCAGATCCAGCAGGCGCTGGACATCGCCCGCCAGCATGGCTGGCAGGGGCCGTCGATGGAGCAGCCGCAGTACAACCTGCTGCACCGCCACCGGGTGGAGCAGGAGTACGCGCCGCTGTACGCGGGCGCCGGGCTGGGCACCACCATCTTTTCCCCGCTGGCCTCGGGCCTGCTGACCGGCAAGTACAACGACGGCATGCCGGCCGATGCCCGGCTGGGCCGGGGAGGCATGGGCTGGCTGCAGGAACTGGTGCTGGGCGGTGACGCCGAACGCCGGTTGGCGCAGGTGCGGCGTTTCACCGAGGCCGCCCGCGTGCTGGGCCAGCCCCCGGCAACCCTGGCCATTGCCTGGTGCCTGCGCAATCCGAACGTCTCCAGCGTGATCCTCGGTGCCAGCCGCGTGGCGCAGCTGCTGCAGAACCTGCAGGCACTGGAAGTCCTGGCGCAGCTGGACGAAGCGGCCTGGCACCAGGTCGAATCCGCCTTCGTCTGATCGGCCAGGGCCCGCGATGGACCCACGCCAGGCGTGGATGGGCCTTTCCCGATCCCGCTGATCCCTTTTTGATAGTCTGAGTCTATCGAATTTGCAAATTCGATTATTAATCTCATCGATCAATTTGAGAATGGTTGTTGATTGTCAACTGAGAATCATTATCATTTGACTCGTCCCTCGCACGAGTCCAGATGCACATGAACGCTCAACCTGTACTGCTGCGCCCCGAAACGCTGACCCTGCGCGATCGCCCTGTCCGCGTCGTTCCGCCCGAAGAGGTCATCGACAGCGAAGCCCTGCTCAAGGGCCGCCGCGAAATCCTGATCCAGCATGGCGACCGTTTCTACCGCCTGCGGCATACCAGCAACGACAAGCTGATCCTGACCAAGTAACTGCGGTCCGGTCGCCTCCTCCCTCCCTGCTGCCGGCCCTGCCGGCAGGGCAGGCGGCCACCGCACCTTTCTCTCCCCCTCGGTATTCCTGCATGCCCTCCCATGGGCGTGCCGGTTGCCGGGGGTCTCCTGCCTGATCGAGCCCATGACCCGTCCTACCGCCCTGTCCGTTGCCCTGTCCCTGTCTCTTCCGCTGGCCGCCCACGCCGCCCCGGATGCCGCCGTCGTGCCTGACACCACGCGCGACATCGATCGCGTGCAGGTCACCGCGACCCGCACCGAACGTGCGGTCAGCGATGTGGCCGCCACGGTGGATGTGATCGACCGCGAGCAGATGGACCGGCACCTGGTGCAGGACCTGAAGGACCTGGTGCGCTACGAGCCGGGCCTGTCGGTGACCAGCAGCGCGACCCGTTTCGGCCTCAACGGCATCCGCATCCGCGGCCTGCAGGGCAACCGCGTACGCATCCAGACCGACGGCATCGCCATGCCGACCAGCTTCGACATCGGTGCGTTCTCCAATGCCAACCGCAACTTCACCGACCTGGACACCCTCAAGCGCGTGGAAATCGTGCGTGGCCCGGCCAGTTCGCTGTACGGCTCCGACGCGCTCGGTGGGGTGGTTGCCTTCGTCACCAAGGACCCGGCCGATTACCTCAAGGACGGCAAGGACAGCTACGTTGGCCTGAAGTTCGGTTATGACGGCCAGTGGAAGGGCCTGCTGGGCGGTGCCACCGGGGCCTTCGGGGGCGAGCACTGGAGCGGCCTGGTCAACGTCAACCACCGCCAGGGCCAGGAAACGGTCAACAAGGGTGACGTGCGCGTGGACAACGACCGCCGCACCGCGCCCAACCCGCAGGACCGCGATGGCCGCAGCGTGCTTGCCAAGCTGGTCTATGCGCCCAGCGATACCCAGCGCTTCCGCCTGACCGCCGAACGCAACGAAGACACCACCGACACCGATGTGCTGTCGGCGATTTCCACCGCGGTGCCGACGCCGCGCGCGCCCCTGACCAGCGGCATGAAGGCGCATGACACGCAGGACCGCACCCGCCTGTCGCTGGCCCATGAGATCGACGCGCTGGACCAGCCGTTCGCCGACAGCCTGTACTGGCAGGTCTACACGCAGAACAGCCAGACCCGCCAGCAGACCGACGAGAAGCGCACCGATGGCAGCCGCCGCCACCGTGTGTTTTCCTTCGACCAGCGTGCCTATGGCCTGCAGGCCCAGCTCAACAAGGCCTTCACCACCGGCAGCGTGGACCATGCGCTGACCTATGGGTTTGAAGGCACCCGCACCGAGATCCGCCAGAAACGCGATGGCTACCAGGTCAGCAGCACCGGCGTGGTCAGCACCACCGTCACCCCCGACGCCTTCCCGGTGCGCGATTTCCCGATCACCACGACCACCGAACTGGGCCTGTACGCACAGGATGAGATGCGCCTGGCCGGCGGCAAGCTGTCGCTGGTGCCCGGCGTGCGCGTGGACCGCTACGAGCTCAAGCCCGACGTGGACAGCATCTTCGCCCAGGACAATCCCGGCCTGGCCGTGGCGCAGCTGAAGAAGACCAGCGTGTCGCCGAAGCTGGGCATGGTCTGGCGCTTCGCCGACCAGTGGTCGCTGTTCGCCGGCTATGCGCACGGTTTCCGCTCGCCGCCGTACAACGACGTCAACATCGGCCTGACCAACGTGGCCTTCGGCTACACGGCCATCGCCAACCCGGACCTGAAGCCGGAAACCAGCGATGGCTATGAACTGGGCCTGCGCTTCATCGCACCGGCCGCCTATGTCAGCCTGAGTGGCTACTACAACGACTACAAGGATTTCATCGAATCCAACGTCAACACCGGCCGCAACGCCCAGGGCCTGATCGTGTTCCAGTCGCAGAACATCGCCGATGCACGCATCTACGGTGCCGAGATGAAGGCGGGCGTGGAGTTCGGCGAACTCAGCCCCGCGCTGAAGGGCTGGGCCCTGCGCAGCGCGGTGGCCTGGTCGCGCGGTGACAACCGCACCGATGACGAACCGCTGGATTCGGTCGATCCGCTGCGCGGCACGCTGGGCCTGAGCTACGACGCCGATGCCTGGGGCGTGGAACTGGCCGGCACCTTCGTGCAGCGCAAGAAGCGCCTGCCGCCGCCGGCCGTGCAGACCAACCCGAACGCGCCGGCCGCCAGCGTGTACCAGCCCGCCGGCTATGGCGTGCTCGACCTGATGGCGCACTGGAACTTCGCGCCGGGCGCGACCTTCAACGTGGGCGTGTTCAACCTGGCTGACAAGCGCTACATCGAGTGGTCGGCGATCACCCCCGGGCTGATCACCGACCGCACGCTGAGTGACCGTTTCAGCAGCCCCGGCCGCACCCTGTCGGCCAGCCTGGCCGTGTCTTGGTAAGCCCATGAGCCGCGCCCTGTCCGCACGCAGGCATCCCCCCACGGCAGCGCCGGCCGGCGTTGCCTGGCCGACGCCATCGCAGTTGTCGGCGCTGGGCACGGTGCTGTGCCTGTACCGCGCCGATGGTAGTGAACTGGCGGGCTGGCGGCAGGCGGTACGCGTGCACGCCTGCCAGGGCGTGGACAGCGAGGGCCTGCGCGAAAGCCTGTGCTTCCTCGATGCCCGGGGCCGTTGCGTATGGCGGCTGTACCTGCTGCCGGACAGCGATTTCCTGGCCTGGGACCGGCTGGTGGCCACGCTGCCGCCGGGGCCCGAGCATGCGGCCGATGCCAGCAGCGTGGGCGAACGCCTGTGGCGGCGCCTGGCCGGCCACCTGGGCGGGCAGCGCTGGCGCCTGTGTGCCCTGCGCCTGCACGCCGCCGATGGCGGTGACACGCTGGCCGCCAGCCTGTCCACGCTGTCATCGCTGGGCGCGGCTACCGCCCAGCGCATCGCCCGCCTGGAAGGCGCCGACGGCGAGCTGCCGGTGGATGACTGCTGTTGTGCCGGGGCGGCCCGCCGCCCGGCGCCGCGCGCCCCCGGCGATCTGCCGCTGGTGCACCTGTAGGCCGACCCAGGACGAACGACGCGCCACGGATGGCGTCCCGATGAACCGACCCCCGAAGGAAACCCGATGACGTTCCAGACCGCCAGCGTGATGATGGTGCTGCTTGCCGGCAGCAGCCTGGCCCACGCCCAGCCCTCCAGCACCGCCCGCGACCATGACAGCATCCTGGCCATGCAGGGCGAGTACACCGTGGATTTCGCCTTCGATGAAACCGTGCTGCTCAAGCCGGGCTACGAGCGTGCCCCGGCCATGCGCAGCGGTGGCAACGAAGTGGTGATCGTGGTTGAAGACAGCCCGACGCGCATTGTCCTGCAGCACCTGCTGGTGGACGGCAAGAGTGGCCATGTGACCAAGCACTGGCGGCAGGACTGGGTGTATGAAGCGCCCAACCGTTTCGAGTTCAGCGCCGACCAGACCTGGCAGGTGCGCACGGTTCCGGCCGCCCTCAACCAGGGCGCATGGACCCAGTGCGTGTACGAGGTAAGCGATGCGCCACGCTACTGCGGCACGGGCAGGTGGACGTACGAGAACAACGTACCGACCTGGACCAGCGATCTGAGCTGGCGCCCGCTGCCGCGCCGCGAGTACACCAAGCGCAGCGACTACAACGCGCTGGCCGTGGTCAACCGCCACACGCTGACCCCGAACGGCTGGACCCACGAACAGTTCAACACCAAGGTGCAGCGCAATGCCGACGGCAGCCAGGTGGAGATCGCCCGCGAGTTCGGCTTCAACGACTACATGAAGACCACCGAGGTCGATTTCACCCCGGCCCGTGAGTACTGGAAGGCCACCGCCGGCTACTGGGCCAAGGTGCGCCAGCGCTGGGACGGTTTCCTGGGCCAGGCGCCGGGCGTGCACCTGAAGACCAAGCTGGACGGCATGGCGATGATCATCCCGTTGTTCACCCAGGCCGAAGCGATCCAGTCGG
Organism: Stenotrophomonas sp. 24(2023); assembly: GCF_030913365.1. Lineage (NCBI taxonomy): Bacteria > Pseudomonadati > Pseudomonadota > Gammaproteobacteria > Lysobacterales > Lysobacteraceae > Stenotrophomonas > Stenotrophomonas sp. 24(2023). The sequence continues at coordinate 2,631,818 of NZ_CP133160.1, forward strand.
GCAAGAAGGTGAAGGACGCGCAGATCGACCAGGTCTTCGCCACGTACGTGGAAAAGGCGCCGAAGGAAGGGTGATCGGCCGGTGCATCCACGCATGGCGTGGAGCTGCAGCCGCGATTCCGGCACCGCCACGCAGGTGGTGTGGCCGAAGCTCAAGGTAGATCCACGCCATGCGTGGATGATTCCCTTCCTTGAACCTCGGGAGCGCGCAGAACACCGCGAACACCTGCAGCGCGGTCACGTCCTGCGCAGGCACGGCGTGGACTGCGCCTCCACGCCGTGCCTGCGCTGGCCTTACGCCTCGCGCAGGGCCAGCGCCGGGGGCGTGTACAGGATGCGCCGGGTGCCCCACCAGCCGGCCAGCAGGCTCAGGCCGATGCCCACCAGCCCGCCCAGCACCAGGCCGGGCCAGGGCGGCAGCAGCGGCAGCTCGAACACCCGCAGCGACACCACGGTGCCGATCAGCGCGGCCGCGCCCACCGCCAGCAGTGCCGCCAGCGTGCCCAGCGCACCGAACTCCACCAGCACCGCGCCGCGCAGCTGGCGGCGGGTGGCCCCCAGCGTGCGCAGTACCGCGCTGTCGTAGCGGCGCTCGCCGGCAGTTGATTGCAGTGCCGCCATCAGCACCAGCACGCCGGCCAGCAGGCTGAACACCATCACCAGCTGCACCGCCTGGGCCACGCGCTCCATCACATCGCGCACCTGCGAAATCACCGCATCCACGTCCAGCAGCGACAGGTTCGGCTGTGCGCGGACCAGCTCGCCCAGCCCGGCCGCCTTGCCCGCCGGCAGGTGGAAGGCCGACAGCAGGTTGTGCGGGGTATCGCCGACGGCGTTGGGGTTGAGCAGCACGAAGAAGTTCGGCCGGAAGGTGTTCCAGTCCGCCTTGCGGATGCTGGTCACGGTGAACTCGCGTTCCTGCTCGCCCACCGCGATGCGGATGCGGTCGCCCAGGTGGGCGCCGTAGCGGGTGGCCCAGCCGGTTTCCACCGAGGCTTCCGCTGCCGTACTGGCGGTATCCCAGAAGTGGCCTTCCAGCAGCGTGTTGGCCGGCGGGAACGTGCTGCGCCAGCTGAAGTTCAACGGCCGGTTCTCGTCGTCATCGTCCTCGCGCCGGCCGTTGCCGTTGCCGGTCACGCCCTGGTCCACGCGCAGCGGTGGCTTGCCGTTGATCGCCAGCAGGCGGCCGGTGGCCATCGGCTCGATGCTGGCATCGGCCGCGCCCAGGCCACGCAGGGCGGACTGCACGCTGTCGCGCTGCTCAGGCTGGATGTTGATCAGGAAGTAGTTCGGCGTATCGGCCGGCAGGCGCTCACGCCACTGCTGCAGCAGGCCGGGGCCGATCACCGCCAGCAGCAGCAGCGCGCACAGCGACAACGACAGCCCGACCAGCTGCATCACCGCCAGCAGCCGGCGCCGGGTGAGGGCGGCCAGGCCCAGCCGGGCGTTGCCATGCAGACGGTGCTGCAATCCCTTCATCAGCTGCAGCAGCAGGAAGCCGATGCCGCCGGCAGCCAGGGCCAGCGCGGCCAGGCCGCCCAGTACCCACAGCGCCAGCTTCAGGTCGCCGGTGACCTGCACGGCCAGCAGCAGGCTGGCCGCCAGTGCGGCCACATACGCCAGCAGCGACGCCGGGGGCAGGGCCGCGAACGAGCGGTTGAGCACGCGCATCGGCGGCACGCCACGCAGGCGCAGCAGCGGCGGCAGGCCGAAGCCGAACAGCAGCAGCAGGCCGATGCCGGCGCCGGTCAGGGCCGGGGTGGCCTGCGGCAACGGCAGGCGCTGCGGCACCAGACTGCCCAGTACCTGCACCAGCCCTTCCTGCGCGGCCATGCCCAGGGCGATGCCCAGCGCGCAGGCCGGCACCGCCAGCATCAGCAGCTGCAGGGCCAGCCCGCCGAGGATGTCGCGCTGGCGCGCCCCCAGGCAGCGCAGCACGGCCACCTGGTCGATGCGGCGCAGGGCGAAGCGGTTGGCGGCCAGTGCCGTGGCCACGCCGGCCAGCAGCACCGCCAGAAGCGCGCTCAGGCCGAGGAAGCGCCCGGCCAGGTCGAAGGCCTGGCGCACGCCACGCTGGGTGTCATCCACGCTCAGCAGGCGCATGCCCTTGATCTGCGGCTGCAGCCATTCGCGCAATGCCGCGATCTGCGCCGGTGGGCCGGCGAACATCAGCCGGTAGTTGATGCGGCTGCCCGGGCCGAGCAGGCCGGTGCCATCGACGTCCGCACGGTTGACCAGCAGGGTGGGCGAGAGCGTGAGCAGGTCACCGGACGCATCGGGTTCGGCTTCGATGATGCCGGCGATGCGCAGGCTGCCCGCGCCGAACTCCAGCGCATCACCGGTCTTCAGGCCCAGCGCCTGCAGCAGGCGCGGATCGGCGTAGGCCTCGCCCTTCGGCGGCGCACCGGCGTTGGCGATCAGCGCACCGCCGGGGGCGCTGCGCACGCGCAGGGTGCCACGCAGCGGGTAGCCGGCTTCCACCGCCTTGATGCTGGCCATCTGGCTGGCGTCGCCCTGGAACAGCACGCTGCCAAAGCTGGCCAGGCGGGTATGGGCCAGGCCCCGGCGCTGGGCTTCCTCGGCGAAGGTGGCCGGCGGGTCGTCACGCCCGGCCAGGCCCAGGTCGCCGCCGAGCATTTCCGCCGCGCTGCTGGTCAACGCCAGGGTGACCCGGTTGACCAGCGTACCCACCGCGGTCATCACCGCCACGCCCAGTACCAGGGCGGCGAAGACGGTCAGCAGGTCGCCGGCCAGGGCTTCGCGGCGCAGCGCGCGCCACGCATGCCGCAGCAGGTTCATGCGCCGGCTCCCGGTTCGGCCGGCAGCAGGCGGCCATCATCGATGCGGTGGATGTGCTGGCAGCGCTGGGCCAGGCGCAGGTCGTGGGTGACCAGCACCAGGGTGGTGCCGCTGCCGGCATTGAGTGCGAACAGCAGATCGCTGATCTGCTGGCCGGTGGCATGGTCCAGCGAACCGGTGGGTTCGTCGGCGAACAGGATGCGCGGCCGGGTGACGAAGGCCCGTGCCAGGGCCACGCGCTGCTGTTCGCCACCGGACAGCTGGCGCGGGTAGTGGCGCGCACGGTGGGCGAGGCCGACCGCGGCAAGCACCTCGTCCACCCGCGCGGGATCTTCGCGACCGGCCAGTTCCAGCGGCAGGGCCACGTTTTCGGCAGCCGTCAGTGCCGGCAGCAGGTGGAAGCTCTGGAACACGAAGCCGACCTCGCGCGCGCGCAGCTGTGCGCGCGCTTCCTCGTCCAGCGTGTCCAGCGCCTGCCCGGCCAGGGTGATGCGGCCATGGCTGGGCAGGTCCAGCCCGGCCAGCAGGCCGAGCAGGGTGGTCTTGCCCGAACCTGAAGCGCCGACGATGGCCACGCTGGTGCCTTCATGGACGGTCAGGCTGATGTTGTCCAGTATGTGGACTTCACCCTCCGGGCCATGCACGGACTTGCCGACCTGGTCGACCGAAATGGCAACCGGTGCGCTGCGGGGGGACAGGCTGTCGATGAGGAGACTCCAATGCGCGTGACTGGGTGGGGCCGGCAAGCCGGCGCGATGTTCGTGGTGCTGCTGGGCCTGCTGCTGTTGCCCGCGCTGGCACCGGCCGCGGGAAAGGCCGGCACCGTGCTGGTGCTCGGCGACAGCCTCAGTGCCGCCCACAATATCCCGGCCGATGCAGGCTGGGTGAGCCTGCTGGACAAGCGGGTCAGGCAGCAGTCGAAAACCCCGCCGGCCATCGTCAATGCCAGCATGAGCGGGGAAACCACCGCCGGCGCGCTGACCCGGCTGCCGGGCCTGCTGGCCAGGGAGAAGCCCACCGTGGTGGTGATCGCGCTGGGTGGCAACGATGCCCTGCGCGGGCTGACCCCGGCCCAGGTACAGGGCAACCTGGAAAAGATGGTGCAGGCCAGCCAGAAGGCCGGCGCCAAGGTGCTGCTGCTGGGCATCGACGTGCCGCCCAACTATGGCCCGGCCTACCGGCAGCGGCTGGCCGCGGTGTACCGCAGCGTGTCCGGCCAGTACCACGTGCCGCTGCTGCCGTTCCTGCTGGAGGGCGTGGCCCTGCAGCCGGGGCTGATGCAGGCCGACGGCCTGCACCCCACCGCGCAGGCCCAGCCGAAGGTGCTCGACAACGTCTGGCCCCTGCTCAAGCCCCTGCTCTGAACCCATGGCCAACCGCTTGACCGGGCTTCACATCGCGTCCACCGTCGATGGGGCATGTTTCACAAAGCTGAAGTAAGAGGAAATCACATGCGTCAGACGAAGGAGACTTCCGGCTTGGTGCTGGTGGTCGAGGACAACCGCAACATCTCCGAGATGATCGGCGAGTACCTGGAAGGCCGAGGCTTCGAGGTCGACTATGCGCAGGATGGCCTGGACGGCTACCGTCTGGCAGCGGAAAACAGTTACGACGTCGTCGTGCTGGACCTGATGCTGCCGCGCCTGGACGGCATCGAGGTCTGCCGCCGGCTGCGCAACGATGCCCGCAAGTCCACGCCGGTGCTGATGCTGACCGCGCGCGACACGCTGGATGACAAGCTGACCGGCCTGGGCTTCGGGGCCGATGACTACCTGACCAAGCCCTTCGCCATCCAGGAACTGGAAGCCCGCCTGCGGGCCCTGATCCGCCGCGAGCGCCGCCAGGTCGGGTCGGAAGTGCTCAAGGTGGCCGATCTGGTGCTGGACCCGGTGAGCATGCGCGCCACCCGTGCCGGCACGGAACTGCAGCTCTCGCCGATCGGCCTGCGACTGCTGACCATCCTGATGCGCGAATCGCCGCGCGTGGTCACCCGCCAGGAAATCGAGCGTGAGATCTGGGGCAACGGCCTGCCGGATTCGGACACGCTGCGCAGCCACCTGTACAACCTGCGCAAGATCATCGACAAGCCGTTCGACCGCCCGCTGCTGCACACCGTGCAGAGCGCCGGTTACCGCATTGCCGACATCGCCCAGCCCATGGCCTGATCCGGGCCGGCAGGGCGCCAGGACCTGGGCCGGCCCCCCAGCGGGGGCCGGCAGCACGCCTTGCACGGCCGGATGACGGTGCGCTGCCTATAATCGCAGCGCTCTGACCGGGACTCCGCAATGCCGCACGGCCTGCCGCGCAAGATACGTATCGCCTTCATCCTGCAAGCGGTGCTGGCCAGCCTTGGCATCCTGCTGGGCGCCTGGCTGGTATCGCTGGTGATCAAGCACAGCCTGGTCAGTGCCGCGCTGCACGAGGAAGCGGCCTACTTCTGGACCCTGTACGAGGCTTCGCCCGTGCAGCCCCCGCCCAATACCCAGAACATCCGCGGCTACCTGCTGGAAAACGGGCGTTCGGCACTGGCGTTGCCAGCCAGCCTGCGCCGCCTGGAGCCGGGCTTCCATGAACTGGCCGGTGACGACCAGCTGGTGCTGGTGGATGCACACGGGGGCAACCGGCTGTACCTGGTGTTCATGCGTTCGCGGGCGGAAAAGCTGGCGTTCTGGTTCGGCATCGTGCCGGTGCTGCTGACCCTGCTGGCGGTCTATGGCGCCAGCTGGGTGACCTACCGTGCGTCCAAGCGCCTGGTGTCGCCGGTGAACTGGCTGGCGCGCAGGGTGTCGCGTTGGGACCCGGGCCACCCGGAAGCGGCCGATCTGGAGCCGCACAAGCTGCCGGCCGACATGCAGGGCGAGACCCGCCAGCTGGCCGCGGCCCTGCATTCGCTGGCCAACCGGGTCAGCGCCCATGTGGCCCGCGAGCGCAATTTCACCCGCGATGCCAGCCATGAACTGCGCACGCCACTGACCGTGATCCGCGTGGCCAGCGACATGGCCCTGGGCGATGACAGCCTGGCCCCGCGCCTGCGCCGCAGCCTGCAGCGCATCCAGCGTGCCGGGCGGGACATGGAAGCGGTGATCGATGCCTTCCTGATCCTGGCCCGTGAAGCCGACGTGGAACCGCAGATCGAACTGTTCGACGTGGCCGAGATCGTCCGTTACGAGGTGGACAACGCCAACGAACTGCTGGGGAGCCGGCCGGTCAGCGTGCACCTGCACAGCGCCGGGCCGGTACAGCTGCATGCCCCGCCCCGTGTGCTGCAGGTGGTGGTCAGCAACCTGGTGCGCAATGCCTGCAGCTATACCGACGAGGGCCGCATCGACGTGACCGTGCAGGCTGACCGGGTGATCGTGCGCGATACCGGCATCGGCATGAGCAGCGAAGCCCTGGCCCGTGCCTTCGAGCCGTTCTACCGTGCCGAACCCAGCCGTCCGCAGGGAACCGGGCTGGGGTTGTCGATCGTGCGCCGGCTGTGCGACCGCTTCGGCTGGAAAGTGACGTTGACCAGCGAGCTGGGGCAGGGCACCGAAGCGACGGTGATCTTCCGGTAGATCCACGCCATGCGTGGATCAGGCCGCGCCCTCTCAATCGCAATGCACCTTCGGGGCCAGCGCCTTGGTCCAGATTGCATACCCGGCCGGGGTCATGTGCAGCATGTCCTCACGGAACAGGCGGGCATCGGGCTTGCCATCGGTGCCCAGCATCGGGGTGTACACATCGGTGTAGCCGGTGCGCGGCAGTTTCGCCAGGGCGGCCTTGACCATCGTGTTGGCCTGGGCGATGCCCGGCAGCAGGTGCGCCCGCGAGGGGCTGGGCTTGATCGCGATGTATTCCACCGCCGTGCGGGGCAGGTCGCGGTGCACGCGCTGCACGAAGGCCACCACGTCATCGCGGACCTGGGCCGGGGTACGGCCACTGTTGAGGTCGTTGTCGCCGGCGTAGAAGAACACCTTGCAGGGGGCGTAGGGCACGACGATGCGGTCGGCGTACCAGGTGCTGTCGCGCACTTCCGAGCCGCCGAAGCCGCGGTTGAAGACCGGCTGGCCGGCGAAGTCGCGTGCCAGCGAATCCCACAGGCGGATCGATGAACTGCCGACGAACTCGATGCCGCCCCGTGGCGGGGGGCTGGCCTGGTCAGCCTTCAGGAACGCTGCGATGTCGCCCTCCCACGCCACGTTGGACACCTGCGCCGGTACCTGCGGCGCGACCGGCGGGGCCGATGCCTGCGCCAGTGGCGCGACCAGCAGGCTGACGGCAAGGACACAGCGGTGGAAAGGGAAGGGCATCGACCGGCTCCAGAACGGGAAACAGGGACCGATCATAGGCCGGCACGCGCATGCGGCGCTTGCCCGAAGGTGGTCGCTTGGGGGCCGGGGCCGCCCCCTGTGGCAAAATAGCCGGCATCCGTCCATCGCACGTACCCATGATCCCCAACCGCGCGCCTGCCCGGTCGCTGTCCTGCGACCCCGTTGCTGGAACCTTCGCCCGTGGCTGACCAGTTCGGTCACCTGCCCCGTGGCCCCCGCCGCATCTTCCAGGCCGCCCGCTGGTCCTGGCAGGGCCTGCGCGCGGCCTGGCTGCACGAGTCATCCTTCCGGCTGGAGGTCTACCTGCTGGTGCTGCTGGCGCCGCTGGCGCTGTGGCTGGGCCAGACCCCGGTCGAGCGCGCGCTGCTGATCGGCTCGATGCTGCTGGTGCTGGCCATGGAACTGGCCAATTCGGCCATCGAAGCGGTCATCGAGCGCTATGGCAGCGAGATCCATGAACTGGCCGGCCGGGCCAAGGACATGGGGTCGGCGGCGGTGTTCATCCTGATGATGAACGTGCTGCTGTGCTGGGGCCTGGTCGTGGTCCCGCACCTGCTGTCCGGTGCCTACGGCTGATGCCCCATTCCCCCACTGCCCTGAAGAGTTTCCATGTCCCTTGAGTTCCTCGCCGACCCCAATGCGTGGGTGACCCTGTTCACCCTGAGCGCCCTGGAAATCGTGCTCGGCATCGACAACCTGGTGTTCATCTCCATCGCGGTCAGCAAGCTGCCGGAAGAACGCCGCCCGTTCGCGCGCAAGCTCGGCATCGCCGTGGCCTGCATCACCCGCATCGCGCTGCTGGTTTCGCTGGCCTACCTGGCACATATGGCGGCCAACCTGTTCACCATCGCCGGCATGGGCATCTCCATCCGCGACCTGGTGCTGATCGTCGGTGGCCTGTTCCTGCTGATCAAGGGCTTCATGGAGATCCGCGAACTGATCACCGGCGGCGAGGATGAAGATCCCTCGACCACCAAGGCCTCGGCGGTGTTCGGCTATGTGATCGCGCAGATCGCGGTGATCGACATCGTGTTCTCGCTGGATTCGGTCATCACCGCCGTCGGCATCGCCGACCACATCCCGGTGATGGTCGCGGCCATCCTGATGTCGGTGCTGGTCATGCTGCTGGCCGCCAACCCGCTGGGCCGTTTCATCGACGCCAACCCGACCGTGAAGATGCTGGCGCTGGCCTTCATCCTGCTGATCGGCGTGGTGCTGATCCTCGATGGCCTGGACGTGCACGTGCCCAAGCCCTACATCTACGCCGCGATGGGCTTCTCGGTGCTGGTGGAGTGGCTGAACCTGCTGATGCGCCGCCGCGCACGCGAGCACCACGTGCCGGGTGCCGGCAACTGGTGATGTCCCCCCGAACCCCCGGCCCGCGCCGGGGGTTCGGCGTTCAGGGGGCCTGCCATGGCGGGCCCGGCGGGATTTGTGAAATGGGATCAACACTGTTTCCCTGCCACGGGGCTTAATCCGGCCGGGCAAAGCGCGCAGGCTACGCGCTCTTTTCCAGGGCCTGCCCCACGCAGGAGCGTTCCATGCATTCCCGAGCTGCCTTGCTGGCCCTTGCGGTCGGCGCCTTTGCCATCGGCACCACCGAATTCACGCCCATGGGCCTGCTGCCGGTCATCGCCAGCGGCGTGGACGTCAGCATTCCCACCGCCGGCATGCTGATTACCGCGTATGCGGTCGGTGTCATGCTGGGGGCGCCGGTGATGACCCTGCTGCTGGGCCGCTATGGCAAGCGCACCGCGCTGATGCTGCTGATGTCGATCTTCGTGGTCGGCAACGTGCTCTCGGCGCTGGCCCCGAACTATGGCCTGCTGCTGCTGTCGCGGCTGGTGACCAGCCTCAACCACGGTGCCTTCTTCGGCATCGGCGCGGTGGTGGCGGCCAGCCTGGTGCCCAAGGACAAGCAGGCCGGTGCGGTGGCCACGATGTTCATGGGCCTGACCATCGCCAACATCGGCGGCGTGCCGGCGGCGACCTGGATCGGCCAGCAGCTGGGCTGGCGGCTGGCCTTCGGCGGCACGGCGGTGCTGGGCCTGGTGGCCATCCTGGCCCTGGGGCTGGCGCTGCCGGCATCGGCACCCGGGCCACGCCCGGACGTGCGCCGCGAGCTGCGGGCGATCGCACAGCCGAACGTGCTGCTGGCCATGGCCACCACGGTGGTGGGCGCCGGGGCGATGTTCACCCTGTACACCTACGTGGCCCCGGTGCTGACCGAGCTGACCGGGGCGTCCAATGCCTTCATCGCGCTGTCGCTGGCGCTGATCGGCATCGGCTTCACCTTCGGCAACGGTATCGGCGGGCGCCTGGCCGACTGGTCGCTGGACGGTGCCACACGGATCCTGCTGGCGGTGTTGGCGGTGCTGATGTTCGTGCTGCCGCTGGCCTTCATGACCCATGCGGGTGCGGCGATCGGCCTGCTGGTGTGGGGGGCGGCCACCTTTGCGATCGTGCCGCCGCTGCAGATGCGGGTGATGGAGGCCGCGTCGGAGGCACCGGGGCTGGCGTCGTCGATCAACGTGGGCGCGTTCAACCTGGGCAACGCACTGGGTGCGGCGCTGGGCGGTGCGGTGCTGAGCAGCGGGTTGGGCTATGCGGCCATTCCGGTGGCCGGTGGCGTGCTGGCGGCCGGTGGCCTGTTGCTGGCGTGGCTGGGGCGCTCGCGTGCCCCGGTGGCCGAGGCCTGCTGAGCGGGCGGCGGCAGGACGGCGCCCCAGCCCCGGTGGTAGATCCACGCCATGCGTGGATCAATGCCTGACCCGAGGCCGAGGCGGCCGGGGCCGATGGCCGATCGTTCACCCCATTCATGGCATGCTCGGCGCTCCGTCCACCTGGAGCCTTCGGCCATGCGCCTGCTGACCCGCCTGATTCCCCTGGTACTGCTGGCATCGCTGCTGTCCGGCTGTGGCTACAACGCCATCCAGCAGAAGGACGAGGCGGTCAAGGCCAGCTGGGCCGAAGTGCTCAACCAGTACAAGCGCCGTGCCGATCTGGTACCCAACCTGGTGCAGACCGTGAAGGGCTTCGCCAGCCAGGAAGAGCGCGTACTGACGGAAGTGACCAACGCGCGTTCGCGGGTCGGCCAGATCAACGTCAACGCCGACGATGAAACCTCGCTGCGCCAGTTCCAGCAGGCCCAGGGGGAACTGGGCAGTGCGCTGTCGCGCCTGCTGGTGGTCACCGAGAACTATCCGGTGCTGAAGTCCGACCAGAACTTCCGCGACCTGCAGGCGCAGCTGGAAGGCACCGAGAACCGCATCACCGTGGCCCGCGGCCGCTACATCCAGCAGGTGCAGGACTACAACACCTACGTGCGTTCGTTCCCGCAGGTGATCACCGCCAGGATCTTCGGCTACCAGACCAAGCCGAACTTCACCGTCGAGAACGAAGCGCAGATCGCCAACGCGCCGGCCGTGGATTTCGGCACGTCGCCGCAGCAGCCCGCGCCGCAGCCGGGCCACTGATCCATGCGCCTGGCCGCTGCGCTGCTGGCCCTGCTGCTGTGGCTGCCGCTGGGCGTGCAGGCGCAGTCGCCGGTGGCCATTCCCGCGCTGGATGCACCGGTGGTGGACACCACCGGTACGCTGGATGCCGCGCAGAAGCAGGCGCTGGTGCAGCAGGCGCTGGATCTGCAGCAGCGCAAGGGCAGCCAGCTGCAGGTGCTGATCGTGCCCAGCACGCAGCCGGAGGACATCGCCCAGTACACCACCCGCGTGTTCGACCAGTGGCAGATCGGCCGCAAGGGCGTGGATGACGGGGTGCTGCTGGTGGTCGCCAAGGACGATCGCCGGGTACGCATCGAGCCGGGCTACGGCCTGGAAGGCGCCATCCCCGATGCCATCGCCAACCGCGTGATCCAGGAGTACCTGGTGCCGCGCTTCCGCAATGGCGATTACGCCGGTGGCATCACCGAGGCCACTGCGGTGCTGGTGAAGCTGATCGATGGCGAGGCACTGCCGGCCCCGGTCAGCGACCATCGCAACCGCGAGCGCAACGGTGGCGGTGACGGCCTGATGGTCGCGGTGGTGATCGGCTTCTTCGTGGGATCGATCCTGCGTGCGGTGCTGGGCGGGCTGCCGCGCCCGATCCGCGGCCTGGTGGCCGGTGGCGGCGCGGCCGTGCTGGCGTTCCTGTTCACCTCGATGCTGCTGGCGGCCGGCGCCGCGGGTCTGGTCGGCCTGCTGATGGCGGTGGTCTCGGGCAATCCGGGGCGCTTCGCCGGCGGTGGCGGCTGGGGCGGCGGCGGCTGGGGCGGTGGGGGTGGTTTCGGTGGGGGTGGTGGGTTTGGCGGCGGCGGTGGCTGGGGCGGCGGTGGTGGCCGTTCCGGCGGTGGCGGCGCATCGGGGGGCTGGTGATGTCACGTTGGCTGCGTCATCTGTTCGCACCCTCGGCACGGCGGGCCTTCCCGCCGGCCACGCTGCAGGCGATCACCGAGGCGATCGGCGAGGGCGAGCGACGCCATGCCGGGCAGGTGATGTTCGCGGTGGAATCGGACCTGCCACTGCTGGCGCTGTGGCGTGGGGTCACCGCACGGCAGGCCGCCGAGCGAGCCTTCGCCCACCTGCGGACCTGGGACACCGCCGGCAACAACGGCGTGCTGATCTACCTGCTGCTGGCCGATCACGCGGTGGAGATCGTGGCCGACCGCGGCCTGCAGGGGCGGGTCAGCGCGCAGCAGTGGCAGCAGGTCTGCGCCGGGCTGTGCCAGGGCCTGCGCGGCCCGCAACCGGAACAGGCGCTGCGGCAGGCCATCGCGGCGGTCTCGGACCTGCTGGCCGGGCACTTCCCGGCGACCGGGCGGTCCAATGGCGACGGCCTGCCAGATACGCCGCAGATCCTGGGCTGACCGGCCGGCACCGTGCCCGGCAAAGCGACGGCACGGCGGCAAGGCTAAAATACCGACATCATCGCAAGGCACCTTCCATGATCTATTTCCACGATATCGACCCCATCGCCCTTTCGCTGGGGCCGATCAAGGTGCACTGGTACGGCATCATGTACCTGCTGGGCTTCACCGCCGCCTGGTGGCTGGGCCGCCGGCGCATCGCCGCCGGGCGCCTGCCGGGGGTGAATGGTGATGGATTCTCCGACCTGCTGTTCTACGCGATGCTCGGCGTGGTGCTGGGCGGGCGCATCGGCTACATGCTGTTCTACGCGCTGGGCGATTTCCTGCACAACCCGCTGCTACTGTTCAAGGTGTGGGACGGCGGCATGAGCTTCCACGGTGGCCTGCTGGGCGTGCTGGCCGCGTGCGGGTGGTGGTCGCGCAAGCATCGGCTGCACTTCTTCGACACCATGGATTTCATCGCGCCGCTGGTGCCGCTGGGCCTGGGCTTTGGCCGCGTCGGCAACTTCATCGGTGCCGAGCTGTGGGGCAAGTACACCGACGGCAGCTGGGGCGTGGTGTTCCCGTCCGGCCTGCCCGCGCCGCTGAACCAGCTTGACCACGCGACCCTGCAGGCCCAGTTCGCTAGCGGTGCGCTGAACCAGTTCGCCCGCCATCCCTCGCAGCTGTATGAAGCGTTCCTGGAAGGCCTGGTGATGTTCGTGGTGCTGTGGGCCGTGTCGGCCAAGCCGCGCCATCGCTACCTGGTCGGTGGCCTGTTCGCGTTGCTGTACGGCATCTTCCGCTTCGCCGTCGAGTTCGTGCGCATGCCCGACAACGGCATCTACGTGGCCTTCGACTGGCTGACCCGTGGCCAGATCCTGAGCCTGCCGCTGGTCGCGCTGGGCATCGTGCTGCTGCTGATGTCGCGCCGCGCGCCGGTACTGCAGCCGCAGTTGCCGGTGGCTGCCGGGGATAAGGCATGAAGCCGTACCTGGACCTGCTCGCGCATGTGCTCGAACACGGCGCGGAGAAGAGCGACCGTACCGGTACCGGCACCCGCAGCGTGTTCGGCTGGCAGATGCGCTTCGACCTCAACGACGGCTTCCCGCTGGTCACCACCAAGAAACTGCACCTGCGCTCGATCATCCACGAGCTGCTGTGGTTCCTGAAGGGCGATACCAACATCGGCTACCTGAAGGACAACCAGGTGCGCATCTGGGACGAGTGGGCCGACGCCAACGGCGATCTGGGCCCGGTCTACGGCAAGCAGTGGCGCAGCTGGGCCACCGCCGATGGTCGCGAGATCGACCAGATGCAGTGGCTGGTGGAGGAGATCAAGCGCAATCCGGATTCGCGCCGGCTGGTGGTCAGCGCCTGGAACGTGGGCGAGCTGGCGCAGATGGCGCTGATGCCGTGCCACAACCTGTTCCAGTTCTACGTGGTGGACGGCAAGCTCAGCTGCCAGCTGTACCAGCGCAGCGGCGACATCTTCCTCGGCGTGCCGTTCAACATCGCCAGCTACGCGCTGCTGACCCACATGGTGGCGCAGGCCACCGGGCTCGGTGTGGGCGATTTCGTGCATACCCTGGGCGATGCGCACCTGTATTCGAACCACTTCGAGCAGGCGCGCGAGCAGCTGGCGCGCGAACCGCGCACGCGGCCGACGCTGTGGTTGAACCCGGAGGTGACCGACCTGTTCGGTTTCCAGTTCGACGACATCCGCATCGACGGCTATGACCCGCATCCGGCCATCAAGGCGCCGGTGGCGGTGTGAGTGCGATGAAGCTGTCGATGATCGCCGCGCTGGACCGGCAGCACGGCATCGGCCAGGGCAATGCCATGCCCTGGCACCTGCCGGATGACTTCAAGCATTTCAAGGCGCTGACCCTGGGCAAGCCGATCCTGATGGGCCGCAGGACGGCGCAGTCACTCGGCCGCGCGCTGCCCGGGCGCACCAACCTCGTGCTGACCCGCAGCGGCCAGGTGCCGTTCGAGGGCATGCGCGCGGTGGCGTCGCTGCAGCAGGCGCAGGCGATCGCCGCAGCCGAGGGCGCGCAGGAACTGTGCGTGATCGGTGGCGGCGAGATCTACCGCCTGTTGATGGACCAGGCCACCGACCTGTACCTGACCTGGGTGGAGGCCGATGTCCAGGCCGATACCCATTTCCCCGAGGTGGACCCGCAGCAGTGGCGCGAGGTGGACAGTCAGCCGCATCCGGCCGACGACCGCCACGCCTTCGCGTTCCGGTTCGTGCACTACGTGCGGCGCTGAGCAGCGCCGCTGCGATACCCGCTTTATCGGGGTGATTAGTCCTGCGGCGCCGGCGCCGGCGTTGCCGGACGGTTACCGCCGCGGTTGCGGCGACGGCGCGGGCCACGTGCATTCTCGCTGGTGCCACGTGGTGCACCGTTGCCTGCAGCGGCGTTGCCCTGGCCACGCTCATGCGCGGGGCGGGCCGGTGGCCGGCTCGGGCCCGGGGCCGGCACATCGCGGCCGGGCACCTGCACGATGCGCAGCTCATCGGTATCGATCTGCAGGGCGGTCAACTTGCCGCCCCACACCGCACCGGTATCGATGGCATGCACGCCCTGGGTGATGGTCAGGCCCAGCGTGGACCAGTGGCCGCAGACCACCTTCAGGTCACGCTCGACCCGGCCCGGCACTTCGAACCAGGGGTACAGGCCCTGTTCCTGCGTGCCCGGCGTGCCCTTGTCCTCGATGCCGATGCGCCCGCGCGGGGTGCAGTAGCGCATGCGGGTCAGTACGTTGATGATCGCCCGCGAGCGGTCGTAGCCGGACAGCCCGGGTGACCAGCTCGGCTTGTCGCCGTACATGTTGCGGAACAGCTTGCGGTAGCCGTTGCCGTGCAGCTGCACTTCCACTTCGGCGGCATGCTTTTCGGCCATCTGCGTGGTCCACTTCGGCGCCAGGCCGGCATGCACCATCATCCAGCCCAGGCTGCGGTCCACGTGCACCAGCTTCTGCAGGCGCAGCCAGTCCAGCAGCACGTCGCGGTCTTCGGCCTGCACCACGCGCAGCAGGTCCGGGTTGACCTTGCGCTGTTCTTCCTCGGTGCGCGCGCCCACCGCCAGCAGCGACAGGTCATGGTTGCCCAGCACCACCACGCTGTGTTCGCGCAGCGAATGCACCAGCCGCAGCGTTTCCAGCGACTGGCCGCCGCGGTTGACCAGGTCGCCGCAGAACCACAGGGTGTCCTGCGCCGGGTCGAAGCGGATCTTCTCCAGCAGGCGCTGGGTGACGTCGTAGCAGCCCTGGAGGTCGCCGATTGCCCACACACTCATCGTTCGGCCTCCGTGTCAGTGCAGCGTGCGCGGGATGGCCAGCACGAACGGTGCGACCAGCGCGGCGAATTCGGTACCGTCATCGGCCACCATGTCGTAGTGCCCCTGCATGGTCCCGTGTTCGGTCCCCAGCATGACACCGGAGGTGTAACGGAAGTCTTCACCGGGGCGCAGGCGTGGCTGCTCGCCGATCACCCCGTCGCCGTCGACATACTCGATATGGCCGTTGGCATCGGTGATGCGCCAGTGGCGGGCCACCAGGCGCGCGGCCACCCGGCCACGGTTGTGGATGCGGATGGTGTAGGCGAACGCATAGCGCCCGTCGTCCGGGGCGGACTGGTCGTCGAGGAAGCGCGGGGCGACCTCCACGGCAATGGCGTAGGAATCGTTGTCGTCCATGGACGCAGTGTAATCAGGTGACATTGGCCAGGGCGATGAACTCGGCCACGTCCAGCTGCTCGGCGCGCGCGTCGGGGCGCACGCCGGCGGCGGCGAACTGTTCGGCCGATACGACGTTGTTCAGGGCGTTGCGCAGGGTCTTGCGGCGCTGGCCGAAGGCGGCCTTGACCACCTCGGCGAAGCGGGCCGGGTCGTTGATGCCGACCGTGGCCGGGTCACGCGGCACCAGCCGCACCACGGCCGAATCGACCTTCGGCGGCGGCCGGAAGGCACCTGGCGGCACCACGAACAGCGAGGTCACCTGGCAGTAGGCCTGCAGCATCACGCTCAGGCGGCCGTAGACCTTGCTGCCGGGGCCGGCCGCCATGCGGTCGACCACTTCCTTCTGCAGCATGAAGTGCATGTCGGTGATGACCGCAGCATGCTCCAGTGCGTGGAACAGGATCGGCGAGGAGATGTTGTAGGGCAGGTTGCCGACCAGGCGGATCGGCTGGCCGGCGGCCAGTTCGGTGAAGTCCACGCGCAGCACGTCACGGTGGACGATGGTCAGTTCGCCCAGCGGTTCGGCGGCAGCCGTCAGCGGCGCGATCAGGTCGCGGTCGAATTCGATCACCGTCAGCTTCGGGTGGACGCGCAGCAGGGGCAGGGTGATGGCGCCCTGGCCCGGGCCGATCTCGACCAGGCGGTCGTCGCCCTTCGGGTTGACCGCCATCACGATCCTGTCGATGTAGTGACGGTCCGCCAGGAAGTGCTGGCCAAGCTGTTTCTTGGCCGGGGCGGTGAACGCCGGGGCCGAGGGGGAATGCGGGGAAGTCATGCGCTCAGTGTACGTTGCCGTGCCAGCTGCGCACACAGCGAGGTGGCGGCCTGCAGGCTGGAGGGATCGGCGATGCCGCGGCCGGCCAGGTCCAGCGCGGTGCCATGGTCGACGGCCACCCGCGGGTAGGGCAGGCCCAGGGTCAGGTTCACGGCCTGCTCGAAGCCGGAATACTTCAGCACCGGCAGGCCCTGGTCGTGGTACATGGCCAGTACGGTGTCAAAGCCGGCCAGCTTGGCCGGCAGGAAGGCGGTATCGGCCGGCAGCGGGCCGACCAGGTCCAGTCCCTCGGCGCGCAGGCGCTGCAGCAGGGGGATGACCAGATCCAGCTCCTCGCGGCCCAGGTGGCCATCCTCACCGGCATGCGGGTTCAGCCCCAGGACGGCGATGCGGGGCGCGGGCAGGCCGAATTCGCGGCGCAGCGCGGCGTGCACGGTGCGGATCGCATGTTCCAGCCCCGGGGCGGTGATCGCATCGGCGACCTCGCGCAGCGGCAGGTGGGTGGTAGCCAGGGCCACGCGGACGATGGCATTGGCCAGCATCATCACCACCTTCACCCCGGCCTGGTCGGCCAGCAGTTCGGTGGTGCCGCTGTAGGCGATGCCGCCTTCGTTGATGACGGCCTTGTGCACCGGACCGGTGACCACCCCGTCCAGCTCACCGGACAGGCAGGCCTGGCCGGCACCGAGCAGGGCATCGATCACCGCCCGGGCGTTGGCCGGGTCGGCCTGGCCGAAACGGCTGGGCACGGCATTGCGCACCGGACGCAGGCGCAGTTCACCGGGGGCGGTGGCCTGGGCCTGCTCGGGCAGCAGGGTCAGCGGCAGGTCCAGCGCGGCGGCGGCCGCGCGGAGGGTATCGGGGTCGGCGAAGGCCAGCAGCCGGCAATCGGTTCGCGGCTGCTGGGCCAGTCGGACACACAGCTCCGGGCCGATCCCGGCGGGCTCGCCCGGTACCAGAGCGAGCGAGGGGACCATCGGTCAGGACTTCGGCGGGGTGGCGGTACTTTCCGCCCGGTCGCCGCTGCGGAAGCTGACGTAGGCTTCGCCGCGCAGTTCCTGCAGGAAGCGGTTGTACTCGTCTTCCAGCTTGCGGCGGCCGATGGTCTCGCGGACCTGGGCCCGCTGGTTGTCGTTGGTCACGTCGGTCTGGCGGGTCGCCACGCGCTGCACGATGTGCCAGCCGGCATCGGTACGGAAGGGCTGGCTCACGCCGCCATCCTGCACGCCTTCCACCTGGTGGCCGAAGTCCGGGCCGAAGGCATCGGCCGGGAACCAGCCCAGGTCACCGCCCTGGCCCTTGCTGTTGGCGTCTTCGGACGATTCCTTGGCCACGGCCTGGAAATCGGCGCCACCGGTGATGCGGGCCCGCAGGGTGTCGATCTTGGCCTTGGCGGCCGCGTCGTTCTGCTGGTCGGTAATGCGCACCAGGATGTGGCGGGCGTGGTATTCGGTCACGGTATGGGTGCCGGCGGACGCGCTGGCGTCGCGGACTTCCACCAGCTTCAGCAGCTGGAAACCGCTCGGGCCACGCACGGGGCCGACCACCTGCCCGGGCTTGAGCTGCTGCATCAGCTGCGCGAACGCCGCCGGGATCTCGTCCATGGTACGCCAGCCCAGGTCGCCGCCTTCCAGCGCGTTGGGGCTGTCGGAGTAGCGCACGGCGGCCGCGTTGAAATCCAGTTCGCCCTTGTCCAGCAGGGTCTTGACGCCATCGGCCTTCTTCTGGCCGGTCGCGATCTGGTCGGCGGTAGCACCTTCGGGCACGCCGATCAGGATGTGGGCCAGGTGGTACTGGGTCCCGGTGGTGGCCTGCTGCTTCAGCGCGGCATCCACTTCGCCCTCGCTGACGCTGATGCGGCTCTGCGCGAAGCTCTGGCGCAGGCGCTGCACGGTGATCTCATCGCGCACCGAGGCACGGAAATCGTTGAAATCGATCCCGTCATGGGCCAGGCGCTGGCGCAGGCCGTCCACGGTGGTGCCGTTCTGCTGGGCGATGGCATTGATCGCCAGGTTCAGCTCCTGGTCGCCGATGCGGATGCCGCTGCCCTGGGCGCGGGCGACCTGCAGCTTGACCAGCACGAGGCGCTCGAGCACCTGGCGGCTGAGCACGTCGGCCGGCGGCAGCTGGTTCTCGCGGCCGGCGTACTGGCCCTTGATGTTGGCGATGGCACGGTCCAGCTCGCTCTGCAGGATGACGTCCTCATCCACGACGGCGGCGATGCGATCCAGCGTTTGGGCCTGCTGGGCCAAGACCGGGAGCGGGGCGGAAACGGTGGTCACCGCCATCAGCGAAGCAAGAAGAACAGGGAGGGTCTTGGTCATGGGATCTGGTTCGGATCGTAGTCGTCACGGGCCGCGCCGGTGTTGCTGGGCGGCACGAGATAGAGGTCGTCGCGGTTGTAGCCGAGGATAGCACGGCGCAGGGTGCGGTCCGTGTCCTGGCCGATGGAGCTCAGGCCCTTGAGCACGAACTCCAGCTGGAAGGCGGTATTCATCTCGCCCTCGCGGTTGCGCACGTAGCGGCGGGCCAGGGCGCGCACGGCCAGGCAGCAGCTGTCCCACTGCACGCCGCCGATGATTTCCAGCGGCTTGCTGTCCTGCAGCGAGTAGTAGTAGCGGCCGACCAGGCTCCAGCTCGGGTTGATCGGGTACAGGAACGACAGATCGGCCTGCTCGAGCAGGGTCCGCTGTTCCTTGGTGGCGCTGGCGGGCGCGCCCGAATTGATGCGGTAGCGGTAGCTGATGTTGATCACGCCATCGTTGGGCATCAGGTAGCGGGCACGGACGCTGGCCAGGTCCTCGCGCTTGTACTTGGGGTCCCACTGGTAGGTGGCACCCAGCGTCCAGCGGTCGTTCAACATGTAGTTGGCATCGGCGATCCACGCCGACTTGCCCTTTTCCACCGGGGCCTGGCCCGGCAGGACCACGCGCGAATCATCGAAGTACAGGATCTGGCCGATGCTGCCGGAGAAGCGCTCGCGCCCGGTCTTCTGGTCGATGAAGCGGGTACTCAGCGCCGCGGTCAGCTGGTTGGCATCGTTCTGGCGGTCGGCGCCGGTATAGCGCGAATCGCGGAACAGCTGGCCCCAGCTGAAGGTGAAGTCACGCGTATCGAAGATCGGCAGGTCGCTCTGGTCGCGGTAGGGCGTGCGCAGGTAGAACAGGCGCGGCTCGAGCGTATGCAGGTAGGACTTGCCGAACAGGGTGGTTTCGCGGTCGAAGTACATGCCCGCGTCGATGCTGGCGATGGGCAGGCTGCGGGTGGGCGAGGCGTTGCCGCGCAGCTGTTCCGGCGTCGGGTTGGTGATGCCGGCGGCGGCCAGGTTGTCGGCGCGGACCTTGTCGGCCAGACCGCGCTCCAGCTCATAGGCGGTGTAGCGCCAGGCCAGGGTCGGGGTCACGTACCAGGCTGCGCCGCTGAAGGGCATGGACACATACGGCTTGACGTCCAGGCGCGAACCGCCGTCCATCCTGGACACCTGGCCGTTGCGGACATACTGGCCGTTGCTGTCGATGCTCTTCTGGTTGATGTCGTCGTGGGTGAAGCGCACCGCTTCGGCATAGATGCCGGTTTCCAGCCACGGCAGGACCGGCTTGTCCCAGTTGATGTACAGGCGCGGCTGGCGGTTGTACGGCAGCGACGCTTCGGTGAGGGTGTAATCGGTCAGCTGCCAGCGGTCGGCCATGATGCCGGCCGTCCAGTTCTCGCCGGTGCCGTACAGGCCGACCTGGCTCTGCAGGTTGGAGGCGGTCACGCCCACCAGGCGGTTGGCGAAATCTTCCACGTAGCGCTCGTCGCTGACCCAGGCCAGGTTGGCGCGGGCCTGCCAGTGGCTGTTGACGTTGTGGTAGCCGGTGTAGAACGCCCGGCCACGATCGCGGTCGCGCAGCTTGTCGTTGGGCAGGTAGGCGGTGAGCAGCTCGCCACGGCCGCCTTCGTAGAGATAGCGGAACTCGTTGTCGAGCATGAAGCCGCGCTTGCTCATGTAGCGCGGCATCAGGGTGTCGTCGTAGTTCGGCGCCAGGTTCAGGTAGATCGGCTGGAGGTAGTCGAAGCCGTTGCGCCCGGACATGCCCAGCTGCGGGTACAGCAGGCCGGTCTGGCGGCGGTCGTCCACCGGGAACTTGAACCACGGGGCCCACATCACCGGGAAGTTGCCGATCTTCAGGATCGCGTTGCGGGCGGTGCCGAAGCCTTCCTCGTTGTCCACGTCGATCTGCGGGGCGACCAGCTTCCACACCGGCTGGGACGGGTCGCAGGTGGTGTAGGTGGAGCGGTGCATCTGCCCGACCGACCCCTGCACGTCCACCGATTCGGCCACGCCGTTGCCGCGGCGCGCGACCAGCTGGTACTTGATGTCGCTGATCTTGTGGGTGTTGCTTTCCTGGTTGCCTTCGGCACGGCGGGCGAGCATGCGGAAGGACGAATCCTGGTAGCGGACGTTGCCCTCGGCGATGTAGTTGCCGGTTTCGGTATCGAAGCTCAGCCGGTCCGTGCCCAGGAACTGGTCACCCCGGTGCAGCGCCACGTTGCCCTGGTACTCCGGCACGGTGGTGGTGCCGACCAGCTGGTCGCCCTCGATATCGGTGGGCTGCTGGTCGCGGGTGGCCGCGGCGGCCTTGTCGGCCGGGGGAGCATCGGTGAAGACGGGCAGGACGTCGGTGGCCGGGCACAGGTTCCAGTTGAGCGGCTTTTCATCGGCCCACGCAGGGAGGCAGACGGCGATGCTCAGCGGTAGGGGAAGCAGGCGAAGGGCTCGGCGCACGCGGTTCGGATTCGGGCGAAAACGGACGGTAGCTTGCCCCATCCACTGCATAGGGGCAATGAAGGCCGCCTCCCGGGCCCGGTTCGGGTTCATCCAGCCCGGGCCCGCTCAGCCGCCATCGAGCAGGGCCTGCACGTGGGCCACGCTGCATTCGGCCAGCGCCTGCAGGTCATATCCGCCTTCGAGCATGGACACCAGGCGGCCGGCCGCATGGCGGCGGGCCAGGCGGTGCAGCTCCCGGGTGATCCAGCGGAAATCATCGGTTTCCAGCATCAGGTCGGCCTGCGGATCGCGCAGGTGGGCGTCGAAGCCGGCCGAGACCAGCAGCAGCTGTGGCCGGAAGTCGTCGATGGCCGGCAGCATCTCGTCGGCCCACACGTTGCGGAACCGGAAGCTGCCGCTGCCGGGGGGCAGCAGGATGTTCATCAGGTTGCCGGCGCCACGGTCGCGGCGCAGCCCGGACTGCGGGAACAGGCCGGCCTGGTGGGTGCTGAAGTAGGCCACCCGCGGGTCGTGCTGGAAGATGTCCTGGGTGCCGTTGCCGTGGTGCACGTCGAAATCGACCACCGCGATGCGTTCCAGCCCATGCCGGTCGCGGGCATAGGCGGCGGCCACGGCGATGTTGTTGAGCAGGCAGAAGCCCATCGCGGCCGAACGGGTGGCGTGGTGGCCGGGCGGGCGCACGGCGCAGAAGGCCAGGGGGTCCTCGCCCAGCATCACCGCATCCACCGCCGCCACGCCCGCCCCGGCGGCATGCACGGCCGCGCTGGCCGAACCGGGCGAGGCGAAGGTGTCCATGTCCAGCTGGCGCAGGGCCGTGGCCTGGGGCTGCAACGCCAGTTCCAGCAGTTCGTTGTCGTGCACGCGTGCCAGTTCACCGAACTTGGCCGGCGGGGCCTGGCGCCAGTCCAATTGGCCGGGGAAGGCGGCCTGCAGCGCGTCCAGCACCGCCTGCAGGCGCTGGGGGCACTCGGGATGGCCGGGGCCGGGGTCGTGCAGCAGGCAGGCAGGATGCGTATAGACAAGCATGGCCGGGTTCAACGATGACGGCGCTGGTGCTGCCAGAGCACCTCGCCGTGGCCGTCAGCGCGGGCCAGGACCCGGGCCAGCACGAACAGCAGGTCTGACAGGCGGTTGAGGTACTGCAGGGCTTCGCCACGCACCGGCTCCCGGCGTGCCAGGGCCACGGTCTCGCGTTCGGCGCGGCGCACGATGGTGCGCGCCAGGTGGCAGCGTGCGGCACCTTCGCCACCGGCCGGCAGGATGAAGTCCTTCAGCATCGGCAGCCCGGCGTTGTAGTGGTCCAGCTGTTGTTCCAGGGCGGAGACGTCGGCGGCGTGGATGGCCACGTGCCCGGGCATGCACAGCTCGCCGCCCAGGTCGAACAGCTGGTGCTGCAGGTGGACCAGCAGCTCGCGCACGTCCCCGGGCAGCGGCACGGCCAGCAGCACGCCCAGTGCGGCATTGGCCTCATCGACGGTGCCGAAGGCGGCCACGCGGGCGTCGTCCTTGCCGACGCGGCGGCCGTCACCGAGCCCGGTGCTGCCGTCATCGCCGGTCCGTGTATAGATGCGTGAAAGGCGGTGGCCCATGGCGGCCGTCAGTGGTGCACGTCGCGGCGGGCCTGCAGCAGCTTGCCGACCTGCTCCACGGCCAGCTGCAGTGCCGCGGCCAGTGCCACATAGCTGGCCGTGGTACGCAGGTAGGGGCCGAACCACTGCGTGTAGTTCTGCCACCAGCCGGACAGCGTTGGCTCGGCCACGTTGCTGCTGGTCCAGTAGAAACCGCCCTGGGCGAACAGGTGGCACAACGCCACCGACGCCACCAGCAGCACACTGCCCTTGGCCAGCACGCGCCAGTGCGCGCTGCGGTAGCCCTGGCCCAGCAGCATGCCGCCGGCCCACAGCGAGAAATACGCCGGCAGCAGCATCCAGTAGCCGGGCGAGACGCAGTAGTGCTGCCAGAAATCCAGGCCGCTGCTGCGGATGACGATCCAGTCCACCAGCACGGCGAACACCATCAGCAGCGGGAACGCCCAGCGGGTCCAGCGGCACAGGTAGAAACCGCCGATGAAGAACACGGCCCAGGAAGCATCCGGGACCGCCGCGAAGTGGTTCACGCGCGTGGCGGCCATCAGCAGCACGAGCACGGACAGGACAAAGGCGCGGTGGGCGGTGTCGGACATGGCAGGGACAGCCGGGGCGGATTCAGGTTCATTCTAGCCCGCCCCGGGCAGCCGCGCAGGGGCGGCGCGAAGGGCCGGTGCGAGCGCGTATCATGGGCACATGAGTGAACGACATGATGTGCTGATTGTCGGCGGTGGCCTGGTCGGCGCCAGCCTGGCCATCGCCCTGGACCGCCTCGGGCGCGACGTGGCCCTGCTGGAGGCCAGCCCGGCCGGGGCGCTGCCGGCGGTGTTCGACCAGCGCAACCTCAGTTTCGCCGCCGCCACCGTCAATGCCCTGACCGCGCTGGGCGTGATGCAGAAGCTGGAAGGCCCGCCCGGGCCGATCACCCGCATCCATGTCAGCCGCGCCGGTGATTTCGGCCGTGTGCAGATGCACGCGGCCGACTACGACCGGCCCTGGTTCGGGCAGGTGGTGGTGGCCCGTGATTTCGGCAATGCGCTGGAAGCGCGCCTGCAGGAGCTGCCACGGCTGTGCCGTTACCGTCCCCTGCGCTTTCTGGGGCTGGGGCCGGTGGTCGATGGCTACCGGCAGGTGCAGGTGGCCGATGCGGACGGTGAGCGCACCCTGCAGGCCCGGCTGGTGGTCGGTGCCGATGGCACGCAGAGCGCGGTGCGGCAGGCGCTGGGCATCCCGGCCGAGCGCCATGATTTCCAGCAGACCCTGTTCGTCGCCCGCGTGCGTGGCCAGCGCGCACCGGATGGCACCGCCTGGGAGCGTTTCACCGATACCGGCCCGACCGCCCTGTTGCCACGGGGCGACCGCCATTTCGGCGTGGTCCACGGCGTGGCCCGCGACCAGGCCGAAGCGGTGATGGCCCTGGACGAGGCGGCATGGCTGCAGCGCCTGCAGTCGGCCATCGGCTGGCGCGCCGGCCGCCTGCTTGCGTCCGGGCCGCGCAGCGCCTACCCGCTGGTGCAGGTGCTGGCCCAGGCGTTGGCCGGTGAACGTGCGGTGCTGCTGGGCAATGCCGCGCAGACCATCCACCCGCTGGGTGCGCAGGGCTTCAACCTGGGCCTGCGCGATGCGCTGACCCTGGCCGAGCTGCTGGAAGAGGGCGGCGATGCCGGCAGTGATGCGCTGCTGCGGGCCTATGTGGACCGCCGCGATGAGGACCGCCGACAGACCATCGCGTTTTCCGGCGGGCTGGCGCGGTTGACCAGCAATCCTTCGCCGCTGCTGCGCCCGCTGCGCAGCCTGGGGCTGGTGGCGACCCAGGCCACCGGCCTGCAGTCGATGCTGGTGGGCGGGGCCATGGGCTTCCGCGGGCAGGTGCCGCGGCTGTGCCGTGGAGAAGCCGCATGAACCGGCGCGCGCGCCTGGACGTGGTGATCGCCGGTGGTGGCGTGGTCGGTGCCAGCTGCGCGCTGGCACTGGCCGAGGCCGGCCTGTCGGTGGCGCTGGTGGAAGGCCGCGAGCCGGCTGCCTGGCAGCCCGGCCAGCCGGACCTGCGGGTGTTCGCCTTCGCCGCCGACAACGTGCAGCTGCTGCAGCGGCTGGGCGTGTGGCCGGCGATTGCCCGTGCCCGCGCGTGGCCTTACCGGCGCATGCAGGTCTGGGATGCGGCCGGTGGCGACGACCTGCTGTTCGATGCGGACCGCTTTGGCCGCAGCGAACTGGGCTTCATCGTCGAGAACGGGCTGTTGCAGGACCGCCTGTGGGCGGCCCTGCCCGCGGCAGGGGTGCAACTGCACTGTCCTGCCCGGGTCGAGGCACTGGAGCAGGATGCCGAGGGCGTGCGCCTGCGGCTGGACGATGGGCGCCGCATCGATGCGGCACTGGCCGTGGCCGCCGATGGCGCCGACTCGACCCTGCGCCGGCTGGCGGGCATCGAGGTGGACACGCACGACTACCACCAGCGTGGCGTGGTCGCTTACGTGGACAGCGTGCTGCCGAACCAGGCCACCGCCTGGCAGCGCTTCCTGCCGACCGGTCCGCTGGCGCTGCTGCCGGTGGCGCCGCAGCGCAGTTCGATTGTATGGACGCTGCCCGAGGACGAAGCCGCCCGGGTACTGGCCCTGGACGAGGCCGCGTTCGAGCGTGAGCTGACGCGTGCCTTCGGCGCCCGCCTGGGGCAGCTGCGGCTGGCATCGCCGCGCGCGGCATTCCCGCTGCGCCGGCAGCTGGCGCGGCAGTACGTGGCCGGGCGTGTGCTGGCGCTGGGCGATGCCGCGCACGTGGTGCACCCGTTGGCCGGGCAGGGGGTGAACCTGGGCCTGCGCGACGTGGCCGCGCTGCAGCACTGGCTTGCACCGGCGGCCGGCAGCCGCGGGCAACCGCGCCTGTCACCGCAGCGCCTGCAGCGCTGGGCCCGTGAGCGGCGCAGCGACAACCAGGTGGCGGCCTACAGTTTCGAGGCCATCAACCGGCTGTTTTCCAACGACGAGATGCACCTGACCCTGGCCCGTGGGCGCGCGCTGGGCTGCGTGGGCAAGTGGCCACCGCTGGTGCAGGCGTTCTGGAAGCGCGCCGCCGGGGTGTAGCCTGCGGCCCAGCCACGCATGGCGTGGCTCTACCCGGTGTGCTGTAGATCCACGCCATGCGTGGATGCGCTGTCGGGTCAGTCGATCAGCCAGCCGGCCAGGTCCGCACGGTCCAGCTTGCCGCGCCGTTTCACATCCAGCGCGTTGAACTCATCGGCCAGTGCCGGGTTGGCCTGGGCCTCCTCGCGACTGATGAAACCATCACCGTCCACGTCCAGCGCTGCGAAGTGGATGCGGTACTGGCCCACGACACTGCTGGGGGTAACCGAGCGCACGGTCACCGGGGTGTCGCCCAGCGGCACCGGCACATCGACGCTGCCGGTCACCCGCCCCGCTGACAACGGCTGCTCGCGCACCACGCCGCTGTCATCGCGCAGGGGCGCGCTCTGCGCAGGCGAGGGCCGTGATGCCTGCCCCCAGGCCAGCACCGGCAGCAGCGCGAACAGCAGTGGAATCGAGCGGTATGGCATGGGTTTTTCCCTTTCCCGGTAGCGCCGGGCCATGCCCGGCGGAGGTGATGCACCGCCGGCAAGCGGCCGCGCGTCAACGCAGCGGCGAGGCCAGCACCGTGATTTCCTCACGGTCGTGGTACAGCTGCTTGGCACGTACCACCAGCGGCTTGCCCGCCTGTTGCTGGAACAGGTCCAGGCACAGCCGGGTCTCGTCCCAGCGCTTTTTCATCGGCAGCTTCAGGTTGAAGATCGCATGCCGGCACCAGCCCTCGCGGAACCAGGTGGCCATGCGCTCGGCCACGCGACGCGGCTGCTCGACCATGTCGCACACCATCCAGTCCAGCGGCTGCTCCGGATGCCAGTGGAAGCCGTCGGCGCGCAGGTGCTCGACCAGGCCGGTGTCCAGCACGTGCTGGCGCAGCGGGCCGTTGTCGATGCTCAGTACCTGCATGTGCTGGCGGGTCAGCACCCAGGTCCAGCCACCGGGGGCGGCACCCAGGTCGGCCGCGCGCATGCCCGGTTTCACCAGTGCTTCGCGCTCGTCCGGGGCCAGCAGGGTCAGCAGCGCTTCGTCCAGCTTCAGCGCTGAACGTGAGGGGGCGTCGGGCAGCAGCTTCAGGCGCGGGATGCCCAGCGCCCACGGTGCGCTGTCGGCCGGGTCGGCCACGCAGACGAAGGCGTGGGTGCCGTCGACGAACACCACGTGCAGGCGCGGCAGGCGGTTGCTGGGCTTGTCGCTGAGCTTGCCGGCCTTGCGCAGGGCCGGGCGCAGCGCATTGCCGAAGGCACGGGCCAGGCCGGACAGCGGCTTGCCGGCATCCGAATCGGGGTGTTCCACCCACAGGTCGCCAAAGCGTGGCGCATCGGCCAGCACGTCCAGCATCGGGGTGATGCGGTCGGCCGGGTCCAGCTGCGGCAGTTCGGCCAGCACCAGCAGTTTCTGCCGGGCGAAGATCAGCTCGCGCCAGGGCAGCTGCGGGGCCAGTGACGCCGCCTCATCGCACATGAACAGCACGTAGCCGTCATTGCGCTGGGTGCGCGCATAGCCGGCAAAACCGGCGTCACCGGCGCGGAACTGCAGTTCGCCGGCCAGCTCGGGCTCGAAGCCCTGGCGGCACAGGCACAGCAGGCCGATGCCAGCCTCAGTAGCGGGTGCCATCGGCTTCCCCGTAAGCGCGCAGCACGCTGCGGGCGTCATCGCGACACAGGCCCTGGACGACCTCGATGCCGCGCTTGTTCAGTTCGCCCACCCAGTCGGCCGGCAGCGGGCCTTCGTCGAACGGGGTCAGTTCTTCCACGTCGGCGGCGCTGGCACCGATCAACAGGCGGTCGATGCCGGCCCACACCGTGGCGCCGTAGCACTGGCAGCACGGCTGCGAACTGGTGGCCAGGGTGACCCTGGACAGCACCGCGTTCAGGCGGGGGGTCTGCAGGCGCTGCTGGGCCAGCATGTAGGCCATGTTCTCCGCGTGCGCCAGCGAAGTGGCATGCGGCACCACGCGGTTCACGCCGGCGGCGATCACCGTGTCGTCCGGGCCGAACACCACGGCGCCGAACGGGCCGCCCGTGGCGTGCTCGATGTTCAGCCGCGACAGCGCGATCGCCAGCGCGACCTTGTCCTCATCGCCGGGATAGCGACGACCCAGGTCGATCTGGTCGTGGATCCAGGCGGGAAGGGTCAGGTGGACTTGCGCGTACAGCATCGCGGGGCCTCGTGTGCGGAAAACAGGAAAAGTCGGCGCGCAGTGTAGCCCGCCCCCGGTGACGGGGGCGGGGCGGCATGCGGCAGGTTCAGGTGGCGGGCCCGCGGGGGCCGCGCCGATGGAACAGGATCAGGCCGACCAGGTATCACGCAGGGTCACGCTGCGGTTGAACACCGGCGTGGCTTCGCTGTGATCGCGGCGGTCGGCGACGAAGTAGCCGGTGCGTTCGAACTGGAAGGACTGTTCCGGGGCAGCGCTGGCGGCGGCCGGCTCGACATAGCCGGTGACGGTGCGGCGCGATTCCGGGTTGAGGTAATCGCGGTAGGTCTTGCCTTCCGATTCGTCGTCCGGGTTGGGCACCGAGAACAGGCGGTCGTACAGGCGGATCTCCGCCGGCACGCCATGCACGGCGCTGACCCAGTGGATGGTGCCCTTGACCTTGCGGTTGGCGCCTTCCATGCCCGGGCGCGATTCCGGGTCCAGCCAGCCGCGCAGTTCGGTGATGGTGCCGTCGGCATCCTTGACCACCTCATCGCAGCGGATGATGCCGGCGCCACGCAGGCGCACTTCGCCGCCGGTGACCAGGCGCTTCCAGCCCTTGGGCGGCACTTCGGCGAAGTCTTCGCGGTCGATCCACACCTCGCGGGCGAACGGCACCTGGCGGCTGCCGAAGCTCTCGTCCTTGGGGTGGTTGCTGAAGGTCAGCTGCTCTTCGTGGCCTTCGGGCAGGTTGGTCAGCACCAGCTTGACCGGGTCGACCACGGCCATGCGGCGCGCGGCCGCACTGTCCAGGTCTTCGCGCAGCGCGCCTTCGAGCACGCTGAAGTCGATCAGCGAGTTCTGCTTGCTGATGCCCACGCGCTCGGCGAACAGGCGCATCGCGGCCGGGGTGTAGCCACGGCGGCGCAGGCCCTGCAGGGTCGGCATGCGCGGGTCTTCCCAGCCGTCCACCAGCTGCTCGGTGACCAGCGCCATCAGCTTGCGCTTGCTCATCACCGTGTAGTTGATGTTCAGGCGCGAGAACTCGATCTGGCGCGGCTTGGCGGCCTCGCGCGGCAGCCCGGCATCGACCAGCGGCGCGGTCAGCGCGTCGTCGTGCGGCAGGTCCACGTTGTCCACGCACCAGTCGTACAGCGGGCGGTGGTCTTCGAATTCCAGCGTGCACAGCGAGTGGGTGATGCCCTCGATCGAATCGCCCAGCGCATGGGCGAAGTCGTACATCGGGTAGATCGGCCAGGCGTTGCCGGTGTTCTGGTGCTCGACGTGCTTGATGCGGTACAGCGCCGGGTCGCGCAGGTTGATGTTGCCGCTGGCCATGTCGATCTTCGCGCGCACGGTGCGTGCACCGTCCGGGAATTCACCGGCACGCATGCGGCGGAACAGGTCCAGGTTTTCCTCGACGCTGCGGTCGCGCCACGGCGAGGGGCGGCCCGGCTCGGTCAGGGTGCCGCGGTAGGCGCGCACTTCCTCGGCCGACAGGTCGCAGACATAGGCCTTGCCCTGGGCGATCAGCTTCTCGGCGGCCAGGTAGTAGACCTGGAAGTAGTCCGAGGCGTGGCGCAGCTCGTTCCATTCAAAGCCCAGCCAGCGCACGTCGTCCTGGATGGCGGTGACGTACTCGGGGTCTTCCTTGGCCGGGTTGGTGTCATCGAAGCGCAGGTTGCACACGCCGCTGAACTCGCCGGCGATGCCGAAGTTCAGGCAGATCGACTTGGCGTGGCCGATGTGCAGGTAGCCGTTGGGCTCGGGCGGAAAACGGGTCTTGATCGCCTGGTGCTTCCCGCTGGCCAGGTCCTCGCGCACGATCTGGCGGACGAAATCACGCTTCTCGTGGCTGTCGGTGGAGGTCTCGGGGCTGGCGGGGGTGTGCTCGGACATGAGGCGGGGGCGAAAAAGGGCAGAAAGACCAACAGTCTAGCGCGTACGGGGCAGCCTTGCCCGGCCCGCCTGGGCAGCCCCGGCCGTGCCTGGCGGGCGCAGCGGCGGCATTCAGCACCCGGGCGTATGCTGGAGCCCTGTCCCGAGGAACCGCCCATGCACATCGTGTACAAGGCCGACAACCTGTTCGACGCCCATCTGGTCAAGCACGCGCTGGAGGATGCCGGCATTCCGGCCTTCGTGTTCGGCGAGCAGCTGCTGGGCGGGATGGGCGAGCTGCCCCTGTTCGGGGTGCTGCGGGTGGGCATCCCGGACGCCGCCCGCCCGCAGGCGGAGGACATCGTGGCCGCGCTGGACTTGGGCCACGGCCCGGCCGACCCCATGTCCGATGCAGACGACATTGCCGGCCTGCCGGCGTAGGAGCGCACCATGTTGGGAATCGGTCAGGGCATCCTCGGCATCGGGGCCTTCAAGCAGCGGCTGCCGCGCGCGGAAGAGGCGCTGCCGGGCCGCGACCAGCCGTTGCCGCTGCACAGCAACCAGCACTACGTGAACAGCCATCCGCTGAAGGACCGTTTTGCCGGCCTGCAGCAGGTCCGCTTCGCGCTGGGCTGTTTCTGGGGGGCCGAGCGCAAGTTCTGGACCGAGCCGGGCGTGTACAGCACGGCGGTGGGCTATGCCGGCGGCATCACCCCGAACCCGACCTATGAAGAGGTCTGCTCGGGCCTGACCGGCCATACCGAAGTGGTGCAGGTGGTGTTCGATCCGGCGGTGGTGAGCCTGGAGCGGCTGCTGCAGCTGTTCTGGGAAAGCCATGACCCGACCCAGGGCATGCGCCAGGGCAACGACACCGGCACCCAGTACCGCTCGGCGATCCATGCCACCGACGAGGCGCAGTACCAGGCGGCGCTGGCCAGCCGTGAGGCTTACCAAGGGCAGCTGGCGGCGGCGGGCCATGGGGCGATCACCACGGAGATCGTGCACCCGGCACCCACGTTCTATTACGCCGAGGATTATCACCAGCAGTACCTGGCGAAGAACCCGAACGGGTACTGCGGGATTGGCGGCACCGGTGTGAGCTGCCCGATCGGGCTGGATGTGGAGGCGCCGCGCTGACGCGCGGTGGTCCGCCTGCAGCGGGCAGAATCTACGGCCAAAGCCAAAGCCAAAGCCAAAGCGGCTCTGGGTTGCTGGTGGTTGGGCGCGACGGGGGCGACTGGCAGGACACGCCGTAAACCCGTCCATGGGGGCTCGATGGCGCCATCCATGGCGCCAACGGTCCTGCCAGCCGCCCCCGTCCCGCCTTCGACAGGTTCCCGGTGACGGCGGGCAAGAGCATTGGTTGGTGGCGAACTGATGGAAAAGAAAAAGGACGCGGCTTTTGCCGCGTCCTTTTTCTTTTTTCTTCTGCTTCCTGTAGAGCCGAGCCATGCTCGGCTGCGAGCAAGCGAAGCGCGCGACCCGCTGTTGCTCTTTTTTCTTTTTTCCGTGGCGGGCGGCCACCGGAAACTGTCAGAGGACGGGCGGGTTGGGTTCGCGGGACCGCAGGCGCCATGGATGGCGCCTACGAGCCTACATGGACGTACTTGCGGCGTGTCCCGCGAACCCAACCCGCCCGGCCCAGCGCGGCTGTTGCTTCATGCCTCTCGCGACCCAGCCCCCCGCCACGAGGGGCTCAGCCGTTGGCTGCACTCACAGCTCCGAACGGATCCGCTGGCGCAGGGCGTCCAGATCCTTGGCAAACGCATCGATACCCGTCGCCAGCTTCTCGGTCGCCATCGGGTCAGCCGCCAGGTCCGCGGCGAACGTGGCCGCATCGATCGGGGTCACCGCTGCGCCGTCAGCCGCACCAGCCACCAGCGTGCGCGGCAGCTCGCCATGGTCGGCATCCAGCTTTTCCAGCAGGTCCGGTGAAATGGTCAGGCGGTCGCAACCGGCCAGCGCTTCGATCTGCGCGGTCGAGCGGAACGAGGCGCCCATCACCACCGTCGACGAACCACGGCGCTTGAACTCGGCGTACACGCCACGCACGAACACCACGCCCGGGTCCTCGTCGATGCTGGCCGGGGCCTGGCCGTGGGCCACGTACCAGTCCAGGATGCGGCCGACGAACGGGGAAATCAGGTAGGCGCCGGCTTCGCTGCAGGCCAGGGCCTGGGTCGGGTTGAAGATCAGCGTCAGGTTGCAGTCGATGCCCTCGGCCTGCAGGATGCGCGCGGCTTCCACGCCTTCCCAGGTCGCGGCGATCTTGATCAGGATCTTCTCGCGCGGCACGCCGGCATCGGCATACATCTGGACGAACTGGCGGGCCTTGGCCACGGTGGCGGCGGTGTCGTGGGCCAGGTCGGCATCGACCTCGGTGGACACGCGGCCCGGGACCAGCGTGCTCAGCAGCGTGCCCACGCCGATCGTCAGGCGGTCGGCGATGGCGTTGACGACCGCATCGCGGTCGCCGTCCTGCTGCCGGCCCCAGGCCAGCTCGCGTGCGATCAGTTCGGCGTAGACCGGCAGGTCCAGCGCCTTCTTCACCAGGGTGGGGTTGGTGGTGCAGTCCACCGGCTTCAGGCGCTTGATGGCGTCGTAGTCACCGGTGTCGGCAACGACCACGGACAGTTCGCGCAGCTGGGACAGTTTGGACGGGGTACTCATGGACAACTCCTGGCAGGAAAACGGATCGCGCGCGGTGCGCAGCGGGTTCAGGGACGATCGTTGTGGACGGCGATGACGCGCAGGCGCAGCTTGCGGCCACCCGGTGCGGCCCAGTCGATGCTCTGGCCCACCGACAGGCCAAGCAGGGCACTGCCGACCGGCGCCAGCACAGATACCTTGCCTTCATCGACATTGGCTTCGCGGGGGAAGACGAGGGTCAGCACATGGGTTTCGCCGGACACCTCATCCTGGCATTCCACGCGCGAATGCATCATGACGGTGCCAGCGGGAATCTGGTCCGGGGCCACCACGGTGGCACGGTTGAGTTCCTGGGCAAGCGCGAGCGCGGCAGGCGTCTGGCTCAGCGCGGGAGAATCGAGCATGGCGTCCAGGCGGTCCATGTCGTGGCTTGAAACGGTGATTGACGGCGGCAGGCCGCTGGCGGTGGTCATGGGAAAACTCCTTGGTGATGGACCATGCAAAAGGCGGCGCCTTCTGGCACCGCCTGTCTGTATTGTGGGGACATTCGCGCCCGGAATCGACTGCCTGCCGTACCGGCGCTGCCGCGCTGCGGATCAGCCGTTCAGCACGGGGCCGGGTGTGGCGGCCGAGGTGAGCGATGCCAGCCGGGCCTGTTCGTCCAGGGTGAACAGCTTCTGCGGCAGGCGCTTGAACTGCTCGGCGAGTTCGGCCAGGAACCCGTGCATGGCCGAGCTGCGGCGCCAGATCATGGCGATGCGCCGGCTGGGGCGGCCTTCGCCGACGAAATCGATCAGGCGGATGTTGGTCGAGCGCGGCACCGGTGGCTGCACCGACAGGCTGGGCAGCAGGGTGATCCCCACGTCGGCGGCCACCATCTGCCGCAGCGTTTCCAGGCTGGTGGCACGGAATTCGGATTTCTCGTTGGCGCCGAACAGGCGGCAGACCTCCAGCGCCTGGTCGCGCAGGCAGTGCCCGTCCTCGAGCAGCAGCAGCTTCTGCGTGGCCAGTTCCTGCACGTCCAGGTGTTCGCGGGTGGCCAGCGGGTGCTGGCCGGACACCGCCAGCAGGAACGGTTCCTCGAACAGGAACTCGGCGTGCAGCTGGTCATCGACCACCGGCAGGGCCAGCAACGCGGCATCCAGCTTGCCTTCGCGCAGGCGGTCCAGCAGCACGTCGCTCTTTTCCTCCACCAGCAGCAGCTCCAGTTCCGGGAAGCGGTCGCGGATGCGCGGAATCACATGCGGCAGCAGGTACGGCCCGAGCGTGGGGAAGATGCCCAGGCGCACCGTGCCCGCCTCCGGGTCGCGGCTGCGGCGGGCGGCTTCCTTCATCTGCTCCACTTCGGCCACGATCACCCGGGCACGCGCGGCGGCGTCCTGGCCGGCCGGGGTGAGCATCACCTTGCGCGGGGCCCGCTCCACCAGCGGCACGCCCAGCTCTTCTTCCAGCTTGCGGATCTGGGTGGACAGTGTGGGCTGGCTGACGAAACAGGATGCGGCGGCCCGGCCGAAATGCTTGTGCTCGGCCAGGGCCACCAGGTATTTCAGATCACGTAGGTTCATCCTTAGACCTCTTGGGGTAATGGACCGGGACGGCGTGGCTTACCCAGCGGACTAATGGTGTTCCCGATGACCCGGGAACGGCGGATCAGGCAGCTTCGGCGACAGCGCCGCTGCTCTTGGGGGTGACGGACGAGCGGATCAGGTGGTCGAACGCGCTCAGTGCGGCGGTCGAACCGGCGCCCATGGCAATGATGATCTGCTTGTAGGGCACCGTCGTGCAATCACCGGCGGCGAACACGCCTGGCACGCTGGTCTGCCCGCGGTCATCGATGATGATCTCGCCGCGGGGCGAAAGCGACACGGTGTCCTTCAGCCACTCGGTGTTCGGCAGCAGGCCGATCTGCACGAAGATGCCTTCCAGCTCGACGCGGTGGGCATCGCCGCCGATGCGGTCCTTGTAGACCAGGCCGGTGACCTTGCTGCCATCGCCCAGCACTTCGGTGGTCTGCGCGCTGGTCAGCACGGTGACGTTGTTCAGGCTGCGCAGCTTCTTCTGCAGGACGTCGTCGGCACGCAGGGCGCTGTCGAATTCCAGCAGGGTTACATGCGACACGATGCCGGCCAGGTCGATGGCCGCTTCCACGCCGGAGTTGCCACCGCCGATCACCGCCACGCGCTTGCCCTTGAACAGCGGACCATCACAGTGCGGGCAGTATGCGACACCCTTGTTGCGGTACTGGTCCTCGCCCGGCACGTTCATCTGGCGCCAGCGCGCGCCGGTGGACAGGATCACCGAGCGCGACTTGAGCACCGCGCCGTTCTCCAGCGTCACCTGCACCAGGCCGTCATCGCCGGCCGGGGCCAGCGCGGTGGCGCGCTGCAGGTTCATGATGTCCACCTCGTACTCGCGCACGTGCTGTTCCAGCGCGGTGGCCAGCTTCGGGCCTTCGGTTTCCTTCACCGAGATGAAGTTCTCGATGGCCATCGTGTCCAGCACCTGGCCGCCGAAACGCTCGGCCGCGATGCCGGTGCGGATGCCCTTGCGCGCGGCGTAGATCGCCGCTGCCGCGCCGGCCGGGCCACCGCCGACCACCAGCACGTCGAAGGCGTCCTTGGCGGCGATCTTCTCGGCTTCGCGCTTGCCGGCATTGGTGTCCAGCTTGGCCACGATCTGTTCCAGGGTCATGCGGCCCTGGTCGAACAGCTCGCCGTTGAGGTACACGGTCGGCACCGACATGATCTCGCGCTTTTCCACTTCGTCCTGGAACAGCGCGCCGTCGATGGCCACATGCTTGATGCGCGGGTTGAGCACGGCGGCCAGGTTCAGCGCCTGCACCACGTCCGGGCAGTTCTGGCAGGACAGCGAGAAATAGGTTTCAAAGCTGAACTCGCCGTCCAGGTTGCGCACCTGCTCGATCAGCTCGGCGGTGGCCTTGGACGGGTGGCCGCCGACCTGCAGCAGGGCCAGCACCAGCGAGGTGAACTCGTGCCCCATCGGCAGGCCGGCGAAGGTCAGGTGGATGTCCTGGCCCGGGGTGCCCAGGTCGAAGGACGGCACCCGGCCCTGGCCATCGCGGCGCACGTCCAGCGTGATCTGCGGCGAGAGGCTGTCCAGGGTCTGCAGCAGTTCCAGCATTTCCTGCGACTTGGCACCGTCATCGGCGTGCGCGGTGATCTGGATCGGGCGGGTCACGCGCTCCAGGTAGGTCTTCAGCTGTGACTGCAGGTTGGCGTCCAACATGGTTTTCTCCTGGCTTCAGGCAAAACGGGGGCATGGCACCGCTGTAGAAGGTAGCGGACCAACGTGGGGTAGGGGTGAACCGAAGGCCGCTGCGGGCAGGGCCGTGGGCACGGCGGGCTGGCGGAAGCGGGCGGGCCGGGCGGCCTTGGGTTCACCCCCACGCCCGCCGGGGCGGGCATGGGAGCGAGGGGGGAGGGAAACGGATCCCTTAGATCTTGCCGACCAGGTCCAGCGACGGGGTCAGGGTCTTCTCGCCTTCCTTCCACTTGGCCGGGCAGACCTGGTTCGGGTTGGCGGCGGTGAACTGGGCAGCCTTCAGCTTGCGCAGGGTTTCGGAGACGTCACGGGCGATCTCGTTGGAGTGGATCTCCTGGGTCTTGATCACGCCTTCCGGGTTGATGATGAAGGTGCCGCGCAGGGCCAGGCCTTCTTCTTCGATGTGCACGCCGAAGGCGCGGGTCAGCTTGTGGGTCGGGTCGCCGACCAGCGGGAACTGGGCCTTGCCGACAGCCGGCGAGGTTTCGTGCCACACCTTGTGCGAGAAGTGGGTGTCGGTGGTGACGATGTAGACCTCGGCGCCCGCCTTCTGGAATTCGGCGTAGTGCTCGGCGGCGTCTTCGATCTCGGTCGGGCAGTTGAAGGTGAAGGCGGCCGGCATGAAGATCAGGACGGACCACTGGCCCTTCAGGCTGTTGTCGGAAACCTTGATGAACTCGCCATTGTGGTAGGCGTTGGCTTCGAACGACTGGATCGGGGTGTTGATCAGGGACATCGTGTTTCCTCTGGATGAAGGGGGCGGGGGGAATCGACAGGAGCTAGGTTACCGGCTCGCTTTCGATAAGAACAATCCATAGATTTCATCTATTTAATAGATTTCATCTATCGAAATGGTGCCAAGCGTCCCGGCAGGCCCTCATGAGATAGGGACAACATCATGAAAAACAAGGGATTGTTGGTTTGGTGGTGATTTCACGCGTATAGCCTGCCTTTATCCAGCGGTGCCCGTAGCTGAACGCCGCGACGTTGGGTCGCACCCCGCGGCGCGACCGCCCCGGGCGGCGGCCCGGCGGGCCGTGATGGGATAAGCTGCGCCCCCCGCCGAGCCCCTGCCGCCATGCCTGACACCGCCCCGATGACCCTGCGCGACGCCGTGGCCGCCGCTGCGGCCGCCCTGCCCGGCGGGGAGGCCCGCTTCGAGGCGGAGTGGCTGCTGCTGCATGTGCTGCAGCGCCCGCGCAGCTGGCTGTTCGCGCATGCCACCGACCCACTGCCGGCCGAGGTGGTCGCGCCGTTCCAGGCCCTGCTGGCGCGGCGTGCCGCCGGCGAGCCGGTGGCCTACCTGACCGGCCGCCGCGGGTTCTGGACGCTGGACCTGGACGTGGATGCGTCCACGCTGATCCCGCGCCCGGAAACCGAACTGCTGGTGGAACTGGCGCTGGCCCGCCTGCCGCTGGACCGCGACCTGCAGCTGGCCGACCTGGGCACCGGCAGCGGTGCGATCGCCCTGGCCCTGGCCAGCGAGCGGCCGCGTGCGCAGGTGCTGGCCACCGATGCCAGTGCCGACGCGCTGGCGGTCGCCACGCGCAACGCGGCCCGCCATGAACTGGGCAACGTTCATTTCGCCCAGGGCCGCCACGACTGGTACGCGCCGCTGCAGGGCCGGCACCTGGACCTGATTGCGACCAACCCGCCCTACATCGCCAGCGGCGATCCGCACCTGTCGCAGGGGGATCTGCGCTTCGAGCCGGCGACGGCACTGGCGTCCGGTGCCGATGGCCTGGATGACATCCGCCGTATCGCCGCCGGTGCGCCCGCGCATCTGGTGCCGGGCGGCTGGCTGCTGATCGAGCACGGCTGGGACCAGGGCGCACCCATCCGCACGCTGCTGCAGGCCGCCGGACTGGAACAGGTGGAGACCGTGCAGGACCTGGAACAGCGCGACCGGGTCACGCTTGGCCGGCAGCGCGCCTAGAATGGAGGTTCTCCTGCCCCGGCAGGGCACCACCCTGGAGTTGCAAGCATGCGCACGCTGTACCCCGAAATCTCGCCCTATGACGTCGGCACCCTGAAGGTCGACGACCGCCACACGCTGTACTTCGAACAGTGCGGCAACCCGGACGGCAAGCCGGTGGTGATGCTGCACGGTGGCCCGGGCGGCGGCTGCAGCGACAAGATGCGCCAGTTCCACGACCCGTCCAAGTACCGCATCATCCTGTTCGACCAGCGCGGTGCCGGCCGTTCCACCCCGCACGCCGACCTGGTGGACAACACCACCTGGGATCTCGTTGCCGATATCGAGAAACTGCGCGAGCACCTGAAGGTCGATCGCTGGCAGGTGTTCGGCGGCAGCTGGGGGTCGACGCTGGCGCTGGCCTACGCAGAAACGCACCCGCAGCGGGTGACCGAGCTGGTCCTGCGCGGCATCTTCATGCTGCGTCGCTGGGAACTGGAATGGTTCTACCAGGAAGGCGCCAATCGCCTGTTCCCCGATGCATGGGAGCACTACCTCAAGCCGATTCCGGCGGTGGAGCGCCATGACCTGATCTCGGCTTTCCATCGCCGCCTGACCAGCAACGACGAAACCACCCGCCTGGAAGCGGCCAAGGCGTGGGCGGTATGGGAAGGCGCGACCAGCTTCCTGCACGTCGATGATGATTTCATCAACAGCCACGAAGACCCGCATTTCGCGCTGGCGTTCGCCCGCATCGAGAACCACTACTTCGTCAATGGCGGCTTCTTCGAGGTGGAAGACCAGCTGCTGCGCGACGCGCACCGCATCGCCGACATCCCGGGCGTGATCGTGCACGGCCGCTACGACGTGGTCTGCCCGCTGGCCAATGCGTGGGATCTGGCCAAGGCCTGGCCGAAGGCGAAGCTGGAAATCAGCCCGGCCTCGGGTCATTCGGCGTTCGAAGCGGAGAACATCGACGCGCTGGTGCGCGCGACGGACAGCTTCGCGTAAGGCCTGGAGCTGCATGACGTGGGGGTAGCGCCAGGCCATGCCTGGCTGCTGTCCGGCCCGCCTGTGCGGTGATGGGCGCATCCACGCATGGCGTGGATCTACACACCGCGCTGCCCGGGTGTGGCGTGGTGATCGCGCATGGCGCGTGAGCGGCATTGATAGACTGCCCCTCCACCGATTGCCTGGCCAACGACGCATGATCGAACTGCTGGACCTGCGGCAGACCCTGCACGCCTTTGCCGCCTGCAACGACGACCATGCGGTGCACGCGTCCTTCGGCTGGGTGCATGCCACCGGGGGGGCGCCGCTGCAGGCCCGCTTCTGGCTGCCGCCGGACGAAGACACCGCCTTCGACGATGACGGCGAGGTGCCGGCCGAGGCGCAGGCACTGGGCCTGAGCGAGTACCTGGAACCGGCCACCTTCGCCGATGTGCTCGACGTGCAGAAGCGGCAGCGGCCGTTGTCCACGCTGGCCGACTACGCGCAGGCGCTGACGTACTACCACGCGTACGATGCCTTCCTGGAAGTCGACGGCATCGACGCGGCGCTGGGTGAGGCCACGGCCGAGGACCGGGCGGTGGCGCGCGAGGCCGGCGTGGGCGCGGGCATTTTCGCCTCGTTCGATCTGCAGCTGCTGGGCTGCGCGGAGGATCAGCTGAAGGCCGCAGCGCAGTGCTTGGCGCGCCTGCACGAGGTGCCGGTGGGTGCGGCGCTGGCCCGCTGCCGCGCGCTGCCCCTCACGCTCGGGCAGGCGTTGGACCGGACCCGCGCGCAGGCGATCAAGGACACCTTCGATGCGATCGGCGCGACCGTGCAGGTGCAGGGATTCAAGCCGTTCCCGTGGATGGATGCGCCCGCGTTGCGTTGAACAACACCCCCCACGCATGGCGTGGATCTACTCGCGATGTCCCCGTAGATCCACGCCATGCGTGGATGGGATCATCCAAACGCCAGCAATTCCGGCTGCAGCGCGGTGAACACCCGCGCCAGCCGCTCCGCCCAGGCCTGCTGCCCGGCCGCATCGGCAATCAGGTCCTGGCGGATCTCCAGTTCCACATGCACCAGGCCACGTCCCTCGCCATGTACCGGCACGGCGTAGTCGCTGGTGCTGCTGACCGAATAGGGCTCGTTGTCACCCACCACCAGGTCGCCTTCATCGCGCAGCGCCTGCAGCAGCGCATGGGCAAAACGCGTGTCCTGGTGGTACAGCACGCCGGCATGCCAGGGGCGCTGCGCGCCGTTCATCACCGGGGTGAAGCTGTGCATCATCACCAGCAGGGTGGGGCGGCCGTTGGCCTTCCGTGCCTCCAGCTCGGCGTCGATGCGCGCGTGGTAGGGCGCATGCACCGTGGCGATGCGCTGCAGGCGCTGGGCGGTTGTCAGCCCGGCGTTGCCGGGCACCACGGTGTGGTCGCTCACCTCGGGAATCAGCGTCGGGGAGGCCAGCGGGCGGTTGCAGTCGATCAGCAGCCGCGAGTAGGTCTGTTCGATCGCCCACGCGTCCAGCCGCTCGGCCAGTGCACGGGTGGTGCCGGCAATGCCGATGTCCCAGCCGATATGCCGGTCCCGTTCGGCCTGCGGCAGGCCCAGCCCGGCCAGCGCGTGCGGGATCTGCTGACCGGCATGGTCGGCCAGCAGCAGGAAGGGCGAGCGGCCCTGCGGCCGGTGGATCGCGTACACCGCCGGGTCGTCGTGGCCCAGCAGGGGCGGCGGATCGGGCAGGCCGGTGTCAGCCACGGGGCGTGCCATCCAGGTGGTGTTCGATCATCCACAGCCCGGCCCAGAGCTTGGCATCGAGCGCATAGCCTTCGCCCATCTTCTGCACCAGCCAGGCCGCAGCCTGCGTGCGCGGCACTTCATGCACGGTGATGTCCTCGCTGTCATCGCCGCCGCCGTCACCGATGCGGGTCAGGCCGGTGGCACGCACGAAGGCGATCTTCTCGTTGCTGGCGCCGGAGGAGGTGGGGCCGATCATCAGCACCTCGGCGTGGGCGGCGGTCCAGCCGGTTTCTTCTTCCAGCTCGCGCACGGCCGAGGCTTCGATGGATTCGCCGGCGTCGATGTCGCCGACCAGCCCGGCCGGCATCTCGATGGTCGGGGCCTGCAGCGGTACCCGGAACTGTTCGACGAACAGCACGTTGTCTTCCGGGGTGACGGCGATGATGATCGCCGCCAGGCCGCCGGCATGGACGCGTTCGCTGTACTCCCAGGTGCCGCGCACGACCATGCGCTGGTACTTGCCTTCGTAGACGACGCGCGGGGCTTCGGTGTTGCGCTGGCTCATGCGGGCTCGCTATGCAGTGGGAAGAGGGTCGGCGACGCCGGCGGCCTGGAACAACCGGCGCCGGGTCAGGGGGCCGAAGCGCAGGGTCGCGCACAGGCCGTCGAGCAGTTCCGGGTCGGCCGGCTGGCGGTGCAGGCCGGGGGGGCAGCCTTCCAGCGGTGCATCCAGCGCGATGGTGGTCAGCTGCCGCCACAGCAGGGCGTGCTCGCGCTGCTCGCGCAGGCGCACGGCCATCTGCGCCGCGCCGCGCAGGCGCAGGAACGGCACTTCATCCAGGCGTTCGTACAGCGTGTCCAGGCTGCCGAAATGGGCCAGCAGCACGGCGGCGGACTTGCTGCCCACGCCGCTCACGCCGGGGATGTTGTCCACCGCGTCGCCGCACAGGGCCAGGTAGTCGGCGATCTGGTGCGCGTGCACGCCGTGCCGGGCCTTCACCCCGGCCATGCCCCAGCGCTGGTTGCGCGCGTAGTCCCACTGCTCGTCATGTTCGAGCAGCAGCTGGGACAGGTCCTTGTCGGCGGAAATGATGATGCCACGGTGGCCTGCGCGGTGCCTGTGCAGTGCGCTGCCGATCAGGTCGTCGGCCTCGTACTCGTGGTGGGCCAGCACCCCCAGCCCCAGTGCCGCGCACAGCGCCTTGCAATGCACGAACTGGCGCTTGAGTGCTTCCGGTGCAGGATCGCGGTTGGCCTTGTAGGCCGGGTACAGGCGGTGGCGGAAGCCGCTGTCCAGCGCTTCGTCGAAGGCGATGGCGATGTGCCGGGGCCGTTCGCGCTCCAGCAGGTCCAGCAGGAAGCGGGCGAAGCCGTGTACCGCGTTGGTGGGCCAGCCCTGCGCATCCTGGAACTCGTCCGGCAGCGAATGCCAGGCGCGGAACACGTAGATGCTGGCATCGACCAGGTAGAGCGGCGCGCGCAGCGCGGGGGCGGCGATGGGCACCACCGTGCTCATGCCGGTGGGGTCCAGTCCTGCAGCAGGGCGACCGGGTCGGGCCGCTCGCGCTCGGGAATCCCGGCCTTGGGCGTGCCGATATGGATGAACCCGGCAATGCCCTCGTTGGCGGCCAGGCCCAGGTGGCCGTGCACCGCCGGGTCGAAGGCCATCCAGCCGGTCAGCCACTGTGCGCCGAAGCCCAGTGCCTGCGCAGCCTGCAGCAGGGCGAAGCAGGCGCAGCCGGCGGTCATCAGCTGTTCCTGCACCGGAATCGTGTCGTCGGCGTTGATGCGGGTAACGACGGCAATGACCAGCGGGGCGTGGCTGAAACGCTGCCGGTCCTTGTCGATCTGGGCCTGGCCGGCGTTCGGGTCGCGCAGGCGGGTCTGCTCGGCCAGGAAGTCACCCAGACTGTGACGCGCGTCGCCGGCGATGCGCAGGAAACGGAAGGGCACCCGCTTGCCGTGGTCGGGCACGCGCACCGCCGAGGCCAGCATGCGCTGCAGCGCCTGCGGGTCGGGGCCGGGTTCGCCCAGCTGGCGCGACGGCACCGAGCGGCGGGCATCCAGGGCAAGCAGGGCAGCAGGGTCGGACATGGGGATTAACCGGTCATCACAGGGTCTTGATTATAGTCGGGGCCATCGATGACACGGCCGGACGCGTTTCTGTTCCTTCTGCGACAAACTGTGATGAACATCAAGCCACTGACGGGCAAGGACCGGCCCCTTCCCCTCGCCTCGCAGGCCCGCCCCGGCTTACGATACGTAGGCTGCCGGGCCGCCGGTCATGAGGATTGAAGTGAGGACTGTTTCACTGTCCGTGACGGGCTGGCCGGCCTACGATCGACTGTCGGGTGCAAGGGGTGCGCCGGCTGTCGCGGTATCCGTGTTGTTTGCCGTACCAGTGAAGGTGGGGAGCCTTCCCGCATGATGACCGCGCCCACTTCGATGGGGTCGCCGGGGCGTGACCCGGCCCAACTGCAGCGTGCCCACGATGTGGCGCTGCCGGCGTTCGCGCAGGCGTTCGCCGCCGTGCTGGCGCGCTTTGACGACGTGCTGTTCGACCGGGCCGGCAGTGCCGGGGCTTCCCAGCTGCTGTTCCTGGATGGCATGCGTGAACTGCGCCGCCGGCGCAGCGACATCGCCGCGGCCTTCACCGCGCACCTGGAACGGGCCTGGGCAGGGCTGGCCCTGGGCACGCCGCTGTCGGCCGAGGCCACCCTGTCCGGCCAGGCCGAGGATGGGTTGAGCCTGGTGCCCGAGCAGGTGCTGGAATCGCGGCTGGCCGTGCGCAACTTCGCTTCGGTGATGCTGCGCGACTTCAAGCCGGTGCTTGGCCGCCTGGACCGCCGGCTGGGCTGGATCGCCGGGGGGCTGGAGCTGGATGCCGACCTGGACCCGGTCAGCCCCGAACACCTGGGCGTGGCCATCCACGAAGGGTTCGCCGACTGCGAACTGGCGCCGGAAGTGCGCCTGGTGCTGATCAAGCTGTGCGAGCGCGACCTGCATGCGGTCATCGGCAAGATCTATGAAAAGCTGGATGAACACCTGGTTGCTGCCGGGGTCATGCCGCAGATGGGCGCTGCGCGCCGGCCCGGCCCCACCGCGCCACGCCCGCCGCCGCCG
Source organism: Stenotrophomonas sp. 24(2023) (assembly GCF_030913365.1). Taxonomy (NCBI): domain Bacteria; kingdom Pseudomonadati; phylum Pseudomonadota; class Gammaproteobacteria; order Lysobacterales; family Lysobacteraceae; genus Stenotrophomonas; species Stenotrophomonas sp. 24(2023). The sequence goes on from NZ_CP133160.1 coordinate 2,675,435, forward strand.
CCGTCGGCCAGCCATGCGCTGGACGACCTGGTGGAGCCCCGCCACGCGGCGGGCCAGGACGGCGAGGGCATCGATGCCGACGGCGAGGCGGGCGCGCCGGCGTGGGCGCAGCGCTTTGCCGAACGCTGGTCCGAACGCCGTGGCCATCTGCAGCAGGCGCTGGGCGCCGGCACGGGCGAGGCCGTGGCCGAGGCCTATGGCGGCCAGCAGGGCATGCTGCTGGAAGCCCTGCATGAGCTGCTGCAGCAGACCCGCCATGCCCGCGAGGATGCCACTTCCGCCGCGCAGGTAGCGGTGGGCCAGCAACGCCCGCTCAGCCAGCGCGAGATGATGTCGGTGCTGTCGCTGCTGCAGGCCACCCCCAGCGCGACCCTGCGCGCCGCCATCGGCGAGGATGGCGAGTCGCTGGCGCAGCGGCTCAAGAGCGAAGTGCTGTCCGGGGCGACCCGGCTGGGTGTGGACCCCAGCCAGGCCCGGCTGGACCCGCAGGACGAGGACGCCATCGACCTGGTGGGCATGCTGTTTGATGTCATGCTCGACGAGCGCGACCTGGAAGGCCGTTCGCGCGAGCTGATCGGCCGGCTGGTGGTGCCCTTCGTGAAGGTGGCCATGCTCGACCGCCGCATGTTCGTGCAGAAGACCCATCCCGCCCGCCGCCTGCTCAATTCGCTGGCCGAGGCCTGCGAAGGCAATGCCGGCGAAAGCCAGGCCGAGCGCGTGCTGATGGGCAAGGTCGAGGAAATCGTGGACAGGCTGGTGGCCGAGTTCAACGAGAACCTGGCCATCTTCCTGACCCTGGAAGAAGAATTCCGCGAGTTCCTGGTCCAGCACCGTCGCCGCGTGGAGATCGCCGAGCGGCGTGCCGCCGAAACCCAGCGCGGGCAGGAAAAACTGGAAATGGCACGCCTGCGCGCCACGGCGGAACTGGACCGGCGCATTGCCGATGCCACCCTGCCGCCGGCCATTGCCGGGTTCCTGCGCCAGCCCTGGCAGCACCATCTGACCCTGGCCCTGCTGCGCGAGGGCGAGGACGGCGGCTCGGTGACCGAGGCGCTGGCCCTGGGCGACGGGTTGCTGGAGGAAGTGGCCGAAGCCCGCCGGCAGATCGTCGGCAAGCCGTGGCTGCAGGCCTGGCAGCCGGCTCTGTCCCGGGTCTTTGCCAGCGTCGGCATGCATGGCGACGCCACCACGGCGGCCATCGGCGCCCTGCATGACACGTTGCAGGGCATCGCCGAATCGCGGCCGGAACTGCAGCGCGCGCTGCCGGAGCTGCCACAGGTCGTGCTGCCCAGCGCGCCGGCACCGGAGCCGCCGGGGGTCGAACTGGGCCAGCGCCTGGACGATACCGATTTCGACAATGCCGATGCCGACCGCTTCCGCCGGATGGAGATCGGTACCTGGCTGGATTTCGTCGACAAGGACGGCAAGGTGCAGGCCGGCAAGCTGTCCTGGGTCAGCCCGATTTCCTCGCGCCTGCTGTTCGTCAACCGGCGCGGTGTGCGCTTCTGCGTCGCCTCGCCGGAAGAACTGGCGGTGATGGTGCGGCTGGACCGGCTGCGCGCGCACCGGGACGATGGCGCTTTCGACAGCGCCATGCAGGGTGTGATCGATCGGCTGGACCCGGCCAGCAGCACCGTGCATTGAACCGTACGCGGCGGCGGCGTGCCTGCTAGGATCGGGCCGAACTCATCGATCAGCGGGGACCTGCATGGCCGTGGCGTTGCTGGGGATCAAGGAGACCGCGTCGGGTGAACGGCGCGTGGCGCTGACGCCGGAAACGGCGCGCAAGCTCGCGGCGCTGGGCATTACCGTCTGGTACGAGGCCGGTGCCGGCCTGGCGGCGGGTTTCACCGATGCCGCCTACGAACAGGCCGGCGCGCATGCGCTGGACCCGGGCCGCTGGAGCGAACTGGACATCGTGCTGTGCGTACAGGCGCCGCCGGCGGAGGTGCTGGCCCGGCTCAAACCCGGCGCGACCGTCATCGGCCTGCTCACGCCTGCCAGCGATCCGGCCCTGGCGGCCCTTGCCGAGGGGGATCGCCTGCACCTGTTCCCGCTGCAGCAGCTGCCGCGCACCACGCGTGCGCAGTCGATGGACGTGCTCAGTTCGCAGGCCGGCATGGCCGGCTACAAGGCCACCCTGATTGCCGCCGAGCGCGCGCCACGCTTCTTCCCGATGCTGACCACGGCCGCTGGCACGGTACGTCCGGCCAAAGTGCTGGTGGTGGGCGCGGGTGTGGCGGGATTGCAGGCCATCGCCACCGCGCGCCGGCTCGGTGCGCAGGTGGAAGGGTTCGACGTGCGCCCGGAGACGCGCGAGCAGATCGAATCGCTGGGCGCACGTTTCCTCGATCTGGGCGTGAGTGCCGCCGGCGAGGGCGGCTATGCCCGCGCGCTGACCGATGACGAACGTGCCGAGCAGCAGCGCCGCCTGGCCAGCCACCTGCGCGGCGTGGACGTGGTGATCTGCACCGCCGCCGTGCCGGGCCGCAAGGCGCCCACCATCCTCGCCGCCGACATGGTGGAAGGCATGGCGCCGGGCAGCGTGATCGTCGACCTGGCGGCGGAAAGCGGCGGCAACTGCGCATTGACCCGCCCGGGCGAGTGCATCGAGCACCAGGGCGTCATCATCGATGGGCCCCTGGACCTGGCCAGCCGCGGGGCGACCCATGCCAGCGAGATGTATGCCCGCAATCTGCTGAACTTCGTCGGCCTGTTCGTGCGCGAGGGGCAGCTCGGCTTCGATTGGGAAGACGAACTGCTGGCGAAAACGCGCTGGCAGGCCTGACCGGCCGGCGCCGCCGCCAGCCCTATCGTGGCTTGGCCGGCGGCGGGTTGTCGCGCACCCAGTCCCGGCGTTCATCGGGCGTCATCCGTTCCCAGCGCTCGCGCAGCTCGTCGCGCTGCGGCGGGGACATGCCGCGCATCTGCCCGAACAGGGCGCGCGCCTGCTCGCGCTGTTCGGGGGTCATGTGTTCGAAGCGGCGCAGGCCACGGCGCGCCTTCTCGCGTTCCTCCGGGCTCATGGCCTGCCAGCGTTGGCCATGCTGCAGCATGCGCTGGCGCTGGAGCGGCGGCGCGTTGTTCCAGCGGTCGCGCATCGGCGCGATCAGCGATTCGCGCTGGGCCGGGGTCAACCTGTCCCAGGCCGGCAGGTCCGGTGGCGGGGCGGCAGCCGGGGCCGGGGCCGGCGGGGCCGCCGGCTGTGCCAGTGCAGGCAGGGCCGGGGCCAGCAGGGCCAGCAGCAGGGGCAGGAAACGGATCGGGTGCATGGGTTACTCCATTGCCAGGTCGGTATCGCCCAGCCACAGGTACAGGTCGGGATTTTCGTCGTACAGCGCGCCGTTGTCTTCCTGCGCGCTGCCCTCCCTCGCCACTGGCGGCGGCATGCCACCGGACCCGGGCAGGGCGGCGTGGTCTCCCAGCAGGCGCACGCCGATGCCCGTGGCCACCAGCAGCGAGCAGGCCGTGGCCAGCCACCAGCGGCCACGTGCGGCACGCCGGCGAGGCGCCGCATGGCGGGCCTGGCGCAGCTGCGCCAGCGTGGCCGGGGGCAACGACTGCACGGCCCGGGCATGCAGGGCGCGCAGCGCGTCGTCGGAAGGCAAGGGACGGTTCACGGGGGAGTCTCCAGGGAGTCCTGCAGCGCCTGCCGGGCGCGTGCCAGATGGGTCTTTACCGCGCCTTCGCTGCAGCCCATGGCCCGCGCCGTGGTGGCGCCGTCCAGGTCCTGCAGCACGCGCAGGGTGAAGGCTTCGCGCTGGCGTGCCGGCAGCGTGCGCAGGGCCTGCACCAGCTGCTGGTACTGCTGGCGTTGTTCGTGGGCCTGCGCCGGGTCCGGGCCGGGGTCGGCCCAGTCGATCGGGGCCCCTTCGGCATCCTGGTTGTCGCGCCAGAACGGCAGGCGGAAGCGGCGTCGGCGCTGCAGGTCGATGACCCGCCGGCGCAGGATGCTCCAGAACAGCGGCGCCCATTCGGCGGCCGGCTTGTCGGCATAGTCCAGCATGCGCAGCAGGGCATCCTGCACGGCATCCAGGGCGTCCTCGCGCTGGCGCAGGCCGGCCTCGGCGAAACGGAACGCGCGTGGGCCGACGCTGGCCAGGAACGCCTCCAGCGAGGCCGGCAGGGCATCGGCGTCGGCGGTCGGGGGGACGGGGCTGCTCACCAGCACAGGGTACGGTTCCTCGCTCGGGGTCACCATCGACAACGCGTGAGGGGGGCACCGGTTGACCGGGCCATGCAGCGGGTTCAGCCCATGGTTATGATGGCGCGACGAAGACAGAGCGGGAGCGTTGCCAGTGAGTGACGGGTTCGTGGCGCTGTACATCTTCATGCTGGCGGCCATCGCCGGCCATGTGATCATCGCGCGGGTGCCGGTGATCCTGCACACCCCGCTGATGTCGGGGTCCAACTTCATCCATGGCATCGTGCTGATCGGGGCGATGGTGGTGCTGGGCCACGCGCAGACACCGCTGGAGAAGGTGCTGGGGTTCGTGGCCGTGGTGCTGGGTGCGGGCAATGCCGCCGGCGGCTACGTGGTCACCGCGCGCATGCTGGAAATGTTCAAGCCCAGTGACCGCAGCAAGGCCAAGGATGAACCGAAGGAGCCGCGCGCTTGAACATCAGCACCGTCGAACTGCTCGACTGGCTGGTCAAGGCCAGCTACCTCGTCGCCGCCACCCTGTTCCTGCTGGGCCTGCAGCGCATGGCCTCGCCGCTGACCGCGCGCAGCGGCATCCGCTGGGCCGGGCTGGGCATGCTGCTGGCCACGGTGGCCACGTTCTTCCTGCCCGAACTGCACAACGTGCCCTTGATCCTGGTGGCGCTGGTGCTCGGCGCCGGGCTGGCCTGGTGGTCGGCCGGCAAGGTCGCCGTGACCGACATGCCGCAGATGGTGGCCCTGTACAACGGCATGGGCGGCGGCTCGGCCGCAGCCATCGGCGCGGTCGAACTGCTGCGCTACGCCTTCCTGGCCCATCGCGACACCTCGCACTGGAGCGAACAGGCCCTGGCCGACCTGGCCGCCCGCCAGCCTTCGGCCATGGTGCTGGTGCTGGCGGTGGTGGGCGCGGCGATCGGCGCGGTGTCGCTGTCCGGCTCGATCATCGCCTGGGCCAAGCTCGACGGGCGGCTGGACAAGCGCGTCACCTGGCCGGGCCAGCAGGCGTTGAACCTGCTGGTCGCGCTGGCCGTGGTGGTGCTGGGCATCGTCGCGGCCAGCACCCTGAGCACCTGGGCCATCGTGGCCTTCTTCGTGCTGGCGCTGGCACTGGGCGTGCTGATGACCCTGCCCATCGGCGGGGCGGACATGCCGGTGGTCATTTCGCTGTACAACGCCTTCACCGGCCTGGCGGTGTCCTTCGAGGGCTACGTGCTGGGCAATGAAGCGCTGATCATCGCCGGCATGATGGTCGGCGCAGCCGGCATCCTGCTGACCCGCCTGATGGCCAAGGCGATGAACCGGCCGATCCGCAACGTGCTGTTCTCCAACTTCGGTGCCGCCGCCGGCGGCGAAGCCCAGGCCATCAGCGGGGCGCAGAAGCCGATCGAGGCCGCCGACGTGGCCGCGATGATGGCCTTCGCCGAGCGCGTGGTCATCGTGCCCGGCTACGGCATGGCCGTCGCCCAGGCCCAGCACAAGATCTGGGAACTCGCGCAGCGGCTGATCGCGCGCGGGGTGAAGGTGAAGTTCGCCATCCACCCGGTGGCCGGGCGCATGCCCGGGCACATGAACGTGCTGCTGGCCGAGGCGGGCGTGCCCTACGACCTGATCGCCGACATGGATGACATCAACCCCGAATTCGCCACCACCGACGTGGCCTTGGTGATCGGCGCCAACGATGTGGTCAACCCGGTCGCGCGTACCGACCCGGCCAGCCCGATCTATGGCATGCCGGTGCTGGACGTGGTCAACGCGCGCAACGTGGTGGTGATCAAGCGGGGCCGTGGTACCGGCTTTGCCGGCATCGAGAATGCGCTGTTCTACGCGGACAACGCACGCATGCTGTACGGCGACGGGGCCGAGGCGGCCGGCGCGCTGGTCAGTGAACTGAAGGCGCTCGACGGCGGGCATTGAGGACGGCCGGGACCGGGGCGGCCCTCTTTCCAGGGGAAAGGGGGCTGGCCCCCATCCACGCATGGCGTGGATCTACCGGGTCAGCGTGCCAGCCAGGCGCCGACCACCACGGCCACCGCCAGCCACAGCCATTCGGCGGCACCGTTGGCCAGGTTGATCAGGGTCCAGGCCAGGTGCGGCCCCATGCGCAGTGCCGATTCCCATGGGGTCAGGCCCATCGGGCCGCCCATCCAGGCGCTGGCGATGGCCCAGTTGGCGATGGCAGCCACCAGCACGGTGCCGCCCACCACCAGGGCAATGCGCAGCCGGCCCGGACCCAGCGTGCCCAGCTTGAGCATGAACACCAGTTCCAGGGCGGCCACCACGGCCATCCAGCCCAGTGGGCGGCCACTCATCAGGGCCAGCAGCATCCAGGCCAGGGGGGCGATGAACAGGGCCAGCATCAGCATGATGGGCCAAAGCCAGGTCACGGTCCTGGCACGCACGGCATTGGAAGGCATCGAGGCATCCTGGAGATCGTCCACAGGATACTGTGGTTTGCCGCAGTGCACCGGCGGCGGCGGGCGGGGTGGGCTAAAATGCCCGCTTGCGCGGCCCCACCCGCGGCCCCATATCGAGCCCCATGTACTCCCGCAGCAGTGAACCCGTCCATTTCGAACGCGATTGCGAGGCCGTGATGGTCCCGCAGGGCGATACCGTGACCCTGCCCGCCGGCAGCTACGGCTACATCACCCAGGCCCTGGGCGGCAGCTATACCGTGTTCGTCGAAGGCAACCTGTTCCGCATCGCCGGCAAGGACGGCGACGCCATCGGCAAGGAGGCACCGGCACCGCTGGAGCTGCCGGCCGATGCCAGCGACGAACAGGTCGAGCAACTGGTGTGGCAGCAGCTGCGCACCTGCTTCGATCCCGAAATCCCCTTCAACATCGTCGACCTGGGCCTGGTCTACGAGGTCGACCTCAAGCACCTGGACAACGGGCAGCGCGAGGTGGACGTCAAGATGACCCTGACCGCACCGGGCTGCGGCATGGGCGAGATCCTGGTCGACGATGTGCGCAGCAAGCTTGAAATGATCCCGACGGTGGCCGAGGCCGACGTCGAGCTGGTGTTCGACCCGCCATGGGGCCGGCACATGATGTCCGAGGCCGCCAGGCTCGAAACCGGCATGCTTTGACCGGGGACCGCGGCAACGCGGCCCTCGGCGTTTCCCGCAACCAGAACAGGAATTATCCGGTGTCCCAGTCCATCCCCAGCTTCGCCGTCACCCGTTCGGACCACCCGCGCAGCGCCGAGCAGCGCGCCCAGATCCTGGAGAAGCCGGGGTTCGGCCTGCACTTCACCGACCACATGGTGGAAGTGCGCTGGGACAAGGATGCCGGCTGGCACAACGCCAGCGTGCGCGCCTACGGCCCGCTGCAGCTGGATCCGGCCGCCGCCGTGCTGCACTACGGCCAGGAAATCTTCGAAGGCATCAAGGCCTACCGCCACGCCGATGGCTCGATCTGGACCTTCCGCCCGGATGCCAACGGCCGCCGCCTGCAGCGTTCGGCCCAGCGCCTGGCGCTGCCGGAACTGCCGGTGGAGATCTTCGTCGAATCGCTCAAGCAGCTGATCGCCGTGGACCATGAGTGGGTGCCGTCGGCCGACGAATCGAGCCTGTACTTCCGCCCGTTCATGATCGGCGATGAAGCCTTCCTCGGCGTGCGCGGCGCGCACAAGGCCGGCTACTACGTCATCGCCAGCCCGGCCGGCCCGTACTTCGCCAAGGGCGTTGCGCCGGTGTCGATCTGGCTGTCCACCGAGTACGCGCGTGCGGCCAAGGGCGGCACCGGCGCGGCCAAGTGCGGCGGCAACTATGCGGCCTCGCTGCTGCCGCAGCAGAAGGCCCAGGCCCAGGGCTGCTCGCAGGTGCTGTTCCTGGACCCGGTCGAGGGCAAGTACCTGGAAGAGCTGGGTGGGATGAATGTGTTCCTGGTCTACAAGGACGGCACGCTGGTCACCCCGGCGCTGTCGGGCAGCATCCTGGAAGGCATCACCCGCGAGAGCATCCTGCAGCTGGCCCGCGACCGCGGCATGAAGGTCGAAGAGCGCAAGGTCAGCATCGACGAGTGGAAGGACGGCGTGGCCTCCGGTGCGATCAGCGAAGTGTTCGCCTGCGGCACCGCCGCGGTGGTCACCCCGATCGGCCAGCTCAAGGGCGAAGGCTTCTCGGTGGGTGACATCAATGCCCCGGCCGGTGAAGTCACCATGTCCCTGCGCAAGGAGCTGACCGACATCCAGTACGGCCGCCTGCCGGACCGCCACGGCTGGCTGGTCAAGCTGGGCTGATCGCCAGCGCCAGGTTCGACCCGCAAAGCCCGTCCCCGTGACGGGCTTTTCTGTTCATGGGTGCCTTGCCGGCCATGGGGCAGGTACGCTGTGGGTCGCCCGGGGGACCAGGACACGGGGCCATGGGCGCGGTTGCGATCGACGCCCGGGCCACCATGCCACGGGCGCGTATCGGAAACAGCGGGCCGCGATCGTGGCCCAGCTCCCCACCATGGACTACAAGGACGAATGACATGAACCTGCTTTACCGCGTGATCCCGTTTCTTGCCTTGCTGCTGGTGGTATCGACGGGCGCCGCCCGGGCGGCCGACCTGCGCCAGCAGGGCCAGGTGCTGACGACGGCGTTCTACCAGGGCCAGACCGACATGATCTGGAAGCGCATGACGCCGCAGATGCAGCAGGCCCTGCAGTCAAAGGAAAACCTGGCCGCGCTGCGCGGGAAGGTCCTGACGGACTGGGGCGCGGAAACCGCCGTGGTCGAGGAAAAGACCGACACCGTGAACGGCTATGGCGTCTACCTGCGCCGGGTGCGCCTGGAGAAGGTGCCGCAGGTCATCCAGGTGCAGTGGGCACTGGACAGCGAGGGCAGGGTCGGTGGCTTCTACATCCGGCCCGAGCAGGCCGAGCCCACCGCGGCCGCCAGCCCGCACCTGGAGTACCAGACCCGCACGCGCCTGCAGCTGCCGTTCGCTGAAACGTTCTACGTGTTCTGGGGCGGCCGCAGTGTCGAGCAGAACTACCACGCGGTGGACGCGAACCAGCGGTTCGCGCTGGACATGGTGATCGTGCGCGAGGACCGCTCGCACAGCGGCGATGGCAAGCGCAACGAAGACTATTTCTGCTTCGGCACGCCGCTGCTGGCCCCGGCCGACGGTACCGTGGTGGAAGTGGTGGAAGGCATCGCCGACAACGTCCCGGGCCAGATGAACGCCCGCCAAGCGACCGGCAACCGCGTCATCATCGATCACGGCAACAACGAGTATTCGCTGCTGGCCCATCTGCGCAACGGCAGCGTGCAGGTTGCCAGGGGCGACGTGGTGCGTGCCGGCGCGCGCCTGGGTGAGTGCGGCAACAGCGGCAATTCCTCCGAACCGCACCTGCACTACCAGCTGCAGGCGGGGCCGGCCTTCGGCACCAGTGCCGGCCTGCCGGCCCAGTTCACCGACTACATCGCCGATGACCAGCCGGTCGCCCGCGGCGAACCGACCCGCGGCCAGCACGTCCGCCCGGCAGGGTCGCCGCTGCAGCGCTGATCGCGGCCCACAGCCGCCCCGCTCGCGCTGCGGGCGGGGCACGGCAGTGGCGATCGAAGGCCCCAGGGCACGCGACGCGGGCGTGCCGATGTCGGCAATGTCATCCGTGGACAGACAACCGGCCATTCCGGGGCATCCCTGCGCCCCGGCGTTCCTTCATCTTCACAAACCCTAGACCCGCAAAGTCTCAGATCCGACATTTCATGTCCCTGAAAGGACGCTGAAATCTTGTCGCATCCGGCTCAAAGCCCTAGCGTCGGCAACAGGCGGATCGACAGGGGTGATCCGCCGTTCTCCGGTCCGCCCATCCGCCATCCACAGCACGACCCAGGAAACGGGCCGGTCATCTGCCGATTCCGGCATTCACACCACTAGAAGGTACAGTCCGATGTCCCAGGTTTCGCAACCGCGTGTGCGTCAAGCATGGGTAGTTCTCGGTGCCACCGTCGTCACCTCGCTGCTGCTGGCTGCGCCGGCGTTCGCCGGTGATGTCCAGCTCAGCGGGCTGCAGTCCGCGCCGACGCACCAGCGCTTCATCGTGAAATACCGCGACAACAGCGCGCCGCTGGCCAGCACCACGGCGCTGGCCAGTTCGCTGAAGACCGCCGCCACCGGCCTGCCGGCGGCGCAGGGCCGTGCGCTGGGCCTGCAGCAGCTGCGCCGGCTGGCGATCGGTCCCAGCGTGGTCAAGGCCGACCGCGCGCTGGACCAGGCCGAAGCCGAGCTGCTGATGCGCAAGCTGGCCGCCGATCCGAACGTGGAATACGTGGAAGTGGACCAGATCATGCGGCCGACGCTGGTCCCCAATGACACCCGCTTCAACGAACAGTGGGGCTTCGGTACTTCCAACGCCTCCATCAACGTGCGCCCGGCCTGGGACAAGGCCACCGGCACCGGCGTGGTGGTGGCGGTGATCGATACCGGCATCACCAACCATCCCGACCTCAATGCCAACATCCTGCCCGGCTACGATTTCATCAGCGATGCCGCCATGGCGCGTGATGGCAACGGCCGCGACAGCAATCCCAACGATGAAGGCGACTGGTACGGCGCCAACGAGTGCGGCGCGGGCATCCCGGCATCGAACTCCAGCTGGCACGGCACCCACGTGGCCGGCACCGTGGCCGCAGTGACCAACAACAGCACCGGCGTGGCCGGTACCGCCTTCAATGCCAAGGTCGTGCCGGTGCGCGTGCTCGGCAAGTGCGGTGGCTACACCTCCGACATCGCCGATGCCATCGTCTGGGCCTCCGGGGGTACCGTCAGCGGCGTGCCGGCCAATGCCAACCCGGCCGAAGTCATCAACCTCTCGCTCGGTGGCGGCGGCAGCTGCTCGGCCACCTACCAGAACGCGATCAACGGTGCGGTCGGCCGTGGCACCACGGTGGTGGTGGCTGCCGGCAACAGCAACACCAATGTGTCCTCGTCGGTGCCGGCCAACTGCGCCAACGTGATCGCCGTGGCCGCGACCACCTCGGCCGGTGCGCGCGCCAGCTTCTCCAACTACGGTGCCGGCATCGACATCTCCGCGCCGGGCCAGGGCATCCTGTCCACCCTCAACACCGGTACCACCACCCCGGGCAGCGCGACCTACGCCTCGTACAACGGCACCTCGATGGCGGCCCCGCACGTGGCCGGCGTGGTGGCGCTGATGCAGTCGGTGGCGACCAGCCCGCTGAGCCCGGCGCAGGTGGAAACCATCATCAAGAACACCGCGCGGCCGTTGCCGGGCGCGTGCTCCGGTGGTTGCGGCGCGGGCATCATCGACGCCGATGCGGCGGTCAGCGCCGTGCTCAACGGCGGGGGAGGCACCCCGAACCCGGGTGGCAACGAACTGCAGAACAATGTGCCGGTCAGTGGCCTGTCGGCGGCCAGCGGTGCATCGCTGGCCTACACGGTCACCGTCCCGGCCGGCCGCAGCCAGTTGCGCGTGGCCATCAGCGGCGGCAGCGGTGATGCCGACCTGTACCTGCGCCAGGGCAGCGCCCCGACCGATACCACCTACACCTGCCGTCCGTACCTGAACGGCAACAACGAGACCTGCACCATCAGCAATCCTGCTGCGGGCGTGTGGCATGTGCGGGTGAAGGCCTACAGCACCTTCTCCGGTCTGACCCTCAACGCCCAGTACTGAGCCCAGGTCCCCTTCCCACTGGGTGCGCCCCGGCTTCGGCCGGGGCGTTTCTGCCTGGCATCGCGGCGCAGGTGGTTACCGGCCCTGCACCCGCCGGTCAGACCGACTCGAAGCGGTTGGCGGCCACGTTCTTGCGCACGTGCTCGGGATTGAAGATCCGCCCGTTCATGGCGATGTACACGCCTTCGGGCAGCGACTGCACCGCACCGATCGCGCAGCCGATGTTGAACTCGGCATCCGAACCGCGGAAGCGTGCCGGGCTCAGCGCGCCGGTCATCACGATGGTCTTGCCCGGAATCGTCGCCAGCACCTTGCCCGTCTGCACCATCGAATCGGTACCGTGGGTCACCAGCACATGGCGCGTGGGCTGGGCGGCAATGGTCGCCCGGATCAGCTCGCGGTCCTCGTCGGTGATGTGCAGCGAATCCTTGCGCAGGATCGGAATCACGTTGAAGCGGAACGTCACGCCCAGTTCGCGCAGGATCATGCCGATCTGCGGGTCGCCGATCTGGTAGTCCGACTTGTCGTCGAAGTAGATCTTGTCGATCGTGCCACCGGTGGTGACGATCAGGAGCTCTTCCATCATGTGCATGCGCGAAACCAGGCAGGAACGTCGGCACCAGGGCCGGGAGTGCAGATGATACGGCCCCGCGCCCGCAGCGTCAGCGCCGTTTGCCGAAGCGTGCCCGCAGGCCGGGCAGGCAGGCGGCGAAGATCACCAGCAGGGCCAGGGCGATCTCGATCAGTGCCAGCGTGCGGGTTTCGGGGTGGCTCCACGCGCTCATCACCCCATGGCTGAACCAGCCCAGGGCCAGCACCGAGGCCCAGAAGCCGGCCTTGTGCCAGCCCAGCATCACCGCAAAGCCCAGCACCAGCGGCGGCGCGGTGAACACCAGCTGGGTCGCCAGCCAGTGCTTGTCGTTGATGAACCAGCCCACGTACAGCGCGGCCAGCGCCATCAGCGCCAGCAGCAGCGTGGTGCGCAGCCGGCGCTCGCTCATCGGGCCAACCGCTGGGCGATGTCGGCCACCCGCCGTCCCAGCGCCCGGGCCAGCACGGCCTCGTCATCGCTGGGCTGCGGGTCGTCGGCGGCCCCGGCCACGTGGCTGGCGCCGTAGGGCGTACCGCCGGTGGTGGTGTGGCTCAGCGCCGGCTCGGTGAAGGGAATGCCCACGATCAGGCAGCCGTGGTGCAGCAGCGGCACCTGCATCGACAGCAGCGTGGATTCCTGGCCGCCGTGCATCGAGGCGGTGGAGGTGAAGACCCCGGCGGGCTTGCCGGCCAGCGTGCCGTTCACCCATTCGGCGCCCAGCCCATCCAGGAAGTGCTTCACCGGTGCGGCCATGTTGCCGAAACGGGTCGGGCTGCCCAGCAGCAGGCCATCACAGTCCACCAGGTCCTGCACGCTCACATAGGGAGCCCCCTCGTCGGGTACGGGCGGCTGCGCGGCCTGGGTCACGGCAGCCACCGGTGGCACCGTGCGCAGGCGCGCCCCCATGCCCGGCACCTCGCCGATGCCACGCGCAATCTGGCGTGCCAGCCGTGCCACCGACCCCCCGCGGCTGTAGTACAGCACCAGGATCTCGCCCATCGTCGCCCGCATCTCCTCGTCGTGATGCCCCCAGTATGGCTATCCTGCGCTCATTCCGCATCGGGTACCCTTGCGCCGATGGAACCTCTGGATACGCTCAACCTGTGGATGGAGCGCGCGCGCGACCGCGCACGGGCCGCCAGCTTCGGCCGCTTCCTGTGGCGCCGCTTCCTCGATGACCGCCTGTTCCAGGCCGCCGCCGCGCTGGCCTACACCACCGTGTTCGCGCTGGTGCCGCTGGCCATCGTGGTGTTCGGGGTGCTGTCGGCCTTCCCGGTGTTCGACCGCTGGAGCGACCAGCTCAGCGATTACGTGTTCTCCAACTTCGTGCCCAACGCCGCACGTGCGGCCGAAGGCTACCTGCGCCAGTTCTCGGCCAGCGCCGGGCAGCTGACCGCCGCCGGCTTCATCGCCCTGGTCATCTCGCTGCTGATCACCCTCAACAGCGTGGAGGAGACCTTCAACCAGATCTGGCGGGTCGGTTCCACCCGGCCCAAGCTGACCCGCTTCCTGGTCTACTGGACGGTGCTGACCCTGGGCGCGATGCTGGCGGCGGCATCACTGGCGGTCTCGGCGCGGGTGTTCGCCATGCCGCTGTTCGGTACCCAGGAAGGCCGCTGGCTGGCGGACCTGTCGCTGCACCTGGCACCGGTGCTGATCGAGTTCGTCTGCATCATGCTGGTCTACCGGGTGGTGCCGCACCACACGGTGAAATGGCGCCATGCCGTTCCCGGCGCCGTGCTGGCGGCGATCATGCTGGAACTGGTGAAGTGGGGCATCGGTGCCTACCTGGGCAGCTTCCAGTCCTACCAGAAGCTCTACGGCACGGTGGCGTTCGTGCCGATCCTGCTGCTGTGGATCTACCTGTGCTGGGTGTCGGTGCTGCTGGGCGCATCGCTGTCCTCTTCCATCGCCGCCTTCCGCTACCAGCCGGTGGACCTGCGCCTGCCACAGGGCTACGAGTTCTACGGCCTGCTGCGCCTGCTTGGCCGTTTCCAGCAGGCGCGCGCGCTGGGCAAGGGCCTGGCCGACGATGAGATCCTGCGCCTGGAGCCGCTGCTGACCGATTCGCTGCTGCAGGACCTGGCCTGCGACCTGCAGGCGGTCGGCCTGCTGCGCCGTGACGAGAACGGCGAATGGCTGCTGGCCCGTGACCTGGACCAGGTCAGCCTGGCCGATCTGTACGAATGCACCCAGCTGCGCATCCCGGTCGCCGAACAGCACCTGCCGTACCGTGATGACAGCCTGGGCCGGGCGGCGTTGGCCGCCCTGGATGAACTTCGCCTGCCGCTGCGCGAGAAACTCAAGCGCCGCGTCAGTGACATCTATACCGATTCCGGAGACACCCGATGAAACGCACCCTCCTGCTGCCGGCCGTGGCCGCCCTGCTGCTGGCCGCCTGCAAGCCGGCCGATGCTCCCGCCCCGGCCAGCAGCACGCCGCCGGCACAGGCCCCGGCTCCCGCTCCCGCCACGGCCCAGACCGCCACACCGGACAGCCCCGCCGAGCGCACCACGGCGGAGATGCCGACGCTGCGCATGAAAGCGGTCGATGGCAGCGAGTACGACCTGGCCGCCCACCGTGGCAAGTGGGTGGTGGTGAATTTCTGGGCGACCTGGTGCGCGCCGTGCCGCAAGGAAATGCCGGAGCTGTCGGCGCTGCATGCCCTGCGCAGCAACATCGAGGTGGTGGGTCTGGCCTATGAGGAGATCGAGGTGCCGGAGATGCAGGCGTTCCTGGCCAAGCACCCGGTGACCTACCCGATCGTCATCGCCGACCCGTACGATCCGCCGGCTGATTTCGCCACCCCGCGCGGCCTGCCGCTGACCTACCTGATCGACCCGGCCGGCAAGGTCGCGCACACCTTCCTGGGGCCGATCACCGCCGCGGACATCGAAAAGCAGATCGCCGCCGCGAAGTAAGAAGGAGGGGAGGTGGCAGGGCTGCGCCCTGCACCCGCCGAAGCCAGAGCAACCGCAACCGCAACAGCCGGCATTCCGTGGGATGGCGGGGCACTGTGGGGGTGCGGGGACGCCGTAGACCCACAGTGCCCCGCCTCCGACAGTTGTCCACGATCTGTTGGTAGATCCACGCCATGCGTGGATCAATGCCAATCGAAATCGATTGTTTCGATGTGTGATTGAAAACATCCACGCATGGCGTGGATCTACCTGCCGTCACCAGGAACCTGTCGAAGGTGGGGTGGTGCGGGCAGGCAGGACCGCAGGCGCCATGGATGGCGCCTACGAGCCCCCAGGGACGGGTTTACGGCGTGTCCTGCCTGCCCGCACCGCCCCGCCAGGCCACAGAAAACCCAGAGCCGCCTTGGCTTCTGCCGTTGCGCTTGATCTGGCCCGCAGCAGGTGCAGGGCAGCCGCCCTGCCGACCCTCCCCCTCAATCCTCGAGCGGAAACGCCTCGATCGGCTTGAGCACGTCGTAGCGCTCATGGTGCAGTTCACCCTTCAGCTTCGGCAGCGCCAGCACCGGTTCGTCCACGCGGGTATCGGGCAGGCGGTCCAGCAGGTTGCGCAGCAGCGTCAGCCGGCCACGTCGCTGGTCGTTGAAGTCCACCAGCGTCCACGGCGCCTGTTCGCGATGGGTCGCCCGCAGCATCGCCTCGCGCGCCTCGGTGTAGGCGCTGTACTTGCTACGCGATTTCAGGTCCACCGGTGACAGCTTCCAGCCCTTGAGCGGGTTCTCATGGCGTTCGGCAAAACGCTTTTCCTGCTGCACCTGGTCCACCGCCAGCCAGTACTTGAACAGCAGGATGCCATCGTCCACCAGCAGCTGCTCGAACACCGGCGCCTGGTGCAGGAAGCGCTGGTACTCGTTCTCGCTGCAGTAGCCCATCACCCGCTCCACACCCGCGCGGTTGTACCAGCTGCGGTCCATCAGCACGATTTCACCGGCGGCCGGCAGGTGCGCGGCATAGCGCTGGAAATACCACTGCGTGCTTTCACGGTCGGTCGGCTTGGGCAGCGCCACCACCCTGCACTGGCGTGGGTTGAGGTGTTCGCTGATGGCCTGGATGACGCCGCCCTTGCCGGCGGTATCGCGCCCCTCGAACAGCACCAGCAGGCGTTGGCCGCTGTGCTGTACCCAGCGGGCCATCGCGCTCAGTTCCAGCTGCATCGGCTGCAGCAGGTCGTCGTAGTCCTTGCGCTTGAGCTTGCCCATCGTCACACCACGCGGGAAGGAAGCCCGAGCGTAGCGCAGCCTGTGGTCAGGGGGCGTGCAGGCCCTGCCAGCCGTGCCCGCTGGCCAGGCCCTGCAGCAGCATCGACAGGTCGCTGGCGAAGCCGGTCATGTCGAACACGCCGCTGTGCCGGCTGGCCTGCGCCAGTTCGGCACGCAGCGCCGCACGCGCGGCCGGATCGTTGCCCAGCGCGACGGCCAGGGCGATGAACGCAGCGTCATCGATGACATTCATCCGCGACAGGCCCAGGTGGTGGTTGAGGCTGCCGGCCACGCGCGCGGCGAAGGTATCGCCCGGGCAGGTCAGCACCGGGCAACCGGCCCACAGGGCGTCGGATGCGGTGGTGTGCGCGTTGTACGGGTGCGTGTCCAGGAACAGGTCGGCCAGCGCATAGCGTGCCAGGTACTGCGGGTGCGGCAGCTTGGGCATGAACACCAGCCGTGCCGGGTCCACGCCGGTCTGGCTGGCGGCATCGCGCAGCCGGGCATCGGCCTGGCCGGGCCCGGACAGCAGCCACAGCACGCTGCCCGGCACGCCCTGCAGTACGGCAAAGGCACGCGCCATGCTGCGTGGGTTGAGCTTGTAGCTGTTGTTGAAGCAGCAGAACACCACGCCGTCCTCGGGCAGGCCGCAGGCGGCACGGGTCGGCGGGGCCTGCAGCCTGCGGGTGGTGTCGGAGGGTTGGAAGGCGCGCGGCAGGCGCAGCACGCGCTCGCTGTAGTGGGCTTCCAGCGCCGGTGGCAGGGCGAAGGCATCACCGATCACCGCATCCATCCATGGCGCACCGGACGTGCCCGGGTAGGCCAGCCAGTTCACCTGCAGCGGGGCAGGGCGCATCGCCAGCACTTCCGGCGTGCCGCCGCCGCCCCAGCCACGCAGGTCCAGCAGCACATCGATGCCGGCCGCGCGGATGCGGGCGGCGATGGCGTCATGGTGCAGGCCCTCCAGCGCGTGCACGGTGGTGGCGGCGGCCAACCGCTGGCGGATCGTACTGCCGTCGTCGGCGTTGAGTGCGAACAGGTGCAGCTGCAGGGCCGGCAGCGGCTGCAGCT
This sequence comes from Stenotrophomonas sp. 24(2023), assembly GCF_030913365.1. Lineage (NCBI taxonomy): Bacteria > Pseudomonadati > Pseudomonadota > Gammaproteobacteria > Lysobacterales > Lysobacteraceae > Stenotrophomonas > Stenotrophomonas sp. 24(2023). The sequence goes on from NZ_CP133160.1 coordinate 2,693,066, forward strand.
GCTCGATCAGGGCGACGGTCAGCAGCCCGGTGGGGTGTGCGCCGAAGCCGTTGGACAGCAGGCCGATGCGCAGGGGGCCGTGTGCACGCACGTGTGCCGGCGGCAGGGGGCGCACGCTGGCCGCCACCTGCTGTGCGCGCAGCCGGGCACAGGCCAGCTGTTCGGCGGCAGCAGCGTCTTCGCTGAGGAAGGCGAACGGTTCGACCGCGCCCTGGCCCTGTGCCACGGCAAGGCGTACCTGGGCTGCCAGCGCGTCCAGGTCACGCCAGTCGCACAGGCGGCGCTGCCAGGCCAGCCGCTGCGCGGCGATGTAGGGTTCATCGGGCAGCAGGGCATGCGCGCGCCGGTAGGCCTCGGCGGCACCTTCGGCATCGCCGGCATCTTCCAGCACGTGGCCCAGCCACAGGGCGATGCCGGGGTGCGCGGGGGCACCGGCGGCGGCCTGGCGCAGCAGCTGCGCGGCATCGGCATGCGCGCCGGCCATCCAGGCCACGCGGCCCAGCCGGGCCAGCGCCTCCGGGTGGCCGGGGCGCAACTGCAGCGCCTGTCGTGCGGCCTGTTCGCCGGCACGCAGGTCGCCCGCTTCCAGCTCGGCATCGGCCAGCATCACCCAGGCAATGAAATCACCAGGGTGCTGGCGCACGGCCTGCTGCAACTGCCGGCGCTGCTGCCAGGCCGACATGTTCAGGCCGATGCCGACAGCTGGGCCAGTGCATCGGCCTGGTGTTCGTGCACCAGCCGCTGCACCAGGCTGTCCAGATCGCCGTCCAGCACGTTGGGCAGGTCGTACAGGGTCAGCCCCTCCACGCGGTGGTCGGTGATGCGCCCCTGCGGGAAGTTGTAGGTGCGGATGCGCTGGCTGCGGTCGCCGCTGCCCACCTGCAGGCGCCGCGATTCGGCCTGCGCCGCGTCCTGGCGCTGGCGTTCGGCGTCGAGCAGCTGTGCCTTCAGGCGCTTCATCGCCTTGTCGCGGTTGGCGTGCTGGCTGCGTTCGGTCTGGCACTCCACCACCACGCCGGTCGGTACGTGGGTGATGCGGATCGCCGATTCGGTCTTGTTCACGTGCTGGCCACCGGCACCGGAGGAGCGGAACGTATCCACCTTCAGGTCGGCCGGGTTGATGACCACCTCATCGACTTCCTCGGTTTCGGGAATGATCGCCACCGTGGCCGCCGAGGTGTGGATGCGCCCCTGCGATTCAGTGGCCGGCACGCGCTGCACGCGGTGCGTACCCGATTCGAACTTCAGCCGCGAGAACGCGCCACGGCCGACCACCCGTGCCACCACTTCCTTGTAGCCGCCGTGTTCGCCGGGGTTGTCCGATTCGATCTCCACCTTCCAGCCCTGCCGTTCGGCATAGCGGGCATACATGCGGAACAGGTCGCCGGCGAAGATCGCCGCCTCGTCGCCGCCGGTGCCGGCGCGCACTTCCAGGAACAGGTTGCCGTCGTCGCGCGGGTCGCGCGGTACCAGCAGCAGGGCCAGTTCGTCTTCCAGTTCGCGCAGGCGCGCCTGTGCGGTGCCGATCTCCTCTTCGGCCATCTCGCGCAGGTCCGGGTCGCCGCGCAGGCTTTCGGCGGCGGCCAGGTCGGCCTTGGCACGGGCTTCGGCGGCCAGCGCGGTCGCGACCGGTTCCAGTTGGGCGAATTCGCGCGAAAGGTCGCGGAAACGGGTGTTGTCGGCGACCACATCGGGTTCGGCGAGCAGGCGTTCCAGTTCTTCGCGGCGCTCGGCCAGCGCTTCGAGCTTACGGCGCAGGGTCGGCGTCATCGTGTCTCACGGGTGGGTGGGCATAGCCCGGCTTGGCCGGGAACAGGCGCTCGGCAGCGCGGGTCAGGTCGGCATCGCCGGTCAGCGCCGCCGCGCGCAGCGCAGCGGTCGGCGGGTGCAGCAGGCGGTTGGTCAGGCCGTGGGCCAGCAGTTCCAGCACTTCCTCGGCCGGTTTGCCGTTGGCCAGCTGCTGGCGTGCACGTTCCAGCAGTTCCACGCGGGTGGCTTCGCCGAACGCGCGCAGCTGCTTCAGCGGGGCCTGGTGCGAGGTGGCCTGCTGGATTTCCACGTAGCGGGCCACCTGCAGGTCGATGATGGCCTCGGCTTCGGCAGCGGCTTCACGGCGGCCACGGCGGTTGTCTTCCACCGCCCGTTCCAGGTCGTCCACGGTATACAGGAAGGCATCGTCCAGGCGGGCGACGTCGGCTTCGATGTCGCGCGGCACCGCCAGGTCGAACAGCAGCATCGGCTTGTGCCGGCGTGCGCGCAGGGCCGCGGCCACGGCGGCACGGTGGATCACCGGTTCGCGCGCGGCGGTGGCCGAGAACACCACGTCGGCTTCGGACAGGTGGCGCTCCAGTTCGGCCAGCGGCAGGGCCACGCCGCCGTGGCGGCTGGCCAGGTCCTGGGCGTGGGCCAGCGTGCGGTTGGCGATCAGCAGCCGGCGCACCTTGCCTTCGCTCAGGTGGCGCGCGGCCAGCTCGATGGTCTCGCCGGCACCGACCAGCAGCACCGTCGAATCATCCAGGCGGGCGAAGGCGTTCTGCGCCAGACGCACGGCTGCCGAGGCCACCGAGACCGGGTTGGCCCCGACCTGGGTGTCCGTGCGGGCGCGCTTGGCCACCGAGAAGGTCTGCTGGAACAGCCGGTCCAGGCGCTGGCCCAGCAGGCCGTGCTCGCGCGCGGTCGACCAGGCATCCTTCACCTGGCCCAGGATCTGCGGCTCGCCCAGCACCATCGAGTCCAGCCCGGTCGCCACCCGGAACAGGTGGCGTACCGCCTCGGCGTCGGCGTGCTGGTACAGGTAGCCCTGCAGGTCGCCGGCCTGGGTGCGCAGCCAGGCGTCCAGCGCCTGCGCGTCCTCGGCCACGGCATACAGTTCGGTGCGGTTGCAGGTGGACAGCAGCACCGCCTCGGCAATCTGCGGGGTGTCGCGCAGCGAACCCAGCGCGCGCGGCAGGGCGTCACCGGCGAAGGCGGCGCGTTCGCGCAGCTCCACCGGTGCGGTCTGGTGATTCAGTCCGAGCACCCACAGGGTCATTGTTCAGTTGCTTGCGATAAGCTGCTGGCCATTGGCACACATTTTAAGGCCCCGATGCCGCCGATGCCCGCATTGATTCGCATCCCCAGTGTTCTGCTGCTGTCCCTGGCCCTCAGCCAGGGCCTGGCGGCCGCACCGGCCAAGGCCCCCGTGGCCGCGCCCAGCACCCAGGAACTGGCGCTGGAGCCGGTGATGGCCGGCGAATTCGCCCTGCAGGCGGGCAAGCTGGCCGACGCCGCGCGCTGGTACCTGCAGGCGGCCCAGCAGAGCCGGGACGACGCCGGCCTGGCCGAGCGGGCGACCCGCATCTCGATGCTGGCCAACGATGACGCCCGTGCCGCGCAGGGTCTGGTCCTGTGGGAACAGCGTGCCCCCCGCTCGCTGGCCATGCGCAGCGCCGCTGCCGCCCTGGCCCTGCGCCAGGGCAACGTGAAGGCGGCCGAGGGCGAGCTGCAGGCCCTGCTGAAGGAGCCCGGCGATGAAGGCTGGAAGTTCGCCCTGGGGGCCCTGATCGGTGGTGGCCGTGACCCGGCCCTGCCGGCGCAGGTGCTGGGCGATCTGGTCGATGCCGATGCCTTGCCCGATCGCATCGAGGTCTGGCAGGAATTCGGCCGCCTGGCCCTGCGCATGGACCGGCCTGAACTGGCCAAGCGGATGATCGACGAGGTGGTCAGGCGCTTCCCCGAGGAACCGCGCGTGGCCCTGCTGCACGCCAGCCAGCTGCAGCAGGCCGGCCGCAGCGATGAGGCGCTGGCGCTGCTGCGGGGCGTCGAGCCCAGGACCCGGCAGGATCCGGAGCTGCGCAACGCGGTGGCCATCGCCTATGACGCCCTGGACCAGCCGGCCGCGGCCGAGCGGGTGCTGGCGCAGGGGCCGCAGGACGTGCAGACCTGGGGCATGCGCGCTTCGCTGCTGGCCAAGCAGGGCGACACCGCTGCCCTGTCCGGGCTGTACGGTGAACTGTCGCGCCAGGCGGCCAAGCCGGACCCGGCGCAGCGCCTGCTGCTGGGCAAGATCGCCGAATACCTCAAGCGCTACAGCGAAGCGGTCAACTGGTACCACAGCGTGCCCGGCGGTGATGAGCGCAGCGAGGCGCGCCTGCGCGCGGCCAGTGCGCTGGGCCTGCTCGGCCGCCAGGACAAGGCGCTGGCCGAAGTGCATGCCATCCAGTCCGATGCCGGCATCGACGAGGACGCACGCCGCGATGCCTACCTGCTGGAGGCCGAACTGCGCCAGCGTGCCGGCGATGACGGCGGCGAACTGGATGCCCTGGCGCGTGGCCTGGCGGCCTACCCGGACGAGAACGCGTTGCTGTATGCCCGCGGCCTGGCCTGGGAACGCCGCGATGACATTCCGCGTGCGGAAGCCGACCTGCGCAAGATCCTGGTCACCGAACCGGAAAACGTGGCCGCGCTCAATGCGCTGGGCTACACCCTGGCCGACCGCACCACGCGCTACCAGGAAGCCCTGGAACTGATCGACCGTGCCCGTGTGGCCGAACCGGACAACGCGGCCATCGTCGACAGTTACGGCTGGGTGCTCTACCGCCTGGGCCGCAACGAGGAAGCCCTCGTGCAGCTGCGGCGGGCCTGGACCCTGGCCAAGGATGCCGAGATCGCCGCCCATGTCGGCGAAGTGCTGTGGGTGCTGGGCAAGCATGACGAAGCACGCCACTTCTTCGGTGAAGCGGCCAGGCTGGAACCTGACAACCGCGCGCTGCAGCGCGCCCGCGAGAAGTTCAATCCATGACGTTTTCCCTGATCCGGCCGCTGCTGCTGGCGGCGGTGACTGTGCTGGTCGCTGCCTGTACGTCGGTGGGCACCCAGAAGACCCCCGCTCCGGAGGTCGTCTACACGGTGTCCCCAGCCGCCGAGCGCGCCGAAGAGGCACGTGTTCAGGCCCTGCGCGCGCAGCCGGACTGGAGTTTCCAGGGCCGGGTCGCGGTCAGCAAGGGCAGCAATGGCGGCAGCGGCCGCATTGATTGGGCCCAGCAGGGCAGCGGGTACCGTATCCAGCTCAGCGCACCGGTCACCCGGCAGAGCTGGACCCTGCAGGGCGATGCCGCGCAGGGCGGCGGGCGCCTGGATGGCCTGGGCAATGGCCCGCGCGAAGGCAGCGATGCCCGCCAGCTGCTGCTGGAGGCCACCGGTTGGGACATCCCGGTCAACGAACTGCCGGACTGGACCCGTGGCCTGGTGCTGCGTGGCAGTGGTGACAGCGGCGTGGAACGTGATGCCGAAGGGCGCCCGCGGCGCATGCGGCAGGCGGGCTGGGTCGTGCAGTACCTGGAGTGGTACCCGGCCGCGGACGGTACGCCGGCCCTGCCACGCCGCATCGAGGCCAGCCGCGATGACGCCAAGGTCCGTCTGCTGGTGGACCAGTGGGGGCAGGACACGCCATGAACGTGCGTGATGCCGGCCCGGGCTGGTCCTGGTGGCCGGCCCCGGCCAAGCTGAACCTGTTCCTGCACATCACCGGCCGCCGCGCCGATGGCTACCACGAGCTGCAGAGCGTGTTCCGGCTGCTGGACTGGGGCGACCGCATCGGCCTGCGCCTGCGTGACGACGGCCAGGTACACCGGCAGGGCGAAGGCCTGGCCGGGGTGGCGGCAGCCGACGATCTGGCGGTGCGGGCCGCGCTTCTGCTTAAAAGTGCAGCGAATGTCGCACTTGGTGTCGACATCATCGTTGAAAAGAAGGTTCCGGCCGGTGGCGGGTTCGGCGGTGGGTCCTCGGACGCGGCCACCGTACTGGTGGTGCTGAACCGGCTCTGGAACGCCGGCCTGGACGAGGAGGCGCTGGCCGCGCTGGGCCTGCGCCTGGGCGCCGACGTGCCGGTGTTCGTGCGCGGCCGCAACGCCTGGGCCGAAGGGGTGGGGGAGCGCCTGACCCCGGTCGCCCTGCCGCCGGCCTGGTATGTCATCGCCGATCCGGGCGTTCATGTCCCCACGCCGGCCCTGTTTGCAGATCCGGATTTGACGCGCGACACCCCGCCAGCGAAAATAGAGGACTTCGCTTCCGGGTCTGTGTCCGGCAATGCGTTCGAACCGGTGTTGCGCCGCCGTGAGCCAGCCGTCCAGGCCGTGCTTGCTGCGTTGAGCGGGATCGGAACGGCGCGGCTGACCGGGTCGGGTGGCGGTTGTTTCGTCGAGTTCGCTTCGCAGGCTGCCGCCGAGCAGGGACGAGCGAAGTTGCCGAAGGAGCTGCGGGCATGGGTGGCAGCGGGCGCATCGCGTTCGCCGTTGCTGGATGCACTCGAGCGACACTGATTTACCGATGCAGGGGCGTCGCCAAGAGGCCCAAGGCACCAGGTTTTGATCCTGGCATTCGTAGGTTCGAATCCTACCGCCCCTGCCAATGCGGCTGTGTCCGCGCCCTCCAGCGCATGCCTGCGCGGGACGTGGACATCGCTGCGGTGTTGTCAGCAGCAGGGGCCTGATGGTCCCTGGCGCTACCGGATCCCCGCCACTCGTCCCCGCCCGAGACAATCATGATGCAAGAGTCCCCCAACCTGCTGGTCTTTTCCGGCAACGCCAACAAACGTCTGGCGCAGAACATCTGCAAGGAACTGGGGGTCCGCCCGGGCAAGGCACTGGTCTCGCACTTCTCCGATGGTGAAGTGCAGGTGGAAATCGAAGAGAACGTCCGCAAGCAGGACGTGTTCGTGATCCAGCCGACCTGTGCGCCGAGCGCGGAAAACCTGATGGAACTGCTGGTGCTGATCGACGCGCTCAAGCGCGCATCGGTGGCCAGCGTGACCGCCGTGGTGCCGTACTTCGGCTACTCGCGCCAGGACCGCCGCATGCGTTCCTCGCGCGTGCCGATCACCGCCAAGCTGGCGGCGAAGATGTTCAGCACCGCTGGCGCTGATCGCGTGCTGACCGTCGACCTGCACGCCGACCAGATCCAGGGCTTCTTCGATATTCCGGTCGACAACGTGTATGCCTCGCCGCTGCTGCTGGCCGACATCTGGCGCGCCTACGGCACCGAGAACCTGATCGTGGTGTCCCCGGACGTGGGCGGCGTGGTCCGCGCCCGTGCGGTGGCCAAGCGCCTGGATGACGCCGACCTGGCGATCATCGACAAGCGCCGCCCGCGCGCCAACGTGTCCACGGTGATGAACATCATCGGTGACGTCGAAGGCAAGACCTGCGTGATGGTCGATGACATCGTCGATACCGCCGGCACCCTGTGCGCCGCTGCCGCTGCCCTGAAGGCGCGCGGTGCGCTCAAGGTCGCCGCCTACTGCACCCATGCGGTGCTGTCGGGCCCGGCGGTGGACAACATCACCAACTCGCAGCTGGATGAGCTGGTGGTCACCGACACCATCCCGCTGAACGATGCGGCACGGGTGTGCAGCAAGATCCGCCAGCTCAGCGTGGCCGAGATGCTGGCCGAGACGATGCGCCGCATCGCCTTCGGCGAGTCGGTCAGCTCGCTGTACGTGGATTGATTTTTCGTCCCCGCCGGCAACGGAGGGGACATGCCCGGGGTGCTTCTGGTCGCGGAAGTGCCCTTCAACCGCCGAGCCGCAAGGCAAGGCAACAACCTGAGTAGTAGACAATGTCGAAGACCCATGAAATCAAGGTCACCAAGCGTGAACTGCAGCGTAAGGGTGCGAGCCGCCGCCTGCGTCACGCTGGTGTGATCCCGGCCATCGTGTACGGCGGCAACGCCGAGCCGGTCGCCATCAGCCTGGACCACAACGAAATCTGGCTGGCACAGCAGAACGAGTGGTTCTACGCCTCGATCCTGGACCTGAACCTGGACGGCCAGGTGCAGAAGGTGCTGCTGCGTGACATGCAGCGCCACCCGTACAAGCAGCTGATCATGCACCTGGACTTCCAGCGCGTGAACGAGAACGAAGCACTGACCGCTTCGGTCCCGCTGCACTTCATCAACGAAGACACCTCGCCGGCCGGCAAGGCTGCCGACGTCGTGGTCACCCACGAACTGAAGGAAGTGACCATCACCTGCCTGCCGAAGGACCTGCCGGAGTCGATCGAAGTCGACCTGGGCGCGCTGAAGGCCGGTGACGTGGTGTACCTGTCCAACATCAAGCTGCCGAAGGGCGTGGAAATCCCGGCCCTGGCACTGGGCAAGGACCACGACGACGCCATCGTCACCGCCAAGGCCGGCAAGGCCGACGCGGAAGACGCCGCGGCTGCCGAGTAATACCCCACGGCGCCTGTCCCTCGGGGCAGGCGCCGTACCTGGATGAAGCGATGGCAGGATTGCGACTGATCGTCGGTCTGGGCAACCCCGGATCGGAGCACGCCCGGACCCGGCACAATGCCGGGTTTCATTTCGTTGAGGCCCTGGCTGAAAAAGCCGGCGCGCGCTGGAGCGTGGACAGCAAGCTGTTCGGCGAGACCGCCAAGGTCGACATCGCAGGCCAGCCGGTGTGGCTGCTCAAGCCCGCCACGTTCATGAACCTCAGCGGCAAGTCGGTCACCGCCGCCCAGCGGTTCTGGAAGATCGAGCCGGAAGAAACCCTGCTGGCGCATGACGAACTGGACCTGGCGCCCGGCGTGGCGCGGTTGAAGTTCGATGGCGGCCACGGTGGCCAGAACGGCCTGCGCGATACCATCCGCCTGCTCGGCCACGGCAAGTTCCACCGCCTGCGCGTGGGCATCGGCCACCCCGGCCACAAGGACCGCGTGGTGGGCTGGGTGCTCGGGCGCCCGTCCAAGGATGACGACCTGCTGATCGCCCGCGCCATCGACGATGCGATCGACGTGCTGCCGCTGGCGGTGCAGGGCGACTACAACGAAGCGATGAAGCGGCTGCATACCCCGAAATAACCCGCCTTGGGCAGGTGCCAACCTTCCCGATTCCGGTGGGTGCCAACCTTGGTTGGCACAGCTGTTGATCGACCACCCCGAGACGGATTGGCCAAGCACCGCGCGCGCTGCTTTGCCAATCACTTTCACCCCAGAGAGCTGTCACCCATGGGTATCAAATGCGGCATCGTCGGCCTGCCCAACGTCGGCAAGTCGACCCTGTTCAACGCGCTGACCAAGGCGGGTATCGCCGCGGCGAACTTCCCGTTCTGCACCATCGAGCCGAACGTCGGCATCGTGCCGGTGCCGGACCCGCGCCTGGGCGAACTGGCCGGCATCATCAATCCGCAGAAGGTCATTCCGACCGCCGTGGAATTCGTCGACATCGCCGGCCTGGTGGCCGGTGCGGCCAGCGGTGAAGGCCTGGGCAACAAGTTCCTGGCCCACATCCGCGAAGTCGATGCGATCACCCACGTGGTGCGCTGCTTCGAAAACGCCGACGTCATCCACGTCAACAACAAGGTCGACCCGATCTCGGACATCGAGACCATCGACACCGAACTGGCCCTGGCCGACCTGGACAGCGTCGAGAAGGCCCTCAACCGTGCCGAGCGCGCCGCCAAGGGCGGTGACAAGGACGCGGCAGCCCGCAAGCCGGTGCTGGCCAAGCTGCAGGCGGCGCTGTCCGACGGCAAGCCGGGCCGCGCCGCGGGCCTGGACGAGGAAGAGAAGGCACTGGTCCGCGACCTGTTCCTGCTCACCCTCAAGCCGGTGATGTACATCGCCAACGTGCTGGAAGACGGCTTCGAGAACAACCCGCACCTGGACGCCGTGCGTGCCCGTGCAGCCGCCGAAGGCGCGCAGGTGGTGCCGGTGTCGGCCGCGATCGAGGAAGAGCTGTCCCAGCTCGACGACGCGGACCGCGACACCTTCCTGGCCGACCTGGGCCTGACCGAGCCGGGCCTGAACCGCGTCATCAACGCGGCCTACAACCTGCTGGGGCTGCAGACCTACTTCACCGCCGGCGTGAAGGAAGTCCGTGCCTGGACCGTGCGCAAGGGCGCCACCGCCCCGCAGGCCGCCGCGGTCATCCACACCGACTTCGAGAAGGGCTTCATCCGCGCTGAAACCATCGCGTATGACGACTTCATCAAGTACAAGGGCGAAGCGGGCGCGAAGGAAGCCGGCCGCCTGCGCCTGGAAGGCAAGGAATACCGCGTGCAGGAAGGCGACGTGCTGCACTTCCGCTTCAACGTCTGATCCTGCCACCGTCGGATCAACCCCGGACGCCCCGCCCTGTGCGGGGCGTTCGCGTGTGTGGCGTCGCCCGATGCGGCTGGACAAAAAATGGCCATGCCCTGAAACGATTGCCGCGTATGGCTCGTGGTCGCTTATCCACACCAAACCCCCATCGCTTTCCACGCGCGGTGTGGAAAACCACAGGGCGCCGTGCGTGGCCTCAGCGGCGCAGAAGCGCGTCCGCGGTCTTCTGGCCCAACTGCGGGGCGAGGATGATGCCGGGATGGGCCACCGCCACGTACAGCCCCTCCCAACCTGGCACGAAGCCGCAGGCAGGTTCGCCGTCCATTGTCATCGGGCGATCGAAGAGGCCGGCCGAGCGCGGCCGCACCTGGATGTCATCCGTAAACAGGGCCTGGAGGGCGTCACGGGTCGAGCGGGTGAGGGCCGCCAGGCCCGCCTCGCGGTTGTCAGGCGCATCGGCGGCAACCCGCAGTCCCCCCTGCAGTGCGGGTCGCACTTCCAGGTCCGCCGCGCACAGCAGATGCCGCAACACGGCCCCGGGAGCATCAACGTCCATCAGCACGGCCGGTGCCTGCCGCAGTGGCAGGGCGATGCCCAGCGGCGTGCACAGCGTACCGGCCTGCATTGCCGAGGCCAGCACCACACCGTCGGCAGCGATGACCCCGCAGGCGGTGCGCACGCCGGTGATCCGGGCATCGTGCGTCACCAGGGACAGGACCTGCCGCTGGCAGTGCACCTGCGCGCCGTGCTGCATCGCATCCTTCAGCAGCTGCTGGACCAGCAGAACAGGTTCCACCGCGAAATCACGCGGGGCCCAGATGGCGGTAGACGGGGCATGCAGGCCGGGTTGCACCGTCTCCACCGCCGCCCGGTGCAGAAGTTTCACCGCCTGTCCTGCCGCATGCAGTTCTTCATGCCAGCGCAGCGTGTCGTGCTCCTCGGCGGCCCACAGCAGGGCACCGCGGGCAGCGACCGGCAGCGCGCCCAGCCGGGCCTGCAGCTGATCGAATGCAGGCAGGGCTTCCACCACCTGCTGGAAACGCCTGGGATCTCCGGATGGCAGCATGCTGCTGCTGCCGACCCAGCCATAGGAGCCCGCGGTGATGCCGCCGGCGACTTCCGCACCGCGCTCCAGCACCGTCACGCGGGCGCCGGCCCGCGCCAGATGCCAGGCGATCGACGCACCGAGCATGCCGGCGCCGACAACGATCAGGTGGGGAGGGTGGCGGAGCATGGTGCACGTACGCATGAGAGACGGCCAGAGTGCCTTGTGGATGCCCGGCTGTCATCCGAGCAGCAGCCTGGACAAAAAATCACCACGTTCTGAAATGCTTGTGGCGCATTGCTTTCACCCACTTGTCCACATCAAGTCCGCATGACTTTCCACGCGGCATGTGGAAAACCGCCGAGGCGGTTCTGCTGCGGCCGGCAGGAACATCGTCCGGCGGGCCGCGTTCGGGCCTGGACAAAAATTCACCGCGTCTGGAAATGCCCGTGGCACAAGCCTCATCCCCACTTGTCCACACCAAGTTCCCATCGCTTTCCACGTGCCGTGTGGAAAACCGCAGGCGCCCTCGGCAGGCCAGAGCGCGCCCCGGGGGAGTCGCCAACCTCGGTTGGCGCACATGACCGCCAGAACGAACAAGGCCCGCCAATGGCGGGCCTTGTCGTCCACGTCCTGCGATGCTGCGCGCCTTACAGTGCACTGCCGCCGAACTTGTGGGTGTACTGCAGGTTGATCTGGCGGCCGACGCTGTCGAACCAGGACACGTCGTAGTACGGGTAAGCCGTGTACGTGGCATCCTTCGGCGGCATCTTGTTGAACACGTTGACCACCGACAGGCTGATCCGCGAGTGGTCGTCGAAGCGGTACTGCAGCGAGGCGTTGTAGCGCCAGGTCGCACCGATCCACGGGCTGTCGCCGCTCTCCGGGTCGAACACCTTGTCGTAGCTGTCCGAGGTCGGCAGCTTGCCCAGGCGCGAGGCGAACACCGTGGCCGACCAGGCCTGGCGCTCCCAGGTCACGCTCAGGCTGGACTTGGTGCGCGGGATGTCGAAGCCGCTGTTGATCGCGAACTCGTCCTCGGTCACATCACCGGCGAAGCGCTGGAAATCGTGCTTCTTCACCCAGGTGTGGTTGCCGCTCAGGGTGAACTCGCCGATGCCGGTCTGCAGGCGGTAGCGCAGGCCCACGTCGACGCCGGCGGTGGTTTCGCGGGCGATGTTCACCGGGTTCACGTGCACGCCGTACAGGCGCCCATCGCTGGTGCGGGTCACCCGTGCCAGCGCATCCACGCAGGTGGGCGAGGTGATGCTGGCCTGGCCCAGGCGGCAGTCGGCTTCGCTGGCCAGGATCGTGCGCACATCCATGTCCTGCACCTGGTTGCGCATGTCGATGTTGAACCAGTCGGCACTCAGGTCCAGGCCGAAACCGGGCGACCAGACGAAGCCGGCGCTCCAGGACGTGCTGGTTTCCGGGCCCAGTTCGCGGTTGCCGTTGCGGCTGCGGATCAGGTTGCGGTCGTAGTCGGAGCAGTCGCTGGCTTCTTCCAGGCGGCAGGTGTACAGATCCTGCGCGCTGGTCTCGTCGTTGCCGGGGCCGGCGTAGACATAGTGCAGGTCCGGCGCGCGGAAGGCGGTGCCGTACGAGCCGCGTACCAGCAGGCTGTCGATCGGGCGCCATTCCAGGCCGCCGCTCCAGGTGGACTTGCCGACGCGGTGGCCGGAGTAGCGGTACTGGTCATAGCGGCCGGCCAGGCTGACGTTGACCGTGTCCACCACCGGCAGGCGCAGCTCGGCCGCGGTTGCCCAGCGGTTGCGCGAGCCCTGGCCGTCCGAATCCTTCCAGCTGTAGTAGTAGTACTGGGTGGCCAGCGGATCGGGATGCAGCGCGTAGGCCTGCTGGCCGACTTCCACGGTGGCGGCCAGGCCGGCATCGCCGCCCGGCAGCGCGAACAGGCTGCTGTTGGTCAGCGTCAGCGCGGCCGTCTCGGTGCGCGACTTGGGCGTGTAGACCGTGCGCGCGGCGATCGAATCGTACTCGGCACGGGTCAGCGGCCGGTACAGGCGGGCCGGGTCGGCGTTGTAGATCGGGAAGCCATCATCCTCGTCCACGCCCAGCTGCGGGCCCAGGAACAGGTCGTTGGCCTTGGCGGCGATGATCTGCGGCCAGCTGATGCGCGACTGGTACTGCGAATGGCTCAGCGAGGCCTCGTAATCCCAGTTCTCGCCCAGCTTGCCCTTGAAGCCGGTGGTCACGCTGAAGGTCTTCTGCGTGCTGCGGATCATGCCGTTGTTCAGTCCGCCCATTTCCTCGGGCGAGAACTGGCGCTGCCAGAATTCGATGTCACCGGTGGCCTGGTTGTGGAAGTAGCCTTCCTCATTGCCGTCGGCGGCCATGCGGCCCCAGGAGGTCACGTCGCGGAACTGCGACAGCGTGTGGTAGCCCAGCTGCACGTCGGCGAACCACTGGCTGCCGTTGTCGAAGTCATAGCTCAGCGAGGCATAGCCGTTGGCGCCGCGGCGCTTGTTCAGGATCGTGCCGTAGCCGATCGACGCATCGCTGCCGCAGTACCAGCCGTACCGCGGGCGGAAGGCGTGGTAGGTGCTGCCGTTGTTCTGCCCGGCCAGGGCGGCGCAGGTGTCCGCGCCCGGGTCCAGGTAGTCGTCGTTGTAGTCGGTGCGCAGGTAGGCCCGGCGCGCGATGCGCGAGTTGGCGGTCGGCGCGTCCTGGGCCGAATCCTGGATGTCGCGCTCGTAGGCCCACAACGGCGTCTGCGACTGCAGCTCCAGGCTGTAGACCGCATTGAAGCGGCCCTGGCTGAAGCCGCTGGCGATGCTCATGTTGAACGACTCGCCACCGCCTTCGGTGGTGGTGCCCATGCGCACGTCGACGGTGGTGCCATCGACCTGCTTCTTCAGGATGAAGTTGACCACGCCGGCGATTGCGTCCGAGCCGTAGATCGCCGAGGCGCTGCCGGTCAGCACTTCAATGCGCTCGATCAGGGCCAGCGGGATGTTGGAGACATCGGTGAAGTTGCTGCGGCCCTTGAAGGGCATCGGGAAATCGGCGATGCGGCGGCCATTGACCAGCACCAGCGTGTGGTTCGGGCCCAGGCCGCGCAGGTCCACCTGCTGGGCGCCGGGCGAGAAGTCCGCCCCGCTGGCGGACTGCTGGCTCTGCGTTTCGCCACCGTTCTGGGTCATCGCGCGCAGCACGTCAGGGACGGTGGTGAAGCCGTTGGCCCGGATCTGCTCGGCGTTGATCACCGTGATCGGCGCCGGGCCTTCCACCTGGGCGCGCGGAATGCGCGAACCGGTCACCTGGACCGCGTCCAGCTGTTGCACCGAAGAGGAGCCGGGGGCCTGGGCCGCCGCCGAAGCAGCAATGCCCATCAACGCCAGCTGGATCGACCACGCCATCGCCTGTCTACGCATGAGGAATTCTCGGGAATGAAGCCGGCCCGCAGAGGAGGGGCCCTGTCCCCCATTCACATTTCCGGAATGGGCGCGCGCATTTAACGCCTTTTTTATGCTCTTGACTACAGGTGCGTCATCTGGCAAAGAGTGAAAACGATTGCAAGTCGATTTTGTTCAGGGAGATCAAGATGACCCCCTTCATCAGCCGACTCCGGCAGCGCCTGGTACTGGCGGCGCTGGTGGCCCTGCTGGCGCCTCTGGCCCATGCCCAGGAACCGCGCGACCTGCAGTCGCCCGGCTTCGATTATTACGAGATCGGTGACCTCGATGCACCCCGGCCGGGGCCGCGGGCGCCGGCGATGATGCTGATGGGCGGGGGGGAGTGGGTGCCCGAGGCGTTCCAGTGGTGGCTGCGCCAGGCCGGCAATGGCCGGGTGGTCATCCTGCGCGCCTCCGGGGGCGATGATCTGCAGGAGCGGCTCTACGAGGACATCGGCGGCACCACGGCCGTGCAGACCCTGGTCTTCGACAGCCGCCGCGCGGCCAATGACCCGGCGGTCCTGCGCGTGGTGGCCGCCGCCGATGCCATTTTCATCGCCGGTGGCGACCAGTCGCGCTACATCCGCTTCTGGAAGGGCACCGCGCTCAACCGGGCGCTCAATGCCCATGTCGGCGCCGGCAAGCCTATCGCGGGCACCAGCGCCGGCCTGGCCATCCTGGGGGGCTATGCCTATGGTGCGCTCGACGGTGGCAGCGTCACGTCCGCCGGCGCCATGGCCGATCCGATGGGCAGTGCGGTGACCATGGACAGCGGGTTCCTGCAGATGCCGTACCTGCAGCGGGTGGTGACCGACACCCATTTCGACCGGCGCGATCGCCTGGGGCGATTGATCGTGTTCGTGGCGCGGGCCGCCCAGGACAGTGGCGACCCGGAGATGGTCGGCATCGGGGTCGATGAGGATACGGCGCTGTGCGTGGAGCCCGACGGCCAGGCGCGGGTGCGCAGCCTGGACGGCGAGGGCAAGGTCTGGGTGGTGCGCCCGGGCCGCGATGCCGACCAGCTGGTAGCGGGCGAGCCGCTGCGTTTCGACGCCGTACCGGTGACCGTGGTAGCCAGTGGCGGCCACCTGAACCTGCAGGATTTCCACGCCGACACGGATTACGAGGCCACCGCGAACGTGGTCGACGGTGACATCGAGGTCACCCGCCTGTAGCGCGCCGTGCCCGGACCGGCTTGACTCGCCCTGCCGCGCCTTTCCCTGGGAGGGCCTGGCCTTTCCCTGCTGACTTCCGCTGGAGAACCCGATGAACCTGCCTTTGGCGCTCGCTGCGCTGTTGTCCCTGCCGCTGCTCGCCCAGGCCGCGCCGGCCACGCCGTTGCTGGTCATTCATGGGGGTGCGGGGGTGGAGCGTCCGGACCTGTCGCCGGCCGAGGAGCAGGCGGCACGCCAGGCGCTGCGTACGGCGCTGCTGAAGGGGCATGCGGAACTGGCGGCCGGGCGCCCGGCGTTGGCCGCGGTCACCGCAGCGATCACCGTGCTGGAGGACGATCCGACCTTCAACGCGGGCCGGGGTGCGGTGTTCACTCACGAGGGCCGCAATGAACTGGACGCCGCGCTGATGGACGGGGCGACCCAGGCGGCCGGTGCAGTGGCGGGCGTGCAGCGCGTGCGCAACCCGATCCAGCTGGCGCAGGCGGTGATGCAGAAATCCAGGCACGTGATGATGGTCGGGCAGGGCGCTGAAGCCTTCGCGGTGGAGCAGGGTATCGCGCTGGTCGATCCCTCGTACTTCCGCACCGACAAGCGCTGGCAGCAGCTGCAGCGCGCATTGAAGGAGGAGGCCGCCGGCCAGGCACATGCCGATCTGGAAACCGCCCGGCATTTCGGTACCGTCGGCGCGGTGGCGCTGGACGCGCAGGGGCACCTGGCAGCGGGTACCTCCACCGGCGGCATGACCAACAAGCGCTATGGCCGCGTGGGGGACTCGCCGATCATCGGCGCCGGTACCTGGGCCGATGCGCGCTGCGCGGTCTCCGGTACGGGGTGGGGCGAGTACTACATCCGCAGCGCGGCCGCGCACGAGATCTGCGCGCGCATGCGCTATGCCGGGCAGACACCGGAACAGGCCGGGCGTGGCGTCATCAACGAGGACATCCCGCGCATGGGCGGCGATGGCGGAGCGATCGTGCTGTCGGCGGACGGGAAAATGGCCGCGCCGTTCAACACGCAGGGCATGTATCGGGGCTGGATCGGCGCCGACGGCATCCCCCATGTCGCAATTTTCGCCAGCGAGACCTTGGCGGTGCCAGGGCAATAACCTTGCGTATCAAGGGGTTTGCGAAAACGCGTGAAAAAAGTGAAAAAAAGCGTTGACAGACCCCCCGCCCATCAGCAGAATTGCGGGCTCACCACCACACACCGCAACGCTTCGGCGGCAACGGGATGGGGTGGTAAGGAGGGATACCCAAGCGGCCAACGGGGGCAGACTGTAAATCTGCTGGCTTACGCCTTCGGTGGTTCGAATCCACCTCCCTCCACCAGTTTCACGTTGTGGCACATTCCCGGTGCGGGAGTAGTTCAATGGTAGAACCTCAGCCTTCCAAGCTGATGGTGCGGGTTCGATTCCCGTCTCCCGCTCCATTGAATGAACTTTGAATATTATCGAGTTCATGTCATAATGCACAACTCGCTCACGTAGCTCAGTCGGTAGAGCACTTCCTTGGTAAGGAAGAGGTCGAAGGTTCGATTCCTTTCGTGAGCACCATCTTCAGCACCACACCAGACGAATTCGAGATAAGCAGCCATGGCCAAGGGTAAGTTCGAGCGCACCAAGCCGCACGTCAACGTCGGCACCATCGGTCACGTCGACCACGGCAAGACCACGCTGACCGCTGCACTGACCAAGATCGGCGCCGAGCGCTTCGGTGGTGAGTTCAAGGACTACTCCGCGATCGACGCCGCGCCGGAAGAAAAGGCCCGCGGCATCACGATCTCGACCGCGCACGTCGAATACGAATCCCCGACCCGTCACTACGCCCACGTTGACTGCCCGGGCCACGCTGACTACGTCAAGAACATGATCACCGGTGCCGCCCAGATGGACGGCGCGATCCTGGTGTGCTCGGCCGCTGACGGCCCGATGCCGCAGACCCGCGAGCACATCCTGCTGTCGCGTCAGGTCGGCGTGCCGTACATCGTGGTGTTCCTGAACAAGGCCGACATGGTCGACGACGCCGAGCTGCTCGAGCTGGTCGAAATGGAAGTCCGCGAACTGCTGAGCAAGTACGAGTTCCCGGGCGACGACACCCCGATCATCGCCGGTTCGGCCCGTCTGGCGCTGGAAGGCGACCAGAGCGACATCGGCGTGCCGGCCGTCATCAAGCTGGTCGACGCCCTGGACACCTGGATCCCGACCCCGGAACGTGACGTCGACAAGGCGTTCCTGATGCCGGTGGAAGACGTGTTCTCGATCTCGGGCCGCGGCACCGTGGTGACCGGTCGTATCGAGCGCGGCGTGATCAAGGTCGGCGAAGAAATCGAAATCGTCGGCATCCGTCCGGTGCAGAAGACCACCGTGACCGGCGTTGAAATGTTCCGCAAGCTGCTGGACCAGGGTCAGGCAGGCGACAACGCTGGCCTGCTGCTGCGCGGCACCAAGCGTGACGACGTCGAGCGTGGCCAGGTGCTGGCCAAGCCGGGTTCGATCAAGCCGCACACCGAGTTCGAAGGCGAAGTGTACGTGCTGTCGAAGGACGAAGGCGGCCGCCACACCCCGTTCTTCAAGGGCTACCGTCCGCAGTTCTACTTCCGTACCACCGACATCACCGGTGCGGTGCAGCTGCCGGAAGGCGTCGAGATGGTGATGCCGGGCGACAACGTGAAGATGGTTGTCACCCTGATCAACCCGGTCGCGATGGACGAAGGCCTGCGCTTCGCCATCCGCGAAGGCGGCCGCACCGTCGGCGCCGGCGTGGTCTCGAAGATCATCAAGTAAGCCTGCAGGGCCGGCGGTGGCATAACGCTGCCGGTCACGCGATTGGCGGGCCGGGAACCTCGGTCCGCCTTCGCCGTCTAAGGGAAGGCAACGTTTCTGATGTACGCCAGTAGCTCAATTGGCAGAGCAGCGGTCTCCAAAACCGCAGGTTGGGGGTTCGAGTCCCTCCTGGCGTGCCACCTGCCCACCTTTTTCCAAGTGGCCCCGCGCCGCTGAAGCAGACCGAGCCGGATGAACAGCAAGATCGAACATTCCAAGGACACCTCCGCCAGCGGCGGGGACATCGTCAAGTACGTCGTGGCATCGCTGCTGGTGCTGGCGGGTCTGTTCGTCTGGTTCTGGTTCGGTGATGGCGCACGCGCCAATGCCCTGGGCAGCTGGTCCGGGCAGATCCGCGCCCTGGCCGTGATTGCCGGCCTGGCGGGCGGTATCGGCGTGTTCATGCTGACCGGCAAGGGGCATGACACCCGCGAATTCCTCTCCGAATCGCGTTTCGAACTGCGCAAGGTGGTCTGGCCGACGCGCCAGGAAGCTACCCGCATGACCTGGGTCGTGATCGTCGTGGTCACCATCCTCAGCCTGCTGCTGGGTGGTTTCGACTTCGTCATCCAGAAGCTGACCCAGTGGTTCCTGAGCCGCTAAGGAGACTCCCATGAAGCGTTGGTATGTAGTTCACGCCTATTCGGGCTTCGAGAAGTCGGTGGCCCAGGCCCTGCGCGACCGCATCGTGCGTGACGGCATGGAAGAGCGCTTCGGCGACGTGCTGGTCCCGACTGAAGAAGTGATCGAAATGCGCGCCGGCCAGAAGCGCCGTTCCGAGCGCAAGTTCTTCCCGGGGTACGTGCTGGTCCAGATCGAGACCCACGAAGAAGCCGGTATTCCGCGCATCGACAACGAAAGCTGGCACCTGGTCAAGGAAACCCCGCGCGTGATGGGCTTCATCGGCGGCACCGCCGATCGTCCGCTGCCGATCGCCGATTCCGAGGCTGAGGCCATCCTGAATCGTGTTCAGGAAGGTGTCGAGAAGCCGCGTCCGAAGGTGCTGTTCGAGCCGGGCCAGATGGTCCGTGTCACCGATGGCCCGTTCAACGATTTCAACGGCGTGGTCGAAGAAGTCAATTACGAAAAGAGCCGCCTGCGCGTCTCGGTGCTGATCTTCGGTCGCGCCACCCCGGTCGAGCTGGAATTCGGCCAGGTCGAAAAGCAGGTCTGAGTACATCCAGGCGCCGGGTCCGCCCGGTGTCAGGCAGGAAGCCGGGCAATGCCCGGCTTCTTCCGTTCACGCGCCACTTCAGGCATGTGAAGAAAAAAGCTGATATAGTGCGCGGCTCCCCGCTGGGAAGTCAGCGGAGCCAGGCCGCCGGAAGGTGGCCTTCGGCATGATTTCAAAACGCGATGCCGGGACGCGTGATTCCCGGTCCGATGGGGAGCCTGTTGTCGAAAGGCGCTAGCACCCGGAGAGCACTCAAATGGCAAAGAAAGTTGTCGGTTACATCAAGCTGCAGGTGAAGGCCGGTCAGGCCAACCCCTCGCCGCCGGTCGGTCCTGCGCTGGGTCAGCGCGGTCTGAACATCATGGAATTCTGCAAGGCCTTCAATGCCGCCACGCAGAAGCTCGAGCCGGGTCTGCCGGTTCCGGTGATCATCACGGCCTACTCGGACCGTACGTTCACCTTCATCACCAAGAGCACCCCGGCCACCACCCTGCTGAAGAAGGCCGCTGGCATCTCGTCGGGCTCCAAGCGCCCGAACACCGAGAAGGTCGGCAAGGTCACCCGTAAGCAGCTGGAAGAGATCGCCAAGGCGAAGGAACCGGATCTGACTGCCGCCGACCTGGACGCCGCCGTGCGTACCATCGCTGGCTCTGCCCGTTCCATGGGCCTCGTGGTGGAGGGTTAATAAGATGGCACAGACCAAGCGTGAGAAGGCCATCAAGGCCGCCGTCGTTCCGGGCAAGGCGTACGCCTTCGAGGACGCGATCAACATCCTGAAGACCGCCACCAAGGCCAAGTTCGTCGAGTCGATCGACGTTGCCGTGCGCCTGGGCGTGGACGCGAAGAAGTCCGACCAGCAGGTCCGTGGCTCCACCGTGCTGCCGGCCGGTACCGGCAAGTCGGTCCGCGTTGCCGTGTTCGCTCCGGCCGGTGCCAAGGCTGACGAAGCCCTGGCCGCTGGCGCCGAAGCCGTCGGCATGGATGACCTGGCCGAGAAGATGCAGGCCGGCGACCTGAACTACGACGTCGTCATCGCGACCCCGGACGCCATGCGCGTCGTCGGCAAGCTGGGCACCGTGCTGGGCCCGCGCGGCCTGATGCCGAACCCGAAGGTCGGCACCGTGTCGGCCAACCCGGGCGAAGCCGTGAAGAACGCCAAGTCGGGCCAGGTCCGTTACCGCACCGACAAGGCCGGCATCATCCACTGCACCATCGGCAAGGCCAGCTTCGACAACGAAGCGCTGCAGTCGAACCTGCAGGCGCTGCTGCTTGACCTGATCAAGGCCAAGCCGGCCACCTCGAAGGGCACCTACCTGCAGAAGGTTTCGGTCAGCTCGACGATGGGCCCGGGCGTCACCGTCGACCAGTCGTCGCTGACCCTGAAGTAATTGTTTCAAGCGGTCACGGTACCTTCGGGTCCCGTGACCGTCACATTTGAAGGCGTCGCCGGCAGTCCACCGCTGGCGTCAGCCGTCAAAGACCGCAGGCGCGGTCGTGGCATGCCGGCGACGGGCACGGAAGCTCGATTTGGCAGGGAGTCGCCGCCGGAGCAGCCATGAACGCTTAATCGATTCTTCGGAATCACCCTGCGTAGATGGTGCCCTTCTGGAGTTTTTCTGGTTCACGCACGTCTGGGTTTCCCAGGTTGGCCCACTCCAGGTCTAGAACGGCCCACCCCCCGGAACATCATTCCGATGTTCCCGGCGTCCAGGACGGATGCCGCACAGGACCGCACACGGCAGGAGCCGGAAGCGGAGTTCAATTGGAGGAGTGCAATGGCTCTCAATCTGTCCCAGAAGCAAGAAGTAGTCGCCGAGCTGGCAGACGTCGCCGCCAAGGCCCACTCCTTGATCGCAGCCGAATACGCTGGCACCACGGTCGCCCAGATGACCGCGATGCGCAAGCAGGCTCGTGAAACCGGTGTTTTCTTGAAGGTTGTCAAGAACACCCTGGCTTCGCGCGCCGTTGAAGGCACCGAGTTCGCCGTGGCCCAGGACCAGATGGTTGGTCCGCTGCTGTACGCGTTCTCGCTCGAGGAGCCCGGCGCTGCCGGTCGCCTGATCAAGGAAGCCGCCAAGGGCAACGACAAGCTGAAGGCTAAGGTCGTCGCCATCGGTGGTGAAGTGTTCCCGGCAAGCCACGTCGACGTGCTGGCCTCGCTGCCGACCCGCGACCAGGCCCTGGCCATGCTGGCCCGCGTCCTGACCGAGCCGGTCACGATGTTCGCCCGCGCCGTCAAGGCCATCGGCGAGAAGCAGGGGGGTGGCGACGTCGCCGCCGACGCTGCTGCCGAACCGGCCGCCGAGACCGCCTGAGTTTCGACTAATCGTGGTTCCTGACGGAACCTCAATCCAGAAAATCATCCAAAGGTAATTATCATGTCCCTTACCAACGAACAGATCGTCGACGCCATCGCCGAAAAGTCCCTGATGGAAGTGATGGAGCTGGTCAAGGCCATCGAAGAGAAGTTCGGCGTCTCCGCCGCTGCTCCGGTTGCCGTGGCTGCTGCCGCTGGCCCGGCCGCTGCTGTTGAAGAGCAGACCGAATTCACCGTCACCCTGAAGACCGCCGGCGACAAGAAGGTCGAAGTCATCAAGGCCGTCCGCGCCATCACCGGCCTGGGCCTGAAGGAAGCGAAGGACCTGGCCGAAGCCGGTGGCGTCCTGAAGGAAGCCGCTTCGAAGGACGAAGCCGAAAAGATGAAGAAGGACCTGGAAGCTGCTGGCGCGACTGTCGAAGTCAAGTAAGCACTTCCCTTGCATCGTCATCGATTCACGGCGATGCAGCCAAGGCTGGGGGCGTAAGCCCCCGGCCTTTGGTCGTTGTTGCGGTGTGGTAGATCCACGCCCTGCGTGGATGTGAAAAACGGCAGCAAAAAGCCCAACACGGGCTGCGGTCAGACCCCGGCCGGCCAGCGCACCGCGCGGCGGCAGGGGAGTGGATGCAGACGAGTTGGCAGTTGGAAGTAGCGGGAGAAGGCGTGCTGGTGCCGGCAATACCAGCGACTTCCAACTGACAATTTCAAGTTCCCTTCGGGTCGTGGACGCACGGCCCGCACAACAAGGTGGAAGCCTCATGACGACTTATTCGTTCACCGAAAAGAAGCGTATCCGCAAGGACTTCGGCAAGCAGCGCTCGATTCTCGAAGTGCCGTTCCTGCTGGCCATCCAGGTGGATTCCTACCGTGAATTCCTGCAGGAAAACGTCGATCCGGCCAAGCGCTCGGACCACGGCCTGCACGCCGCGCTGAAGTCGGTCTTCCCGATCGCCAGCTACAGCGGCAACGCCGCCCTGGAATACGTCGGCTACAAGCTGGGCGAGCCGGTCTTCGACGAACGTGAGTGCCGCCAGCGTGGCATGAGCTACGGCGCCCCGCTGCGCGTGACCGTGCGCCTGGTCATCTACGACCGCGAGTCGTCGACCAAGGCCATCAAGTACGTGAAGGAGCAGGAGGTCTATCTGGGCGAAATCCCGCTGATGACCGAGAACGGCACCTTCATCGTCAACGGCACCGAGCGCGTCATCGTTTCCCAGCTGCACCGCTCGCCGGGCGTGTTCTTCGATCACGACCGCGGCAAGACCCACAGCTCGGGCAAGCTGCTGTACAGCGCCCGCATCATTCCTTACCGCGGTTCCTGGCTGGACTTCGAGTTCGACCCGAAGGACGCGCTGTACACCCGTATCGACCGCCGCCGCAAGCTGCCGGTGTCGATCCTGCTGCGCGCGCTTGGCTACAGCAACGAAGAGATGCTGGCCGAGTTCTTCGAGATCAACACCTTCCACATCAACCCGGATGAAGGCGTCCAGCTGGAGCTGGTGCCCGAGCGCCTGCGTGGTGAAACCCTGGGCTTCGACCTGGCTGACGGTGACAAGGTCATCGTGGAAGCCGGCAAGCGCATCACCGCGCGCCACGTCAAGCAGCTGGAAGCCTCGGGCATCGCTGCCCTGGCCGTGCCGGACGACTACCTGGTCGGCCGCATCCTGTCGCACGACGTCGTCGATGCCTCCACCGGCGAACTGCTGGCCCAGGCCAACGACGAAATCTCCGACGAACAGCTGCAGAACTTCCGCAAGGCCGGCGTCGACGCGGTCGGCACCCTGTGGGTGAACGACCTGGATCGTGGCCCGTACCTGTCCAACACCCTGCGCATCGACCCGAGCAAGACCCAGCTCGAAGCCCTGGTCGAAATCTACCGCATGATGCGTCCGGGCGAGCCGCCGACCAAGGAAGCCGCGCAGAACCTGTTCCACAACCTGTTCTTCACCTTCGAGCGCTACGACCTGTCCACGGTCGGCCGCATGAAGTTCAACCGTCGCGTGGGCCGCAAGGAAACCACCGGCGAAGCCGTGCTGTATGACAGCAAGTACTTCGGCGAGCGCAACGACGAGGAATCCAAGCGCCTGGTGGCCGCACACGGCCAGAGCTCGGACATCCTGGACGTGATCAAGGTCCTGACCGAGATCCGCAACGGCCGTGGCGTCGTCGACGACATCGACCACCTGGGCAACCGCCGCGTGCGTTCGGTCGGTGAAATGGCCGAGAACGTGTTCCGCGTGGGCCTGGTCCGCGTCGAGCGCGCGGTCAAGGAACGCCTGTCGATGGCCGAATCCGAAGGCCTGACCCCGCAGGAGCTGATCAACGCCAAGCCGGTCGCCGCTGCCATCAAGGAGTTCTTCGGCTCCTCGCAGCTGTCGCAGTTCATGGACCAGAACAACCCGCTGTCGGAAGTCACGCACAAGCGTCGCGTCTCGGCCCTGGGCCCGGGCGGCCTGACCCGTGAGCGCGCCGGCTTCGAAGTGCGCGACGTGCACCCGACCCATTACGGCCGCGTCTGCACCATCGAAACCCCGGAAGGCCCGAACATCGGCCTGATCAACTCGCTGGCCGTGTATGCCCGCACCAACCAGTACGGTTTCCTCGAGACCCCGTACCGCAAGGTCGTGGACGGCAAGGTGTACGACGAGGTCGAGTTCCTGTCGGCCATCGAGGAAAACGAGTACGTCATTGCACAGGCCAACGCCCTGACCAATGCCGACAGCATCCTGACCGAACAGTTCGTGCCGTGCCGCTTCCAGGGCGAATCGCTGCTGAAGCCGCCGGCGGAAGTCCACTTCATGGACGTTTCGCCGATGCAGACCGTGTCGGTCGCTGCCGCGCTGGTGCCGTTCCTGGAGCACGATGACGCCAACCGTGCACTGATGGGCGCCAACATGCAGCGCCAGGCCGTGCCGACCCTGCGTTCGCAGAAGCCGCTGGTGGGTACCGGCATCGAACGCGCCGTGGCCCGCGACTCCGGTGTGACCGTGAACGCGCGTCGTGGCGGTGAAGTGGTGCAGGTCGATGCCGCGCGCATCGTGGTCAAGGTGGTCGAAGAAGAGATCATCGGTGCCACCGACGCCGGCGTGGACATCTACAACCTGGTCAAGTACACCCGTTCCAACCAGAACACCTGCATCAACCAGCGTCCGCTGGTCCAGGTGGGCGATGTCATCGCCCGCGGCGACGTGCTGGCTGACGGCCCGTCCACCGACATCGGCGAACTGGCCCTGGGCCAGAACATGCTGATCGCGTTCATGCCGTGGAACGGCTACAACTTCGAAGACTCCATCCTGCTCTCCGAGCGCGTGGTGGAAGAGGATCGCTACACCACGATCCACATCGAAGAACTGACCTGCGTCGCGCGTGACACCAAGCTGGGGCCGGAGGAAATCTCGGCCGACATCCCGAACGTCTCCGAGCAGGCACTGAACCGCCTGGACGAGAGCGGTGTGGTGTACATCGGCGCCGAAGTGCGCGCCGGCGACATCATGGTCGGCAAGGTCACGCCGAAGGGCGAAAGCCAGCTGACCCCGGAAGAGAAGCTGCTGCGCGCCATCTTCGGCGAGAAGGCCTCGGACGTTAAGGACAGCTCGCTGCGCGTGCCGCCGGGCATGGACGGCACCGTCATCGACGTGCAGGTCTTCACCCGCGACGGCATCGAGAAGGACAAGCGCGCCCGCCAGATCGAAGAATCTGAAATCAAGCGCGTCAAGAAGGACTTCGACGACCAGTTCCGCATCCTGGAAGCGGCGATCTACATGCGCCTGCGTTCGCAGATCGTCGGCAAGGTGGTCAACGGCGGTGCCGGCCTGAAGAAGGGCGACACCATCACCGACGCCTACCTGGACGGCCTGAAGAAGGCTGACTGGTTCGTGCTGCGCATGAAGGACGAGGACGCTTCGGAAGCCATCGAGCGCGCGCAGAAGCAGATCCAGGCGCACGAGAAGGAATTCGAGCGTCGCTTCGCCGACAAGCGCGGCAAGATCACCGCCGGTGACGACCTCGCTCCGGGCGTGCTGAAGATGGTCAAGGTGTTCCTGGCCGTGAAGCGCCGCATCCAGCCGGGCGACAAGATGGCAGGCCGCCACGGCAACAAGGGTGTGGTCTCCAACGTGGTGCCGGTCGAGGACATGCCGTACATGGCCTCGGGCGAAACCGTGGACATCGTGCTGAACCCGCTGGGCGTGCCGTCGCGCATGAACATCGGCCAGATCCTGGAAGTGCATCTGGGCTGGGCCGCCAAGGGCCTGGGCCGCAAGATCCAGGGCATGCTGGAAGCGCAGGCGGCCGTGATGGAGCTGCGCAAGTTCCTGGACGACATCTACAACCACGATGACACCAACGTGGCCAACCGTGTCGACCTGTCGCAGTTCAGCGACGAGGAACTGCTGCGCCTGGCCCGCAACCTGACCGACGGCGTGCCGATGGCCACCCCGGTGTTCGACGGTGCCACCGAAGCGGAAATCAAGCGCATGCTGGAACTGGCCGACCTGCCGAGCAGTGGCCAGACCCAGCTGTACGACGGCCGCACCGGTGAAGCCTTCGATCGCCACACCACCGTGGGCTACATGCACTACCTGAAGCTGAACCACCTGGTCGACGACAAGATGCACGCCCGTTCGACCGGTCCGTACTCGCTCGTCACCCAGCAGCCGCTGGGCGGCAAGGCGCAGTTCGGCGGCCAGCGCTTCGGTGAAATGGAAGTCTGGGCGCTGGAAGCCTACGGCGCGGCCTACACCCTGCAGGAAATGCTGACGGTGAAGTCCGATGACGTGCAGGGCCGCAACCAGATGTACAAGAACATCGTCGACGGTGAGCACGAGATGGTCGCGGGCATGCCGGAATCCTTCAACGTGCTCGTGAAGGAAATCCGCTCGCTGGCCATCAACATGGAACTGGAAGACAACTGATCCGTGCAGGCGCGGCGGCCCCGCCGCCGCGCCACCGGCAGTGACCCGACAGCCCATCGACACAGCATTCCTCCTTCTGGAGAACACCATGAAAGACCTGCTCAACCTCTTCAACCAGCAGCGCCAGACGCTGGACTTCGACGCGATCAAGATCGCGCTGGCCTCGCCGGACCTGATCCGCTCGTGGTCCTTCGGCGAAGTGAAGAAGCCGGAAACCATCAACTACCGTACCTTCAAGCCGGAACGCGACGGCCTGTTCTGCGCCGCCATCTTCGGCCCGACCAAGGACTACGAGTGCCTGTGCGGCAAGTACAAGCGCATGAAGCACCGCGGCGTGGTCTGCGAGAAGTGCGGCACCGAAGTGACCCTGGCCAAGGTGCGCCGTGAGC
Source organism: Stenotrophomonas sp. 24(2023) (assembly GCF_030913365.1). Taxonomy (NCBI): domain Bacteria; kingdom Pseudomonadati; phylum Pseudomonadota; class Gammaproteobacteria; order Lysobacterales; family Lysobacteraceae; genus Stenotrophomonas; species Stenotrophomonas sp. 24(2023). Next base: position 2,720,389 of record NZ_CP133160.1, read on the forward strand.
GCATGGGCCACATCGACCTGGCCTCGCCGGTCGCGCACATCTGGTTCCTCAAGTCGCTGCCGTCGCGCATCGGCCTGATGCTGGACATGACCCTGCGCGACATCGAGCGCGTGCTGTACTTCGAAGCCTACGTGGTGACCGAGCCGGGCCTGACCGCCCTGGAGCGCCGCCAGCTGCTGACCGAAGAACAGTACCTGCAGGCCCGCCAGGAACACGGCGATGACTTCGACGCCGCCATGGGCGCCGAGGCCGTCTACGAACTGCTGCGCACGATCGACCTGCAGTCGGAAATGACCCGCCTGCGTGAGGAAATCGCCGCCACCGGTTCGGAAACCAAGCTCAAGCGCCTCACCAAGCGCATCAAGCTGATCGAAGCCTTCCTGGAATCGGGCAACCGTCCGGAATGGATGGTCATGACCGTGCTGCCGGTGCTGCCGCCGGACCTGCGCCCGCTGGTGCCGCTGGACGGCGGCCGCTTCGCGACCTCCGACCTGAACGACCTGTACCGCCGCGTCATCAACCGCAACAACCGCCTGCGCCGCCTGCTCGAGCTGAACGCGCCGGACATCATCGTGCGCAATGAAAAGCGCATGCTGCAGGAATCGGTCGATGCGCTGCTGGACAACGGCCGTCGCGGCCGTGCCATCACCGGCACCAACAAGCGCCCGCTGAAGTCGCTGGCCGACATGATCAAGGGCAAGCAGGGCCGCTTCCGCCAGAACCTGCTGGGCAAGCGCGTGGACTACTCGGGCCGTTCGGTCATCGTGGTCGGTCCGTACCTGCGCCTGCACCAGTGCGGCCTGCCGAAGAAGATGGCGCTGGAGCTGTTCAAGCCGTTCGTGTTCGCCAAGCTGCAGCGTCGTGGCCTGGCCACCACCATCAAGGCCGCCAAGAAGCTGGTCGAGCGCGAAGAGGCGGAAGTCTGGGACATCCTGGAAGAAGTCATCCGCGAACACCCGGTGATGCTGAACCGTGCGCCGACCCTGCACCGTCTGGGCATCCAGGCGTTCGAGCCGGTGCTGATCGAAGGCAAGGCCATCCAGCTGCACCCGCTGGTCTGCACCGCGTTCAACGCCGACTTCGACGGTGACCAGATGGCCGTCCACGTGCCGCTCTCGCTGGAAGCCCAGCTGGAAGCACGTGCGCTGATGATGTCCACCAACAACATCCTGTCGCCGGCCAACGGCGAGCCGATCATCGTGCCGTCGCAGGACGTCGTGCTGGGTCTGTACTACATGACCCGCTCGCTGGAAAACAAGAAGGGCGAGGGCATGGCCTTCGCCAACATCGCCGAAGTCAAGCGCGCCTATGACAACCGCGTGGTCGAACTGCACGCCCGCGTCAAGGTCCGCATCACCGAAGTGGTGATCGACGAGGAAGGCAACAAGCAGAACAAGACCTCGATCGTGGACACCACGATCGGTCGCGCCCTGCTGGCTGAAATCCTGCCGGAAGGCCTGCCGTTCGCGCTGGCCAACACCGAGCTGACCAAGAAGAACATCAGCCGCCTGATCAACTCCAGCTACCGCCAGCTGGGTCTGAAGGACACGGTCGTGTTCGCCGACAAGCTGATGTACACCGGCTTCGCCTACGCGACCCGCGCCGGCGTCTCCATCGGCATCGACGACATGCTGATCCCGGACGAGAAGAAGGGCATCCTCACCGAGGCCGAAGCCGAAGTGCTGGAAATCCAGGAGCAGTACCAGTCGGGTCTGGTCACCGCCGGCGAGCGCTACAACAAGGTGGTCGACATCTGGTCGCGCACCAACGAGCGCATCGCCAAGGCGATGATGGACACCATCGGTACCGAGAAGGTCGTCAATGCCAAGGGTGAGACCATCGACCAGAAGTCGATGAACTCGCTGTACATCATGGCCGACTCCGGTGCGCGTGGTTCGCAGGCACAGATCCGCCAGCTGGCCGGCATGCGCGGCCTGATGGCCCGTCCGGACGGCTCGATCATCGAAACGCCCATCAAGGCGAACTTCCGTGAAGGCCTGAACGTGCAGGAGTACTTCAACTCCACGCACGGTGCCCGTAAGGGTCTGGCCGATACCGCGCTGAAGACCGCGAACTCGGGTTACCTGACCCGTCGTCTGGTCGACGTGGCGCAGGACGTGGTGATCACCGAGGTGGATTGCGGTACCACCGAAGGCCTGATCATGACCCCGATCGTGGAAGGCGGCGACGTGGTCGAGCCGCTGAAGGACCGCGTGCTGGGTCGCGTCGTGGCCGAGGACGTGTTCCTGCCGGGCAACGACGAAGATCCGATCGTCACCCGCAACACCCTGCTGGACGAACAGTGGGTCGCCAAGCTGGAAGACGCCGGCGTGCAGACCATCAAGGTCCGCTCGACGATCTCCTGCGAATCGGCCTTCGGCGTCTGCGCACGCTGCTACGGCCGCGACCTGGCCCGTGGCCACCTGGTCAACATCGGTGAAGCGGTCGGCGTCATCGCCGCCCAGTCGATCGGTGAACCGGGTACCCAGCTGACCATGCGTACGTTCCACATCGGTGGTGCGGCATCGCGTGCGGCGGCAGTGGACAACATCACCGTCAAGACCACCGGCTCGGTCAAGTTCAGCAACCTCAAGTCGGTCGAGCACGCCAACGGCTCGCTGGTGGCGGTGTCGCGCTCGGGCGAAATCTCGGTGCTCGACGCGCACGGCCGTGAGCGCGAGCGCTACAAGCTGCCGTACGGTGCGACCATCACCTCCAAGGACGGTGATGCGGTCAAGGCCGGCCAGACCGTGGCCAACTGGGATCCGCATAACCACCCGATCGTGTCGGAAGTGGCCGGTTTCATCCGCTTCATCGACTTCGTCGACGGCGTCACCGTCATCGAGAAGACCGACGAGCTGACCGGTCTGGCCTCGCGTGAAATCACCGATCCGAAGCGTCGTGGTACCCAGGCCAAGGACCTGCGCCCGATCGTGCGCATCGTCGACGGCAAGGGCAACGACCTGTCGATCCCGGGCACCGATCTGCCGGCGCAGTACCTGCTGCCGCCGCGTTCGATCGTCAACCTGCAGGACGGCGCCCCGGTGGGCGTGGGCGACGTGGTCGCCAAGATCCCGCAGGAAGCGTCCAAGACCCGCGACATCACCGGTGGTCTGCCGCGCGTGGCCGACCTGTTCGAAGCGCGCAAGCCGAAGGATCCGGCCGTGCTGGCCGAGCGTTCGGGCATCATCAGCTTCGGCAAGGACACCAAGGGCAAGCAGCGCCTGATCATCAAGGACACCGATGGTTCGGAGCACGAAGAGCTGATCCCGAAGTACCGCCAGGTCATCGTGTTCGAAGGCGAGCATGTCACCAAGGGTGAAACCATCGTGGACGGCGAGCCGAGCCCGCAGGACATCCTGCGCCTGCTGGGTGTCGAACCGCTGGCCGCCTACCTGGTCAAGGAAATCCAGGACGTGTACCGCCTGCAGGGCGTGAAGATCAACGACAAGCACATTGAGGTGATCACCCGCCAGATGCTGCGCAAGGTCGAGATCACCGATCAGGGCAGCAGCAAGTTCCTGAACGGTGAACAGGTCGAACGCCAGCGCGTCATCGAGGAGAATGCCCGCCTGACCACCCGCAACGAGCTGATCGCCCGTTTCGATCCGGTCCTGCTGGGCATCACCAAGGCCTCGCTGGCCACCGAATCGTTCATCTCGGCGGCGTCGTTCCAGGAAACCACCCGCGTGCTGACCGAAGCGGCCGTTCGCGGCACCTCGGACAACCTGCGTGGCCTGAAGGAAAACGTCATCGTCGGCCGCCTGATTCCGGCCGGTACCGGCCTGGCGTACCACAGCCAGCGCCGCCGCGGTGCCACCGGCCTGACCGACTCGGAACTGCAGACCCTGGCCGGCACCCCGGCCGCGGTGGAAGCCGTTGCCGACGTGGCCGATGCTGAACAGGCCTCGGGCGAAGAATGAGGCAACCGGTCCGGCCGCCAGGCCGGACCGACCTCTGCGGTAACACCCGGGCCTGGCCCGGGTGAGGTGTGAAGGGCAGGGCGGCGCAGGCCGTCCGGTCTGGTTGTAACGGCAGACTGTTCCGTCCGCGGGCACCTGTCGAACCTGAACGGGGTATATGGAGACACCCCTGTAACGTCCCGGGATCAGGGACGGGCTTGACAAGGCGCGTTTGACTGCGTTCTTGGCAGGTTGCTACAATCGTCTGTCTCAGCAGGCCAAAATTTCGGCCTGCTTTAACATTTCCGCATCTCTGGCCAGATTTTCCGGCCACCAATCAGAAGAACCTACTGATGGCGACGATCAACCAGCTGGTCCGCAAGCCGCGGCAAGCGACCACCTACAAGAGTGCCTCGCCGGCGCTCGACAAGTGCCCGCAGCGCCGTGGCGTCTGCACCCGTGTCTACACCACCACGCCGAAGAAGCCGAACTCGGCGCTTCGCAAGGTTGCCAAGGTCCGCCTGACCAACCAGGAAGAAGTGATTTCCTACATCGGTGGTGAAGGCCACAACCTGCAGGAGCACTCCGTGGTCCTGATCCGCGGCGGTCGCGTCAAGGACCTGCCGGGTGTGCGTTACCACACCGTTCGTGGCTCGCTCGACGCCGCCGGCGTTGCCAAGCGTCGCCAGGCCCGTTCCAAGTACGGCGCCAAGCGTCCGAAGGCATAAGGAGAGAGCATCATGTCGCGTAAGGGTAATACTCCGCAGCGTTCCGTCCTGCCCGATCCGAAGCACGGAAGCGAAACCATCGCCCGTTTCATCAACATGGTCATGCAGAGCGGCAAGAAGTCCGTCGCTGAAAAGATCGTGTACGGCGCCATGGACGTGATCACCGAGAAGAACGCCAACGCCAATGCCATCGAGCTGGTGCAGAAGGCGCTCGACAACGTGTCGCCGGCCGTCGAAGTGAAGTCGCGCCGCGTCGGCGGTGCCACCTACCAGGTGCCGGTCGAAGTGCGCGCTTCGCGCAAGATGGCCCTGGCCATGCGTTGGCTGATCGACTCCGCGCGCAAGCGTGGCGAGAACACCATGCCGAAGAAGCTGGCTGCTGAACTGATCGACGCCTCGGAAAACCGTGGTGGCGCCATCAAGAAGCGCGAAGAAACCCACCGTATGGCGGAAGCGAACAAGGCGTTCGCCCACTACCGCTGGTGAGTTTGACGGCCTTGTAAAACAGGCAGGGCAGCACCACCTCGGTGCTGCCTCGCGGCCCCAGAAGGGCTGCGCCAATCCGAAGGCCGCCGAAAGGCGGCGTTCGGCCATCCGAATTCCAAGAAATCTGAGAGGCTCCCGTGGCCCGTTCCACTCCCATCGAGCGTTACCGTAACTTCGGCATCATGGCCCACATCGATGCCGGCAAGACCACCACGTCCGAGCGCATCCTGTTCTACACCGGCAAGAGCCACAAGATCGGTGAAGTGCACGACGGCGCTGCCACCATGGACTGGATGGAGCAGGAACAGGAACGTGGCATCACGATCCAGTCCGCTGCGACCACCGCGTTCTGGAAGGGCATGGACAAGTCCCTGCCGGAACACCGCTTCAACATCATCGACACCCCCGGGCACGTCGACTTCACCATCGAAGTGGAGCGCTCGCTGCGCGTGCTCGACGGTGCGGTGTTCGTGCTGTGTGCCGTCGGTGGCGTGCAGCCGCAGTCGGAAACCGTGTGGCGCCAGGCCAACAAGTACCACGTGCCGCGCATCGCGTTCGTCAACAAGATGGACCGTACCGGTGCCAACTTCCAGAAGGTCGTCGGCCAGCTGAAGGCCAAGCTGGGCGCCGTTGCCGTGCCGATGCAGCTGCCGATCGGCGCTGAAGACAACTTCAAGGGCGTCGTCGACCTGCTGAAGATGAAGGCCATCCACTGGGATGAAGCCTCGCAGGGCATGAAGTTCGAATACAGCGATGTGCCGGCCGATCTGCAGGAAGCCGCTGAAGAAGCGCGCACCTTCATGATCGAAACCGCCGCTGAAGCCAGCGAAGAGCTGATGGAAAAGTACCTGGGCGGCGAAGAGCTGGCCGAGGCTGAAATCATCAACGCGCTGCGTACCCGCACCCTGGCCACCGAGATCGTGCCGATGTACTGCGGCTCGGCGTTCAAGAACAAGGGCGTGCAGGCCATGCTCGACGGCGTGATCCAGCTGCTGCCGTCGCCGGTGGACGTGCCGGACGTGAAGGGCGTGGACGTCGACGACGAAACCAAGGAACTGAGCCGCAAGTCCGACGACAAGGCTCCGTTCTCGTCGCTGGCCTTCAAGATCATCACCGACCCGTTCGTCGGCGCGCTGACCTTCTTCCGCGTCTACTCGGGCACCCTGAACGGTGGTGACACCGTGCTGAACTCGGTGAAGGGCAAGAAGGAGCGCATCGGCCGCATCCTGCAGATGCACTCGAACAACCGCGAGGAAATCAAGGAAGTTCTGGCCGGTGACATCGCCGCGGCCGTGGGCCTGAAGGACACCACCACCGGTGACACCCTGTGCTCGGTCGATGCGCCGATCATCCTGGAGCGCATGGCGTTCCCGGAGCCGGTGATCTCGATGGCCGTCGAGCCGAAGACCAAGTCGGACCAGGAAAAGATGGGTCTGGCCCTGGGCCGTCTGGCACAGGAAGATCCGTCGTTCCGCGTCAAGACCGACGAAGAATCCGGCCAGACCATCATCTCGGGCATGGGCGAGCTGCACCTGGACATCATCGTCGACCGCCTGAAGCGCGAGTTCAACGTTGAAGCCAACGTCGGCGCACCGCAGGTGGCCTACCGCGAAACCATCACCCTGGCCGACGTCAAGTCGGACTACAAGCACGCCAAGCAGTCCGGTGGTAAGGGCCAGTACGGTCACGTCGTGATCGAGCTGTCGCCGATCACCGCTGAAGACCGCGCTGATGCCAAGCTGTCGGCCGCGATCAAGGACGACTTCCTGTTCATCAATGACATCACCGGTGGTGTCATTCCGAAGGAATTCATCCCGTCGGTCGAAAAGGGTCTGCGCGAAACCATCACCAGCGGCCCGCTGGCCGGCTTCCCGGTCGTGGACGTGAAGGTCAAGCTGGTCTTCGGTTCGTACCACGACGTCGACTCGTCGGAAATGGCGTTCAAGCTGGCTTCGTCGATGGCCTTCAAGCAGGGCTTCTCCAAGGCCAAGCCGGTGCTGCTGGAGCCGATCATGAAGGTCGAGATCGTGACCCCGGAAGACTACCAGGGTGACGTGATGGGCGACGTCAGCCGTCGTCGCGGCGTGCTGCAGGGTTCCGACACCACCGGTGACGGCTCCGCTTCGATCATCAACGCGATGATCCCGCTGGGTGAAATGTTCGGCTACGCCACGGCGCTGCGTTCGCAGACCCAGGGCCGCGCCACCTTCACCATGGAATTCGACCACTACGAGCCGGCGCCGACCAACATCGCCGAAGCCGTCATGAAGAAGGGCTGAGCCTCGCTCAGCCTCTCCTGAAACCACTTACGTACAAACTTCAAGGTAAAGAACAATGGCAAAGGGTAAGTTCGAGCGCACCAAGCCGCACGTCAACGTCGGCACCATCGGTCACGTCGACCACGGCAAGACCACGCTGACCGCTGCACTGACCAAGATCGGCGCCGAGCGTTTCGGCGGCGAGTTCAAGGACTACTCCGCGATCGACGCCGCGCCGGAAGAAAAGGCCCGCGGCATCACGATCTCGACCGCGCACGTCGAATACGAATCCCCGACCCGTCACTACGCCCACGTTGACTGCCCGGGCCACGCTGACTACGTCAAGAACATGATCACCGGTGCCGCCCAGATGGACGGCGCGATCCTGGTGTGCTCGGCCGCTGACGGCCCGATGCCGCAGACCCGCGAGCACATCCTGCTGTCGCGTCAGGTCGGCGTGCCGTACATCGTGGTGTTCCTGAACAAGGCCGACATGGTCGACGACGCCGAGCTGCTCGAGCTGGTCGAAATGGAAGTCCGCGAACTGCTGAGCAAGTACGAGTTCCCGGGCGACGACACCCCGATCATCGCCGGTTCGGCCCGTCTGGCGCTGGAAGGCGACCAGAGCGACATCGGCGTGCCGGCCGTCATCAAGCTGGTCGACGCCCTGGACACCTGGATCCCGACCCCGGAACGTGACGTCGACAAGGCGTTCCTGATGCCGGTGGAAGACGTGTTCTCGATCTCGGGCCGCGGCACCGTGGTGACCGGTCGTATCGAGCGCGGCGTGATCAAGGTCGGCGAAGAAATCGAAATCGTCGGCATCCGTCCGGTGCAGAAGACCACCGTGACCGGCGTTGAAATGTTCCGCAAGCTGCTGGACCAGGGTCAGGCAGGCGACAACGCTGGCCTGCTGCTGCGCGGCACCAAGCGTGACGACGTCGAGCGTGGCCAGGTGCTGGCCAAGCCGGGTTCGATCAAGCCGCACACCGAGTTCGAAGGCGAAGTGTACGTGCTGTCGAAGGACGAAGGCGGCCGCCACACCCCGTTCTTCAAGGGCTACCGTCCGCAGTTCTACTTCCGTACCACCGACATCACCGGTGCGGTGCAGCTGCCGGAAGGCGTCGAGATGGTGATGCCGGGCGACAACGTGAAGATGGTTGTCACCCTGATCAACCCGGTCGCGATGGACGAAGGTCTGCGTTTCGCCATCCGCGAAGGCGGCCGCACCGTCGGCGCCGGCGTGGTCTCGAAGATCATCAAGTAATCTGGTAGTATCAGCGCCCCGATGTTGCCTGGGTAGGGCATCGGGGCGTTCAAAAATGGGAAAGCAGGCACAGGATGTGCCTTGTGTTCCCCGGACCAGGAAGGGTCAATGCCATTCAGGCGGCGTCAACAGGCGACTGTTGACAGCTGCCTTGTGTGCCATTATGCTTTCAAGTCTGGGCAGACCGGGTGACTGGTCTGCCTCAGTTTTTGAGGTCCATGGACTGACCTTGTCGGCCTGCAGGAGTGCGGGCCGTCCGTATTCAGGACTTTCATGGGACAAAGCAACCCAGAGGCTTTGTCCGTCGCTCTTTTAACGAAGGAACCACCGTCATGGCGGACCAGAAGATCCGTATCCGGCTGAAGGCGTTCGATCATCGCTTGATCGACCGTTCGGCCAGCGAGATCGTTGAAACGGCAAAGCGAACCGGCGCGCAAGTGCGTGGCCCGATTCCGCTGCCGACCAAGATCGAGCGCTACACCGTTCTCGTTTCCCCGCACGTCGACAAGGACGCGCGTGACCAGTACGAGACCCGCACGCACAAGCGCGTGCTCGACATCGTTGACCCGAATGACAAGACCGTGGACGCGCTGATGAAGCTCGAACTGGCTGCAGGCGTCGACGTTCAGATCAAGCTGACCTGAGGACTACGACCATGACGAAGAAGTATTCGTTGGGCTTCGTGGGCCGCAAGGCCGGCATGAGCCGTGTTTTCACCGAAGATGGCCGTTCCATCCCGGTGACCCTGATCGAAGCTACCCCGAACCGCATCGCGCAGATCAAGACCGTCGAAACCGACGGCTACAGCGCCGTGCAGGTGACCGTCGGCGCGCGTCGCGCTGCCCTGGTCAACAAGCCGGAAGCCGGCCACTTCGCCAAGGCGAAGGTGGAAGCGGGCCGTGGCCTGTGGGAGTTCCGCGTTGAAGACGCCCAGCTCGGCGATTTCGCCGTCGGTGGCGAAGTCAAGGCGGACATCTTTGAAGTCGGCCAGATCGTCGACGTCCAGGGTGTCACCAAGGGTAAGGGCTTCCAGGGCACCATCAAGCGCCACAACTTCCGTATGGGCGATGCAACCCACGGTAACTCGCTGTCGCATCGCGCGCCGGGTTCGCTGGGCCAGCGCCAGACCCCGGGTCGCGTTTTCCCGGGCAAGAAGATGTCGGGCCACATGGGCGCGGTGCAGCAGAGCACCCAGAACCTGGAAGTGGTCAAGGTCGACGTCGAGCGCGGTCTGATCGCGGTTCGCGGCGCCGTTCCGGGCGCGGCGGGTGGCGACGTGATCGTCCGTCCGGCGAGCAAGGCATAAGGAGAGATGACGATGGAACTCGTTATCACGGGTAGCAACAACAAGGTCTCGGTCTCCGACGCCGTGTTCGGTCGCGATTTCAGCGAAGATCTGGTCCACCAGGTCGTCGTTGCTTACCGCAACGCCGGTCGCGCCGGCACCAAGGCGCAGAAGACTCGCTCCGAAGTGGCTGGTACCACCAAGAAGTCGAAGAAGCAGAAGGGCGGCGGCGCGCGTCATGGCGCACTGACGGCTCCGATCTTCGTCGGCGGCGGTGTCACCTTCGCGGCCAAGCCGCGCAGCTTCGAGCAGAAGGTCAATCGCAAGCAGTACCGTGCCGCCATGTGCGCGATCCTGTCCGAGCTGAACCGTCAGGGCCGTCTGACCATCGTGGAGTCCTTCGATGTCGAAGTGACCAACACGAAGGGTCTGATCGCCAAGCTGGCCGGCCTGGAAGTGGGCAAGCGCCCGCTGATCGTCACCGAGGAAGCCTCCGAGCACCTGTACCTGTCCGCCCGCAATCTGCCGTACGTGCAGGTGCGTGACGTCCAGGGCCTGGATCCGGTGTCCCTGGTTGGTGCCGACACGGTCGTCATCACCGCTGACGCGGTCAAGAAGGTCGAGGAGTGGCTGGCATGAACAGCAACGAAAAAATCTTCAGCGTGCTGCGTGCCCCGCGTGTCTCCGAAAAGACCGCGCGCCTGCAGGAACTCTCCAATCAGTATGTCTTCGAAATCTCGAACGAAGCAACCAAGGCCGACGTGAAGGCCGCGGTAGAGCAGCTGTTCGACGTCAAGGTCGAGGCCGTCAACGTGGTCAACGTCAAGGGCAAGAACAAGTCCTTCCGTAACCGTGCTGGCCGCCGCGGCGATTGGCGCAAGGCGTACGTTCGCCTGGCCGACGGCCAGTCGATCGATGTAACGGCCAAGGCCTGAGGTACATCCCATGCCATTGATGAAATTCAAGCCCACCTCCGCAGGCCGCCGTTCGGCCGTGCGCGTGGTCACGCCCGACCTGCACAAGGGTGCTCCGCACGCCGCGCTGGTCGAGTCGCAGAGCAAGTCCGGTGGTCGTAACCACCACGGCCGCATCACCACCCGTCACGTCGGTGGTGGCCACAAGCAGCACTACCGCATCATCGACTTCAAGCGCAACAAGCTGGGCATCCCGGCGCGCGTGGAACGCATCGAATACGATCCGAACCGCACCGCCCACATCGCCCTGCTGTGCTACGTCGACGGTGAGCGCCGCTACATCATCGCCCCGAAGGGTCTGAAGGCTGGTGATCAGGTGATCGCTGGTTCGGACGCCCCGATCAAGGCGGGCAACACCCTGCCGCTGCGCAACATCCCGGTCGGTACCACCATCCACGGCATCGAACTGAAGCCGGGCAAGGGTGCACAGCTGGCTCGCGCCGCTGGCGCTGCTGTCCAGCTGGTCGCCCGTGAAGGCATCTACGCCACCCTGCGCCTGCGCTCGGGTGAAATGCGCAAGGTGCCGGTCGAGTGCTGCGCCACCATCGGCGAAGTCGGCAACGACGAGCACAACCTGGAAAAGCTGGGCAAGGCCGGTGCCAAGCGTTGGCGCGGCGTCCGCCCGACCGTTCGTGGTGCTGCCATGAACCCGGTTGACCACCCGCACGGTGGTGGTGAGGCCAAGGCCGGCCAGGGTAACCCGCATCCGGTCACCCCGTGGGGTGTCCCGACCAAGGGCTACAAGACGCGCAAGAACAAGCGCACTCAGCAGTTCATCGTCCGCGATCGTAGGGGCTAATCGACCATGGCACGTTCACTCAAGAAGGGCCCGTTCGTCGATCACCACCTCGTCAAGAAGGTGGAGGCCGCTGCGGGTAGCAAGAAGCCGATCAAGACCTGGTCGCGCCGTTCGATGATCCTGCCGGAAATGGTAGGCATCACCATCGCCGTGCATAACGGCAAGAACCACGTTCCGGTTCTCGTCAACGAGAACATGGTCGGCCACAAGCTCGGCGAATTTGCCATCACCCGGACCTTCAAGGGTCACGGTGGTGACAAGAAGTCGGGCAAGTAAGGAGAGATGACAATGGAAGCGAAAGCCATCCTGCGCACTGCGCGCATCTCCCCGCAGAAGGCTCGCCTGGTCGCTGACCAGGTGCGCGGTCTGCCGGCCGAACGTGCGGTCAACCTGCTGAAGTTCTCGGACAAGAAGGCTGCCCACCTGATCAAGAAGGTGGTGGAGTCGGCTATTGCAAACGCCGAGAACAACCAGGGCGCCGACGTCGACGAGCTGAAGGTTCAGACCATCATGGTTGATGAAGGTCCGACCCTGAAGCGTTTCATGGCGCGGGCGAAAGGCCGCGGTACCCGCATCCTCAAGCGCACCAGCCACATCACTGTGGTTGTGGGCGCCGCCAAGTAAGCGGATAAGGAAAAGACCATGGGTCATAAAGTTCATCCGATTGGTATCCGCCTGGGTATTGCCAAGGACTGGAACTCCAAGTGGTACGCAAACAAGGCCGAGTTCGCCGGTTACCTGGCAGCCGACCTGAAGGTGCGTGAAATGCTGCGCAAGAAGCTTGCGCAGGCCGGTATCAGCAAGATCCTGATCGAGCGTCCGGCCAAGACCGCGCGCGTGACGATCCACACCGCCCGCCCGGGCGTGGTGATCGGCAAGCGTGGTGAGGACATCGAAAAGCTGCGCAAGGAAGTGAGCGAGCTGATGGGCGTCCCGGCGCACATCAACGTCACCGAAGTGCGCAAGCCCGAGCTGGACGCACAGCTGGTTGCCGAATCGATCGCGCAGCAGCTGGAGCGTCGCATCATGTTCCGCCGCGCGATGAAGCGCTCGGTCGGCAACGCGATGCGCCTGGGTGCCCTGGGCATCAAGGTCAACGTTGGTGGCCGCCTCAACGGTGCGGAAATCGCCCGTTCGGAGTGGTACCGCGAAGGCCGCGTGCCGCTGCACACGCTGCGTGCCGACATCGACTACGGCTTCGCTGAAGCCAAGACGACCTACGGCATCATCGGCATCAAGGTCTGGATCTACAAGGGCGAAGTGTTCGATTTCTCCCAGGTTGGCCAGGAAAAGCAGGACGACACCCCGCGCAATGATCGTAATGATCGCGGCGACCGTGGTGACCGTCAGCGCCCGGCTCGTGAAGCGAGGTAACGACAATGTTGCAACCCAAGCGAACCAAGTACCGCAAGGTACACAAGGGCCGTAACGAAGGCCTGAGCTGGAGCGCCAACGCTGTCAGCTTCGGCGAATACGGCCTGAAGGCAACCGCCCACGGTCAGCTGACCGCGCGTCAGATCGAAGCGGCCCGCCGCTCGATCAGCCGCTACGTCAAGCGCGGTGGCAAGATGTGGATCCGCGTGTTCCCCGACAAGCCCATCACCAAGAAGCCCATCGAAGTCCGAATGGGTTCGGGTAAGGGCAACGTGGAATACTGGGTGGCCCAGATCCAGCCCGGCCGCATGATCTATGAAATCGAGGGTGTGACGGAAGAAGTGGCACGCGAGGCGTTCCGCCTGGCCGCTGCCAAGCTCTCGGTCACCACCACTTTCGTGACCCGGACGGTGCGCTGATGGACATCAAAACTCTCCGTGAAAAGTCGGCTGACGAACTGAAGGCCCACCTGATCGACCTGCGTAAGGAACAGTTCTCTGTCCGTATGCAGCAGGTCACCGGCCAGCTGCCGAAGACTCACGATATCCGCCGGGTCCGTCGCGAGATTGCTCGCGTCAAGACCCTGCTCGGCAGCACGAAGTAAGGACGGCCGCTATGAGCGACAATACCGAAAAGAAGACGCTGCGCACGGTCGAAGGCCGTGTCGTCAGCAACAAGATGGACAAGACGGTTACCGTCCTGGTTGAGCGTCAGGTCAAGCACGCGCTGTACGGCAAGTACATCAAGCGCTCGACCAAGCTGCACGCCCACGATGCCGACAACGCCTGCAAGGAAGGCGATGTCGTCCGCGTGACCGAGATTGCTCCGATGTCCAAGACCAAGAACTGGCGCGTGGTGGAAGTCATCACGCGTGCGGCTGAATAAGGAGTCTGAATCATGATCCAGATGCAGAGCTACCTTGACGTCGCGGACAATTCGGGTGCCAAGCAGGTGATGTGCTTCAAGGTGCTGGGTGGTTCCAAGCGCCGTTACGCCGGTATCGGCGACATCATCAAGGTCACCGTGAAGGATGCGATTCCGCGCGGCAAGGTCAAGAAGGGTGAAGTGTATGACGCCGTCGTGGTGCGTACCCGCAAGGGTGTGCGTCGCGCCGATGGCTCGCTGATCCGCTTCGACGGCAACGCGGCCGTCCTGCTGAACAACAAGCAGGAGCCGATCGGTACCCGTATCTTCGGGCCGGTGACCCGTGAACTTCGTTCGGAGAAGTTCATGAAGATCGTCTCGCTCGCTCCCGAAGTGCTGTGAGCGACAGGAGATAATCATGGCTAACCGTATCAAGAAGGGCGACCAGGTTGTCGTCAACGCCGGCAAGGACAAGGGCAAGCAGGGCGAAGTCGTCCGCGTCGACGGCGACCGCGTGGTCGTCGCCAACGTGAACATCGTCAAGCGCCACACCAAGCCGAACCCGCAGGCAGGTGTTGCCGGCGGCGTGGTCGAGCGTGAAGCTTCGATCCATATCTCCAACGTGAATGTGCTGAACCCGGCTTCGGGCAAGGGCGAACGCGTTGGCTTCAAGGTGCTGGAGGATGGACGCAAACTGCGTGTGTTCCGCTCCAGCGGTGAGGCGCTCGACGCCTGAGGAATGTGAAGATGACTTCCCGTCTCGAAAAGATCTACAAGGAAGAAGTGGTGCCGGCGCTGATGAAGCAGTTCGGCTACACCAATCCGATGGAAGTGCCGAAGCTGGTCAAGGTCACCCTGAACATGGGTGTCGGCGAAGCTGCGACCAACAAGAAGATCCTGGAAAACGCCGTCGCTGACATGGCAAAGATCTCCGGCCAGAAGCCGGTGGTCACCAAGTCGCGCATCTCGGTGGCGTCGTTCAAGATCCGTGATGGTTGGCCGATCGGCTGCAAGACCACGCTGCGTCGCCACAAGATGTACGAGTTCCTGGACCGCCTGATCAACATCTCGCTGCCGCGCGTGCGCGACTTCCGTGGTGTTTCCGGTCGTTCCTTCGACGGTCGCGGCAACTTCAACATGGGTGTGAAGGAACAGATCATCTTCCCGGAAATCGACTTCGACGCTGTCGACGCGATCCGCGGCATGGATATCGCCATCACCACCACTGCGAAGACCGACGCGGAAGCGAAGGCGCTGCTGGCAGCGTTCAAGTTCCCGTTCCGTAACTGATCCGTCGAGGAAACCGAAATGGCAAAGACCTCCATGGTCAACCGCGACATCAAGCGGGAAAAGCTGGCCAAGAAGTTCGCTGACAAGCGCGCTGCTCTGAAGAAGATCGTGTCCTCGGTGGACGCGAGCTACGAAGAGAAGATCGAGGCCGCGACCAAGCTGTCCAAGCTGCCGCGCGACTCCTCGCCGAGCCGCCAGCGCAACCGTTGCGAACTGTCGGGCCGTCCGCGTGGCGTGTACCGCAAGTTCGGCCTGGGCCGCAACAAGCTCCGCGAAGCCACCATGCGTGGCGACGTGCCGGGCCTGCGCAAGGCCAGCTGGTAATCCCAGTCGGTCCTGCGACCCCCGCCTGAACAGGGCGGGGCGTCCCAGGGGAGGGCATTCAGCCCTCCTGCAGAAAAAACCCGAAGAGCCCGACGCAAGTCGGGCTCTTTTGGCGTATACTCCCGCGTCTTGCCCTGCGTTTTTGGCGGGGAGTAGGGGGCCTGGCCCGTTTCCAGGAGACAACAGATTTTCGCGAAAGCGGATATCGGTGCACTCAAAGGTACTCATATGAGCATGACTGATCCCATCGCCGACCTGCTGGTCCGCATCAAGAATGCGGCCGCGGTGGGCAAGCAGACGGTGAAGGCACCGTCGTCCAAGATCAAGGTGGCGATTGCCCAGGTCCTGAAGGACGAGGGTTACATCACCGACCTGCGCGTTACCCAGCTGGAAAACAACAAGGCCGAGCTGGAAATCGTGCTGAAGTATTTCGAAGGCAAGCCGGTCATCGCAACCCTGAAGCGCTTCTCGCGTTCGGGCCTGCGCCAGTACCGCGGCAAGAGCGAGCTGCCGAAGGTCATGAACGGCCTGGGCATCTCCATCATTTCCACCTCCAAGGGCATCATGACTGATGCGCAGGCGCGCCAGCTGGGCGTCGGCGGCGAAGTCCTGTGCTTCGTGGCCTAAGGCGAGAGGAGTAGAACTATGTCCCGCGTAGCCAAGAAGCCCGTCGACCTGGGCAAGGTTGAACTGAACGTCCAGTCCGAATCCGTCACCGTCAAGGGCCCGAAGGGCACCCTGTCGCTGCCGAAGCCGGCCGGCATTGCCATCAACGTCGACAACGGCGTTGCCACCCTGAGCACCGAAAACGCCGACCTGGTCGCGCTGACCGGTACCGTCCGCGCGATCCTGGCCAACATGGTCAAGGGCGTGTCCGAAGGCTTCGAGCGCAAGCTGGAGCTGGTGGGCGTCGGTTACCGTGCCGCCATGCAGGGCAAGGACCTGAGCCTGTCGCTCGGTTTCTCGCACCCGGTGGTGTTCGTGGCGCCGGAAGGCATCACCCTGTCCACCCCGACCCAGACCGAGATCCTGGTCCAGGGCGCCGACAAGCAGGTCGTTGGTGAAGTCGCTGCCAAGATCCGTGCGTTCCGCAAGCCGGAACCGTACAAGGGCAAGGGCGTGAAGTACTCCGACGAAGTCATCATTCGCAAGGAAGCCAAGAAGGCCTAATTAGGACCTTCCGCTTTCCAGGGAAAAAGATCATGAACAAGAACATCGCCCGCCTGCGTCGCGCCAAGTCGACCCGCGCCCACATCCGTGAGCTCGGCGTCGCCCGCCTGTCGGTGCTGCGCACCGGCCAGCACCTGTACGCGCAGGTCTTCACCGCCGACGGCTCGAAGGTGCTGGCTGCCGCCAACACCACCCAGGCCGACGTCAAGGAAGGTCTGGCCAGCGGCAAGAACGCTGAAGCTGCCGCCAAGGTCGGCCGCATCGTTGCCGAGCGCGCCAAGGCCGCCGGCATCGAGAAGGTTGCCTTCGATCGTTCGGGTTACCGTTACCACGGCCGCATCAAGGCCCTGGCTGACGCTGCCCGCGAAGCCGGCCTGCAGTTCTAAGGGATAAGGGAAGGGGCCTTGATGGCCTCTTCCCGCCTGCCCGCCGGCCAGGGGATGGCCGGACGGCGCCGCTCTTCTGCAGCGGCTGTCCGGAACAGCGCAACACGCCACAACCATAAGCGGCCCCGAGCCGTACATACCCAAACAACCAAGGAATCAACATGGCAGAAGAGCGTCAGCAGCGGGGTCGCGATCGCGACCGTAACCGCGAAGAAAAGATCGACGACGGCATGATCGAAAAGCTGGTCGCGGTCAACCGCGTCAGCAAGACCGTCAAGGGTGGCCGCCAGTTCACCTTCACCGCCCTGACCGTGGTCGGCGACGGCGAAGGCAAGGTCGGTTTCGGCTACGGCAAGGCCCGTGAAGTCCCGGTCGCCATCCAGAAGTCGATGGAGCAGGCTCGCAAGAACCTGGTCAGCGTCGACCTGAACAACGGCACCCTGTGGCACACCATCAAGGATGGCCACGGCGCTGCACGCGTGTTCATGCAGCCGGCGTCCGAAGGTACCGGCGTCATCGCCGGCGGCGCCATGCGCGCTGTGCTGGAAGCGGTGGGCGTGAAGAACGTGCTGGCCAAGGCCACCGGTTCGCGCAACCCGATCAACCTGGTGCGTGCCACCGTGAAGGGCCTGACCGCGGCACAGTCGCCGGCCCGCATCGCGGCCAAGCGCGGCAAGAAGGTGGAGGAACTCAACCATGGCTAATGAGTCCAACAAGACTGTGAAGGTCCGCCTGGTGCGTGGCCTGCGTGGTGCCCAGTCGCGTCACCGCCTGTCGGTGCGTGCCCTGGGTCTGAACAAGCTCAACGATGTGCGTGAACTGAAGGACAGCCCGCAGGTTCGCGGTCTGATCAACACCGTTCACTACCTCGTCAAGGTTGAGGAGTAATCGATCATGACTCTGCGTCTCAATGAACTGAGCCCGGCACCGGGCGCCCGCACCGAGCGCACCCGCGTCGGTCGCGGTATCGGCTCGGGCCTGGGCAAGACTGCCGGCCGCGGCCACAAGGGTTCGTTCGCCCGTAAGGGTGGCGGCAAGATCAAGGCTGGCTTCGAAGGCGGCCAGACCCCCATGCAGCGTCGTCTGCCGAAGATCGGCTTCCGTTCGCCGATCGCCAAGGACACCGCTGAAGTGCTGCTGTACCAGCTGGACAAGCTGCCGGCCGGCGAGATCGACTTCGCTGCCCTGCGTGCGGCCAAGCTGGTTCCGAGCACCGCCAAGAAGGCCAAGGTCGTCGTCAAGGGCGAACTGACCAAGGCGTTCACCCTGAAGGGTATTGCTGCCACGGCCGGTGCCAAGGCCGCGATCGAAGCTGCCGGCGGCAGCGTAACGGAGTAAGAAAATCATGGCGCAAGCTGGCATCGGTAACCTCGCGGGCGGAATGGGCAAGTTCACCGAACTTCGCCAACGTTTGCTGTTCGTCGTCGGGGCTTTGATCGTCTATCGCATCGGCTGCTACGTGCCGGTGCCGGGCGTCAACCCCGATGCCATGCTTGCCATGATGCAACAGCAGGGCGGCGGCATCGTGGACATGTTCAACATGTTCTCGGGCGGCGCCCTGCACCGTTTCAGCATCTTCGCGCTGAACGTGATGCCGTACATCTCGGCATCGATCGTGATGCAGCTGGCCGTGCACATCTTCCCCGCCCTGAAGGCGATGCAGAAGGAAGGTGAGTCCGGCCGCCGCAAGATCACCCAGTATTCGCGCATCGGCGCCGTGCTGCTGGCGGTGGTGCAGGGCGGTTCGATCGCCCTGGCCCTGCAGGGCCAGGTGTCGCCGACCGGCGCGCCGGTCGTTTACGCGCCGGGCATGGGCTTCGTGCTCACCGCCGTGGTCGCACTGACCGCCGGCACCATGTTCCTGATGTGGGTCGGTGAGCAGGTCACCGAGCGCGGCATCGGCAATGGCGTCTCGCTGATCATCTTCGCCGGTATCGTGGCGGGCCTGCCGGGTGCGGTCATCCACACCTTCGACGCCTACCGTGACGGCAACATCCAGTTCATCCAGCTGCTGGTCATCGCGATCGTGGTGCTGGCCTTCACCTTCTTCGTGGTGTTCGTCGAACGCGGCCAGCGCCGCATTACGGTGAACTACGCACGTCGCCAGGGCGGCCGCAACGCGTACATGAACCAGACCTCGTTCCTGCCGCTGAAGCTGAACATGGCGGGCGTGATCCCGGCCATCTTCGCCTCCAGCCTGCTGGCCTTCCCGGCCACCCTGGCCATGTGGTCCGGCCAGGCGGCCAACCAGAGCACGTTCGGCCAGACCCTGCAGAAGGTCGCCAACGCCCTGGGTCCGGGCGAGCCGCTGCACATGATCGTGTTCGCCGCGCTGATCACCGGTTTCGCGTTCTTCTATACCGCGCTGGTGTTCAACTCGCAGGAAACCGCCGACAACCTGAAGAAGTCCGGTGCGCTGATTCCGGGCATCCGTCCGGGCAAGGCCACCGCCGATTACATCGACGGCGTGCTGACCCGCCTGACCGCTGCAGGTTCGGCTTACCTGGTGATCGTCTGCCTGTTGCCGGAACTGATGCGCACGCAGCTGAACGCCTCGTTCTACTTCGGCGGCACCTCGCTGCTGATCGTGGTGGTGGTGGTGATGGACTTCATCGCCCAGGTGCAGGCGCACCTGATGTCCCATCAGTACGAAAGCCTGCTGAAGAAGGCCAACCTGAAGGGTGGCAACCGCGGCGGTTTTGCCCGCGGCTGATTGGCCTGTTATACTTTCGTCTTCCTGACGTGATGGTCCTCCGCTTCGCGGACCCCGGCCACACAAACGAAGGGCGGCCCCCGCAGCGGTTCCGGGTGGGGGTGAGATCGGGTCGTCCCGCGCGGGAGTAGCGCGGGCGGCACCGGAAGAGGGCCCGAAAGGGTGTTCTTTCCGGGGTCAACCTGATCCGGCGCCGGAGCCTGGGCACACTCCCCAGGCCGGGTTCATGAAACCTCTGGTTTCACGGGCTTCCATGTAAACCGGAACCTTGTTAGTATCGCTAGTTCACTTTTTTGATCCATCCTGCCGGATTGGCGCGCCCGCGGTGCGCTGCCGGCCATCACTCAGCTGGAGAACCGCGTCATGGCGCGTATTGCAGGCGTCAACCTGCCAGCCCAGAAGCATGTCTGGGTCGGGTTGCAAAGCATTTACGGCATCGGCCGTACCCGTTCGAAGAAGGTCTGCGAAGCCGCAGGCGTCACTTCGACCACCAAGATCCGCGATCTGTCGGAGCCGGAAATCGAGCGCCTGCGCGCTGAAGTCGGCAAGTACATCGTGGAAGGCGATCTGCGCCGTGAAATCGGCATCGCGATCAAGCGCCTGATGGACCTGGGCTGCTACCGCGGCCTGCGTCACCGTCGTGGCCTCCCGCTGCGTGGCCAGCGCACCCGTACCAACGCCCGCACCCGCAAGGGTCCGCGCAAGGCGATCAAGAAGTAAGGGACTGAGAAATGGCTAAGCCCGCTGCTAAGACCAAGAAGAAGATCAAGCGCGTCGTCACCGACGGCGTTGCCCACGTCCACGCTTCGTTCAACAACACCATCGTGACCATCACCGACCGTCAGGGCAACGCTCTGTCGTGGGCGACCTCCGGTGGCGCTGGCTTCCGCGGTTCGCGCAAGTCGACCCCGTTCGCTGCCCAGGTGGCTGCTGAAAAGGCCGGTCGTGCTGCGCTGGACTACGGCGTGAAGTCGCTGGAAGTCCGCATCAAGGGCCCGGGTCCGGGCCGTGAGTCGGCCGTGCGTTCGCTGAACAACGTCGGCTACAAGATCACCAACATCATCGACGTGACGCCCATCCCGCACAACGGGTGCCGTCCGCCGAAGAAGCGTCGCGTCTAAAGGGAGCGATAAGAAATGGCTCGTTATATCGGTCCTACCTGTAAGCTCGCCCGCCGCGAAGGCGCCGACCTGTCCCTGAAGAGCCCGGCCCGTGCGCTGGACTCCAAGTGCAAGCTGGAGCAGAAGCCCGGCCAGCACGGCGCGACCGCCCGCAAGGGCAAGCTGTCCGACTACGCCACCCAGCTGCGCGAAAAGCAGAAGGTCAAGCGTATCTACGGTCTGCTGGAGCGTCAGTTCCGCAACTACTACAAGAAGGCCTCGACCAAGAAGGGCAACACCGGCGAGAACCTGCTGCAGCTGCTGGAAACCCGCCTGGACAACGTTGTCTACCGCATGGGCTTCGCCGTGACCCGTCCGGCTGCCCGTCAGCTGGTGTCGCACCGCGGCGTCACCGTGAATGGCAAGTCGGTCAACCTGGCTTCGTACCAGGTCAAGGCTGGCGACGCCATCGCTCTGTCCGAAAAGGCTGCCAAGCAGCTGCGCGTCCAGGAAGCCCTGACCGTCGCCGCCCAGCATGACCTGAGCCCGTCGTGGGTCGAAGTGGATTCCGGCAAGTTCACCGGCATCTTCAAGGCTGTTCCGGATCGTTCGGACCTGCCTGCGGACATCAACGAAGCGCTGATCGTCGAGCTGTATTCGAAGTAATTCACATTGGAGAGCCCCCGGCGACGGCCGGGGGTTCACTAGGAGAACCCGCAACATGACGGTTACCGCCAACCAGGTTCTGCGTCCTCGCGGTCCGCAGATCGAACGCCTTACCGACACCCGTGCAAAGGTCGTGATCGAACCTTTGGAGCGGGGTTACGGGCATACGCTGGGCAACGCCCTGCGTCGCGTGCTGCTGTCGTCCATCCCGGGCTTCGCCATCACGGAAGTCGAAATCGACGGCGTGTTGCATGAGTACACCACGGTCGAAGGTCTGCAGGAGGACGTGCTGGAAGTCCTGCTGAACCTGAAGGACGTGGCCATCCGTATGCACTCCGGCGACAGCGCCACCCTGTCCCTGTCCAAGCAGGGCCCGGGCGTTGTCACCGCTGCCGACATCAAGGTCGACCACAATGTGGAGATCCTGAACGGCGAGCATGTCATCTGCCACCTGACCAAGGACACGGCAGTCAACATGCGTCTGAAGATCGAGCGTGGTTTCGGCTACCAGCCGGCCGCTGCCCGTCGTCGTCCGGACGAAGAAACCCGCGCCATCGGCCGTCTGGTCCTGGATGCCTCGTTCTCGCCGGTCCGCCGCGTCGCCTATGCCGTGGAAGCGGCCCGCGTCGAACAGCGTACCGACCTGGACAAGCTGGTCATCGATATCGAGACCAACGGCACCATCGATGCCGAGGAAGCCGTGCGCACCGCCGCCGACATCCTCAGCGACCAGCTGTCGGTGTTCGGTGACTTCACCCACCGCGACCGCGGTGCGGCCAAGCCGGCCAACAACGGCGTGGATCCGGTGCTGCTGCGCCCGATCGACGACTTGGAACTGACCGTGCGTTCGGCCAACTGCCTGAAGGCGGAAAGCATCTACTACATCGGCGATCTGATCCAGAAGACCGAAGTGGAGCTGCTGAAGACCCCGAACCTGGGCAAGAAGTCGCTCACCGAAATCAAGGAAGTGCTGGCCCAGCGTGGCCTGTCGCTTGGCATGAAGCTGGAGAACTGGCCGCCGGCCGGTATCGCCAGCCACGGCATGCTGGGCTGATAAGCCCCCTGCTGTACCGGCAGGCTCCACCGCCCGCGGTGGGGCCTGCTGTTGATTCACCAAACACGCCACGACGAACCCCAGGTTCGCGGGCCGGTCGTCCAGGAGGGATGGCCAGGACCAACCGCAGTCCGTGCAGCAACGCCAGGAAGGCGACAACGATCCACACAGCCTCACCCTTAACCAAGGAATATCACCATGCGTCACCAGAAGTCTGGCCGTAAGTTCAGCCGTACCAGCGCCCACCGCGAAGCGATGTTCAAGAACATGGCCGCCTCGCTGTTCAAGCACGAGCTGATCAAGACCACCCTGCCGAAGGCCAAGGAACTGCGCCGCGTTGCCGAGCCGCTGATCACCCTGGCCAAGGTCGACTCCGTCGCCAACCGCCGCCTGGCCTTCGCCCGCCTGCGTGACAAGGAGGCCGTGGGCCACCTGTTCACCACCCTGGGCCCGCGCTACGCGACCCGTCCGGGCGGCTACCTGCGCCTGCTGAAGTGCGGCTTCCGCGCCGGCGACAACGCGCCGATGGCCTACGTCGAGCTGGTCGACCGTCCGGCCGTGGCCGAGGAAGTGGCCGAGTAATCGGACCGTTCCAACGCGACACAGCGAAAGCCCGGCCTCTGCCGGGCTTTTGCGTTCTGGCAGCGCCGGGCCATGCCCGGCGTTTCCTTTTCCGCCATGCTCGCCGGGCGTGCTCCGGCGCTGTCCATGAGCCACATCGTTCCGACAGGCGTGCCGTGTGGCGGTTCGAACGGGGCAGTGTCTCGGTTACGCTTGCCATCCGAACCCTTCGAGCGTTGCCGATGAATCCTCTGCGCTGGCCCTTCCGCGCCCAGTTCCTGCTGGGCTTCCTGATCTGCGCGGGCCTGCTCGGCTACGCGATCTTCCTGCAGTTGAAAATGGGCCTGGAGCCGTGCCCGCTGTGCATCTTCCAGCGGCTGGCGTTCGCTGCGCTGGGGCTGCTGTTCCTGATCGGTGCACTGCACGGGCCGTCCAACCGCCCGGGGCGTGCGACCTACGGCATCCTGGCCTTCATCGCGGCCGGCGTGGGCATCGGCATCGCCGCGCGCCATGTCTATGTGCAGCTGCTGCCGCCGGAAATGGGCTCCACCTGCGGCCCGCCGCTGAGCTTCCTGAGCGAGACGATGGGGCCGTTCGAGGTGTTCCGCACGGTGCTGACCGGTACCGGCAACTGCGGCAACATCGACTGGACCTTCCTGGGCCTGACCATGCCGATGTGGAGCCTGGTGTGGTTCTCGGTGCTGGCGCTGTGGGCGCTGGTGGTGTCGCTGCGCAAGGTCGGGCGCTGAGAATGGAACGGGGCCGGCGGCCTCTGCAGTGCAGAGGTGTCCGGCCCCGTTTACAGCCACGCATGGCGTGGCTCTACCTGGGGGAGGATTCCTTTCCGTTCGCAGCCACGCATGGTGTGGCTCTACGGTGGGCGTCGCCAGTGTGGGGCGCTGCTTAGAAGTCCTGCTGCAGGCTCAGGTAGGCGCCACGGCGCGGGCCCCACTGCGGGGCGAACACGCCGATGCCGCCGCCGTCACGCAGCTGGTAGCTGCGGTCCAGTGCATTGATCACCGCCAGCTGCACGTGCAGCGGGTGGCCGCTGTCGGCGTTGAAGTCGTGGCCGGCACTGAGGTTCACCTGCAGGTAGGATGGCAGTTCACCGCCGTTGGGCACGCCCTCGATGTCCGACCGCAGGCCGCTGCCGTACACGTAGTTGGCGCCGATGCGGTTGTGGCCGGCGAAGGCATAGCTGATGCCACCGGACGAGGTCAGCTTCTGGTCGTGGTCCAGGTGGATCCAGTTGTCCTGCACGTACACCAGGGCATCCGGGTCGAGGTTGTACTGGCTGGTGATGACCTGCTTGCCCATCGCCTTGTTGTAGGCAGCATTGAAGTAGGCACTGAACGGGCCATTGTTGTAGTCGGCACTGAACTCCACGCCGTGGATGTGGCCGTAGCGGTAGTTGAACGTGGAGTAGATGTAGGCCGCGCCGAACTGGCCTTCATCCTGCAGGCGGTCGACGCGGCGGTCGTACGCATCCAGGCCCAGGGTCAGGTGCTCGCCGATGCGCTGTGACACGCCCAGATCGTAATAGTCACTGCGCTCGGACAGCGGCGTGTTGTTGCCGATGGCCGGCTGCTGGTTGGTGGTGCCGTCGTACAGGGCGATGTCGCTGCTGGCGATCAGCTCGCTGGCCGGCGGGGTGAAGTAGCGCGAGTAGCCGGCATGCACGGTGGTGCTGTCGGTGGCGTTCCAGACCACGCCCAGGCGCGGGCTGAGCTGGCCTTCGGTACGGCCGAAGGCCTTGAAACGGTCACCACGCAGGCCGTAGTTGACGGTCCAGTCATCGCCGATGCGCCACTCGTCCTGCACGTACACCGCTGCGGTGCTGGCGTGGAAGGCGTTGCGGTCGGGAATCAGCAGCGGCGTGGTGCTGGCCTGGTTGCCATCGCCATCGACCGGGAACACCCAGCTGTTGTTGCTGGCGGTGGCGTTCTCGTAGTTGCCGTAGACGCCATAGCGCAACGTGTGGTTCTGCCCCAGCGGGGTGGAGAAGTCGGCCTGCAGGGTGTTGGCGCGGTTGCTGCGGCGGACCTGCGAGGCCACGCCACTGAACACCAGGTCGCCGGCGATGTCCGGGTTGAACGCCACGTCGCTGTAACGCTGGCCGGCCGAGACCTGGTAGGCGGTATCGCCCAGCGTGCCCTGCAGGACCAGCATGCCGAAGCGGGTGGTTTCGCGCTGGGTTTCATCCAGCTGGCTGGAATCGAACGTGGTCGTGTCCAGGTAGCCGAACTGCGGGGTCTGCCCCGGGTTGACCGGAATCTGGAAGCGGTTGTTGGCAAAGCCGGCGAACACGCTCAGGCGGGTGTTCTCGTTGACCAGGTAGGTCAGGTCGGCGAACGCCTTGCCCTGGTGGGTGTCGTCATGCAGCGGCTTGCGGGTGTTGGTCGGGTTTTCCAGGCCGACGTCGTTCTGGTCGTAGTTGCCGGTCATGAACCAGCTCCAGCGCCCCTGGCTGCCCCACCAGGAGGCATTCGGATTGACCTTGCCGAACGAGCCGGCGGTGATGCCGGCGCTGCCACCGTTGCCCAGTTCGCTGCCGCTGCGGGTGGTGATGTCCACCACGGCGGCGGTGCGCTCGCCGAACTGTGCCGGCAGGGCGCCGTCCATCAGGCGGATGCTCTTGATGGTGCGCGCGTCCAGGGTCTGGCCGAAGCCGGAGATCGATTCGGGCAGCAGCACGCCATTGATGCGGTACTGCAGGTTGGCGTGGTCGCCACGCACATGCACGCCGCCGTAGGAATCCTGGACGACGCCCGGGGCCTGCAGCAGCACCTGGCTGAGGGGCGTGGAGGCGCCCAGCGGCTGGTTCTTGATGTCCTCGGCGGTGATCTCGTACTGGCTGCTGCCGATATCCGGCGACAGTGCATTGCGGGCCTGGTCGAGCTGGGCGGTGACCGTGACTGCGTCGAGGTCCTTGACGGCGCTCGTTGAGGCGTCGGCGGCCAGGGCCAGCGACGGCAGGCTGGCCAGGGCCAGGGCGAAGGTGATGCCGGAAGCGAGCAGGGTGGGCTTCATGGGGGCGGGGGCGGAATGCCTGGCAAGGGAAGGGGGAGGGTCGGGTGAGTGGTTTGGTTAGGTTATTACGTAACAAATCATGCGCCTGTCCCGGTCACTGTGACCATGCGGTTTCTGGCCGATTGCACGGATCTTTCCGGGCCGTTCAGGCAAGTGGAGATGACGGGCGGGCCTTTGCGCCACGGGCCCGCTCTGCGACCATGAGCCTCCCCACCCCCGGAAGCCTGCAATGAGCCTGTCCGCTGCGCCCACGCCCCCAACCGCCACGACCGCCGTCGATGCCACCTGGTCGCCGGAAAGCTGGCGTGGCAGGACGGCCCTGCAGATGCCGACCTATCCCGATCCGCTGGCGCTGGATGCGGCCCTGCATGAGCTCAAGCGGCTGCCGCCGCTGGTGACTTCCTGGGAGATCCTGGCGCTGAAGCAGCAGCTGGCCGATGCGCAGGAGGGCAAGCGTTTCCTGCTGCAGGGCGGTGACTGCGCGGAAAACTTCGCCGACTGCGAATCGGGCACCATTTCCAACCGGCTCAAGGTGCTGCTGCAGATGAGCCTGGTGCTGGTGCACGGCCTGCGCAAGCCGGTCATCCGCGTTGGCCGCTTTGCCGGCCAGTACGCCAAGCCGCGTTCGGCCGATACCGAGACCCGCGACGGGGTGACGCTGCCCAGCTATCGCGGAGACGTGATCAACGCGCCGGCGTTCACCGAAGCGGCACGCCAGCCCGACCCGCGGCGGATGCTGCAGGCCCACGCCCATTCGGCGATGACGATGAACTTCGTGCGGGCGCTGATCGATGGCGGCTTCGCCGACCTGCACCATCCCGAGTACT
The DNA here is from genome assembly GCF_030913365.1 of Stenotrophomonas sp. 24(2023). Classification (NCBI taxonomy): domain Bacteria; kingdom Pseudomonadati; phylum Pseudomonadota; class Gammaproteobacteria; order Lysobacterales; family Lysobacteraceae; genus Stenotrophomonas; species Stenotrophomonas sp. 24(2023). The sequence continues at coordinate 2,747,447 of NZ_CP133160.1, forward strand.
GGAACCTGGACTGGGTGCGGCATTCGCCGCTGGCGGCCGAGTACCAGAAGATGGTGGCGTCGATCGGCGATGCCGTGCACTTCATGGAAACCCTGGCCGGGGTGCGCGTGCACAACCTCAACCGCATCGATTTCTACACCTCGCATGAAGCGCTGCTGCTGCCCTACGAGCAGGCGTTGACCCGGCAGGTGCCGCGCCAGCATGGCTGGTTGAACCTGAGCACGCATTACCCGTGGATCGGCATGCGCACGGCCGCCCTGGACGGCGCGCATGTGGAATACCTGCGCGGCGTGCGCAACCCGATCGCGATCAAGGTGGGGCCGTCGGTGACGCCGGACCAGCTGCTGCGGCTGATCGATGTGCTGAACCCGGACGACGAGCCGGGCCGGCTGAGTTTCATTCACCGCATGGGCGCGGCACAGATCGCCGACAAGCTGCCGCCGCTGCTGGATGCGGTCAAGCGCGATGGTCGCCGCGTGCTGTGGGTCTGCGATGCGATGCATGGCAATACCGAAAGCACCGCCAATGGCTTCAAGACGCGCCGCTTCGACAACGTGCGCAGCGAAGTGGAGCTGTCCTTCGACCTGCACGCGGCGGCCGGTACACGGCTGGGCGGCGTGCATCTGGAGCTGACCGGCGAGGACGTGACCGAATGCACCGGTGGTGCGCGTGAGTTGACCGAGCGTGACCTGGAGCGGGCGTACCGTTCCACGGTGGACCCGCGGTTGAACTACGAGCAGTCGCTGGAGATTGCGATGGCGATCGTGCGCAAGCAGGAACAGGCGCGGTAGGTTTTTTGCAGGGCTTGCAGCCCTGCACCTGCGGCAGTCAACGGCAACGGCAACGGCAAAAGCCGAAGCGGCATTCCGTGGGATGGCGGGGCGGTGTGGGTGGGCAGGACACGCCGTAAACCCCCCTCCGGGGTCCGGCCCAGCCGCTGGCGGCTGTGCGTTCGGGCGCTTGCGAAGCAGTGCTTCGCAAGCAAAGCGCCCTCACCCATGGGGGCTCGATGGCGCCATCCATGGCGCCAACGGTCCTGCTCCCCCACACCGCCCCGCCTCTGACAGTTGGCCGGTGGTTGTTGGTGGGTGCCGACCGTTGGTCGGCACATCTGTCAGATATCGAATGAATTCATCCACGCATGGCGTGGATCTACTGGCAACGCCGGCTGTTGGTAGGTGTCGACCTTGGTCGACACGATTTTTCTGTCAGATATCGATATTCAAAATTGGATCCGACCCCATTGGATCCGACCCCGTGCCGACCAACGGTCGGCACCCACCATCAGCAGCAGATTCCGACAGATCGCGGAGAACTGTCGAAGGCGGGGTGGGTCCGGTTGAGGGGGTGTGAGCGGCATGGATGCCGCGACCAAGCCCCCATGGATGGGTTTACGGCGTCCCCCTCAACCGGACTCACCCCGCCATCCTTCAGTAAACCCGCCTTTGACGTTGACGTTGACGTTTGCGGGTGCAGGGCACCAACCCTGCATACAACACGCTCATGCGCCATGCGCGACCCTGTCCATTCGCGTGTTCGAGTGGAGGTGGCAAGCGTGCATTGGCAGCACATGCAGGCCTATGCGTGGCCGTTGGGACTGGCGCTGGTGATCGGTGGCATCGGTGCCTGGGTGATCCTGTGGATCTATCACCGGCTGAAAGGGCGCGATCGGCGCCGTGCGCGCATCGGCCGTGTGCTCGGCCTGCCACTGGCCACGGCATTGCCGCTGCTGCTGCTGATTCCCGCACTGGAGGCGACGCCGTTGCAGGATCCGTTGCTGGGCAATCTGCAGCGCATTCTGCATATCAGCCTGGTCGCGTGTTTCATCTGGCTGCTGGTACGCGGTGTCAGCGCCATCGAGCGCGCCATCCTGCGCAGCAACCCGATCGACGTGGCCGACAACCTGGAAGCGCGCCGCATCCAGACCCAGACCCGTGTGCTCAGTCGGGTGATCATGGGCGGCATCATCGTCCTCGGCGCCTCGCTGGTGCTGCTGCAGTTCGACATGGTGGCGAAGATCGGTTCGGCGCTGCTGGCCTCGGCCGGCCTGATCGGCCTGGTGGCCGGCATCGCGGCCAAGCCGGTGTTCGGCAACCTGATCGCCGGGCTGCAGATCGCACTGACCCAGCCGATCCGGCTCGATGATGTCGTGATCGTGGAAGGCGAGTGGGGACGGATCGAAGAGATCACCAGCAGCTATGTGGTGGTGCGTATCTGGGACGAGCGGCGGATGGTGGTGCCGCTGACCTGGTTCATCGAGAACCCGTTCCAGAACTGGACGCGCCGCAGCGCCGACCTGCTGGGCGCTGCGTTCCTGTGGCTGGATTACCGGGCACCGATCGCCGCGATCCGCGCTGAGCTGGAGCGCATCTGCCAGGGCCAGTCGCTGTGGGATGGGCGCGTCTGCGTGACCCAGGTGACCGAGACCAGTGAGCGCACGATCCAGGTACGCCTGTTGGTCAGTGCACGCAATTCCGGTGATGCCTTCGACCTGCGCTGTCTGGTGCGTGAGCGGATGCTGGATTTCCTGGCGCGCGAACATCCGCAGGCACTGCCCCGGCTGCGCACCCGCCTGGAGCGCGCGGTGGATGCGGTGGCGGTGCGGCATCCGGCCCCGGCCGAGGTGCGTTCGCCTGGCGCCGAGGATGGCGAGGCCGCGATCCAGCCGGGGGCGCCTGCACCCGAACGGTAGCGCCTGGGATCAGGGGTCGCTGTCGTCGATCAGCGTGTCGGTGGCGAAGTGAGGGGGCTGCCGTGCGCGGGTGCGTTGTTCATAGGCATGGCCGAGTTCGATCAGCTTCGGCTCGCTCCAGGCGGTGCCCATGAACAGCAGGCCTGCCGGCAGGCCGTTGATCTGGCCCATCGGCACGCTCAGGCTCGGGTAGCCGGCCACGGCGGCGGCACTGTAGCTTTCGCCGGGGAAATCATTGCCGTTGCTGCGGATCGGCCAGGCCACGCCGGTGGTGGGGGACACCAGAGCGTCCAGGCGCTGGGACTGCAGCACCGCATCGATGCCCTCCGGCCCGGCCAGGCGGCGGGCATCGCTGCGGGCGCGGATGTAGGCCGGGTCCCCCAGCGTGCCGGTGGCGGCGGCTTTTTCCATCAGTTCCTGCCCGAACAGGCCCAGTTCCTGCGCGGCATGCTGGCGGTTGAAGGCAATCACCTGGTCCAGGGTGCGCACCGGCGCCTGGTAGGTGGCGAAGTAGCGCTCCAGCCCGGCCTTGAACTCGTACAGCAGCAGGGTCTGTTCGGCCTCGGCCCAGGCGCCCTGGGTGGGCAGTTCCACCGGCACCAGCGTGGCGCCGGCCTGGCGCATGACGGCCTCGGCCTGGCGCATCAGCGGTGCCATGCCGGGTTGCCCGCGCAGGGGGGTCTGCAGCACGCCGATGCGTGCGCCGCGCAGGCCATCGGCATTCAGGCGCGCGGTGTAGTCATAGACGGCCCGGCCGGGCATGGTCGCCGTTGCCGGGTCGGCGTCATCACGCCCGGCGATGGCGGTCAGCACCGCGGCGGCATCAGCCACGCTGCGGGCCAGCGGCCCGGCGGTGTCCTGGCTGAAGGAAATCGGGATGATGCCTTCGCGGCTGACCAGGCCGACGGTCGGCTTGAGCCCGACCACGCCGTTGACGGCGGCCGGACAGACGATGCTGCCATCGGTTTCGGTACCGATGGCCACGCTGGCCAGGTTGGCCGCCACCGCCACGGCGCTGCCGCTGCTGGACCCGCACGGCGAATGACTGAGCCGGTAAGGGTTGCGGGTCTGCCCGCCGCGCGCGCTCCAGCCGGACAGCGACGCCTCGCCACGGAAATTGGCCCATTCGCTGAGGTTGGTCTTGCCCAGGATGACGGCACCGGCCTGGCGCAGGCGGCGGACCAGGAAGGCATCACCCGGGCGGAACCCCTGCAATGCCAGCGAACCGGCACTGGTGGCCATGGGGGCGGCATTGATGTTGTCCTTGAGCAGCACCGGGATGCCGTGCAGCGGGCCGCGCAGGTGGCCGCTGCGGCGCTCGCGGTCCAGGGCCGCGGCGTCCTTCAGGGCATCGGGGTTGAGCTCGATCACGGCGCGCAGCCGGGGGCCGGTATGGTCCAGGCTGGCAATGCGTTCCAGGTAGGCGCGGGTCAGGGTGCTGCTGTCCAGCTCGCCGGCCGTCATGCGTGCCTGCAGGCTGGTGATGTCGGCTTCTGCGTACGGGAAGGGCACGTTGGCGGGGGCGGCGGCCGCAGCATGCGCCGGTGGCGTGGCCGGAACGCAGCCACCGAGGGCCGCGGACAGGGCCGCGCACGCGGCAGCGGTCAGCAGGAGGGGCAGGGATGGGCGCATGGCGGGGGGCATCGGCGGCTCCAGCCCCGCAGTGTAGCGCTCAGCGATGGCGCTTGCGGATGTCGCGCGCCAGCACGTAGACCACCAGCAGGTTGATCACCAGCACCGTCCAGGAGGGCCAGCCGGGGTGGCGGACGATGGCGTAGATGTCGAATGGCAGGTAGATGCCGGCCGAGACGCAGCCCAGCCAGGAGGCCCAGGCCTTGGCGCGCCAGAGGCCCCAGGCTTCCACCAGGTGCAGCAGGCCGTAGCCGACCATTGCGGCAGCGGCCAGATGCACCGCGTCGGGGCTGATCGCCTGCAGCAGGGAGGGCAGGGTGCCATGGTCCGGATCCAGGCTGAAACGCCGGATCAGGACCATGATGCCGTGCCGCAGCGGCTGCGGGCCGAGCACTTCCAGCCCGGTCGCAGCCAACAGCGCCAGCAGCGCCTTGCTCGCTTCGAGCAGGGCGATGGCGTGGAGACCCGGATGCTTGTGCGGATCCGGGTTGTAGCCGGGCTGGCTCACGATGACGACCGGTCAGCCTGCGCGCGAGGCCTTCTTGCGGTCGCTTTCGGTCAGGAACTTCTTGCGCAGGCGGATCTCCTTCGGGGTGATCTCGACCAGTTCGTCGTCCTCGATGAAGTCCAGGGCCTGTTCCAGCGAGTACTTGATCGCCGGGGTCAGCTGGATCGCATCGTCCTTGCCCGAAGCGCGCATGTTGGTCAGCGGCTTGGTCTTGATCGCGTTGACGGTCAGGTCGTTGTCCTTGGAGTGGATGCCGACCAGCTGGCCTTCGTACACGTTGTCGCCTTCAGCGGCGAACAGCTTGCCGCGCTCCTGCAGCGGGCCCAGCGAGTAGGCCGGCGTGGTGCCCGGCGCATTGGCGATCATCACGCCGTTGATGCGCTTGGCAATCGCGCCCTGTTCCTTCGGGCCGTAGTGGTCGAACACGTGGAACAGCAGGCCCGAACCCTGGGTCAGGGTCTTGAATTCGTTCTGGAAACCGATCAGGCCACGGGCCGGGATCGAGTATTCCAGGCGCACGCGGCCCTTGCCGTCCGGCTCCATGTTCTTCAGCTGGCCCTTGCGGGTGCCCAGCTTTTCCATCACGCCGCCCTGGTGCACTTCTTCGATGTCCACCACCAGCTGCTCGATCGGCTCCATCATCTGGCCGTCGATTTCCTTGATGATGACTTCCGGGCGCGACACGGCCAGCTCGTAGCCTTCGCGGCGCATGTTCTCGATCAGCACCGACAGGTGCAGTTCGCCACGGCCGGAAACCAGGAACTTGTCGGCGTCTTCCAGCTGTTCGACCTTCAGGGCCACGTTGTGGACCTTTTCACGGTCCAGGCGGTCCTTGATCTGGCGGCTGGTCAGGAACTTGCCACCGGACAGGTCCTTGTTGCCGGCGAACGGCGAGTTGTTGACCTGGAAGGTCATCGAGATGGTCGGCTCGTCCACGGTCAGCGCCGGCAGGGCTTCCGGGGTGTCCGGGGCGCAGATGGTGTCGGAGATGGTCAGCTCCTGGATGCCGGAGATGGCCACGATGTCACCGGCTTCGGCCGAATCCTGCTCGATGCGCTCCAGGCCCAGGAAGCCCAGCACCTGCAGCACCTTGCCGTTGCGCTTCTTGCCTTCACGGTCGATCACCGCGACCTGCATGTTCTTCTTCAGGGTGCCGCGCTGGATGCGGCCGATGCCGATCACGCCCACGAAGTTGTTGTAGTCCAGCTGGCTGATGCGCATCTGGAACGGGCCTTCCGGGTCCACTTCCGGACGCGGGGCGTGCTGCATGATCGCTTCGTACAGCGGGGTCATGTCGCCGTCGCGCACGGTGTCTTCCAGGCCGGCGTAGCCGTTCAGGGCCGAGGCGTAGACGATCGGGAAGTCCAGCTGTTCGTTGGTGGCGCCGAGCTTGTCGAACAGGTCGAACACCTGGTCGATCACCCACTCCGGACGCGAGCCCGGGCGGTCGACCTTGTTGACCACGACGATCGGCTTGAAGCCCATCGCGAAGGCCTTCTGGGTGACGAAGCGGGTCTGCGGCATCGGGCCGTCCATCGCATCGACCAGGATCAGCACGGTGTCGACCATCGACAGCACGCGCTCGACCTCACCGCCGAAGTCGGCGTGCCCGGGGGTGTCGACGATGTTGATGCGGTTCTTGACGCCGGTGCGCTTGTCTTCCCAGGTGATGGCCGTGTTCTTGGCCAGGATGGTGATGCCGCGTTCCTTTTCCTGGTCGTTGCTGTCCATCACGCGTTCGGCCAGCACGGTGCGTTCGGACAGGGTGCCGGACTGCTTCAGCAGCTGGTCGACCAGGGTGGTCTTGCCATGGTCGACGTGGGCGACGATGGCGATGTTGCGAAGATTTTCGATGGACATACGAAAGGGGGCCAGTCGGCGCCGGATTTGGAAAAAGAAGTCCAACATTATACCCGTTCGATGACGATTCGCGAAAAGGCCTGTTCAGCTGCCGCCGGGGGCCGCCCGGCGGTCCTCCCGGGACGGGGGGCGGGGCGGTGGGGCGGCGGTGCCCGGCCGGCGCCTGAAGCGTGCCTGTGCGGCCATGGTCGAAGCCGCCGCCGCCGCGAGCCGGGTGTAAACTAGGTGGCTAGACGCATCCCCATCTGCACCAAGGATATTCATGTCCCTCATCGCCACTTTCGACACCACCCAGGGCCCGATCAAGGTCGAGCTGTTCGCCGACAAGGCCCCGCTGACGGTTGCCAACTTCGTGAACCTGGTCAAGCACGGCTTCTATGACGGCCTGATCTTCCACCGCGTCATCGCCGACTTCATGATCCAGGGCGGCTGCCCGGAAGGCTCCGGCCGCGGCGGCCCGGGCTACCGTTTCGAAGACGAGACCAACAACGGCGTCAAGCACGAGGTGGGTTCGCTGTCGATGGCCAACGCCGGCCCGAACACCAACGGCAGCCAGTTCTTCATCACCCACATCAAGACCGATTGGCTGGACGGCCGCCACACCGTGTTCGGCAAGGTGCTGGAAGGCCAGGCCATCGTGGATTCGGTGAAGCAGGGCGACGTGATCCATTCGATCACCCTGGAAGGCGACACCGACGCCGTGCTGGCCGCCAAGGCCGACCGCGTGGCCGAGTGGAACAAGACCCTCGCCGCCTGATCCCCATTGAAACGGCCACCTTCGGGTGGCCGTTTGCATGATCCCCGCCGCCTGCCAGGCCTGCGTGCCACGCCCGCGGCATCGACCCCAACGCTCGCAAGCAAGAGGAAACCCCCATGAAAGCACCTGTTCGTGTTGCCGTGACCGGCGCCGCCGGCCAGATCGGCTATGCCCTGCTGTTCCGCATCGCCTCCGGCGAAATGCTGGGCAAGGACCAGCCGGTCATCCTGCAGCTGCTGGAGCTGCCGGTGGACAAGGCCCAGGCCGCCCTGAAGGGCGTGATGATGGAACTGGAAGACTGCGCCTTCCCGCTGCTGGCCGGCATGGTCGGCACCGACGACGCCGAAGTCGCCTTCAAGGATGCCGACATCGCCCTGCTGGTCGGCGCGCGTCCGCGCGGCCCGGGCATGGAGCGCAAGGACCTGCTGCTGGAAAACGCCAAGATCTTCACCGCCCAGGGCGCGGCGCTGAACAAGGTCGCCAGCCGTGACGTGAAGGTGCTGGTGGTCGGCAACCCGGCCAACACCAATGCCTACATCGCCATGAAGTCGGCCCCGGACCTGAAGCCGGAGAACTTCACCGCCATGCTGCGCCTGGACCACAACCGCGCCCTGAGCCAGCTGTCGACCAAGCTCGGCAAGCCGGTCGGTGGCATGGAGAAGCTGGTCGTGTGGGGCAACCACAGCCCGACCATGTACCCGGACTACCGTTTCGCCACCGCCGATGGTGCGTCGATCGCCGATGCGATCAACGACCAGGAGTGGAACGCCAACACCTTCATCCCGACCGTGGGCAAGCGCGGTGCGGCGATCATCGAAGCCCGTGGTTCGTCCTCGGCTGCCTCGGCCGCCAACGCCGCCATCGACCACGTGCGTGACTGGGTGCTGGGCAGCAACGGCAAGTGGGTCACCATGGGCGTGCCGTCCGACGGTTCCTACGGCATTCCGGAAGGCGTGATCTTCGGCTTCGCGGTGACCACCGAAAACGGCAAGTACACCCTGGTCAAGGATCTGCCGATCGACGACTTCAGCCAGAAGTACATCGACAAGACCCTGGCCGAGCTGGAAGAAGAGCGCGCCGGCGTCGCCCACCTGCTGGGCTGATGCAGGCGGTGCCGGCCCAGGTCGGCACAGGCTGCACTGGAACGGGGAAGCTTCGGCTTCCCCGTTTCTGTTTGAGGGATACGCACGCTGATGATCCACCTGCACTACATCGATGACGCGCTGCTGGTGGCGGAAAAGCCGGCCGGTCTGCTGTCCGTGCCCGGGCGTTCGCCGGAGAACCAGGACTGCGTGGTGGCGCGCCTGCAGGCGCTGTACCCCGATGCGCTGACCGTGCACCGGCTGGACCAGGTGACCTCCGGCCTGCTGCTGCATGCGCGCGGCAAGGCCATGCAGGCGGCGCTGTCGGCGCAGTTCGCACAGCGCACGGTGGGCAAGCGCTATGAGGCGATCGTGGAGGGGCTGCTGGATGCCGAGGCCGGCGAGGTGGACCTGCCGTTGATCGTGGACTGGCCGAACCGGCCGAAGCAGATGATCGACCACGAACGCGGCAAGCCGGCGTTGACGCGCTGGCGCGTGCTGGGCCGCGATGTCCAGGCGCAGCGCACGCGGGTGGCGCTGGAGCCGGTGACCGGCCGCAGCCATCAGCTGCGGCTGCACATGGCCAGCCTTGGCCATCCGATTGTGGGGGACGTGCTGTATGGCGCCGTGCCGGCGGCGCGTGTGCACCTGCATGCGTGCGCGCTGGCGTTCACCCACCCGGTGACGGGTGCCGCGCTGGCGTTCGAGTCCGCGGCGCCGTTCTAAGGGGGCGGCAGGGCTGCGCCCCACCTCTGACAGATCTCCGGCGTCTGGTAGATCCACGCCATGCGTGGATGCTTTTCGGTGAATCATCGAAATATTCGATTTCGATTGGCATTGATCCACGCATGGCGTGGATCTACCAACGGATTGCGACCAACTGTCGAAGGCGGGGTGGGTCCGGTTGAGGGGGTGTGAGCGGCATGGATGCCGCGACCAAGCCCCCATGGACGGGTTTACGGCGTCCCCCTCAACCGGATCCGCCTCGCCAACACACAGGAAGCCAGCTTTTGACGTTGACGTTGATGTTGCTTGAGGCTTCGGCAGGTGCAGGGCGGCAGCCCTGCAGAACAAAACCCCACCCCCTACCAAGGTAGGGCGGCCCGTGCGCCAGCCGCGCACTATGCTCGAACCCATGACTTTGTCTGGGAGGGCTGCGTCATGAACTACGAGGAAACCTACCGTCGCTCGATCGACGAGCCGGAGGCGTTCTGGGGCGAGGAGGCCAAGCGCATCTACTGGCACAAGCCACCCCAACAGGTGCTCGACTACAGCAATCCACCGTTCCGGCGCTGGTTCGTCGGGGGGGAAACCAACCTCTGCTACAACGCCGTCGATCGCCACCTGGCCAACCGCCCCGACCAGCTCGCGCTGGTGGCTATCTCCACCGAGACCCGGACCACCCGCGAGATCACCTACCGCCAGCTCTACCGCGAAGTGAACGACTTCGCCGCGGTCCTGCAGCGGCTGGGCGTCGGCCACGGTGATCGTGTGGTCATCTACATGCCCAACATGGCCGAGGCCGTGTTCGCGATGCTGGCCTGCGCGCGCATCGGTGCGGTGCACTCGGTGGTGTTCGGTGGCTTTGCCGCGCACAACCTGGCGCTGCGCATCGACGATGCCAGGCCGAAGCTGCTGATCGCCGCCGATGCCGGTATGCGCGGTGGCAAGGTCATTCCCTACAAGGCCATGGTCGACGCCGCCTGCGCCGAGGCGACCAGCCCGCCGCCGCACGTGCTGATCGTCTCGCGCGGCCTGGACCCGGCGCAGCCGCGCGTGCCCGGCCGCGATGTCGACTATGCCGAACTGCATGCGCAGGTCGGCCAGGTCGATGTGCCCGTGCAGTGGCTCGAATCGAGCGAGCCGAGCTACCTGCTCTACACCTCCGGCACCACCGGCAAGCCCAAAGGCGTGCAGCGCGATGTCGGTGGCTATGCGGTGGCGATGGCGCAGTCGATGCAGACCGTGTTCGACTGCCAGCCGGGCCAGGTGATGTTCTCCACCTCGGACGTGGGCTGGGCCGTCGGCCATTCCTACAACGTGTATGGGCCGCTGATCGGTGGTTGCACCTCGCTGCTCTATGAAGGCCTGCCGACCAACCCGGACCCGGGCATCTGGTGGGCGCTGTGCGAGCAGTACAACGTGCGCACGATGTTCTCCTCGCCCACCGCCATCCGCGTGCTGAAGAAACACGATGCCGACTTCATCCATCGCCACGACCTGGACGCGCTCAAGTACCTGTTCCTGGCGGGCGAGCCGTTGGACGAGCCGACCGCGCACTGGATCAGCGAAGCGCTGGGCAAGCCGATCATCGACAACTACTGGCAGACCGAAACCGGCTGGCCGGCGCTGACCCTGTTGCCGGGCCTGGACATGAAGCCGGTACGCTTCGGTTCGCCGGGCTTCCCCAACCTCGGCTATCGCATGAAGGTGATCGACGAGAACACCGGCGCCGAAGTCGCACCCGGGCAGAAGGGCGTGCTGGTGGTCACCCCGCCGCTGCCACCGGGTTGCATGAGCACGGTCTGGAACGACGATGCACGCTTCCTGCAGAGCTATTTCAGCCACTTCAAGGAACTGCTGTACAGCTCGCTGGACTGGGCGATCCGCGATGAGGAGGGCTACACCTTCATCCTGGGCCGTACCGACGATGTGATCAACGTGGCCGGCCATCGGCTGGGCACGCGCGAGATCGAGGAGGCCATCTCCAGCCATCCACGCGTGGCCGAAGCGGCGGTGATCGGGGTCAAGGACGAACTGAAGGGGCAGGTGCCGCTGGTGTTCGTGACCCTGCGCCAGGGCCTGAACGGTGACGACCCGGCACCGGTGGTGGCCGAGATGATGGCGGCGGTGACGGCCTCGCTCGGTGCGGTGGCACGGCCGGCCCATGTGCATGTGGTCAATGCGCTGCCCAAGACGCGCTCGGGCAAGCTGCTGCGGCGTTCGCTGCAGGCACTGGCCGAGCAGCGCGACCCCGGCGATCTGTCCACCCTGGACGATCCGGCGGCGCTGGAGGAGATCCGCCGCGCGCTGGGGCGCTGACCGGGCCGCTGCCGGCCAGCGGCCGGCATTCCCGGTGCGGACTGCTGCAGCGCAGCTTCCTGCCGGCCACGGGTGCGTTAAGCTCGGCCTGTCATCGGCCTGCAATGGGGCCCGCGCACCGGGGATGGTGCGCGTGGCGGCGGCCGATGGCGGGGGAGGCGCGCCCAGCCGGGCGCGCATGGGCGATCGCACGAATGCGAAGGGGAAAGCAGATGGCCTTGCTGCATGCCAAGACGGCCGCCGGCCGCCAGGAAATCGATGACCGGGCCCGCCGCCTGCCGGCGGGGTTGCGCTCGATCCTGTTGATGGTCGATGGCCAGCGTGATGACAACGAACTGCGTGGCCTGCTGGAAGGCCTGCGCGCACCCGCCGATGCCCTGCAGCAACTGGAGGCCGCGGGCCTGATCGAAGTGATCGGGGGTTCGGCCGAGCCGCTGGCCGCGCGGGGCCTGAGCAGTGGGCGCGAACAGGACCCGGCGCTCTACCAGCACCTGTATGAGGCCATGAGCGAGGCCGTGCGTCGGCACCTCGGCCTGAAGGGCTATTTCATGCAGCTGAAGATCGAGCGCTGCAAGGATGCGCTTGCGCTGGAGCGGTTGTGCCCGGAACTGCTTGAGGCCGTGGGAAAGGCACGCAGCCCGGCACTGGCCCAGCGCTGGTGGCAGGAAACCCGTGCGCTGCTGGCCGAGGATGGCAGCGAGGTCGTGCAGGCCTAGCGTGGCGGGTAAAGTGGAGGATGGATTCCACTGCGCTTGAGGATGCCTGCGTGCAGCACGACCACGACACCACCGGCACGCCCGGCTGGGATGCCATCAATGCCGCGCTGGCGCCGCTGTATGCCGGCCAGGCGCCGCAGCATTACGGCACCGCGGTGCCGTACACGCTGGGTGGGCAGGACCCGCTGGACGGCATCAGTGTGTACTGGGCCGACACCCCGGTGCCGCACTGGCACTACGTGACCTACGGCTTTTCCGAGCTGTATGGCAAGGAAAGCAGCGATGCCACCACCAGTGGCTATGGTTTCGAGCTGACCTTCCGCCTGGCCGCCAGCGCCGGCGAGGACGCCGGCAGCACGCCGCCGGTGTGGCCGCTGAACCTGCTGCAGAACCTGGCGCGCTACGTGTTCGGCAGCGGCAACGTGTTCGAGGACGGCCACCATCTCAATGCCAACGGGCCGATCGCGCTGGAGACCGGCACGCGGCTGTGCCATCTGGCCTTCCTGCACGACCCGCAGTTGCCGCCGCGGCAGACCGCCAATGGCGACCTGCAGTTCCTGCAGGTGATTGGCCTGGCCGATGCGGAAATGGCGGCGGTGCGGCGCTGGTCCACGCGCGGCGTACTGGAGGTACTGGAGGCGTCGATGCCGCTGTGGATCACCGATCTGGGGCGCGCATCGCTGCTGGAGGATCCGGCGCTGGCGGCACAGGTACAGGCGGGCAGCGCGCGTGAGGGGGCCAGCACCGGCATGCTGTTCCTGGAAACGCTGGATGCGGCGCTGGAGCCGGTGCCGGCCACGCTGCGGCTGGGGGCCGGGCAGGTGCCCAGCGTGCTGGAGCTGTTGCCGCTGCGCCTGCGGCATGGCCGGTCATTGACCCTGGTCGGCGGCGAGCGGCCATGGTGCTTCGAAGCCGGGCCTGCCGATGCGGTGGTGGCTGGGGAGGGGGAGACCGTGCGCTGCGTGCTGTCCGAGGCGGGCCTGCAGGCACTGTTGGACAACGTGCGTGCCGTGCGCGGGGACTACCCGGTGTCGGCGGCGTTGCATATCGCGGTGGTGCCGACGTTCCTGCGCGATGCGCAGGGCAACGTGATCCGCGAGGTGGGGTGAAGCAGGATCGGGGCCAGGACCGTTCGCGGTGCGAACGGCCCGGGCCCGCGACTGGCCTCAGGCCAGGCCTTCGGCCTTCAGCGCCGCCTGCACGCCCTCGTCGGCGTCCATGCGGGCCTTGTAGGCGGCCAGGTTGTCCAGGCCGGACAGGTCCAGCTTCGCGCCTGCGGCCCAGCGCAGGGTGATGTAGAAGTACGGGTCGGCCACGCTGCGGAAGCCGGCCAGCCACGGCTTGTCGGCCAGCTGCGCATCGGCACGTTCGAACAGGCCGCGCAGGCGCTTGCGCGCGGCCGTGCGGATCTGGTCGAACTGCGCCTCGTCGGCGATGAACTTGCCGGGCCCGAACAGCGGCGAGAACGCCGGGTGCACGTCGGAATTGACGAAGGCCAGCCAACGGGCAGCTTCGGCGCGCTGGCGCGGGCTGCCATCACCCACCAGGCCGGCCTGCGGGAAGCGGTCGGCGATGTAGCCCATGATGGCTGCGTTCTGGGTCAGCACGAAATCGCCGTCGACCAGCGCCGGCACGGCACCGGCCGGATTGATCTTCAGGAATGCCGGTGCCTTCATCGTGTCCTTGTCCAGCAGTTCGACCTCGAACGGCTGGCCGGTCCATTGCAGGGCGATGTGGTCGGCGGTGGAGCAGGCACCGGGCTTGCTGTACAGCTTCATGGGGACTCCGTGCGGGGTCGGTGGCGGGAAACCACCACTATCCCAGAGCCGCCCGGGCCGCGACAACGCCGCGGCGGCAACGAACCGTTACGACTGGCGGGGCTTGAGCGTCTGCACCTTATAGAAGGTGTGATCGCCGATGGTGGCCACCTGGTAGGCATTGCGCCAGCTCGGGTTGGCGATGGACAGGGCCGCGAAGTGGCTGGCGCCGGGCACGATCTCGCGCCGTTCACCGGCCGGCAGGGCCCAGTTGCGCTCGGCATCGAAGGCCACGTTCATTGCCTCCCGCCAGGCGGCGTCGTTGCCCAGCTGGGTGCCGGGGGAGACGATGGTCGGCGCGAACTGCTTGCGTGCCGTCACCACCTGGCACATCGAGTCGCCCCACAGGCCACTGTCCAGGCGGCGCAGGGCCACCTCGGCGACAGCCTGCTGGCCACGCACGGTCTGGTCGCGCGCTTCCAGGTAAACGGTGGTGCTCAGGCACAGCGAATCGGCGGCCGGCTGGGGCAGCAACTGCGACAGCCAGAGAATCCAGGCCAGTTTCATATAACTCCTTGCTCCGTGTAGGCCGCACCTGGCATGTCCACCGGCAACAGGCCGGCGGAGAGGCGGGGATACGACTTGGCGTCATGGGGAGGCGGCCATCGGGGCCGCCCCGTGGGCGGCCCGAAAACAACAGTCGGGGGAGGGCCGCGCCGGCTCACCGGAAACTGGCTGGTGAGCGGAAAGTGGCGCAAGGTAGGGGGGGATCATCGAACGCATCCTGAATGCCAAGGGTTGACATTCAGGTTCGGGGGTGGGGCCGGATGACCCCACATGCCCCCTGTTCAGCCGTCTTCAGAGGGCGGCGGCGACCCGGCTTCCCTGGTCGATGGCACGCTTGGCGTCCAGTTCGGCAGCCACATCGGCACCGCCGATCAGCTGCGCGGCAATGCCGGCCGCCTGCAGGTCGGCCAGCAGCGCGCGCTGCGGTTCCTGGCCGGCGCAGACCACCACGTGGTCCACGTCCAGCTGCTGTTCGCTGCCGTCCACGCGGATGCGCAGGCCCTGGTCATCCACCCCCAGGTACTCCACGCCACCGAGCATGCGCACGCCCTTGGCCTTGAGCGTGGCGCGGTGGATCCAGCCGGTGGTCTTGCCCAGGCGCGCGCCGGGCTTGCCCGGGCTGCGCTGCAGCAGCCACAGCTGGCGCGGCGAGGGCTCCACGGCCGGACGCGACAGCGAACCGCGGGCCTGGAAGGTGCTGTCCACGCCCCATTCGGCCATCCAGCGCTGCGGGTCCAGCGAGGGCGAGGGGCCCTCGTGGGCCAGGAACTCGCCGACATCGAAGCCGATACCGCCCGCGCCGATGATGGCCGCCTTGCGGCCCACCGTGACCCGGCCCAGCAGCACGTCCAGGTAGCTGACCACCTTGGGGTGGTCGGCACCGGGGAAATCGACCTTGCGCGGCACGATGCCGGTGGCCAGCACGACCTCGTCGAAGCCGGCCAGGGCCGCGGCATCGGCGCGGGTGCCCAGGCGCAGCTGCACGCCGGTGTCGGCCAGCTTGTGGCGGAAGTAGCGCAGGGTCTCGTGGAATTCTTCCTTGCCGGGAATGCGCTTGGCCACGTTGAACTGGCCGCCGATCTCCTCGTTGGCATCGAACAGGGTCAGCTGGTGGCCGCGCTCGGCGGCCACCGTGGCGCAGGCCAGCCCGGCCGGGCCGGCGCCGACCACCGCGATCTTCTTCGGCGCGGTGGTCGGGCGGTAGACCAGCTCGGTTTCATGCGCGGCACGCGGGTTGACCAGGCAGCTGGCCAGCTTGTTCTCGAACACGTGGTCCAGGCAGGCCTGGTTGCAGGCGATGCAGGTATTGATGGCATCGGCGCGGCCGGCCCGGGCCTTGTTCGGCCACTGCGGGTCGGCCAGCAGCGGGCGCGCCAGCGACACCATGTCGGCACCGCCATCGGCCAGGATGCGCTCGGCCACGTCCGGCATGTTGATGCGGTTGGTGGCCACCAGCGGCACCTTCACGTGCGGCTTCAGCTTGGCGGTGACTGCCGCGAAGGCCGCGCGCGGCACCGAGGTGGCGATGGTCGGGATGCGCGCCTCATGCCAGCCGATGCCGGAGTTGATGATCGTGGCGCCGGCGGCTTCGATGGCCTGGGCCTGCTGCACGATCTCGTCCCAGTTGCTGCCGTCCTCGACCAGGTCCACCAGCGACAGGCGGTAGATGATGATGAAATCCGGCCCGCAGGCCTCGCGGATGCGGCGCACGATCTCCACCGCGAAGCGCATGCGCTGGGAGGCGTCACCGCCCCAGCGGTCGCTGCGCCTGTTGGTGCGCGGGGCGATGAACTCATTGATGAGGTAACCCTCCGAGCCCATCACTTCCACGCCGTCATAGCCGGCCTGGCGGGCCAGCTTCGCACTGCGTGCATAGTCGGCGATGTGCCGTTCCACGCCACTGGCCGACAGCGCACGCGGGGTGAACGGATTGATCGGCGCCTTCAGCTTCGACGGCGCCACCGACAAGGGGTGGTAGGCATAGCGGCCGGCATGCAGCAGCTGCAGGCAGATCTTCGCGCCGTGCTGGTGGGCTGCGGCGGTGAGCTGGCGGTGCGGGCGCACTTCCCACGGCCAGGACAGCTTGCCGCCGAAGGGCTTGAGCCAGCCGACGACATTGGGCGCGAAGCCGCCGGTGACGATCAGGCCGACACCGCCCTGCGCACGTTCGGCGAAATAGGCGGCCAGGCGCGGGAAGTCGCGCGCGCGATCTTCCAGCCCGGTATGCATCGACCCCATCAGGACGCGGTTGCGCAGCTGGGTGAAGCCCAGGTCCAGCGGGGCGAACAGGTGGGGATAGGCGGTTTCGTTGGCTGGCGACATGATCGATACGCTTGCGTACGGAAGCGCGAAGCGTGCCGCGAAACGGCGTTCGGGGCAAGGGCCGCCTGGCCCGGAGCACCGGGCCGGGCCAGGCGTGGCGGTTACCCGTGGCCGTGCTGCGTGCCCGCCGAGCGTGGCGCGACAGCGCCCCGAGCGGGCCGGCCGATGCCGAACCAGCCCAGCGTCACCCCGCACAGCGGGCCGATCAGCAGGGCGAAGGCCAGCGTGCCGACCCCCACGTTGCCGCCCAGCCACCAGCCCAGCAGCAGCACGCTGCCCTCGATCAGGCTGCGCACCTTCCAGATCGGCCAGCCGGTACGGGCGTGCAGGCCGGTCATCAGGCCGTCGCGTGGTCCGGGCCCCAGCTTGGCGCCGATGTACAGCCCGGTGGCCAGCGCGACCAGCAGCATGCCGGCGCAGAACATCGCCAGCTGCCAGCCAAGGCCTGCGGCCGGTGGCAGCAGCCACAGGCCGAACTGTGCCGAGGGGCCGATCAGCAGTACGTTCAGCACCGTGCCCACGCCGGGCTTCTGCCGCAGCGGCCACCACAACAACAGCACCAGTGCACCGATGGTGTTGGTGGCCAGGCCGAAGGACAGCGGTGTCTGCGTCGCGATGCCCTGTGACAGCACATCCCAGGGGGCCACGCCGATGGTGGCGCGGATCATCAGCGAGGCGCCGAAGCCGTACAGGAACAGGCCGGTGACCAGTTGCAGCAGGCGCAAGGGAAGGGCGGTGGGCATGCGGGACTCGGGGGAGGTGGGATCTGTCACCACCGTAATTCCGAAAATCCATTGCCAATAGATACAGATGGCGGGCAATACGCCGCTACAGGCCGGTGCCCGCCGCCGTCCCGCGCCTGTGCCGGGGGCTTACGGCGCGGCGTCGTCCCAGCCCGCCAGCACCAGCTTGCCGACACTGCGCCCGCTGGCCAGCTGCTGGTGCGCGGCTTCCAGGTTGGTGGCGTTGATGGTCCCCAGCGATGCTGCCAGGGTGCCGCGCAGCAGGCCGGCATCGATCAGGCTGGCGGCGCGGCTGAGGATGCGGTGCTGCTCGATGCGGTCCTCGGTCTGGAACCGGGCGCGGGCGAACATGAATTCCCAGTGGATGCTGATGCACTTGGCCTTGTAGGGATCGCCGATGCGCAGCGCGCCACGCGGTTCGACGATCAGGCCGACATGGCCCTGTGGTGCTACCAGGTGGCCCAGCTGATCCCAGTAGTGGTCGGTGTCGGCCAGGTTCAGGGCAACCTGTACCTGGTCGATGCCCCGCGCCTGCAACTGTGGCGCCAGCGGCTGGCGGTGGTCGATGACGTGATCGGCGCCCATCTGCCGGCACCACGCGGCCGACGCCTCGCGCGAGGCGGTGGCGATGACGGTGAAGCCGGCATGCCGGGCCAGCTGGATGGCCATCGAGCCCACGCCGCCGGCACCGCCGATCACCAGCAGGTGCTGGCCGGCATGGCGGCGATCGTCCAGGTGCAGTGGCATGCGCTGGAACAGCAGTTCCCAGGCGGTGAGGGTGGTCAGCGGCAAGGCCGCCGCTTCGGCGGCATCGAGCGTGCGCGGGCGGTGCGCGACCAGCCGTTCGTCCACCCATTGGAACTGCGCGTTGCAGCCGGGCCGGGTCACGTCGCCGGCGTAATAGACCGCATCGCCGGACGCGAACAGGCTTACCTGGTCGCCAATCGCTTCGACCACGCCGGCCGCATCCCAGCCCAGTATCTTCGGCGCGGCCAATCCGCCTGCCGCAGCGGCAGCGCGCTGCTTGCCGTCAACCGGATTCACCGATACCGCCTGCACCCGTACCAGCAGGTCGCGGCCGCCCGGGGCGGAGGGCGCCGGCAGCTCCAGATCGGTCAGCACGGCAGGGTTCTGCGGACTCAGCGCGACGGCTTTCATGAATGATTCCCGGCTCAGGTTCGGCCCCATCATAAGGTTCCTCACCTCTCCGGTTTCCCGCTGAATATCCCCTGCCGGTGCCGTGGGCAAGGGCTTGCACATACTGGGTGAACGCCCGCCAAGCCTTGTGCCGCCACGTTCTTGCGGTATTTTATCATCCTGTATAGGGTTTCAATGTCCGGTCCCTCCCGGGGCAGACACTTCTCTTCACATGTTACGGGACTGTTAACATCGCCTTCACTCGCCTGAGCATAATGTTCGCGGCGGTGGCGTGCTGAATCGGCTGTCGAACATCGACGCAGTAGTGCTGGCCCATGCCTCTACCGGTTTCATACCCCCGAAATAGGAGCTGTACTCAATGAACAAGAAGATCCTCACTGCCGCGCTGCTGGGTGGTCTGGCTTTCGCCCAGGCTGCATCGGCGCAGGAGTTCGATGACCGCTGGTACCTGACCGGTTCGGCCGGCTTCAATTTCCAGGACAACGACCGTCTGACCAATGACGCTCCGTTCGTCACCCTGGGCCTGGGTAAGTTCATCAGCCCGAGCTGGTCGCTGGACGGTGAGCTGAACTATCAGAACCCGAACTTCGACGCCAACAAGGATCAGAACTGGTCGCAGTACGGCGCCTCGCTGGACCTGCGTCGCCACTTCATCAAGGAAGGCCGCGGCTGGAACCCGTACCTGCTGGCCGGCCTGGGCTACCAGAAGTCGGAAGAAACCTACCCGCTGAATGCTGCTGGCCCGGGCAAGCGCAAGGACGGCAACTTCGCCGCCAAGGTCGGCGTCGGCCTGCAGACCACCTTCGAGAAGCGCGTTGCTGTCCGCGCCGAAGTGGCCTACCGCGCTGACTTCGACGACAAGAGCATTGCCGCTCCGCGCGAAGACTGGTTCGGCGACGTGCTGGCTTCGGTCGGCGTCGTGATCCCGCTGGGCCCGGCTCCGGTGGCGGCTGTTGCTCCGGCTCCGGCCCCGGTGGCGCCGAGCTGCGCCGACCTGGATGACGACGGTGACGGCGTCAACAACTGCGACGACAAGTGCCCGAACTCGCAGCCGGGCCAGACCATCGGTCCGGACGGCTGCCCGGTGCCGGTCTCCATCGACCTGAAGGGCGTGAACTTCGACTTCGACAAGTCGAACCTGCGTCCGGACGCCGTGGCGATCCTGTCCGAAGCCTCGGAAATCCTGAAGCGTTACCCGGACCTGCGCGTCGAAGTGGCTGGCCACACCGACTCGAAGGGTACCGACGCGTACAACCAGAAGCTGTCCGAGCGTCGTGCCACCGCGGTGTACAACTACCTGACCCAGCAGGGCGTTGCCGCCTCGCGTCTGGTGGGCCCGATCGGCTACGGCAAGAGCCGTCCGATTGCGCCGAACACCAACCCGGATGGTTCGGATAATCCGGAAGGTCGCGCCAAGAACCGTCGTACCGAGCTGAACGTCCAGAACTGAGTTCTGACGCTTCACCGGTAAGACACAGCAGGACCCGGCTTCGGCCGGGTCTTGTTGTTTGTGCCGCCGGAAACCACCTGCAGGGCACCGCCGGTCGGAAATTCATCTGAAAATCCAACAAGTTGGCGTATTCATTGAAGGTGGCGCTTGAAAGCCGTTCCGGCGCTGTTAAACTCGCCGCGTCACCTTCCTTCCGTGGACGCCTCTCATGCTGCGCACTGCATCGGCCGCCCTCCTGGCGCTGGCCCTGGTTCCTGCCGCCCACGCCGCCGTTGATTGCTCGGCCACCCCGGGTGCCACGCCGCTGTCGCTGCCGGCCACCGCGATCGCACCGGTCGCCGACGAGTTCTCCATCCGCAATTCGCAGCTGGGCATGCCGGCCGGTGTGCTGAGCACCAGCTACGACCCGTCGCAGTCGCTGGACCAGGTGCTGCAGCGCCTGCGCATCGATGGCTGCCAGAACATCGCCAAGGCCATTCCCAGCGCGCCGGCGGTGAAGCCGAACGATCCGGCCGCTTACAAGCCGGCCACCGAATTCGACAACACGCCGTGGCGCTTCGACATGAGCCAGGGCGGCAAGCGCATGACCGCCGAAGAATTCGATGCCTGGATGAAGGCCCGTGGCGTACGCGTGGTCAAGGCGCGCCCGGCCCCGACGGCCGAAGCCGCCCCGGCCCCTGAAGCACCGGCTGCGACCAAGCCGGTCGACAAGAAATAACCCGCGCGGGGAGCAGAGGATGCGTTCGCGCCGTCCCCCTGCCGCCCCCGCTGCCCGCACCCACGCCGCGCGTGGGCGTGCGACCCCCGCTGCGCGTCCGTCCGTGCGCCATGGCCTGGCCCGGGTGCTGTCCAAGGCCGGCGTGTGCTCGCGCAGTGAAGCCGCGCGCTGGATCGCCGAAGGCCGCGTGCGCGTGGCCGGCCGCACCATCCTCGATCCCGAGTTCCCGATCGCCAGCCCGGCACCGGTTATCGAGGTCGATGGCCAGCCGCTGGCGCCGCCGCAGCGCATCTACCTGATGCTCAACAAGCCGCGCGGGGTGGTGACCACCGTGCAGGACGAGCGTGGCCGCGACACCGTCTACCGCTGCTTCGACGGGGCCCAGCTGCCCTGGCTGGCGCCGGTCGGGCGCCTGGACAAGGCCAGCGAAGGCCTGCTGTTGTTCAGCAACGACCCGCAGTGGGCCGCGCGGCTGACCGATCCGGCCACCGGGCCGGACAAGACCTACCACGTACAGATCGACCGCCTGCCGGATGAGGCCACGTTGGCCGCGCTGCAGGCCGGGGTCGAGGACGAAGGCGAGTTCCTCGCCGCCCAGGCCGTGCGCGTGCTGCGCAGCGGCGACAAGACCGCGTGGCTGGAAGTGGTGCTCGATGAGGGCCGCAACCGCCATATCCGCCGCCTGCTGGCGGCCTTCGACCTGCAGGTGCTGCGCCTGGTCCGGGTCGCGATCGGCGGGCTGTCGCTCGGCGATCTCGGCAAGGGGCAGTGGCGGCTGCTGCAGGACGCTGACCAGGGGCGGCTGGGGGCCGCCGCACCGGGCTGATGCCCGGGGCCGGTGCGTGCCACCGGTCCGTGTTTCCGGGGAGGGGGCCCTGGAGTTGTCGATCCTTTGCAACGGAGCCTGTCCATGTCCCACACCGTTCTGCACACCTCCCTGCGCTGCGCCGGCCTGCTGCTGCCGCTGGCCCTGCTCACCGCCTGCGGCGGCCACAAGAAGGTGGCCAAGGCCGAAACCCCGGCCGACGTGCCGGTGGTCGAAGTGAAGACCCCGGAACTGGATGGCCGCGGCAGCTACCGCTTCATGATGAGCGACGGCGACCGCAAGATGACCGCCGATGAATTCGATGCCTGGATGAAGGCCAACGGCATCCGCGTGGCCAAGGGCAACGACGGCCCGGTGAAGCCGGTCGTGGTCGCCAGCAAGGACGCGCCGAAGGACAAGAAGAAAAAGAAGAAATGATGCGTGGCAGGTGCCGGCCCGGGCCGGCACACCGTGCTGGGTCAGAACCCTTTCCTGTGGAAAGGGTTCTGACGCCGGTTCCGCTCCCGGCTGCGGTCAGCCCTTGATCACGCCCAGTTCCAGGCCGATGCGGGTGAACGCATCGATGGCACGGTCCAGGTGTGCACGGGTGTGTGCGGCGCTGATCTGGGTGCGGATGCGTGCCTGGCCCTTGGGCACCACCGGGAAGAAGAAGCCGATCGCGTAGATGCCTTCTTCCAGCAGGCGCTCGGCGAACTTCTGCGCCAACGGGGCGTCGTACAGCATCACCGGGCTGATCGGGTGCACGCCCGGCTTCACGTCGAAGCCCGCGGCGACCATCTTTTCGCGGAAGTAGCGGGTGTTTTCCACCAGCGTGCTGCGCAGGTCATCGGCGGCGGCCAGCATCTCGAAGGCCTTGATGCCGGCAGCCACCACGTGCGGCGGCAGCGAGTTGGAGAACAGGTAGGGGCGCGAACGCTGGCGCAGCAGTTCGATCACCTCGGCGCTGGCACAGGTGAAGCCCCCCAGCGCACCGCCCATGGCCTTGCCCAGGGTGCCGGTGATGATGTCGATCTTCTCCAGCACGCCCTTCACTTCGGCCGAGCCGCGGCCGGTGGCGCCCAGGAAGCCGGTGGCATGGCATTCGTCGATGTGCACCAGGGCGTTGTACTTCTTCGCCAGCGCGGTGATTTCGTCCAGCGGGGCGATGAAGCCGTCCATCGAGAACACACCGTCGGTGGTGATCAGCTTGGTCCTGCAGCCGGCGGCGTCAGCGGCCTGCAGCTGGGCTTCCAGGTCGGCCATGTCGCAGTTGGCGTAGCGGAAGCGCTTGGCCTTGCACAGGCGCACGCCGTCGATGATCGAGGCGTGGTTCAGCGCATCGGAAATGATCGCGTCGTTCTCGCCCAGCAGCGGCTCGAACAGGCCGCCGTTGGCATCGAAGCAGGCCGCATACAGGATGGTGTCCTGCTTGCCGAAGAACTCGGCGATCTGCTTTTCCAGCTGCTTGTGCAGGTCCTGGGTGCCGCAGATGAAGCGCACCGAGGCCATGCCGAAGCCATGGGTGTCCAGTGCGTCCTTGGCGGCCTGGATCAGATCGGGGTGGTCGGCCAGGCCCAGGTAGTTGTTGGCGCAGAAATTGAGCACCGTGCGGCCATCGTCCAGGGTGATCTCGGCCGACTGCGGGCTGGTGATGATCCGCTCGGACTTGAACAGGCCCTGGGCGCGGATGGCGTCCAGTTCGTCGGCGTAGTGGCGGGTCAGGGCGGTGGAAGCTTCGGACATGGGAAAGACACGCTAGGCACGGGAACGGCGATTCTACCCAGCTACGCTGACCCGGTGATGGTGCTGTCCGGGTCCTGTCCGGACACCATGCGTGTTGCATTGCAATATCAAACAGGTTAAAAAACCGTGAACCGATGCTGACTGCACCGGTTTCGTCCGCCTTGCCCCCGCCGCCACCGCCACCCCGGAGACGACCATGACGCACGCCCGCCGTTGCTGCCTCGCCCTTGCTGCCGCCCTTTCCCTCGCCCCGCTGGCCGCCAGCGCCCAGGACAATGAATCGCCCTACAGCTGGAACATCACCGCTGTGTCCGACTACCTGTTCCGCGGTGTGTCGCAGACCGATGAAGACCCGACCCTGCAGGCCGGCTTCACCTACACCACCCCGGTCGGCCTGTATGCCGGTGTCTGGGGTTCGGGCGTGGACTTCGGCCCGGGTGACCCGAACACCGAGCTGGACTACCTGATCGGCTACGGCGTGGACGTGACCGACAAGGTCAACGTCGACGTGCTGCTCAACCGCTACACCTACCTCGGTGCCAGCCACCAGAACTACAACGAACTGATCACCACCACCACCTTCGCCGAGCGCTACAAGCTGACCGTGGCCTACAGCAACGATGTGTGGAACACCCGCACCGACGGCTGGTACTTCGCCCTGGGCGGCCAGTGGCCGCTGCCGCATGAGTTCAGCCTCAACGCCAACGTCGGCCGCAGCACCTTCGAGAAGGGCGTCGCCAAGGACTACACCGACTGGAACGTCGGCGTCAGCCGCCAGTTCGGCCTGTTCAACGTCGGCCTGGGTTACTACGGCACCGACAGCAATGGCCGCTACAACTCCGGCAAGCTGGCCGACAACCGCGTGATGCTGAGCGTGGGCATCGGCAAGTAACAGTCACCGCACCGTGGGCCGGGTCTGCCTGGCACACAGAACGAGAAAGGCGCCCGATGGGCGCCTTTTTCAATTCCGCAGTATCCATGATCCCGGCTGGGGGAGCGCCCCCTTGCTGTTCAAGGGGGCGCTCCGACGGCGCGGGGACAAGGACGCCTGCGTGGACTGATTCAACGTGGCAACGCCACGATGGATCAGTTCCAGCTCAGCACGACCTTGCCGGCCTTGCCTTCTTCCATCAGGTCGAAGCCCTTCTGGAAGTCGTCGATCGGCAGCTGATGGGTCATCACCTTGCCCAGCGGGAAACCGGACAGCACCAGCTGGGTCATCTTGTACCAGGTCTCGTACATCTTGCGGCCGTAGATGCCCTGCACGGTCAGGCCCTTGAAGATGATCTTGTCCCAGTCGCAGCCGGCGCCCTTGGGCATGATGCCCAGCATGGCGATCTTGCCGCCGTGGTACATGCAGTCGAGCATGTCGTTGAAGGCGCGCGGGTTGCCGCTCATTTCCAGGCCCACGTCGAAGCCCTCCATGTGCAGTTCCTTCATCACGTCCTTCAGCGACTGGTTGGCGACGTTGACCACGCGGGTGGCGCCCATGTCGGCGGCCAGCTTCAGGCGGAAGTCGTTGACGTCGGTCACCACCACGTTGCGCGCACCGATGTGCTTGCAGATGCCGGCGGCGATGATGCCGATCGGGCCTGCGCCGGTGATCAGCACGTCCTCGCCGATGACATTGAATTCCAGCGCGCAGTGCGCGGCGTTGCCGTACGGGTCGAAGAACGCGGCCAGCTCCGACGGGATCTGGTCCGGGATCGGCCACAGGTTGCTGGCCGGCATCACCATGTATTCGGCGAAGGCGCCGTTGACGTTCACGCCGATGCCGACGGTGTTCGGGCACAGGTGCGGGCGGCCGCCACGGCAGTTGCGGCAGTGGCCGCAGACGATGTGGCCTTCGGCCGACACGCGCTGGCCGATCTCGTAGCCGGTCACGGCCGAGCCGAGGGCGGCGATGCGGCCGACGAATTCGTGGCCGATGGTCAGGCCCGGCTTGATCGTGCGCTGGCTCCACTCATCCCACAGGTAGATGTGCAGGTCGGTACCGCAGATGGCGGTCTTCTCGAGCTTGATCAGCACGTCGTTC
This sequence comes from Stenotrophomonas sp. 24(2023), assembly GCF_030913365.1. NCBI lineage: Bacteria > Pseudomonadati > Pseudomonadota > Gammaproteobacteria > Lysobacterales > Lysobacteraceae > Stenotrophomonas > Stenotrophomonas sp. 24(2023). Next base: position 2,773,034 of record NZ_CP133160.1, read on the forward strand.
GGGCCCGGGGTCGGCACCGGGACCTCTTCCAGCCAGATACCCTTGGCCGCTTCACGCTTGACCAGGGCCTTCATCGTTTGCTGCGCCATCGGGGTGGAACTCGTCAGGGGGAAAGCGCGGATTATAGAGCGCCGCGACCGTTTTCCATGTTGCGGTGCGGGTGGATTGGAACGATTGAAACCCGGGCTTGGCGCTGCGTCCGCGGGGCATGGCCCGGCGCTGCCGGGGCGGCAACCGTCCGTTGGCGCGGGGAGGGGGCAGGCCCCGCCCATGACTTCCGGGGTTTCCGGCCGGGGCAGGGGGGCACACTACAATCGACGGTTCCATCCACACAGGGCAGCTCCATGCGCTCGAACCTCCTTGCCTTCTCCGTCGTTGCCAGCCTGGGGCTGGTCCAGGTCGCCCATGCCGCTGAAGGCATGTGGGTGCCGCAGCAGCTGCCGGAAATCGCCGGTCCGCTGCAGAAGGCTGGCCTGAAGCTGTCCCCGCAGCAGCTGGCCGACCTGACCGGCGACCCGATGGGCGCGGTGGTCGCACTCGGCGGCTGCACTGCCAGCTTCGTGTCCCCGCAGGGCCTGGTGGTGACCAACCACCACTGCGCCTACGGTGCCATCCAGCTGAATTCGACCGCCGAGAAGAACCTGATCAAGGACGGCTTCAACGCGCCGGCCCTGAAGGACGAACTGAGCGCCGGCCCGAACGCCCGCGTGTTCGTGCTCGACCAGATCACCGACGTCACCGCCCAGGCCAAGGCCGCGATCGCCGCGGCCGGCAAGGATCCGCTGGCCCGCAGCCGCGCGCTGGATGCCTTCGACAAGGCCCAGGTGGCCGCCTGTGAAGCCGACGCCGGCTTCCGCTGCCGCCTGTACTCGTTCTCCGGCGGCAACACCTACCGCCTGTTCCGCAATCTGGAAATCAAGGACGTGCGCCTGGTCTACGCGCCCCCGGGCAGCGTCGGCAAGTTCGGCGGCGACATCGACAACTGGATGTGGCCGCGCCACACCGGCGACTTCTCCTTCTACCGCGCTTACGTGGGCAAGGATGGCAAGCCGGCCGCGTTCTCGCCGGACAACGTGCCTTACCAGCCCAAGCACTTCCTGAAGTTCGCCGACCAGCCGCTGGGTGCCGACGACTTCGTGATGGTGGCCGGCTACCCGGGCCGCACCAACCGCTATGCACTGGCCGGTGAATTCAACGAAACCGCCAGCTTCACCTACCCGACCATCGCCGCCCATTACAACGCGGTGCTGAAGCTGATCGCCGATGCCGGCAAGGCCGACGCCGACGTCAAGGTGAAGTACGCCGCCACCGCGGCCAGCATGAACAACGTGGCCAAGAACTACCTGGGCCAGCTGGAAGGCTTCAAGCGCATCGATGCGGCCGGCCAGAAGCAGGCCGAGGAAGCCGCCGTGCTGGCCTGGCTGAAGCAGCAGGGCGCCGCCGGCAAGCCGGCCCTGGCCGCGCACGCGCAGCTGCTCAAGCACCTGGACACCAGCAAGGCCACCCGTGAGCGTGACCTGTTCGTCAGCCAGTTCAACAACACCTCGGCGGTGAGTGCGGCCATCGCGCTGTACCGCCTGTCGATCGAGCGCACCAAGCCGGATGCGCAGCGCGAAGCGGGTTACCAGGACCGCGACCTGACCACCATCGAAGGCAGCCTGCGGCAGATGGATCGCCGCTACGTGGCGAAGATGGACCAGCAGCTGCAGACCTACTGGCTGGACCAGTACGTGGCCCTGCCGGCAACGCAGCGTGACAACGCGGTGCTCAACACCTGGCTGGGTGGCAGCGATGCGGCTGCCGTGAAGTCGCTGGTCGGCAAGCTGTCGGGCACCGAACTGGGCAGCCTGGACGCCCGCCTGAAGTGGTTCAAGGCCGACCGCGCCGCCTTCGAGGCCAGCACCGACCCGGCGATCCAGTACGCCGTGGCGGCCATGCCGGCGCTGCTGAAGCAGGAAGAACAGCGCAAGATCCGCGAGGGTGAATCGCTGACCGCGCGCCCGGTGTACCTGCAGGCCGTGGCCGATTACAAGAAGAGCAAGGGCGAGTTCGTCTACCCCGATGCCAACCTGTCGCTGCGCATCACCTTCGGCAACGTCATGGGCTACGGCAAGGACGGCGTGAAGTACACCCCGTTCACCACCCTGGAAGGCGTGGCGGCCAAGGAAACCGGCGAAGACCCGTTCGATTCGCCGAAGGCGCTGCTCGATGCGGTCAAGGCCAAGCGCTACGGCGGCCTGGAAGACAAGCGCATCGGTTCGGTGCCGGTGAACTTCCTGTCCAACCTGGACATCACCGGTGGCAACTCCGGCTCGCCGGTGCTGGACGCGCACGGCAAGCTGGTCGGCCTGGCGTTCGACGGCAACTGGGAATCGGTCAGCTCCAACTGGGTGTTCGACCCGGTGATGACCCGCATGATCGCGGTGGACAGCCGCTACATGCAGTGGATCATGCAGGAAGTGGCGCCGGCGCCGCAGCTGCTGAAGGAACTGAACCTGGCCAAGTAAGGCCGGTGGCCCCGGGGGGACATCCACGCAGGGCGTGGATCTGCTCCCTCGGGCCATGCCCGGCTGGAATCGCCAGGCAATCCGAAACCCCGCGACGTCTGTCGCGGGGTTTTTTCATGGGCGGCACCGGCCGTCCGGCACGCCAGTCATGCATGGGCCGGCACGAGCCGCAGGGCGCGGGGTATCATGGGCTTTCGGCCCGCATTCATCAGGACGATGCATCGGCGCCGGCATTCCTCTCCCCCAGGAACCCCAGTTCGCATGCGCATCCTGCTTGCCCGCCACGGCGAAACCCCGTGGAACGCCGAAGGCCGCTACCAGGGCCAGATCGACATCCCGCTCTCGCCGATCGGTGAAGCCCAGGCCCAGGCTCTGGGTGAACGCCTGGCGTCGGTGGACATCACCCGCGCGGTGGCCTCGCCGCTGTCGCGCGCGCAGCGCACCGCGCAGCTGGCACTGGGCGCCGGTCGTGCCGACACCCTGTTGACCGAGCCGGACCTGCAGGAAATCGCCCACGGTGAGTGGGAAGGCCTGCTGGCCAGCGAAATCAATGAAAAGGATCCCTCGCGCCTGCAGGCCTGGCGCGAGGAACCGGACACCGTGCTGATGCCCGGCGGCGAGTCGCTGCGGCTGGTGCTCGAGCGCAGCTGGCGTGGCCTGGCGCGTGCGGCCGAAGGCCTGGGCGAGCAGGACACCCTGCTGGTGGTCGCCCATGACGCGGTGAACCGGGTGATCCTGTGCAAGGTGCTGGGCCTGCCGATTTCGCGCCTGTGGAGCTTCCGCCAGGCGCCGACCACGCTGAACCTGCTGGAAGGGCCGGACATCGACCACCTGGAAGTGGTGCGCCTGAACGACTGCGCGCACCACACGCCGTTCTTCGGCGAAGCCAAGCACCGCGCCCTCTGATTTCCCGTTTCCCGTACCTGCCGTAACCCCCTGCTGGACACCGCTGCCGTGACGAACACCCCGACCACCCTGGCTGACTGGCTGACCTACATCGAACGCCAGCACCCGGCGACCATCGACATGGGCCTGGACCGCGTACACGCGGTGGCCACCGCCCTGGGCCTGGGGCAGCCTGCGCGCCACACCATCACCGTCGGCGGCACCAACGGCAAGGGCTCCACCGTGGCCTTCATCGAGGCGATCGGCCGGGCTGCCGGCTGGAAGGTCGGCGCCTACACCTCGCCGCACCTGCTGCGCTACAACGAGCGCGTGCGCATCGATGGGCAGGAGGTCGACGATGCCACGCTGGTGGCCGCGTTCCAGGCGGTCGATGCCGCCCGTGGCGAAACCACCCTGACGTACTTCGAATACGGCACCCTGGCCGCGCTGTACCTGTTCGCCCGGGCCGGCCTGGACCTGGCCGTGCTGGAAGTGGGCCTGGGCGGGCGCCTGGATGCGGTGAACATCGTCGATCCGGACGTGGCGGTCATCACCACCGTGGATATCGACCATGCCGAGTGGCTGGGCAACGACCGCGAAGAGATCGGCGCGGAAAAGGCCGGCATCATCCGTGGCTGGAAGCCGGTGATCCTGGGCGAGACCGACCCGCCATCGAGCGTGCTGCGCCGCGCCTACCTGCTGGGCGCCAACGCGATCCGTGGCGGCAGTGATTATTTCTACGAGCCGATCGATGCCCAGCGCTGGCGCTGGCGCGATGTCGGCCTGCGCATGGAACTGCCGGTGCCGGCGCTGGCCGGCCCGATCCAGCTGGCCAATGCCGGTGCGGCCATCGCCGCGCTGCGCGCGCTGGATCGCCCGATGCCGCGTGCGGCCTGGGCGGCCGGCGTGGCCAGCGCCCGCATTGCCGGCCGCATGCAGGCCTTCGAGCGCGAGGGCGTGCAGGTGCGCGTGGACGTGGGCCACAACCCGCAGGCCGCGACCCAGCTGGCGCGTTCGCTGCGCGCCGAAGCCGTGCCCGGCCGCACCCTGGCCGTCTACGCGGCGTTGCAGGACAAGGACGCCGTGGGCGTGGTGCAGGCCCTGCAGGAGGTGGTCGCGCACTGGGCGCTGGCCGGCCTGGAAGGGCCGCGCGCGCAGAACGCTGCCGACCTGGCGCAGCGCCTGGCCGGCACCGATGCCGCCAGCGGCACGCAGTACCCCGATGTCGAGCAGGCGCTGGCCGCCACCCTGGCCCAGGCGCGCCCCGGTGACCGCGTGCTGGTGTTCGGTTCGTTCCATACCGCCGCCGCGGCATTGCAGTGGTTGCAGTCTGCCGGCTGATCGGCGTTCAGCCAGTACCGACGCCGTCCCGTCCCGCGCCCGTATAATCGGGCGCATCTCCAGCCTGCCGCCTGCCTCACGTGGATACCCCTCTGAAACAGCGTCTGATTGGTGCCATCGTCCTGGTGGCATTGGCCGTGATCTTCCTGCCCATGCTGGTCAAGGGGCCTGCCCCGGACAGCGGTGTCGCCAGCGTGCCGATCAAGGCCCCGCAGGCGCCGTCCGAGGGCGACTTCGAAACCCGTGAACTGCCGCTGCTCGCTCCGGCGGGTGGGGCCACCGGCCTGCAGAGCGGGCAGGCCGCCCCGATCAAGGAAACCGCGCCGGCCACGCCGCCGACCGTGGATACCTCGCCGGCGGTGGCTGCCGGCAACTACGCGGTCACCTTTGGCGCCTACGGCAGCCAGGCCGACGCCGATGCGGTCATCGCCTACCTGAAGCGCTCGCAGCTGCCGGGCTTCACCGAAACGGCCACCATCAACGGCCGCCCGGCATGGCGCGTGCGCGTCGGCCCCTATGCCGACCGCGCCCAGGCCGAGGCCGCGCGCCTGCAGGCGGTGAAGGTGCGCGCCGACGTGAAGGCCGAAGTCATCACCCTGGATGCGGCACCGGCTGCCCCCGCGGCGGCCGCGTCGTCAACCGCCGCGGCCGCCGTCGCCAACCCGGTGCACAGCGAAGCGCTGCCGACCGTGACCCCGGCCAGCAAGCCGGAGCCCAAGCCCGAAGCGCCGAAGCCGGCGGCCAAGCCCGACCCGAAGCCCGAAGCGCCCAAGCCGGCCGCCAAGCCGGAAACGAAACCGGAGGCCAAGCCGGCCACCGCCCCGGCCGCCCCGGCCGCCAGTGGCACCGGCTTTGCCGTGCAGCTGGGCGCCTTTGGCCAGGCCAGCGACGCCGATGCCCTGCGCGACAAGGTTCGTGGCGCCGGTTTCAGTGCCTTCGTCGAACAGGTCCGCACCGAAAAGGGCACGCTGCACCGCGTCCGTGTCGGGCCGGTGGCGACCCGTGCCGAGGCCGAGCAGCTGAAGGCACAGGTGGCGGGCAAGGTCGGCGTCGCCGGCATGGTGCGCCCGCACCCGTGATGGCGCCCGCGCGCCGCTGCGGCAGGATGGAGCGGGGCGCGTGATCGATCTCGTGCTGGGTGTGCTGATCGGCACGTCCGTGCTGTTCGGCTTCTTCCGCGGCTTCATCGGTACCGTTGTCGGGCTGCTGGCCTGGCTGGTGGCCGGCTGGGCGGCGCTCACCTTCGGCGAACCGGCCGCACGGGCCTGGGCGGCACCGGAGCTGCCCGGCAGCGGGCATTACCTGGCCGGTTACCTGGGCGTGTTCGTGCTGGTGCTGGTGGCGGTCAGCCTGCTCGGCCTGCTGCTCAAGGCGCTGGCCAAGCTGGCCCTGCTGGGAGGCGTGGACCGCCTGCTGGGCGGGGCGCTGGGCCTGGTGCGCGGGGTGTTCATCGCCTGCGTGCTGCTGGTGCTGGGCGGGTACACCGCGTTGCCGGGCGAGCCGGCCTGGCAGCAGTCCCAGCTGCGGCCGCTGCTGCAGCCCGCCGTGGGCTGGATGCAGGCCCAGTTGCCGCACCTGGAAGGCGTGCTGCCGCAGGCGGTGCCGCTGGATGGCCTGCTGCCGCAGGCGTTGCCCTTGCCCTTGGACGAAAATGCCCCATCTGCGATGCAGGAGTTGGGCAAGCCGGCGGCGACAGGCGATAATGGCGTCCTCAGTACGGTAGTGGCGGGCGGCAGATGGCTGCGGTCCGCGGCGCAGGAGCCCGGTGCGGCGTCCCCACTGCCCAGCAACATCGAGCCGGCGCCGGAGCGTCCGGCGCAGCCGGCTCCGGAACGGAGTGGCACCCCCGGCCAGGCACGGCCCTCTTCCCTGTAGATGGGCGCACGCCCAGCGGAGACCTCGCATCATGTGTGGCATCGTCGGAATCGTCGGCAACCAGAACGTCGCCGGGCAGCTCTATGACGGTTTGACCGTCCTCCAGCATCGTGGGCAGGACGCGGCCGGCATCGCCACCGCCGATGGCACCCGGTTGCGCGTGCAGAAGGCCACCGGCCTGGTCCGCGACGTGTTCGATGCGCGCACCATGTCCACGCTGGAAGGCCGGGTCGGCATCGCCCATGTGCGTTACCCGACCGCCGGTTCGGAAGGCATGGACGAGGCACAGCCGTTCTATGTCAATTCGCCGTACGGCATCGCGCTGGCCCACAACGGCAACCTGATCAACACCGAAACCCTGCGCCAGCAGGTGTTCGAGCAGGACCGGCGCAACATCAACACCGATTCGGACAGCGAAGTGCTGCTGAACGTGTTCGCCTTTGAACTGGATGCGCAGCGCCAGCTGACGCCGGAAGCGGCCATCCGTGCGGTCTCGCACGTGCACCGCCGCTGCAAGGGCGGCTACGCGGTGGTCAGCGTGGTGCTGGGCCTGGGCCTGGTGGCCTTCCGCGATCCGCATGGCATCCGCCCGCTGGTGCTGGGCAAGCGCAGCCACGCCGAAGGCGATGAGTACATCGTCGCCTCCGAATCGTCCGCACTGGACGTGCTGGGCTTCCAGCGCGTGCGCGACGTGCAGCCGGGCGAGGCACTGGTCATCACCGCGCGCGGCGAGCTGTTCTCGGAAATCTGTGCCGAGCCGGCCGAGCACACCCCGTGCATCTTCGAGTACGTGTACTTCGCGCGCCCGGATTCGATGATCGACAACGTGTCGGTGCACAAGGCGCGCATGCGCATGGGCATCAAGCTGGGCGAGAAGATCCTGCGCCTGCGCCCGGACCACGACATCGACACCATCATTCCGATCCCGGACACCTCGCGCGATGCCGCGCTGGAAATCTCCAACGTGCTGGGCGTGAAATACCGCGAAGGCTTCATCAAGAACCGCTACATCGGCCGTACCTTCATCATGCCGGGGCAGGGGGAGCGGGTGAAGTCGGTGCGCCGCAAGCTCAACCCGATCCACCTGGAGTTCCGCAACCGCGTGGTGCTGCTGGTGGACGACTCGATCGTGCGCGGCACCACCAGCCAGCAGATCGTGCAGATGGCCCGTGATGCGGGCGCGCGCAAGGTCTACCTGGCCAGCGCCGCGCCGCCGGTGCGCTATCCGAACATCTATGGCATCGACATGCCGGCGGCCGAGGAACTGGTCGCGCACAACCGCAGCGTCGAAGAGATCGAAGCCCACCTGGGCTGCGACTGGCTGATCTACCAGGACATCGAGGACATGGAAGCGGCGGTGCGCGAGGGCAACCCGGCGCTGCAGCACTTCGATTCGTCCTGCTTCAACGGCCATTACCCGACCGGCATCGAGCCGGGGTACTTCGAGCGCATCCAGCAGCTGCGTTCGGACGATGCCAAGCACAAGCGCCGCGCCTGAGGGCACGGCGGTGGTGGAAGCCGTGCCGGATGTCGGCGGGGACCTGCTGCGCGCCGCGCAGCAGTGCCTGGCCGAGGCCGATCCGCTGCGCAAGGTCGCGCTGACCCAGGCCTACGCCGCGGCGTTCCGCGCCGGTCGCCTGAAGGTGCCAGCCGATGCGCCGCCGGCTGAGCCGATCCGCATGCCGGGGCGGCCGCCGCAGCTGCAGCTGGTACACCCGCGCGAGGTGCCGCGGCGCAAGCTGGGCAGTGTGGCCGGGCGGGCGGGTTTCATCCATGCCATCGCCCATATCGAACTCAATGCCATCGACCTGGCCTGGGATGCGGTCTACCGTTTCCGCGGCCTGCCGGCGGCGTTCCTGGCCGACTGGGTCAGCTGTGCCGATGACGAATCGCGGCACTTCCTGATGCTGCGCCAGCGGCTGCTCGCGCACGGCCATGACTATGCGGATTTCCCCGCCCACAACGGCCTGTGGGAAATGTGCGAGAAGACCGCGCACGATGGCCTGGCGCGCATGGCGCTGGTGCCGCGCGTGCTGGAAGCGCGGGGCCTGGACGTGACCCCGGGCCTGATCGACAAGCTGCGTGGTTGCGGCGATGACGAAACCGCCGACGTGCTGGAGGTCATCCTGCGCGAGGAAGTGGCGCACGTGGCGGCCGGCTCGCGCTGGTACCGCTGGTACTGCGAACGTGCCGGGGTCGAGCCCCGCGCGCGCTTCAAGGCACTGCTGGCTGAATATGCCGGCGGCTACCTGCATGGACCGTTCAACCTGGAAGCACGCCTGCTGGCAGGCTTCGACATGGACGAACTGGCCAACCTGGTCGAGCAGGCCGGCTGACCGGCGCCGGCAGGTCCGCATCCACGCATGGCGTGGATCTACCGGTGGCGGCAGCAGCGCCACGTCCTGCGTGGATGGACATCACCCGTTCGGCAGCACCACCCGCCTGCCATCCACGGTGGGGCGATTGACATAGAACAGGCCCGGCCCCGGCCGGTAGGGCAGTTCGCGGACACCCGCATCGGCGGCATAGGCCAGTGCCGTGTCACCCAGCGCATCGAAGTTCCAGTGTGCCGACTGCATCAGGTAACGGCGCCGCAGCAGCGCCTCCTGGGGGCTGGTGAGCGGCTGGCCGGCCAGCAGGCGGCGCGCGATCGGCTGCAGTGCGGCGGGCAGGGCCCATTCCGGAACCGCGGCCGCGTCGCCGGTCCAGTGCACGCCGGCGGCGGCCGCGCGTTGCTGCATCAACTGCAGTGCGATGAACTGGTAGCGCCAGTCGATCTGGCGCTTCAGCACCACGGCGGCTGACACATGCAGCACCGGTGCCATCTGCACGCTGCGGCTGCCGGCCCTGCGCTGCTGCTGCCACTGGTGCCAGGCGTCCACCCACACTTCCTGCTCGCCCAATCCAAGCTGTTCGCGCCAGCGCAGCGCTTCGGCCTGCGCGCTGGCATAGGGGGCACTGGCCTGCAGCAGCGACCAGGGGGGCACGCTGTAGTCGGCGATGCCCGGCGAGCGCAGCGCGGCGCGTACGGGTCGGGTGAGCAGCTTCGGGCCTTCCACGGTCTGGTCATAGCCGCCACCGATGTTGGCGTGCACGCCGGGCAGGGCGATCTGCTCGTGTTCGGGGGCAACCGAGGTCAGGGCGAAATGCTCGCGGTGCTCATCGCGGGCGACCAGCTGCAGCACCTTGCCGGCCACGCCGCTGGGCAGGGCGATGCGCGGCTGCTCGTCCGCGCGCCCCCCGCTGACCGCCACCACGGTGTCGAACAGCCCGATGAAGCGCACCACCGGCGTGGCCGGTGCGAAGGCCGCATCCAGAGCCAGCCCGGCCCCGGCCAGCAGCGCCTTCCACTGCGCGCCCGTCCAGCCCTGCAGCTGGTGGGCGGCATCACGCGCGGCAGCACCGCCGCGGGAATAGCCGAACACATCCAGCTGGACCGCCTGCAGCGGCATCGGCCCGCGTGCGGCCAGGGCGCGCAGGGCCGCAGGCAGCAGCGCGTGCAGGCCGCGCTCGACCTTGGCCCGCACACCGGTGCTGCCTACACCGAAGGCCAGTCCGATCAGGTCGTCATCGGCGCCATCGCGCGTGCCGACGCCTTCCACATAGATCGACAGGGACGGTGCACCGTTCCATCCGATCCGGCTGTCCGGATACAGCGACTGCAGCCGTGCCAGGTTGGTCAGGCCGTTGTCACGGCTGCTGGTCAGGCGGCTCTGGTAGGTGGAGTCATCGTCCGCGCGCAGCATCGGCGGCCGTGGCCGGGGGGCATCGGCGGGGCCGGGCAATGCCAGGTTGTGTGCATTGTTGCGGGTGCCGTCGAAGAACAGGCCGATGCAAAGCGTACCGTCGGGCGTCCTTTCCCCGCCTGCTGCCTTCCCTGTGTCCGCTGCCGCCATGCTGTGCCCCCGGGTCATCGCGCGCCTACGTTAGCGCGGAACGCGGCGTGGACGTGATGTCGAGCCTGTGTGCATGCCAGGTGAGGCCGACACCGGTAGTACACGTGAAGGTAAATGAGATCGATCACAGTTCCTGATTCTCATTCGTTTCCTCTATTGAATTCACAGCGTGGGTGCAGGCCATATGGCCGGGCCCGGCAGCGGGCAGTGTGCATCAACCGCGGTTCCCTCTTTCATGGAGCGATCAACGATGTCCAGATTTACGGGTTACAGCGTGTGTGGGGTGCTGTTGGGAATGTCCCTGGCGAGCGTGGCCGGTGCCGCGCCGCTGTTCGAACCGGTGACCGTGGTCAGCCGTGCGGCGGCGGTCAGCGAGCCTGCGCTGACGCGGCTGCTGTCAACGCCTTCCAGTGCGACCGTGCAGGAGGTGCGCGTGGATGCGGCGGCAGTGGCGCAGCCGCGCCTGGAGTTCGAACTGCTCGGCACTCCGGTACAGGCGCTGCGCACGCGCAGCGAAGCACTGCCCGACGGTGGCAGCATCTGGTACGGCCAGCTGCGTGGCGGGGCCGATGCGCGGCTGGACCGGCCCGGTGCCAATGATCCGGGCAATTCGGTCATCCTGGTCCGCGCCGGCGATACCCTCACCGGTTCCATCCGCAAGGACGGCAAGCTGTACCGGCTTCGCCCGCTGGGCGACCGCCATGTACTGGTGGAAGTGGACGAGTCGCGCATGCCCGCCGACCATCCGGCCGACTACAACCAGCTGCCGCGCATCGACATGCCGGCCAGCGACGCCATCGGCATTGCGCAGGCATCGTCGGGGACCCCGGCGACCATCCGCGTGCTGGTGGTGGCCACCAATGCCGCCGTGGCCGCCTATGGCGGCAACATGCAGTCGCTGGTGCAGCTGGCGGTGGCTGAGTCCAACCAGGGCTACACCAACAGCAACGTGGGCCTGACCCTGCAACTGGCCGGCTATGAAACCACCAGCTATACCGAGTCGGGCAATTTCACCACCGACCTGACCCGGTTCCGCAACACCAGCGATGGCTTCATGGACAGCATCCACACCAGCCGCAACACCACGGCGGCCGACGTGGGCGTGCTGCTGATCAACAATTCCAGCTACTGCGGCCTGGCCTCGGGCATCGGTTCCACCGCGGCGACGGCCTTCGCGGCCGTGTACTGGGACTGCGCGACCGGCTACTACTCCTTCGCCCATGAGATCGGCCACCTGCAGAGCGCGCGGCACGATATCGCCACCGACTCGAGCACCTCGCCGTATCCCTATGGCCATGGCTACCGCTACGAGCCAGCCACCGGTACCGGCTGGCGCACCATCATGGCCTACAACTGCACCCGCAGCTGCCCGCGGTTGAACTACTGGTCCAACCCCAACATCAGCTACAACGGCATCCCGATGGGCAACGCCAGCACGGCCGACAACCAGCGCGTGCTGGTCAACACCAAGCACACGATCGCCGCGTTCCGTTGATCGCAGGACTGTTCCATGGCCGCCGCCAGGCGGCCATGGGGCAGGTTGCGTTACGCAGAATTCACCCCTGCGGCAGGCTGTCCAGCGACCAGCCCTGCGCGGTGACGCGCAGTACCGAGCCCTGCTCGTACCAGTCGCCCAGCACGATGCGGGTACAGGGGCGGCCACCGGCCTGCAGGCTGTGGATGGCCGGGCGGTGGGTGTGGCCGTGGATCATGGTGTCCACGCCGTGGCGCACGAAGGTCGCTTCGACGTCGGCCGGGGCCACGTCGGTGACGGTTTCGAACTGGGCGCGATCGCCCTGCTTCATTTCCGACTGGCGCGACTGGCTGGCTTCGCGTGCCTTCTGTGCGAAGGCGATGCGTGCAGCCAGCGGCTGCGACAGGAACTGCGCCTGGAACGCCGGATCGCGGGTCTGGGCGCGGAACTGCTGGTAAGGGATGTCATCGGTGCACAACAGGTCGCCGTGCTGCAGCAGCACCGGCGTGCCATACAGGTCGATCACGCTGGGGTCGGGCAGGATGCGCATGCCGGCGCGGCGCGCATAGTCCTCGCCCAGCAGGAAGTCGCGGTTGCCGCGGATGAAGTACACGGGCACACCGCCATCGCTGACGGCCTTGAGGGCCTCGGCCACCGCATCGGCGGCGGCTGACGGCGTGTCGTCGCCGATCCAGGCTTCGAACAGATCGCCCAGGATGTACAGCGCATCGGCCGACGGCGCCTCGCGGCGCAGGAAGTCGATGAACAGGTCTGTGATGGCCGGACGGCTGGGGTCCAGGTGCAGGTCGGAAATGAACAGCGTGGTCATGCTGGCATTCTAGGGCATCGCTCCACCGGGTGAGGGTGACGGGGCGGTCGGGCCCGGTGTCCGGCAGCGCCAGGTCATGCCCGGCGGCGCAGGCGCATCAGACCGGCAGCGGCAGCCAGGCCAGGCTGGCCGATGCCAGCAGCACGGCGATGCCGGTAGCGGCCAGCACGTCGCTGGGGTAGTGCAGGCCCAGTACCACGCGCGAGGCGGCCACGCCCAGGGTGAAGGGCACCAGCAGCGGCGCCAGCAACGGGTAGTAGGCCAGCGCGACAATGGTGAAGGACACCGCATGCAGGGTGTGCCCGGAGGGGAAGCTGAACTCGTCCAGCGGGGCCACCCAGGCGCGGATGCGCAGGTCGGCCTTGTAGGGGCGGGGGCGCCGGGTCCAGCGCTTGAGCCCCTTGTACAGCAGCAGTGCGGCCAGCCCGGTGGCGGCCATGTGCAGCGACGCCCGCAGGCCATCGAAGCCATCGGCCAGCACCAGCGCGCCCATCAGGGCATACCAGAACACGCCATCGCCCAGCCGGCTGATGATGGAAAACCCGCGTCGGATGGGACGCCGCCGGCAGTAGTGGTTGGCGCGGCGGCACAGGCGTGCTTCACGCCCGGCCAGCAGTTCAAGCGGCGTGGTGCGCATGTCCGGTCCTCCGTGCCAGGGCCAGTTCGGCCAGCAATGCATCGAATTCGGCCACCACCTGCTGTGGGTGCAGGCGTTTCATCGCCGTTGCCGCGCTGCCTGCCAGACGGCGGCGCAGGTCGTCATCGGTGGCCAGCTGCACCGCCGCTTCGACGAACTGTTCGTCGGTCTCCACGGCCATGCCGTTGTCGCCGCTGCGCAGGTATTCGCGGGCGGCACCATAGTCGAAGGCGATCGTGGCCACACCGCTGGCCATGCTTTCCAGCGTCACGTTGCCGAAGGTTTCGCTGCGGCTGGAGAACAGGAACAGGTCGCCGCTGGCGAAATGGCGGGCCAGTGCATCGCCGCGCTGGATGCCACAGAAAATGAAGTCAGGATTGTCGTGGGCCAGCTTCTCGCGCGCCGGGCCATCGCCGACGAACACGAAGCGCGCCTTCGGCCGCAGCTGCTGCAGCCGCCGGAAGGCCTTCACGGCCAGACCCAGGTTCTTTTCGGCCGCGATCCGGCCGACGTAGATCGCTGCCAGACCGTTGCCGTCGATACCCCATTCTTCCCGCAGCACGGGGTCGCGACGGCTGGGCTCGAACTGCTGGCTGTCCACGGCGCGGGCCAGCAGGCGCACGCGCTCGAACCCCTGCTGGGTCAAAAACTGCTGCAGTTCGCGGGTGGGCACCAGGGTCGCATCGGCCTGGTTGTGGAAGCGGCGCATCCAGCGCATGGCCGCAGCCTGCAGCCAGGCCACGCCGTAGTCGGGCAGGTACTCGTCAAAGCGGGTGTGGAAGCCGGTGGCCACCGGGATGCCCAGCCGGCGCGCGGTACGCAGCGCCGACCAGCCCAGCGGGCCTTCGGTGGCGATGTACAGCGCATCCGGGCGCTGCTGCTGCCAGTGCCGGCCCAGGCGGATCGGTGCGGGCAGGCCGAAGCGCAGGCCGGGGTAGCGGGGCAGGGCCGCACCGGGCACCAGCAGCGTACCGGGCACGCCCTCCAGCGCTTCGCCGGCCTGGCGTGGGCGTACCAGGTCCACGTCATGGCCGGCCGCACGCAGGCCCTGTTCCAGGCCCTGCACGGTCAGGGCCACGCCGTTCACTTCCGGCGGGTAGGTCTCGGTGACGATGGCGTAGCGCATGGCGGGCCTCCGGTTTTACGGCATGCTCGGGCCCCGCGATGTAGTGGTTATGACCGGTTTGTGGCGGCGGGATGACGCCGCCTGCGCCGGCCGGCGGCCCCTGCGCGGGGCACGCCCGGGTCAGGCCACGAAGGGCCGGAACTGGATGCCCAGCCCGGCCATGCCTTCGGTCTCGCCGATCAGGTCCGCACGCAGCAGCGGCCGTGCGTCGATGAAGGCCTGCGGCACGATCAATGACAGGCGCGTGTCATCGGCGGTCAGTTCCAGTGCCGGCAGCGGCGCATCTTCATGCGCGCGGTTGAGCAGCACCGCCAGGCGCAGCAGGGTGGCCAGCCGCCGGGCCGGCAGCAGCAGGCGTTCGGGAAGGGCGTCGAAGGCCGTCTTGGGCACATTGCGGCGGTGGGTACGCACCAGCGCCGCCAGCATCTGCTGCTCCTGCCGCGAGAAACCGGCGATGTCCGAATTTTCCAGCACATAGCTGCCGTGCACGTGGTAGCCGCTGTGGGCGATCATCAGCCCCAGTTCGTGCAGGCGCGCGGCCCAGCCCAGCATGCGGGTATCGTCGGCATCCAGCTGCCACGCCTCCTGGACCTGTTCCAGCAGCAGCAGCGCAGTGTCGTGCACCCGCGCGGACTGCACCAGGTCGATACCGTAGCGCTGGCACAGGGCCGCCACCGATTCATCACGCAGGTCGTTCTCGGCGGCGCGGCCGAGGATGTCGTACAGGATGCCTTCGCGCATGGCGGCCTTGCTGACCAGCAGTTTTTCCAGGCCCAGGGCCTGGAACGCGGCTTCCAGCACCAGGATGCCGCCGGCGATGATCGGCCGCCGTTCGCTGGACAGGCCGGGCAGCACGATATCGTCGATCTTCTTGGCCTTGAGCAGTTCATCGCGCAGGACCGGCAGGGCCTGCGCGGTGATCGCGCCCTTGCTCAGCTTCATGGTCGCGCAGATTTCGCTGATGGCCTTGTGCGTGCCTGACGATCCCAGCGCTTCCTGCCAGCCCAGGGCGCGGTACTTGTTGGCGAAGGGCTGGAACTCGCGGCCGATCTCGGCCAGCGCATCCTTCCAGCGCTTGCGGCTGAGCTTGCCGCCGGGGAAGAAGCGGCGCGTGCTGGCGATGCAGCCGGCCTGCAGGCTTTCCCGTTCCAGGGTCTGCATGCCCATGCCGATGATGAATTCGGTGGAGCCGCCGCCGATGTCGATCACCAGCCGCCGCTGCCCGGGCTTGGGGGGCTGTGCATGGGCCACGCCCAGGTAGATCAGGCGCGCCTCTTCACGGCCGCTGACCACTTCGATGGCATGGCCCAGCGCGGTTTCCGCGGGCACCAGGAACGACTGCGGCGAGCGCAGCTGGCGCACGGTGTTGGTGGCCAGGGCGCGTACCCGGTAGCCGGGAATGCCGCGCAGGCGCTGGCCGAAGCGGGCCAGGCATTCCAGCGCGCGCTGCCGTGCGGCAGCCGACAGCCCACCCTTGCCGTCCAGTCCATCGGCCATGCGCACGGTTTCCCGCAGGCGGTCCACCACCCGCAACTGGCCCAGGGTGTAGCGGGCGATGACCATGTGGAAGCTGTTGGAGCCAAGATCGATGGCGGCCAGCAGGTCGCCATCCTGCAATGCGGGCGGTGTGGTGGTGTGCGGCATGGGCGAATGTTAGCCGAAGGCCGGGTCGCGGCGTCACCGCGCGGCCTTCACATCAGGGAAGAGGGGAGTGCGGCAGGGCTGCGCCCTGCACCTGCCGAAGCAACGGCAACGGCAAAAGCGGGCTACCCGTGGGATGGCGGGGTGGGTCCGGCGTACCCACCCCGCCTTCGACAGGCTCACGCGGCTGTTCTGGTAGGTGTCGGCCTTGGTCGACACGGTAGATCCACGCCATGCGTGGATGAATCCCAACGTGCCGACCAAGATCGGCCCCTACCGGGTCAGAGCCCCTGCATCAACGCCATCTGTGCCGAATGCGGCGCTTCATCGCGGGCGGGGGCACGCTTGTGGTACACGCCCTCGGCGTCCAGCTCCCAGGCGTTGAGGTTGTCGTCCAGGTAGTTCTGCAGCACCTCGCGGTACACGCGCTTGGCCAGCGACGGGTCCAGGATCGGGAAGCAGGTTTCCACCCGGCGCAGCAGATTGCGTTCCAGCCAGTCGGCGCTGGCGCAGTACAGTTCCGGCGCGCCGTCGTTGCCGAACCAGTACACGCGGCTGTGTTCCAGGAAGCGGCCGACGATCGAGCGCACGCGGATGGTGTCCGACACCCCGGGCACGCCCGGGCGCAGCGTGCAGGCGCCGCGGATGATCAGGTCGATCTGCACGCCGGCCTGCGAGGCGGCATACAGCGCGCGCACCACCTGCGGCTCGTTGAGGGCATTCATCTTGGCGATGATGCGGCCCGGCCGGCCGGCGGCGGCGATGGCCGTCTCGCGTTCGATGCGGGCCAGGATGCCGGTGTGCAGGGTGAAGGGCGACTGCAGCAGGCGCTTGAGCTTCATCTTCGAGGCCAGGCCCGACAGCTGCTGGAACAGCAGGTGCACATCGTTGCCGATGTCCGCATCGGCGGTGATCAGGCTCAGGTCGGTGTACGCGCGGGCAGTGCCGCTGTGGTAATTGCCGGTGCCCAGGTGCACGTAACGGCGCAGCTTGCGGCCTTCGCGGCGCACGATCAGCAGCATCTTGGCGTGGGTCTTGTAGCCCACCACGCCATACACCACCTGCACGCCGGCTTCCTGCAGGCGGTCGGCCAGGCCCAGGTTGGCTTCCTCATCGAAGCGCGCGCGCAGCTCCACCACCACCGTCACGTCCTTGCCGTTGCGCGCGGCCTGGATCAGCGCATCGACGATCAGCGAATCCTTGCCCGTGCGGTACAGGGTCTGCTTGATCGCCAGCACGTGCGGGTCCACGGCGGCCTGCTTGATCAGGTCCAGCACGGCGGTGAAGGCGTCGAAGGGGTGGTGCAGCAGCAGGTCCTGGCGGGCGGCGATCTCGAAGATGCCGTCGCTGTCGCGCAGGGTGCGCGGGTTCATCGGCGGGTACTTCAGGTCCGGCTGCGCGATCAGGTCGTACAGCTGGATGATGCGGTTGAGGTTGACCGGGCCATCGATGCGGTACACCGCGTTTTCGGTCAGGCCGAAGTTCTGCAGCAGCGTGCGCAGGATCTCGCGCGGCATGTCATGGGCGATCTCCAGCCGGACCGCGGGGCGGTAGCCGCGGTCCACCAGTTCATCACGCAGTGCCAGCGCCAGGTTTTCCACTTCCTCCTCGTCCACCACCAGTTCCGAATTGCGGGTGACGCGGAACTGGTAGGCCCCCTGGACTTCCATGCCGGGGAACAGTTCGCCGACGAAGGTGGACAGCACCGAGGACAGGAACACGAAGTTCTGCGGGCCCCCCAGCGATTCGGGCAGCTGGATGATGCGGGGCAGCGAGCGCGGCGCGCGCACGATGGCCAGGTGGCCGGCACGGCCGAACGCATCGGTGCCCTTGAGCACCACCACGATGTTCAGCGATTTGTTGAGGATCTTCGGGAACGGATGCGCCGGGTCCAGGCCCAGCGGCGACAGCACCGGCATGATCTCGTTGCGGAAATAGGCGCGCAGCCAGCGCTTCTGGCGGGCATTCCACGAATCACGGCCGAGCACGCCGATGCCGGCGTCCATCAGCGCCGGGCGCAGCGTCTGGTTCCAGCAGCGGTACTGCTGGTCCACCAGTTCGGCAGCACGTTCGTGGATGGCGGCGAGGATCGCCTGCGGCCCCATGCCGTCCGGGGCCGGTGGCAGCCCGAACTCCTGCGCATGGCGCACGGCAGCGGCGCGGATCTCGAAGAACTCGTCCAGGTTGGTGCAGGAAATGCACATGAAGCGCAGGCGCTCCAGCAGCGGTACCTGCGGGTCCATCGCCTGGGCCAGCACGCGGAAGTTGAAATCCAGCTGGGACAGTTCGCGGTTGATGTACAGCGCCGGATCACGCAGTGGATCGGTTTCCGGGCTCACGGGGACGGGGACGGATCCAAGGCTGCTCATGGGGTCATTCTTCGGCGGAAGTCAGGGGGGCGGCCTCGCGCACGCGCACGTGGTCGCCATCGAAATGGCAGGCGAACACCGAACCCTTGCCGACCTCGCTTTCGATCTCCAGCCGCGCATGGTGCAGGCTGAGGATGTGCTTGACGATGGACAGGCCCAGGCCGGTGCCGCCGCTTTCACGCGAGCGGCTGCTGGAGACGCGGTAGAAACGTTCGGTCAGGCGCGGCAGGTGGTTGGCGGGGATACCGTAGCCGGTATCGCGCACCGCAAGCACCACGCCGTCGCCTTCGCAGCGGAACTCCACCGTGATCCGGCCACCGGCCGGCGTATAGCGCACGGCATTGGTGACCAGGTTGGAAAACGCGCTGTGCAGTTCCTTGGTCGAGCCCTGCAGGTCCACCCCGGCCAGGTCGTCCACGCTGATCTGGTGGCGCCCCTGGCTGTGCGCTTCGGCTTCGCGGCGCAGGGTGGCCAGCATCGGCTGCATGGCCACGGTTTCCTCTTCGCTGTGCTCCTGCGATTCCAGCCGCGACAGCGTCAGCAGGTCTTCCACCAGCTGGGCCATGCGCTGGCTCTGCTTGCGCATTTCCTCCAGCATCGGGCCGGTACCCGGAAAATCCTCCGGGTCCATCATGTCCAGGTAGCCATGCACCACCGTCAGCGGTGTGCGCAGTTCGTGCGATACGTTGGCGACGAAGTCACGACGCACCTGTTCCAGGCGCAGCAGCTTGCTGACATCGCGGGCGATCAGCAGCCAGTAGTCGGACGAGTAGGGAATCAGGCGCAGGTTCAGGCGGATCGCCGGATCGACCGGGGAGGGCACGTCCAGGATCGGTTCGGCGTTGCGGCCGCCGGCCAGCCAGTGCGCCAGCGGCATCGGCTGCAGGCGCTCGACCAGCGCCGAGCCCAGATCGCCGGGATGGTGCAGGCCGAGCAGCGCGGTGGCCGCTTCATTGAACCACTGCACGCGCTGGCTGTTGCGGTCCAGCACCACGATCGCATCGGGCAGTGCCGCGGCGGCGGCGCGGTAGCTGCGCAGCATGTCCAGCAGGCGGCGCTTGCGCACGCGCATTTCCACCTGGTTGCGGTACAGCAGGCGGTCCAGCTCGTTCCACACGCCGGTACCGCGTGCGGTCTCCCAGCGCTGGCGGGCGGTCAGCCGGCGCAGCACGCTGCGCAGGCGCCAGTAATGCCAGGCCAGTACCCCCACCGCCGCCAGTGCCACGCATAACCACACCTGCCCGGTGATCATTCCGATGACGCCGGCCAACAGCACTACCGTGGCAACAGTGGCCAGGGTCTTCAACCAGGCGGAACGGATGTGGCGCGGCATTGCGGTCTCGTCGATGGGGAGCGGTGGTTCGCAGGCAGGAACCAAGGGTTATAGCAGAGTTGCCGGCGCCGGCACCCGCCAGGGCGCGGCACCGGCACGACGAGGCTCAGGTGGCAGTGGAGAAGCGGTAGCCGGCACCACGCACGGTCTGCACCATGTTCTCCGCGGCGAACGGTTCAAGCGTCTTGCGCAGGCGGCGGATGTGCACGTCGATGGTGCGTTCTTCCACGTACACGCTGCCGCCCCACACATGGTCCAGCAGCTGGGCGCGGGTGTACACGCGCTCGGGGTGGGTCATGAAGAAGTGCAGCAGGCGGTATTCGGTGGGGCCGATCGGCACCGGCTGGTCGCTGGCGAACACGCGGTGGGCGGCACCGTCGATGCGGATCGGGCCGACGGCCACGCTGCCATCCTCATCGTCTTCGCGGGCACGGCGCATCACCGCGCGGATGCGGGCCAGCAGTTCGCGTGCGGAGAACGGCTTGACCACGTAGTCATCCACGCCGGCTTCCAGGCCGCCGACGCGGTCGTTTTCCTCGCCGCGTGCGGTCAGCATGATGATCGGCACTTCGCGGGTCAGGGTTTCCTTGCGCCAGCGGCGCGCCAGGTCCAGGCCGCTGGTACCGGGCAGCATCCAGTCCAGCAGGATCAGGTCCGGAACACGGTCGGCGATCGCGGTCTGCGCTTCGCGGGCGTCGCCGGCATGAACGGGTTCATAGTCGCCCTTGCGGAGCGCGAAGGCGACCATTTCGCGGATCGCGGGCTCGTCATCGACGATCAGGATGCGTTTCTGCACAGGGACACCGTAGGGCTCGGTTACTGGAGTGGTGCCAGTAGACTACGGTTTGATGACAGGTTTGTGACGTGGGCGCCGGAAGCGTATGGAGGCTGCCATCGGCCGGTCATCTGCCGGTCAGCGTCGGTCCAGTTCCGGGTCCTGCACGCCTTGCCGGCGCAGTTCCAGCACGGTGGGGGTAATGGCCTCGATGCGCGCATCCACGCGCGCCCGGCCCACGTAATCCAGCCCGGGGTTGTTCTTCAGCGCCTGCAGCTGCAGCAGGGCCTGTTCCGGGCGGCCGGTGAGGAAGGCGGCCTCGGCATAGGCCTCGCTGGCCCGCACCGAATCGCCGGCCAGTTCGCTGGCCCGGGCGTAGCGCTGCTGGAAGACCGGATCGTTACTGCTTTGCGACAGCAGGGGTCGCAGCATGGCCTGGGCGCGCTGCCCAGCGTCACGTCCGCCCTGTTCGTTGAGCATTTCCGCATAGGTCAGCGCCACGGGCCGGCTGCCGGGATGCTCACGCAGCAGGCGTTCAAAGCGCGCGTTGGCCTGGGCCGGGTGGCCGGCCCGGGATTCGGCCTCGCCCAGCGCCAGCGCCACCCACAGGTTGTCCGGATCGGCATCGTTCAACGTGGCCAGTGTCCGCAGGGCCTCGTTGGCACCGGCGGTGCCGGTGGTCATCTTCGCCAGGGCCTGGCCGTAGCGCTGCGGGGCGGTCAGGCCGGCCTTCTGGCGGCGGCCCAGGTCGGCGTACTCGCGGTCCAGTTCCGCCGGCGTGCCGGCACTGAGCACGCGCAGGCGTTCGCGCGCCCATTCGAACTGCCCGCTGCTGCCGCGGCTGAGCTGGCCCAGCGGCAGGCTCAGTACCGTGCTGGGCAGCAGCGGATTGCCGCCCCGCAGCAGCGGTTCGGCCAGTGATGGATCACTGGGGTTGACCCGTTCCTGGCGCACGCCGCCGGGGACTTCGGTGGTCAACAGCACCGTGTCCTTCTTCATCTGGTCCGCACGCGCCTTGGCCTCGCTGATGCGGGTGGTGTTGACCGGGTGGGTGCGCAGGAACTCCGGCACGCTGTAGCCGCCCTCGTTGCCCCGCATCGCACTGGACATGCGCTCGAAGAAGCCGGCCATCGCATCCACGTCGTAGCCGCTGCGGGCCAGGGTGCGGATGCCCAGCCGGTCGGCTTCGGATTCATTGGAGCGGGTGTAGTTGATCTGCCGCTGCTGCATCAGCCCCATGCCGGAGGTGATCGCCGCCATGGTGGCATTGCCGGAAGAATTGCCGCCGGACTGCTGTGCGGCCACCACGGCGGCCAGCATGCCCAGCAGGATCGGGATCTGGTCGCGCTGTGCCCGCTCGACGCCGCGCAGCACGTGCTGCTGGGTGACGTGGGCGATTTCATGGGACAGCACCGCGGCCACTTCGTCCTCGCGCTCGGCGGTGAGCACCAGGCCCGCGTTGACGCCGATGTAGCCGCCCAGCGTGGCGAAGGCGTTGATCTGGCGGTCGCGCATCATGAAGAAGGTGTAGGGCTGGCGGGGCTGGGCACTGTTGGCACCCAGCCGGGTGCCCATGGTCTGCAGCCACTCGTTCACCAGCGGGTCGTCCAGCAGGTAGCCGTAGTTGCGCAGTTCGCGCAGCATCATCGCCCCGTACTCGGCCTGGCGGGCCGGGGTCAGCAGCTCGCCGGCCGAGGAACCGATGTCCGGCAGTTTTTCCTGTGCCATGGCCAGCGGCGCGGCCAGGGCCAGGGTGACGGCGGTAGACAGCAGCAGGGCTCGCAAGCAGGATGTCCTCGGGCGGGGCCTGCCAAGCGTGGCAGGGCAGGGGGCAACCAATCGTTAATCCACAGTGTTGCGGGCGTGGCGTGGAAATTCCAGCGCACCGGTACCATATAGAGACCGTCGATCCACCGTGGAGTTTCCCGTGACAGCCCAGACCGCCGGCGGTGCACCCGCCATCACCCTCTATTCCACCGCCGTCTGCCCGTACTGCGTGGCCGCCAAGAACTTCCTCAAGAGCAAGGGCCAGCAGTGGACCGAGGTCCGCATCGACCTGGACCCGGCCGAGCGCGAGAAGATGGTGGCGCTGACCCGCCGTACCAGTGTGCCGCAGATCTTCGTGGGCGAGGTCCATGTCGGCGGCTATGACGACATGATGGCCCTGCACCGTGAAGGCAAGCTGGAGCCGCTGCTGGCCGGGCAGGGCCAGGCATGAGCGCCGACGACCAGGGCAGCAAGGACCGCATCGCCGAGTTCACCGAGTTCCGCAAGCGCATGAACGAGCGCATCCTGGGCGAGCCGAACCAGGTGGTGCGCCGCTTCTTCGCGCTGGACACGCAGACCTACCAGGCCGGCGCGCTGGACGTGAAGACCAAGGAACTGCTGGGTCTGGTGGCCTCGATGGTGCTGCGCTGCGATGACTGCATCAGCTACCACGTGGCCCAGTGCAAGGACGCCGGCGTGACCCGCGAGGAGTTCTTCGAGACCTTCTCGGTCGGCCTGGTGGTCGGTGGCTCCATCGTGATCCCGCACCTGCGCCGCGCGGTCGATTTCCTGGACCAGCTCGAAGGCGGCGCCCCCGCCCCCGAAGCGCACGAGCACTGAGCCACCGCGCACCGGCCGGGAGTGGGCGGCCCTGGTCGGCCGCCCAGGCCGGTGTCGACCAAGGTCGGCACCCACCAGAGCCCCCCAGCCCCCAGCCGACCCTCTGGAGTAGAGCCCCTTCTGTTGAAGGGGCGCGCCGACAGGCGGGGGGAGAGGGGGAATGCGCGGGCAAACCGCCTAGCGGTTTGCAGGGGCGCGCCGACAGGCGGGGGGAGAGGAGGAGTGCGCGGGCAATTCTGCCTGGGCCGGGCACTCGGACCATGGTCTATTTGGGACCTCGGCCCCGGCTCAGGCATAATTGCGGGTGAAACTTCCCTAGCGCCGGCGTTTCCGGGCATCTCCGGACGGCGTATTCCCCCCTGTTCGGAATTGGATCAATGACGCAGAAAATCACGGTCATCCGCGGCGACGGCATCGGCCCGGAGATCATGGACGCCACCCTGTTCGTGCTCGACCAGCTCAACGCCGGCCTGGAGTACGAAGACGCCGACGCCGGCCTGGTGGCTCTGGAAAAGCACGGCGACCTGATGCCGGCCGTCACCCTGGAATCGATCGCGCGCAACAAGGTTGCCCTGAAGAGCCCGCTGACCACCCCGGTCGGTGGTGGCTTCACCTCGATCAACGTCAGCCTGCGCCGCCACTTCGACCTGTACGCCAACGTCCGCCCGGCGCACACCTTCCCGAACACCAAGTCGCGCTTTGACAACGTCGACCTGATCACCGTCCGTGAGAACACCGAAGGTGCCTACCTGGCCGAAGGCCAGGAAGTGTCGGCTGACGGCGAGACCGCTTTCTCCGGTACCCGCATCACCCGCAAGGGCTCCGAGCGCATCGTGCGCTACGCCTTCGAGCTGGCCCGCAGCGTCGGCCGCAAGAAGGTCACCGCCGTGCACAAGGCCAACATCATCAAGTCGACTTCGGGCCTGTTCCTGAACGTCGCCCGTGAAGTGGCCGCGCAGTACCCGGACATCGAGTTCCAGGAAATGATCGTCGACAACTGCTGCATGCAGCTGGTGATGCGTCCGGAACAGTTCGACGTGATCGTCACCACCAACCTGTTCGGCGACATCATCTCCGACCTGTGCGCCGGCCTGGTCGGCGGCCTGGGCCTGGCCCCGGGTGCCAACATCGGCAAGGACGCGGCGATCTTCGAAGCCGTGCACGGCACCGCGCCGGACATCGCCGGGCAGGGCAAGGCCAATCCGTGCGCGCTGCTGCTGGCAGCGGCGCAGATGCTGGACCACGTCGGCCAGCCGCAGAACGCCGAGCGCCTGCGCAAGGCCATCGTCGCCACGATGGAAGCCAAGGATTCGCTGACCGGCGACCTGGGCGGCACCGGCACCACCATGGAATTCGCCAAGGCCATCGCCAGCCGCCTGTAAGCGGCCGCGCGATGCCTGTCGGTTCCACAGCGGGGCGCCTTCGGGCGCCCCGTTGCGTTTGTGGGCGGTAGACGCTGCACGGCTGTTACGCTGCCGGTTCCATCGCAATGGGCCGCTACTACCATGGACCACTTCGCCGCCCTGCGTGCGCTGCGCACCATTGTCGATGCCGGCAGCTTCACGGCGGCGGCCGAGCATCTGGGCACCACCCATTCGGCGATGTCGCGGCAGCTGCGGCAGCTGGAAGACCATCTGCAGGTGCGCCTGCTGGACCGCAACAGCCGCCGCCTGTCCCTGACCGAAGCCGGGCGCGGCTACTACCGCGACGCCGTGGTCCTGCTCGAACGCCTGGAAGCGGCCGATGCGCGTGCCCGTGCCGGCCAGGCAGTGCCGGCCGGCAGCGTGCGGCTGAGCGTGCCGCAGGTGGTGGCCAGCCAGGAGCTGCCGCATTGGCTGCCCGGCTTCCTGGCCCGCTACCCGCAGGTGGCCCTGGATCTGTCGGCCGATGACCAGCTGGTCGATGTGGTGGGGGGAGGCTTCGACCTGGCCCTGCGCATCGCGCCTTCGCTGCCGGACAGCCAACTGGTCGCGCGCGAGCTGGCCTGCTGCGAACGCATCCTGGTGGCGGCACCGGGTTACATCGCCCGGCACGGCCTGCCGCGGCAGGTGGCCGATCTTTCCACGCATGTGCTGCTGGCCTTCCGCACGGGCGGCGGCGATGCGTCCTGGCTGCTGCATGGCCCGCGCGGTGCCCAGGCCCGTGCCGATGTGGGCCAGCGGTTGCGCCTGGATGCCACCCCCGCCCTGCATGCGGCCACCCTGGCCGGGGTTGGCATTGCGGTGTTCACCGCGCTGACCGTGCGCGAAGACCTGCGCGCAGGCCGCCTGATCCGCGTGCTGCCGGCCTGGCATGCCGGTGAGCGCCGTTACTTCGCGCTGTACCCGCATGCACGCGCACTGGCACCGAAAGTGCGCGCGCTGGTCGAACACCTGGCCGCGCACTACGCTGGGCAACCGGACACGGTGGCGTAGCCGGGCCGCAGCAACAGGACAGGTGGATGGACGCAGGCATGGTGGTGTACCTGGTGGTGGCCCTGGGCGCGATGGTGGCGGGTTTCGTGCAGGGGTTGTCCGGTTTTGCCTTCGGGATGGTCGCCATGTCGTTCTGGGCATGGACGCTGGACCCGCGGCTGGCGGCCGCGTTGTCGGTGTTCGGTGCGCTGGTCGGGCAGGTGCTGGCGGTGTTCACCGTGCGCCGTGGCTTCCAGTTCCGCACGCTGCTGCCGTTCGTGCTGGGCGGGCTGGCCGGCATCCCGTTGGGGGTGGCCGTGCTGCCGCAGCTGGACATGGTGTGGTTCAAGGCGCTGCTGGGGAGCTTCCTGGCGATCTGGTGCCCGTTGATGCTGATGGCGCGGTCGCTGCCTCCCATCACCACAGGCGGACGCTTCGGCGATGCTCTGGCCGGTCTGGCGGGCGGCATGCTCAGCGGCATCGGCGGGTTCGCCGGGCCGGTGCCGACGCTGTGGAGCACGCTGCGTGGGTTCGGCAAGGACGAGCAGCGCGCGGTCATCCAGAACTTCAACCTTGCGATGCTGGCCGTGACCCTGGCCACCTATGTCGGGCGTGGCATGGTTACTGCGCCGATGCTCCCGTATTTCGCCATTGTCGCGCCGGCGATGCTGGTCCCCACCCTGCTGGGCGCGCGGGTGTACATCGGCATCAGCGAGGCGCGCTTCCGGCAGATCGTGCTGGGGCTGCTGACCGCTTCGGGCCTGGCGATGCTGGCAGCCTCGGTGCCGCCGTTGCTGGCCCGGGGCAGCGGGGCATGAAAAAGGGCGCCCGATGAGCGCCCTTTGTCGTTTACGGCATTGATGGAGTCAGCGCTGCTGGATCTTCGACAGCAGGCGCAGGAACTCCACGTACAGCCAGACCAGCGTCACCATCAGGCCGAATGCGCCATACCACTCCATGTACTTCGGCGCGCCCTGTTCCACGCCGGTTTCGATGAAGTCGAAATCCAGCACCAGGTTCAGTGCGGCCACCACCACCACGAACAGGCTGAAGGCGATGCCCAGCCAGCTGGCTTCGTGGATCACCGGCACGTCGATGTTGAAGAAGCCCAGCACGAACGACGCCAGGTAGAGCAGGGCGATGCCGCCGGTAGCCGCCACCACGCCCAGCTTGAAGTTCTCGGTGGCCTTGATGATGCCGCTGCGGTAGGCGAACAGCAGGGCGAACAGCGTGCCGAAGGTCAGCAGCACGGCCTGGAACACGATGCCGGGGAACTTGGCGTTGAACAGTGCCGAGATCGCGCCCAGGAACAGGCCTTCCACCAGCGCGTACATCGGTGCGGTGACCGGCGACCATTCCTTCTTGAACACGGTCACCAGGGCCAGCACCAGGCCGCCGATCGCACCGCCCATGGCGTACAGGCCGGCGCCCGGCAGCATCTGGCCGGAGGCGTCTACCGTCTGGTTCCAGGCAAAGGCTGCGGTGAGCACGGTCAACAGCAGCAGGATGCCGGTCTTGTTGACGGTGCCATTGAGGGTCATGGCCTGGCCGGGGCGTGACACCACCGAGCCGCTGGCCAGGTCCAGGAAGGTCGACTCGGAAAGAGCCGGGTTGCCGCTGCGCATGCGAAATCTCCGTGCGATCAGATGAGGGGCCACGGCCATCCGGCCGATAGCGGCAGCATATCGCAATGGCAGGCAGGGCACCGTGGCCGGGTCGGCAGGTATCGCCGGTTCAGATTGACAGGGGGGAGGCCGCTGGCCACAATGCCCGACTCTGCCGGGGCCTTGGTCCCCGACAGGATTACCACCGGGGTATAGCGCAGTCTGGTAGCGCGCCTGCTTTGGGAGCAGGATGTCGGGGGTTCGAATCCCTCTACCCCGACCAAATCCATCCACCGTCCATGTCGGATTGGATGCAGCATCCGGTCAGGGCGCCCGTAGCTCAACTGGATAGAGCACCGGCCTTCTAAGCCGGCGGTTACAGGTTCGATTCCTGTCGGGCGCGCCATTGGCCGTTCCTGTCCTGCCGCACCGCCGCGCCACGCCATTTCCTTCCTGCGGGTTGCCGCATCCGCGTTGCGGCGCGGGCACCGTGGCATGCACGGGTCGGCAGCGGTTCAAGCAGCGGGCCGGCACGCGCGGCATAGTAGCCACGCCCGATCCGGGCAGCCAGGTGCTGCAGGTGAGCATGTCCCGACGTCCTTTCCGATGGCAGCCCGGCGTGTGGCTGGCAGCCCTGCTGCTGTTGCCCGTGGGCATCGTGCAGGCAGCGGCCGATGCCACCGTTGCCCGCATTGCCGTGTACCGGGGTGAGGCGGGTTGCCCGGGCTGTTCCGAAGCCGTGCAGGCGGCCATTGAACGCCAGGGGCCGCGTTACCGGGTGGACTTCGTCGGGCCGGATGAAGCCGTCGATGTCACCGAGGTGACGCGTGAGCGTTACGTGGCTTATGTGCAGCCGGGAGGCGGCCAGGATATCCAGGGCGCGTTCGCTGCACTGGGCGATGCGCAGGCGGCGGCCATCGGCGATTTTGTCGAGGGCGGCGGCCGCTTCATCGGCCTGTGCATGGGGGCGTATCTGGCCGGCGCGTCCTATCTGGGGCTGTTGCCGCAGGACCTGGACGCCGAGGCGGGGCGCCCGGGATTTCCGGTGCATGGCATCGATGATGCTGCCGTGCCGGTGCAGTGGAATGGCCGCCAGGAAAGCGCGTTCTTCCAGGACGGGCCGTACCTGCCGTCGGCAGGGGCAGCACCCGGTTTCAGGGTGATCGCACGCTATGCCAACGGTGATCTGGCGGCGGCGCGTTATGCCCATGGCAAGGGCGTGGTGGTGCTGACCGGGCCGCACCCGGAAGCACCGCCGCAATGGTTTGATGAGGCGGAGATACCTCGGTCGCAGATGCCGCGAAGCGATCTGTTCAAGGATGTCCTGGACGCCTCGCTGCGATAGGGCAGGCGGCGGCGAGCAGGCCGTACGGACGCCCTGCACATCAATGTGAAGAAGTGCTTGCAATTCCCGCGCGACTCCCGGAAAATGCCGGACTCGCTTCAACGGGCAGCCACTTCAAACACGGCGCCGGACAAGCGGAAAGTTCAGGTTTCAACGGTGGCGGTAGTGCCGGGGAAACACGGTTTCAGTGGTGGCTGTAGCTCAGTTGGTTAGAGTACCGGATTGTGATTCCGGTGGTCGGGGGTTCGAATCCCCTCAGCCACCCCACTGATTCAACCGCGCCGGCATCGCCGACACGGTATTGCAATAAACAGAAAGCACGCTATAATGTGCGTCTGAGTTTCACGGGCTGTTAGCTCAGTTGGTAGAGCAGTTGACTCTTAATCAATAGGTCCAAGGTTCGAATCCTTGACAGCCCACCAAGACAGAAGCCACCTGGTACGCCAGGTGGCTTTTTTCTTTGTTGTGTTCGCAGACAGCGTATCGCTGATGTCGTCAGCGGCCATGACGCGTGCGTAGAACGCGAGTCGTGCGGCAATCCGCATCCTCGATCAAAAAAGGCTTGCACGGCGCGTGCGTATCAGGTCATAATTCGCGCCCCGATTTCGGGCTGTTAGCTCAGTTGGTAGAGCAGTTGACTCTTAATCAATAGGTCCAAGGTTCGAATCCTTGACAGCCCACCAGACGAAAGCCACTTGGTCCTCCAAGTGGCTTTTTTCTTGCCTGCGCTGCGTGCGGGCTGAAGTCCGGCTGAAACGCGCGCTAAACGCGTCATTGCTGTCTTCAATACTGTGCACTGCGCCCCTGTGTTCGTTGGCATCATCGCTCCCAATGCGGGTTCCGCGCCGGTGGCGCATGCAGCAGGGAGTGGAACGATGGTGCAGGTGTTGATGCGTGGTGTGCTGGCATCCGGCGTGTTGCTGGTTGCCTTGGCCGGGTGCAGCAGGACGCCCGGTGCGGAAGCCGGGTCCACAGCCGCGAAGGCTGATCCTGTGCAGCCCGTGGCGCAGGCGGGGCAGGCGGGGCAAACGGGGCAAACGGGGCAAACGGGGCAGACAGCGCCGGCCGAAGGCACGCTCACGCCCCGGACCTATCCGGCTGACGGTGAACTGATGCAGAGAACCTATCCGGTAGTGGAAGGCCAGGATGAAACGACGGCCGAGGCGGTCGAGCTGCGCCGCTCGGCCGACGGATCGACGCTGCAGATCCGCAAGGCCGACCCGGCCGCGGCGACGGACGGCGCGCAGCCGACCGCGCCGGCAAAACCGCAGTAAGCAGCGCAGGTTGCGGCCAGCCCGTGCACAGCGCCGGGAGGGCAGGAGGGGGAAAATGGCGGGCATGGATGTGCCTTCCCCTTCTTCCCGGCGCTGGTTGGGCTCACGTGAACAATGGCTGGAACGCATCGCCCTGTGGGGCGGTGCGATCGCCGTGGCGCTGGCCGCCATCGTGTTCGCCAAGGCGGCCGATGCGGCATTCGCGGTGTTCACGCGCATCCACCAGGCGTCATCCTGGTGGCCGGTACTGCTGACCCCGGCCGTGTTCGCGCTGCTGGCCTGGCTGACCCAGGGGCTGCTGCGCCCGACGCGCGGCAGCGGCATCCCGCAGGTCATCGCTGCGCTGGACACGCCGGACCGGGCGTTCCGTGCGCAGAACCTCGCCCTGCCGGTATCGGCAGGCAAGCTGGGCCTGACCGTGCTGGCCCTGCTGGGCGGTGCCTCGGTGGGGCGCGAAGGGCCCACCGTGCACGTCGGTGCCAGTCTGATGTATGTGATCGGCCGCGCGCTGGGCTTCCGCGATCCGCGCCAGGCCACGCATTTCCTGCTGGCCGGCGGTGCGGCCGGCATTGCGGCGGCATTCAACACGCCGCTGGCCGGTGTCGTGTTCGCCATCGAGGAACTGTCCGGCCGTTTCGAGCATCGCTTTTCCGGCACCTTGCTGACCGCAGTGATCGTGGCGGGCGTGGTGTCACTGGGCTTGCTGGGCAATTACACCTATTTCGGCCGGGTGGGGGCCTCCCTGCCGCTGGGCATGGGCTGGCTGGCGGTGCTGCTGTGCGGCGTGGCCGGCGGGCTGGGCGGGGGGCTGTTCAGCCGGTTGGTGCTGGCCGCTGCCGATGGCCGCCCGCGCTGGCTGGGGCAGGCCCGGGCGCGCCACCCGGTGCTGTTCGCGGCCGGCTGTGGGCTGGTGCTGGCGCTGCTGGGCGTGGTTTTCGGCCTGGGGGCCTTCGGTACGGGGTACGAACAGGCGCGCCTGCTGGTGCAGGGGCAGGGGGGCGTCGGCGATGGGTTCGGCCTGATGAAGTTCGCGGCGAACCTGGTGTCATACGTGGCGGGCATTCCCGGCGGCCTGTTCTCCCCCGCGCTGGCCGTGGGGGCCGGGCTGGGCCACAACCTGGCGGCCCTGCTGCCGGGGGTGGACCCGGCCGCCGTGGTGGTCCTGGGCATGTGCGCCTACCTGACCGGCGTCACCCAGGCGCCGCTGACCTCGGCGGTCATTTCACTGGAACTGACCGACACCGGGGACCTGCTGCTGCCCATCCTGGCTGCCGTGCTGCTGGCCCGGGTGGCGTCGTCCTGGGTCTGCCACGTGCCGATCTACCGGGCGCTGGCCGGGCGCCTGGTACAGGCCATGCCCGCCGCCGGGCCGGCGGGGCGGGAAAACGGCTGACGCCGCACATTCAGCAATGTCTACGTCTTCCGATTTCGGCGCGTGGCTGCAACAATGAACGCCTGAGCCGGCCACGCGAAAGTGGCGGAATTGGTAGACGCCCTGGATTTAGGTTCCAGTGCCGCAAGGCGTGGGGGTTCGAGTCCCCCCTTTCGCACCAGTGCCGGCCTGTCTCCGCCCTTGATGGGCACCCCTTGGCCCCCTTGACCGGGACGCGCTGGCAGTGCAGGCCGAATTGGGCGAAACTAAAGGGCTGCGGCGAGCAGGCGCGTCCACGACGCCGCGGCCTTACAACCGATACATCCATCATCGAGCCGGGGGCGAGCGCCACCGGTGGCAGGAGTCAACATGCAAGCTTCGATCGAATCCACCGGCACCCTGGAACGCCGCCTGAGCTTCTCGCTGCCGGAAGACCGTCTGCAGAACCACATCAGCGGCCGCCTGGGCGAAATCGCCCGTACCACCCGCATCAAGGGTTTCCGTCCGGGCAAGGTGCCGGCCAAGGTGATCGAGCAGCGCTTCGGCGCGCAGGTCCGTAGCGAGGCGCTGGACGGCCTGCTGCGCGAAACCTTCGATGCCGCCGTGCGCGAGCACGACCTGCGCATCGTCGGCAGCCCGCGCATCGACAAGGGTGACGAAGGCGAATTCTCCTTCGTGGCCACCGTCGAGCTGGTGCCGGACTTCGGCGACGTTGATGTGAGCAAGCTGACCGTCGTGCGCCACACCGCCGAAGTCACCGATGCCGACATCGACCAGATGATCGAGAACCTGCAGCAGCAGCGTCGCACCTGGGCCCCGGTCACCCGTGGCGCGCAGGACGGCGATCTGGTCGCGCTGGAAACCTTCTCCCAGGCCGGCGACGAGCGCCTGCCGGCCGAAGGCACCGAGAAGGGCAGCATCATCCTCGGCCAGGGCATGATGTTCGAAACCATCGAAAAGGGCCTGGTCGGCCTGGCCAAGGGTGAAGAAAAGACCCTGGACGTCGAGTTCCCGGCCGACTGGCGCGTGCCGGTGCTGGCGGGCAAGACCGTGCAGGTCACCGTCAAGGTCACCGACCTGTCCGAGCCGGTGCTGCCGGCGGTGGACGATGCCTTCATCAAGAGCTTCGGCGTGAAGGGCGGCGACGTGGAGCAGTTCCGCAAGGACATCCGCGCCAACCTGGAGCGCGAGCTGAAGGGCGCCCTGATGAACCGCCTGCGCCGTGAAGTGGGCGAGCAGCTGATCGCCGCCTATGCCTCGGTCGAACTGCCGCCGCGCCTGGTCGAGAACGAAGCGCGTGCCATGCTCGGCCAGCAGGTCGAACAGGCCCGCCGCAACGGCCAGAACGTGGGCGAAGTCCCGGCCGATGCCCACGAGGGCTTCAAGGACGCCGCCGCCAAGCGCGTGCTGGTCGGCCTGCTGGTGGGCGAAGTGGCCCGTGCCAACGACCTGCGCCTGGAACCCAAGCGCCTGAACGAAACGATGCGCCTGATCGCCTCGACCTACGAGGAGCCGGAGCAGGTCATTGAGATGTACCGCAACGACCCCCAGTTGATGTCTGGCCTGCAGAACCGCGTGATGGAAGAGCAGGTGATCGACTGGATCGCCGAGCGTGCCCAGCACACCGAGGAAAAGCTCGGCTTCCAGGACGCGATCCGCCAGTAATCCCGGGCGGATCGATCCACGCCCCGCGCCCCTGGCGCGGGGTTGTTTTCCCCCAATACAGGTACCTCACGTAATGGACAACCGAGCCAAAGCCCTGAACATGGTTCCGATGGTGGTCGAGCAGACCAGCCGTGGCGAGCGTGCCTACGACATCTACTCGCGCCTGCTCAAGGAGCGCCTGATCTTCCTGGTCGGTCCGATCGACGACCACATGGCGAACTTGGTGGTGGCGCAGCTGCTGTTCCTGGAAGCGGACAACCCGGAAAAGGACATCAGCATCTACATCAATTCGCCCGGTGGCGTGGTCACCGCCGGCATGGCGATCTACGACACCATGCAGTACATCAAGCCGGACGTGAGCACCATCTGCGTCGGCCAGGCGGCCTCGATGGGCGCCCTGCTGCTGGCATCGGGTGCGGCGGGCAAGCGCTATGCGCTGCCGAATTCGCGCGTGATGATCCACCAGCCGCTGGGCGGCTTCCAGGGCCAGGCCACCGACATCGACATCCACGCCCGTGAAATCCTGACCCTGCGTTCGCGCCTGAACGAGGTGCTGGCCAAGCACACCGGCCAGTCGCTGGAGACGATCGCGCGCGATACCGAGCGCGACAACTTCAAGAGCGCGGTCGAAGCGCAGGCCTACGGGCTGGTCGACCAGGTGCTGGAGCGTCGTCCGGAAGAGTCGATCCAGGCGGGCTGACCGGCCTTCACGGGGCCAGGGAGGCCCCGTTCCTGCAGGGTCGGGTGGGACTGGTGTCCCTCCGGCCCTGTGCTATTCTCGAATCGAACCCCCGTTCAGCGGGTGGGGTAACTGGGTAAGCGAAGCATGAGCGAAGACCGCCAAGGTCGTTCCACGGACACCGGCAAGATCCTCTACTGCTCTTTCTGCGGCAAGAGCCAGCATGAAGTGCGCAAGCTGATTGCGGGTCCGAGCGTGTTCATCTGCGATGAATGCGTGGAGCTGTGCAACGACATCATCCGCGAGGAACTTGAGGAAAAGGCGCAGTCGGCGCGCAGTTCGCTGCCCAAGCCGCGCGAGATCCTCGAGGTGCTCGATCAGTACGTGATCGGCCAGAACCGCGCCAAGCGCACGCTGGCCGTGGCCGTGTACAACCACTACAAGCGCATCGAGAGCCGGCAGAAGAACGACGAGGTCGAACTGGCCAAGTCGAACATCCTGCTGGTCGGCCCGACCGGTTCGGGCAAGACGCTGCTGGCCGAGACCCTGGCCCGCCTGCTCAACGTGCCGTTCACCATGGCCGACGCCACCACGCTGACCGAAGCCGGTTACGTGGGCGAGGACGTGGAGAACATCATCCAGAAGCTGCTGCAGAAGTGCGACTACGATGTCGAGAAGGCACAGCAGGGCATCGTCTACATCGATGAAATCGACAAGATCTCGCGCAAGAGCGAGAACCCGTCGATCACCCGTGACGTGTCCGGCGAAGGCGTGCAGCAGGCCCTGCTGAAGCTGATCGAAGGCACCGTGGCCAGCGTTCCGCCGCAGGGCGGCCGCAAGCACCCGCAGCAGGAATTCCTGCAGGTGGACACCAAGAACATCCTGTTCATCTGCGGTGGCGCGTTCGCCGGCCTGGACAAGGTGATCCAGCAGCGTTCCAACGACGCCGGCGGCATCGGCTTCGGCGCCAAGGTCAAGAGCAGCGAGCGCAAGCAGGAAGTGGGCAAGCTGCTGGCCGAGGTGGAACCGGAAGACCTGATCAAGTTCGGCCTGATCCCCGAGTTCGTCGGCCGCCTGCCGGTGGTGGCGACCCTGGAGGAGCTGGACGAGCCGGCGCTGGTGAAGATCCTGACCGAGCCGAAGAACGCCATCACCAAGCAGTTCAAGAAGCTGTTCGAGATGGAGAACGTCGAGCTGGAATTCCGCCCGGATGCCCTGTCGGCCATCGCGCGCAAGGCCCTCAAGCGCAAGACCGGCGCCCGCGGCCTGCGTACCATCGTCGAATCGGTCCTGCTGGACACCATGTACGACCTGCCTTCACAGGAGAACGTGAGCAAGGTGGTCGTGGATGAATCGGTGATCGAGCACAAGTCCGAGCCGTACCTGATCTACCAGACGCCTCCGGCACCTGAACAGAAGGCCGCCGGGGCCGAGTGATTCTTTCAATCGATTGATTTGAAAGGATTTTCAACGGAGATCTTGCATCCAGCAGCCGATGGCCCCATAACGGGGCCATCGGCTTTTTTGTCTCCGGAAGATTCCCTCCCGGAGGCGGTTTTTCCCCTTCCCTGGAGCCCCCATGGCCCGTTCCCCAAGTGAAACCCTCGACCTGCCGGTGCTGCCGCTGCGTGACGTAGTGGTGTTCCCGCACATGGTCATTCCGCTGTTCGTCGGCCGTGACAAGTCCATGCACGCGCTGGAACAGGCGATGGAAGCGGACAAGCGCATCCTGCTGCTGGCGCAGAAGTCGGCCGAAACCGATGACCCGCACGCGGCCGACCTGTACCAGGTCGGTACCCTGGCCCAGGTGCTGCAGCTGCTGAAGCTGCCCGATGGCACCATCAAGGTGCTGGTGGAAGGCCTGTCGCGCGTGGAAGTGACCACCGTGACCGAGCGCAACGGCGCCCTGCACGGCCAGGCCGTGGAGATCGAGGCCGGTGCCGACCGCGAACCGCGCGAGATCGAGGCGATCGCCCGCTCGCTGATGTCGCTGTTCGAGCAGTACGTGAAGACCAACCGCAAGCTGCCGCCGGAACTGCTGCAGACCCTGGCCGGCATCGACGAGCCGGCGCGCCTGGCCGATACCATCGCCGCGCACATCAGCGTGCGCCTGTCGGACAAGCAGCGCCTGCTGGAGACGCTGCCGGTGGGCGAGCGCCTGGAAATGCTGGTCGGCCTGGTCGATGGCGAAATCGACGTGCAGCAGATGGAAAAGCGCATCCGCGGCCGCGTGAAGTCGCAGATGGAAAAGAGCCAGCGCGAGTACTACCTCAACGAACAGATGAAGGCCATCCAGAAGGAACTGGGTGACCTGGACGACGCGCCGGGCGAGCTGGAGGAACTGGCGCGCAAGATCGCAGAGGCCGGCATGCCCAAGGCGGTGGAAGCCAAGGCACGCAATGAACTGAACAAGCTCAAGCAGATGTCGCCGATGTCGGCCGAAGCGGCGGTCGTGCGCAACTACCTGGAGTGGCTGCTGGGCGTGCCGTGGAAGAAGCGCTCCAAGGTACGCAAGGACCTGAAGGTTGCCCAGGACACGCTCGATGCCGACCACTACGGCCTGGACAAGGTCAAGGAACGCATCCTGGAATACCTGGCGGTGCAGTCGCGGGTGAAGCAGATGAAGGGCCCGATCCTGTGCCTGGTCGGGCCGCCGGGCGTGGGCAAGACCTCGCTGGGCCAGTCCATCGCCAAGGCCACCAACCGCAAATTCGTGCGCATGTCGCTGGGCGGCGTGCGTGATGAAGCCGAGATCCGTGGCCACCGCCGGACCTATGTCGGTTCCATGCCCGGCCGCATCGTGCAGAACCTCAACAAGGTCGGCAGCAAGAACCCGCTGTTCGTGCTCGACGAAATCGACAAGATGTCGATGGATTTCCGTGGCGACCCGTCCTCGGCGCTGCTGGAAGTGCTCGATCCGGAGCAGAACAACGCCTTCAACGACCATTACCTGGAAGTGGACCTGGACCTGTCCGAAGTGATGTTCGTGGCCACCTCGAACTCGCTCAACATCCCCGGCCCGCTGCTGGACCGCATGGAAGTGATCCGCATCCCCGGCTACACCGAGGATGAAAAGCTGAACATCGCCACCCGCTACCTGGTGCCCAAGCAGATCAAGGCCAACGGCCTGCTGCCGGAGGAGCTGGAAATCGGGGCCGATGCGATCCAGGACGTGGTGCGCTACTACACGCGCGAATCGGGCGTGCGCAACCTGGAACGCGAGATCGCCAAGATCTGCCGCAAGGTGGTCAAGGAGATCGCGCTGGCCGGCCCGCAGCCGGTGAAGGCCAAGAAGGGCGCGAAGAAGTCCAAGGCCCTGGTCGGCGTCACCAGCAAGAACCTGGACAAGTACCTGGGCGTGCGCCGCTTCGACTTCGGTCGCGCCGAGGAAGAGAACGAGATCGGTCTGGTCACCGGCCTGGCGTGGACCGAAGTGGGCGGCGACCTGCTGCAGATCGAATCGACCCTGGTACCGGGCAAGGGCCAGCTGATCCTGACCGGCCAGCTGGGCAACGTGATGAAGGAGTCGGCGTCGGCGGCGTTGTCGGTGGTGCGTTCGCGTGCCGTTGGTTTCGGCATCGATGGCGACTTCCTGCAGAAGCACGACGTGCACGTGCACGTGCCCGATGGCGCCACGCCCAAGGACGGCCCCAGCGCTGGCGCGGCGATGGTGACCTCGCTGGTGTCGATGCTGAGCAAGGTGCCGGTGCGCGCCGATGTGGCGATGACCGGTGAAATCACCCTGCGCGGCCGTGTCACCGCCATCGGTGGCCTGAAGGAAAAGCTGCTGGCCGCGCTGCGCGGTGGCATCCGCACGGTGATCATCCCGGAGGAGAACCGCAAGGACCTGGCGGATATTCCGGCCAACGTCACCCGCGACCTGCAGATCGTGCCGGTGAAGTACATCGAGGAAGTCCTGGACCTGGCACTGGAGCGTCCACTGGCACCGAAGAAGGCCCGCAAGAGTGCGCAGCGCGTCGCTGTCCGCGGCAAGGCCAAACCTGCATCGAACGCGCGCGTCAAGCATTGACGCGCGCTGTCGAAATGCCTTCAAACCCGCGCCGTTGCTGGCTTTCCAGCTTGCGTGGGGGTAGGGCCGCTGGTATAAAAGCAGCACTCGCGAATCAGTGCTGACTGAATTCGGCGAACCGTTTCAACATGGCGGCTGCACGCAAGCGTGCGTGCGGTTGCCCCCCTGTCGAATCTGCGGAACCCACCGCTAAAGGAGCTGTAAAGAATGAACAAGACCGAATTGATCGACGCCGTTGCTGAAGCCGCCGACCTGACCAAGGCCGAGTCCAGCCGCGCTGTCGATGCCGTCGTTGCTGCCGTCACCAAGGCGCTGAAGGACGGCGATGCGGTCACCCTGGTCGGCTTCGGTACCTTCCAGGTCCGCGACCGCGCTGCCCGCACCGGCCGCAACCCGAAGACCGGCGACACCATCAAGATCGCTGCTTCGAAGAATCCGTCGTTCAAGGCTGGCAAGGCCCTGAAGGATGCTGTAAACTAAGCGGCTCGCTGGGGTGCTTAGCTCAGCGGTAGAGCGTCTCCTTTACACGGAGAGGGTCGGGGGTTCGAAACCCTCAGCACCCACCACAGCACCGCGGTAAAAGTTTGAGTGTGGAGCGGTAGTTCAGCTGGTTAGAATGCTGGCCTGTCACGCCGGAGGTCGCGGGTTCGAGTCCCGTCCGCTCCGCCACTTCAACGAGGCCTCCGGCCCAAAGCTGGAGGCTTTGTTTTCTTCCCGGTCCTGACCGGTGGAAAACAGAAAGCGTCAAACGTGGAGCGGTAGTTCAGCTGGTTAGAATGCTGGCCTGTCACGCCGGAGGTCGCGGGTTCGAGTCCCGTCCGCTCCGCCATTTTTCCAGGCCCCCGGCCTTGCGCCGGGGGCCTTGTTTTCTCCCCTTCAGTTGCGGGGGGAAGACAAAGAGGTTTGCACAACGGAGCGGTAGTTCAGCTGGTTAGAATGCTGGCCTGTCACGCCGGAGGTCGCGGGTTCGAGTCCCGTCCGCTCCGCCAGTGCACTTCTTAAAGCCTTGTGAAAAAACTTTGAAAAAAGTGTTCACAAAGCTGGGTTTCCAGAATCGCTTCGGCTATACTGGGCACCTGCAACGTTTCAGCGCGGAGCGGTAGTTCAGCTGGTTAGAATGCTGGCCTGTCACGCCGGAGGTCGCGGGTTCGAGTCCCGTCCGCTCCGCCATCTATAAAAGCCCTCGGCATCTGCCGGGGGCTTTTTCTTTGTGGTCGCCGCTGTGGCACTCCTGCGGGGAAGTGCCCGCCAGGCCTGCGCCGGCGCGGCTTTTGGTCCCTGCGGCGAAGCGGGTTACACTGCCGGGCTCGCCAATCAGGCCTTGATTCCTCTCATGCTGCAGAAACTCCGCGACAAGACCTCAGGCTGGATCGTCACCGTGATCCTGGGGCTGCTGATGATTCCGTTCCTGTTCGTGATCGACAACAGCTACCTCGGTGGTGTCGGTTCGCAGAACGTGGCCAAGGTGTCCGCGCCCCCGAGCTGGTGGCATTCGGCCCCGTCGTGGTGGCCGGCACGGCTGCTGTGGAAGCACCACGAAATCAGTGCGCAGGAGTTCCGCGAGCGTTTCGAGCAGGTGCGCCAGGGCGAACGCCAGCGCCAGGGTGAGGATTTCGACCCGCGCAAGTTCGAGAGCGTGGAAAACAAGCTGGCCGTGCTCGACCAGCTGATCGACGAGCAGGTTGTGCGCCTGGCCGGCGAGCAGGCGGGCGTGGTCATTGGTGATGCCGCCGTGCGCGAATACATCGCCAGCATGCCGGCCTTCCTGGGCCAGGATGGCAAGTTCAGCGATACCCAGTACCGCATGGCGCTGGCTGGCGGCAACCCGCCGCGTACCCCGACCCAGTTCCAGGAACTGGTGCGGCAGAGCCTGCAGCAGTCGGTCATTCCTTCGGGCCTGCAGAACTCGGGCTTCATCACCCAGGCTGAAACCGAGCGCCTGCTCAAGCTGCTGGGCGAAACCCGTGACGTGGAAATCGCCGCACTGCCGCCGGTGCCGGAGGACACCACGCCGGTGACCGACGCACAGATCAAGCAGTGGTATGACGGGCACGCCAAGGATTTCCGCCAGCCGGAAACCGTGACCCTGGAATACGTGGAAATCAACGGTGCGGCGCTGCCGGCACCGGCTGCACCGGATGACGCCGCGCTGCGCAAGCGCTATGACGAGGAAAAGGCCAAGTTCGTTTCGCCGGAACAGCGCCTGGCCTCGCACATCCTGCTGACCGGTGCCGATGCCGAAGCCAAGGCCACCAAGCTGGCGGCCGAGGCGAAGGCGCCGGGTGCCGACTTCGCTGCGCTGGCCAAGGCCAATTCGGAAGACCCCGGTTCCAAGGCCCAGGGCGGTGATCTGGGCTGGGTCGAGCACGGCGCGATGGTCAAGCCGTTCGAAGATGCGCTGTTTGCCGCCAAGGCCGGCGACATCGTGGGTCCGGTCAAGACTGATTTCGGCTATCACCTGATCCAGGTCCGCGAGATCCGCGGTGGCCAGGGCAAGCCGTTCGAAGCGGTGCGCGACCAGCTGCTGGCCGAGGAAACCAAGGCCGGTGCCGACCGTGCCTACAACGAACTGGCCGGTCGCCTGGTCGATGCCATCAACCGCAGCCCCAGCGACCTGGCTGCCGCGGCCAAGGACGTGGGCCTGCCGCTGAACACCGTGGGCCCGGTCAGCCGTGCGGACGCCGCCGGCCTGCTGTCCGACCCGGCCGTGCTGCGTGCGGCTTTCTCCGACGTGTTGGTGCAGGACGGTACCGCCAGTGATCCGATCGCCCTGGGCGGTGCCACCAACCACAGCGTGGTGATCCGTGTGGCCGGCCATACCGAGGAGCAGGCGTTGCCGCTGGACAAGGCGCGCGAGAAGGTCATCGCCGCTGTCCACGCTGACCGCCAGCGCCAGGCCGCCGAAAAGGCCGCCGATGCGCTGCTGGCCAAGCTGAAGGCCGGCCAGACCCTGCAGGGCCTGGCCGCCGCTGAAAAGCTGCAGGTCAGCCCGCTGCCGGGCCTGCCGCGCACCCAGCCGGTGCCGACCCCGGAAATCAACCATGCCGTGTTCAGCGCCCCGGTACCGGCCGAAGGCAAGCCGAGCTATGGCAAGGTGGATGCCAATGGCCACGTGCTGGTCTACGCGGTGACCAAGGTCACCCCGGGCAACATCAAGGAAGTCACGGCCGAGCAGCAGAACCAGCTCAAGCAGCAGTTGAGCCAGATCGATGGCATGGCCGCTGCCAAGGCCTACATCGACGCGATGCGCAAGCGTTACCTGGTGCAGACCACCGAGAACAACCTGTAAGCCTTCCCGGCGCACAGGCAAGGAAAAGGCCCGGCATTGCCGGGCCTTTTTCGTTTCGCGCTGGGTGTCGCAGCGGGCGCTCGCGCGGAGTGCGGCGGGAGATGATTCCACGCCCCACGCGCAATGCGGCGGTGGACGAATCCACGCTCGGCGCGTAATGCGGCGGTGGGATGAATCCACGCTCCACGCGTAATGCGGCGGTGGGACGAATCCACGCTCTGCGCGTAATGCGGCGGTGGAATGAATCCACGCCCCGCACGCAATGCGGCGGTGGGACGAATCCACGCTCGGCGCGTAATGCGGCTTCTGGTAGATCCACGCCATGCGTGGATGGAGCCAAGGCGATCGATCCGGAAAGGCGGCCCCTCACCGGGGCCGTTGCCGCATGCCGTAGTCCCGCTCAGTCCTCGATGCGCAGGACCGCGCCGGGCTTGAGGATGGCATTGCCACTGAGGCCGTTCAGCGACAGCAGGGCCTTCACCGGCATGCCATAGCGCCGGGCGATGGTCCAGGCCGATTCTCCGTCGCGGACGGTATGACGGCGCGCCCGGGGGCGATCGGCCGCGCTGGCCACGGTGCGGGCCACGGCGGGCGCCGGCTGTGCGCTGGCAGGGGCGCTCGTCCCAGCGGTGGCGGCCAGGGCCGGCGGGGCCTCGGTCACCGTGGTGCTGGCGGCGGCCACCGGGGCCAGTACGCGGGTGCTGGCGCTGGCGCGGCCGGTGCCACTCAGCGCGGGGTTCAGGCGCGCGATGCGGGCCGGGTCCAGCGCGCGTTGTGCGGCCCACTGCTGCACGCTGGTGCCGGCAGGCAGGGGGTGGGCCTTGAGCACCGGGACGGTGCGGTCCAGCGAAGCCATTACCGCCGGCTGTTCCTCGGCGTCTTCCAGCACGCATGCCAGCGCATGCAGCTTCTCGACATAGGCGTAGGTGATCGGCGACAGGCCGGGCAGGGCGGCCGGGCGGGCGTTGGTCGCGTTCATGCCGGCCTTGCGCAACGCCTGCAGTACGCGGTACTCGCCGGCGTTGTAGGCCATGGTCGCCAGGCGCCAGTCGCCGCCGAACATGCCGTGCAGGGTCTTCAGGTAACGCACGGCGGCCTGGGTGGAATCCACCGCCGACAGGCGGCCGTCGTAGCCCTTGTCCATCGGCACGCGGTGATTGCGCGCAGTGGTGGCGATGAACTGCCACAGGCCGGTGGGGCCGCCGCCGTTGCGGGCGTTGGGCCGGTAGCCGCTTTCCACGAACGGGATCAGCGCGAATTCGGTCGGCAGGTTGGCCTTGCGCAGTTCTTCGACCACATAGCCGAACAGCACCAGCGCGTCGTCATCCTGGTTGGCCAGGCGGGCCGGGGCGTGGGCGAACTGTTCCTGCCAGCGCGGGCTGGTGGCCTCGGCGTCGCAGGTGGATTCGGCCAGGCCCTGGCGGAAGCTGGCGAAGATGTCCTGGCCGTTGCGCACGATCGGCGGCGGCAGTGAACCGGCGTCCAGCGGCAGGGTGGCTGCGGCGGCAAGGTTCTGGCTGATGCCGGCCCCCAGCGACTGTGCGCCGGCGGTTCCGGCCAGCCCCAGGACGAGTCCCAGGGCCAGCGGCAGACTTCGGCGCGTCATGCGCGGAAGCCGTCTTTCCAGTGCCGGAGACCGGCCATGACGTCGAGGTCATCTGCGACCCCGCGCCCCAGGTGCGCCGACACCGCCGCGCGGATCGGCGCGGTGTGCACACGCAGGAACGGATTGCAGTCCAGTTCGTTGGCCAGGGTTACCGGCAGGGTGGAACGGTCATCGCGGCGCATGGCCAAAGCCTCCTCTTGGCGCTGCCACAGGGCAGCGTTGGCGGGGTCGACATGCCGCGCGAAGACGGCATTTGACACGGTGTACTCATGGGCGCAACACAACAGCAGTTGCGCGGGCAGGGCACCCAGCTTGCGCATCGACGCCAGCAGCTGGGACGGCGTACCTTCGAACAGGCGTCCACAGCCCAGGCTGAACAACGCATCGCCGCTGAAAAGCTGTTCAGCGGTGTGAAACGCGATGTGGCTGCGGGTGTGCCCGGGCACGGATAGTACGTGGAACGTCTGCCCCAATGCCTGAACGTGTTCACCTTCATCGACCCGCGCGGTGGCTGTCGGAATGCGCTCGTCGGCCGGTGCGATCACCCGGGCCTGCGGAAACCGCTCCCGCAGCGCCGGCACGCCGCCGATGT
This sequence comes from Stenotrophomonas sp. 24(2023), assembly GCF_030913365.1. Lineage (NCBI taxonomy): Bacteria > Pseudomonadati > Pseudomonadota > Gammaproteobacteria > Lysobacterales > Lysobacteraceae > Stenotrophomonas > Stenotrophomonas sp. 24(2023). The sequence continues at coordinate 2,816,178 of NZ_CP133160.1, forward strand.
GGTCATCGTGGTGGTGGGTGAGCAGGATGGTGTCCACGCGCAGGCCCTGATCGGCCTGCGCGAGCACCGGCGCGGCATCGCCGGGGTCGACGACCACCGCCGCGCCATCGTCGGCCACCAGCATCCAGATGTAGTTGTCCGCCAATGCGGGCAGGGCAGTCAGTCGCATAGAATTGGGACCATGCCCGCCCTGCAGAGCCTCCGTCAAGCGAGCCCGGCACCGTGGTTCGACAGCGAGCCGGCGGCGGCGCTGCGCGTGCTCGAGCGCCAGCTGCTGCTGCCGCCGCTGTCCGCGCTGCCGACCCAGCCCTGGCTGTGGATGGCGCCCACTGCGGCCTGGCTGGCCGATGCACAGCTGGGGGGACGCGGTCTGCGCCTGTACCGGCAGGGCCGGGGCTATGCGGGGGATGCCCGCTGCGCACTGCCGCTGCCGCTGGCCAACGAGAGCGTCAACGCCATCGTGCTGCAGCATGTCACCGCGGCCGATGCGGACCGGCTGCTGGATGAATGCGAGCGCGTGCTGATGCCCGGGGGGCACCTGTGGCTGACCAGCCTCAACCCGTTCAGCCCCTTCCGCACCCGCTGGCGCCAACACGGGCTGGTGGTGCGCACCCCGCAGCGTATCCGCCAGCTGCTGGGCCGGCACGGGCTGGACTGCGATGACGTGCGCTATCTCGGGCCGTTCTGGCAGGGCAGTGGCAGCCGCCGCCGCACGGGGTGGGCACCGCTGCGGGCGGCCTGCCTGTTCCATGCCCAGAAGCGCACGCTGGCCCTGCCCGGGCCAACCCCGTTGCCGGTGCGCTGGCGCGGCACCGTTGCTACCTGATCTGGAGTTGTATTGAAAACCATTGAAATCCATACCGACGGTTCCTGCCTCGGCAATCCCGGCCCCGGTGGCTGGGCCGCGCTGCTGCGCTACAAAGGCCACGAGCGCGAACTGAGCGGTGGCGAAGCGCACACCACCAACAACCGGATGGAGCTGATGGCGGCCATTTCCGGGTTGGAGACGCTGACCGAGCCGTGCCAGATCGTGCTCTACACCGACTCGCAGTACGTGCGGCAGGGCCTGACCCAGTGGCTGCCGGGCTGGATCCGCAAGAACTGGAAGACCGCCGGCGGCGACCCGGTGAAGAACCGCGAGCTGTGGGAGCGCCTGCAGGCGGCCACGCTGCGGCACCAGATCGACTGGCGCTGGGTGAAGGGCCATTCCGGTGATCCGGACAACGAACGTGTGGATACCCTGGCCCGCAACGCGGCGATGCAGATCCGCGATGCCAGCCCGGTAAACTGAGCCCATGCGTCAGATCATCCTCGATACCGAAACCACCGGCCTGGAGTGGAAGAAGGGCAACCGCATCGTCGAAATCGGCTGTGTGGAGCTGTTCAAGCGCCGCCCGACCGGCAACAACTACCACCAGTACATCAAGCCGGACTGCGAGTTCGAACAGGGCGCGCAGGAAGTGACCGGCCTGACGCTGGAGTTCCTGGCCGACAAGCCCGACTTCGCGCAGATCGCCGAGGAGTTCCTGGCGTTCATCGATGGCGCCGAGCTGATCATCCACAACGCGGCGTTCGACCTGGGCTTCCTCGACAACGAGCTGTCCCTGCTGGGGCCGCAGTACGGGAAGATCACCGATCGCTGCACGGTGATCGATACCCTGGTGATGGCGCGCGAGCGCTTCCCGGGCCAGCGCAATTCGCTGGATGCGCTGTGCAAGCGGCTGGGCGTGGACAACTCGCACCGTGCGCTGCACGGCGGTCTGCTCGATGCGCAGATCCTGGGCGATGTCTACATCGCGCTGACTTCGGGGCAGGAGGAAATCGGCTTCGGCCTGGCCGACGACGAGGGTGGCCAGGGGGCGGCGGCACTGCAGGCCTTCGATGCCGCCACGCTGTTGCCGCGCCCGCGGGTGGTGGCCACGGCATCGGAACAGGAGGCGCACGCCGCGCGCCTGGAGCGCCTGCGCAAGAAAGCCGGGCATGCCTTGTGGGATGGTCCGAAGGTCGAAACACCCGCCAGCGCCTGACCGGGTGTGATCCACGCATGGCGTGGATCTACCGGTGGAGTTCCGTAGATCCACGCCATGCGTGGATGCGGTGGCTCAATGGCAACGCACCAGGATCACGGTGATGTTGTCGGTACCGCCGCCGTCGAGGGCGGCGGCGACCAGCGTGTCCACGCATTCCTGCGCACTGGCGTCGTCGAAGGCCAGGGTACGGGCGATGCTGCGGTCATCCACTTCTTCTGTCAGGCCGTCGCTGCACAACAGCAGCTGCATGCCCGGGCGCAGTTCGCCGCTGGTGGTGGCCACGTTCAGGTGCGCCGGGTCGGTAACGCCCAGTGCCTGCGTGACCACGTTGCGATGCGGGTGGGCGCGTGCCTGTTCGGCGGTCAGGTTGCCCTGGGCGACCATTTCCTGCTCCACGCTGTGATCCTGGCTGAGCTGGGCCAGCTGGCCATCGCGCCACAGGTAGGCACGGCTGTCGCCCACCCAGGCCACCTCATAGCGGTTGCCCTGCACGCGTGCGGCGACCACGGTGGTGCCCATCGGCAGGCTGTCGTTGCGGCGGCGCGATGCCCGGATGATTTCCTCGTCGGCGGTGCGGATGGCCTGGACCAGCGGAGCCCCCCGGCGGACTTCGCGCACGATGGTCTCGCGCGCCAGCGCACTGGCCACTTCGCCACAGGCCGGCCCGCCCATGCCATCGGCCACCAGCCACAGGGCCAGCTCTCCGTCACCGTGGTAGGTGTCCTCGTTGAGCGGGCGGCGCAGGCCGGGGTGGGTCAGGTGTCCGAATTCGATCATGGGGCGGGCGGTGATGCCGGGAAAAAGCCATCATCGCGGCGGGGCGGGGATCCGGCAAGGCATCGTCGCAGGAAATTTCACGTTCCAGGCCATCAATGGACTTGTCGCCAGCCGCGCATCCTCGTATGATGCGCGTCCCCGGTTCGCCGGGGCACTTCTGGAGAGGTGGCAGAGCGGTTGAATGTACCTGACTCGAAATCAGGCAGGCGTTTATAGCGCCTCGGGGGTTCGAATCCCCCCCTCTCCGCCAGATAAAGAAGAAAGCCGCCCAACGGGCGGCTTTTTTCTTGGCCAGCGTTCGGGTGATGCGGGTGGTTGTTGGCGTGGCCGGCATCTCGACTGCGGGGGGGAAGAGAACTCCCGACGGGGTTCGACGGTTCTGCAGGAGCAGAACCGGACAGCCGCAGGCTGGCCCTGGAGCGCATGGCGCGGAAGGGGCGGGTGCATGGATGCACCCGACAATCCCCCCCTCTCCGCCAGATAAAGAAGAAAGCCGCCCAACGGGCGGCTTTTTTCTTGGCCAGCGTTTGGGTGATATGGGCGGTTGTTGGCGTGGTCGGCATCTCGACTGCGGGGGGATGAGAACCCCCGACGGGGTTCGACGGTTCTGCAGGAGCAGAACCGGACAGCCGCAGGCTGGCCCTGGAGCGCATGGCGCGGAAGGGGCGTGTCTCCACGCATGGCGTGGATCTACCGTTTACCATGTGCGCATCACTTGCTGGAGCGCCGCCATGACCACTGAAATCCTCGTTCCCGTATCCTTCGGCGAACTGCTGGACAAGATTTCGATCCTGCAGATCAAGGCCGAGCGCATCAGCGACGAAGGCAAGCTGGCCAACGTGCGCAAGGAACTGTCGGCGCTGGAGCAGGCGTGGATGGCGCACCCGGCCGCGGTGAAGGACATCGCCCGGCTGCGTGCGGACCTGAAGGCGGTCAACGAGCAGCTGTGGGACATCGAGGATGACATCCGGCTGAAGGAGAAGGCCCAGGCCTTCGATCAGGGGTTCATCGACCTGGCCCGCAGCGTGTACCTGCGCAATGACGAACGCGCGCGCGTCAAGAAGGCGATCAACCTGGCGCTGGGTTCGGCCTATGTGGAAGAGAAGTCGTATCAGGACTACACGCGGTAAATCCACGCCACACGTGGAGGGGGCGGACCCTGAGCGGTCCGCACCTGTCTTTCACCCCAGGTGGTCGGCGACGTAACGTTCAAAGGCGGCGATGCCGTCTTCGACGGTGATCAGTTCCATCACGTCGTCGAATTCGATCTTCGTACCCCACTTCAGGTCCACGGCCTGCTTGCCCAGGAACTTCCGTGCGGCATCATCGTAGCGGTCCACGCAGTAGCGGCGGTCGGAATAGGGGCCGCTGCGGTGAGGATTGCTGGCCGCATGCAGGCCGAGCACCTTGGCGCCGACTGCGTTGGCGATATGCATGGGGCCCGAGTCGGGGGTCATCACTAGCGCCGCGCGCGCCAGCAGCGCCGGCAGCTGCTTGAGCGTGTCCTTGCCCACCAGGTCCAGCGCGGGCGTGTCGAGCTGGGCCTGGATGGCATCGGCCATGCAGCGCTCCAGTGAACTGCGTCCACCGCACAGCACCACGCGCCACCCCCGGGTAACGGCATGGTTGGCCACGGCTGCGTAGCGGTCGGCGTACCAGTTGCGTCGGACATGGCTGGAGCAGGGGGAAATCATCAGCACCGGCCGGCCATCGTCGTCCCATTGGGCGCGGGCCCAGTGGTGGGCCTCGGCCGGCGTGGCCATGTCCCAGCTGACGGTGGTCTGGCGCAGGCCCAGCGGTTCGCAGAAGCTGCCGATGGCATCCAGGACATGGATGCCGGGGCGGTCGGCGATACGCTCGTTGATGAACAGGCCATGCAGGTCCTTCGAGCGTGCGCGGTCGTAGCCAATGCGTCGCTGGGCGGGAATGAAGGCCGACAGCACATTCGCGCGCAGCGCCACCTGCATCTGCAGCAATGCCTCGAAACGCCCGGCCGGCAGGCTGGCGCGCAGGGCACGCATGCCGGCCAGCCCACTTTTCTTGTCGTAGGCATGGAACACCACGCCCGGCAGGCCATCGAGCAGTTTCTGCCCGACTTTGTCGATCACCCAGTGGATCGGCGTGTCGGGGCGGGCCGTCTGCAGGGTGCGCACCAGGGGCACCACGTGGGTAACATCCCCGAGTGCGGACAAGCGCAGAAGGCACAGGGAAGAGGACGTTGATGCCATGGTGTTGTTAGACTCAATGTAATGGTCGCATTCGACGCCAATGAAGCGCTGACGCCATGCCGCGAGGGTCGCGGCATCGGGGCCATTCTGTTCGACCGCGAGCGGCTGCGGCAAGCCGATATCGGCCTGTTTTCGCCCCAGCAGTGGGGGGAGCGGGCACGCCCGGTGGGCGACGGGGGCCGGGGCAGTGCCTGGTTCATCGATGCGCCCTTCGGCCCCAGCGTCCTGCGCCACTACCTGCGGGGCGGGCTGGCGGCCAAGCTCAGCCGTGACCGCTATATCTGGCGCGGGTCCGATCGCACGCGCAGTTTCGCCGAATTCCGCCTGATGCGCGCCCTGCGGGCGCAGAAGCTGCCGGTGCCCCGGCCGATCGCCGCCTTCTACATGCGGGAGGGCCTGCGCTATCGCGCGGCCATCCTGATGGAACGTATCGAGGGCGTGCGCTCGCTGGCTGACCGGGCCCAGGTGGCCGGGCGTGGCGCACCGTGGGAAGAGGCCGGGCGCTTGATCGCCCGCTTCCACCGGGTGGGCCTGGACCATGCCGACCTCAACGCGCACAACATCCTGTTCGACGGCAGCGGGCATGGCTGGCTGATCGATTTCGACCGTGGCGTGCAGCGCATTCCGGCCACGGCCTGGCGCGAACGCAACCTCAGGCGCCTGTTGCGCTCGTTGCTGAAGCTGCGCGGCGAGCGCAGCGTGGAAGACGTGCAGAAGGACTATGCGCGGTTGCGCCGCGCCTATGACCTGGCCTGGAACCGGGGGACCTGATGGACTGGGCGTTGCGTTTCCTGGGCGTCGGCAATGCGTCGGCGGTCGAGCTGGGCTCGCCGATGTCGGTGATCGAGCGCGATGGGCGGCCGTGGCTGACCATCGACTGCGGTGGCGAGGGGCTGACCGCCTTCAAGGCGCAGTACGGGCACCTGCCGCAGGCGCTGTTCGTCACCCACGTGCACCTGGACCATGTGGCCGGCTTCGAGCGGCTGTTCGTGGATACCTACTTCAGCGCCCAGCGCCGCGGCAAGGTGCGCCTGTACGTACCGGCCACGGTGGTGCCGCTGCTGCACCGGCGTATCGGCGACTACCCGAACGTGCTGGCCGAAGGCGGCGCCAATTTCTGGGATGCCTTCCAGCTGGTCGTGGTGGGCGATGCGTTCTGGCATGAAGGGGTGCGCCTGGAGGTATTCCCGGTGCGCCACCATTGGCCGGAAACGGCGTATGGCCTGCGCCTGAAAGGCGCCGTGACCTGGAGCGGCGATACCCGGCCGATTCCGGAAATGCTGGCGCGTTACGCCGACGACGGCGAACTGATCGCCCACGATTGCGGCCTGCACGGCAATCCCTCGCATACCGGGGTGGACGATCTGGAGCGTGAGTACAGCCCGGACCTGCAGGCGCGGATGATGCTGTACCACTACGCCAGCGTGGCCGATGGCCAGGCACTGGCGGCGCGTGGGCACCGCGTGGCCCTGCCGGGGCAGTGCGTGCCCCTGGCCGCCCCCACGGCGATGCACGTGCTGGCCCAGGACCCGCCGTGAGCCCGGGCGGCCACGCCGCTGCGCCGGCGCTCGCCGCCGAACTGGAAAGGCTGGAACGGGCCCTGCATTCGCCGCAGGTGCGGGCCGACCCTGTGCGGCTTGGCGCGCTTCTGGATGCGGATTTCCACGAGATTGCCAGTTCCGGGCGGTGCGTCGACCGCGCGGCGGTGCTGGACGCGCTGGCGCAGGCAGGCGGACCGGTCGTGCTGGAAGCGGACGATTTCGCGGTGTGGGTGCTGGCAGAGGGCCTGGCCCAGGTGCGTTACCGCAGCCGCTACCACATCGATGGCCAACCACAGCGCTGGGTGTGGCGCAGTTCGCTGTGGCGCCGGCATGGGGCCGGTTGGCGGATGGCATTCCATCAGGGCACGCCCGCGGCCTGAACCGTCGTGCGGGAATATCCCGCATCGCACAAATCATGAGCAGGCCATGCAGGCTTGCCGATTATGCATATGGTTTCCTGCGGCCCATGTTTTGATCGATTCAATGAAAATCACGATCATGAATATGGAAATGAATATGTCGGGCGGGCCGCAATAATCGCCTTGAAAACAGCTTGTGTCGTAATAAGCCCGGCCGCTCGACGTGCACGGCCAGGTATCCGTGAAGGCCTCGCCCGCCGCGCGGCGTGTGAGGGGGACGTTTCAATACTAATGAGAACTTCATCTCATTTTGTCCCGACGTCGTTCACGTGGCAATGGCGGTGGATTATGCAGAGTCCGCGCATTCGCCAAGGAAATTCATGAGCGGTTATTGAAAACGGCGGGAAGGAATCCGGTGCGGGTTGTGCCGGTCCGCCGTGAGCATGTGATCGATTCCCTATAGGTGGTTTTCTGCTGCGCCGCAATGGCGCGGGCATGGATTTTCTCGGCCGGAATCCAGGGTTTCTACCCATCGCACTTGCCGTCGGTTATTTCAGGGAGAGGTATCGATGAACCGCATTTACCGTCTTGTCTTCAATCACCGCCTGGGCGTGATGCAGGTGGCTTCGGAACTCACCACACAGACGGCGGGAGGCAGCGGCGCAGCGCCGTCGCCGCATCGATACCTGGTGGCCAAGCAACTGGCGGTGGCGCTGGGCCTGTCACTGGCCAGCAGTGCGGCCTTCGCGGCCTGCAACCAGGCCGGGGCGATCATCACCTGCGACAACGCCGGCACGGTGCTGAACTATGCCAATGCCACCAACGGCGTGACGATGAACATCGGCACCGGCGCGGTGCTGAGCGTGCCCCTGCTCTTGGGCGGCAACGCGGTCACGCTCACCGGCAACGGCATCACGGTCAACAACCAGGGCACGGTCGATCCGACCATCACCGGTGGCCTCAGCCTGGCGGCATCGGGCATGGTGCTGGGCAATGCGGGGACCACCGGCACGTCGAACATCAACGTTCACAACCAGGCCGGCGGCGCGATCAATGGTCTGGTGAACATCGGTTCCCTGCTGGGGTTCGGTGGCCAGGCGCTGGTCACGCAGAATGCCACCAGCGGCACGACCAACATCGTCAACGATGGCACCGTTGGCATGACCATCTTCGGTGCAGGGCTGTTCACCACGGCTGATGCTCCCGCGATCATCAGTTACGGCGGTGCGCAGACCAACCTCACCAACAACAGCACCATCACCGGCCGCATTGGTCTTGCCGGCTCGGCGGCCGGCAATACCGTACTCAATGCCGGCACCATCAACGGCAGCGTCCACCTCGGCAATTCCACCACCATCGGCAATGTGTTTACCGCAGTGTCCGGTTCCAGCGTCAACAACGCCGGCATCAGCGGCGCCGGTGTGATTGGCAGCATCAACGTCAACCTGGCTGCTGCCGGCGCGGTGGATGCCGGCACCGGCACCAACGATCGGCTGGTCCTGCAGAACTCGTCCACCGGCCCGGGCGCGGGTACCGGCGGGGCGCTGACCTCGATCGACTGGGCGCGCTATACCGGCTTCGAGAACCTCACCGTCAACAGCGGCACCTGGAACCTGCTGGGTGCCTTCGGTGGCGCGACCACGCTCAACGACGGCCTGGTCAATTTCAACAACGTCGGTGCCTTTGGTACCGGCACGCTCAACGTCAACGGCGGTGCCCTTGCGGCCTCGACGGCCGGGCTGACGCTGGCCAACAACATCAGCCTCAATGTCGGGCGGCTGACGCTGGGCGGGACGAATGGATTCGGCCTCAATGGCGTGCTCAGTGGTGCCGGCGGGCTGACGGTGACCAATACCAGCGTCATGACGCTGGGTGGGGCGAACCTGTTCAGTGGTGGCGTGAACCTCAATGCCGGTGGGCTGCTGCTGACCAACGCCGGTGCGCTGGGCTCGGGCACGCTGACGGTGGGCGGCACCGCTTCGCTGGATACCAGCGCGAACTTCTCGCTGGCCAACAATCTGGTGGTCAACGCGGGTGCGTCCCTCAACCTGCTCGGCAACCAGCCGCTGAGCCTCAATGGCTCGCTGTCCGGTGCCGGCAACGTGACCAAGCAGGGCGCGGGCCTGCTCACGCTCGGCGGTGCGAACCTGCTGACGGGCAACTTCGCCATTACCGGGGGCGGGGTCGCTCTCGGCGCAGGCGGCTCGCTGTCGCCGACCGGTGCGATCTCGCTGACCACCGGTACCACCTTGAATCTGGCAGCCGCTGTCAACCAGACCATCGGTTCGCTGGCCGGTGCCGGGGGGCAGGTGGATCTGGGCGCACGCACGCTGACACTGGGGGGGCTGAACACCAACACCGTGTTCGGCGGCACGATCACCGGCATCGGCGGTGCGCTGGTCAAGAACGGCACCGGCATCCAGACCCTGAGCGGCAACAACACGTTCAGCGGCGGTGTCACCCTCAACGCCGGCGGGCTGCTGCTCGGCAATGCCGGCAGCCTCGGCACCGGCGCGCTGACCGTGGGCGGTGCGGCCAGCCTGGATGGCACGGCACCGTTGGCCCTGACCAATGCGATCAACCTGGGGGCCGGCGCCGCGTTGACGCTGCCGGGTGCACAGGCCTTGACCCTCAACGGGGTGATCGCCGGTACCGGCGGCCTGGTCAAGAACGGCGCCACCGCACTCACGCTCAATGGCGCCAACACCTTCGGCGGAGGCCTGATCGCCAATGCGGGCAGCCTGACGCTGGGCAATGCGCTGGCGCTGGGAACCGGCACGTTGACCGTCAACGGCAGCGTCGGCCTGGGAACCAGCAGCGCGCTCAACATCGGCAATGCGATCGCGCTGGGCGGCGGTGCCTCGTTGAACCTGAGTGGTGCCAACGCCCTGGGCCTGGGCGGGGTCATCAGCGGTGCCGGTGGGCTGGTCAAGAACGGCGCATCGACGCTGACGCTGACCGGCGCCAATACCTTCACCGGTGGCCTGACCGTCAATGCCGGCAGCGTGGCGCTGGGGGCCGGCGGCAGCCTGGCCGCGACCGGTGCGGTGAACCTGGCCGGTGCCGGGGCAGACCTGGACATCTCGCTGGGCGGCAACCAGACCATCGGCGCGCTGTCCGGCATTGCGGGCAGCACGGTCAACCTGGGGGCCAATACGCTGACCTTCGGCGATGCAACCAACCAGACGTTCGCCGGCGTCATCGGCGGCACCGGTGGCCTGATCAAGCAGGGCGCGGGCGTGCAGACCCTGACCGGCGCCAACACGTTCTCCGGCGGTGTGAACCTGACGGCCGGTGGGCTGCTGCTGGGCAACAACGGTGCGATCGGCACGGGTGCGTTGACGGTCAGCGGGGCGGGGGGCACGCTGGATGGCACTGCGCCGCTCAACCTGACCAACAACGTGAACCTGGCGGCGTCGCTGACCCTGCCAGGCGCGCAGAACCTGACCCTGGGCGGGGTGGTGTCCGGCACCGGTGGCCTGATCAAGAACGGTGCCTCGCTGCTGACCTTGAACGGCGCCAACACCTTCGGGGGTGGCCTGACCCTCAACGCCGGCGGCCTGCTGCTGGGCAATGCGGGCGCGCTGGGCACCGGCACGCTGACCGTAGGTGGCAATGCCTCGCTGGACACCTCGACGGCGTTGGCGCTGGTCAACAACGTAGCGCTGGGCGCAGGCAACACGCTGACCCTGACCGGCGGCCAGAACCTCACCCTCAATGGCGTGCTGTCCGGCAACGGTGCATTGACCAAGAACGGTACTTCGCTGCTGACCTTGAATGGCGCCAACACCTTCAGTGGTGGGCTGGGGTTGAACGGTGGTGGCCTGGTGCTGGGCAATGCCGGTGCGCTGGGTACCGGTGCACTGAACGTGGGCGGTGCGGTCACCCTGGACAGCGGCGTTGCCCTGAACCTGACCAACGCCGTCAACCTGGGCGGCGGAACATCGCTGAACCTGCTGGGCAGCAGTGACGTGACCTTGAATGGCGTCATCGCCGGTACCGGTCAGCTGGTCAAGAACGGTGCCTCCACGCTGGGGCTGTATGGTCCCAATACCTTCAGCGGCGGGCTCAATCTCAACGCCGGTACGCTGCAGCTGGGCAATGCCGGTGCGCTGGGCACGGGCACGCTGAATGTCGGGGGCAATGCGTCGCTGGACACCACCGGCGCACTGACGCTGGGCAATGGCGTCGCGGTGGCCAGTGGGGCAAACCTCAACCTGCTGGGCAGCAACAACCTGACCCTGACCGCGCCGGTGACCGGCGCCGGCGGCTTGCTCAAGAACGGCGCGGCGACGCTCACCCTGGGCGGGGCCAACACCTATACCGGCGGTACCGTGGTCAACGCCGGTACGCTGGCGGTGGGTGCGGGTGGCAGCCTGGCGGCGGCCGGCAACGTCAACCTCGGTGGCGTCGGTGCCACCTTCGATATCTCCGGTGCAGGCACCAACCAGACCATCGGCGCGCTGTCCGGCGTCGCGGGCAGCGCCGTGCAGCTGGGTGGCAACACGCTCACCTTCGGCAACGCCACCGACCAGACCTTCGCCGGTGTCATCAGCGGTGGCGGTGGGCTGGTGAAGGTCGGTGCCGGCGTGCAGACGCTGACCGGCAACAACCTGTTCAACGGCGGCGTGCAGCTCAATGCCGGTGGCCTGGTGGTGGGCAGCAATGCCGCGCTGGGTACCGGTGCGCTCACGGTTGGCGGTGCCGCCACGCTCGACGCGAACGCGGCGGTCACGCTGGCCAACAACATCGCGCTTAACGCGGGGCTGACCGTGCTGGGCAGCAATGCCATCACCCTCAATGGCGTGATTTCCGGCACGGGTGGGCTGGTGAAGAACGGTGCCAGCGTGCTGACCTTGAATGGCACCAACACCTACACCGGCGGTACCAACGTCAATGCCGGCACCCTGGCGTTGGGCGCCGGCGCCAGCCTGGCTTCCACCGGCACGGTCAATCTGGCCGCGGGCGCCACGCTGGATCTTTCCGCCGGCAATGGCACGCAGGTGTTCGGCACGCTCACCGGCAGCGGTGCGGTCAACCTGGGGGCAAATTCGATCACCATCGGCAGCAATACCAATGGCACGTTCTCCGGCGCCATCGCCGGTACCGGTGGCCTGATCAAGGAAGGCACCGGCACCGAGACGCTGACCGGCATCAACACCTATACCGGCGGCACGCTGATCAATGCCGGCACGCTGGCCATCGGTGCCGGCGGCAGCCTGGCCGCCGGTGGTGCGGTGACCCTGGCCGCGCCGGGCGCCGGCTTTGACATTTCCGCTGGCGGCAACCAGACCATCGGCCTGCTCAATGGCGTGGCGGGCAGCACCGTGGCGCTGGGCGGCAACACGCTCACGCTGGGGGGCGTGGCCAATGGCGTGTATGACGGCGTGATCAGCGGCACCGGCGGGCTCATCAAGGACGGTACCGGCATCCAGACGCTGGGCGGCGCCAACACCTTCAGTGGGGGCGTGGCGCTGAACAACGGCGGCCTGGTGCTGGGCAATAACGGTGCGCTGGGCACCGGCGCGCTCACGGTGGGTGGCAATGCCACGCTTGATACCAGCGCGGCGCTGAACCTGGCCAACGCCATCAGCCTCGGCCTGGGCGTGAACCTGGATCTGCTGGGCAGCAACGCGCTGACGCTGGGCGGGCCGATCAGTGGTGGCGGCGGGTTGATCAAGAACGGCGCGGCCACGGTGACTTTGACCGGCGCCAATACCTATACCGGTGGTACCACCATCAACAACGGCACGCTGGCGATCGGTGCCGGTGGCAGCCTGGCCAGCAACGGCGCGGTGAACCTGGCCGGTACCGGCACGCTGGATATTTCCGCCGGTGGCAACCAGAGCATCGGCTCGCTGGCCGGTGTGGCCGGCAGCACGGTGTCGCTGGGTGGCGGTACCCTCACGCTGGGGGGCGCCAACACCGATACCACCTTCAACGGCAGCATCACCGGCACCGGTGGCCTGGTGAAGAATGGCACCGGCACGCAGACCCTCAACGGTGCGAGCACCTTCAGCGGTGGCGTCACGCTCAACAGCGGGGGCCTGGTGGTCGGCAACAATACCGCCCTGGGTACGGGCACGGTGACGGTCGGTGGTGCTTCCACCCTGGATGCCAACACGGCGGTGACGCTGGCCAACAACTTCGTGCTCAATGCCGGGCTGACCGTGCTGGGCAACAACAACATGGTGCTCAACGGCGACCTGTCCGGTACCGGCAGCCTGACCAAGAACGGCAACGCCACCCTGACCCTGAACGGTACCAACACCTATACCGGTGGTACCTGGGTCAACAGCGGCACGCTGGCACTGGGCGCAGGCGCCAGCTTGAATGCCAGTGGCATCGTGAACCTGGCCACCGGCGCGGTGTTCGATCTGTCTGCCGGCGCAGGTACGCAGGTGTTCGGCACGCTGGTGGGCGATGGCACGGTGAATCTGGGCGCGAACACGCTGACGATCGGTGATGCGACCAATGGCACCTTCAGCGGTTCCATCGCCGGTACCGGTGGCCTGATCAAGGAGGGTACCGGTACCTCGACATTGACCGGCACCAACACCTTCACCGGTGGCACCACCATCAACGCCGGCACGCTGGCGATCGGTGCCGGTGGCAGCCTGGCGGCCAACGGTGCGCTCAACCTCGCCAACGCGGGTACGACCTTCGACATCACTGCCGGTGGTGCGCAGAGCATCGGCAGCCTGGCCGGCGTGGCCGGCAGCGCCGTCACCCTGGGCGGCTCGACGCTGACCCTCAACGGCGTAGGCAACACCACCTTCGCCGGCACCATCAGCGGCACCGGTGGCCTGGTCAAGGACGGCGCGGGCGTGCAGGGCCTGACCGGGGCCAACACCTTCAGCGGTGGCGTGGCCCTCAACGCCGGTGGCCTGCTGCTGGGCAACAACGCCGCGCTGGGCACCGGTACGCTGACCGTCGGCGGTGACAGCACACTGGATACCAACGCAGCACTGACCCTGGCCAATACCGTGCAGCTGGCCAACGGCACGCTGAGCCTGCTGGGCAGCAACGCGCTCACGCTCGATGGTGACATCAGTGGTGCCGGTGGCCTGCTCAAGAATGGTGCAGCGACGGTGACCCTGGGCGGTACCAACAGCTACACCGGTGCCACCACCATCAACAGCGGTACGCTGGCGGTCGCGGCCGGCGGCAGCCTGTCCGCCGGCAGCACGGTGAACTTCACCGGCAGCGGCACGCTGGACATCAGCGCCGCCGGCAACCAGAGCATCGGTGGCCTGGCCGGCATCGCCGGCAGCAGCGTGGTGCTGGGCGGTGCCACGCTGACCACGGGTGGCAACAACGCCAGCACCACCTTCGGTGGCACCCTCAGCGGCACCGGCGGGCTGGTGCAGACAGGCACCGGCACGCTGACCCTGACCGGTGACAACACCTACACCGGCGGCACCACCATCAACGGTGGCAGCACGCTGCAGCTGGGCAACGGTGGCACCACCGGGTCGGTGCTGGGCGACATCACCAACAACGGCAGCCTGGTCTACAACATCGGCGGCAACACCACCGTCGGTGGCGTGGTCAGCGGCAGCGGCAGCCTGACCCAGGCCGGCAGTGGCACGTTGACCCTGACCGGCAACAATACCTACACCGGGGGCACCACCATCAATGCCGGCAGCACGCTGCAGGTCGGCAATGGCGGTGCCGGCGCGGCCATTGCCGGCAACGTCACCAACAACGGCAGCCTGGTCTACAACGTGGGGGGCACCACCACCGTCGGTGGCGTGGTCAGCGGCAGCGGCGGCCTGACCCAGGCCGGCAGCGGCACGCTGGTGCTGACCGGCAACAACACCTACACCGGTGGCACCACCATCAACAGCGGCGGCACGCTGCAGGTCGGCAACGGTGGCGCGACCGGGGCGATCACCGGCAATGTCGCCAACAACGGCAGCCTGGTGTTCAACGTCGGTGGCAACACCACCGTGGGCGGCACCATCAGCGGCAGCGGTGGCCTGACCCAGGCCGGCAGCGGCACGCTGGTGCTGACCGGCAACAACACCTACACCGGCGGCACCACCATCAACGCCGGTGGCACGCTGCAGGTCGGCAACGGCGGTGCCAGCGGTGGCATCACCGGCAACATCACCAACAACGGCAACCTGGTGTTCAACGTCGGCGGTACCACCACGCTGGGCGGCATCCTCAGTGGCGGTGGTACCATCGTGCAGAACGGCCCGGGCACGGTGAACGTGGGCGGCAACGGCGGCGGCTTCACCGGCAGCGGCCAGATCAACGCCGGTGGCGTGAATGTCACCGGCACCCTCGGCGGCCAGTGGCAGGTCAACAACGGCGGCACCTTGTCCGGTACCGGCACGGTCGGCGGCAACACCACCGTCAATTCCGGCGGCGTGCTGTCGCCGGGCAACGGCACCGGCAATGGCGCCAACGGCGGCAATGGCATCGGCACCATCACCATCGGCGGCAACCTGACCCTGGCCCCGGGCAGCACGCTGGCGATCGATCTGGGCGCCAGCAACAGCGATGTGGTGCAGGTGGGTGGCAGCGCCAACGTCGGCGGTGCCAACCTGCAGGTCAACGCGATCGATCCCAACACCAGCTACCAGCAGGGCCAGACCTATACGGTGGTCAACGCTACCGGCGGCGTGACCGGCCAGTTCGTGCCGCCGACCACCAGTTCGGCCTTCCTGTCGCTGACGCCGAGCTACACGCCCAACACCGCGCAGTTGAAGATCGACGTGAAGCAGACCGCGGCCTTCGTCACCGTTGCCCAGACCCGCAACCAGCGTGGCACGGCAGCGGCGCTGGACAGCCTGCCGCAGTCCGGCCCTGCGCTGGGCCTGTACAACACCGTGCTGATGTACGACGCGGCCACGGCGCGCACCGCCTTCAACCAGCTGTCCGGCGAAACCCACGCGGTCACCCGTTCGGTGCTGCTGCGTGACAACTACCTGGAAGAAGGCATCCGCCAGCGCCTGGGCAGTGAACTGCCGACGGTGCGTGGCGAGCGTGCCTCGGCCTGGCTGGCCGGCAGCGGCAAGGTGTTCCGCCAGGATGGCGATGGCAACGGTGATGACATCCGCGCCAACCGCAGTGCGCTGATGGCCGGCGTGGACTGGAACCTGGGTGAGCACGTGGTGCTGGGTGTGGCCGCCGGCAACCAGCGCATCGACCAGCGCCTGTACGAGCGTGATTCGCGTGCACGTACCCGCGGCAACACCTTCGGTGTGTACGCGCAGGGCGACTGGAATGGGTTCACCCTGGCTGGCAGTGTCTCGCGTGGTGACTACACCACGCGCACCACGCGCCAGGTGCCGCTGCTGCAGCAGTCGCTGTACAGCCGCCAGGATGCGGACGTGACCATCGCGCAGGCGGAACTGGGCTGGACCTGGAGCCATGGCCGCACGCAGCTGCAGCCGTTCGTGCAGTTCACCCGCCACTGGCTGGACAGCGACAGCGCCACCGAGCAGGGGGGCAGCGCCGCCCTGGTGCTGGATGGCGGCAAGGACACGCTCAACACCACGCAGGCCGGCCTGCGTGGCCGCTGGGAGGTGGGCAACGGTGAGCGCTTCCCGGCGCAGCTGACCGCCAGCGTGGGCTGGCAGCACGCCACCGGTGATACCGACGTGGCCAGCCGGCAGCGTTTCGCTGTCGGCGGCGCAGCGTTCGATGCCTACGGTGCGGTGATCGCGCGCAATGCGGTGGTCAGCCAGCTGGGCGTGGCGGTCGGGCTCGGCCGCAACAGCCAGCTGTCGATGTTCATGCAGGGCCAGCATGGCGATGGCCGCCGCGATATCGGTGGGCAGATCAACCTGCGCGTCGGTTTCTGACGGCAACCGGCACACCGGGGGCGCGCCCTGTGCGCTCCCGGTGGCAGCGGGTGAAGGGCAGGGGGCTGGCCGCAAAAGGCGGTGGCCCCGCCGGCTGACCTCGGCGCCCGCGTCGATCGATACCGTTGCTGCCTTCCGGCCCTGGCGGGGTTTTCGACCTAGCGTCGCGAGGGGCCGACGGGGCCACCATAGAGACGTTGGCCACCTGGTGGCGGCCGGTTCACGGATCAGGGGAAGCAGCGCGTTGCGCGCCGGAGACCACAGCCGGACTGCACACCGGCTGGCCGGTGGCAGGCGCGCATTCTAGCGCACCGGCAGGCGCGCGCGCCAGCGGCGGGCACTGAATCGGTTGTAACCCGCGACGGCGCAGGACGGGCAGGCGCGCGCAGCGTTGCTAGAATCGCGGCCCTGGAGGAACGGCCTCCCCCGTATCGGGCATCAATGACCAGGACGGCCTGGCCCTACCAGAAGGAGGGCCGCCATGGCCTGGATCTATCTCTTGTTTGCTGGCCTGCTGGAAATCGTCTGGGCGGTTGCGATGAAGCAATCCCACGGGTTCAGCCGCCTCACGCCGACCCTGATCACGCTGGCCGGCATGGTGGCCAGTTTCTGGCTGCTGGCCGTGGCGATGCGCACGTTGCCGCTGGGCACGGCCTACACCATCTGGACAGGCATCGGTGCGGTAGGCGCGTTCGTGGTGGGCATCGTGTTCCTGGGCGAGCAGGTCAGTGCGATGCGCATCGGCGCAGCGGTACTGATCGTCAGCGGGCTGGTGCTGATGAAGCTGTCCAGCAGCTGAGGCCGGTCGGGGCGCTGTACGGCGCCCCGGTTCCTCCTGCCCTACGCCGACACCCCCGCCAGCACCGCATACAGCACGGCCAGGCTCACCAGCAGCGTGTAGACGCTGCCGATGAGCAGGTAGCGCAGCAGGGTCAACAGCTTGTTGCCGGCATAGACACGCTGCTGCATCCACAGCAGGTAGGCCGGTACCGCCAGCCACAGCAGTGCATACAGCCAGCGGCTGGTCGCGTGCAGCGCGGGCGAGGCCATCGCTGCATCCAGCCCTACCAGCAGGAAGGTGAGCAGCAGTACCAGCATCAGCCAGGCATGGCTGTACAGCGCGACCACCAGATGTTCCAGATATCCTGTTGACCGCGAAACATAGGCCACGCGCAATACCAGCGCGAACACCGGCATCAGGAAGAACAGCGCGCCGGGCAGGGCGGTGAGGATGGCCTGCACGTACAGATCGGTCTTGTTGCCCATCCGCTCCAGGTTGGCATTGCCGTTCTGCAGGCGGTGGTTGAGCCAGTTGTTGACGAACTGTGGCGCACCGGTCACCACCACCGGGTTGGAATCGGCATTCCAGGGGGTACCGTTGACGGAGTAATCGAAGAACGTGCCGTGCTGGCTGGCATCCTGCGCTGGCAGTTCGCCGCCGCTCAGTTCCTTGCTGCGTTGGGCCGCCGCCGTGTTCACCGCCGCCATGGCCATTGCGAACGCGGCCGCGCCACTGGGTGAGGTGCGCTGCTGCTGTTCGAAGGCGGCTACCTGCGCACTGCGGATGGCCTCGACTTCCTCGACGGTCTGCGCCTTGGTGAACAGGCTGTTGTCGCCGCCGTTGAGGCTGAAATCGTCGGCATGCAGGGTCAGCTTGCCGACGAAGAACGTGAACAGCGTGAGGACCACGAACAGGCGCAGTGGCTGTACATAGCCGACGCGGTTGCCGTTGAGGTAGTTCCTGGCCACGCGCCCGGGCACCAGCAGATCGCGCAGGGTGCGGAAGATACGCCCGTCCAGGTGCCAGAACGATTCGAAGACTTCCTCGATGGCGTGACCGACGTGCTTGAGCGGGTTGTGGGCCGACTGTCCGCAGCTGTGGCAGTAGTGGCCATGCAGCATGGTCTGGCAGTTCTCGCAGGCGCCGTGTGCGGGCGCAGTGGCGTCAGGCACGGCAGCGTGCACGGTGTCGGTGGAGCTCATGGCTTAGGCAGGGCGGCAGGTGGAGAGCGCCTACGATAGCGATTTTTCAGGATTCGTTCAGCTTTTGGGGGCGAGCCGCATCCACGCATGGCGTGGATCTACAGGAATGCGCGCCACGTGTGGATGGAGCGCGAAGGCAGGTAGATCCACGCCATGCGTGGATGAGCAACGGGGGGCGGGTAGATCCACGCCATGCGTGGATGAGCAACGGGGGGCGGGTAGATCCACGCCATGCGTGGATGAGCATCGGCTCTTCTGGAGACGCCAGCGCTTCTGAAAGGCTTCCCCTGCAGGAGCGGGTAGAGGTTGATGAGGCACGGTTGCTGGGCCTGCCTTCGGCGGTCCGGTTCCGCTCCTGCAGAACTGCCGAACCCCTGCGGGGCCTCTCTCACTTGATGCCTCCCACCAGCCAAATAAAAAAGCCGCCCAATGGGCGGCTTCTTTATTCATTTGGCGGAGAGAGGGGGATTCGAACCCCCGAAGCGCGGTTTAGACGCTTACACACTTTCCAGGCGTGCTCCTTCAACCACTCGGACACCTCTCCGGATCCCTGTCATCGGCAAACGCCTCAGCAGGGGCGCAGATTCTAGCGGGCGCCGGGCCGGGACACAAGCCTCCCGTGGGAGGCCGGTGGGGATGGACAGGCATGGCACAATGGAGCATCCGATGAAGACGGTGGCCTGATGTCCTATCTCGTGCTTGCCCGCAAGTGGCGTCCGAAGCGTTTTGCCGAGCTGGTGGGCCAGGAACACGTGGTCCGCGCCCTCAGCAACGCGCTGGACAGTGGCCGCGTGCACCACGCGTTCCTGTTCACTGGCACCCGCGGCGTGGGCAAGACCACCATCGCGCGCATCTTCGCCAAATCGCTGAACTGCGAGCAGGGCACCAGTGCCGACCCCTGCGGCCAATGCGCCGCCTGCCTGGACATCGATGCCGGCCGCTACATCGACCTGCTGGAAATCGACGCCGCCTCCAACACCGGCGTGGATGACGTGCGCGAGGTGATCGAGAACGCGCAGTACATGCCCTCGCGTGGCAAGTACAAGGTCTACCTGATCGACGAAGTGCACATGCTCTCCAAGGCGGCGTTCAATGCGCTGCTGAAGACGCTGGAAGAACCGCCGGAGCACGTGAAGTTCCTGCTGGCCACCACCGACCCGCAGAAGCTGCCGGTGACCGTGCTCAGCCGCTGCCTGCAGTTCAACCTCAAGCGCCTGGACGAGGACCAGATCCAGGGCCAGATGACCCGCATCCTGGCGGCTGAAGCGATCGAGGCCGACGCCAGCGCCATCGTGCAGCTGGCCAAGGCCGCCGACGGCAGTCTGCGTGATGGCCTGTCGCTGCTGGACCAGGCCATTGCCTATGCCGGCGGCGCGCTGCGCGAGGACGTGGTGCGCACCATGCTGGGCACCGTGGACCGCACGCAGGTCGCGGCCATGCTCGATGCACTGGCCGAGGGCGATGGCCCGCGCCTGCTGCAGGTGGTGGCGACGCTGGCCGAGTTCTCGCCGGATTGGAGCGGTGTGCTCGAAGCGCTGGCCGAGGGCCTGCATCGCATCCAGGTGCAGCAGCTGGTACCGGGGGCGGTCGTTGCCGAAGGTCTGGACGTGACGGCGTTTGCCGCGCGCCTGCGTCCGGAGGTCGTGCAGCTGTGGTATCAGATGGCGCTGAACGGCCGCCGCGATCTGCCGCTGGCCCCGAGCCCGCGTGCAGGCTTTGAGATGGCCGTGCTGCGCATGCTGGCATTCCGCCCGGCCGCGGCGGTGCCGCCGGTACCGCGTACGCCGGAGGCCGCGCCAAGGGGGGCGCCATCGGCAGGGAGCGGGCAGGGCGGTGATGCAGGTGCTGCAGGCCATGAAGCGGCGCCGGTGGCTGCCGCTGCGCCCGTACCTGCCGCGGTGGTCGCTGAGCCGCAGCCGCCTGTACCGCCGGAACCGGTCGCCGCCCCGGTGGTGCCGGACCTGGTTCAATCCCCGGCGCCGGTGGAAGCGCCGGTTGCGCCTGGGGTTGCAGCGCCGTCGGCCACCGATGACCTGCCGCCGTGGAAGACCAGCAGCAGCGACGACCGCGACGAAGCACTGGCCGCGGAAATGGCCGGTCCTGAAGCGGCCATGGCCGCGCCCTGGCATGAGCCGCCGGCACCGGCAGAGCCTCGCCCGTTCCGCCCGGAAGGCATCGCCATCACGCCGGTGGCGGCTGCCGTTGCCCCGTTCCAGGCCAGCATCAGCGAACTGGCCAGTGCCGAGGACTGGCTGGAGCTGGTGGCCGGCAGTGGCCTGAGTGGCCCCTCCCGGCAGCTGGCGGCCAACGCCGCGTTCATCAGCTGCCAGCAGGGGGTCTTGAAACTGGGCCTGTCGCCCGGATTTGAATACCTGCGTTCCGAGCGCGCGCTGGCGGCGCTGGCCGAGGTGATCGAGAAATCCCTGGGGCAGCCGCTGAAGATCGTGGTCGACTTCGTTGAAGCCGCGCACGTGCCGGCGGAAACGCTGCACGAACGTGCCGATCGCCAGCGTGGCGAGCGGCAGCAGGCCGCCGAGGCCGTTTTCATGGACGATCCGGAAGTGCAGGTGCTCATCCAGCAGCACGGCGCCCGGGTCGTTTCCGATTCCATCCGTCCCATTGATGAGTAAGACGACATGCGTGGCAATATCGCCCAGATGATGCAGCAGGCCCAGAAGATGCAGGAAAACCTGCAGAAGGCCCAGGAAGAAATCGCCCGGCTGGAAGTGACCGGCAGCGCCGGTGGCGGCATGGTCAGCGTGACCCTGACCGGTGGCAAGGAATGCCGCAAGGTGCGCATCGACCCGTCGCTGCTGAGCGACCAGGAAATGCTGGAAGACCTGATCGCGGCGGCGTTCAACGATGCGTCCAACAAGATCGATGTCGAATCCAAGACGAAGATGGGTTCGGCTACGGCCGGCATGCAGCTGCCGCCGGGCATGAAGCTGCCGTTCTGATGTCCGCGGGGCGCCGGCGATGGCCGGTGCCCTGGTTTCCCTCCGCGCTCTGTCGGGCATGCCTGACACCACCAAAGCACATGCCGTGTCTGCACCCCTGCTGGAACAACTGATCGATGCGTTGCGGGTGCTGCCCGGCGTAGGCCAGAAGACGGCCCAGCGCATGGCTTACCACCTGCTTGAGCGCGAGCGCGAGGGTGGCCAGCGCCTGGCCGAGGTGCTGGCGCTGGCGGTGGAGCGTATCGGCCATTGCCAGCAGTGCCGTGATTTCAGCGAAACCGAGCTGTGCCCGACCTGTGCCAACGGCAGCCGCGAGCGCAGCCAGCTGTGCGTGGTCGAATCGCCGGCCGATCGCTTGGCCATCGAGAACGCTACCGGCTTCCGCGGCGTCTACTTCGTGCTGCAGGGCCGGCTGTCGCCGCTGGATGGCATCGGCCCGCGCCAGCTGGGCCTGGAACAGCTGGAGCAGCGCCTGGCCGAAGGCGAGGTGCAGGAACTGATCATCGCCACCAGCGCCACCGTGGAGGGCGAGGCCACCGCGCATTACCTGGCGCAGCTGGCGCGTGCACGGCAGGTGCGGCCCAGCCGGCTGGCGCAGGGCCTGCCGCTGGGGGGCGAACTGGAGTATGTGGATCGCGGCACGCTGTCCCATGCCTTCGGTTCACGCAGCGAAGTGCGCGACTGAAGCCATGCTGGCCACGGCCGGTGCCGGCCATGCCTACAATGCAGCCGATCCCCGCCAAGGCCGTGCATCCATGAGCAACGAAACGCTTTTCAGCAAGATCATCCGCCGCGAGATTCCGGCCACCATCGTCTATGAGGACGAGGACGTGCTGGGTTTCAAGGACATCGCGCCGCAGGCGCCGGTGCACGTGCTGTTCATTCCCAAGAACGAGATCATCCCGACCCTGGATGACCTGCAGCCGGCGCAGGCACACCTGATCGGCAAGCTGGCGTTGGCTGCGGCCGATTACGCGCGCCGCGAAGGGCTGGCCGAGGACGGCTACCGCATCGTCATGAACTGCCGCGAACATGCCGGGCAGACGGTGTTCCACATCCACCTGCATCTGCTGGCCGGCGCGCCGCTGGGCCACTTCGGCGTACCGGGCCGTTGACGGCACGCCGAAGCGTGCCCCAAAAAAAACGCCGCCCCGGGGCGGCGTTTTTCGTCATGCTTGAACCGGTGCGGTTACCACCAGCCCCAGCCACGGTAGCCGTAGCCCCACGGGCCTGGACCCCACGGACCCGGGCCCCACGGGCCGTACGGGTAGGGCACCACATCGACCTGGCGCTGTTCCGGCCACAGGTAGATCACGTCAGCGGCCAGCTTCGGCAGGCGGTAGTCGTAGTCGCCGATGCGGGTGTTCTCGTACCCGCTGATCTTGCCGATGAAGGTGACATCACGGCCTGCCTCGAACACGGCCGGGTCATAGAAACCGGCGCGGCAGGCGATGAAGCGGCCATCACTGACATCGGTCGAGGTGGTGGTCGGGCGGCCGCTGCCATTGAGCGGGCGCGAGATCAGCTGGAAGCAGGTCTCGCCCTGGCCCGGCTTGGTTTCGATGATGCGGCCACCCCAACGCACCGGGGTCCCCACCTGCTGGGTGGGCACCGCGTCACGCGGCGATACCATGCTGAACTGCCCCTGCAGCGGCTTGGGGGCCGTCGCACAGGCTGCCAGGGCCAGCGTGGCCGCGGCGGTGAGTAGGAACTTGGTCTTCATGAAGATGCTCCGGGGGACGGGCGATGCCTGTGCAGGTCGGCCAATAATGAAGCGAGGTCGGTGCGAGTGCCAGCGTAGCGCGCATCGACGAAACGCTGGCTGAGTGACACCAGTACCGGATCTGGCCGTTGGGCGTGCACCCGGCGGGCCCAGTCCAGCGCTGTTTCCGCCGGTTCCCGGGCCAGCCCGAGGCGGGCGTAGCGGCGCCCGAGGCGATGCCAGGCGCGCAGCAGCGGGTCACGCTCGCGCTCGCCCCGGGCCAGCAGCCAGGCCATCCACAGCAGGGCCAGGGCGGTAAGGGTGACGAAGCCGGCCACCAGCTGGCCAGGCTGCAGATCATCCAGGCCCAACGGCCGGAGCAGCTGGCGCTGGCGGTTGGCATCGAAGGACAGCACCAGGTTGTTCCAGCCCCGCCGCAGCCAATCGGCGGCCTGGCCGAACTGCAGCCAGCCGTCCTCGGCCACCGCACCACCGTTCCCCGCCAGGCGGTCTTCCAGGGTGTCGTAGATGCGCTCGGGGGCAACGGCGGCCGTCGGGTCCACGCGTACCCAGCCGCGCTGCGGCAGCCAGACCTCAGCCCAGGCATGGGCATCCATCTGGCGCACCACCCAGTAATTGCCGAACGGGTTGCGCACGCCACCGGCAAAACCGGTCACCACGCGGGCGGGAATGCCGGCATTGCGCATCAACACCACGAACGCCGAACTGAAGTGCTGGCAGAAGCCGGCCTTCTGTTCGAACAGGAACTGGTCCACCCCATCGCGCTGGTAGGCCGGGGTTTCCAGCGTGTAGGCGAAGTCGGCATGGATCCAGTCCATGGCCCGCTTGATGATGGCGGCATCGTCGTTGCCGGCTTCCTGCCGCCACTGCCGGGCCAGCGCCGCAGTCCGCGGGTTCAGGCCGGCCGGCAGCTGCAAGGCCTGCCGGCGCTGCAGCAGGGACAGGCCGGCATCGAAGCGCGTGGGGGGGCTGGAGTGCAGGCGCCAGCGGCTGAGCGAGGCCAGCGTGCGGTCGCTACTGAGGCTGTAGTCGGCATCAAGGCGGCTGCCTTCGGGCGCGCGGGTTGGCAGGTCCAGCGCGACCAGCAGGCGGCGGTCGGTGGGCTCGGCGTCGATCTGGTAGTCCCAGCCGCCGGGGCGGCGGGCCACATCGGGCACGGGCAGGCGGTCGCTGTCCGGGTCGCGTTGCCAGCGCTGGCCGTCGAAACGGGTCAGCACCGGGCCGCGCCAGTAGCGCTGTTCGGCCGGCGGTACCGCCCCGAAGAAGGTCACGCGCAGGGCCGGGCTGTCGTCGGCCATCAGGTCCAGCCACTGGCCCAGATCCATGCTGTCGCTCAGGCCGGGCTTGCCGACCGAGCGCTCGGGCAGCCCCCACAGTGGCGTGGACAGCCGTGGGAACAGCCAGAAGGCCGCCAGGGCCAGTGGCAGGCCCAGGGCCAGCAGGCGACCGATGCCGTGCAGCTGCTGGCGCAGCGGTGCCGGTGGGCTGCGCCCTTCGTCCTGGGCCAGCCGCTGCAGGGCCAGCAGCCCGGTGATGCCGGCAAGTGCGGCCAGCACCGTGGTCAGTGGCCCCTGATCGAGCAGGAAGGCGGCAAACGGTGCGAACAGGGCAAAGCCCAGCAGGCTGCGCGCATCGCGCAGCGTGTGCAGTTCGCTGGACTTGATCGCCAGCATCGCCGCCAGCAGCGCGCAGCCGGTATCACGGCCGGGGCGGACCGCGCCCATCTGCCAGACGATGGCGCCCATCATCGCCAGCACCAGCAGTACGCGGAGCGGCATGGGCAGCACGCGCTGGCGCGAGAGCAGGGCCGTCAACAGTGCCGTGCCGGCGATGATCGCCGCCAGCGTGGTCGGCAGCTGCAGCAGCAGCGGCAGCAACGCCAGGGCCGCACTGGCAAGGGTCCAGTGGCGGGCGGGGCGGTGCAGGGGGGCGGGCTCAGTCATGCGGGAGCAGCGCCAGGGCGCGCAGGCAGAGGTGATGGTGGCCGGCGCCCTGGCCGGGGCCGATGGCCGGTTGCCCGGGCAGCTGCAGGGTGTAGCGGCGGCCTTCGCGTTCGGCGACATCCACCCAGCGCGCCAGGCGGGAAATGCGTGCTTCGCGGCCAAGCGCGCCCAGGGCCCTCCAGTCCAGCAGCACATCGATGCCCACCGGCTTTTCGTAGTCGCGTACCAGCAGCGTATCGCGGCGTGCGGAGTGCTTCCAGGCAATGCTGCGCGGCGCGTCGCCCGCGCGGTAGGGGCGCAGCTGGTGCAGTTCCTCGCCGCTGGCGTGGACGCGCGTATGCAACGGGTCGATGCCCTGTTCGGGCAGGGGCGGGGCCTGCGCTTCGGCCTGCGGATAGACCAGCAGCGGCTGCTCCGGCCACACCCATGACCACGCGCGTACCAGCCCCAGCGGCTGGGTGCTGGACAGGCGGATGCGGTCCAGGTCCAGCCAGCCGCGCTGCTGTGTGGGGATGTCCAGCTCGACTTCGCCGCAGCCCTGCGCCGGCAGGTCGAGCCAGCCATGTGCATCGCCCAGCAGCAGCTGCAGGCCGTGGCGCACCCGTGGGTCGCGCACGGACAGGTTCACGCGCAGGCGCAACGGTTGCCCGGCCGCGACCGGTTCGCCGGAGACCGCGTCCACCTGCACGCCGGACAGCTGCAGGTGCGCGGCGATGGTGCTGGCTACCGCCGCCGCGGCCAGCAGCAGCGCCAGCAGCAGGGCGGGGTTGTTGTTGTAGTTCAGCGCGCCCAGCAGCATCGCCGACAACAGCACGGCCATGAAGGCACCAAACCGCGTGGGCAGCACGTAGATGCGTCGCCGGTCCAGCTGTGCCGGCAGGGCTTCGGGCGTGCGCGGGCGCGCAAGCAGCTGCAGGCGTCGCCAGCGCGGTGCCATGTTCAATCGACCGCGACGGTCTGCAGGATGGCCCGTGCCAGGGCCGGCCCGGAAGAGGCTTCGGCTTCGGCCACCAGGCGGTGCCCGGCCACCGGCACGAACAGTGCCTGCACATCCTCGGGGACGACATGGTCGCGGCCCAGCAGCAGGGCATGCGCACGCGCGGCACGCAGCAGCGCCAGCCCGGCACGCGGGGACAGGCCCACGCGTACACCGGCATGCTGGCGGCTGCGGGTCAGCAGGGCCTGCACGTAATCCACAAGCGCATCGCTGGCATGGACCTGCAGCACCGCCGCGCGCAGGGCGCGTACCTGCGCGTCGTCCAGCTGCGGTACTGCCTGTGCGATCAGGTCGCGGCGGTCAGTGCCGCGCAGCAGCTCCCGTTCGGCCTGCGCGCTCGGGTAGCCCATCGCCAGGCGCAGCAGGAACCGGTCCAGCTGTGAATCCGGCAGCGGGAACGTGCCGGACAGGTCCACCGGGTTCTGCGTGGCGATCACGAAGAACGGGTCCGGCAATGCGTGGGTCTGCCCGTCCAGCGTGACCTGCTGTTCGGCCATCGCTTCGAGCAGCGCGCTCTGCGTGCGGGGCGGGGCACGGTTGATTTCATCGGCCAGCAGCACATGGGTGAACACCGGGCCGGGATGGAACTGGAACTGGCGGCTGCCGGCCTCGTACACCGATACGCCCAGCACATCGGCCGGCAACAGGTCCGAGGTGAACTGCACGCGCTGGAAGCCCAGCCCCAGGCTGCTGGCCAGTGCATGGGCCAGGGTGGTCTTGCCCAGGCCCGGCAGGTCTTCGATCAGCAGGTGGCCACCGGACAGCAGTGCGACGAATGCCAGCCGCACCTCGTGCGTCTTGCCCAGGATCAGGCCGTTGACCTGGTCCTGGGCGGCGCGAAGGGACTGCCGCAGGTGATCGGTTAGCATGCGGGGCATGGGGGACGAGGCTGTCATGATCGTCTCAAGGCGGGTATCCATTCGATTCTATAGACAGGCGATGCAGGGCGAACAACGCGCACGGATGATATTTCTCTGGTTGTGGACGGCGGTCACAGCAGTAAAGCTGATCGCGGCCGCACGCCTGCCGTTGTTCGTCGATGAGGCGTTCTACTGGCAGGAGGGCCAGCACCTGGCAGCGGCCTATTCCGACTTGCCCGGCCTGACGGCCTGGCTTGCGCGCTGGGGCGTGGAGATGGGCGGGCACCACGTGCTGGCCCTGCGCCTGCCGTTCCTGGCCATCGGTGCGCTGCTGCCGATGCTGGTGGTGCGCATTGCCGCGCGCTGGTTCGGCAACGTGGCCGGCTGGCAGGCCGGCAGCCTGACGTTGCTGATGCCGCTGTCGGCCACGCTCGGCCTGCTGGCCGTTCCCGACGTGCCGATGGCGCTGGCGGCCGTACTGTGCCTGGATGCCGGTGCACGCCTGATGCGCACGGTCGATGCCGCGTCGGCGATGAAGCTGGCGCTGGGGCTGTTGATCGGTGCGCTCAGCCACTACCGCTTCATCGGCGTGATCGGCGTGGGCTTCATTGCCTTGCTGGCGCTGCCGCAGGGGCGGCGCATGCTGGCCGATCCGCGCGTCTGGGTGGCGCTGGCGGTGGGCGTGCTGGCGTGGCTGCCGCTGCTGGCCTGGAATGCCGACAACCACGAAGCCGGCCTGAAGTTCCAGGTGGTCGAGCGCCATCCCTGGGCCTTTGAATGGCGTGGGCTGTGGTTCCTGGTGATCCAGCCGATGCTGGTCACGCCACTGCTGTGCATCGCCATGTGGAAGGTGGCGCTGGCAGGTACCCGCAGCGGTGGCGGCGCGCGCGCGCAATGGCGTTATTTCGGGCTGGTCGGGGGCGTGTCCACCCTGGCGATCTTCCTGTTGGGCTTCTTCACCGATGTGGAGCGCATCAGTTTCCATTGGCCGCTGCCCGGTTACCTCGCCCTGCTGGTGGCCGTGCCGGTCATCCTCAACGGCTGGCCGCGCTGGCTGCGCCGCATGGCCTGGTGGCTGGCCGGCGCGGGCATGGTGCTGGCCTTCGGCTATTACCTGATGGCATCCACGCCGGCGCTGCGCGAACAGCTGGCCGGCAACAAGTACTACCCGCGCAACTTCGCCGGCTGGCAGCCGCTGGCGACGGCGGTGCGCGAGGAACTGCGGCAGATGCCCACCGGCACCCGCGTGCTGGCCGGCAACTTCAAGGTGGGGGCGGAACTGGGCTTCCAGCTGGGCGATGGCGACATTGCCGTGTTGCCACACCCGCTCAACGACAAGCACGGCCGCACCGCCCAGCTGGCGCTGTGGAACCTGTTGCATGAAGGGCCGCGTCGCACGCCGATGCTGCTGGTGCTGTCCCCCAGCGACCAGCGCTTCCGTGATCTGCTGTCGCGTTACCAGGCCATCTGCGAACAGGTCGGGCCGCTGCCACCGCCCCGCGTGGTCAGCAGCGACCATGGCTTCCAGCGCTTCCTGCTGTTCCGCCTGCCTGCCGAACGGGCTGAAGGCCCCTGCGTGAGCCCGGTGCTGGCTTACCTGGATTCACCGGGCAACGGGCAGCGCGTGTCCGGCATGCTGCCGGTGCGGGGCTGGGCGATGAAGGAAGGGGTGGGCATCGCCCGGGTCGAGGTGCTGGTGGATGGGCGCGTGGTGGCGGATGCGGCCTATGGCCGTGAATCGGACCTGCGCTCGATGTGGCCCGGCGCCACCGATCCGCAGCTGCCCAATGTGGGGTTCGACAGCCAGGTCGATACCACCACGCTGGTGCCGGGCCGGCATTGGCTGGGCCTGCGCCTGCATGGCCATGACGGCAGCGTGGAGGACTGGCAGGAGCAGCCGTTCGAGGTGCGCCGCTAGCGGCGCGGGCGGTTACGGCACCGCCACGCCGGCCTGGCGCAGCAGTCCGCACAGGGCGATCAGCGGCAGGCCGACCAGGGCAGTGGGGTCGCGGTTGTCGATGGCTTCGAACAGGCTGATGCCCAGCCCTTCGCACTTGAAGCTGCCGGCGCAGTCCAGCGGCTGTTCGGCGGCCACGTAGCGGGCGATCTCGGCCGGTGCCAGGACACGGAAGCGCACCTGTGTGAGATCGCAGGCGGCCAGCGTGTCTCCGTCACGACTGAGACTGATGGCGGTATGGAAGCGAACGGTGCGCCCGGACATGGCCGCCAGTTGTGCGTGGGCGGCTTCGACGGTGCCCGGTTTGCCCAGGGGCTGGCCGTCCAGATCGGCCACCTGGTCCGAGCCGATCACCCAGCTGCCGGGATGGCGCGCGGCCACCTCGGCGGCCTTGGCGGCCGCCAGGCGCTGGGCCAGGGCCTGCGGCGCCTCGCCGGGCTGCGGCGTTTCGTCCACGTCCGGGCGGGCGGTCTGGAAGTCCAGGCCCAGGCGCTGCAGCAGGGCCTGCCGGTAGCGTGAGGTGGAGGCAAGGATCAGCGCATTCATGCGACACTACCGGGACAGGGCGGGGCAGTCTGGCCCGCCGTAGGCCCCCGGGCAAGCCCGCCGGGGGTGGGGATTTGACAGACGGCCCGCCGATCCTTAGCATTCAGCGGCTTATGTCCGCGAACGTGCCCGAAACGCTGGATGCTTGGCGGATGGTCGCAGCGCGAAGGCGCTTCGACGGCCAGGTAGCCCTGGCTGATATGTCCCGACTGCAGGGGTTGATTGCCGATACCGAAGGCGAGTGTGTCTTTTCGCTCGAATTCGGCCGCGACGACATCTTGCAGGTATCCTATGTGGAACTGACCATCGATACCGCGTTGCCGCTGACCTGTCAGCGCAGCATGCAGCGTTTCCTGTTGCCGGTGAAGATGGTCCAGAGGCTTGGCCTGATCCGCGACGAGGACGAGGAATCGTCCCTGCCGGAAGACTACGAGGCCCTGCTGGTGCCGGAAGACGGCCAGCTGGTCCCGTTGGATCTGGTCGAGGACGAGCTGGTGCTGGCGGTGCCCGTGGTGCCGCTGTCGCCGGACGGTGAACCGGTCGAGCGCGACTGGGCACCGACGCAGGAAGAATCTGACAAGGCCAATCCGTTCGCGGCGTTGGCGGCGTTGAAGAAGAAACAATAGCAGCCGGTTGTCGTCGGCGGCTGCGGCGAAAGCGAAAAGTGTGCTGGGCGCTGGCGTCCTGTGCGACGAAACGACGAAGCAAATCGAACCGAGTTTGGAGCAATCCCATGGCTGTGCAGAAATCCCGTGTCACCCCGTCCCGCCGCGGCCAGCGCCGTTCGCATGACGCCCTGAGCGCCAAGCAGCTGTCCACCGACCCGACCACCGGCGAAGTGCACCTGCGTCACCACATCACTGCCGACGGTTTCTACCGTGGCAAGAAGGTCATCCAGACCAAGACCTCGGCTGTCGAAGAAGATTGATTGCCGACAGGCCGCTGCCTCCGGGCAGCGGCCTTGCCTTCTTTCCCGGGTGTGCCGGTGATCGGCGGCCCGCGCAACAGGAAACATGATGAGCAAGCGGATCTACTCGAGGATCGCGGGCACCGGTAGCTATTTGCCGGAAAAAGTCCTGACCAACGCCGACCTGGAAAAAATGGTCGAAACCTCGGATGAGTGGATCCAGACGCGAACGGGTATCCGCGAACGGCACATCGCTGTCGAAGGCGAAACCACCAGCGACCTCGGCTTCCATGCCGCACAGCGCGCGCTTGAAGCGGCCGGCATCGACGCCAGCCAGCTCGACATGATCGTGGTCGGTACGACCACTCCTGATCTCATCTTCCCGTCCACCGCCTGCCTGATCCAGGCCAAGCTCGGTGCGACCGGTTGCCCCGCCTTCGACGTCAACGCGGCCTGTTCGGGCTTCGTGTACGCGCTGAGCGTGGCCGACAAGTTCATCCGTTCCGGCGATTGCAAGCATGTGCTGGTGATCGGCGCGGAAACCCTGACCCGCATCGTTGACTGGAACGACCGCACCACCTGCGTGCTGTTCGGCGATGGTGCCGGCGCTGTCGTGCTCAAGGCCGACGAGACCACCGGCATCCTCAGCACCCACCTGCATGCCGATGGCAGCAAGAAGGAGCTGCTGTGGAACCCGACCGGCGTGTCCGCCGGCTTCGGCGAAGGCGGCGCGATCCTGATGAAGGGCAACGACGTGTTCAAGTACGCCGTCAAGGCGCTGGACTCGGTCGTGGACGAAACCCTGCAGGCCAACGGCCTGGACAAGTCCGACCTGGACTGGCTGATTCCGCACCAGGCCAACCTGCGTATCATCGAAGCCACGGCCAAGCGCCTGGACATGTCCATGGAACAGGTGGTGGTGACCGTGGACAAGCACGGCAATACCTCGTCCGGTTCGGTGCCGCTGGCGCTGGACGCCGCTGTGCGTTCAGGCAAGGTTGAACGCGGCCAGCTGCTGTTGCTGGAAGCGTTCGGTGGTGGCTTCACGTGGGGTTCTGCTCTGCTGCGCTATTGATAGCTGCAGTTACGACAACGTGAATCTGTCGTTACGGCCCCACTGGGGCCGTAACGCGTTATGGAGGACCCCCATGGTTGAGCCCATCGTCATTGAAGGGCAGCGAGCCTGGTTGAAGCAGTACGGCCAGGGAAGCCGTGCCTTGGCCCTTGGCCTGCTCAATTTCGTTGCACGCCGTTTCCATCTCGACGCCCTGCGTCCGCCCCCGCACCGTGGCGGTGATGCGGCCTGCAAGACCGAAGAACGCCGCCTGCGTGAACTGCACGCGCAGGGCGTGAACGTGCCTGAAGTGATCGGCAGCGGCCATGCCGCGCTGGTGATCGGCGACAACGGCAGCTCGTTCAACACCTGCCTGCGGCAGGCCGATGATGCTGGCCGCGACCGCCTGGTGGCGGCGGCCATGCGCGCGCTGGCCGAAGCGCACAACCGTGGCGCCTATTTTGGCCAGCCGTTGCCGCGCAACCTGACCTGGGATGGCGAACAGGTGGGCTTCATCGATTTCGAGGAGGACCCGCTGGAAGTGATGGACCTGGCCGAAGCGCAGGCGCGCGACTGGCTGATGTTCGGTTACGGCGTGGCCAAGTATTACGCGGACCGCCCCGAGCACCTGCAGGCGATGATGGCCGAGGCCATGGATGATGTGCAGGCGCCGGTGCGCGAGCACGTGCACGCGGTCAGTGGCCGCCTGCAGCGCCTGGCCCGGGTGTGCATGAAGCTGGGCCGTTCAGCGCGCGCGCTGGCCCATTCGATCTTCATCACCCACGGCGCCACCACCACCGGCGTGCTGCTGGTGGCCATCGTCTGCCTGGACTGGTTTGCCGACGGTCAGCTGGACATCCTGGAACTGTTGTCCTGATTGCGCACGCCAGGCTCGGCCTGGCGTGCTGTGCGGTGATGCTGCGATCCGGTGATGCCGGGATGGATGGCGACAGCGGTCCACTGTGCTTCGCATGAACACGGAAACAGTCCCGCGCTGCGCGCGATGGCCGTCTCCGCTGTTCCCCCGCATCCGGCGTGTGCAGTCGGCAGGAAGGTGCCTTGCGCGGCCCGATCATCCCATCGCCTTGCCATTCAGCCTCCGGGCGTGCTGTACGGGCAGCTCTGCTGCACGCGCTTCCCATACGCCCTGCATACGCGCACGTACAGACGACACGGGGTATTCGCCATTATCATGGCCCGCTTCGATTGCAACCAGCGGATGACCGCGTGACCGATTCCACCCTCGCTTTTGTCTTCCCCGGCCAGGGCTCGCAGTCGCTGGGCATGGTGGCCGAGCTGGCCGAACTGCACCCGCAGGTGCGCGAGGCCTTCGTCGAGGCATCCGAAGGTGCCGGCGTCGACCTGTGGGCGCTGTCCCAGGGTGGCCCGGAGGAAATGCTCAACCGCACCGAATACACCCAGCCGGCCCTGCTGGCCGCCAGCATCGGCGTATGGCGCGCCTGGAACGCCGCGGGCGGTCCGCGCCCGGCCGTCCTGGCGGGCCACAGCCTGGGCGAGTACACCGCGCTTGTCGCGTCCGGCGCCTTGAGCCTGCATGACGGTGCCCACCTGGTGCGCCTGCGCGGCCAGTTGATGCAGGACGCCGCACCGGCGGGCGTGGGGGCCATGGCGGCCGTGCTGGGCGCTGAAGACGCGCTGGTGCAGGAGGTCTGCGCCGAAGCCGCCGGCAGCCAGGTGGTGGTGCCGGCCAACTTCAATTCGCCGGGCCAGATCGTCATTGGTGGCGATGCCGCCGCGGTGGACCGCGCACTGGCGCTGCTGGCCGAAAAGGGCGTGCGCAAGGCGGTCAAGCTGGCCGTGAGCGTGCCCTCGCACACCCCGCTGATGCGCGAAGCCGCCAACCGCCTGGCCGAGGTGATGGCCGGGCTGTCCTGGCAGGCCCCGCAGCTGCCGGTCGTGCAGAACGTCGATGCCCAGGTGCATGACGGCGTGGAAGCCATTGCCCGGGCGCTGGTGCAGCAGCTGTACCAGCCGGTGCAGTGGACCGGTTGCGTGCAGGCACTGGCCGCCCGCGGCATCACCCGTGTGGCCGAGTGCGGCCCGGGCAAGGTGTTGACCGGCCTGGTCAAGCGCATCGACAAGGGCCTGGATGGCCGTTCGCTGGCCACCCCGGGCGACTTCGACGCCGCCCGCGAGGCGTGGTCGGCCTGATCCCCCTGTTCCTGCCGACCGTGCCGGTGGCCGCATCCTGCGGCGCGGGTGCGGCGGCCGCCCCAGCCTGAGGAAAACATCATGAGCAAGCCCCTGCAGGGTGAAATCGCACTGGTTACCGGCGCCAGCCGTGGCATCGGTGCCGCCATCGCCGACCTGCTGGCCGCCCAGGGCGCCACCGTCATCGGCACGGCCACCACCGACGCCGGTGCCGCCGCCATCGGCGAACGCCTGGCCGCCCACGGTGGCCACGGCCGTGCGCTGAACGTCACCGACAGCGCCGCGCTGGACGCCGTACTCGATGCCATCGCCAAGGAATTCGGTCCGATCTCGATCCTGGTCAACAATGCCGGCATCACCCGCGACAACCTGCTGATGCGCATGAAGGAAGACGACTGGGCGTCGATCATCGACACCAACCTGACCAGCGTGTACCGCACCAGCAAGGCCGTCATGCGCGGCATGATGAAGGCGCGCAAGGGCCGCATCATCAACATCGCCTCGGTGGTGGGCGTGACCGGCAACGCCGGCCAGGCCAACTACGCGGCCGCCAAGGCCGGCATCATCGGTTTCAGCAAGTCGCTGGCCAAGGAAATCGGCTCGCGCGGCGTCACCGTCAATGTCGTGGCCCCGGGCTTCATCGACACCGACATGACCAAGGCGCTGCCGGAAGAAGCGCGTGCCGCGCTGATCGGTGATATCGCCCTGGAGCGCCTGGGTTCGCCGGAGGACATCGCCCATGCGGTGGCCTTCCTGGCCAGTCCGGCGGCCGGCTACATCACCGGCGAAACCCTCCATGTGAACGGCGGCATGTACATGCCGTAAGCAAGGGGCGCAGGGACTGCGCCGCAAGTGATTGATCTGCTGGGAAATTTGCTGCGATGCAAGGCCCCGCCGGTTTCCACTACACTATCCCACGGCCATCGCCTTTGATGGCGACCACTTTTGAACCACTACTCCATCTGGAGCGAGATCACATGAGCACCATCGAAGAACGCGTCAAGAAAATCGTCGTCGAACAGCTTGGCGTCAAGGAAGAAGAAGTCACCAACAGCGCATCGTTCGTCGATGACCTGGGCGCTGACTCGCTGGACACCGTCGAACTGGTGATGGCGCTGGAAGAAGAGTTCGAGTGCGAAATCCCGGACGAAGAAGCCGAGAAGATCAGCACCGTGCAGGCTGCCATCGACTACATCAAGGCCCACGTCAAGGCCTGATGTCAGTGGCAGTGCGTGGCGCGCTCCGGCGGCCACGCACCGCACCCCCATGGGGCCGCAGTCGCGGCCCCGTGTATTTGAGCGTCACCCTTTAGCGTCACCCGTTGGGGAATCTCCTCGGGAACACAACATCCAGTCATCCGCAAAAATGCGCGGGTCAGGAGAACTGCAATGAAGCGTCGCGTCGTCGTAACCGGCATGGGCATGGTCTCGCCGCTGGGCAATGATCTGTCCTCCACCTGGGAAGGCATCACCCATGGACGTTCGGGCATCGGCCCGCTGACCAACGTTGCCGACTCCTATCTGGAGCGCTTCACCACCAAGATCGCAGGTGAGGTCAAGGGATTTGACATCACCGCCGACAACGAACTGTTCGGCAAGTACCGGGTCAGCGGCAAGGATGCCAAGAAGATGGACCCGTTCATCCATTACGGCCTGGGCGCTTCGTTCATGGCCCTGCACGATTCGGGCCTGGACATCACCGATGCCAACGCCGACCGCATCGGCGCCATCGTCGGTTCGGGCATCGGCGGCCTGCTGGGCATCGAAGAGCAGACCATCGAGTTCCACGAGGGCAGGAAGATCTCGCCCTTCTACGTGCCCAAGACCATCATCAACATGCTGCCGGGCCAGCTGAGCATCATCGCCGGGCTGAAGGGCCCGTCGTTCTCGGCGGTGTCGGCCTGCGCCACCTCCAACCACTCCATCGGCACCGCCATGCGCATGATCCAGTACGGCGATGCGGACGTGATGGTGGTCGGCGGCGCCGAACGCGGCTCCTCGCCGACAGCACTGGGTGGCTTCTGCGCGATGAAGGCCATGTCCACCCGCAACGACGCGCCGGGCGAAGCCTCGCGTCCGTGGGATGCCGAACGTGACGGCTTCGTGCTGGGCGATGGCGCCGGCATCCTGGTGCTGGAGGAATACGAGCACGCCAAGGCCCGTGGCGCGAAGATCTACTGCGAACTGGCCGGCTTCGGCGCCAGCTCCGATGCCTTCCACATGACCGCCCCGGCGGAAAACGGCGAAGGCGCGGCGCGCTGCATGGTCATGGCCATGAAGGACGCCGGCGTCACCCCGGAACAGGTCGGCTACCTCAACGCGCACGGTACCTCCACGCCGCTGGGCGACCTGGGCGAGACCATGGCGATGAAGACCGCCTTCGGCGACCACGCCTACAAGATGATGGTCAGCTCCACCAAGTCGATGACCGGCCACCTGCTGGGCGCTGCCGGCGGCATCGAAGCCATCTTCTCGGTGCTGGCACTGCGTGACAACGTCATTCCGCCGACCATCAACCTGCACACCCCCGGCGAAGGCTGCGACCTGGACTACGTGCCCAACGAGGCCCGCCAGGCCAAGGTGGACGTGGTGATGTCCAACGGTTTCGGCTTCGGCGGTACCAACGGCACGCTGATCTTCAAGCGCATCTGATCGTTGTCGGCGCACCGCCGGCCCACCGATCCCGCACCGAGGCCGCCGCAAGGCGGCTTCCGTGCATCTGAACCACAGACACGGCCCCCATGACCCAGGCTCCGCTGATCCACCCGCTGCCACACCCCATCGACCTGCTGGCCCTGCAGGCACACGACCGGGCCCGCTTCCCGCTGTTGATGGAATCCACCGCCTCGGGTACCGCGCAAGGCCGCTGGAGCCTGCTGCTGGCGGCCGGGCCGGGCGTGCTGCGGCTGGATGCCGATGGCGTGGTGCGCGACGAGCACGGGGCGGTGCAGCCGGGCAGCTTCCTGCAGGCGCTGGACCGCGCCTGGCAGGCGCAGCGGCTGCCGCATGCGGGCACGGCGGAAGTGCCGTTCCGTGGCGGCTGGGCGCTGCTGCTGGATTACGAACTGGCCAGCCAGATCGAGCCGGTGCTGCCGCACGTGCCCCGCGCTGACGGCCAGCCCGCCGCACTGGCGCTGCGCTGCCCGGCGGCAGTGCTGCATGACCACCAGGCCCAGCGCAGCTTCCTGGTGGCCGAGGCCGGGCAGCAGGCACTGGTGGCCGAGCTGCAGGCCCTTCTGGGCGCGCAGCTGCCCGACGCCGGGCAGGGCTGGCAGCCGCCGGTGAGCATCGACGAGGACGCGCCGCAGCGCTTTACGGATGGCGTACGCCGGGTGATCGACTACCTGCGTGCCGGCGACGTGTTCCAGGTGAACCTGTCGCGCCGCTGGCGCGCCGGCTTCGATGCGCCGGTCAGCCCGCAGGCCCTGTACGCGCAGCTGCGCCGTGCCAATCCCGCGCCGTTTGCCGGCCTGTTCAGCGCGCACGGGCGCCACGTGGTCAGCTCCTCGCCCGAGCGCCTGGTGTCCGTGCACGCCGGGCACGCGCAGACGCGGCCGATCGCCGGCACCCGCCCGCGCTTCGAGGGCGATGATGATGCCGCGCGCATCCAGGAACTGGTCGGCCACCCCAAGGAACGGGCCGAGCACGTGATGCTGATCGACCTGGAACGCAACGACCTGGGCCGCATCTGCACGCCCGGCAGCGTGGTGGTCGATGAACTGATGACCGTGGAAAGCTATGCCCACGTGCACCACATCGTCAGCAACGTCAGTGGCCAGCTGCGCGAAGGCGTCACCCCGGGCGAAGTGATCGCCGCCACCTTCCCCGGCGGCACCATCACCGGCTGCCCCAAGGTGCGCTGCATGCAGATCATCAGCGAACTGGAACAGGTTGCCCGCGGAGCCTACACCGGGGCCTTCGGCTGGCTGAACCGCGATGGCGACCTGGACCTGAACATCCTGATCCGCACCGCCGAGGTGGATGGCAGCACGGTCAGCTTCCGTACCGGTGCCGGGATCGTGGTTGATTCGGACCCGGACAAGGAGCTGGATGAGACCCGTGCCAAGGCACGCGGGCTGATGCGGGCGCTGGGCCAGCTGGGCTGAGGGATCGTCCCCACCGGTCAAGGCCATCCACGCATGGCGTGGATCTACCACGGCCAACGCCGCCCCCCGGCCATGGATCCACGCCATGCGTGGATGACGCCCGCGGTACTGCCCGGCCCCCGCCCATGACCCCGCGCCACCCGGCACGGTATCCTGCACCACTGAATGGTGAGCAAGGGTCGTTCCATGGCGGGAGCCAAGCGCGGGTGTCTGTTCGTGGTAACGCTGGTCGCGGTGCTGGCTGCGGTGGTGGCCGGTGCGGGCGCCTGGTTCTACTACAAGCAGGTGCAGTTCGCCGACAGCCCCATCACGCCCAGCGCGGACAGCCTGGTCATCGACAAGGGCGATGGCCTGAACACCGTGCTGCGCAAGCTGCGCGAGGCCGGCGTGGATGAGGGCCAGGATGCGCAATGGCAGCTGCTGGCGCGCCAGATCGACGCGGCCGGCAAGCTGAAGGTGGGCGAGTACGCCCTGGATGCCTCGCTGACCCCGCGCGAGCTGCTGCTGCGCATGCGCCAGGGCAAGGTGCTGCAGCACCGCGTGACGATCATCGAAGGCTGGAACATCCGCCAGCTGCGTGCCGCGCTCAAGCGTGCCGAGCCACTGGTGCACACCACCGATACCCTGGATGATACCGCGCTGATGCAGCGCCTGGGCTTCGGCGGCGAACACCCCGAAGGCCGCTTCCTGCCGGAAACCTACATCTACCAGCGCGGCGATACCGACCTGGACGTGCTCAAGCGCGCCCATGCGGCGATGGAGAAGGCATTGGCCGAAGCCTGGGATGCGCGCGCGGCGGACCTGCCGATCAACACGCCGTACGAACT
Organism: Stenotrophomonas sp. 24(2023); assembly: GCF_030913365.1. NCBI lineage: Bacteria > Pseudomonadati > Pseudomonadota > Gammaproteobacteria > Lysobacterales > Lysobacteraceae > Stenotrophomonas > Stenotrophomonas sp. 24(2023). Next base: position 2,854,962 of record NZ_CP133160.1, read on the forward strand.
GCTCACGCTGGCTTCGATCATCGAAAAGGAAACCGCGCTGGCCAGCGAACGCCCGCAGATTGCCGGGGTGTTCATGCGCCGCCTGAAGATCGGCATGCGCCTGCAGACCGACCCGACCGTGATCTATGGCATTGGTGCCGCGTATGACGGCAACATCCGCCGCCGCGACCTGACCACCGACACGCCCTACAACACCTACACCCGTGCCGGCCTGACGCCGACGCCGATCGCCATGCCCAGCCGTGATGCACTGATGGCGGCCGCGCAACCGGCACCGGGCGATGCGCTCTATTTCGTCGCCGTGGGCGATGGCAGCGGCGCGCACGTGTTTTCGCCCAGCCTGGACCAGCACAACGCCGCCGTAGCGCGCTACCTGCAGCAGCTGCGCCAGCAACGTACCAAGGAGACCCCGGCGCAATGAGTTCCGCGCTGCTGCGACACCCGCGCTTGATCACCCTGGAAGGCGGCGAAGGTGCCGGCAAGACCACGGCCATCAATGCCGCGCGCGATTACCTGCGCGGGCTGGGCCACGAAGTGGTGCTGACCCGTGAGCCGGGCGGCACGCCGCTGGCCGAACGCATCCGTGGGCTGGTGCTGAAGCCCGACGAAGAGATCGCCGCCGAGCCGCTCAGCGCCGAGGCCGAACTGCTGCTGGTATTCGCTGCGCGCGCCCAGCACGTGCGCCGGGTGATCCAGCCGGCGCTGCAGCGTGGTGCCTTCGTGCTGAGCGACCGCTTCACCGATTCCAGCTATGCCTACCAGGGCGGTGGCCGCGGCCTGGATGCACACTGGATTGCCGACCTGGAGCGCCGTGCCGTGGGCCTGCTGCCGGGGTTGACCCTGCTGCTGGATGTGGACGTGGCCATCGGCCGCGCGCGCGCCAATGGCCGCGATCTGTGGCCGGATCGCATCGAAAGCGAACAGGACGATTTCTTCCAGCGCGTGCGCGCCGTGTTCCGCGAGCGTGCCACGCAGGACCCGCAACGGTTCGCCGTGATCGACGCCAGCCAGGCGCAGCCGGCGGTGGCCGCTGCCGTGGCCGCCGCCGTGGCGCAGCGCCTGCAGCAGGGAGGCCTGGCATGAGTACGTTTTCACCCTGGCAGCAGCGTGCATTCGACCAGACCCTGGCCGCGCTGGATGCCGGCCGTCTGGGCCATGGCCTGCTGATCTGCGGCCCGGCCGGGCTGGGCAAGCATGCGGTGGCGCAGGCATTGGCCGAGCACGTGCTGTCGCGCGGCGATGCGGCCCACGCGACGCGTACCCGTCAGCTGATCGCCGCCGGCACCCATCCGGACCTGCAGCGGGTCAGCTTCATTCCGAACAAGACCGGCGACAAGCTGCGTACCGAGATCGTGATCGAGCAGGTGCGCGACATCACCAACAAGCTGGCGCTGACCCCGCAGTACGGGGTAGCGCAGGTGGTGATCGTCGACCCGGCCGATGCCATCAACCGTTCCGCCGCCAACGCGCTGCTCAAGACCCTGGAAGAACCTCAGCCCGGCCGCTACCTGTGGCTGGTCAGCGCCGAGCCGGCGCGCCTGCCGCAGACCATCCGCAGCCGCTGCCAGCGCCTGGAATTCAAGCTGCCGCCGCGCGAGGAAGCCCTGGCCTGGCTGCAGCAGCAGGGCCACAGCCCGGCCGATGCCGGCGATGCGCTGGATGCCGCACGCGGCCATCCCGGCCTGGCCGACAACTGGCTGCGCGAGGATGGCCTGGTGCTGCGGCGTGAAGTGGGCAAGGAACTGGAACAGCTGGCCGCCGGGCGCACCGGTGCGGTGGAACTGGCGCAGAAGTGGTGCGGCGATGACAACGCCGCCCTGCGCCTGCGCTTTGCCGCCGACCTGGCACTGGCCCAGGCCAGTGATGCCTTGACCGCGCCGGAACGATTGCACAAGCTGGCGGCCTGGTTCGATGCCGCCAACCGGACCCGCGACCTGCTGCGCACCACCGTGCGTGCAGACCTTGCGGTGGTCGAGTTGCTGCTGGCCTGGAACAAGGTCAACGAGCGGCAAGCAAGGGGATGAACATGAGTGCCAGTAACGCCCGCCAGGGCATCCTGTCCCTGGCTGTAAAGGACAAGGCCGCGCTGTACAGCGCGTACATGCCGTTCGTGAAGAATGGCGGCATCTTCGTGCCCACGCCCAAGCGCTATTTCCTGGGCGATGAGGTGTTCCTGCTGCTGACCCTGCCCGATTCCAGCGAGCGCCTGCCGGTGGCGGGCAAGGTGATCTGGGTGACCCCGGCCGGCGCGCAGGGCAACCGTACCGCCGGCATCGGCGTACAGCTGCCTGACGGTGCCGAGGGCGAGAACGTGCGCAACAAGATCGAGACCCAGCTGGCCGGCCTGACCAGTTCGGACAAGCCCACCCACACGATGTGAGGGCAGGGGGCTTCCGCCCCTCTGTGGTGCCAGGCCATGCGTGGCAGCGCTGCCCGGAACGAAGCGCAGCGCATGCACTCGGTAGTGCCAGGCCATGCCTGGCAGCCCCTCCCGACAGGCCCACAGTACCCATGTGAAAAAGTGTTGACGGTCCTGAAAAAGCCCCTATAATGAGCGGCTCAGCAACACACCGGGCGGTTAGCTCAGCGGTAGAGCATTGCCTTCACACGGCAAGGGTCACAGGTTCGATCCCTGTACCGCCCACCAATAAAATCAGTGTGTTAGACGAAAGCCGGCGAAAGCCGGTTTTTTCGTAACAGCAGGGTAACTGCGTTGGGCCTCGTGTCGCAGCCTCGCTTGAGTTCGCGTTCCATTGCCTCCATCAATGTGCATGCCCACTAGGGCAACAACCAGAACAGGGAGTGCACATGGATTTGAAAGCTGGTGATCAGGTGCAGCTGAAGAGTGGCGGGCCAGTAATGACGGTCAGTGGTTTCCGCGGCGAACAGTTGTGGTGTGAGTGGTTTGATGCGAAAGGTGAGCACCAGTCGAGGGGCTTCCTGCCAATAGTTCTGACACTTTACACGCCCCCGGACCTGTCGGATTTCTCGTTGTAAGCGGGGATGCAAGTGGAGTGCCGCGCTTGGTATGGCCGAGTGCGGCATTTCTTACATAGGCGAGAGTCGTCCGCTTTGTGGTAGGTCTGGCGGTAAGGGCACTCGCGCAACCTATCGGTTCGCGATAGGGTTTCACTTGAGGTAGATCAGCAGTTCGTGCGGTGAGCATGCAGGCGCCGCGAAATGCACGGTGCCGGCACTGGCCCTAATCGCTCAAGACTAGGAACTCTCTAGTCGGCGCTAGTGCTTGGCGAAACCAGGTCGTCCAGCCGGTACTCAGGCCAGAATCGAGGGGCTAGCCGGTCAAACGTCTCGGTGATAGACCAGGGCTTCCATTCATGGCTCGCTAAGGGCGTCCGGCTGCTTGCCGAGATAATGGCATGCCCGGTCATGCCTACGAAGAAGCGACGATTGCTAGCCGACACGCTATAGCTAACCGAAGCTAGCAGTAGTGCCAGGTTGTCGTCGGGCCTCGGATCAGAAAGAGCCGCGTGTGCACCAACCTGATTTCTCCACTGCTGAATCTCAGGGCAGACGCTCTTCACCAGACTTTGCCCCAGCGCCTTAACCGCCCCCCTATCTCGGGTAAGCGCATGAAGCAAAGCCGGCTCGGCCCGGAGCTTGTCTGCGACGGGCACGAGTTGGAGATAAGAAGTTAGGCTTGTAGCAAACCATCCGAATGCCCCATAGACAAAGGGGTATGGGCATGGCATTCCCGTCCATCGATCTTGAGCCGTTAGCAAATCCAGTTCCCGCTGCCTGACTTGCTTGGCCAATTCGATTATGGCGTCCTGGCGAGCAATCAAGCCCATCGTGAACCCATCCCTCACGGGGTGCACAACACCGTTGTCATGATCAAGAATGATCGCGCTCATTCTGAGGTCTCTAGGGGCTCAGGCAGTCTACATCCCTTGGTCGCTCAATAGGCCTTCCCGAAGCGCTCATTGATGGCCTCAATATTGGCCATGGCTTGCGGGACGAGTTCATCAAAGAACACCTCCCGCGTGCATGGCTGAAAGACATTCCAGTAGGGCGTCGTTGCCGCGCCACAGTAGATGAGGCCTGAGCGAGTGGAGTCATCGAACAACGCGAAGCAGGGCCCGGCGCCTACTTCTGCAAAGTTTCCGGGAAGGAGCAACTCCTCGTTTCTCCAGTGAAACGGCAATGGCAGCTTCCTCCCGTCGGATAGCTCCAGGTAAGTTCGCTCGTTGCCGTCGGCCCCTGGGTGGGTGTGGATGAGCTGCGAGGCAGTGGTCATTTACGGCTCCTTCGACGTGGTGGGGCGCTGGGTCATACGCGGTCACTCCATCCATAGCGAGCAACACCTGCACGCGCAATTTGCCCACCAGAAGCTACATCATCCGCAGCCGCAGCCAAGAAAACCTTCAAGAGTTTCTCGCCGTTTGCGTCACGGTCCATCTGTGCGCTTTCCACCCGGGCAGGTGCTCCGTTGTTGTGGATCTGGATGTTCATTCGACCACCACCAGCCGCGGCATCGTAAGCGGCAGTCTGTCGCCGGCTGAGTACGCGCTCACCCGTTTGCAGAACAGCAAAACGTTCATCGGACTTGAGGCTATATCCACCACCGCCATGGAAGCGAGGGGCTTTCCCGATCATCTCTTGCGTAACCGCCAGTCGCATACGCGAGCCTCCGGAGCCGACCACACCACCTTGGTGATGCTTGCCGACAATGGCACCGATAATCTTGCTAACCGTCCCGCCAGACGAGCTTCCGCTTTGGTTGAACAGGCTCTGCACCGTTCGTAGCGCAGCTTCTTGGGCGATCATTCGGGCCACACCCGCGACGAAGCTCTTTACCATGTCGCTGAACGCATCCTTGAAGCTCTTGGCACCGGTGGTCAGATCCGCCCAAAAGTCTCCAAACGACGATGCTGCAAGGTCTTGGGTTTTCTGAGCCTACACCCGCCGGGACTGTACCATCTGGGCGATCTGCAGGTCGATGTCCTGCAGGCCGGCCAGGGCGGCCTGCTGCTCAGGTGATCCCTGCTTCAGCCCGGCCATAGATTCAACTGAGGCGACTCGCAGGGCGCGAAGGTCATCGAGCGCCTTGGTGCGTGCTGCGGCCAGTTGCGCCTCACCCTCCCCGTAAGGGCCGGAAAACTGTCGAAAACTGGGGTCCGAATTCCCCCGGTGGAGGCGCTATCCCACAGGGGCCCCAGTCGTCCAGCTTGCTGGGGGAAACCCCTTGCCCTGTCAGCCTGGAGCCCGATTAAGCAGCGTAAGGAGGCTTCCGACACTATTGGGCCCAGCCAATGTCTTGACTATCACACTACAGGCTTGCTCCCGATTGCTGCATTTCACGTCGAAGCCGATCGGCCTCCGCGCATGCCAGAACTTCCTTGATAGCACTGACATGCCAGACCCTCCCAAGGTCTGACTCTGGGTTGATTCTTCCAGAGTAGATGCCGAGAAACTCCCACTTGGCGCCGGCATCAATCACTGATGCTGCTCTGCCATCTTTTTCGACTCGGTGGTCACCGACTCGATAGGCGATAACCGCAGAGCCCGATTGGCCCCGTCTCGCCCTGCAGTCAATCAAGAACACCGGGTTATCAGCTGTGATTATCGACAGTTCTTGTGCGATGAAGCCGGTCGCCCAGATTGGAAACCGGCCATAGGATGAAAGGCCAAAAGGAAATCCGACGACGCTAACGGGCTCTGCAGGGCCCACGAGAAGTCCGGGCCTATCAAGGTCAAGCTCTAAGTAGTATGGAAATCTGATTACGTCATCGGCCCAGGATAGGTTCAATGCGACTAGGTCGGCTGATGCTCCTAAGCGCGGGTGCTCAATGAAGTACGGCTCACCACTCTCTCGAAAGAGTGGAAGACGAATTGGGAGCCATTCCCCTAGCTCCAGTGGGTTCTTGTGAAAGTAGATAACGATGTTATCTGGGATTGCTGCTGTGGTGCTCAAACACTCCCCGGTGTCTTGATGTCTTCCAGTGACGTTGTGCCGATTTGTGATAAATGCACAATGGGATTTATGGTCGTTTGCGACCAAAAATCCTGTCCCGGTTCCGATGACCGTTTGTCCGAAACAGATCTCTATGTACAAAGACTTCACTGTCGGAGTGGCTAGCGTCAAATCAATGGCATTGCGCGGCTTCAGATCATTCGGCGAAAGAGTCGTTGTCATTGGGTTGCTATAGTTTTTGTGCGGCGGTTGATTGATGAACTTTATCGAATTTGCATTTGAGAGGGATATTCATTGGAAGCCTTCGCCAGACTGTATCCAGCCCAGCACATCGCCGACGTAGTACCAAGGCGTTTTGGCGGGTTGGTAAAAGCGCGGCCCCTTGCCCTCCGTTCGCCATCGTCGTAAGCGGCTGACCGGGCATGAAATGAGTACCGCCGCCGTCCCCTCTGTAACGCGCCCGTCGATCGTAACGTAGTGGCCTGCTGCCTCTAGGCGCTGGCGGACTTCGGCGATAGAAGCCGGGGTGCTGGTAGCGTCGGAGGTGCTCAGTTCGTCGCTCCTCACATGTTCCTCCGATGATCTGTCTCCACGGGGTGCCTATGGCCGCTGTTGCTGACCGACGCATCCTTGGCTGCCAGCCGACAGCGCGCGCCGAATGCAGGCTTTGCCGGGTGCTGGCAGCCGTGGTGGTGACGGTGGTTCACCAGGTAGCGAAGCCCGTGCACATCGTGCAGCGGGCGCAGGGGGTGAATTGGGTGCACGGGGTGCGCTTCTTTCCACTGCGCCCGGTGCAGCCCTGCGCCAGATGCGTGACCTGTCACCTCCGCCAGTGTTGTCACCCTTGACACCGTCTCACCCGTCTGCAGCGCGCGCCGCCCGTACGGTCTCGGTGGCGCTCGGTGCGGATGCCAAGCAGGTGCTCGCGCAAAGGGTGCAATCCACGACATGTGCGAAGGGGGCAATCGGTGCAGTGCGGTGCAACCGTCTCGCCACTTCTGGCGGTGCTGTGATGCGCAGAGCAGGGGCGGGGTGTGCGCAAAACCACACACCCCCTGGTAGTAGTTATCTGTGCACTCACCCTGAGTACGGCTTTGTCCCGAAATTGACCCTGACCGTACTCGCCCCGAGTACGCTTTCGTTAGATTCTCGTTACGTTTAGACATGACCGTACTCGCCTTGAGTGCGGGGCGTACTCACCTTGAGTGCCGCGTTTTTTGGCATTCGCCGACGTAGTCACCATTCGGCCCAATGTTCGTCAGCAGGAAGGAGCGCGCGCGGCCGGTGCCGGTCTTCTGATCGAAGTTGCTGGGTTTGACTTCCTCGATCCACCCACGCTCCTCCAGTGCGGCGAAGGCGGCTTGCACCTTCGCCTGACCGACATTTGCCAGCCTGCGTCTGGCCTCTCTCACGCTGAGGAATACCTCGTTCCCTGCAGATGGCCTATACGGAAGACTCCAGCGACACCTGTTGGCATGGCGCCAGGTATTCGGTGGCAAACGGCTGTATTCCTTGTCATTACAGCCGGTCATGCATTCATGCGGTGGAATGGTTCGTGCTGGCCAGGTATGGCAATCTGCAGGCAATTCCGAACGGGGCGTGCATGGAATGCAGCATGCGGCGGGCAAGTGGCAGACGCGTCGGGGAGCTGGCTGATGGACTTCACCGGCCTGACAAAGAAGTTTCCCAACAACCGGCCGCTGTCGGACTTCGAGCGTGAACATCGCTTGCTGCAGAAGAAGCGGCTGGATGTGCCGCTGCTGGCGCAGCTGTGCGTGGTGACGATGAATTCCCGCACGCTGGTATCGGTCGATCGCTGGTACGCCTACCGTGGTTATATCGCGCTGCTCGGGCTGATCGGTGTGGCCTTCGCGGTCGGCGGCATCGCGATGCTGGCCTGGATTCTGCTGATCGACAAAGCGCCGAATGAGAACGGCATCTGGGAGGCCATTTTCTTCGGCATCGTGATGTTCGCGGGGTTGGGGGTGGCCGGCGCCTGGGTGGCACGCAAGGAACTGTTCCGCTGGACCTATTACCCTATCGTGCTGGACCGTAAAACCCGGCAGGTGCATGTGTTCCGGCTGGATGGCACGGTACTGAGCGCGCCGTGGGATACGATCTATTTCACGCTGGGGCGGGGCACCGGACCGGTGGGGGCGTTCAACTGGGACATCCGCGGGCTGATCCTGGCCGAGGACGGCGTGACGGTGAAAGAGACCTTCGCGTTCTGCATCACCACCGGCGAAATCGAACATGCGCATTCGCACTGGGAATTCCTGCGGCGCTACATGCAGGAAGGCCCCGCGGCGGTGCGTGAGGCCGTGCTGTACTGCATGCCGCTGGAGCGCAGGCCGGAAAGCTTTGCGGTCGGCAAGGAACGCATCTTCGCCAACGATGCGCATGCGCCGGCCTTCATGTACCTGACGATGATTCCCTTCAACTACGTGCACGCGCTGGCGCGTTGGCTGGTGATGCGCACCAGCAAGGTGCCGGTGTTTCCGCCGGCGATCGAGGCGGCCAGACGGCCCGAGCCGGATGACCCGTATGTGTTCGACGCCTCGATGAATCCCGAGGACCTGCGCTAGGCACGTTGGCGCCGCAGCGCCGTCCTTGCCATGCGCGCCGGGGCATGCTCCCATCGGCAGGGACACCATGCCGCGCCACGGGAGCCCCGCCATGCCGCTTGCCCGCATCGACCTTCGCAAGGGAAAGACCCCCGAGTACCGCCAGCGCGTGGGCGAGGTGGTGTACCAGGCCATGCTGGCCATCGGCGTGCCACCGGATGACCGCTTCCAGGTCATCCAGGAGCACGATGCCGATGGACTGGTCTACGACCCGGGCTACCTGGGCATTGCCCGCACCGATGACTTCATCTGCATCCAGGTCACCTGGAACGAAGGCCGCACGCTGGAGCAGAAGAAGGCGTTCTACCTGGCCGTGGCCGACGGGCTGCACGCCGCCGTGGGTGTGCGCCGGGAAGACGTATTCATCAACCTGGTGGAAGTGAAACGGGAAAACTGGTCCTTCGGCAACGGCGTCGCCCAGTACGCCAGCTGAGGGCTATTTCCGCCGCTGCGCGAACAGCCAGTCACGCCACCAGCGGCCCGGCTGGATGTCCGCAGGTGGCTGGTGCGCCAGCCCCTGGTACTGGCGGAACTGCACGCGCGTATTGCCGGCGCGCTGCAGGGCCAGGAAGAAGCGGTGGTCGGCGGTGATCGGATTGTTGTCATCGGCATCGCCATGCACGATCAGCACCGGCAACTGGCGCAGCGTGCGTGCACTGTCATCGGCCGGCGCGATGCCCGAGAACGGCACGATCGCGGCCAGCAGCGTGTCATCCAGCGTGGGCGCCAGCCATGCCGCCGAGCCGCCCATCGAGAAGCCGGTTGCGTAGATACGCGCGGTGTCCACCGGATGATGGGCGGCGAAATCGCGCGCCAGTTCCAGCGCATGGGCCAGCACCGGCGCTGCGGTGGCATGCTGGTCGGGGCCCGGTGGCCCGTAGTGGGCGCTGCGTTCGGCGAACTGTGGCACCAGCACGAATGCGGGGTAACGTGCGCGCGTTTCGGGCAGCGCCCAGCTTTTGGCCATGCGGTCCAGCTGCAGGCGGTTGTCGGTGCCGATGCCGCCGGAGCTGTGCAGCTGGATCACCAGCGGATAGCGCCTGCCGGGCTCGATCCGCTGCGGTGGCAGCACCCGATAGGGCACGCTGCTGCCGTCGCGGGCGGTGAAGCGGGCCGCATCGAACACCGTCTCGTCCACCGCGGCCATCGCATCCGGTGCCAGTGCACCCACATCGGTGATGTGGCTGATGGGCGTGGCGGCGTGTGCGGCGGTGGCCAGCGCACCGGCCATGCCGAGGGCAAGGGTCAGCAGTCGAAACATCGGGGCCTTCCGGTGGCGTACAGGGCGGTCTGCCCGAGTGTAGGCGCTGGCCCGCACCGGGGACAGCGGGCGGCCACGCGCGTTTTTCATGGCTGCCCGCCATCGGTTTCATGGCGTTGGCGTCATGCCGGGTGAGTGACACCGGCGGCACGCGCCAGTGCGGTGGCATGCGCGCTGCCGCGCCGCTCGCTGTAGCGGTCCACCAGGTAGTCGGCGCGATCGCGGGTGAGTACGGTGAACTTCACCAGTTCCTCCATCACATCCACCATGCGTTCGTAGTAGGGCGAGGGCTTCATGCGGCCGTCGTCGTCGAATTCCTGCCAGGCCTTGGCCACCGAGGACTGGTTGGGGAGGGTCAGCATGCGCATCCAGCGGCCCAGCACGCGCAACGTGTTGACGGTGTTGAACGACTGCGAACCGCCGCTGACCTGCATCACCGCCAGTGTCTTGCCCTGGGTGGGGCGCACGCTGCCTTCCTCCAGCGGCAGCCAGTCGATCTGGTTCTTGAACACACCGGTGACCGTGCCATGCCGTTCCGGGCTGACCCAGACATGGCCATCGGCCCACTGCGACCACTGGCGCAGGCGCTGCACCTCGGGGTGGTCCTTGCCGACGCTGTCGAGCATGGGCAGGTGGTGCGGATCGAACACGCGGGTCTGGCAGCCCAGGTGCTGCAGCACCCGTTCAGCCTCCAGGGCCAGCTTGCGGCTGAACGATTGCGGGCGCAGCGACCCGTACAGCAGCAGGATGCGCGGTGGCTGGGCGGGCGTGGCGCCCAGTGCGGCATGGTCGGGGCCTGGCAGCAGGGAGGCGTCCAGGTGCGAGGGCAGGGGAGTTGCGTTCGGCTTATTCATTCGACTATTCTAGAAATATGGAAACGAATAATGCAATCGCCGCCCTGACCGCCCTGGGTCATGTGACCCGCCTGGCGGCCTTCCGTCTGCTGGTCGAAGCCGGTCCGGCCGGGCGCATGGCCGGGGATATCGCCGCCGCCCTGCAGGTGCCGCCGGCCACGCTCAGCTTCCACCTGAAGGAACTGCTGCAGGCTGGGCTGGTGCACAGCCAGAGCCAGGGCCGCCATGTCTGCTACCGGGCCAACTTCGATGCGATGACCGGCCTGATCGCCTACCTCACCCACAACTGCTGCGCCGGCTCTCCCAGTGCCGACTGCAGCCCGTCGGCGCCGGACTGCGCCTGCTGACCCTGGAGACTGCTGTCGTGACCCTGCAACGCGTCCTGTTCCTGTGTACGGGCAATTCCGCCCGCAGTATCCTGGCCGAAGCCACGCTGCGCGCGTGGGCCGGACACCGCTTCGAAGTATTCAGCGCCGGCAGCCAGCCTGCCGGTGTGGTCAACCCGCATGCCCTGGCCCAACTGCAGGCCGAGGGCATCGCCACGGCCGGGCTGCGCAGCAAATCGTGGGACGAATTCATCCATGGCACGCCGATGGACCTGGTGATCACCGTCTGCGATGCGGCGGCGGCCGAGGCCTGTCCGGTGGTGTTCGGTGATTTCCTGCGTACGCACTGGGGCCTGCCGGACCCGGCGGCGGTGCAGGGCAGTGATGCGGACAAGCAGCAGGCGTTCGCCCAGGCTCATGCCATCGTCAAGGCACGGCTGCTGGCGCTGCTGGCCTTGCCGGCGGCGACCTGGGGCGACCGGGCGCACCTGAAGCGGGCGCTGGACCGCATCGGCTTCGTGCAGCCGGACGACCCCCGGGCCTGAAGACTGCTGTTCGAGACCGCGTGCCATGAGCCTGTTCGAGCGTTACCTGACCCTGTGGGTCGCCCTGTGCATTGTCGTCGGCACCGCACTGGGGCATCTGTTTCCCGGTGCATTCGCCGCGCTGGCCGCGCTGGAGGTAGCCAAGGTCAACCTGCCGGTGGCGGTGCTGATCTGGTTGATGATCGTTCCGATGCTGCTGAAGGTGGACTTCGCGGCGATGCGCCAGGTGGGCCAGCACTGGAAGGGAATCGGCGTCACCCTGTTCATCAACTGGGCCGTGAAGCCCTTCTCGATGGCGCTGCTGGGCTGGCTGTTCCTGCGTCATCTGTTCGCCGACCTGCTGCCGCCCGGGCAGGTGGACAGCTACATCGCCGGCCTGATCCTGCTGGCGGCAGCCCCCTGCACGGCGATGGTGTTCGTGTGGAGCAACCTGTGCCGGGGCGATGCGGCGTTCACCCTGAGCCAGGTCGCGTTGAACGACGCCATCATGGTGGTCGCCTATGCGCCGGTGGTGGCGCTGCTGCTGGGCCTGTCAGCCATCACCGTGCCGTGGGGCACGCTGGTGCTGTCGGTGGGGCTGTACATCGTGGTGCCGGTGCTGCTGGCCGCGCTGTTGCGGCGGGTGCTGCTGGTACGCCGTGGCGCGCAGGGACTGCAGCGGGTACTGCACCGGCTGGGGCCGCTGTCGCTGGCGGCACTGCTGCTGATGCTGCTGGTGCTGTTCGGGTTCCAGGGCGAGCAGATCGTGCGCCAGCCGCTGGTGATCGCACTGATCGCCGTACCGATCCTGGTGCAGGTGTACTTCACCTCGGGGCTGTCCTACCTGCTCAACCGGCAGCTGGGCGTGGCCCACTGCGTGGCGGGGCCTTCGGCATTGATTGGTGCCAGCAACTTCTTCGAGCTGGCGGTGGCCACGGCAGTAGGCCTGTTCGGTGTGCACTCCGGGGCGGCACTGGCCACGGTGGTGGGCGTGCTGATCGAGGTACCGGTGATGTTGTCGGTGGTGCGCATCGTCAACGCCTCACGCCGCTGGTACGAGCGGGCCTAGGCCCGCCCGTACCGGAAGCTCATGCTTTCAGCCAGCGCGTGGATGCAGCGACCAGCAGCAGTGCGGCGGCCACACCGATGAAGGCGCCGACCAGGCCGATGTGGTGCGCGCCGAAGCCGATCAGCGCCGGCCCGGCCAGCACGCCGGCATACCCCAGCGTGGTGACGGCGGTGATGGCGATCGATTCGGGCATGCGCTTCTGGTTGCCGGCCAGCGAGAACAGCGCCGGCACCACGTTGGCGCAGCCCAGGCCCAGCATCACGTAGCCGGCCAGCGATGCCTGCCATGGCGTGACCAGGGTCAGCACCAGCACGCCGGCGGCGCCCAGCAGGCTGCCCAGCACGATGGTGCGGCGATGGCCCAGGCGTTCGACCACCGGATCACCGAACAGGCGGGCCACGGTCATCGTCAGGGCGAAGGTGGCAAAGCCGATGCCGGCATGGGCGGTGGCCACGCCGCGCACGTCGGCCAGGAACACCGCACTCCAGTCCATCATCGCGCCTTCGGCGAGGAAGGCGACGAACGCCAGCAGGCTGATGAACAGCACCACGCCGCGCGGCCAGGCCAGCATCGGTCCTTCGTGGCCGGCCCGTTCGCTGCGCCAGTGGCGCACCGATGCCATCGCCAGCAGCACCAGCGCGGCCATGCCGGCCAGCACCGACGGCAGCGGTGCCAGCACGGTATACAGCACGGTCATCGCGGCCCCCCCGATGAAGCCGCCGATGCTGTAGAAGGCGTGGAAGCCGGACATCATCGCGCGGCCGGAATCGCGCTCGACCACCACGGCCTGCACGTTCATCGTGCAATCCATCGCGCCCACGCCCGCACCGAATGCGAACAGCACCAGGCCCAACGTCCAGGCCGATGGTGCCAGCACCAGGCCGGGCAGGGTCACGAGGATCAGCGCGGTGGTGGCGATCATCACCGCGCGGCAGCCCACGCGCGCGGCCAGCAGGCCGGCCAGCGGCATCGCCAGCAGCGAACCGGCACCCAGGCACAGCAGCACCAGGCCGAGTGTGGCGTCGTTGGCCCCGGTACGGTCCTTGGCAAAGGGCACCAGCGTGGCCCACATCGCGGTGGCGAATCCAGGAATGAAAAAGGCGGCGCGGGTGGCGTGCTGCTGCGCGCGCGGTCGGTGCGGTGTCGTCATGGCGGAAGTGGCAGTGAGGATCAGGGCGGGGTGGGGTGCACGGCGATGCCGGCGGCAATGAAATGCGCGGCCAGTGCCGGCGGTGCCGAGGTGGTCAGCACCAGGTCGTCGATCTCCTCCAGGCTGGCCACCTGCCAGGTGCCGCGTGCACCAAGCTTGTCGGTGGTGGCGGCAACGATGATGCGGCTGCTGCAGGCCACCATGGCACGCTTGAGCGTGGCTTCCTCGCCATCCATCGCCCACACGCCGGTATCGGTATCCACCGCGCAGGCGCCGGGCAGGTAGACATCGGCACGCAGCCGCTGCACCTGCGCCAGGGCTTCGGCGCCCACCGCGCCACCGCCAGCCGCCAGCCGGCCACCGATCAGCTGCACCGTAGTGCCCGCCTGCCAGGTGGCCGCCGTGGCGATCTGCGGGGCGTTGGTGATGACGGTCAGGCCGAGCGCGCCCGGCAGGTGCTGGGCGATGGCCAGGTTGGTGGAGCCGGCATCGATCAGCACCACCTGCCCGGGCTGCAGCAGGGCACAGACACGGGCCGCCAGTTCGGCCTTGTCGCCGCGGTCCTGGGTGACGCGCTCGCGCAGCGGTGCCGCCTTGGGGGCAGGCAGTACCGCGCCGCCATACACCCGCTGGCACAGGCCCTGCGCGGCCAGTTCACGCAGGTCGCGGCGGATGGAATCTTCGGAAACGGCGTAGCGGCGGGCCAGATCGGCGGCAATGACGCGGCCCTGCTGGCGCAGTTCGTCCAGGATCAGCTGGCTGCGCTCGGCGGGCAGCGCGGTGGGGTCGGCAGACATGGGGAAGGTGACGGGGGAGCGGGAGAATGAGTGTGCATGATCGTGCATAAACGTGCAATAACGCGATTCATGGGCCGGGTAGCGCCGGGGCACGTGCCATCGCAACCGGTGAGACCGCCCTGGCTATCCTCATCGGCATGACACTTCCTGCCGGCTTTCACTGGGTCAAGCCGCGCCCTTCTGCTGCAGGGCGGGGCGAAGCCATCGCATTCGAGGGCATCTGCGTGGTGCGGCTGTGGCACCGCCCCGGCCCCGGCGGCTGGATGGCCCAGCTGGACTGCCATCGCCCAGGCGGCGGGCCCGAACGCCTGCGTCCGTGCACGGGCCACGTGCAGGGGCGCTGCGGGGCCGAAGCCTGGGTGTGGCGGCACCATCAACGGCTGGTGACCGAAGTACAGCAGGCGCGCCGTCTGCGCGACAGCCTGCGCTTGCCCGGGCAGGTGCGCGCTGTGAACGCTCCGGTGGCGGTGGTCAGGCGCTGAAGCGCCCGCGTGCCATGGCCTGCATCGCGCGGGCCATGGTCTGGAACACGCGCGGGTCGCGGCACTGGGCGGCATTGAAGCGCAGGAAATCGGCCATTCCCTGGGACTGGCTGAAGGCGTTGCCCGGGGCGAGTACGACATTTTCACGCAGGCAGTGGCGGGCCAGCTCGGCGGCATCCATGCCATCGGGCAGGCGGCACCACAGGAACAGGCCGGCGTCGGGCTGCAGCCAGGGCTGGATGCCCAGCGGCTGCAGTCTGCGCAGCGTGTGCCGGCGCGCGTCGGCCAGGTGGCTGCGTACGCCCTGCATGTGGCGGCGGTAGCCGCTGTCGGTCAGCGCGATGTGGGTGACGTGCGCGGCCAGGTGCCCCCCGCCGAAGGCGGTCGCCAGCTTCAGATCGGTCAGTGCGTCGATCCAGTCGTGGCGGGCGGCGATGTAACCGCAGCGCATCGCCGCCGATACCGTTTTGGAAAAACTGCCCACGTGGATCACCCGCTGCAGCCCGTCCATGGCCGCCAGGCGTGGTGCCGGGCTCAACTCGAAGTCGGTGAAGATGTCATCTTCCACGATGATCAGGTCGCTGCGCTCGGCCAGGCCAAGCAGGCGATGGGCGGTGGTGGCCGACAGCACCGCACTGGTCGGGTTGTGCAGGCCGGCGTTGGTGACGTACAGGCGCGGGCGGTGCTCCTGCAGAGCAGTGGCGAAGGCGTCCAGATCCGGCCCGGTGGGGGTGTAGGGCACGCCCACCACCTGCACCTGATGGGCCTTCAGCAGCGCGTGGAAATTGAAGTAGCTCGGGTCGTCCACCAGCACGATGTCACCGGGCTTGAGCAGGAAACGGCAGACCAGGTCCACCGCGTGCGTGCCCGATTCGGCCAGCAGCAGCTGGTCCATGTCGGTATCGATGCCGAGCGCGGCGATGCGACGGCGCAGGGTCTGGCGCATGGCGGGCAGGCCCAGCGGACTGCCATAGTCGGCCAGCTGCGCGGGGTCGGCACGGCTGGCCACGCGCAGGCCGCGGCGCACACCGTCCTGGTACAGCCATTCCGGCGGCAGCCAGCCGCAGCCCGGGCGCAGCGCATCGGCCGGCATTTCCAGCGATTGCCGCGACACCCACAACGGGTCCACTGCACGGTCCAGGCGCGGTTCCATGGCGGCCAGGGCCAGCGGTGCGGCCGGGCCGGCCACGTAGAAGCCCGAGCCGGCACGCGCCTGGATGACACCTTCGGCGGTCAGGCGTTCATAGGCTTCCACCACCGTGGACACGGACATGCCCATCGCAGCCGCCTGCGCACGCACCGAGGGCAGGCGACTGCCGGGCGCATCCACGCGCGCGCTGATGCGCGCACGCACGGCATTCATCACGGTGTCGATGCGGGTCGGTTGGCGGGCCATGGGCGGAACCGTAGTGGAAGTGTAGGCAGTACAGTTTCTTCAAACTGTGCTGGATTGTAGCTGGGGATGCCCCCGGCGCGGTGGTCCACTGCAGCTGTCGCACGGGCCGGGCCCGTCGCGGCCGGTGCTCCCTCCCCCTGGAACGCCGCCCCCCTACAGCAAGGACACCGCGTGGAACGGTCGGCAAGTGGTTGGATCAATGGGTTCATCGGTGTGATGATCTTTGCCGGCACGTTGCCGGCCACGCGCATGGCGGTGCTGCAGCTGGATGCCGGCTTCGTCACGGCAGCACGCGCGATCATCGCGGCGGTGCTGGCGGTTGCCCTGCTGCTGACCCTGCGCCAGCCGCTGCCGCACCGGCGTGACCTGCCGCCGTTGCTGGCGGTCAGCCTGGGCGTGGTGGTCGGGTTTCCGTTGTTGACCGCGCTGGCCCTGCGCCATGCGTCTTCTGCGCACGCCATCGTCTTTGTCGGACTGCTGCCGTTGCTGACCGCGGTGTTCGGTGTGCTGCGCGGTGGTGATCGGCCGCGGCCCGCGTTCTGGGTGTGCTCGGTGCTGGGCAGCGCCTGCGTGGTGGGGTATGCCACGCGGCACGGCATCCAGGCGTCATGGCGTGCGGATCTGCTGATGCTGGCGGCGATCGCTGCGTGTGGCATGGGCTACGCCGAAGGCGCACGCCTGTCGCGCCATCTCGGCGGCTGGCAGGTCATCAGCTGGGCGCTGGTGATCGCACTGCCGGTGATGCTGCCGCTGATGCTGGTGAGCTGGCCGCCCTCGGTGGCCCATATCACCGCACCGGCCTGGTGGGCACTGGGTTATGTCGGTGTGTTCAGCATGATGGTCGGCTTCGTGTTCTGGTACCGCGGTCTGGCGCTGGGCGGCATCGCCGCGGTCAGCCAGTTGCAGTTGCTGCAGCCCTTCATGGGGCTGGCACTGGCTGCGTTGCTGCTGCACGAAGCGGTGGATGCCAGCATGCTGCTGGTGACGCTGGCTGCGGTGCTGTGCGTGGCGGGGGCGAAGCGGTTCAGCCGCTGAAGACTGGCGCGGTGATGTCCTTCCCGCAGGAAAATACGGTGTTCACTGATGGCGCAGGTTGTCCTGCAGGGCCATGCTGGCGTCAGCCTGTCAGATTGCCCACCCATGAATCCCGTTTCACTTCCCCGCATTGCTGCCGATACTGTCGGGACGTCCTCTGCTGCGATGCCCATGCTCGATATCGTTCTTGCCGAAGACCAGTCGCGCGAGTACCTGCCGCTGCCCTTCCGCGGATTCTGGAACGAGGGCTATTGCCTGCTGCGTGTCCGGGTGCGCCAGGGGAAATTTGTCGTTTTCTGCTCGCAGTTGCCGGCGTACTACGGGACGTCGGTAACCAATGCGCTCGAAGCCGTCCTGGAGAGCCTGGTTGTGCATCTGATGCATCCAGGGCCGCAGGGGCAGCCCCCGGCGCTCCGCGTGGTGTCGCGGTTTGGATGGCTGCGGCGTCTGCTGTACTCCAAGGTGCAGTGGCAGGCGCATGTGCTGCGTACCGCAATGGCACAGGTGCAACGCCATTGCCTGTGGGTGGAGCACTACTTCGCGACTGAAGGCGGCCTCCGGGACGAGACCTACGCGCTGGTCAGCTTCAATGACAACGGCACGCCGGCATGGCGTTATGTCGATCGTGACGTCGCCGCGGAAGAGGTCGGGGACGTGGCATTCCTGATGCTGGAGGCAGAGAAGGTAGCGGCATGGGCGTCGAATATTCCCCGCTGAGCCTGGATGCCTTCCTGCGGGGGCGCAAGGCGGTGCACGCGGAGGGCGTCTGCGCCAGGGTGCACATGGGGCAACTGCTGGTCGGCTTGACCTGGGACCTGTTGGGCAAGGCGGAATCAGTGCATGGCGGTGCGGCATCGTTGATGCGGGGGGAGCGGGAACTGTATGGCCCCATCGTGGACCGGCTTCGGGCTGCGTTGCCAGGACCGATCAGCATCGATATCGAAGCCACGCTGCCATTGATCTCCACGGAGGCACAGCCACTGAGAACGGATATCTCCGTCCGCATGCCGGGATGTCACCGGCAGGGCAAGGCGGCGAAGACACCGCAGGCGATGTTCATCGAAGTCAAATCCGCGTTTGCAGGTGAACGGCTGCGTGAAGCGGATGTCTGCCATGACCTGGCCAAGCTGGCACGTTGCCGGGCGGCCTACGGTGCGCAGTGCTTCTTCATGATCGTGGGCTTGGCCGACAGCCTGCGACGTGGTGCGGTTGGCCGGTTGCTCGGCCTGGCCACGCCTTCTGCGATGCTGCGTATCGAGCTCGAGGGGATCGGACCGGTGTGGCTGCAGCTGACGGCCAGCAATACCGTCGGCGCCATCCACAGCCACGTCTGGCTTGTCTCGACAACGGCTTCGCTTCCGGCCGACGCCGGCTACTATCGTTACAGCCTATTCCAGCATCTGATGGGATGATCCGTCATATGTCTGTCGCCATGAGCTCACATGGCCCTCGCCATCCCGGCGCTAACGTAGACCGTCCCCGCCCCCAACGGAGACCGGCCATGTCGATGTCATACCTGCAACGCCTGTGGCCGGCCCGTGTGCCGGTGCCACCCGCCCCGACGCCCGTTCCGCGCCGGCTGCCACTGAAGCGCCCGGCACGGGCCGGGCGGGCCGGCATGGCACCGTGGCAGCAGGTGGCGCCGGTGCGCCGCCGCGGGCACTAGCCGGTGCGGTCGGCGGGGTGGTTCACCCCGTCGTTGACCGGTACCTCGCCCAGTGCGAACGGATTGATGCCCTCCAGGCAGGCCACGTTGTAACCGTACTGATGCGGGTTGGAGCGCCGCCTGTGGTGGGTGTAGATGCCGCACAGGCCGCAGAAGTAGTGCTCGGCCACGTGCGTGTTGAACTGGTACCGGCGCAGGTGTGCATGCCCGCGCACGATCTGCAGCCCGTCCTGGCTGACGCTGGCGGCAATGGCACCGCGCCGGCGGCACATCGAGCAGTCGCAGCGGCGCGGGTCGACGATGCCCTCGGGCAGGTGCAGGCGCAGTTCGATGCTGCCGCAGTGACAGGAGGCGGTGTGCCAGCTCTGGACCGGTACGCCGGCCACGGTGGTGATGCCCATGGATGCTTCCTGCGGTGGGGGGACGACCATCATAGGCGCCCCGGTGATGGCCGGTGCCCGGCGTGCATGCCGCCGTCAGCTGGGTTGTGGCTAACTAGCGGCTTCGACCATGGCCGGAAAGGACCCCAGTGAAGACCGCAGGACGTTGGATGACGGGAGGCGTGATGCTGTTGCTGGCCGTGTGGGTGGCCGGCGTGCTGGTGTACCAGCTGCCCGGACCGGGTTGGCTGGGCAAGGCCGTTGCCATTGCCTGGCTGCTGGCCGCCGTGGCGGCGGCCTGGCAGGTGGCCCGTGGCCGGGTGCGCCGCTGGCTGGGCGTGGGCTACCTGCTGGCACTGGGCGCTGCGGCGCTGGGCTGGTTCAGCCTGCAGCCGCGGCAGGACCGCGTCTGGGCCGACGATGTGGGCCAGCGCCTGCACGTGACCGCCTTCGATGGGCGCCATGTGGTGCTGGACAATGTGCGCGACTTCCACTGGCGCACCGAACAGGACTACGACGTGCGCTGGGTGCGCCGCAGCTACGACCTGGACCAGCTGCGCTCGGCCGATCTGGTGATGTCGTACTGGATGGGCCCGGCCATCGCCCACACGCTCATCTCCTTCGGTTTCGACGATGGCCGCCACCTGGTGTTCTCGGTGGAGATCCGCAAGGAGCGCGGTGAATCGTTCTCGGCACTGGGCGGCTTCTTCCGCCAGTTCGAGATGACCCTGGTGGCTGCCGAGGAGACCGACATCATCCGCACGCGGACCAACGCGCGCGGTGAGGATGTCTATCTGTACCGCCTGCAGGGCATGACCCGGCCGCAGCTGAAGGCGCTGTTTGCCTCCTATCTGCAGGAGGCCCGGCTGCTGGATGCGAAGCCGGCGTTCTACAACACGCTCACCAGCAACTGCACCACCATCATCTTCGACCTGGCCCGGCAGATCGCGCCGGGCCTGCCGCTGGATTACCGCCTGCTGTTGTCCGGCTACCTGGCCGGCTATGCCCACGACCTGGGGGTGCTGGTGCCGGGCTACAGCCTGCAGCAGCTGCAGGCGGCCGGCCACATCAACGCGCGCGCGCGCGCGCTGCCGGGTGACGCCGGCTTCTCCACCGCCATCCGCCAGGGCATTCCTGGCACCGAGCAGGACCCGCAGTGATGCATCACCGTCTTTCCCTTTTCTGGCAGCGCGGGCTGCCGGCGCTGCTGGCCGTGTCGATGCTGCTGCTGGGCAGTGGCTGCGCGATGGTCACGGTCAAGCAGGTGGCTTCCACCGATTACCTGGCCAACAAGCGTGGCGACGTGCTGACCACCAAAACGCTCAGCGCGGCCTCGCAGGAAACGCTGAGCGTGGTCGGGCTGGATGAGAAGCTGTGCGAGAAGGATCTGCCCGCCTGCCGCACGACCCTGCTTGATACCGAAGGGGTGAGTGCCGAGCAGCGCCTGTCCACGCTGTCGGAGCTCTGGGTGAAGACGGCGATGGCGCTCAGCCCCAAGCCCAAGCATGCCGAGAAGGAGCCGATGAGCGATGCGGCGGTGGATGCGTGGCTGGAGGCGGCGCGCTACGCCTATGCGTACCTGTTCTTCAGTGGCCGGGCCCCGTCGGACCGCGCGTTCGAGGACCGGCAGACGCAGGTGCGCGACTACTACAACTACGCCGCCGAGCAGACGGCTTCGGTGGTGTTCAAGCGCGCGCGGGCCTCGGCCCTGGAAGGAGAGGACTACAACGCACCGGTGGCCGGCGAGCGCTGGACCATCACCTCCGATTTCGAGCGGCTGTCGATGCCGTCCATTCCCAAGCAGCTGGTGTCGGCCAGCTCGGTCAGCTTCGTCGGCCTGCGCAGTACCTACCGCCGTGATGGTTTCGGGGCGGAACTGGTGGTGGTGATGGACCCGCCGAAGCTGGTCACGCCGCTGCCACAGGCCGATGCGCCGGCCGATGGGCATGCGCACCATCGCCATGAGGACGTACCGCAGTACAGCGAGATGTCATCCATCAACGCGACCGCCTTGCTGCGTTTCAAGGGCGATGACCTGGACGAGGTGCTGCAGACCAGCCAGGTGCTGCTGGATGTGTATTCGCCCGAGGCGACGGAGAAAGTGGAACTGCATGGCGAGGAAGTCCCGCTGGCCGGCAACTTCACCGCCGCCTACGGCCTGTGGCTGGCACAGAGCGGGTTCGCCACCCAGTCGCTGCGTACGCTGTTCGGCATGAGCGAGGGCATCAACGAGCCGCATATCTACCTGATGCAGCCCTACGACCCCAACCGCCGCATCATCTTCATGCTGCACGGTCTGGCCAGCAGCCCGGAAGCATGGGTGAACGTGGCCAACGAGATCATGGGTGAGCCCGAACTGCGCCGGCAGTTCCAGGTCTGGCAGGTCTACTACCCGACCAATGCGCCGATCGCGCTGAACCGCTACGAGATCGCGCAGGCGTTCAACGCCACGCTCAAGCACTTCGACCCGAGCGGCAACAGCCGTGCCTCCAGGGACATGGTGTACATCGGCCACAGCATGGGCGGCGTGCTGGCCCGGCTGCTGGTCAGCGATTCAGGCGAGGTGCTGTGGAACGACCTGCTGGCCAACTACGACCTGAAAGGCGAACGCCTGCAGCGCGTGCAGGCCAAGCTGGGGCCGCTGCTGCACTTCCAGCCGCAGCCGAACGTGGAACGGGTGATCTTCATCGCCGCCCCGCACAAGGGCACCGACATTGCCGGCAACCGCCTGGGCCGGCTGATCGGCAAGCTGGTGCGGCTGCCGCTGACCATCCTGGGCAAGTTCGAGGATGTCTTCCTGACCCTGCAGCAGGCCGAACCACAGAACAGCGGCAGCGAGAAACTGCGCATTCCCAACAGCATCGACAACCTCAAGGCCAGCGACCCGTTCGTGAAGGCGGCCGCGCAGCTACCGATCCAGCCGGGCCTGAAGTACCACTCGATCATCGCCCGGCGCAAACCCGAGGTGCCGCTACAGCAGTCCGATGATGGGCTGGTGCCGTACTGGAGTGCCCACCTGGATGGCGCGGTTTCGGAAAAGGTGATCACCTCCGGCCACAGCGTGCAGGAAACCCCGCAGGCGGTGCTGGAAGTGCGGCGTATCCTGCGCGAGGACGTCAAGGAAACCGGCGCCCGGTAGAACCACGCCATGCGTGGTGCGATGCTGTAGATCCACGCCATGCGTGGATGGGGGCCTGCCATGCCCTGGCAGGCCCAGGCCCACCCTCAGACCCGGCGTGCAACCACCGAGGCCAGCACCGCCAGGCCCAGCGTGATGGCCAGGCACAGCACATAGCCGGTATGCGGCGCGTGTTCCAGGAACAGCGCGAACAGCGCCCCGGATACCGCCAGCGACGTGGCCACGCACAGCGCTTCACTCAGTTGCAGGGCCGAGGCATTGGCACCCTGCTCATGCGGTGGCGACAGCGCCAGGGTCAGCACCGACAGGCTGGCGTAGATCATGCCCATGCCGAAACCGGTCAGCGCCCAGCCGACCAGTGACAGCGCCAGCGGCACCACGGCGTACAGCACGGCCAGCGTTGCCGCGATGCCGACCACCATCAGCACCGTACCCACGCGCAGCAGCTGCTGGCGCGACCAGCCGCGGTTCTGGTGGCCCTGCAGCCACGAGCCGCTGAACCAGCCCAGCGCGCCCAGGCTGAGCACCGCGCCGGCCCAGCTGGGCGACAGCCCGCGTTCGCGCTGCAGCAGCAGCGGCAGGTAGGCCTCACAGGCGAAGAAGGCCGATGCGGCCACACCGCGCAGCGCGATCACGCTGGGCAGCCCACGGCGCAGCTGCAGCGTGCCGGCCGGCAGCAACCGACGGCCGCAGACCAGCAGGGCGACCACGGCCACGCCCATGCAGGCCAACGCCACGGTACCGTGCTGCTGGCCACCGAAATACAGCAGCAGCGTGGCCAGCGATGCACCCACGGCCCAGCCCACCACGTTGCCGCGTCCATCTTCGCGCGGTGTGGCACCCGGTACGGCGCGGTGGGCCAGGGCCGGGCGCAGCATCAGCGCCGCCGGTACGGCCAGCAGCGGGACGGCCAGGAACACCCAGCGCCAGCCCAGGTGCTGCACGATCAGGCCGCTCAATGCCGGGCCGATCATCGACGGCACCACCCAGCCAGCGGAAAACGCGGCGAAGACGCGCGGCCGCAGGGCTTCGGGGTAGTAGCGGCCCACCATCACATACAACGCTACCGAGATCGCGCCGCTGCCCAGGCCCTGCAGCAGGCGCCCGGCCACCAGCATGCCCATGCGCGTGGCGAAGCCCGCCAGCAGCAGGCCCAGCACGAAACACGCCAGGCCCCACCACATGGGCCGGGCCGGGCCGCTGCGGTCGATCCAGCGGCCGGCAGCGGTCATGCCCACCACGCTGGTGGCCAGGGTGCCGCCAAAGGCCAGGGCATACAGGCGCAGGCCATCGAGCGCGGTGGCCACGGTCGGCATCGCGGCGGCGACGGCCAAGGCCTCGAACGCGAGCAGGGCGACCAGCACCACCATGCCGATGGTGGTGGTGCGGTAGGCCGGGGCCAGGATGGAATCGGTCGGTGGCGTGGCCACCGCGGTGGCTGCGGTATCGGTGTTCATGGGGGAGGGCAATGGAGGGCCGCGCTTGTCTTCCGGCGGCGAAGATCGCAGCATGGCACCTCAACCATGGTTCAGGTCAAGCGATGACGGTGCAGGAACTCAGCGTGGGCGAGGTGGCCCGGCGCAGCGGCGTGGCGGTGTCGGCCCTTCATTTCTACGAGCGCAAGGGCTTGATCCACAGCCTGCGCACGGCCGGCAACCAGCGCCGTTACAACCGTGATGTGCTGCGGCGGTTGGCGGTGATCCGGGTGGCCCAGCGCGTGGGCATGCCGCTGGAAGCGGTGGCGCGCGCCCTGGCAACGCTGCCGGAAGGGCGCACCCCGACCAAGGCTGACTGGGCCAAGCTGTCCGCACGCTGGCGGCAGGAACTGGATGAGCGCATCCACATGCTGGAACTGCTGCGCAACCAGCTGACCGGCTGCATCGGCTGCGGGTGCCTGTCGCTCAAGCGCTGCCAGCTGGTCAATCCGGATGATGTACTGGGTGACCGCGGGGGCGAGGGGCCGATCCGCTGGGAGTAGGCCACCGCCCGCGCCAGCGGTGGTCAGGCCGATGGCGCACCGGTTTGCCGGTCACCACACCGTGATCGTTTCGCCACTCTGGATGCCTTCCACCGCACGCTGGTAGGCCAGTGCCGCGCGCTGCGCGCTCACGGCCTCGAAGCCGGGGAAGTACGGGCCGTAGGCCGCCATCGACTCGACCAGCACGTTCGGGCTGACCACGTTGATGCGCAGCCCGCGCGGCAGCAGTTCCAGCGCGGCGGCGCGCACGAAGCCTTCCAGTGCATTGTTGACCGCGGTGGCATTGGCACCGTCGCGGATGGGCTGTGCACTGACGATGCCGCTGGTCAGCGTGATCGAACCGCCGGCGTTGAGGTGGTGCTGGGCCGCCAGTGCCAGGCGCACCTGGCCCAGCAGCTTGTCCTGCAGGCCGATGTTGAACTGGGCGGCGGTCATGTCCTGCAGCGGCCCGAAGTGCAGCTGGCCGGTGGCGGAAATCACCGCATCGACCGGGCCGGTCTGTGCGAACAGCGCACGCACGCTGGCATCATCGGTAAGGTCCACGCGCAGGGCGCCACTGTGGCGACCGGCGGCGAGGATCTCATGCTGCTGGCCGAGGTGGCGCGAAACGGCCTGGCCCAGCGTGCCGCTGGCGCCGACAAGAAGGATCTTCATGGCAATGCTCCGTAGGGGACATGGCCAGTCTGCGCTTCACCGAAGTGGTTTTTAATGGGCGTATGATTCGCAGATTCCTAACCATGGGTTTGCAATGGACACCTTGCGGTGCATGCAGGCATTCGTCGCCGTCGCCGACCGGGGCAGCTTCGCCGCCGCTGCCGAGCACCTGCAGGTGTCGGCGGTGATGGTGGGCAAGTACATCCAGCAGGTCGAGGCGCACCTGGGCACGGCGCTGCTGCAGCGGAACACCCGCCGCCAACGGTTGACCGAGGCGGGGCTGGCCTACCTGGCCGGCTGCCGGCAGGTACTGGAGCAGGTACAGCATGCCGAAGACAGCGTGGCCGGCCTGCAGCGGCAACCCCGTGGCCTGCTGCGGGTCAGTGCGCCGACCACCTGGGGCAGCTGCGTGCTGGCCCCGCTGCTGGCCGGGCTGCTGCGTGCACAGCCGCTGCTGAACATCGAACTGGACCTGAGCAATCGCCGCGTTGACCTGATCGAGGATGGCTTCGATGCCGCGATCCGTATCGGCCCGTTGCCATCACAGGAACTCGTGGCACGGCCGCTGCCGCCGTATGAAATGAGCCTGTGCGCAGCACCGGCCTACCTGCGCCGCAGGGGGACGCCACGCACGCCGGCGGACCTGGCCGGGCATGACTGCCTGAGCCATCTGGCCTGGCGCGGTGGCCATGGCTGGCAGCTGGCCAATGGCGAGCAGGTTGACTGGGAAGCACGCCTGTCCAGCAATGATGGCTACGCGCTGCGCCAGGCCGCGCTGGCCGGTGCGGGGCTGATCCTGCAGCCCACGGCACTGCTGGCCGGGGACATCGCCGCCGGGCGGCTCAAGCCGCTGCTGCGCGACTACCTGCCAGCCCCGCGAGCGATGCACCTGATCTATCTGGCCGATCGCCGCCCACGGCCGCGCCTGCAGTGCTTCGTGGATTTCGTCATGGATGCCGTGGGCCGCACCCTGTAGGGCCACGCCATGCGTGGAGAACGCGGGCCAACATCCACGCATGGCGTGGATCTACAACGGCTTTTCGCAAGGGGGCGGCACCCTGTAGCGCCACGCCGTGCGTGGAGAACGCGGGCCATCATCCACGCATGGCGTGGATCTACAACGGCTTTTCGCAAGGGGGCGGCACCCTGTAGCGCCACGCCATGCGTGGAGAACGTAGGCCCCCATCCACGCATGGCGTGGATCTACGACGGCTTTTCGCGTGGGGGCGGGCGGCATCTTGTAGCGCCACGCCATGCGTGGAGAACGCGGGCCATCATCCACGCATGGCGCGGATCTACTCGTTCGCTGCCGACAATTCCTGCCCGCGCACCTGCGCGGCGCGTAGGGCGGCCTCGACCAGCGCCTCGAAGCCACCGGCCTGGAAGCGTTCGATCGCAGCCTGGGTGGTGCCGTTGGGTGAGGTGACCCGCCGGCGCAGTTCGGCCGGGCTTTCGCCGGCTTCATCGAGCATGCGCGACGCGCCCAGCAGGGTCTGCACGACCAGCGTACGCGCGGCATCGGCCGGCAGCCCCTGGGCGATGCCGGCCGCTTCCATCGCTTCGGCGAGCAGGAACACGTAGGCCGGGCCGCTGCCGGACACAGCGGTGACCGAATCCATCTGTGCTTCATCCTCGATCCACACGGTGCGTCCGGCGCTGGCCAGCACGCGGTCGGCCTGCGCACGCTGGCCTTCGTCCACGCGCCCGGTGGCATACAGGCCGGTCACGCCGGCCCCCAGCAGCGCGGGCGTATTGGGCATCGCCCGGACCACCGGCAGGTCGCCGCCCAGCCAGCGCTGCAGTTGCGTACTGGTGATACCGGCGGCGATGGATACCACCAGGGGAGGCTGTTGCCGGGCCAATGCCTGCAAGGACTGGCAGACTTCGCGCAGTACCTGCGGCTTCACCGCCAGCAGCCAGGTCGTGCCGTGGGCAGCGGCCTCGGTGGCCTCGGCGTAGGTGGTCACGCCGAAGTCGGCGGCAAGCCCCTCACGCAGAGCGGCCACCGGTTCGGCCACATGGATCTGCGTGGCCGGCACGCCCTGGCGCACCAGGCCGGCGATGAGGCTGCGGGCCATGTTGCCGCCGCCGATGAACGTGATGGATCCCGTTGTCATGACACTCTCCTTGCAGGTTCAGGCCGGGCGCGGGCGCGCGCCGAACAGGGCAGTACCGATACGGACCAGGGTGGCGCCCTCGGCAATCGCCTCGGCGTAGTCGCTGCTCATGCCCATCGACAGCGTATCGATGCCGCTGTGCTGCGCGGCCAGCGCGTCGAACAGGCCGCGCATGCGCACGAAGGCCTCGCGCCGGCGCGAGGCCTCGGGCCACGGGGCGGGAATGGCCATCAGGCCGCGCAGGCGCAGGGACGGTTCGGCCACGACCGCCGCAGCCAGCGCGGGCACCTGTGCCGGCGTGCAGCCATGCTTGCTGCCCTCATCATCGATGTTGACCTGGATCAGCACGTTCAGCGGGCCGCGTGTGGCGGGACGATGGCGGGCCAGGGCGGCCACCAGCTTGGGGCGGTCCACGCTCTGCACCCAGTCGAAGTGCGTGGCGACGGATTCGGCCTTGTTCGATTGCAGGTGGCCGATCAGGTGCCATTCCAGATCCAGTGCCTGCAGCGCCTGCATCTTCGCCAGCGCTTCCTGCACGTAGTTTTCGCCGAACGCGCGCTGGCCCTGCGCTGCCAGGGCGGCCACGGCCTGCGCGGGCTGGGTCTTGGACACGGCCAGCAGGGCCGGGACCGGGCGCCCGGCCGTGTGGGCCGCGGTGGTGAGATTGCTCAGGATCTGGGGCAGGGGGCTGGCCACGTGACACGTTCCGTTCGATCAGGACGCTATACTGCCGCCAGGGGAAAGAACCTTCCAGTCGAAGCCGTTATTGGGGAGTAGCCGCTCATGGATATCGCCGAACTGTTGGCGTTTTCCGTAAAGAACAAAGCCTCGGACCTGCACCTGTCCGCAGGCCTGCCGCCGATGATCCGCGTGGACGGCGACGTGCGCCGCATCAACATCCCGGCACTGGACCACAAGCAGGTGCACGCGCTGGTGTACGACATCATGTCGGACAAGCAGCGCCGCGATTACGAGGAATTCCTCGAGGTGGATTTCTCCTTTGAAATCCCGTCGCTGGCGCGCTTCCGCGTGAACGCGTTCAACCAGAACCGCGGTGCCGGTGCGGTGTTCCGTACCATTCCGTCCGAGGTGCTCACCCTCGAGGACCTGGCCTGCCCGCCGCTGTTCCGCGAGGTCATCCAGCAGCCGCAGGGCCTGATCCTGGTGACCGGGCCGACCGGCTCGGGCAAGTCGACCACGCTGGCGGCGATGATCGACTACATCAACAAGAACGAATACGGCCACATCCTCACCGTCGAGGACCCGATCGAATTCGTGCACACCTCGCAGAAGTGCCTGATCAACCAGCGCGAAGTGCACCGCGACACGCATGGCTTCAACGAAGCGCTGCGCTCGGCGCTGCGTGAAGACCCGGACATCATCCTGGTCGGCGAACTGCGCGACCTGGAAACCATCCGCCTGGCGCTGACGGCGGCCGAAACCGGCCACCTGGTATTCGGCACCCTGCATACCAGCTCGGCGGCCAAGACCGTCGACCGCATCATCGACGTGTTCCCGGCCGGTGAAAAGCCGATGGTGCGCTCGATGCTGTCCGAATCGCTGCGCGCGGTCATTTCGCAGGCGCTGCTGAAGAAGGTCGGCGGTGGCCGTACCGCCGCGTGGGAAATCATGGTCGGCACCCCGGCCATCCGCAACCTGATCCGCGAGGACAAGGTGGCGCAGATGTATTCGGCCATCCAGACCGGCCAGCAGTACGGCATGATGACCCTGGACCAGCACCTGCAGGACCTGGTCAAGCGCAGCCTGATCACCCGCAACCAGGCCCGCGAGTACGCCAAGGACAAGCGTCTGTTCGAGTAAGGCGGGGCCCTGCCGGGCATCGCGCTGCATCGCGTGTTGCCCCGGTTGCCGTCAGCCCGTTCGTTTCCGACCCGATTCCTGGAGCCTGCCGTGAACACCACCGCCACCACCATCGATTTCACCTCGTTCCTCAAGCTGATGGCGCACCAGCGCGCCTCGGACCTGTTCATCACCGCGGGCATGCCGCCGGCCATCAAGGTCAACGGCAAGATCTCGCCCATCACGCAGACGCCGCTCACGCCGCAGCAGAGCCGCGATCTGGTGTTGAACGTGATGACGCCGGCGCAGCGCGAGGAGTTCGAAAAAACCCACGAGTGTAACTTCGCCATCGGCCTGTCCGGTGTCGGCCGTTTCCGCGTGAGCTGCTTCTACCAGCGCAACCAGGTCGGCATGGTGCTGCGTCGTATCGAGACGCGCATTCCCACCGTGGAAGAACTGAGCCTGCCGCCGATCATCAAGACGCTGGCGATGACCAAGCGCGGCATCATCCTGTTCGTGGGCGCGACCGGTACCGGCAAGTCCACCTCGTTGGCGGCGATGATCGGCTACCGCAACCAGAACTCGACCGGCCACATCATCACCATCGAAGACCCGATCGAGTTCGTGCACAAGCACGAAGGCTGCATCATCACCCAGCGCGAAGTGGGCATCGATACCGACAGCTGGGAAGCAGCACTGAAGAATACCCTGCGCCAGGCACCGGACGTGATCATGATCGGCGAGGTGCGTACCCGCGAAGGCATGGACCATGCCATCGCCTTTGCCGAGACCGGCCACCTGGTGCTGTGCACGCTGCACGCCAACAACGCCAACCAGGCGATGGACCGCATCATCAACTTCTTCCCCGAAGACCGCCGCAACCAGCTGCTGATGGACCTGTCGCTGAACCTCAAGGGCGTGGTCGCCCAGCAGCTGGTGCCCTCGCCCGATGGGCGTTCGCGCAAGGTGGCGATGGAGATCATGCTGGGTACGCCGCTGGTGCAGGACTACATCCGCGAAGGCGAGATCCACAAGCTGAAGGAAGTGATGAAGGATTCGGTCCAGCTGGGCATGAAGACCTTCGACCAGAGCCTGTTCGAGCTGTACCAGGCCGGCGAGATCAGCTACGAGGACGCGCTGCGCTACGCCGATTCGCAGAACGAAGTGCGCCTGCGCATCAAGCTCAGCCAGGGCGGCGATGCCCGCACCCTGTCGCAGGGCCTGGATGGCGTGGAGATTTCCGATATCCGGTGAGGCAGGCCAACGCCTCGCCTCGGCGGGACGGGCACGGCAGTGATGGGCGTGCTGCGGGATTGATGAACAGCAGTCATGACCGACTGCATGCCAGCCCGCTCAATCCCATCGTGCATCGGGCGTATGGTGGTCGCTCCCCCTTTCAGGCCGGGTCACCGGCAGGAGCACCACCATGCAGTTTCGCGAACTCGGCCGCAGCGGCCTGAAGGTTTCGGCTCTGGGCCTGGGCTGCATGGGCCTGAGCCATGCCTATGGCCCGGCCACCGATCGCGCCTCGGCTACCGCGCTGCTGCACGCGGCTGTCGAGCGCGGCGTCACCTTCTTCGACACGGCCGAGGTCTACGGCCCGTACACCAACGAAGAACTGCTCGGCCACGCGCTGGCGCCGTACCGCGACCAGCTGGTGATCGCCACCAAGTTCGGCTTCAGGAACGCGCAGGCCGATACCGGCCTGGACAGCCGCCCGGAAAACATCCGCGCCGTCGCCGAGGCCAGCCTCAAGCGCCTGCGCACCGATCACATCGACCTGTTCTACCAGCACCGCGTGGACCCCAATGTGCCGATCGAGGACGTGGCCGGCACCGTGCGCGACCTGATCGCCGAAGGCAAGGTGCGCCATTTCGGCCTGTCCGAAGCCAGTGCGGCGACCGTGCGCCGCGCCCATGCGGTGCAGCCGGTGGCGGCGGTGCAGAGCGAATACTCGCTGTGGTGGCGCGAGCCGGAACGCGAGCTGCTGCCGGCCCTGCAGGAACTGGGCATCGGCTTCGTACCGTTCAGTCCGCTGGGTCGTGGTTTCCTGACCGGCGCGATCAGTGCCGACAGCACCTTCGCCGAGAACGACTTCCGCAACACCCTGCCGCGGTTTGCCGCCGAGGCCCGCCGTGCCAACCAGGCGCTGGTGGACCGCATCATCACCCTTGCCGCCGGCAAGGGGGCGACGCCGGCACAGGTCGCGCTGGCGTGGTTGCTGGCCCAGGCGCCGTGGATCGTGCCGATTCCCGGCACCACCAAGGTGCCGCGCCTGCAGGAAAACCTGGAGGCACTGCAGGTGCAGCTCAGCGAGGACGACCAGGCCCAGATCGGCCGGGCGCTGGATGAAGTGGCCATTGTCGGCGAGCGCTACAACGCGCAGCGTGCCGCACAGGCCAAGGGCTGACGCGGTTCAGTCCAGGGGGGCGCGCAGTGCGTCGAGCACGGTGCGCATCGCCACGGTGACCTGCCGGCGCGACGGGTAGTAGGCGTAGTAGCCCTCGAAATCGGGGCACCAGTCCTCCAGCACCGCCTGCAGGTGGCCAGCCTCCAGCGCCGCCTGCACCTGGCCATGTGGCAGCCAGGCCAGGCCGCTGCCGGCCAGCGCGGCTTCGCGCATCAGCGTGTGCGTGTTGAAGGTCCATTGCCCGGACACGCGTACGCTCGTTTCCTGCCCATCGCGGCCGAAATCCCACAGCATCAGCCCGCCGTGGGTGGGCAGGCGCAGGGTGATGCAGTTGTGCGCGGCCAGATCGTCCGGGTGCTGCGGTGGGGGGTGGTCGGCGAAGTACCCCGGCGTACCCACCACGCACATGCGCAGGGGCGGGCTGATCGGCACCGCCACCATGTCGCGGGCCAGCAGGTCGCCCAGCCGCACGCCGATGTCGTAGCGCGCGGCCACGATGTCGACCAGCCCGTAGTCGACCGTCAGTTCCACTTTCAGGTCCGGGTACTGGCGCAGCACCGGCGCCAGCCGGGGCCAGACCAGGCGCTCGGCGGCGTGGCCGGCGGCGGTGATGCGGATGGTGCCGGCCGGGCGCTCGCGGTACTCGGCCAGCGCCGCCAGGCCGTCCTCGATCTCGGCCAGGCGCGGGGCCAGGGTGTCCAGCAGCCGGGCCCCGGCTTCGGTGGTCGCCACGCTGCGGGTGGTGCGGGTCAGCAGGCGCACGCCCAGCCGCTCCTCCAGCGCCCGCATCGCATGGCTCAGGGCGGACTGGGAAACGCCGAGCTGGGCGGCGGCGCGGGTGAAACTGCCTTCGCGGGCAACATGAACGAAGGCGAGCAGGTCATTGAGGTTTTCGCGCGGCATGCAGGGATGATACGGCCGGGCAGGGGGCCCGCCGTTGCCCGGGCCGTCGGGGCTGAATCGATTTCACCTGCAACTGTCACCCCGATCGTGTCTAATACCGCTCCCCACCCGCAGTCCCCCCAGCCCCATGTCCCTCCAATCCCATGGCCCCGTGCCGTGTGACGACGCTGACGGCCACCTCGTCACCGCCGGCCCGCTGACCCCGCCCGCCGACAGTGCCGGTACCGCCGCCGATGAAAAAGCCCTGCGCCATTCGGTGGCCGAAGACGTGCAGGGCATGGTGCTGGCCACGCTGGTGGCCTCGCTGGGCCTGGCCATCTTCGCCAAGGGCGGGCTGATGATCGGCGGCATGGCCGGGCTGGCGTTCCTGCTGCACTACGGGCTGGGCTGGAACTTCGGCCTGGTGTTCGTGCTGGTGAACCTGCCGTTCTACTGGGTGGCCGTGCGCCGCATGGGCTGGGAATTCACCCTGAAGACCTTCGCCGCGGTGACGGCCTGCGGCGTGCTGACCGACATCATGCCGCGCTGGGTGGACTTTGCGAACATGGCGCCGCTGTATTCGGCGCTGGTCGGCGGCGCACTGTCCGGCCTGGGCATCCTGTTCTTCATCCGCCACCGTGCCAGCCTGGGGGGCATCGGCATCCTGGCGGTGTACCTGCAGCGCACCCGTGGCTGGAGTGCCGGCAAGGTGCAGCTGTCCTTCGACAGCTGCCTGATGGTGGCCGCGTTCTTCGTGCTGGCGCCGTCGAAGGTGTTCTATTCAGCCATCGGCGCGGTGGTGCTGGCGCTGGTGCTGATGTTCAACCACCGCCCCGGGCGCTACATGGGCGTCTGAGGCCGCACCGCCTCAGACGGCCTGCATCCACGCCGGCGTGAGCGTGGCGATGCGCGCATACACCGGGCATCCTTCATGGTGCGCACCGGGCAGGTAGCCCAGGCTCATCAGGAACTCGCCGGTGATTTCCCCGCCGGTGAAGCGGAAGGTCTTCTTGAACAGCTTCACCCACTCGGCCTTGCTGCGCGGGTGGTGTGCGTCCAGCCACGCGGCGAAGCTGCCATGGCTGGCACGCAGGCCCTGGATGACCTGGGCGTTGTGGATGGCCGCCAGCACCTTCAACCGGTTGCGGATGATGCCCGCATCGGACAGCAGGCGCTCGATGTCCTGCTCGGCGTAGCGGGCCACGCGGTCCACCTCGAATCCCTCGTAGGCGCGGCGGAAGCCCTCGCGCTTCTTCAGGATGGTTTCCCAGCTCAGCCCGGCCTGGTTGATTTCCAGCACCAGCCGCTCGAACAGCTCGCGCTCGTCGCGCTGCGGGAAGCCGTACTCGTGGGCGTGGTAGTAATCGTGCACCGGGTGGCCCGGGGCGATGCTGCAGTAACCGGACACCGGCAACTCCTCTGGCAAGGGCCGTTCATTATGCGCGCCATGCGGGCGAATGCCGTGGCCAGCGGCTAGAATGGCGGCATGTCCGTGACCTCGACCTCCCTCGCCGATCACCTGCTGGTGGCATTGCCCTCGCTGACCGAGGCGCCGTTCGCCCGCAGCGTCGCGCTGATCTGCCAGCACGACGGCAACGGGGCGATGGGCGTGGTGGTCAACCAGCCCTCCGAGTACACCGTGGGCGAGGTGCTGGCCCAGATGGACATCCGCACCAGCGACGAGCGCCTGCGCAGCCGCATGGTGCTCAACGGCGGCCCGGTGCACCCCGAGCGTGGCTTTGTCATTCACGACGATGCGCGCGAATGGGATTCCAGCCTGGCGGTGGGCGAGGGGCTGTATCTGACCACCTCGCGCGACATCCTCGAGGCGATGGCCCGCGGCGAAGGCCCGGCCAACGCCCTGGTCACCCTGGGCTGTGCGGGCTGGGGCGCTGGCCAGCTGGAAGGCGAACTGGCCGAGAACAGCTGGCTGACCGTACCGGCCGATGCCGGCATCCTGTTCGATGTCCCGCTGGAAGAACGCTGGCAGGGGGCCGCCGCCCGCATCGGCGTGGACCTGTTCCGGCTGACCGATTACAGCGGCCATGTCTGAGCCGGCCGCTCTGCGCCGCGATGGCACCGTGCTCGGCTTCGATGTCGGCTCGCGCCGTATCGGCGTGGCCATCGGCAGCGCCTTTGCCGCGCATGCGCGGGCGGTGGCCGTGGTCGACGTGCATGGCAATGGCCCGGACTGGGCCGCCATCGAGCGCCTGCTCAAGGAATGGAAGCCCGACGGCCTGGTGGTGGGCGATCCGCTCACCCTGGACGGCCAGGACCAACCCAACCGCAAGCGCGCGCAGGGCTTCGCCCGCCAGCTGCGGGAACGCTTCAAGCTGCCGGTGGTGATGATCGACGAGCGTTCCAGCTCGGTCGAGGCCGCGCGCCGCTTCGCCACCGAGCGCGCCGAAGGGCGCAAGCGCCGCCGTGATGCGGCCGCCCTCGATGCCGTGGCCGCCGCGGTGATCATCGACCGCTGGCTGTCATCGCCCGACGACGCCATCCCCATTCCCTGACCTGCCTGACACCCTCGCCATGACCGCATCGCAACTCGACGCTTCCGGCCGCCTGCGCCACCTGCTCACCCTTGAGGGCCTGCCCCGCGAGACGTTGCTGCAGTTGCTGGACCGGGCAGGGCAGATCCGCGATGCAGCGGTCGGCCGGGTCGGCAACAAGCGCCAGGTGCTGGCCGGTTCGGCGGTGTGCACGCTGTTCTTCGAGCCCTCCACCCGCACCCGCAGCTCGTTCCAGCTGGCCGCGCAGCGCTTGGGCGCGGACGTGCTGAACTTCGATGCGTCCACCTCGTCCACGCGCAAGGGTGAAACCGCCTGCGACACGCTGAAGAACCTGGAAGCGATGGGCGTGCGTGGCTTCGTGGTGCGCCACCCCGATGACGGCGCGGTAGCCGAACTGGCCGCCGCGGCCGGCGAAGGCACCGCGCTGATCAATGCCGGTGATGGCCGCAGCGCGCACCCGACCCAGGGCCTGCTGGACATGCTGACCCTGCGCCAGGCCAAGGGCCCGGATTTCTCGAAGCTGAAGGTGGTCATCGTCGGTGACGTGAAGCATTCGCGGGTGGCCCGCACCGACCTGCATGCGCTGCGCACGCTGGGCGTGGGCGAGATCCGCGTGTGTGGCCCGCAGTCGCTGCTGCCGGACGATGAAACCCTCAAGGGCTGCATCGTCGGCCAGGATTTCGACGCGCTGCTGGAAGGTGCCGACGCGCTGATGATGCTGCGCCTGCAGCGCGAGCGCATGGAAGAAGGCCTGGTGCCGTCGCTGGAGCAGTACCACGCCGACTATGGCCTGACCAACGACCGCCTGGCCCGCGCCGGCAAGGGCGCGGCGGTACTGCATCCGGGCCCGATCAACCGTGGCGTGGAAGTCACTGACGAAGTGGCCGACGGCCCGCAGTCGTGGGTGCTGCGCCAGGTCGCCAACGGCGTTGCCGTGCGCATGGCCGTGCTGGAAACGCTGCTGGGCTGATCCTGGCAGCTGCCAACCTTGGTTGGCGCACGCCCCTCTTTGGTAGATGCCAACCTTGGTTGGCACTGACCTACCCGAAGCCACGCTGTTTTCCGATGTTCCCGGCACGCATGCCGGGCCATGCTTGCTCCATGCAGAACGTCCGCCTTCTTGTCGGCCGCCATTCCAGCGTCGGCCTCTCCTACATCCTCACCACGGTCGTGGACGGCCGCGCACCGTTGTTCGCCAACGATGCGGCGGCGCTCCTGGCCCTTGGGGAGTTCCAGAGGCTCGATCAGGAAGGATTCACGCATTCCATTGCCTATGTGGTCATGCCCGATCACATCCACTGGCTGGTCGAACTGCGCGCAGGGACACTGGAGAATGTGATGAAGCGATTCAAGTCGCGTACCGCCCTGCAGGCAAACCGGTTGCTGGGGCGGGTTGGGCGTTTCTGGCAGGCCTGCTATCACGACCACGCGATTCGTTCGGACGAGTCGCTGCACCGGCATGCGATGTATCTGATGGCCAACCCGGTCAGGGCTGGGCTGGCAACGCAGCTGGGGGAGTATCCGCACGCGTGGTGCGCGTGGGAGCTCGGCACGTCATGTGACGCGCTGGCATAGCGCCAACCAAGGTTGGCATCCACCGGCGCGGCATTCGGATCATTTCGGGTGCCCGTGGGCCAACCAAGGTTGGCCGCTACCGGAGCTGTCAGCGCTTCTGCGCGAACAACCACGTCCACATCGCCGGATCGGCATAGGTGGCATCCCAGGCGTTGTGATTGCCATCGGGGTACTCGGTGTAACGGACATCGCGCGCATTGGCGGCCTGGAAGGCGGCATGCAGGCGGCGGTCATCGGCGGGCGGTACGACATCATCGCGCGCGCCGTGGAAGATCCACACCGGGGTGGTTTTCAACCGCGCGGCGATGGCCGTATAGGGATCGGCTTCGTGCTCGACCTGTTCCACGAACAGGGTGGGGCGCACTGCGCGCGGGGCCAGTACCGCACCGCAGACGGGCACCAGCGCGGCAAAGCGGCCGGGTTGGTCCAACGCGATGTTCCAGGTGCCGTAGCCGCCCATCGACATGCCGGTCAGGTACTGCCGCGCCGGGTCGGCACCGAATTCGGCGATCGTGGCGTCCAGTGCGGCCAACGCGGCGCGGTTGCTGTGGCCGCTCCATTCCTGGTGCCGCGGCACCTGTGGCAGTACCACCAGCGCCGGGAAGTCCGGGTGGTCACGCAGGTAGGGGCCCAACCCGGCATGGGTCTGCTTGACGCCGTCGTTGCCGCGCTCGCCCGAGCCGTGCAGGAACAGCACCACCGGCAGCGCGCCGGGCGTGCGTGCCGCCATCGCGGGGATGAACACCTGGTAGTAGGCGGTCTGGCCGTCCACCTTCACGGCGCGGGCTTCGAAACGGCCGCGCGCGCTGTCCGCCGGGGTGGTGGCGCAACCGGCGAGCATCAGCAGGGCCAGCAAGGGCAGCCAGCGGGACAACGGACGGGCCATGACGATCGCTCCATGAATGTAATCGTTTTCATGGTAGCGCCCCCAGCCCAGCAGGGCATCGTGCAGCGCATCAGTCCGGGCGCGGGGCGTCGGCGATGATGGCCAGGTAGGCCTGGGCTTCGTCATTGCCGCTGGCAGCGGCCGCTTGTACCTGTTCCAGATCCGGGTGCATCACCACCAGCAGCGGGTTCTCGCAGACCGGGCAGGCGTATTCGGTGGCATCTTCATCCACCTCCATCGTCATGGCCGGTGCATTGCCCTTCCATTCGCAGGCGGCGCAGGTATGCATCTGCTCGCGCCAGCCGGGCTGGAAATAGTTTTCGATCGTGGTCGCCATGGGAAATTCCGGTCGGGGCCTGGCAGCGGTCAGTGCAGCAGCACCAGGGTGGCCAGGCCGAGGAAGGTGAAGAAGCCCATCGAGTCGGTCACGGCGGTCAGGAAGATGCCGCTGGCCAGGGCCGGGTCGAAGCCGAAGCGCTTGAGCGTCAGCGGCACCAGCACGCCGGCCAGGGCGGCAAACAGCAGATTGCAGGTCAGGGCGATGGCGATCACCGCCGACAGCCCCGGCGAATGGAACCAGGCCAGCACGATCAGGCCCAGTACCGTGCCCAGCATCAGGCCGTTGAGCAGGGCCACGCGCACTTCCTTCCACAGCAGCGTGCGGGCATTGGAGGCACCGACCTGGCCCAGCGCCAGGCCGCGCACCATCAGCGCCAGCACCTGGGTGCCGGCATTGCCGCCCAGGCCGGCCACGATCGGCATCAGTACCGCCAGCGCCACCAGCTTGTCGATCGTGCCCTCGAAGTGGCCGACCACGCTGGAGGCCAGGAAGGCCGTGCACAGGTTCACCGACAGCCACATCAGGCGGCGGCGCATGGCGCGCCAGACCGGGCTGAACAGGTCTTCGTCCTCGTCCAGGCCGGCCGCGCCCAGCGCCTGGTGCTCGGCCTGCGCGCGGATGATGTCGACCACGTCATCGATGGTGATGCGGCCGATCAGGATGTTGTTGTCGTCCACCACCGGCGCGGAGATCCAGTCATGGTCGGAAAACTGGCGGGCCACTTCCTGGTCGCTCTCGCCGACATCGATGGCGGGTTGCTCATCGTCGATCAGGCGGTTGATCGGCGTGGTGTCTTCGTGGGTGACCAGCGAAGCCAGCGACACGCGGCCCAGATACTGGTGGCGGCGGCTGACCACGAACAGGTGGTCGGTATGGTCGGGCAGCTCGCCGCGCAGGCGCAGGTAACGCAGCACCACGTCCACGTTGACGTCGGCGCGCACGGTCACCACGTCCGGGTTCATCAGGCGGCCGGCGCTGTCCTCGGGGTAGGACAGCACCTGTTCCAGGCGCTCGCGGTTCTCGCGGTCCATCGACTTGAGGACTTCGTCGATGACCGTATCGGGCAGGTCTTCGACCAGGTCGGCCAGATCGTCGATGTCCAGGTCTTCGACCGCGGCGATGATTTCGTCCGGGTCCATGTCCGCCAGCAGGCTTTCGCGCACGTCCTCGCCGACGTGGACCAGCACCTCACCGTCGTCCTCGGGGTCGACCAGCCCCCACACGATCGCGCGCTTGCCCGGCGGCAGCGATTCGAGCAGGTTGCCGATCTCCGCCGGCGCCAGCGTGTTGACCAGCCGGCGCACCGGCCCCAGGCGGCCACTGTCCAGGGCATCGGACAGCATGCGCAGCTGGCGCGCAGTCTTGTCGTGGCGTACGGCTTCAGCCATCGCAGCTCCCGCGGGATAAGAAAAGCCGCGATCCCGGCAAGGATGCGGCAAGAGGGGTGTTCAGCGCGTCATTATCGCAAGGGGATGTTTCAACGCATACCCCGCTGGCCTGCCTCCCGCAGGGGCTTGGCGGTCCGCCGGGCCATGCCCGGCCCCGCTTCGGGAAGGGGCTCGAAGCACTGGAGCGCGGTGGCCAGAAACACGGTCCCGCCCGGCACATGGGCATCGCTCCGTTGGAGATGTCCGCTGACGCGCAGATGCAGGGGTGGCAGATCCCTATGGGCCTGCATCCGGAACGTCGCGGTAATGAATGCATCCACGTATGGAGCCTTCCGCAGGTCCTCCGTGAACTCCAGCCAGAGGCCGGATCCAAATCCGCTCTCGCAATCGTGCAGGGAGATGCCGTGGCGGGTGCCCTGGAAGCAGCCGGCAACGATCACGGGCTTCTCCAGTGGTATGCCAGCCTTGAGCGTTGCCACGGACGTATCGGATGCAACGCCCGGGCAGCCGTTTGCCTGTGCGGAGCCTGTCGCAACGATGAGGATCCCTGCAAGAAGCATTTCTTTCATGGCGTACGCGTTCCAGTCGAGCAGGTCGTGACTACACCGCGCTTCAGGGCGTATCGGCCACCAGCGCCATCCAGCGTTCGATGCCCCGCCGGTCACGCATGGCCAGTAGCTTGGGCGCACGCGCGCGCAGTACGGACAGGTCGCTTTCGCGGATCGCGCGGCGGACTTCCAGTAGGGTGCCCGGGTGCAGGCTGAATTCGGTCAGGCCCAGTGCCAGCAGCAGCGGGGTCATGCGCGCATCGCCGGCCATCTCGCCACAGACCGCCACCGGGATGCGGTGGCGCGCGCCGGTCTCGATGACCATCTGCAGCAGCCGCAGCATCGCCGGGTGCAGGGGCGAATACAGTTCGCCCAGTGCTTCGTTGTTGCGATCGGCGGCCAGCAGGTACTGCACCAGGTCATTGGTGCCGATGGAGAGGAAGTCGACCAGGTCGATGAAGCTCTCCAGCGCCAGTGCGGCGGCGGGCACTTCGATCATCGCGCCCAGCGGCACGTGCTCGGCCACCACGTGGCCTTCGGCGCGCAGTTGTTCGGTCAGCTTGAGCATGCGCCGGCGCACCGCCAGCAGCTCTTCGCGGGTGCTGATCATCGGCACCAGCACGCGCAGCTTGCCGTAGGCCGAGGCGCGCAGGATGGCGCGCAGCTGGGTGTCGGCCACCTTCGGGCGCGCCAGCGACAGGCGCACGCCGCGCAGGCCCAGGGCCGGGTTTTCTTCGTTGCTCAGGGTCAGGCCGGTACGGTCGGCCTTGTCCGCGCCCAGGTCGAGGGTGCGGATGGTGACCGGCCGGCCGCTCATGCCCAGTGCGGCATCGCGGTAGGTCTGGAACTGTTCTTCCTCGTCCGGCAGTTCGTTGCGCTGCAGGAACAGGAATTCGGTGCGGTACAGGCCCAGCCCCTGCGCGCCGAGCGCGTGGGCCTGGGTGACATCGTCCAGCGATTCGGCATTGGCCAGCACCGCGATGTCGACTTGGTCACGGGTACGGCTGGGTTTGCTGCGCAGGCGGCTGAGTTCGCGCTGTTC
This sequence comes from Stenotrophomonas sp. 24(2023), assembly GCF_030913365.1. NCBI lineage: Bacteria > Pseudomonadati > Pseudomonadota > Gammaproteobacteria > Lysobacterales > Lysobacteraceae > Stenotrophomonas > Stenotrophomonas sp. 24(2023). The sequence goes on from NZ_CP133160.1 coordinate 2,895,730, forward strand.
GCGCGCGTGTTCCTTCAGGCGCAGGCGGTAGTCGCTGAGGTTGTCGGCCTGCGGGTTGACGGTGATGCTGCCGTCGCTGGCATCGACGATCAGCACGTCGCCATCGCTGACCTTGCACAGCAGCTGCGGCACGTTGACGATCAACGGCAGGTGCAGGCTGCGGGCGAGGATGGCGCTGTGTGAGAGCGCGCTGCCGGCAGCGGTGACGATGGCCACCACGCCCTGCGACTGCAGCTGTGCCAGCTCGGACGGGGCGATGTTGTCGCAGACCAGGATCTCGCCGGCCAGGCCCTTCACCGCCGGCGGCCGCTCCGGCTGCAGGAAGGCGTGGATGCGGCCGATCACATGGTCCAGGTCGTCCATGCGGCTCTTCAGGTAGGCATCGTCCATGCCATCGAAGACCTTGGCCAGGCGGTCACGCTGCAGGCGCAGGGCATAGCCGGCGCTGTAGGGGCCGCTGCGGATCAGTTCGTCCAGCCCGAACAGCAGCTCGGGGTCATCCAGCAGCAGGGCATGCAGGTCGAGGAACTCGCCCACTTCCTGGTTCAGCGCGCCATGCAGGCGCTGGCGCAGTTCGTGCATTTCCGCACGGGCGGCATCCACGGCATGGTGCAGGCGCTGCAGTTCGGCCTCGACCCGGGCCGGGGCGATGCGTTGCTCGGCCACTTCCAGGGCATGCGGCAGGCGCACCCGGGCACGGCCCAGCGCCGTGCCGCGCGAGGCACCGTGGCCGGCCAGCAGCAACACCGGCCGTTGGCCGGTATCGGCGACGCCCGCGCGGGCGCGCGGCACCCTCAGCTGTCCTCGTCGAAGCGGCGTTCGAACAGATCGACCACCGCGTCCATGGCGACCGCTTCGTCCTCGCCACTGATGCGGATGGTGACCGGCGTGCCCTGGCCGGCGGCCAGTAGCATCACGCCCATGATGCTCTTGGCGTTGATCTCACGGCCCTTGGCGGCCATGGTCACGTTGCAGCGGAACGGCGCCAGCGTCTGCACCAGCTTGGCGGTGGCGCGCGCGTGCAATCCCAGGCGGTTGCTTACGGTGAGTTCTCGTTCAAGCATCGTCGACTATCGCTCCATTGCGGGTGCCCGCCGCCGCAGTGGCGGGCAGTTGATCCAGGCCCTGTTCCGGATAATTCATCACCCGCAGCAACATCGGCAGGCTCAGCGCCGACACCCGGCGAACCGGGGTCCCCAGCCGGGCCAGCTGCCCGGCAAGGTTGCTGGGGCTGGCGCCGTACAGGTCGGTCAGGATCAGCACGCCTGCACCGCCATCGACCCGCCGCAGGGCGGCGGAAGCGAGGGGCAGCAGGGCGTCCATGTCCGCATCGAACGGTACTTCGAAAGCTTCGGTCTTCAGCGGCAGGTGCCGCAGGAGCCGGGTCGCCACGTCAAGCAGGGCGGTCCCGACCCCGGGATGTGTTACGAGGAGAATGCCACAGGTCATTACTGCACGTTAACAGGTCAATGTGAACTGGCGATAGCAGCAGATGAGGGGCACTGTGTCCCGTATTCATGAATTTCCGCCCCCTTGGATCCATGCCCTGCGGGCGGTCGCCACGCAGGGCGTGGTCCACGCCCAGTGTTCCGTCTTCGCCCGACGGTCAATCCTGTTCGCGGTGGTAGGTGGCCACGTCGTCCCAGCCCATCTCGCGGGCATGGCGGGCCATGCGTTCGGCCAGGAACACCGAACGGTGCTTGCCGCCGGTACAGCCGAAGGCCACGGTCACGTAGCTGCGGGTGCCATCGCCCAGCTTCGGCAGCCAGGTGTCGAGGAAGTCCATCAGCTGGGCCAGGTAGCGCTGCACGTCCGGCTGCGCTTCCAGGTAGTCACGCACGCCGGGCTCGCGGCCGCTGAGGGCACGCAGTTCCGGGTCCCAGTGGGGGTTGGGCAGCATGCGCGCGTCGAACACGAAATCGGCCTCGGCCGGTACGCCGCGCCGGTAGGCGAACGATTCGAACAGCAGTGACAGGCGGGTGGCGTGGCCGAGCGCGAATTCGGTGATGACCCGGCGGCGCAGCTGGTGCACGTTCAAGGTGCTGGTATCGATCACGGCATCGGCCTGCTGGCGCAGGGGCAGTGCCAGTTCGCGCTCGCGGGCGATGGCCTCGGGCAGGGACAGGCCGCGCTGGCTCAACGGATGGCGGCGGCGGGTGTCGGCGTAGCGCTTGAGCAGGGTTTCGTCGCTGGCCTCGAAGAACAGCAGCTGCGCGTCCACGCCGGCATCGGTGGCCAGCTGCCGCCAGTGGGCCAGCTGGCCCAGGTCGCTCTGCCCGCGTACGTCGATACCCACGGCCAGCCGTCGCGGCGCGCCACCATCGAGGTTGCCCAGCACGCTGCGCACGAAATCGGGCAGCAGCTGGATGGGCAGGTTGTCCGAACAGTAGTAGTCCTGGTCCTCGAAGGTCTTCAGGGCGACGGATTTACCCGAGCCGGACAGGCCGCTGACGATCATCAGGGTCGGGGCGGAGGGCGTTGCGGTGCTCATGGACAGGCTCGTGGTGGGGCAGGGTCAGGGGGTGCGCCGTTCCAGCAGGTTGCTGTGGCGGGCGATGAACATGGCCGCCGGGTCGATGCCCTTGGTGCGCAGGATGTGCAGGCGGGTGGCCGCTTCGGTCAGCACCGACAGGTTGCGGCCGGGCATCACCGGCAGGGTGATCAGCGGCACATCCAGGTCGAGCACGTGGCGGGTGCCCGAATCGCCGGTCAGGCGTTCATAGCCATGGGGCGTGGGTTCGGTCATCGGCTTGGTCAGGTGGACGATCAGCCGAAGGTACTTGTTCTTCTTTACGGCCGTGTCACCGAACATCTCGCGTACGTTCAGCACGCCCAGGCCGCGCACTTCCAGCAGGTCCTGCAGCAGCTCCGGGCAGGTGCCGTCGAGCACGTCCGGGGCGATCTGGGTGAATTCGGGGGCGTCGTCGGCCACCAGGCGGTGGCCACGGCTGAGCAGTTCCAGCGCCAGTTCGCTCTTGCCCGACCCGGCTTCGCCGGTGATCAGCACGCCGATGGAGTAGATCTCCATGAACACGCCATGCAGGATCACCCGCGGTGCCAGCGTCCGTGCCAGGTGGTAGGACAGGTGGTTGAGCAGTTCATGGCCGCGCTTGGGCGATACCCACAGCGGGGTCTGCGATTCGTCGGCCGCCGCGCGCAGGTCTTCCGGGCAGGGCTGGTTGCGGGTGATCACCAGCGCCAGCGGGTGCGACTGCATGATGCGCTCGATGGTTTCCCAGCGCAGGCGCGGTTCCAGCGAGTCCAACCAGGACAGTTCCTCGGTACCGAGGATCTGCACCTTGTTGGGGTAGATCGCATTGAGGTAACCGGCCAGGGAGGGGCGGCGGGAGACCGTGTTGCCGGCTTCCAGCTCGCGCTTTTCGCCGGACTGGCCGGCCACCCAGCGCAGGGCCAGCCGATCGCGCTGCTGTTCGAACAGTTCGCGGGCGGTGATGCTGGTATTCATGCGGCGCTGGCCGGTGGCGGGTAGTCCAGCACCTGGCGCAGCGCGCGGGCATCGCCGGCGGCGCGCAGGGCCTGGCGGATGGCCGGGTCCGAGAACAGTTCGGCCAGTTCGGACAGCAGCATCAGGTGCTGGTGGGTGTAATGGGCGGGGACGGCGAGGGCGAACACCAGGTCCACCGGTTCATCGCCGCCGAAATCGACCGGGGACTGCAGCCGCAGCAGGGCGCCGCGTGGGCGTTCCAGGGTGCAGCCGCGGCCATGGGGGATGGCGATGCCATGGCCGATGACGGTGCTGCCCAGCGTTTCGCGCTGGCGCAGTTCGCCGAAGATCTGCTCGGCATTGGCCTCGCGGCAGGCCAGCAGCTGGGCGGCGGCCCGCAGGACGTTGTCGCGGTCATGGGCCGTGCAGACCTGGGTCTGCACGGCGGCCAGGATGTCGGTCAGGGGCATGTCGGGAAGCGGAGGCGGCGGTCAGCCGCCATTGTCACCCACCGGCAGCGGTGCGTGCTGCTGTTTTTTTTCCTTGTGCTTGATCACCAGCCGGTCCAGCTTGTCGGCCAGCAGGTCGATGGCGGCATACATGGTCTGGCCGCCGGCCTCGGCGTGCAGGGTCTGGCCGGGGATGTTCACGCTGGCATCGACGTGGTGTTCGGTCTTCTGCAGCTTCAGGGTGACCCGAGTCTCGCAGTGCTGGTCGAAGTGCTTGCCGATCCTGGCCAGTTTTTCCTCCACATAGGACTGCAGGGCGGGGGTGACTTCGACGTCTTTGCCAAACGTTTCGATGCGCATCGGGTTTCTCCTTGTTCGGATTTGCCAATGAACCTTCCCGCCAGCCACGGCGGCGCGTCAGACGATTCTTACCCGTTCGTGTGAGGCGGAAATGTTCATGGCTTCACGATACTTCGCCACGGTGCGTCGCGCCACAGGAATTCCCGACGATTTGAGCAGGTCAGCCAGCTTGGCGTCAGAAAGGGGCTTGCGCGGGTTCTCGTCGTCGATCAGGCGCCGGATCATGGCCTGGATGGCCGTGCTGGAGGCTTCGCCGCCGCCGTCGGTGTCGATGCCGGAGGCGAAGAAGGCCCGCAGGGGCAGGGTGCCGCGCGGGGTCCGGACGTGCTTGCGGGCGATGGCCCGGGACACGGTGGACTCGTGCAGGCCCAGTTCGGCGGCCACTTCGCGCAGGGTCAGCGGGCGCAGTGCCTGTTCACCGAACTCCAGGAAGCCGGCCTGGTGCAGCAGCAGGGCCCGCACCACCCGCAGCAGGGTCTCGCCACGGGCCTGCAGGCCCTTGAGCAGCCAGCGGGCCTCCTGCAGCTGGGCGCGCAGGTAGCCGGCATCGGCCTCGCCGCAGCGGCGGATCATCTGTTCGTAGCCCCGGTGGATGACCACCTTGGGCCCGGCATGGCCGGCCAGGGCGGCCCGCCAGACGCCGTTGTGGCGCCAGACCACCACGTCCGGCACCACATAGGTGTCCTGCGACAGCGGGGCGATCTGGCTGCCCGGGCGCGGGTCCAGCGAGCGCAGCAGGGCCACGGCGGTATCCACCTGCTCCAGCGGCTGCTTCAGTTCATGGGCCAGCCCGGCCACGCCGCTGCGCGGCAGGCGTTCCAGCGGGCCGGCGGCGATCTGCCGGGCCAGGGGCAGCCCGGGGGTGTCCGGGTCGAGCAGGTCCAGCTGCAGCTGCAGGCATTCGCCCAGGCTGCGGGCGGCCACGCCGACCGGGTCGAAGCGCTGCACCTGGTGCAGCACGGTCAGGATCTCATCCTCATCGGCGACGAGCGCCGGGCGCAGGGTGTCGGCGATGGCGGACAGGGGCTCGCGCAGGTAGCCGTCCTCGTCCAGGGCATCGATCAGGGCCACGCCGATGCTGCGGTCGCGCGCGGACAGGTGCGACAGGTGCAGCTGCCACAGCAGGTGGTCGGCCAGGGTTTCGGTCTCGGCGATGCGCTCGGCGGCACTGCCGCCGTCATCGTCATCGAAGCTGCCGCCGCTGCCGGGCGTGCTCCAGTCCGGTTCGGACGGGGCCTCCCAGTCCTCGCCGCCTTCGCTGGCGGCGTCCGTGGCGGGGGCATCGCTGCTGCCGTCACCGGCGTCACCGCCGGGGCCTTCGTTGTCGGCCCAGTCCAGCAGCGGGTTGCTTTCCACGGCCGCGGCGATTTCCGCGTCCAGCTCGACCGTGGACATCTGCAGCAGCTTGATCGCCTGCTGCAGCTGGGGGGTCATCACCAGCTGCTGTCCCAACGATGTCTGCAGCCGTGTCTTCATACCTGTGCCGAGCGGAAGGAGGAAGGCACGACCGGCGCCGGATCAGAGCTTGAAGGTGTCCCCAAGGTAGACGCGGCGCACGTCGGCGTTGTCCAGGATCGCCTCCGGCGAGCCCTGGGCCAGCACGGTGCCCTCGGCGAGGATATACGCGCGGTCGCAGATTCCCAAGGTTTCGCGCACGTTGTGATCGGTGATCAGCACGCCGATGCCACGCTGCTTGAGGTGGGTGACGATGCGCTGGATTTCACCGACCGAGATCGGGTCCACGCCGGCAAACGGTTCGTCCAGCAGGATCAGCCGCGGCTGGGCGGCCAGGGCGCGGGCGATCTCGCAGCGGCGGCGCTCGCCGCCGGACAGGCTGGCACCGAGCTGGTCGGCCACGTGGCCCAGCTGCAGTTCGTCCAGCAGGCCGGCCAGTTCACGTTCGCGGCCGGCCGCATCCAGGTCCGGGCGCAGTTCCAGCACCAGGCGGATGTTGTCGGCCACGGTCAGCTTGCGGAACACCGACGGTTCCTGCGGCAGGTAGCCCACGCCCTGCTTGGCGCGGGTGTACATGGGGTCGGCGGTGATGTCCTTGCCGTCCAGCACGATGCTGCCGGCGTCGGCCTGGACCAGGCCGACGATCATGTAGAAGCAGGTGGTCTTGCCGGCACCGTTCGGGCCGAGCAGGCCGACCACTTCGCCGGCATCGAGGGTCAGCCCGAAGTCCTTGACGACTTCGCGCTGCTTGTAGCGCTTGCGCAGGCCTTTGGCGACGAGCATTACTTCTTGCTCCCGGTGGCTGCGGGCTGGGCCGGGGGCCTGGCCGGCGTTGCCGGCTTTGCGGCCGGTGCGGCGGCGCCCGGGGTCTTGTTCTTGGGCGGAATGACCGAGCGCACGCGGGTGCCGTCGCCGCCGCTGTTCATTTCGCCGGTCTTGGTGTTGTAGGTCATGCGCTGGCCGGCATTGGTGCCGCGCTCGCTGGTGACCTTGTAGTTGCCGGTCAGGGTGACGATGTCGGTCTTGATGTCGTAGTCGATCTTGTCGGCCACCGCGTCCATCCAGGTGCCGTCGTCGAGCTGCTGCTTCAGCTTGGCCTGCTTGCCGGTGAACACGGCGCGCACGGGCTCACCGTCCTTCAGGTACACCTCGGCCTGGTCCGAACGCATGTCCAGCGTGCCCTGGGTGATCACCACGTTGCCGGACAGGGTGGTCTTGCCGTCACCGGTGAGGGTGCCGGACTGGGTGGCGGCGTCGATGACCATTTCCTGGTCGCGGTCCGTGGACTTCGCGCTGGCCAGGCCAGGGATCATCAGACAGAGCGCGCAGAAAGCTGCAAAGGGAATCTTCATCGGGGTCCATTGTGCCGGGGTGGGTCGTCTGGGCAGGCCAGTCGGGGCGTCGGGGGTCATCGGCGGGGCGTGTAGCGGCCCTTGGCCTGGCTCAGGAAATGATACGTGTTGTTCTTGGAATCGACCTCGAACCCTACGCCGGACTGCTCCATGCCGGGCCGGGTCAGCACCACGCGGGCGTCGGTTTTTGCGCGGTCTTCCTTGGGGAACACATCCAGGTGGTCGGTCCGGAAGGTGGTCGGCACCACGCCCGGCGCGGCGGGGCTGTCGCCGGCCACGTCGCCGCGCAGCTTCATTTCGTCGCCCTTGGCGCTGAGCCAGCCGGTCTTCGCGCGCAGGGTCCAGTGGTTGCCGTCCTTGTCGGGCATCTCGAACACCGGGGTGGCGATGTCCACGGTCTGGTCATCGCGCTGGCGTTCCAGGCGGGGCGCGCGCAGGGTGGTGGATTCCTGGCCCTTGTCGTCCAGCGAGACGATCTGGAAGTCGTGCAGGATGTAGTCCACGCCGCCGTCCTGGCCGACGCTGACCGGGCCCTTGTCGCGGTTGCGCAGCAGCGACCAGCCGGTCAGCACGGCCACCACCAGCAGCAGGGCGCCCACGGCGCTGCGCCAGTTCATGCGCCGAACCTCGCCAGCACCGCATCGACCTTGCCCTGTGCGGCCAGCAGCACGTCGCACAGTTCGCGGGCGGCGCCGCGGCCACCGGCGGCGCGGGTCTGCCAGTGCACGCGCTCGGCCACCCACGGGTGGGCATTGGCCGGGGCGACGGCCAGGCCGACCGCGCACAGCGGCGCCAGGTCGGGCAGGTCGTCACCGAGGAAGGCCACCTGGCCCAGGCCGATGCCTTCTCGCGCGCACAGCGCCTGCACGCTGGCCAGCTTGTCACCCACGGCGATATAGGTCTCGACGCCCAGGTCGGCACCGCGCCGGAGCGCGGACTGGCTGTTGCGCGCGGTGATGAGCACGGGGTGGATACCGTGCTGCTGCAGCAGTTTCAGTCCCAGGCCGTCCTGCACGAAGTACGCCTTGCTCTCGTTGCCCTCATGGTCGTAGTACAGCTGACCATCGGTGAGCGTACCGTCCACGTCGAAGCAGGCCAGGCGGATGCCGGCCGCAGTGGCATGCAGGTGGGCGGGGAAGGCGGGCAGGGGGGACCAGGGCATCAGGCTGTCGATCTCGGGCGTGGTATCTGAATGGGGTCTGCGGACTGTCGGTTAAACCACCCGGGCCCGCAACAGGTCATGAATGTTCAGCGCACCCACGGCCCGGCCCTGGCCATCGACCACGATCAGGCCGTTGATCTTGTGGGTTTCCATCAGCCGGGCGGCCTCCACCGCCAGCTGGTCGGCGCCGATGGTGCGCGGCTGGCGGGTCATTACATCGGCGATCCTGGCCGTGCGCACGTCCAGGTCGGTATCCAGCGCCCGGCGCAGGTCGCCGTCGGTGAACAGGCCGATCAGCACGCCGTCGGCATCGACCACGGCCGTCATGCCCAGCCGCTTGCGGCTCATTTCCACCAGGGCCTGGCTGAGGCTGGCGCCGGCATCGACCTTGGGCAGGTCTTCGCCGGTGTGCATCACATCGGTGATGTGCAGCAGCAGGCGGCGGCCGAGGCTGCCGGCCGGGTGGGAACGGGCGAAATCGTCGGCGGTGAAGCCGCGCGCATCCAGCAGGGCCACCGCCAGGGCGTCGCCCATGGCCAGCGAGGCGGTGGTGCTGGAGGTCGGGGCCAGCGCCAGCGGGCAGGCCTCGGCCGGTACGCTCACATCCAGATGCACGTCGGCGGCGGTGGCCAGGCTGGACTGCGGCCGGCCGGTCATGGAAATCAAGACGTTGCCCTGGCGCTTGAGCACCGGCAGCAGCATCAGCACCTCGTCCGATTCGCCCGAATAGGACAGGGCCAGCACCACGTCGTCCTCGGTGATCATGCCCAGGTCGCCATGGCCGGCTTCGCCGGGGTGCACGTAGAACGCCGGGGTGCCGGTGGAGGCCAGGGTGGCGGCGATCTTGCGGGCGATATGGCCCGATTTGCCCATGCCGGTGGCGACCACCCGGCCACGGCTGCCCAGGATGGCCTGGCAGGCCTGCTGGAAGGCGTCGCCCAGCCGGGCAGCCACGGCGTCCAGTGCCTGCTGCTCGATGGCGAACACGCGGCGGCCGCTGGCCACCAGCGCGGCGGGGTCGACGGTGTCGGTACGGGGGGGCAGGAGATCAGCCATGCGAAGGCCACGCAGCGGAGTAGAATGACTGCACATTTTATTAGGAAAGCCCGTTGGACGCTGAGACCATCCGCAACCTGATCGAAACCGGCCTGCCGGGCGCCCGTGCCGACGTGCGCGGCGATGACGGCGTGCACTTCGAGGCCACCGTGGCCTATGAAGGCTTTGCCGGCAAGATGCCGCTGGCCCGCCACCGGATGGTCTATGCGACCCTGGGCGACCTGATGGGCGGCGCGATCCACGCGCTGGCGCTGAAAACCGTGACCCCGGCCGAAGCCGGCTGAACCGCAGAAGATCCCGAACTCCATGGCCAAGATCGTTGTGACCGGCGGCGCTGCGCTGCACGGTGAAGTGAGCATCTCCGGCGCCAAGAACGCCGTCCTCCCCATCCTCTGCGCGACCCTGCTGGCCGATGCGCCGGTGGAGATCACCAACGTGCCGCACCTGCACGATGTGGTCACCACGGTGAAGCTGCTGGGCGAACTGGGCGCCAAGGTCACCATCGACCAGGGCACCCTGTCGCGCGGCAGCGCGATCGTGGTCGACCCGCGTTCGGTGAACCAGCACGTGGCCCCCTACGAGCTGGTCAAGACCATGCGTGCCTCGATCCTGGTGCTGGGCCCGCTGCTGGCCCGCTTCGGTGCGGCCGAAGTGTCGCTGCCCGGCGGCTGCGCGATCGGTTCGCGCCCGGTGGACCAGCACATCAAGGGCCTGCAGGCGCTGGGCGCGGAGATCGTGGTCGAGAACGGCTTCATCAAGGCTTCGGCCAAGCGCCTGAAGGGCGGCCATTTCACCTTCGACATGGTCAGCGTGACCGGCACCGAGAACGTGCTGATGGGCGCGGTACTGGCCGAGGGCACCACCATCCTCGACAACTGCGCGATGGAACCGGAAGTGAGCGACCTGGCGCACTGCCTGGTGGCATTGGGCGCGAAGATCGACGGCATCGGCACCGCGCGCCTGGTGGTGCACGGCGTGGAGCGCCTGAGCGGCGGCCGCCACGAAGTGCTGCCGGACCGCATCGAGACCGGCACCTTCCTGGTCGCTGCGGCGATGACCGGCGGCAAGGTCACGGTCAACCGCGCGCGCCCGGACACGATGGACGCGGTGCTGGGCAAGCTGATCGAGGCCGGTGCGAAGATCGAGACCACCGAAGACACCATCACCCTGGACATGCAGGGCAAGCGGCCGAAGGCGGTCAACCTGACCACCGCGCCGTACCCGGCCTTCCCGACCGACATGCAGGCGCAGTTCATGGCGCTCAACTGCGTGGCCGACGGCGTGGGCGTGATCAATGAAACGATCTTCGAAAACCGCTTCATGCACGTCAACGAACTGCTGCGCCTGGGCGCGGACATCCAGATCGAGGGCCATACGGCCATCGTGCGTGGTGCCGAGCGCCTGAGCGGCGCCCCGGTGATGGCCACCGACCTGCGCGCATCGGCCTCGCTGATCCTGGCCGGCCTGATGGCCGAGGGCCAGACCACCATCGACCGCATCTACCACCTCGACCGTGGCTACGAGAACATCGAAGAGAAGCTGTCTTCGCTCGGCGCCACCATCCGGCGGGTGCCATGATCCTGCGCGGAAAATTCACCCGCCGCCGCAAGGCGCTGCTGGTGCTGGTGCTGATCGTGCTGGCGTGGCTGGGCTATGCCTGGTACGCCGGCATCGCCATCACCCAGGGCATCGAGCAGAAGGACATGGACTGGAACGGTGACGGCACCGTCACCCGTGACGAGATCCTGCAGGCGTTCTACGCGGTGGGCGTGACCGACACCCAGGACGGCAACCGCCATTGCCGCACCTTTGCCTGGCGCAGCAGCGGCGAGCAGATCCGCGTGGACTGCAAGACGGTGTTCAAGGCCGACGACGCCAAGTAATGAAAACGCCCGGGAAACCGGGCGTTTTCTGTTGCACACGCGGGGGCGATGCCCGTCGCGGTCAGTTCACCGCCTTGATGGTCAGGTCCAGCGCATCGCGGCCGTTCTCACGCTGCAGCAGGCGCGCCGGCACCGGCAGCTGCGGCACGATCCAGGCCAGCAGCTCCTTGTTGCCGTCCACGCGCGAGACCTTGGTGGCGTCGTAGTTCTTGCCGCCCACCGAGACCTGTTCCTTGCCGACCACGGTGTAGGTCATCGGCTTGATGCGGCCTTCGTCGACCATGCGATAGCTCAGCGGCTTGTTGGCCGCCAGGTCGCGCACGATCGCCAGGTTGATCAGCAGCGCATCCAGGTCGCCGGCCTTCAGGGCCACCGGGCCACGGCGGTCCGGCTTCAGGTCGCCGGTCCAGGTGGCCTGGTTGCTGGTCCAGTTGTAGTTGGCCTGCACGTTGCGCTTTTTCACCAGCAGCACCGAGCTGTCCTGGCTGCTGAGCGGGCGCAGCTGGCCGTTGGCTTCCTCGAACACGGTGCTCTGGCTCAGGTCGGCCAGCTGGTTCTTCACCTTCAGGCTGTAGCGCCACTTGTTGGCACCTTCGCTGCTCACGCTCATGGTGCCGTTGGCCTGCATGCCCATGTAGCTGGCCAGGTAATCGGCCTGGAACGGCTTCACCGGTTGCGCGGCCAGCACGGGCAGGCTGGCCAGCGACAGCGCGGCGGCGGCGATCCAGTTCAGCGGGCGGGTCAGGGTATTCATGGTCAGACTCCTTGGTATTCGATCAGGCGCAGGTCGATGCGATCTTCGCCGTCTTCGCGTTGCAGGATGCGCACGGGCGTCGGCACGCCGTTGGCGATCCAGAGGATGGTTTCATCGCGGCCGCCGTTGCTGCGGTACACGCGAAGTGCGTTGTAGGACAGCTCACCGACCTGCACGTTCTCGGTGTCGGTGGCCGCCTGGTAGTCGTGTTCGCGGACCTTGCCCATGTCCACGTAGCGGTAGTGCATGGACGCGCCCGGGTGCGCGTCGCGCATGATCGACAGGTTGATCAGCAGCGCGCTCTGGTCACCGGCCTGCAGCGGGATGGGCTGGGTGCGTTCCTTCTTCAGGTCGCCGGTCCACTGCGCGGTGCCGGCCTGCCAGTTGTAGAGGCCCACGGCCTTCTTGCCCAGGAACAGGCCCTTGCGCACCGTGCTCTGGCTCAGCGGCGCGTAGCTGTTGCCGCGCTGCTCGAAGACCGTGCTCTGTTCGATGTTCAGGCCCAGGATGCTGGCGAAGCCGCGGCGCCCGATGACCTGCATGTCCACCCGCCACTGGTCGCCGCCGGTGTGGGTGACCTTCATGGTGGCATCACCGGCTTCCTTGCCCTTGTAGAAGGCCTGGTAGGTGGCGGTGAAGGGTTGCAGCGGGGGGGCTTCCCAGGCCATCGGCGGCAGCGCCGGCAGTGCCGGGACCTCGGCAGGGCTGGCCGCCGTGCTGGCCGGGGCCGGCACGGTGGGGGCCGGCGCATGCTCCTGTGCGGACACGGCGGGGCCGAGCAGGGCGGTCAGCAGCAACACGGGCGTGCACAGCGTCTTGTTCATACCGGGCAGGAATGAGGTGAGGGGGCAGGATGCCAGTTCAGCGGTCAGCAGCGCGTGTGGGCGCCACTCACCTGTTCAGCTGTCCGGCGGAATCTAGGTGCAGCGGCTTGAACAGGGGGTGATCGTCCAGCAGCAGCTGGCCCTCCCGTTCAGCCACGCGGCCGCTGCACAGCACCTGCAGGCTGGCGATCAGCAGCGGGTGTTCCACGGCCAGCACGCGGCGGGCCAGGCGTTCGGCGTCGTCGCCGGGCAGCACCGGGACCGCGGCCTGGGCCAGTACGGTGCCGGCATCCAGTTCGGGCACCACGAAGTGCACGCTGGCGCCGTGTTCGGCATCGCCGGCTTCCAGCGCGCGGGCATGGGTGTGCAGGCCCTTGTGGCGGGGCAGCAGCGAGGGATGGATGTTGACCAGCTGGCCCTGGAAGCGGTGCACGAAGGCCTCGCCGAGGATGCGCATGTAACCGGCGCAGATGATCCAGTCCGGTGCACAGGCCTGCAGGGCATCGCCCAGGGCGGTGTCAAAGGCGAAGCGGTCGGCGAAATCGCGGGGCGAACGTGTCCAGCGGCGGCCGGCATCCACGCGCTGCAGGGCGGCTGAATCGCTGCGGTCCGAAAACACGCCCACCACGTCAGCGGCCAGCTGCCCGGCCGCGATGGCATCGAGGATGGCCTGCAGGTTGCTGCCACGACCGGAGGCCAGTACCGCCAGTCGGGCGCGGGCGGAGGAGGAGGCGGGCGAAGCGGGCGTGGGCATGGTGTCGATCGGGTGGGGGCGGCCCGGGGCCGGGGGATCAGGCGCTGAGGTGCGCGCCCTGGTCGAACTGGGCGGCCACCTCGGGCTTGCGCAGCAGGTACACCGCATAACCGGTCAGCGCGATGCCCAGCGGGCCGGCCAGCACCGCCAGCCAGGCCGCGCGCTGGCACCAGGCCAGCTGGCTGCGCTGGCCGAGCAGCCGTGCCGTGCGCAGCTGCAGCAGGCACAGCAGGGCCGCGATGAGCGCCGTCGTGGCATAGACCACGGCCAGCACGGTGGCACTGCCGCCGCCGGCGCGCCCGACCAGCACGAGGGCGCCGAAGCCCAGGAAGCAGACGGCGGCCACGCCATGGAAGGCGGACAGCGCGTAGAACAGGATCTTCAACGTGTACAGGTGGCTGGCCAGCTGCAGTTCGGCCAGGCTCTGTCGGGGCAGCGGCGGGGGCGTGTTCATGCCGGGGCCTGCCCGAAGGCGGCTTTCACCGAGGGCTTGAGCAGCACGATCAGGGTGAACACGCCCAGCACGGTACCGAACGGGGTGAACAGGCAGGAAAGGGCGGCGATCACCATGCACAGCAGATAGCGGCGCCGCTGCTTCAGGCAGCGCCCGGCATAGGCGATCAGGGCGGCCATTGCCAGGCCGCAGCTGACGATGCCCGCGCCCATGATGATGAACATCCAGCCCATGAACCGCTGCTCGTGCGGCGAGGGCGGCCGGCCATTGGAGTCCATAGGCAGGGTGCCGGTGAGCATCGCGGCGCCCATCACGATGTGAATGACGAAGATCAGCGCGAACACGGCGGCCAGGCCGGCCACCACATAGTGGAAGATCGACAGCAGGCGCAGGTGGTCGATGTCCTGCGGGGTCAGCGGTGGCGCAACCGGGGCCGGGGGCGGCACCGGTGCGGCGGGCAGGGGAGGCGTAGCGTCCATGCGGGCTCCTTTGGGTGGGTATCAGGCGATGTGGACGCGTTCGTCGCCCTGGGCGGCGGTCACCTGGCCGATGGTCCAGTGGGCCAGGTCCAGCGCCTGCAGGGCCTGGCCGATGGACGCCACCTGTTCGGGGGCGACGATCAGCACGAAGCCGATGCCACAGTTGAAGGTACGCCACATCTCGCTGTCGGCCACGGCACCTTCCTGCTGCAGCCACTGGAACACCGGCGGCAGCGGCCAGGCCGAGGCCTGGATGTCCAGCCCCAGACCGTCGGGCACCACGCGGATGATGTTCTCGGTCAGGCCACCGCCGGTGATGTGGGCCATGCCGTGGATGGCCGGGCCGTGCGACTTCAGCAGCGACAGCAGCGGCTTGACGTACAGGCGGGTCGGCGCCATCAGCGCATCGACCAGCTTCACGCCGCCGTCCAGTTCCAGTTCGGCCGGGCGGCCGGCACGGTCATAGATGCGGCGGATCAGCGAGTAGCCGTTGGAATGCGGGCCGGAGGAGGCGATGCCGATCAGCACGTCGCCCTCGCGCACGGCGGCGCCGTCCTTCAGCTCGCTCTTTTCCACGCCGGCCACGGTGAAGCCGGCCAGGTCGTATTCGCCCGGGGCATACATGTCGGGCATTTCAGCGGTTTCACCGCCGATCAGGGCGCAGCCGGCTTCGGTGCAGCCCTGGGCGATGCCGCCAACCACGGCCGCGGCGGTATCCACGTCCAGCTTGCCGGTGGCGAAATAGTCCAGGAAGAACAGCGGCTCCGCGCCTTGCACCAGCACGTCGTTCACGCACATGGCCACCAGGTCGATGCCGATGGTGTCGTGGCGGTTCAGCTGGTGGGCCAGCTTCAGCTTGGTGCCCACGCCGTCCGTACCGGACACCAGGACCGGTTCGCGGTACTTGCTGGACAGGTCGAACAGGGCACCGAAGCCGCCCAGGCCGCCCATCACCTCCGGGCGGAAGCTGCGCTTGACCAGCGGCTTGATGCGCTCGACCAGCGCATTGCCGGCATCGATGTCAACGCCCGCGTCACGGTAGGTGAGGGGGGCGGGGGCGGA
Source organism: Stenotrophomonas sp. 24(2023) (assembly GCF_030913365.1). Taxonomy (NCBI): domain Bacteria; kingdom Pseudomonadati; phylum Pseudomonadota; class Gammaproteobacteria; order Lysobacterales; family Lysobacteraceae; genus Stenotrophomonas; species Stenotrophomonas sp. 24(2023). Next base: position 2,911,219 of record NZ_CP133160.1, read on the forward strand.
AGACGGGATGTTGGTCACGGGCGTCGGCGCTGGCAGGGGGTGAAACGGCGATTTTAACAGGCCACGTTGGCGTGCAGGCCGCATTCGGGCAACAATCTAGGCGGATACGTGAGCCAATGGATGTCCTGATGCGCCGCAGCCTGATCCTGACCCTGCTTCTTGCCCTGTGCCTGCCCGGGGCCGTCCTGGCCCAGAGCGGCCTGCGCACCGAGGGCGACGTGGCCACCGCCAGCGGTGCCTACGAGGCCGAAGTGCCGGTCAACAGCCAGTCCGATGCCGACCGCAACGGGGCGCTGGCGCGGGCCCTGAGCGTGGTGCTGGGCAAGCTGTCCGGCGACCGCGGCATCACCGCGCGCCCGGGCGTGGTGCAGGCCCTGCGCGGAGCCAAGGACTACGTGGCCAGCTACGACTACAAGCAGGACCAGAGTGTCGGCAGCAGCGGTGCCCCCAGCTACCGCACCCTGCTGGTGGCCCGGTTCCGCGAGGACGATGTGGATGCGCTGGTGGCCGCACTGGGCCTGCCGGTATGGCCGCAGCCCCGGCCCAAGCCGGTGGTCTGGCTGGCCATCGATGATGGCAGCGGCCCGCGCCTGGTCAGCGTGCAGCAGGCCAATGCCGCCCGCGCGCTGCTGAACCGCGCCGTCGAACGGGGCTACAAGCTGGGCCTGCCCAGCGGTGGCGCGGCCGAGCAGGCGCTGGTGGGGGCGATCTGGCGCCAGGACAGCGCGGCGGTGGCCCGGGCCTCGGCCCGCTACGCGCCGCCGATGCAGCTGATCGGCAAACTCTACCGCGCCGATGGCGGCTGGGCGGCGGACTGGGTGTTCGTCGATGATGGCCGCGAACTGAACAAATGGACCACCAAGGACGCCAATGCCATGCGTGCGCTGGCCAGTGGTGCCGACGGCACTGCCGATGCACTGGTCAAGCGCTATGCCCGGGCGGGCGTGGCGACCGGCCAGGCGGGCGAGTACCGTGTGGTGGTGACCGGCATCAACAGCGCCGATGCCTACCTGCGCCTGGCCGCCGGCCTGCGCGAGGTGCCGGTGGTCAGGAACGTGACCCCCCTGCGCGCGCAGGGTGACCGCCTGGAACTGAGCCTGGAGATGACCACCGGCCTGGCCGGCTTCAACCGCATGCTGGGCGACAACGGGGTGCTGGTGCCCGCCGCTCCGGTGCCGGTCAGCCTGGGCAGCGATGATCCCAACCCGGCTCCGGCCAGCAACGAGTACCGCCTGCGATGACCCAGAGCCCGGAAGCAGAAATCGCCCAGTTCCTGCGGCGGATGAAGTATGTCGCGGTCTTCCTGCTGGTGGGCTGGGTGGTCTGGCTGCTGGCCCCGATCCTGACCCCCTTCGTGATGGCGCTGGCGCTGGCCTGGCTGGGCGACCCGCTGGTGGACCGGCTGGAAGCCCGCGGGCTGTCGCGCAATACCGGCGTGGTGCTGGTGTTCGTGGCGATGGTGCTGCTGATCGTGGGGCTGATGCTGGTGCTGGTGCCGATGATCGAGCGCCAGATCACCACCCTGTTGTCCACGCTGCCGCAGGCGCAGGCCTGGCTGATGCAGGTCGGCATTCCGTGGTTCGAGCAGAAGACCGGCCTGGAAGTGATGCAGTGGATGGACCCGGACCGGCTGATCGACTGGGTGCGCAACCATTGGCAGCAGGCCGGTGGCTTCGCCAAGACCTTCTTCGGCTATGTCTCGCGCTCGGGCTTCACCGTGGTCACCTGGGTGGTGAACATGCTGCTGCTGCCGATCCTGGCGTTCTACTTCCTGCGTGACTGGGACAAGCTGGTGGAGCGGGTGGCGTCGGTCATTCCGCGCAACCATATCGGCACCATCACCAACCTGGCCCGTGAATCCAACGAGGTGCTGGGCGCGTTCATCCGCGGCCAGTTCCTGGTGATGGTGGCGCTGGGTGCGATCTACGCCGCCGGCCTGTCGCTGGTGGGCCTGAAGCTGGGCCTGCTGATCGGCCTGGTGGCCGGCCTGATCAGCTTCATCCCCTACCTGGGCGCGACCACCGGCATCCTGATGGCGATCGTCGCCGCCCTGGTGCAGGCGCAGGGCTTCGATCTGAAGCTGCTGGTGCTGGTGGGCATCGTGTTCACCGTCGGCCAGCTGCTGGAGAGCTATGTGCTGACCCCGCGCATCGTCGGTGACAAGATCGGCCTGCATCCGGTGGCGGTGATCTTCGCGGTGATGGCCGGTGGCCAGCTGTTCGGTTTCCTGGGCATGCTGCTGGCGCTGCCGGTGGCGGCGGTCAGCAACGTGCTGCTGCGCTATGCGCACCAGCGCTACCGCCAGAGTGATCTGTACGTGGGCGAAAAGACCCCGATCGTGCTTGATGCCTTTGTGGACCAGCCCAACATCATCGTCCCCGGCCGACAGGGTTCCGATCCGCAGTGAGTGGTGTCCCGCAATTGCCGCTGGCCCTGCGCTACCCGCAGGACCAGCGCCTGGAAACCTTCATCGGCGCGCCGGACGGTGCGCTGGCGCAGCTGCGTGCGATCGCGGTGGGGGCCAGCCAGGACTGGATCTACCTGGAAGGGGCGGCCGGTACCGGCAAGACCCACCAGGCGCTGGCGATGTGCTCGACCGCCGAACAGGCCGGGCGGCTGCCGACCTACGTGCCGCTGGGTGCGGTCGCCGGCCGCGTGCGTGCGGCGCTGGAAGGGCTGGAGCAGCGCGAACTGGTGGCGCTGGATGGCCTGGATGCCATCGCCGGCGACCGTGAGGACGAAGTGGCGGTGTTCGACTTCCACAACCGGGCGCGTGCGGCGGGGGTGACCGTGCTTTACACCGCGCAGCAGGCGCCGGGGGAACTGGGGCTGGTGCTGCCGGACCTGCGGTCGCGGCTGGGCCAGTGCGTGCGGGTGGTGCTGCAGGCACTGGATGAAGAGGGCCGTGCGGCGGTGCTGCGCGAGCGCGCGCTGCGCCGGGGGCTGGCGATCGATGAGCCGGCGATCGAGTGGCTGCTGTCGCACACCGGTCGTGGGCTGGGTGGGTTGATCACCCTGCTGGACTGGCTGGACCGCGAATCGCTGGCGGCCAAGCGGCGGATTACCGTGCCGTTCCTGCGGCAGGTGCTGGAAGAAGGCCAGCCGCGTTACTGATCGGGGTGTGTTTCTTTGCAGGGCTGCCGCCCTGCACCTGCTGCAAGCCCAGGCAACGTCAACGTCAACGGCTGGCTTCCTCATGGTTGGCGAGGCGCTGTGGGCTTGCGGGGGCGCCGTAAACCCGTCCATGGGGGCTTGGTCGCCGCATCCATGCGGCTCACACCCCGCAAGCCCACAGCGCCCCGCCTTCGACAGTTTCACGCGGCTGTTGGTAGGTGTCGACCTTGGTCGACACGAAGAGCGAAGCGATCGGCGTTTGATTTTCTTTTTCTTTTTCGGGGCTGGACTCCGGGGCTGGACGCGCGCGCTCTCTGCACCGGCTGCAAGCCGAAGCAACATCAACGTCAGCGGCTGGCTTTCTGATGGTTGGCGGGGCGCTGTGGGTTTGCGGGGACGCCGTAAACCCATCCATGGGGGCTTGGTCGCCGCATCCATGCGGCTCACACCCCGCAAGCCCACAGCGCCCCGCCTTCGACAGTTGGCCGCGGCTGTTGGTAGGTGTCGACCTTGGTCGACACGAAGAGCGAAGCGACCGGCGTTTGATTTTCTTTTTCTTTTCCGGGGCTGGACGCGCGCGCTCTGCACCGGCTGCAAGCCGAAGCAACATCAACATCAACGTCAGCGGCTGGCTTTCTGATGGTTGGCGGGGCGCTGTGGGTTTGCGGGGACGCCGTAAACCCATCCATGGGGGCTTGGTCGCCGCATCCATGCGGCTCACACCCCGCAAGCCCACAGCGCCCCGCCTTCGACAGTTGGCCGCGGCTGTTGGTAGGTGTCGACCTTGGTCGACACGAAGAGCGAAGCGATCGGCGTTTGATTTTCTTTTTCTTTTTCCGTGGCTGGACGCGCACGGAAATTGTCAGGGGCCGGGCGGATGGGGTGCGCAGGGGTGTGAGCCGCATGGATGCGGCGACCGAGCTTACAGGGACGTACTTGCAGCGTCCCCTGCGCAGCCCATCCGCCCGGCCAAGCCAGGCTTCTGCTCCCAAGACGCCCAGCCACGAGGGGCTCAGCCGTTCGCCGTCAGCTCCGCATCCAGCGCCTGCAGCCGATCCACCGTCCCGACGTCGGTCCAGCGGCCAGCATGGTGCTGCCCGGTGACGCGTCCCTGCGCCATGAAATGCTTCTGCAGCGGCACCACCGAGAACTTCGGTGGTACCTGTGCGCTGCCCGGTGCATCGCCGATCACCGCGCGCCAGCCGGCCACGATCGAGGGGCGGTACACGCCGATGCCGGCATAGGTCAGGCAGGCGCCGTTACGGTCGTGGTGCAGCACGCCATCATCGCCCAGCCGGTAATCGCCCTGCGGGTGCTGTGGCGGGTTGTCCACCAGCACCAGGTGCGCCTCGCCGTTGGGTTCGCGGGGCAGGGTGGCGAAATCGAAATCGGTCCAGATATCGCCGTTGACCACCAGGAACGGTGCCTCGCCCAGCACCGGCAGGGCGTTGAGGATGCCGCCGCCGGTTTCCAGTGGCGTGTCACCTTCATGCACGAAATGCAGGCGCAGGCCCCACGCGCTGCCATCGCCCAGCGTGGCGGGGAACTGCGCGGCCAGCCAGGCGGTATTGACCACCACGTCCTGCACGCCCAGCGCGGCCAGGCGTTCCAGGTGCCAGGCGATCAGCGGTTTGCCGGCCACGGCCAGCAGGGGTTTGGGCGTGTGCAGGGTCAGCGGGCGCATGCGCTCGCCCAGGCCGGCGGCGAAGATCAGGGCCTTCATCGGGCGAATCGAAGCGGTGCGGCCTGGTCCAGCAGGGCGGGCTTGACCTGCTCGTCCATCAACCGGCGCAGGCCGTCCAGCTGCGGGTAGCGCGGCAGCACTTCATCCAGGTACGTGATGAAGCGCGGGGCATCGTCCAGGTAGTGGCCCTTGTTGTCGCGGTAGCGCAGGCGGCAGAACAGGCCCAGGCATTTGACGTGGCGCTGGATGCCCATCCAGTCCGCATCGCGCTGGAAGGTCGCCAGCGGTGGCACCGGCAGGCCGGCGGCGGCGGCGGCGGCATGGTACTGCGCCAACCAGCCATCGACCCGTTCCAGCGGCCAGCTCAGGAACGCGTCCTTGAACAGGCTGACCGGATCGTAGGCGATCGGCCCGCGCACCAGGTCCTGGAAATCCAGCACGGCCGGGCCGTCGGCCACCGGCATCAGGTTGCGCGGCATGTAATCGCGGTGGGTCATCAGCTGGGCCTGGCCCAGTGCGTTGTCCATCAGCCGGCGCTGTGCCAGTTGCAGGCCCTCGGCGGCATCGCAGTCCAGCTGCAGGCCCAGGTGGCGCTGCAGGAACCATTCCTCGAACAGGCCGGCGTCCCGCTGCAGCAGCGCTTCGCCGAACTGGCCAAAGCCCTCCGGCAACGGGATCGACTGCAGCACGATCAGCTGGTCGATGGCGCGGGTGAACCAGGCATCGGCGTTGTGCGTGTCCAGCACCTTGGCCAGGGTCGGCCCGCCGAGGTCTTCCAGCAGCAGGAAGCCGGCGTCCAGTTCCTGGGCCAGTACGGCGGGCACGCGCAGGCCATGGTCGGCCAGCAGGGTGCGCATGCGCAGCCAGGGGCGTGGATCTTCCAGGCCGGGCGGGGCATCCATGATGATGTGGCTGCCGTGGGTGCTGGTGGTGCGCCAGTAGCTGCGCATGCCGGCATCGACCGAGGCGCGTTCGACGACGGCGTTGGCGTCGCCCAGCTGGTGGCGGGCCCAGTGCAGGCGCTGGGCGCCACGCTGGAGATCGGAAGCGGGATCGGTCATGCAGGCGGTTCCGGCGCGATCACGCGCCAAGCTCGGGAAGGAAAGCGGAAAGGAGGGGTCAGCGGCGCGGGCTGAACAGCCGCAGCAGGGCAAGCACGGCCACCGCACCGATCACCGCACCCAGGAAGCCGGCCGGCTCGCCCGGTGCGTACCAGCCCATGTACTGGCCGAACCAGCCGGCCACCAGCGCACCGAGGATGCCCAGCACGATGGTCAGCAGGCACCCCATGCGGTTGTTGCCGGGCATGAAGAAGCGCCCGAGCAGGCCGACCACGAAGCCGACCAGCAGGATGTACAGCCAGCTGCTGCTGCCGAACAGACCATTCATGCGTGAGGTTTCCGCGATAGGTGGACGCAGCCTAGCAAGGCCAGGCTGCGTCCGTCACGGTGGGCCGGGCTCAGCAGCAGCCGTGGCCGCCGTGGCGGGTACCGCTGTCGGCGGCCACCGGCGAACCGCTGGTTTCACCGCGCAGGCTGGCCGCGTAGTGCTCGCTGATGACCTTGGACACGCAGGCGGTGACCTTCTTGCCCATCGGAATGTGCAGGAACTCGTTCGGGCCATGGGCATTGGAATGCGGACCGAGCACGCCGGTGATCATGAACTGCGCGCCCGGGAACTTCTCGCCCAGCATGCCCATGAACGGAATCGAGCCGCCTTCGCCCATGTACATGGCCGGCTTGCCGAAGAAGGCCTGGCTGGCATCGTCGATGGCCTGGGTCAGCCACGGCGCCATCGCCGGGGCATTCCAGCCGGTGGATGCCTTTTCCAGATCCAGCGTGACGTGGGCGCCGTTGGGCGGGTCGCGCAGCAGGGCTTCCTTGAGCAGCTCGCCGCAGGCCTTGCCGTTGGCGGTCGGCGGCAGGCGCAGCGACAGCTTCACCGCAGTATGCGGGCGCAGCACGTTGCCAGCCGATTCCAGCGGCGGCATGCCACCGATGCCGGTCACCGACAGGGCCGGGCGCCAAGTGCGGTTGAGCACCAGTTCGGTCAGGTCCTCGTTCATCGGGCGCAGGCCATCGACCAGCGGGAATTTTTCGAAGATGGCGGTATCGACCACTTCGGCAGCGCGCTTGGCCTGCTCCTGGCGCTCGGCCGGAATCTCCACGTGCAGGCCATCGATCAGGATACGGCCGGTGTCCTGGTCTTCGATGCGCGAGAGCAGCTGGCGCAGCAGGCGGAAGCTGGAGGGCACCACGCCGGAGGCGTCGCCGGAGTGCACGCCTTCGTTGAGGACCTTCACCGAGAAGTTGCCACCGGTCAGGCCGCGCAGCGAAGTGGTGCACCACAGCTGGTCGTAGTTGGCACAGCCCGAATCCAGGCAGACCACCAGCGACGGCTTGCCGATGCGGTCGGCCAGGTGGTCCACGTAGGCCGGCAGGTCGTAGCTGCCCGACTCTTCACAGGCTTCGATCAGGATCACGCAGCGCGCATGCGGTAGGCCCTGGGCCTGCAGGGCCAGCACCGCGGCCAGCGAACCGAAGATGGCGTAGCCGTCATCGGCGCCGCCGCGGCCATACAGCTTGTCGCCCCGCAGCACCGGGGTCCACGGGCCCAGGTCCTCGTCCCAGCCGGTCATTTCCGGCTGCTTGTCCAGGTGCCCGTACAGCAGCACGGTGTCGTCGCCGGTTTCGCTGCCGCTGGCCGGAATTTCCAGGAAGATCAGCGGGGTACGGCCTTCCAGGCGGACCACCTCGACCGTCAGGCCGGGGATCTGCTGGGCCCGGGCCCAGGTTTCCATCAGGGTCACCGCCTGGTCCATGTAGCCGTTCTGCACCCAATTGGCGTCGAACATCGGCGACTTGTTGGGAATGCGGATGTAGTCGACCAACTGCGGGACGATCTCGCTGTCCCATTTTTCGCTGACGAATTGGCCGAGCTTGACGCTGTCCATCTGAAACTCCGGTTGCATGGGCTGATCCGCCCATTCTACGCCTGCCCAGGGGGTAGGGATTTTCCTACTTAACGTCGGGTAGTTGGCTGGCTGTTACAAATCCGGCAAACCGATAGTCTGTATGCATGTGGCGACGGACACTGTCCCCACCGGCGGGAATGCCGGCAGGGCGGGCCAGACCCACAAGGAGATACACGTCGTGCCTGGGTTCATCGTGTTAAGCGTGCTGGCACTGGGGATGTGGATGGCGGGGGCTTCGGCCGCCGACCGGGTCGACATCAACCGGGCCGATGCGCAGGCGCTGCAGCAGGGATTGGCGATGGTGGGGCCCAGCCGGGCTGAAGCCATCGTTGCATACCGGCGCCAGCATGGGCCCTTTCATCGTGCCGAGGATCTGGCACAGGTGAAGGGGATAGGACCCACCATCGTCGAACGGAATCGACAGCGGATCACCACGGGCGACATGGGGTTGCCTGCGGATCCGGTGCCCGGATCGGTACCGGTGCGCTCCGTACCCAGGCGCTGACAGTACAGGAATGTCGCAGACCGGCAGGATGCCGGCCACCGCCCCGGCCCGGGAAGGCAGGGGTGACGACCGCCGCAGGGATCGCGGCAACCAATCACCAGGATGGTGGCATCACAGACCTGTGGAAGGGGCTGAGATAAACGAAGGAAACCACGGCCGCGTGCAGGATGCATGGCCACCCCACCTACGCAGGATGCGCCGGGGTGTGCCGTTGGCCGACAAGGATGTATGGATTGCCCGGTACGACACACGGTAGTGTCGCCGGGCAATTTGCTTTTTACGGACGGGCGTCATGGCCTGCCGGTGGCGATGGTGTAGCGTGGAGCTTCCACCGGAATGGAACCCTGGACGGATGCGCCTGATCCCGTTGTCCCTGCTGCTCGCCACCGCCCTTGCCGCGCCGCTGCCCCTGCGGGCCCAGGCCCCGGCGGCGGCGCCCACCAGCGCCCCCGTGCGCGGCCCGACCGACCTCAAGCCCGGGGAATACCTGTGGCATCCGGAAATTTCCCCGACTGGCCCGATCGTGCTGGTGGTCAGCCTGGATGAGCAGCGTGCCTATGTGTATCGCAACGGCATCGCCATCGGCCTGAGCACGATCAGCTCGGGCAAGACCGGTCATGAAACGCCGACCGGTGTGTTCACCATCCTGCAGAAGGACAAGGACCACCGTTCCAATCTCTACAACAGTGCCCCGATGCCCTACATGCAGCGGCTGACCTGGGACGGCATCGCCCTGCATGGCGGTGCGCTGCCTGGCCACCCGGCCTCGCACGGCTGCGTGCGGCTGCCGCAGGCCTTCGCCCAGAAACTGTTTGGCGCCACCCAGCGCGGTGACACCGTGGTGGTGGCCGATACCAAGAGTGCCCCCATGACGCTGGCCTACCCGGCGGTGCTGGCCCCGGTGAACGCCAAGGGCCAGGCGCTGCCGGAAGCGGCCGAAGGCTCGCCCGACAAGGCCTGGTGGAACGACGCCGCCGCGCCCAGCGGCCAGGTCGGCATTCTGGTCAGCCTGCAGGACCAGCGTCTGTATGTGCTCCGCGACGGGGTGATGATCGGCGAATCGCCGTTGAAGGCGGCGGCGTTGCCGGCCTTCCAGGGCACCACGCTGTTCGTGATGGGCCAGGGCTATGCCGATGTGCCCAGCCCGCTGGATGCGCACCAGCGCCTGCACCAGTGGACCGCCTATCCGCTGCTGGGCCAGGACGCGGCACAGGCGACCCCGGACCTGCTGGCCACGCCATCGCTGCCGATGGCGCTGCCGGCCGACTTTGCCCGCCAGCTGTACCAGGTGCTGGTGCCGGGGACCACGCTGCTGGTGACCTCGCTGCCGGCGGTGCGCCCAAGCGCGGCTGAATCGGGGATGCAACCGGTCTTGGAATCGGAGCCGCCGGCAACCATCCACAAGGGTTCCTGAGTTCCCCGGGCCGTGCCCATGACTCCTTCCTGCCTGCGCTGGGTGGCCGCCTGCGGCCTGCTGGCGGCCACCAGCGGTGCCAGTGCTGCGCCCGCGCCGACGGCGGCCGTGGCCGGTCCCCGCGATGACCTGGCCGCGATGCTGGTCCGTACCGCGCCCCGGGCCGACCCGCACGTGCTGCAGCTGGCCGCCACCGCCATGCGCTGCGCACTGCGCCGCCCGGAGCTGGGCATCAACGGCCAGCGCCTGGGCGTGATCGATTACTCGCGGCCATCGACAGAACCCCGGCTGTGGGTGTTCGACCTGGCCAGCCCGCGCCTGCTGTTCGAGGAATGGGTGGCCCATGGCCGCAACAGCGGCGGCAACCGCACCGAGCACTTCTCCAACCGCGATGGCAGTTTCATGTCCAGCCTGGGGATGTTCACCGCGCAGGAGACCTACATGGGCGGCAACGGGTATTCCTTGCGCCTGGCCGGGCTGGAGCCGGGCTTCAACGATCGTGCGCGTGAGCGTGCCATCGTCATCCATGGCGCGCCGTACGTGAACCCGGCGACTGCACAGCTGCAGGGCCGCCTGGGCCGCAGCCTGGGCTGCCCGGCCGTGCGCCTGTCGGTGGCCCGGCCCCTGATCGATGCGCTGCGTGGTGGCACGCTGGTGTTCGCCTATTACCCGGACCAGGACTGGCTGAAGCATTCGCAGCTGCTGGGGACCGATTGCGGGGACAGCGGGCACGTCGCCGCGCGCTGATCCTCCTCGCGCGCTGTGTGTGGAGCGTGCCGCCCCTACAATGCCTGCATGGATACCAACGCCCTGCTGAGCACGCCCACCCACGTCGTTTCCCAGGCCGATTACCGCCGCGAACGCTGGCGCAATGGGCTTGGCTGGACCCGCGAAATCCTGCGCCTGCCGGCGCAGGGCGATGACTGGGCGCTGCGCCTGTCGATTGCCGAGATCGAACAGGACGCGGCGTTTTCCGCGTTTCCCGGCGTGGAGCGTGAACTGGTGCTGCTGCACGGCAACGGCGTGCGTCTGCGGTTCGAGGATGGGCGCGTGGCCGAGGTCCTGCCGCCGCATGGCCGCGTGCGCTTCGCCGGTGAGGACACGCTGCAGGGTGAACTGGTGGATGGCACCACCCATGATTTCAACCTGATGTGGAAGCGCGATCTGCTGCAGGCCGAACTGCTGCACCGGCCGCTGGCGGGCTCGATGTTCTTCTTCAGCGAGCCGGGTGTGGCCTGGGCGCTGCATCTGCTGGCCGGGCAGGCGCGGTTCGGCACGGACAGCGGATTGCCGGCATTGGAGGCCGGTGATACCGCATGGCTCGCCGCGGGGCCACGGCAACGCCACGCGCTGGAGGGTGGTGGTGAGCTGCTGGCGATACGGGTGAGTGCGGTGGGCGGTTGATGGTGTGATGGTGCCGATGGGACAGCATCCACGCATGGCGTGGATCTACAACAGCGACCGGTCGTCAATCCGCCCCATCCGGTAGATCCACGCCATGCGTGGATGGAAGTGGTAGATCCACGCCATGCGTGGATGGAAGTGGTAGATCCACGCCATGCGTGGATGGAAGTGGTAGATCCACGCCATGCGTGGATGGAAGCGGTAGATCCACGCCATGCGTGGATGGAGGCGGTAGATCCACGCCATGCGTGGATGGGCTCCCCATCAATACACGTCGCGCCGGTAACGCCCGGCCAGCAGCAGGGCTTCCTTCTGCTCTGCACCCAGCACCTGCTCGATCACCGCATCCACGGCCGGGGCCATGCCCTGCAGGCTGCCGCAGACCAGGATCGTTGCGCCGTCCTCGATCCACTGCCGCAATGTGGCCGCTTCGGCGAGCAGGCGATCCTGCACATACCGGTGCGCGCCACCGTCACGGCTGAACACCGTGTCCAGCCGCGCCAGCGTGCCGTCGGCCTGCATCGCCCGCAGTTCCTCGCCGAAGTGGAAATCGTGCGCGGCCGAGCGTTCGCCGAACAGCAGCCAGGTACGGTGCACGCCGCTGCGCAGGCGCGCGTGCAGATGTGCGCGCAGGCCGGCAATGCCGGTGCCATTGCCGATCAGCAGCACGGGAACATCGGCGGGAACGCCATGGAAATTCTCGTTGCGGCGCACGCGCAACTGCACCGGTCCGCCGACCGGGGCATGGTCGCACAGCCAGCCGCTGCCGATGCCGGGGCTGCCGTCGGTGCGCAGCTGGCGGCGCAGCAGCAGGTCCAGCGTGCCATCAGCCATGACCGAGGCGATCGAATACTCGCGGTGCGGCAGCGGCTGCACTGCGGCCAGCAACCCGGGCAGGTCACCGTCGGCCACGGTCGAGGGCAGGTGCGAGCGCATCATCCGGGTCAGCAGCGACTGACCATCTTCGAGCAGCTCGTCCGCGTCGAATGCACGGGCCTGCAACCAGTCACGCGCATGCGCTGCGGCATGCTGCGGGCCGACTTCGGCGATATCGCCGGCCTGCCACTGCACCTGGCCCTCGGCCGGGGCCCGCAGGCGCAGCCAGTACACCGGTCCGCCCTGGCTGCCGGGGTTGAGATGCGTACGTTGCAGCAGCGTCCAGGACTGGTACGCGGCCGGGCTCCAGTCCGGCAGTTCGCTGGCACCGCCGCCGAGCTGGCCGAGCAACTGCTGCCAATGGCGCAGGGCGGCCGGGTCGGCGTTGTCGACCTCGATCGCATCGAACATCGGATGCGCACCGTGCTGGCGCAACCAGTCGTCGAGCTGGTGGCCGAACGCGCAGAAGTGGCCATAGCTGCGATCGCCCAGTGCAAGCACGCCATACTGCAGGTGATCCAGGGCAGGCGGTGCGGCCATCAGCCGCCGCAGGAAGGGCAGGGCGTGGTCGGGGGCATCGCCTTCACCGGTCGTGCTGGCGATGAACAACGCGCGCTGGGTGCCGCCGAGCAGGGCAGCGTCCAGTTCGTGCAGGCCGCGCACGCGCACCGCCATGCCGGCCGCACGCAGCGCGTCGGCACTGCGCTGGGCCAGCTCGCGGGCAAAGCCGGTCTGGCTGGACCAGGCCAGCAGCAGCGGGGCACTCCCGCCGGTGGGGGCATCGTCGCGTGGGCGCGCACGCCACCACACTGCGGTACAGGCCAGTGCGTACAGCAGCACGGCGGCCACGGCGATCTGCGCGTGCCGTGCCGATGGCGCGCCCTGCCACCAGGTGCCATCCAGATGCAGGCGCAGCAGTGCCCATGCCGCCAGCGCCAGCAGGGCCAGCACGATGGCGTTGCCGAGTACGGCACGCGACGGGCGCAGGCTCACGCCACCTGCCCGTCGAGCAGGCGCTGGAAGGCGCTGCTGAGATGTTCCTGCGGGCCTTGAGCCGTTCGCTCCAGGTAGCGTGCAGCGAGGCCTTCGCGTTCGGCCAGCGCCATGCCGGCCCGGCGGCCAAGCACGGTCAGCGCGGTCGCCCAGGCATCGGCGTGCATGGCATCGTCGGCAACCACCGTGACCGCGGCAGCGGCCTGCCGCACGGGCCTGCCGCTGCGCGGGTCGAGGCTGTGGCTGTAGGCCACGCCATCGGCCTGGTACTGGTGCCAGCGGTCACCGGAGGTGGCCACCGCCTTGCCGTCCAGGGCCAGCACGCGCGGCGGTGCGTCGCTGCGCGCATCTTCTTCCGGTGCCGATTCCACCAGCACACGCCACGGTTGGCCATCCGGTTTGCGGCCGTAACCGGCCAGCTCGCCGCCGACGTCGATCAGCGCTGCGCCGATGCCCTGGCCGCGCAGCCAGGCGGCAACGTGGTCCACGCCGAAGCCCTTGGCGATGGCCGACAGGTCCAGTTCCAGCCCGCCGGGTTGCAGCAGTGCATCGTCCCGCCAGCGCAGCCGCTGCCAGCCGCAGCGCGCACGGGTAGCCTGCAGCGTGGCGTCGTCGGGCACGTGGCGCGGCCCGGCGTGGGCACCGAAGCCCCACAGCGCGACCAGCGGGCCGACGGTGGGATCGAAGGCACCTTCGCTGGCTGCGGCAATGGCCTGGGCGCAGGCGAGTACCGTGCGTGCTTCCGCCGGCATCGGGTACCACTGGCCGGCATCGGCGTGGTTGTAGCGGCTCAGGTCCGAATCGCGTTCCCAGGTGCTCATCTGCGCGACCACCTCGTCCAGGCGTGCCTGGATGCCGGCATGCAGCGGGTGCAGGTCACGCTGGTGCGGCAGGGCCAGCGATGCGCGCCAGGTGGTGCCCATGGTGGTGCCACCCAGGCGGGCGATGTCGAGCGGGGTATCGGTCATGAGGGATGGGGCGCAGCGCACTGCCGGGGCGTGCCCGGCAGTGCGGCAGGCGGTTACTGCGGCAGCACTTCCAGCGTGGCGACGTAGCTCAGGCGGCGCTTGGCGGCCTGCTTGACCGAGGTCCTGGTGTCTTCGGTGCCGGTTTCCAGCCAGTACATGCCGGCTTCCGGCCAGGTCACCTTGATCTCGCCCTTGGCATCGCTGGTCACTTTCAGTTCGTCCTGCGCGTTGCGGTAGCGGGTGCCGCCGCGCACGATCTCGAATGCCAGGCCAGCGGTCGGCTTGCCATCGACCAGCACGCGGAACGTGGCCTGTTCGCCGGCGAACAGGTCGTTCGGGTGGCCGGCCGCCACCAGTTCGATGCCGCGGTTGGTCGGCTTCAGGGCGGTGTCGTTCGGTGCGCCGTTGGTGACGAAGGTTTCCACGCGGCCCACTGACTGGCTCACTTCCAGCTTCTTCGCATCCTTGGGCAGTTCGCCGAAGGTGGCGGCAGTGCCGCGCCAGCGCTTGCGTTCGCCGTTCTGCTCATAGGTGGCGAACAGGCCGTCATTGACCGAAGCGATGCGGTAGGTGCCCTGCTGCTTGAGCTCCACGTCGAACACGCTGCGGTACTTGCCGGTGGCGGCATTCTGCGGCTGCACGCTGCTGCCGTCCGGCGCGGTGATGACCAGCGATTCCAGGCGCAGCGGTACGTGGTTGAAATAGAACAGGTCGTTGGACACCGCACCATCGACGGTGATCCACGGCGCGTTGCCGGCGATGACGGTCTGCGAGGGCAGCAGCCAGGCCTTGTGGGCCAGAGCGGAGAAGGGAAGGGCAGCGGCCAGAGCGGCGGCGAGGACGAGCGTGCGCTTCATGCGGAAGACTCCAGGGGTGATGGGGAGGACGGCGTGCTTCCCGCGGAAGCACGCTGGCCGGTCGTTCAATCAGGGCTTGACGGCCAGGGTGACCAGGCCCAGTTCGGTGGCGCCCTGCGCCTTGCCGTTCTGCGCGGCGGTGGCTGGCCAGGTGAAGGGAATCTTCAGCAGTTCGCGGCCGCCGACTTCGCGCACGGCTTCCACCACCAGGGTGTAGTTGCCCGGGGCCAGCTGCTTCAGCGCCGGCTGTTTGTCGGTGAAGGACAGCGCGTGCTTGCCGGCGGGACGGGTCGGGCCGGTTACGCCGTCCACCGGCACCTCCAGGGTGCGGCCGCTCTTGCGCCACCACTGGCGCAGGTCGGGCAGCCACTTGGTGCCATGGCCTTCGCTGTTGCTGGTCTGCTGGTACCAGACCGACAGGTTGGCGGCGACCTTCTGGTCGGCGCCTTCCAGCCACACCGCCACATACGGGCGGTGGTACTCGGCCACGTTGAGCTTGGGTACCTCGACATTGATGTCCAGGGTGGCGGCGTAGGCCGGCGAGGTGGCCAGCAGGCCGCTGAGGGCGATGGTCAGGGTGACGCGCATGGGGCGGCTCCGGGAACGGGACAGGTCAGTGGATGAGCAGCAGGGCGATCAGCAGCGGAATCATCAGGCCCAGGCCGACCAGCGGCCAGGTCATGCGCCGCTGCCGCGCATGCAGGTGCAGCAGGAACAGCCCGGTGATGCAGAACACCAGGCAGGCCACGGCGAACAGGTCCAGGAACCAGCCCCACGCCGGGCCGGCGTTGCGGCCCTTGTGCAGGTCGTTGAGGTAGGACACCACCCCGCGCGAGGTCGATTCGTATTCCACCGCGCCGGTCTGGCGGTCGATGCTCAGCCAGGCATCGCCGCCGGGGCGCGGCAGCGACAGGTAGATTTCATCGGCCGACCACTCGGCCGGCCGGCCGCCGATGGCGATGCCCAGCTGGGCATCCAGCCAGTGCCGGGCCGGGCGCGGGATCGGTGCATTGCCGTCTTCGCGCGTGCCGAGCTGGCCGAGCAGATTGGCCGGCAGTTCCAGGTGCTGGTTCTGCACCTGCGGTCTGGCCTCGATCTTCGCAGCATGGTTGAGGGTCAGGCCGGTCACCGCGAACAGCAGCATGCCGATCAGGCAGACGGCCGAGCTGATCCAGTGCCACTGGTGCAGCGTGCGCAGCCAGAATCCGCGGCTTTGTTGCTGCTGCACGGCGGAGGGGGCAGGACGGCTCACGGCAGGGGTCGGGGCGGGCGATGGCTGAGCATTACAGCATTGATGAGAATAGTTCGCAATTGCGTGTCGTTGTGTATCCCGGCGTGGGTAGTGCCGGCCGCCAGCCAGCGGCCGGCTCCACGGCTACCGCGGGTCGGTAGATCCATGCCACGCGTGGATGACACGGTGCCGGCCAAGGTTGGCACCCACCAAAGCAGGGC
The DNA here is from genome assembly GCF_030913365.1 of Stenotrophomonas sp. 24(2023). Lineage (NCBI taxonomy): Bacteria > Pseudomonadati > Pseudomonadota > Gammaproteobacteria > Lysobacterales > Lysobacteraceae > Stenotrophomonas > Stenotrophomonas sp. 24(2023). The sequence continues at coordinate 2,927,460 of NZ_CP133160.1, forward strand.
AATGCCGGCCAGCGGCCGGCACTACCGGTGCGCGGCGATCAGAACTTCGCGTTCAACGAGATCCAGTAGCTGCGGCGCTGGTCCTTGGTGGCGTAGTCGTCCACGCAGTTGAACTCGCTCGGGTTGATCAGCAGGCACGACTGCGACACGAAGTCCTTGTCGAACAGGTTGTTGACCCGCGCGTTGACGGTCAGCCACGGCGTGGCCTTCCAGCTGCCACCGAGGTGGAAGATGGTGTAGTCCTCGTAGTAACGGGTCTGGCTGGCGCCGCTGGCATCAAGCAGCGTGTCGCGGTAGCGGTCGTAGCGGCCCTCGCCGATCAGCGACAGGCTGATGGCGTCGTTGAGCTGCCAGTTGAGGCTGGCATTGGCCATGTGCTTGGCCGGGGTGGTGCCGGTGATCGGCAGGCCCTTCTGCGGGCCACTGGTCTGCTCGCTCTGGGTCCAGGTGTAGTTGCCGCGCAGCTGCAGGGTGTCGAGCAGGTCGACGTGGCCGGCCAGTTCGGCACCACGGGTCTCGGCCTTGTCGATGTTCACGCTCTGGGTGAAGGTGCTGTAGCCCAGCGCGGCCCAGCCGGGGCCGATGTCCACGCAGTAGCCGCTGCCAGCCGGTGCCACTTCACAGTTCGGGAAGGTGCCGCCGCTGGCGATCTTGTCCTCGAATTTGTTGATGAAGCCGGTGACGTTGAAGCCCCAGCGCTGGCCTTCGTAGTAGGCGGCCAGCTCGTAGTTGGTGCTGGTTTCCGGCTTCAGGTTGGGCGAGCCCACCAGCGGCAGCACGCCCTGGCCCCCAAAGCCGGTGATGCCGGGGAACAGCTGGTCCGGGCGCGGGGTCTTGTAGCCGGTGCTGACGCCGCCCTTGAAGGTCCAGGCATCGCTGGCGTTCCACACCAGGTAGCCGCGCGGGCTGACATGGCTGCCGAAGATGTTGTGGTCGTCGTAGCGCAGGCCGAAGGTGGCGGTGAGGGTGTCGGTCAGTGCCCAGTTGTCTTCGGCGAACAGCGCCCACATGCGGTGCTTCTGCCGGGTATTGCTGCGGTAGCCGGCGCCGTCCATGCCGAACACGCCGTCGATCATGTCGGTGTCGTTGTACTGGCCGCCGACGGTGAGCTTGTGCGCGCCGAAGTCCAGGTCGAGCATCGTGTCGAGCACGTAGCCTTCCAGTTCCATGGTGCGCAGCGGACGCGGCAGGAACGCCTGCAGGCGCGCCATTTCGCTGGGATTGAGCGCGGTGAGCGCATTGGTACGGCCGGCCGTGCAGTTGTTGGCCGCGCCGGTGCGGCGGCAGACGTCATTCCACAGGGTCTGCAGGCTGGCGCGCTCGTCCAGGGTCAGCGGCAGCGAGCGGCCCAGGTTGCTGCTCTTGCTGTGGGTCAGCGAGGTCTGCCAGGTGCCGAAGCTGTAGCGGCCCTGGTGGGTCAGCGACAGCTGGTCGCGCTCGTAGCGTTGGTAGGCGGTGTAGCCCACGCGCGGCTGCACCACGCGGCGGGTGATCGTGCCGCTGCCGTTGGGGTTGGGAATGACCGCGTTGCCGACGCGCCACAGGCTGGCCAGGCTGTCCAGCGTGCCGGTCTGGCCTTCGCTGTTGTCGTACTTCTGCCGCGACACGTCGTAGTCCAGCCACAGTTCGTGGTCATCGTTGACGTGGAAATTCAGCCGCACGCCGGTGTTCCAGTTGGTGTTGGCCACCGACTTGCCGCCGCCGCCAAAGCCGATGCTGCGTTCCCACAGGCTGCCATCGGGCAGGGTCAGTGCATCCCACTCGGGGTTGGAGGCCTTGGCATCGTAGTAGCTGCCGCGCACTGCCAGGCCGAGGCGGTCCTTCAGCAGCGGGCCGCTGAGGTACAGGTCAGTGGTGCGTGCATCACCGAACTGGTTGTCCTGCTGCACGGTGAAGCCCTGGGTGAGTGCGCCATGCCAGCTGTCCTGGTTGCGGCGGGTGATGATGTTGATGACACCGCCCATCGCATCGGAACCGTACAGCGTGGACATCGGGCCGCGGACCACTTCGATGCGTTCGATCGCGTCCAGCGGCGGCAGGTAGGCGAACTGGCCGCCACCGAAGTTGTTCGGGTACAGCTGGCCGACATTGCTCTGGCGGCGGCCGTCGATCAGCACCAGGGTGTACTCGGAGGGCAGGCCGCGCATGGAGAGGGTGGCGCGGCCGTTCTTGTCGGTGGCCTCCAGGCCGACGTCGATGCCTTCGACGTCGCGCAGTGCATCGACCAGACTGGTGTACGGGCGCTTGCTCAGTTCCTCGCGGCTGACCACGCTGATGCTGGCCGGTGCATCGACCACCTTCTGTTCGAAGCCGGAGGCGGTGACCACCACCTTGTCCAGCGTCTGCGGGGCGCCGGCGATCTCTCCATGGGCGAAGGCAGGGGCCGACATTGCCGCCAGCACGGCGCTGGTCAGCAGGGAGCGGGACAGGGACGAACGGACACGATGGCGCTGGGCCATGGCAGTTACCTCGAAGGATGCAGGGAAGCGCGATGCCGGGCGCGAAGGGCGCGGCATGCACGGAAAGCCCGGTCAGGGGCGGCAGGGATGAAGCAGGCAGCGGCGTGTGGACGCGACCGCGCAGGCGGTCACGTCACAGCGTGGATCAGGCGAGCGGCGGTGCCTGGCCGCGTTGCTGGCGGCGCCCGGGCGCGTCGGCCCAGGGCGTGTCCGGAGCGGCCAGCGGCCAGTCCGGGCGCACGCCGGGCATGGCCGGCGTGGCGGGAACGAGGTTGAGTTCGGTGCGCAGCCACTGGCGGGCCAGCAGCAGCGGTGGCCGTGCCGGTTCGGCGCGCTTCACCGGGGCCGATGCGCAGCGCCGCAGTTTGGCCGGTGCTTCTTCCTGCAGTGGGCCTTCACCGCCGCGTTCTTCCAGCGGCACCTGCACGGCCAGGGCGGCGTGCGCCTGTGGCAGCAGCGGCAGGCTGCCCAGCAGCAGCGCCAGCATTGCCACCCACGCCAGCAGGCTGGCCAGCGCAGGACGCTGGCCGCGCATGGCGGTCCCCATCTGGCGATGGACAACAGGGCGAGGGCGGAGCGGGCGCAGCAAGCAGGGGGTCCCGGAGGGTCTGCCGGCAGGGGCCGGCGTCAACGGGGCGTGATTGTAATGAGAGTCGTTAGTTGTTGCAAATGAGAATGATTGACAAAAAGGCGGGTGCCGGCGGGGCGCGGCTCAGACCTCGCTCCAGCGCCGCAGCAGGTTGTGGTACACCCCGGTCAGCTGCAGCACCGCGTCGGCGTCGCCACCGGTCTGCCGCAGGCGCTGGATCGCGTTGTCGGTTTCCCACAGCAGGCGGCGCTGCACGTCGTCGCGGACCATGCTCTGCACCCAGAAGAACGAGGCCACGCGCACGCCACGGGTCACCGGATTGACCTGGTGCAGGCTGCTGGAGGGATAGACGATGAGATCGCCGGCCGGCAGCTTCACCTCGTGTTCGCCGTAGGTATCGCTGATCACCAGTTCGCCGCCGTCGTAGTCTTCCGGTGCGGACAGGAACAGGGTGCAGGAGACGTCCGAACGCAGGTGGCCCTGGGCACCGTTGGCCATCACTGCGCCATCGACGTGGAAGCCGTAGGTGCCGCCGCCGGCATAGCGGTTGAAGCGGGGCGGCAGGATCTTCAGCGGCAGCGCAGCCGCGAAGAACAGCGGATTGCGCTGCAGGGCGGCCAGCACGGTGGCGCCCAGTTCGGCCTTCAGCGGCGAGGCATCGGGCAACTGCTCGTTGCGCTTGACCTGGGCGCCCTGGGCGCCGACGGTTTCGCGGCCGTCGGTCCAGTCGGCCGCGTCCAGGCGCTGGCGCAGCCGCTGCACGTCCTCGGGGCTCAGTACGTTGGGGATGTGCAGGAGCATGGCGGTCTCGATGGCAGGCGCGGGAAGGGCAGGCCTCCCCGCGCCACCGGCTCAGAAGCGCACGTCGGCGCTGAGCAGGAAGGTGCGCGGGGCACCCGGGGTGTAACGGTAGCCGCTCTTGTTGATGCTGGCGACATAGTCCTTGTCGAACAGGTTGTAGCCGTTCAAGCGCAGCGACACGTTGTCGTTGATCGCCCAGGACACCATCGCATCGACCACGGTGTACGAACGGGTGTAGGCCGGGGTGCCCACCGCACCGTCGGTGCCGCGGTGCAGGCCGCCGGCGTAGCGCACGCCGCCGCCGATGGTCAGGCCGAACGGCAGGGTGTAGCTGGTCCAGCTGGTGAAGGTATCGGCCGGGGTGTAGGTGAGGTTGGTGGTGCCGTCGGCCGCGACCTTGGCGCCTTCCTTCACCTGGGTGTCCAGGTGGCTGTAGCCGGCACTGACCGACCAGTTGTCGGTCAGCTTGCCCACCGCCGACAGTTCCACGCCCTGCACCTGCTTGCGGCCGGTCTGGGTGGGGTTGCCGGCTTCATCCAGCACGGTGGTGTTGATCTCGTTGTCCACATCGGTGCGGAACAGTGCCAGGTTCACCGCCAGCGCATCGCCGAGGAACGCCCACTTGCTGCCCACTTCGAAGGTCTTGGCCTTCTGCGGGTCCAGCTGCGGGTTGTCGGCGCTGCTGGCCGAGCTGCTCAGCTGGAAGTTGGCGCCGCCCGGGGGCTGCTGCGAGATGGCGTAGTTGGCATACAGGCTGACCACGTCACCGACCTTGTACAGCGCGCCCAGCTTCCAGTTCAGCAGGGTGTCGGAGGCCTCCAGCGACGGATTGCGCAGCACCGTGCCGGCCGGGTTGCTGCCACAGGCCGGACCGGCGCGGCCGCCACACACCGAGGCGCTGGCATAGGTGGTCTTGTAGTGGTCGGCACGCACGCCAGCGGTCAGCTTGAAGCTGTCACCGAAGGACAGCGTGTCGAACAGGTAGGCCGAGGACGTGGTGGTGCGACCATGCGCGTCGGCACCGTTGTGGGCCCAGGTCAGGCCGCTGACATTCCAGTCCGGGTCGTACAGGTTGGCTGCCGGCCAGGCGGTGTTGCCGGTGACGGCCTGGCCGAAGCTGTCCAGTTCCTCGCGGGTGAACTCCAGGCCGGTGCTCAGCGCATGGTTGACACTGCCGGTGGCGAAGTCCGCGCGCAGGTTCACCTGGTCGGTCAGGATGGTGTTGCGCTGGTCCTTGAAGGTCGGCAGGCTGCGCGCGATCGCGTAGGTGGAAAGGTCGGCCGGGTTGGTATAGGTGATGTTGCCGGTCGGGCGGCCGTTGGCGCCGCGCACGCCGGTGCCCATGAAGGCGGTCAGCAGGTAGTCCTGCTCGGTACGGCCCCAGCGCGCGGTGTTGGTCAGGCGCACGGCATCGTTGAAATCATGCTCGATGCGGAACGTGGCCATCTTCGCGGTCACGTCATCGTGGTCGGCACGGGTGCCGTAGAAGTTCGACGGATCGACCGGATGGCCGGCCAGCGCTTCCAGCGTCGGCTGCGGGGTCCAGCCCGGCAGGCCCAGGGTCGGCACGCCGCCATCGGGCACGTTGTCCTGCTTCACGTACAGCAGGTTGAGGTAATAGCGGGTGGCGGTGTTCAGGCCGAACGCCAGCGACGGCGCGATGCCCCAGCGCTTGTTCTGCACGTGGTCGCGGCCGGGCTGGTCGCTGTCCTGCCACATGGCGTTCAGGCGCAGCGCGCTGCTGGCGCCGAGTGCGGTGTTCCAGTCTGCGGTGGTGCGGCGCTGCTGGTCACTGCCCAGCGAGGCGGTGCCGGAGAGGCTGTCGTGCAGGTTGGCCTGCTTGCTGACCAGATTGATCGCACCGGTCGGCGCCGAGCGGCCGTTGTCGGTGCCGGCCGGGCCCTTGGTCACTTCGATCTGGTCGATGTTGAACACATCGCGCGAGATCGAGCCCAGATCGCGCACGCCATCGACGAACAGGCTGTTGGAGGTGTCGAAGCCGCGCATGAACAGCGCATCGCCGGTGGTCGTGTTGCCGTTCTCGCCGGCATAGAAGGTGCCCACGCCGGGGCTGTTGCGCAGGGCCTCGGTCAGCGTGGTGGCGCCCTGCTGGTTGAACAGGTCACCGGTGATCACCTGGATGGTCTGCGGAGTGTCCTGCAGGCTCTGGGTGAACTTGGGCGAGGCGACCTTGTCGGCCTTGTAGCCGCGCACGGCGTGCACGTCGACCTTGTCCAGGGTGCGGGCGGTGTCGCTGGCCTCGGCATGGGCCAGCGCCGGCAGCACCGCCAGGCCGAGACCGGCGGCAAGGCTGGCGGTGGCCAGCGGCAGGGGGCGGAAGGGGGAGGCGTGCTTGCGGCTCTTGATCGGATTCATGGCAATGGGTGGGTAGCAGGGCAGGAGGGGGCGGCCAGCGCCGATGGACACGGGGCGCGGCAGGCGGGCGGAGAACGGTGCGGGGACGCGGCACGGCCGATGGCGGCGGTCGTGCGGAAGCGGGCAACGCCGGGAGGGCGCTACGGCGGTATCAGGCCGCCGGTGGGGCGTGGCCGGGGTTCAGGCGCAGGGATGGCTCGAGGCGGTGCCAGCGCAGGGCATCGGCGGGCCAAGGGGCGACATGGGCGACCCAGCGTGTGCACGGGACCGCGCGGGCGGCGACGGGGGGCGTGCCAGCATCGCCGTCCGCCGGAGCTTCCGGTACGCAGGCGGCAAACTGCAGCGCATCCTCGCCAGCGGGGAGCGGCCCCGGCAATGCGCCTTCCAGTACTGCAGCGGCGGTACTGCCTGCGGGCTGAAAGCCGGCACCGGCCGGCCCACCCCGGCCTTCATGCAAGGCCGCCCAGCCCAGCAGCAGGGTCAGCAGCGCAGCCGCGAGCACCGGCCACCCACGACGGGCGACCTGGCAGAACGTGGCGATGGGCGCGGGCAGGGCCATGGCGCGGCGGCTTCATTACACGGTGTTACGCAAGGATAACAGCAACGAGAATGATTCGCATGTGCGCATCCGGGCGCGATCGGGGCGCATCCGGCAGGCATCGGACGACCGCTGCGCCGGGCTGGCGCAGGGGGATGGGAGGAAAGGGGGGGGGCGGCCGGCCGCGACAGTCAGTCGCGGTCGTCGCGGGTCCAGATGGCGTCGTGTTCGCGCTTGACCGGGAACTTCGGCACGGCGGTATAGGCCGGCGCGCACAGGGCGCGGCCATCACGCACGTCGAACCGCGCCCCGTGCAGCACGCATTCGATGCTGCCTTCGGTGGTGTCGAAGGCCCCGGAGGACAGCTCGAACTCTTCGTGCGTGCACTGGTCTTCCAGTGCATACAGCTCGCCGTCGAGGTTGAACACCACGATCGGCGTGCCGGTGACTTCATCGAATACGCTCTTCAGCTCGCCCGGCAGCAGTTCGGCGCCGGGGCAGACGAAGGTCCAGGCATCGCTCACGCGGCGGTACCGGGCAGCGGCTTCTCCAGCACTTCAAAGCGCAGGTCGTCGCGCCGGGGCGTGCCGAAGCGTTCGTCGCCGTAGGGGAAGGGCTTCTTGATGCCGGTGCGGGCATAGCCGCGGCGCTCGTAGAAGGCGATCAGTTCGTCGCGAACATCGATGACGGTCATCTGCATGACCGGCACGCCCCATTCGCGCACGACGTGGGCTTCGGCGGCCTCCATGACGCTCTTGCCGATACCGCCACCCTGCTGGGTGGGATCGACCGAGAACATGCCGAAGTAGCCCTTGCCCTCGACGTCGGCCACGTGCACGCAGGCGACCAGCTGGCCGTCCCGTTCGGCGATGAGGATGGTCGAGCGCGGGGTGTCCAGGTCGGCCTGCAGGCCCGGCGCGTCGATGCGGGCACCGTCGAGCAGGTCGGCTTCGGAGGTCCAGCCGGCACGGCTGCTTTCGCCGCGGTAGGCGGAGGTGACCAGGGTGATCAGGGCGGGGATGTCGGCCGACGTGGCGGCGCGGAAGGTCAGGGGGCTCATGCGCACATTCTAGGTGCGGGCAAGGCCGGCTGGGAGGGGGGCGATCATCCACGTTGCAGGGAGGGGGGCTCCAGTGCGCTCGCGGTAAATCCGTTGCTATACGATGGAAAGCCCCTGCGGATGGAGGGCTGTCTTGAGGTAACTCGGGGGCTCTTTGTCTTGAATTCAAGCAAAGAGTGGTTTGAGGCCGGGGTGCATGAAGAGACCGAAGTTCGAATTAGAGGGTCAATAGATCTGCAGCGGAGCGTATTCAATGAGCACGCGTACTCATGGGTGTCGGTGATCGGAGTATTCAAGACCAGGGTGAGTGACGGTTCGACGGATGATCTGCTGCTTGGTGAAATTCACGCTCCTCTTGAAGTTCGATCCCTGCGAATCCCAGGTCCGGTGCCGCGTGCGAAATTTGGAGACGTCTCCATCAATCTTGAAGATCTGAAGTGAGTGGTGAATCGTGGCGATGGCGCTGCCTCCTTTCATTTATGCCTTCTGTGAAATCCAGTCGCTGTAACATTAAATTATGGGAGTGAATGAACTATGGCCTGGTTGTTCTTGCCTTCCGGAATGGGGATTTTGATTTTCTATCCGATATATTTCTATTTTGCTGCTGAATTCAGGATGCGGTTGCGGCGCGATCACCCTGAGTTGTGCGGGAAGAGTTTTGGGGCATCTAACCGGGCATACAGGCAGCTGCGTGCGGTAAGGGAGGGGCGATTGGATGGGGTGCTTTTGAGCAAGGATGTTTGTGATTCGCACCGGCTTGCGAGTCGATTCCTCCATCTTGGAATGATTTCCTTCATGATATTTCTCGCGGTGGGGCTTTACGATTCAGTATGGGGTGGGGGTGTAATTGAGTGAGGTTGGTATCGCCTTTCCGGGATGGGGCCAAATGGGAGGGTTTTGTGGATTACCCTGTCTGCTCCCCATCATTCCTGAGGCATGTGGGTAAATGAATTTGCGGTTTCGCCGCGCGCCTTGCGCTGGGCGTTCAGGGTGGCACGCAGGAAAAGATGTCAGCAGCGCTTCCTCATTCAAGTCCGGAAGGTGCGGTAAGATATTTTTCGGATAAAGCCATGCCTCTTCAGGAAGCCTCGGGTAGAGAAGTCTTCGCTAACATGGAGGAAAGGCATTCACGAGACTTAAGAGTAATGGGCTGGGGCGCTGGTTCTTCAGGTGGATCTGCGTCCATCGTTCCTTATGGCGGTGCCTATAAGTTGAGGGCAATCCTGCACACGCATCCGAAAAACAACATGCGCAGCGGGAACGGTGCATATGCTTCGTCTGGTAAATTTAATTATGTTGGGATGGCGGATGATCACGATATCGCGAGATCCTTCGGGGAAATGGTGGATGGCTATGTTGCCAGGCCAGATGGGCGGATCGTATGGTTTAATCAGAAGGCTTGGCGGGCTGCGGTTGAAGCCTTAGGAACGGAGCGCGTCTATGCGGGACATTTTGAGAAGATTCTTTAGACTGGCTGCCCTCGTGATAGTGGCAGGTTGGTCTTTGTCGAGTACGGCCGCTCCTGCCGCGGATGATTCTGTGAGAGGCAATTGTAACGATATTGTGCCTCGGGAACTCAAAAGGCTATGTGGCGTGCCGATCTCCAGGATTATAGTTAATCCCGGGCTGCTGGATTCTGTGGAAGTGGAGACCGGCGGTTTTATGCTTTACGAAAATGAAAATGGTGTTGTTTTTTATCCTGGACCCGATCTCCCGAATCGTACTGAGATGTATAGCTGTATCGTAGTGTGGACCGAGAAGGAAACCATAGAGTGGGGTGAGGTTAAAAGGCAGCATGGTGTCTATTTTGCGACGGTTTCTGGCAGGGTGGCGCTGGACGCATCTCGCAAGAGTTGCTCGGCCGTCATTGCTGATGCAAGGATTTACGATGTTTCTGTGATCAATCTGTCTAAGTGATGGATCTGAAGTCGCAAATTTTGCGTGAATGTAATGAGTTTATGACGTGACTGTGTGGCTACCAACGGCGGATCAGTCATGGGATTCGACTTCAGGGGTGTGAATGGAGTGGTAAATGCTGGGGCGAGCTCTGGCGCGTACATTGCGGCTGAGGACTGCTTCTTTAAGGTGAAATGATGGATCCCGTTCGTTACGTTCATCGATGGCGATGGATCCATAGGAAAGACCGCTGTGAGCTACGGGGATCCAACTGGAGCTGGGGCGGATCTCGTGATTGATGTTCTCGCCGCTGCCCACGGTCGATAAGTGGGAAGGGAACTCTGGGTCTTCATATTGACCATGGGTCTACCAATCGCGATGAGGCTGCTCATCTTGTATGGTTTGATCCTCGGCAGATGAAGAAGAAGGTGCCGCTATGAGTGCTGCTGATGAAGTGAAGTCCGTTGTTTTCTGTCTGCGGATGTTGTTGGAATCCGAGCCTGCTTCTGCGGAACAGGTCTCTGCTTGGTATAAAGAGGCCGAGGCGCTTAAGCGAACCCTTCAATCAAGTGTTTATGGAATCGATGTTCCGCATTTGATATGGCATTACTTCGATGATGCTGATATTCGTTTTCGCGACAGAGATTATGCGCAGAGTCAGATATCGGCGGTCGAGAAAATCATCGAGGAATGGGGCGGGAGTGTGAGCCGAGCGGTGCCGTGATGGCGTGCGTATTCTTGATTGCCTGCGGATGTCCATACTGGGTGACATGTAGAAGGCGGTACGGTGCGATGGCCCGTTCCTGGCATCACTCAGCGTTTCCCAGTTGCACCTCTGCTTGTTTGCGCCCAACGTGCAATAAAAAACGCCGCAGTTTCCTGCGGCGTTCTTGTACTTCCCTGATTCTGGCGAATCCTCAGCCCAGCAGCTTGCGCACCTTGGTCAACGCCGCCACGAACCGCTTGATCTCGGCGTGCGTGTTGTAGAGCGCCAGCGAGGCACGGCAGGTGGCCGCCACGCCGAAGTGCTGCAGCAGCGGGTGGGCGCAGTGCTGGCCCGAGCTACTGCCGCGCCTTCCAGGGCCAGCAGGGTCGCCAGATCGTGGGCGTGGGCGCCGTCGATCAGGAACGAGACCACGGCGGCCTTGTCCGGGGTGGTGTGCCGAAGATGCGCAGGCCATCGATCTTCTGCAGTTCCTCGGTGAAGTGCGCCAGCAGTTCGGCTTCGCGCGCTTCCACGTGGTCCAGGCCGAGGCCTTCCAGGTAGTCCACGGCCACGCCCAGGCCGATGAAGCCGGCGATGTTCGGGGTGCCGGCATCGAACTTGTGCGGGGCATCGTTGCAGCAGGCAGGACTGTTGTTGATCCTCTCCCATACTTGTCAGAGCCATGAGGTCTTCCATGAGAACGGTGCTACTAGCAGCTGCTATTGCCGCCACTTCATACCATGCAGCTGAGAATGGCGATACTCAAGCTTCCGTAGGAGCGCAAGGTCAAGGAGCGGTTGCTTCTATTGGTGAGGTCCCAAAGAACATGTCTGTGTTCGCAAGCTCTGACTGCGAGAAATCTGAGCTTGTGGATTGCAGGGCCAAGGACTCTCAGGGCAGGCAATACGTGTTCTTCGATGGTGCGTTGTCACGTATCTCGGTGAATAAGTATGATGCCAAACCCGGAGCGACATTGCCGGCAGGATTGCTGTTTGGTGAGGGCATTGAAGCGTCCAGGGAGAAGGCATCGAGTCACTTTCGGGTCAGATTTGATCGCGGAGAGGTTGATGGCAGGATTGTTTACAGTTCTGACTTCAGTATCCAATCTCCAACCGGGATCAAGTACGCACTTGAGCTGCTGGCAGATGAGCAGAACAAGCTAGAAGAGGTAGTTCAGCGGACTGACTTTTAGCGAGGAACGGTTCCAGGTTCACTTTCGACCGCCGCGAGCTAGACGGGACGGAGGGAATTAATCCTCGCCCATGACGTACAAGGCCCGCATCGCTGGCCTTGTCGTTGTTGGCTATTGTGATCGCTGCTTCTACTGACACGCATTACGGGCGATCACCGATTGGATCGCCTTCTACAATCAAAAGCACCTTCATCAGGCGCTGAAGATGATGACCCCGGATGCGGCTTATGCCGCTACATTAACCGCATGGCCTGAGCAGAAACCGGTGGGTCATTACAGCTGATCCTGGCAGGCTCAAGCGTTCCGGAAGGTTCGTTGCCACATTCCAGTCTATAAATCCGGCGATCTTCCAGCACCAAGGTTGTCGGGGGCGGAGGGCGGGCGACCGCCAGGTAGCACGATGTAGTGTGAGCCGCTGCCGTACTGATGCGATCGGAAGTATCAGTGATCTTGCGGAGTGCGGAACATTGCGATCCCCGCGATGAACTCTCCCGGCGGGGGTGTGCTGGCATCGGGTGGGATTCTGGTTGGTGCAGCTGGAGTGCAATTCAATTTTGCGCGTGCTGGCCATATTTCCAGAGATGCGGTGGGGCACGTTAATCCTGTTGCGGTGGCATCGCGCCTCCGTTATGCGCGAATGTTTGAGAATGTTGCCTCCAATCCTGCACACTATAGGGTGGATGCAGCTGCGGCCGGAATCATCACGCAAGATGCAGCTGCTGCTGGTGTTTCCGCTTACACTGTTACGGCAAGAAATGGGTCCCAGATATGGGTAAGTGTTCGTAAGGGTGAAGTTGTGAATGCTGGCGTCAATGCTGCTGGGAGTGCGAGATGAACACTGAAGATGCTATTCGAATCGAGGGGCTGGGGGATGTTGGTGCCGCGATTGATGCTTATGATGATGTAATAAGGTTGTCGAGGAGCTCGGCTGCTGTCGCAAATTCCATGGTTCTTTGTTGGCAATCTTTGGATTTTGGAAATGTGGCATCTAATAATCTACATCCTGACTTTGTTGGAAAATTGGAGGCTAGGCTTTCTGAGTTGATTCGTATGTCAGGGGATGGCTGCTTTCGATGGGGGGAGGTGGACTTCTGGGGTCGATATATTCGCTGGGCCGACTACGGGGAAGACTTCGGGTTGACTGAATGCATGAACTTCATTCGTAAAAGTGATGGTTACATAGAGCCGGCATTTCATGTTCTGTCCATTACGGGCGGGCGGGAGATGGTTGAGCAGTCAAGGGTCTTGTTGAGGGAATATAGTGGTGTTGCTACTGCTCGGGCGCGATATGTTACTTCAGTCATTGCGAGTGTTCTTCGCTGATCCAGTTAAAGTTCTGCGCGGTCGCGACCAGGCACGGTAGAGCGCAGTGGCGGCAACTGCGGATGCCGCGTTGCCGCCCGCCAACAGCGAGAGTTTCTTGCTGGAGGAAAATTAAAATAAACTATCAGCTTTGCGTGGCCTTCTTCTTGGTGATTCCGTGGTCGGTTGCGGTCTTCAGAAAGAGGGGGGGGCAGACACCGCCCGCAAAGGTCTGTGGGATCGGCCAGAATCCAGTTTGTGGAATCAGCTTCGGGGCGCTGGCTGCCACTCCTCGGCTATTCGATGGGAAATCGATTGAAGGATGGACCGGGATATACGGGGCATGTGACGGACTCGGAGACCGGGCTGAGTTACATGCAGCAGAGGTGTTCCGACCCAAGTGCTGGCGTATTCCTTTCAGTTGATCCCGTCGCGGCGGATAAGGCGACGGGAGGAAATTTTGCGAGATATCTCCATGCGAATGGAAACCCTTGTAAGTATGCCGATCCAGATGGGCGGATCGGTAAGCTTGTCGCGGAATTGATAAAGAAAATTCTTCCTGAGGTCTTGCCAAAGGTGTCGCCAAAGCCCGCTCCTAAGGCTGCTCCCAAAGGTGCTCCGAGCACGGAGAAAAAGCCTGATGGTTATAAACCGGAATCAGCTGGTGGCGAGAGCTCTGGAAATCGATTTCCTGATCGAGATCTGCCGCGAGATCAACACGGAAATCCCACCCCGGATCCTGGTGCAAAAGGACCACAGACTCAGCTTGGTCAGAAGGACGGAAGGAAGTCGCGATATGATCAGGCTCGAGAGTTCGATGGGGATGGAAAGCCGGTGGAAGACATTGATTTCACTGACCACGGTCGCCCAAGTCAGTATGTGAATCCGCATGAACACCCGTATATTCCGAATAAGACGGGCGGAACACCAATGCGTGGCGATGAAAGACCATTGAATGGAGGGTAGTAGGTCATGAGTGAAGGGTTTGCCCAATTTCCTATTGCCGGGAGAGTAGTCGCTGAAACACTCGAGTCGCTTGCGGGCCCTGGGGATATCTGGGAGGTTTCAGCCATTGAAACATTAACTTCAGCGGATGACGTGCTGCTGGGTGATCTCTGGAGGCGCGTGGTCGCGGGGGACAGGGTCTTCGCTACGCGAGAGATTTGCTCCGCACTGGTAAGGGCAGATCAGGTGATTACCCTGTATGCGCGTCTGATTGGCAAGGACAACGTTCACTTCTACATCGATGATGGCATTGCTGCCTCTGATGACGGAATTCAGGAGGGCCGCTAGATGAGGAGGGTTTACTGGTGCAGCTGAGGACGTTGTTGGCCTCGCGGGATGAATCAGAGGTCATATTGCGCCCTGGAACGCATCGACTCCACAGCTGATTGCTGCGTAGAAGATTGGGTGTGCAGGTGCTATGTGATGGAGTAGCTTCAAAAGGAGAGGCTGAGTGCCAGGCTTTGTTGAGAGATTCCCCATTTTGGCTTCCATCATTCTAGGTGCCATGTGGATAAACGCATTTGCGGCTCACAGGATGTTGCTGAAAATCGAGCGCGAACGGCCGGAAGTACTCGCTGCAGTCGGAATCATCAAGGTTGATTGGTGGCTAAGGTGCTTGCGCGGTATTGCAGTGCTTGCCCTTACTTCCAAAGGGCAGACGCTCCATCAGGGGGAGCGGTGGGTGTTGAGGGGCGTCGTGATGATGTACGTTTTCTTGATTGCCTCCGGGGTATTCATGCTTGTTGGCATGTAGAAGACGGTGTCTCAAGGCCGTTGATGATGGATGGATCGGCATTACGGTGAGATGGCCCGTTCCTGGCATCACTCAGCGTTTCCCGGTTACACCTCTGCTTGCTTCCGGCGCGCAATAAAAAACGCCGCAGTTTCCTGCGGCGTTCCTGTACTTCCCTGATTCTGGCGAATCCTCAGCCCAGCAGCTTCCGTACCTTGGTCAGCGCGGTCATGAACCGCTCGATTTCCGCGTGCGTGTTGTAGAACGCCAGCGAGGCACGGCAGGTGGCCGCGACGCCGAAGTACTGCAGCAGCGGGTGGGCGCAGTGCTGGCCCGAGCGTACGGCCACGCCTTCCAGGTCCAGCAGGGTCGCCAGATCGTGGGCGTGGGCGCCGTCGATCAGGAACGAGACCACGGCGGCCTTGTCCGGGGTGGTGCCGAAGATGCGCAGGCCGTCGATCTTCTGCAGTTCCTCGGTGAAGTGCGCCAGCAGTTCGGCTTCGCGCGCTTCCACGTGGTCCAGGCCGAGGCCTTCCAGGTAGTCCACGGCCACGCCCAGGCCGATGAAGCCGGCAATGTTCGGGGTGCCGGCTTCGAACTTGTGCGGGGCATCGTTGAAGACGGTGCCCTCGAAGCTGACTTCCTTGATCATCTCGCCGCCGCCAATGAACGGCGGCATCGCATCCAGGTGCTCGCGACGCGCCCACAGCGCGCCGGTGCCGGTCGGGCCGCACATCTTGTGGCCGGTGATGGCGTAGAAATCACAGCCGATCGCGGCGACGTCGACCTTGCGGTGCGGCACCGCCTGCGAGCCGTCGACCACGGTGACGATGCCGCGCTTGCGTGCTTCGCGGCAGATCTCGCGCACCGGGTTCACCGTGCCCAGCACGTTGGACACATGGGCCACGGCCAGCAGCTTGACCTCCGGGGTCATCGCCCGGCGCAGTGCGTCCAGATCCAGGGCGCCGTCGGGGGTGATCTCGGCCACGCGGATCGTCGCGCCGGTGCGCTGGGCGACCAGTTGCCACGGCACGATGTTGGCATGGTGCTCCATGCGCGAGACCAGGATGACATCGCCGGCCTTCAGCCGCGGCAGCGCCCACGAGTACGCCACCAGGTTGATGGCGAAGGTGGTGCCGCTGCACAGCACCAGCTCGTTGGCACGCACGTTGAGGAAGCGCGCCAGCTTGTTGCGCGCACCTTCGTAGGCGTCGGTGGCCTCGGTGCCCAGCGCGTGCACGGCACGGCTGACGTTGGCGTTGTAGCGGCGGTAGAACTCGTCCACCGCGCCGATCACCTGCACCGGCTTCTGCCCGGTGTTGGCGTTGTCGAAGTACACCAGCGGCTTGCCGTGCACTTCCCGCATCAGCAGCGGGAAGTCCAGGCGCACGCGGTCCCAGTCGGGCGTGCCGGTGCTGGCCGGCTGCGGGCGCGGGGTGGACAGGTTCATGCCACGCCCGCCTCGGCCAGGGCGCGGTCGAGCTGGCGGCCCAGCTGTTCGCGCAGCGCATCGGGCAGCACCTTCAGCGGCTCATGGCAGAACGCGGCGCTCAGCAGGGCCTGCGCCTGGGCCTGCGGCAGGCCGCGCGAGCGCAGGTAGAACAGCGCGTTGGCGTCGAGCTGGCCGACGGTGGCGCCGTGGGCTGCCTTCACTTCGTCGGCGTCGATCACCAGCGTCGGCTGGGTATCGATCTCGGCATCGGCCGACAGCAGCAGGTTCTTGTTGGACAGGTTGGCGTCGGTGCCATCGGCGCCTTCGCGGATGTGGATGCCGCCATGGAACACCACGCGGCTGCGGTTGGCGGCCACGCCGCGCCACAGCAGTTCGGCGTTGGTGTCACGGGCGATGTGCTCGATGCCCAGGCGGGTATCGACGTGGCGGCGGCCGGTACCCAGCAGCACGCCATTGGCGGTCAGGTGGGCGTTGTCGCCTTCCAGGCGCACGTTCAGTTCATGGCGGCTGAGGGCGGCGCCCAGTTCCAGGTCCACGCGGTGGTACTGCGCATCGCGGGCCAGCACGGCATCGGTGCGCAGGAAGCTGGTCTGGCGCGCACTGCCGGCCTGCACGCGGGCGTGCTTGAGCACGGCGCCACGGGCCAGGTGGGCGTGCAGCACGGTGTTGTCCAGGTGCGCGGCCTCGCCGATGGCCAGGCGGTGCTCGACCAGGCCCAGGCTGGCGCCGGTACGCAGTTCAACCAGGTGGCGATGGTGCCAGGCCAGGTCGGTATCACCGGCCACGCTGGCGAACACCAGCTGCACCGGCACCTCGACCTGCACGCCTTCCTCCACGCGCAGCACCACGCCTTCATCGGCCAGGGCGGCGTTGAGGCGGGCGAAGACTTCATCGCTGCGCTCGTAGCGGCGGCCGAGGAAACGCGCGGCGTCCTCGCCGGCGGCCAGCGCGGCCGACAGCGGTTCCAGCTGCACGCCGGCCGGCAGCCCGTGGGTATCGCTAAGGCCATCGTGCAGGCGGCCGTTGACGAACACCAGGCGCGGGGCCGGGATATCGGCCAGCACGGCCGCATCCAGCATCGGCGCGGCCAGCGGCGCGGCGCCGAAGCTGCGGCGTTCCAGCTGGCGCAGCGAGGTGTACTTCCAGGCCTCGGTGCGCGGGCCGGGCAGGCCATCGCGCAGGACGGCGTCGAGCACGTCGCGGCGCGCATCGCTGCCGCAGAAGGCGTTGGCCATCGAATCCAGCAGGGCGCTCATCAGACCGCCGCCTCGCGCACCACGCGGTCCTTCAGGAAATCGTAGCCGTGCGCTTCCAGTTCCAGCGCCAGCTCCGGGCCACCGCTCTTGACGATGCGGCCGTCGGCCAGCACGTGCACCACGTCCGGCTTGATGTAGTCCAGCAGGCGCTGGTAATGGGTGATGACCAGGAACGAACGCTCACTGCCACGCAGCGCGTTCACGCCGTCGGCCACGCTCTTGAGCGCGTCGATGTCCAGGCCCGAATCGGTCTCGTCCAGGATCGCCAGCTTCGGCTCCAGCACGGCCAGCTGGAAGATCTCGTTGCGCTTCTTCTCGCCACCGGAGAAGCCTTCGTTGACGCCACGGTGCAGCAGTTCGTCCTTCAGGTGCAGCACGGCCAGCTTCTGGCGCACCAGCTTGAGGAACTGCATCGAATCCAGTTCTTCTTCGCCGCGCGCCTTGCGCTGGGCGTTCAGGGCCGCACGCAGGAAGTAGGTGTTGTTCACGCCCGGGATTTCCACCGGGTACTGGAAGGCCAGGAACAGACCGGCGGCGGCGCGGTCTTCCGGCGCCAGCTCCAGCAGGTCGATGCCTTCGAACTGCACGCTGCCTTCGGTCACTTCATAGCCATCGCGGCCGGACAGCACGTTGCCCAGGGTGGACTTGCCGGCGCCGTTGGGGCCCATGATGGCGTGCACCTGGCCGGGCTTTACGTCCAGCGACAGGCCCTTGAGGATTTCCTTGTCGCCGATGCGGGCGTGGAGGTTGTCGATCTTCAGCATTGGAATGGTTGTCTTGTCGAATTGGGGGATGGCAGGCAGCGCGACTTACAGGTCGTATTCGCTGCGCTCCAGGAATTCGCTGCGCAGGTAGGCGGTGCGCGTTTCGGTCAGGCCGGTCTTGGCGTGCAGATACAGCATCGGGTACATCGAGCCGTACAGGAAACGCGGATTCTCGTCCTTGCCCACCGGGTAGCGCGCCTCCAGGTCGGCATCGCGCAACTGCACCCACAGGCGCTGCGCGTCCTTCAGCCGGGTCAGCGCCACCGGCTGCCCGGCAAGCTTGGCCAGCACCTGCCGGTAGACCGCGTTGAGCTCGGCGTCGGCCTTGCGGAAATTGCGGTCGGCGCAGGCGTTGAGCTCGGTCTGCGTGCCTTCGGCGTTGCAGTCGTCGGCGTCGGCGCCTTCCGCCCATGCCGGCGCGGCGGTGCCGAGTAGCAGGGCCAGGGCGAGCAAGGCCTTCATCCGACCGACCCTTCCAGCGAGACTTCCAGCAGCTTCTTGGCTTCCACCGCGAACTCCATCGGCAGTTCGCGGAACACCTGCTTGCAGAAGCCGTCGACGATCATCGATACCGCGTCTTCCTGGCTGATGCCACGGGCGCGGCAGTAGAACAGCTGGTCGTCGGAGATCTTGGAGGTGGTGGCCTCGTGCTCGACGGTGGCCGCCGGGTTCTTGACCTCGATGTACGGGAAGGTGTGCGCGCCGCACTGCTTGCCGATCAGCAGCGAATCGCACTGGGTGTAGTTGCGCGCGCCCTCGGCATTGCGGTCCACCTTGACCAGGCCACGGTAGGTGTTCTGGCCACGGCCGGCGCTGATGCCCTTGCTGACGATCTTGCTCTTGGTGCGCTTGCCGACGTGGATCATCTTGGTGCCGGTGTCGGCCTGCTGGCGGTGGTGGGTCAGCGCCACGGAGTGGAACTCGCCCACCGAGTCATCGCCCAGCAGCACGCAGGACGGGTACTTCCAGGTGATCGCCGAACCGGTCTCGACCTGGGTCCAGGTGACCTTGCTGCGGGCGCCACGGCATTCGGCACGCTTGGTGACGAAGTTGTAGATGCCGCCCACGCCGTTCTCATCGCCCGGGTACCAGTTCTGCACGGTGGAATACTTGATTTCCGCGTCTTCCAGCGCGACCAGCTCGACCACGGCGGCGTGCAGCTGGTTCTCGTCGCGCATCGGCGCGGTGCAGCCTTCCAGGTAGGACACGTACGCCTTGTCCTCGCAGATGATCAGCGTGCGCTCGAACTGGCCGGTGTGGCCGGCGTTGATGCGGAAGTAGGTGCTCAGCTCCATCGGGCAGCGCACGCCCTTGGGGATGAACACGAAGCTGCCATCGGAGAACACCGCCGAGTTCAGCGCGGCGAAGTAGTTGTCGCCCACCGGCACCACCGAGCCCAGGTACTGGCGCACCAGCTCCGGATGTTCCTTGATGGCTTCGGACATGGAGCAGAACACGATGCCCTTCTCGGCCAGTTCCTTGCGGAAGGTGGTACCGACGGATACGGAGTCGAACACCGCGTCCACCGCCACGCCGGCCAGCTTGGCGCGCTCGTGCAGCGGCACGCCCAGCTTGTCGTAGGTATCCAGCAGTTCCTTGGGTACGTCGTCCAGCGAGGCGTACTTGGGGCCCTTCGGCGCGGAGTAGTAGCTCAGCGCCTGCAGGTCGATCGGGGCGATCTGCAGCTTGGCCCAGTCCGGCATCGGCATGGTCAGGAAGTGGCGGTAGGCGTCCAGGCGCCACTGCGTCATCCACTCCGGTTCGTCCTTCTTGGCCGACAGGGCACGGATGGTGTCCTCGTCCAGGCCCGGCGGCAGGGAGTCCGATTCGATCTCGGTGATGAAGCCGGCCGAATACTTGCGGCCGAGCTGCTCGTGGATCTCGCGGTTGGGGGTGTCGTCGTGGGCGACGGTATCGATGGTTTCGGTGGCCATGGGGGGCTGCCTACGGATCAGGAGACGACATCGACAGCGATGGTGCGGCGCTGTTCGTCATCGACAAGGGGAAGAGGGGGCAGGATCTGCGCCAGGCTGACATTGCGCAGCGCTTCGGATACCACATCGTTGATCAGCCGCCAGCTGCTGCGGGCACCGCACTTGGGCGCCATGTTGCACTGGTGGTGGTCATGGCTGCACTCGGTCAGCGCCAGTGGCCCTTCCATGGCCTCGACCACCTCGAACAGGGTGATCTGGCCGGCAGGGCGGGTCAGCCGGTAGCCGCCGCGGACGCCACGCAGGCCTTCGACCAGGCCGGCCTGGGCCAGCGGCTTGAGCACCTTGCTGACGGTGGGAGGCTCCAGGCCAGTGAATTCAGCCAGTTCGGTCGCGCTGAGCACGTCGCCCGGACGGGCGGCAAGCACGGTCAGCACGACGGTGGCGTAATCGGTGAGCTTGGTGACGCGCAACATGGGGGATGCGAGTGATTCTTAAAGCGGACTGAAATTGTACGCTTTTCTTCGCCCGCATCCAACCCGGCCATTCAGGCGGCGCTGCGGAGGGGCCCCGGGGCCTTGGCCAGCGGGCCGGTGGCCAGGGCCGCCCGGGTCCGGGCGGGGCACATGCTGCGCGATCAGGGTGATTTTCGCAATCACCGTTATTGAGCGAGAATCGGTGTTCCTTTCGCTGCAGACATTCCCTTGCCGATGCCGAAGAAGATCCAAGCCCGCACGTCCGCCATCCACGGCAACGGCGTGTTCGCCGTCGCCCCGATCAAGCAGGGCGAGCGCGTGATCCAGTACAAGGGCCTGCTGCGCAGCCACGGCGATGTCGATGCCGATGACAGTGGCGATGTGGAGAGCGGCCACACGTTCCTGTTCACCCTCAACGATGACTGGGTGATCGATGCCAACTACAAGGGCAACGATGCACGCTGGATCAACCACAGCTGCGACCCGAACTGCGAGGCGCTGATCGAGGAGGACGAGGACGGCGACAGCCGGGGTGACAAGGTATTCATCGAGGCGATGCGCGATATCGCCCCGGGTGAGGAGCTGACCTACAACTACGGCATCGTGCTGGCCGAACGCCACACGGCCAAGCTGAAGAAGATCTGGGAATGCCGCTGTGGCTCGCCCAGGTGCACCGGCACGATGCTGCAGCCCAAGCGCTGAGCCGGCGCTGCCGTACCTGCACGCCGGGCATGGCCCGGCGTTGCCCCAGGCGTTGCCTTACTTGCCGAGAAGGCCGGCCGGGACCAGCTTGCCCAGGTCCTGGTTGAAGGTGACGACCAGCTTGCCGTCCTTCACCTGCGCCGACTGCACCTGCAGCGCGCCGAGCACGCCGGCCACGGCCGGGTCGATCTTGTAGATCGGTTCGCGCTGCGCGTAATCGGTCAGCCAGGCGTTGAGCAGGCCGCGCGTGCGTGAATCCAGGCGACCGCCCTGGTTGGCCGGCTGGAAGTCATCCACGCTGGGCTGCTGCAGGTGGAAACCCTGGGTCTGCGCGTCATAGCGCAGGCCGCTGCTGAGCTTGACCGTGCCGAGCCTGGACGGCGCACCGCCGGCGGTGGCCAGGGCCACGTCCATGCCCAGGTTGAGCCGCTCACCGGCCGGCAGGGTCAGCTGCGGGTGGCTCATGGTCAGTGCGATCAGGCCACCCAGGGCGTTCTGGGTATGGGGAAAGCTGCCATCCAGGTACTGCTGCACATCACCGGCACCGACCGACAACTGGCGGCCGTTGATCGACGGGGCAGCTTGGGCGCCCACGGCGGCAGCCACCAGGACGGCGGATACGGCAAGGCGGGTGAGCAGGGGGCGAAGTCGCATGGGCGATGGCCGTTGGGGAAATTCGGGAAGAGGGCTACAGAGTAGCGGCGGGCGCTGAATCAGGGGTACATGCCGGCGGAACGATTCAGTCCAGAGTCGGCTGCAGTTTCGCCGACTGGATGACCCAGGCGGTGCCTTCTGCGTTGGGCTGCAGGCGGTACCAGCCCGTGTATCGGAATGTACCGCTGGCGGTCACCGCGCGCACGCTTACCGGTACCTCCAGCATCCGCGGCGGGCGGGCATCGCCTATCGGCTGCGGCGGCTGGGTCTGCAGGCGAAGCGTGCGGATGTCCGCCAGCACCCGCAGGGGCGCGTCGTCGGCGTGGCGGGCGTCACCCGAGGCAATGGACCATGCGGCATCCATGGCCGGCTGGTCGCGGTTGAGCACGGCGAAGGCATACCGCTGCAGGACATCGTTGGGCGAGGGGGCATCGGCGCTTGCCGCGCCGAGCATGTCCGCCTGCACCGATGCCAGGGGCGTGGCAGCGGCCAGGTCCTCATGCGCGGCCACGGCCGCGGCGGGCGATGCCTGCGCTGTACCGGCGTCTTCTGCAGCCGGCGTACGCTGGCAGGAACATCCCACGAACAACAACGGCATCAGCCACAACGCCTGGCGCATGTCCCGGCTCCTCCCCGACATCGGCATGGTCAAGGAGCCAGTGTAGCCAGCGCCGGGGTCAGCGTGCCGAAGGCAGGTTCTCCAGCGCATCCAGGGCGGGCAGCACGGTGCCGGCGATGGTGGCCAGGGCGTGGCCGTCGGTGTCGGCGTGGCGCTGCACGATGTCGCGCACCAGCTGGGTGGCGACCACCAGGGTGGCCCGTTCATCGCCGCTCAGGCCGGGCGTGCGTGGCGCTGCTTCCAGCAGGCGCATCAGGTCGCGGCTGGCGCGGTGTTCCAGTTCGATGGTGCAGCGCCCGGTGCACTGGAGCCCGTCTTTTTCGATCGGGGTCACCGAAACGCGGTAGCGGGTGGAGGGGCTGGCCATGGCGTGCTCGGTGTGGGGGGATGGGCCCACGATAGGCAAGCACCGGGGCGCAGGCGACAGCCAGCGCTGGACGCAGTGTTCCACCCGCTTCGTTCCGGGCCTGCCCAGCGGGCCTGAAGGCCCTGCCCGGCAGGGGCCGCCGCCTGACGGCGGGGGAGGGGCGCCCTCCGGCAACGCTGTGTTTCGCCGGCATGGCCGGTAAAAAAAACGGGACGGCATGGCCGTCCCGTCGGGTGTCCGCTTCAGGCGCGCGCGATCAGAGCGCGGCGTCCTTGAGCTTCTTCAGCGGGCGGACCTTCAGCTTGGTGGTGGCCGGCTTGGCGGCGAACCACTGTTCTTCCTTGGTGAACGGGTTGATGCCCTTGCGCTTCGGCTTGGCGGCCACGTTGACGGTGCTGATCTTCAGCAGGCCCGGCAGGGTGAACGAACCGGCGCCCTTCTTGTGCACCGAAGAATGCACGGCCGATTCCAGCGAGGCCAGCACAGCGCGCACGTCCTTGGCGACGACGCCCGACGCTTCGGCGATGTGTGCAACCAGGCCCGACTTGGTCAGCACTTCCTTGATCGGCTTCGGAGCGGCCGGCTTGGCGGCAGCCTTCGTCGCGACTTTCTTCACTGCCTTCTTCGGGGCAGCCTTCTTAGCGGTCTTTGCCATGGTTTCCTGTTCCGTGAACGGTTGGTTGTTTGGTCGGCGCCGAACCCCGTCGGCAAGCGCAATGTAGGGCAACTCTCGGGCCGCGCCAATAGCCCGGAGGCGTAAAAGTGCAGGTTTTTTTGCATTGCGGTGCCCGTGATGCGCCCCCGGGGCCCGGTCCAGCCTGCGGAATATGCGCCCTCAGCCTCCGCCAGGGCTCATGCAAATGGCTGAAAACAAGTGGTTTTCAGCTCATTCCCGCGGATGGCATCGTGGCCGCGGTGGTACCGGCCCGGCCACGCTTGCGACGGAGCGACGCAGGGCTAACGTCGTGCGGGCTAGGCTCACGGTTCATCCACCACCACCGGAGCAGGACATGGGAATCTCGCGACACGCCCGCGCGCACTGGGAAGGCGACCTGAAGACAGGCAAGGGACAACTGAGTACACCGCAGAGTGGCCTGCTGGACAGCACGCGCTATGGCTTCAACAGCCGCTTCGGTGACGAGAAGGGGACCAACCCCGAGGAACTGATCGCCGCCGCGCACGCCGGCTGCTTCACCATGGCCCTGTCGGCCAAGCTCGGCGAGGCCGGGTTCACCGCCACATCGCTGGATACCGAAGCCAAGGTTGACCTGTCGCTGGAAGGCGGGCCGCAGCTGTCGAAGATCACGCTGACGCTCAAGGCGGTGATCCCGGGCATCGAGGCGGCACAGTTCCGTGCCATCGCCGATGATGCCAAGCAGAACTGCCCGGTCTCCAAGGCGTTGAGCGCCGTGCCGATCACCCTGGAAGCTGCGCTGGTGTAGTGCCGGGCCATGCCCGGCACGCGGGCTGGAAAGGCGCCGGGCGTGGCCCGGCGCTATCCCGCGGTGGCGATCACCAGTCGATCGCGCCGGTGATGACGGTCTGCACCTGGCCACCGGACCAGACATCGCCGGCATCGTCCACGCGCAGCGTCAGGCGCGCATCGTGGCCGACCTCGCGGCCCTGGCTGACCTCGAACGGCTGGCGGCCACGGGGCAGGGCATCGCGCTGGTCCAGCCAGGCGGCAAGGACGGCGTTGGCCGCACCGGAGGCGGCATCCTCGAAGCGGCGGCCATTGCCCACGAACGCGCGCACGGCCAGATCGAAGCCCTCGCTGCCGTCGCTGAAGGCATAGGCGAACACGCCCATGCTGTCGGTGGATTCGGCCAGCTGGGCGATCGCGTCCCAGTCCGGGCGCAGGGCCCGCAGCTGGACTTCATCGGCCACCTGCACCACCCACCAGCTGCGCCCGCCCTGCATGCGGGCCGGCGGCAGCGTGCCCAGGGGCCAGCCGGCCAGGGCGGCCTGCAGGCGTGGATCATCGGCTGCTGCGGTCTCGGCCAGCTGCGCGCGCGGGGTGCGGATGGCAATGCGCTGCTGCGCGCCTTCACCGATCACCTGCAGCGGCAGCGCGCCGGCGATGCCGTCCTGCACCAGCACCCCGTCCACCGGGGTGGCCAGGCCGGCCTGCAGCACGGCGTGGGCGGTGCCGACGCTGGGGTGGCCGGCGAACGGTACTTCCTTCTGCGGGCTGAACATGCGCAGGCGGTAGCTGCTGCCGGGTGCCTGTGGCGGGAACACGAAGGTGGTTTCCGGCAGCCGCGTCCAGCGGGCGATGGCCTGCATCGCGGCATCATCCAGGCCCTGGGCATCGAGCACCACCGCCAGCGGGTTGCCGGCACCGGGGCGCGGCGAGAACACATCCAGCTGCAGGAAACGGCGGGTGGGCATCGGTGACAACTCCAGGAAAAGGGGGGAAGCGCGGCAGCGCGGCGAGGCCGCCGGGCATGGCCCGGCACTACCAGCGCAGCGCAATAGGGTAGCGCGCTGCCGTGCCCCGCGAGCGTGCGGCGTGGTGAGGCCGCCGTGTGTGGGCCGGCGCTACCAGTGAATGTGGCCGTCGATCACCGGCTGTACCTGGCCGCCGATCCAGACCGTGCCCTGTGCGTCCACGCGCACCTGCACGCGGCCGTCGCGGCCGACCTCGCGGCCCTGGCTGGCCAGGTACTGCCCGCTGCCGGGCAGCTGGCCGTGCTGCTGCAGCCAGGCCCCCACCAGCGCGTTGGCGCTGCCGGTGACCGGGTCTTCGGGCACGTTGACCGCATCGCCGGGACAGAACGCGCGCAGCACCAGGTCGTGGCCGTCGGCCGGCTCCGGTGCGAACACGGCCACGCCGGTGCCGCCGGTGGCATTGGTCCAGTCGCGCAGCGCGGCCATGTCCGGCACCAGCGTGCGCACGCTGGCGGCATCGCGCAGCGGCAGCAGCCACCAGTGCGGGCCGTTGTCCCACAGCTGCGGCCGCTGGCCGTCGGCAGCCACTTCCAGCAGTTGCGGCGGTACCTGCCCGGGGGCGGTCGGCAGGTGCTGTGCACGGGGCGTGGCCAGGGTGATCGCCGGGGCGTCGGCCGGGCCGTCCACGCTCACCGGCAGCAGGCCGGCCGCGCACTGCTGCACCAGCGCGCCCTCACGCGGCGTCGCCAGTCCGCTGGTCACCGCGGCCCAGGCCGCGCCGACGCTGGGGTGTCCGGCAAAGGGCAGTTCGCTGCCGGGGGTGAAGATGCGGATGTGGTAGTCCGCGCCCGGCGCGGTGGGGCGCAGGAAGAACACGGTCTCGGACAGGTTCAGCCAGGCGGCCAGGGCCTGCATGCGCTCGCTGGACAGGCCGTCGGCATCGAAGATGACCCCGAGCGGGTTGCCGGTGCCGGGGCGGTGGGCGAAGACATCAAGCTGGAGGTAGCGGTAGGCGGTCATGGGCGGCGTATTGGGCTTAGAATCAAAGGTTCCGCCCCCGGTGGGCGGCTTCCCCACCATACACATCTACCTATCCATGTCAGCTTCCCCCCTTGTCGATCGTTGGATCGTACTGAAGTTCGGCGGCACCTCGGTGTCGCGTCGCCACCGCTGGGACACGATCGGGAAGCTGGCGAAAAAACGCGCGGAAGAGACCAATTCGCGGGTGCTGGTGGTGGTGTCGGCGCTGTCCGGCGTCACCAACGAGCTGACCGCGATCGCCGATGGCGCCGCCGACAGCCGCCAGCGCGTGGCCGCCCTGGCCGAGCGCCACCTGGCGTTCCTGGATGAACTGGAACTGGGCCACGACGTGCTGGGCGAGCGCCTGGCGGTGCTGCAGGGCCTGCTGGACGACGCCCGTGCGGGCGAGCGCACGCTGGACTGGCAGGCTGAAGTGCTGGGCCAGGGCGAGCTGCTGTCCTCGACCCTGGGCGCGGCCTACCTGCACAAGAACGGGCTGGACATGGGCTGGATGGATGCCCGCCAGTGGCTGCATGCGCTGCCGCCGCAGCCGAGCCAGAGCGCGTGGTCGCAGCGCCTGTCGGTGAACTGCCAGTGGCGGGGCGAAGGTGACTGGGCCGAGCGCTTCCGCGCCCAGCCGACCCGGCTGCTGATCACCCAGGGCTTCATTTCCCGCCATGCCGACGGCGGCACCGCCATCCTCGGCCGGGGGGGCTCGGATACCTCGGCGGCCTACTTCGGCGCGCTGCTGGGCGCCAGCCGCGTGGAAATCTGGACCGACGTGCCGGGCATGTTCAGTGCCAACCCGAAGGACGTGCCCGATGCGCGTCTGCTGACCCGCCTGGACTATTACGAAGCGCAGGAAATCGCCACCACCGGCGCCAAGGTGCTGCACCCGCGCTCGATCAAGCCGTGCCGTGATGCCGGCGTGCCGATGGCCATCCTCGATACCGAGCGCCCGGAACTGCCGGGTACCAGCATCGACGGCAGTGCCGCGCCGGTGCCGGGGGTGAAGGCGATCAGCCGCCGCAACGGCATCGTGCTGGTGTCGATGGAAGGCATCGGCATGTGGCAGCAGGTCGGCTTCCTGGCCGATGTGTTCGGCCTGTTCAAGAAGCACGGCCTGTCGGTGGACCTGATCGGTTCGGCCGAAACCAACGTCACCGTGTCGCTGGACCCGTCCGAGAACCTGGTCAACACCGATGTGCTGGCCGCGCTGTCGGCCGACCTGTCGCAGATCTGCAAGGTGAAGGTGATCGTGCCGTGCGCGGCCATCACCCTGGTCGGCCGTGGCATGCGTTCGCTGCTGCACAAGCTCTCGGACGTGTGGGCCACCTTCGGCCGCGAGCGCGTGCACATGATCTCGCAGTCGTCCAACGACCTGAACCTGACCTTCGTCATCGACGAAGCCGATGCCGATGGCCTGCTGCCGATCCTGCACGCCGAGCTGATCGACAGCGGCGCGATGCCGGTGGAAGAGACCGAAGTGTTCGGCCCGCGCTGGCGCGAGATCGCCGGCACCGTGCGCCCGCGTGGCACGCCGTGGTGGCGTGGCCAGCGTGCGCACCTGCTGCAGCTGGCCGATGCCGGCACGCCGCGCTACGTCTACCACCTGCCGACCGTGCGTGCCCGTGCCCGCGCGCTGGCGGCGATCACGCCGATCGACCAGCGCTACTACGCGATCAAGGCCAACAGCCACCCGGCCATCCTGCAGCTGCTGGAAGCCGAAGGTTTCGGCCTGGAATGTGTCTCGCACGGTGAGCTCAAGCACGTGTTTCAGCACCTGCCGGCGCTGTCGCCCAAGCGCGTGCTGTTCACCCCCAGCTTCTGCCCGCGCGAGGAGTTCGAAGCGGCCTTCGCACTGGGCGTGCAGGTGACCGTGGACAACATCGAAGCGCTGCAGCGCTGGCCGGACCTGTTCCGCAACCGCGAGCTGTGGCTGCGCGTGGACCTGGGCCGGGGTGAAGGCCACCATGCCAAGGTGCGCACCGGCGGCAAGGACTCCAAGTTCGGCCTGCCGATGGGCCGGGTGGACGAGTTCGTGCGCGTGGCCACCGAACTGGGCAGCCGCGTGGTCGGCCTGCACGCGCACCTGGGCAGTGGCGTGGAAACCGCGCAGCACTGGCGCCTGATGTGCGATGAACTGGCCGGTTTCGCCCGCCGCATCGGCAGCGTGCAGACCATCGACATCGGGGGCGGCCTGCCGATTCCCTACAGTGCCGACGATGAACCGTTCGACCTGGACGCCTGGGCCCAGGGCCTGGCCGAGGTCAAGGCACTGCACCCGGCATTCCGCCTGGCGATCGAGCCGGGCCGCTACCTGGTGGCCGAATCGGGCGTGCTGCTGACCCATGCCACCCAGGTGGTGGAAAAGGACGGCGTGCGCCGCGTCGGCCTGGATGCCGGCATGAACACGCTGATGCGCCCGGCGCTGTACGACGCCTGGCATGACATCGAGAACCTGAGCCGCCAGGGCGGTTATGCCGAGGCGATGTTCGATGTGGTCGGGCCGATCTGCGAATCCAGCGATGTGTTCGGCAAGCGCCGCAAGCTGCCGGTGTCCACCGCGCCGGACGATGTGATGCTGATCGCCGACGCCGGCGCCTACGGCTATGTGATGGCCAACACCTACAACCAGCGCGTGCTGCCGCGCGAGGACGTGATCGAATGACCGCCGGTCCGGTTACTGCCCGCGCGCTGCACCCGCCCACCGACACGTCCCGCGCCATCGCGCGGGCCCGTGCCTGACCGGATACACCATGACTGCTTTCGATAAACACCAGGTTGCCCGCTTCCGCTTCGTCCGCTGCGATTTCGCTGCGGACACCGGCGTGGCCCGGCTGGTCTATGCCTTCGACGACGGCCCGGAGATGGTGGAGACCGTCACCCTCCCCGGCGCGCCGTTCGTGCTGGACGCGGCCCGTGCCGCGGCCGTGCAGCGTGCTCTGCAGCTGCTGCACCTGATTGCCGGTGTCAGCTACTACAAGGCCGGCGTGCCGGACACGGTCAGCATCGACAGCTATGCCATCGATGCCGACACCGCTGCCCTGGTCGAAACCATCTACCTCAACGGCCTGGGCGAATTCGCCTACCGCAACGGCCTGAACCTGCGCGGGCGCTTCCGCCTGCCGGTACAGGGCGAAGCGGTGCAGGCGCCGGTGCTGGGCCTGCAGCCGCATGCGCTGGTGGCCATCGGCGGCGGCAAGGATTCGCTGGTCAGCATTGAAGCGCTGCGCCGTGCCGGCGTGGACGAGACGGTCACCTGGATCGGCAGCTCTCAGCTGATCCGCGCCTGTGCCGAGCGCACCGGCCTGCCGACCCTGAACCTGGGCCGCGCGCTGGCGCCGGAACTGTTCGAGCTCAACCGCCAGGGCGCCTGGAACGGCCATATTCCGGTCACTGCGGTGAACTCGGCGATCATGGTGCTGGCCGCGCTGTTGCAGGGCGTGGACCAGGTGGTGTTTTCCAACGAGCGTTCGGCCAGCTACGGCAGCCAGATTCCGGGCACCGGCGAGGTCAACCACCAGTGGTCCAAGGGCTGGGCGTTCGAGCAGGCCTTCGGCAGCCACGTGCAGCAGCACGTCGCAGCGGACCTGCAGTACTACTCGCTGCTGCGGCCGATGTCCGAGCTGGCAGTGGCCCGCCAGTTCGCCAAGAGCGATTTCTACGACGCGCATTTCTCCAGCTGCAACCGCAACTTCCACATCCTGGGCGAGCGCCCGGTGAACCGCTGGTGCGGCGTGTGCCCCAAGTGCCACTTCGTGTTCCTGGCGCTGGCCCCGTTCATGCCCAAGACCCGCCTGGTACGCATCTTCGGCCGCAACCTGCTGGACGATGCCGGCCAGGCCGGTGGCTTCGATGCGCTGCTGGAATTCCAGGACCACAAGCCGTTCGAATGCGTGGGCGAAGGCCGCGAATCGCGTGCGGCCATGGCGACCCTGGCGCAGCGCCCGGAATGGAAGGAAGACGTGCTGGTGAAGCGCTTCTGCAATGAAATCCAGCCGCAGCTGGACGCGGCCGAGCTGGAACTGGCACCGCTGCTGCAGCTGCAGGGCGAACACCGTATTCCGGCCGCGCTGTGGGAACGGGTGCGTGAAGATTTCACAGCTTGAAGGAAAGCGCGTTGCGCTGTGGGGCTGGGGGCGTGAGGGCCGCGCGGCGTTTGCCGTGCTGCGCGCGCGCCTGCCTTCGCTGGCGCTGAGCCTGTTCTGCCCGGCCGCCGAGGCCGAGGCGGCACGTGCCGAAACGCAGGGCGTGCTGGACGTGCGTGGCGAACCCACCGCCGACGCGCTGGCCGCGTTCGAGGTGGTGATCAAGTCACCCGGCATCAGCCCCTACCAGCCGATCGCGCTGGCGGCGGCAGCGCAGGGCACCACCTTCATCGGTGGTACCGCGCTGTGGTTTGCCGAGCACGCGGGTGGGGATGGCATCGTGCACGACACCGTGTGTGTGACCGGCACCAAGGGCAAGAGCACCACCACCGCGCTGGTGGCGCACCTGCTGCGCGCCGCCGGCCATCGCACCGGCCTGGTCGGCAACATCGGCCTGCCGCTGCTGGAAGTGCTGGACCCGCAGCCGGCACCCGACTACTGGGCGGTGGAACTGTCCAGCTACCAGACTGGCGAGGTGGCGCGCAGTGGCGCCCATCCGCAGGTGGCGGTGGTGCTGAACCTGTTCCCGGAACACCTGGACTGGCATGGCAGTGAGCAGCGCTACATCGACGACAAGCTGCGGCTGGTGACCGAAGCGGCACCGCGTATTGCCGTGCTCAACGCCGCCGATCCGCACCTGGCAGCGCTGTCGCTGCCCGACAGCGAGGTGGTCTGGTTCAACCAGCCACAGGGCTGGCACATGCGGGGCGATGTCGTGCACCGCGGCGAACAGCCCGTGTTCGATACCCGCAACACGCCGCTGCCGGGGCGCCATAACCGCGGCAACCTGTGCGCGGTACTGGCCGCACTGGAAGCGTTGGGGCTGGACGCCGTGGCGCTGGCACCGGCGGTGCAGGATTTCCGCCCGCTGCCCAACCGCCTGCAGCGCATCGGCGTGGCCGATGGCCTGACCTATATCAACGATTCCATCAGCACCACGCCGCATGCCAGCCTGGCCGCGTTGGAGTGCTTCGCCGGTCAGCGCATCGCGCTGCTGGTGGGCGGGCACGACCGTGGCCTGGACTGGACCGATTTCGTGCAGCACATGGCCCACGACGTGCCGCCGGTGGAGATCGTGACCATGGGCAGCAACGGCCCGCGCATCCACGCGATGCTGCAGCCGCTGGCCGATGCCGGCCGCTTCGGCCTGCATGCCGCCGGCGACCTGCCCGAGGCCATGGCGCTGGCGCGTGCCGCGCTGGGTGCGCAGGGCGGGGTGGTGCTGCTGTCGCCGGGCGCGCCGAGCTTTGGTGCCTACCGTGACTATGTGGCGCGTGGCCGCCACTTCGCGGAACTGGCCGGCTTCGACCCGGACAGCATCAGTGCGATCCCGGGGTTGGGGATCGGCTGACGTTTTGTATCCACGCAGAGCGTGGCTCTACCCTGCGCGCTCCCCCGGACGGACCCGGATGCCCACATGTGCACCTTCATCACCGTGTTCCTGCCGAGCACACTGGCCCACGATACGGCCGCCGCGATCTTCAAACGCAGCGGCCGGCCGCTGTTCGCGCAGGTCTCGCCCAGCCTGCAGGCAGCCGTCGGACCTGGCTGGCAGCCGTGGCTGAGTGCGGCCCACTGCGATTGCGGCACCGCGCTGGCCTCGGCGCATGCCGAGCAGGAGTGGAAGGGCGATGCCGAGCGTTGGCGGAAGAAGGGATGGAGCGAGGCGAAGATCGCCCGTGCCCTGGCCGAGCAACACGCGCATTTCGAGCAGGAACGGCAGGCGCGGCAGAGCGAGCGCCTCGAGGAGGCCGGCCAATGGCTGCAGCGCATCGACGCGCTGCTGCAGGCCGGTGCTTCGCGCATCGGTGTGCTGGTGCGGAATTACGACGGTGCGGTCGGCGCCCGGCAGCCGGCACCGCCGGAGCGCCGCTGGTCGCGCGCGCCGATGGCCGCAGCGGATCTATTGGCCTTGGAGCCGGGCACGTTGCATTGGATCGAGCGTGGGTGAGGCGGTACCGCCGGCACCGACGTGGTAGAGCCGGCTGTCGCGCGAAGGGCAGGTTTTCCCGGTATCGGGTGAAGGGCAGTCGACTCCATCGGCCGTCAGGCTTCGACCCGGCCGTCACGCTGGCGGGGCAGAATGCAGCGCACGTGGTGGGGCTTCCCTTTTCTCTGGAGCAGAAGCATGAACAAGTGGCGATGGGGTGCGGTGGCAGTGCTGGGGCTGGCGGCGATGCCGGCCTGGGCGGCGATGAAGACCCAGCCGGTGGAGTGGAAACACCAGGGCACGACCTTCAGCGGCGTGCTGGTCTATGACGATGGCGACAACGACAAGCGCCCGGGCCTGGTGATGGTGCCGAACTGGAAGGGCGTGAACGAATCGGCCATCGAGAAGGCCAAGCAGCTGGCCGGCGATGACTACGTGGTGCTGGTGGCCGATGTATACGGCAAGGGCGTGCGGCCCAAGACCGATGGCGAGGCCGGCCCGGTGGCGACGAAGCTGCGCAACGACCGGCCGCTGCTGCGTGCGCGGGCGCTGGAGGCGGTGAACGTGCTCAAGGCGCAGGCGGGCAAGGCGCCGCTGGACGCCAGCCGGATCGGTGCGGTCGGTTTCTGTTTCGGCGGTACCACGGTGCTGGAACTGGCCCGGGCCGGTGCGCCACTGGCCGGCGTGGTCAGCCTGCACGGCGGGCTCGGTTCGCCCCTGCCGGCGCAGGCCGGGGGCACGCATCCGTCGGTGCTGGTGCTCAACGGCGCCGACGACAAGAGTGTGAGCGCGCAGGACATCGCCAGCTTCCAGAGCGAGATGAACGCGGCCAAGGTGGACTGGGAGTTCACCAGTTACAGCGGTGCGGTGCACTGCTTCGCCGAAGCCGATGCCAACAGCCCGCCGGGCTGCCAGTACAACGAACGGGCGGCCAAGCGCGCATGGAAGGCGCTGGATGAATTCTTCGAGGAACGGTTCGCGAAACGTTGAGCCGTGCCGTCCGCCGGGCCGTGCCCGGCGGACCCGGTGAATCAATGCGACCGCTGTACCGCGTAGCGGGCCAGACCACGCAGGGCGGCCACGGCATCGTTGTCGGCCAGGCCGTCCAGGGCACGCTCGGCGCGCTCGGCATATTCCTCGGCGCGGGTGCGGCTGTAATCCAGGCCACCGGTCGCGCGGATCGCGGCCAGCACCTCGGGCATGGCCGAGGCATCGCCGTTCTGCACGATGCCGCGCAGGCGCTCGCGGGTGGCCGCATCGGAATGGGCCATCGCATGGATCAGCGGCAGGGTGGCCTTGCCTTCGGCCAGGTCATCGCCCAGGTTCTTGCCCAGTTCGTCGGCGTTGGCCGAATAATCCAGCACGTCATCGGCAATCTGGAAGGCGTAGCCGAGGTTCATGCCGTAGTCGTACAGCGCCTGCTGGGTGGCCTCGTCCACGCCGCTGGCCAGCGCGCCCAGGCGCGTGCCGGCGGCGAACAGCACGGCGGTCTTGCGCTCGATCACGCGCAGGTAGGCCGCTTCGTCGGTGTCCGGGTTGTGTACGTGCAGCAGCTGCAGCACTTCGCCTTCGGCGATGCGGTTGGTGGTGTCGGCCAGGATCTGCATGACCGCCATCCGGTCCAGTTCCACCATCAGCTGGAAGCTGCGCGAATACAGGAAGTCGCCCACCAGCACGCTCGGGGCGTTGCCCCACAGGGCGTTGGCGGTGCTGCGGCCGCGCCGCAGGCTCGATTCGTCCACCACATCGTCGTGCAGCAGGGTGGAGGTATGGATGAATTCGATGATCGCCGCCAGCTGGTGGTGCTCGGCCCCGGCCCCGCTGCCGCCGACGGCGTGGCCGGCCAGCATCACCAGCATCGGCCGCAGGCGCTTGCCGCCGGCGGAAATGATGTGGTCGGCGATCTGGTTGATCAGTACGACGTCCGAAGACAGCCGGCGCCGGATCAGGGCATCGACGGCGGCCATGTCGGCCGCGGCAAGCGACTGGATCTGGGGCAGGCCCAGGGCGGGACGGGTGTCTTCGGTGATGGTCATGCGATCAGGCTTTCAGGCGTGGGGCAATTATAGGCGCTGCCTGTGAATTCGGGCGGAAAGCCGTATCGACCTGCCCAGTGGCGGGGCGGGCGGGTGGGCCGATGGCCCGGTTGGCCGTGAATACGTATGCAGATCCGGCCATGGCAGCGGGGCCGCCGCTAAGCTTTGAGGGGTTCGTTCCAGCCCGCCCGCCGGCGGGCCCAGCAGCCCGGAGGGGGGCGCTCGATGTCGCAGAATCCATGGTGGCGCGGAGCCGTCATCTACCAGATCTATCCCCGCAGTTTCCTGGACGCCAACGGCGACGGGGTGGGCGACCTGCCCGGCATCATCGAGCGGCTGGACTACATTGCCGCCCTGGGCGTCGATGCGATCTGGATCTCGCCGTTCTTCAAATCGCCGATGGCCGACTTCGGCTATGACATCGCCGATTACCGCGATGTCGACCCGCTGTTCGGCACCCTGGACGACTTCGACCGCCTGCTGGCCAAGGCCCATGGGCTGGGTTTGAAGGTGATGATCGACCAGGTACTCAGCCATACCTCCATCGAGCACGCCTGGTTCCGTGAAAGCCGGCAGGACCGCACCAACCCCAAGGCCGACTGGTACGTGTGGGCCGACCCGCGCGAGGACGGTACCGCGCCGAACAACTGGATGTCGCTGTTCGGTGGCGTGGCCTGGCAGTGGGAACCACGCCGGGAACAGTACTTCCTGCACAATTTCCTGGCCGACCAGCCGGACCTGAACTTCCACAATCCGCAGGTGCAGCAGGCCACGCTGGACAACGTGCGCTTCTGGCTGGACCGCGGTGTGGACGGCTTCCGCCTGGATGCGATCAACTTCTGCTTCCATGACCGCCAGCTGCGCGACAACCCGCCCAAGCCGGCCGACAAGCGGGTGGGGCGTGGCTTCAGCCCGGACAACCCGTACGCCTACCAGTACCACTATTTCAACAACACCCAGCCGGAAAACCTGCCGTTCCTGGAACAGCTGCGCGCGCTGCTGGACGCGTACCCCGGCGCGGTGAGCCTGGGCGAGATCTCCTCGGAGGATTCGCTGGCCACCACCGCCGAATACACCAGCGCCGGCCGCCTGCACATGGGCTACAGCTTCGAGCTGCTGGTGGATGATTACAGCGCGGCCTACATCCGCGACACGGTCTCGCGCCTGGAAGCGGCGATGACCGAAGGCTGGCCGTGCTGGGCCATTTCCAACCACGACGTGGTGCGTGCGGTCACCCGCTGGGGCGGCGAGCCGGCCAACCCGCGCCTGGCCCGCATGCTGGTGGCGATGCTGTGCTCGCTGCGCGGTTCGATCTGCCTGTACCAGGGCGAGGAGCTGGGCCTGGGCGAGGCCGAGGTGCCGTTCGAGGCCCTGCAGGACCCCTACGGCATCACGTTCTGGCCGAACTTCAAGGGG
This sequence comes from Stenotrophomonas sp. 24(2023), assembly GCF_030913365.1. NCBI lineage: Bacteria > Pseudomonadati > Pseudomonadota > Gammaproteobacteria > Lysobacterales > Lysobacteraceae > Stenotrophomonas > Stenotrophomonas sp. 24(2023). The sequence goes on from NZ_CP133160.1 coordinate 2,963,283, forward strand.
CGTGATGGCTGCCGGACCCCGCTGCCGTGGACCGATGCGCCGCAGGCCGGCTTCACCGCCGGCCAGCCGTGGCTGCCGATCCCGGCCGAGCACCGGGCCCGCTCGGTGGCCACCCAGGCGGCCGATCCGGGCTCGGTTCTGGCCGCGTTCCGGGCCTTCCTGGCCTGGCGCCGTACCCAGCCGGTGCTGTTGCAGGGTACGATCAGGTTCCTGGACAGCGCCGAGCCGGTCCTGCTGTTTGAACGCACGCTGGGGGAACAGACCCTGCTGCTGGCGTTCAACCTGGCTGGCGAGAGCGTCCGCCACCGGCTGCCGGAAGGCCGCTGGGAGGCGGTAGCGGTACCCGGGCCGGATGCAGGCCACGCCGAAGCGGGCGAACTGCATCTGCCGGCCCATGCGGTGTACTGCGCGCGGCGCGTCTGACCTGTTTCTCCGGTGGCGGTACTTGCGGGGACGGGGCCGGAAGGCCCCGTCCCCTTTTTATGGGCGGCATTTGCCGGCGTTGGCCGGTGAAGCCCCATCCACGCATGGCGTGGATCTACAACGGCGTTCCCGGCCGCCACCCGGGATGATCCACGCCGCGCGTGGATGGCGGACCCCATCCCCACGCGACACGATGGGTCCACGCCATGCGTGGATGGCGCACCCCGTACCCGCGCGGCAGGGTTAATCCACGCCACGCGTGGATGGCGCACCCCATACCCGCGCGGCACGGTAGATCCACGCCATGCGTGGATGGCGCACCCCATCCACGCGCGACACGATGGATCCACGCCACGCGTGGATGGCGCACCCCATCCCCACGCGACACGATAGATCCACGCCGCGCGTGGATGGGGCACCCCATCCCCACGCGACACGATAGATCCACGCCGCGCGTGGATGGCGCACCCCATCCCCGCGCGGCACGGTAGATCCACGCCACGCGTGGATGGCGCACCTCATCCCTACGCGACACGATGGATCCACGCCATGCATGGATGGGCGCGCGCGGTGGCATGAAAAAACCCGCTGCACGCATGCAGCGGGTTTCCAGTGTTGCAGGACCGTGGCGGAGGCTCAGAACTTGTAGTTCACGCCCAGCATGTAGGTGCGGCCCCACTCGGTGTATTCCAGCGGGCGATCCTTGGTGCCGGCGTAGGTGCGGTACGGCTCGTTGGTCAGGTTGCTTCCCTGCAGCAGCAGGGTCAGCCCGCGCAGGCTGCTGCTGTCGCTGAAGGTGTAGCTGACCTGCGCATCGGTCACGTTCTCGCCCACCACGTAGCGCAGGGTGCGGTTGCCGTTGAAGTTGCCGATCTCACCGATGAAATCCGAGCGGCGGCGCTGGCTCACGCGCGCTTCGAAGCCGTTGCGCTCGTAGTAGGCGGTGAGGTTGAACACGCGCTTGGACAGCCCCGGCAGGCTGATCGGGCCGTCGCCCACGCTCGATGCGCTTTCCGGATCGCGGATCTGGATGTCGCTCTTGTTGAACGTGGCGCTGGCCTGCACACCGAAGCCACGCAGGCTGTCGGTGAGCATGTCCAGCGGCAGCGAGGCGGTCAGTTCCAGGCCCTTGAGCGTGCCGCCCTTGCCGTTTTCCGGAGTGGAGAACGTGCCGGTGGTCAGCAGCGGCGCGGTCATGCCCGGCGGAATGACATAGCTGCCGAGCAGGTTGCTGAAGTCGTAGTTGTCCACCGACTGGGTGTAGACGTAGCTCTTCAGGTCCTTGTAGAAGATCGCCGCGGCCACGTAGGCCTTCTCGCCGAAGTACTTCTCGTAGGACAGGTCCAGTGCGTTGGCCCGCCACGGATCCAGCAGCGGGTTGCCGCCGCTGCCGCCGGGCTTGCCGGTAGCGGTATCCACGCCGAATTCCAGGCCCGAACGCATCTGGTCCACGCGCGGCCGCGCGACCTGCTTGGCGGCGGCGAAGCGCAGCGTCTGCTGGTGCGGGAACATGAAGACCAGGTTCAGGCTCGGCAGCCAGTCGTTGTACTTCTTGCCGGCATCGATCGGCAGCACGTTCTGGCCGGCCGGGCGCGAGCTGTCGAAGTAGTTCGACTGCGAGCTCTGGTCGGCGTGCTGCATCTGCACGCCGATGTTGCCGCGCACGCCCACCACGCCCCATTCGGTATCGATGTTGGCGCGCACCCAGGCGGTGGTGATCTTTTCCTGCACCGTCCACGACTTGGGAATCAGGTAGTCCAGGTTGGTGACCGGGTTGAAGGTCATGTAGCGCTGCACGGCCGCCGGCACGTTCCAGGCCGGGATGTAGCCCAGGCCGGCGAAGCCGAGGTTGACCGGGTTGTACTGCAGGTCCTGGGCGATGTTGGCATCGCCCTGCGCGCCGAGCAGGATGTTGCCTTCGGCCTGGGTCTTCTGCTTGCGGCGGTCGGCGTAGTTCACGCCCACATCCAGCCCGGAGAACCACGGCAGCGCCTCGGGCATCGGCAGGGTAGCGGCCAGCTTGGCACTCTTCAGGCGGTCTTCCACCTGCGGCACCTTGCCGTAGCCGGAGCCGTAGATGGTGTTGGTCAGGAACAGCGCATCGGGATTGGAGTAATCACGCCCGGGGCTGATCTGCGAGAAGCCGTTCGGGTTGACCACCACGCCGATGGTGTCGAACTGCGGGCGCGGGGTCAGCTGCAGGTTGTTTTCCAGGTTCAGCTCGTCACGCGTGGCCTTGGAGTAGCTCAGGTCGGCCACCAGCTTGACCCGGTCGAAGTTGAGCTCGTTGTTCCAGCCGAAGGCGTCGATCTTGTCCTTGCGCTTGTTGTACATGCCCCGTACCAGCGGGTAGGCATTGTTCAACGTGCCGCCAGTGAAGGTGCCACTGGCATTGCGTCCGACATTGCTGAACACCGGCAGCTGCGCGTTGGGATTGTTGCTGTCTTCACCGTTGCCACTGAGGCTCAGCTCGAACTGGTTGGCGGTGTCGATCTGCTCGGCTTCGGTGTGGAACGCATCGAAGGTGCTGGTCCAGGTGTTGGACGGGCGGAACTGCACGGTGGCCATCACACCATCGCGCTTGTTGTTGCCGGTACGGCGCAGCGCCTTGATGCCATCGCTGAAGAACGTGCCCGGCGCAACACCGGGACGGGCGCCCTTGTCGGTGTTCTCGGTGCTCCACGGCTCGTACAGGCCGACCTGGTTTTCCTGGATCGGTGTGTCGCTGTGGGCATAGCCGATGGCAATGCCCAGGGTCTTGTCGAAGAACTGGTCGATGTAGCTGGCGCTGAAGCGGTTGCCGAACGCATCGGTGTTGGCGGCCTTGCCCAGCGAACTCTTCTGATAGCGGCCGCTGACGGCGATCACGCGCTCGGAATAGCTCAGCGGGCGTGCGGTCTGCATGTCGATGGTGCCCGACAGGCCCTGGCCGACCAGCGCGGCATCGGGGGTCTTGTACACGGTCACGCCGTTGACCAGTTCCGAGGGGTACTGGTCGAACTCCACGCTGCGGTTGTCACCGGTGCTGACCACTTCGCGGCCGTTGAGCAGGGTGGTGGCGAAATCCGGCGACAGGCCGCGCACGCTGATCACCTGGGCACGGCCGGCCACGCGCTGGGCGGCCAGGCCGGGCAGGCGGCCCAGCGATTCGGCGATGCTCACATCCGGCAGCTTGCCGATGTCCTCGGCCGAGATCGCCTCGACCACCGAGGTGGCGTCCTGCTTGATGGCGATGGCATTTTCGATGCCGCGGCGGATGCCGGTGACCTGCACCGTATCCAGGTTGACGGCGGCGCTGCCGGTCGGTGCCTGCGTGGCCGGGGCGGACTGGGCCGACGCCAGCGTCGGCGACAGGACGACGGCCAGCGCCAGGCTCAGCGCACTGCGCTTGTGGTTCAACATTTTCCCCTCCCAGGCAATGTTGCGGATCGATTCTGTGGTTGGCCCGGAGGACCCGGGAGCGTCGCGGCGAGGTGGCCGTTGACTGCGTGGCTATGGTAGGCAGCGCGTGTTCGGCGTGAATCACCCTGCATACGTATTCAATGGCGTGTGCAGGGTTGTAATCGATTCCAAGACAAGTGCCCGCATGCGCCTGGCGATGCCCGGCGCATGCAGGGCCTGTCTGTTCACTTCACCGGCGTGAAGCGGATGGCCTGGCCGCCGCCCGGCGCGAGCACCAGGTCCAGCCGGTCGGTACGGGTGACCTCGCGGGTTTCACGCGCGAAGGCGAACGGATTGCTGCGGAAATCCGCACCGGCCCCATCGCGGTAGATCTCCGCCCGGTAGCGCACGCCCGGTTCCAGGAAGCCCAGCGATACCGGCAGCACACGGCCGTGCTCATCGGTGATGCTGCCCAGGAACCAGTCGCGGCTGTGGCGGTCCTTGCGCACGATGGTCACGTAGTCGCCCACTTCGCCATCGAGCACACGGGTCTGTTCCCAGTCCACGGCCACGTCCTCGATGAAGCGGAACGCATCGCGGTGCTGCAGGTAGTGCTCGGGCAGGTCGGCGGCCATCTGGATCGGGCTGTAGATCACCACGTACAGCGCCAGCTGGCGTGCCAGCGTGCTGGGAATCGCCTGGCCGTGGCGGCCCTTCAGGCTGACGATGCCCGGGGTGTAGTCCATCGGCCCGGCCAGCATGCGGGTGAACACCAGGTTGACCTCATGCTCGGGCGGGTTCGGCGGCTGGCCCCAGGCGTTGTACTCCATGCCACGCGCGCCTTCGCGCGAGATCCAGTTGGGGTAGGTGCGGCGCAGGCCGGTGTCCTTGATCGGCTCGTGCGCGTTGACCGACAGGTGCCGGGCCGCGGCTTCCTGCACCACCTTCAGATGATGGCGGGCCATGAACTGGCCGTCATGCCACTCCCGCCACAGCGGGCCGCCAGCCGGATTGCGCCGGTCCACCTGGCCGTCATCGCAGACATAGCCGGTCTTGAACTGGTCCACGCCCAGCCGCGCGTACAGGTCCAGCGCAGCACCGAGCTGGTCTTCGTAATGCTCGATGGCACAGCCGGTTTCGTGGTGGCCGATCAGGTGCACGCCCTTCTTCGCGCCATAGGCGGACAGGGCTTCGATATCGAAGTCGGCGGTCGGCCGGGTGAAATCGAAGTCATAGCCGTTGCCGACCCAGTTGCCATCCCAGCCCGGGTTCCAGCCTTCCACCAGTACGCCACGGAAGCCGTGCGCGGCGGCGAAGTCGATCACCTTCTTCGTCTTGGCCGTGGTGGCCGCGTGGCGCGGGCCGGTGGCCCAGCTTTCCTGGTCCAGGTGCATCGACCACCACACGCCCAGGTATTTGGCCGGTTTCACCCAGCTCACATCGCCCAGCGCATTGGGTTCGTTGAGGTTGAGGATCAGGTCCGACTCGACCAGGCCGCCGGCGTGGTCGGCAATCTGCAGCGTGCGCCAGGGCGTGTTGAAGGGCAGGGTGCGGCGGACCTTCCAGCCTTCGGCCGAGGGCGAAAGCTGCGCGCGCAGGCGCTGGCCGTCCACGCGGCGCAGCCACATGCCGGCGTAGTCCACCAGCTCGGCCTCGTGGATGGCCACGTGCAGGCCGTCGTGGCTGCGCAGGGTCAGCGGCGTGTGTGCCAGCGGCACCTGGTCCAGCGGCGTGCGCTGGTACAGGTATTCGTAGTGGATCGGCTCGCCGGCCGGAATCCACCACGCGGTGGATTCGGGCGCGATGCTGAACTCGGTCAGTTCGTCATCGATGATCGCTTCGCGCAGGTTGGGCTGCTGCGGGAATTGGTAGCGGAAGCCCAAGCCGTCGTCGTACACGCGGAACACCACGTCCAGCCGACGCTGGCGGCCGGTGGTTTCGGCCAGGTGCACGGTCAGTTCGTTGAAGTGGTTGCGGGTAACGCGGCGCTCGCCCCAGGGCTGTTCCCAGGTGTCGTCCACGCTGCGGCGTTCCTGCCCGAGCACGCTGAAATCGCGGTCCAGGCGGCCATCGCGCAGCTGGAAGCCGAGCTTGGAATCGGCCACCACGGTCTCGCCCAGGCGCTGCACGCGGTAGCGCGCGGTACCGCCGTCCACGGCCAGGGTGACCTTGAGGATGCCGCCAGGCGATTCCACGCTGGCTTCGATCGGTGCGGCCAGCAGCGGCGCGGCCAGGGCCAGCAGCAACAGCCCGCACCAGCGTGCGGGCCCACGGACAACAGATGACAACGACAGCATTTCCCCTCCCAGGGCAGCCGGTAGCTGGCAGCGACCTTACCCAGCCTGCCGCCATGCCCGGCCATGAATACGTATGCAGGCAGACGCAGGCCGTCACGCCCCGTCTACCATGGCGGCAGGCACCTTGAGGGAGGGGCCGCGCGCGCAGGCCGGCGACGGCGCTGCGTAACCACAACGCGTGCAAAGAGGGAGGGAGGCCGACGGGCGCAAGCCGGTCCGCCGCTTCGATGCTGAAGATCATTTGCCTGACCGCTGCCCTCGGGGCAGCGCTGTGCTCGACCGCCGCGGCGGCCGGGCTTGAATTCAATGGCCGCCAGGCGCGTGCCGAAGCCACCGCCGACGGTTACCTGCTGCAGGCCGATGCGCGGCAGGTAAACATTGCCACCGGGCCGATGCGCAGCCAGACCGGCAGCGTGCTGTTCGATGCCCTGTTCGCGCTGGCCCAGCAGGACCTGGACCAGGACCGCGTCGATGCCATCCGCGATCCCTCCTTCGACGAAGGCCGCCCGGTGCCGTGCGAGTGCTTCCAGACCGGCACGCGCTGGCCCTACGTGTGGACGCGCGACATGAGTTTCGCCGCCGATCTGGCGCTGGCCCGGCTGGACCCGCAGCGCACCCGGCAGTCGCTGCAGTTCAAGCTGTCGGCTGCGCGCGATGGCCACACCCCCGGCCTGTTCGTGGCCCAGGACACCGGCTCCGGTGGCAGCTGGCCGATCAGCAGCGACCGCGTGGTGTGGTTCCTGGCGGCCCGCGACCTGCTCGATGACCGCGCCTTCGCCGACCAGGTCTGGCAGGCGCTGCAGGGCACGCTGGCGCAGGACCGCGCGCGGGTGTTCGATCCGGTGATGGGCCTGTATCGCGGCGAAACCTCTTTCCTGGACTGGCGTGAGCAGACCTACCCGGACTGGACGCGCGAGGACGTGCGCTTCATCGGTGATTCTTTCGCCCTGTCCACCAACGTGCTGCATTACCAGGCCCTGCGCCTGGCGCAGCGCCTGGCCAGCGAACGCGGCGATGCCCGCGCCACGCAGTACCAGGCCTGGGCCGATGCCCTGGCGCCGCGCATCGATGCCGCATTCTGGCGCGAGGATGCCGGCCAGTACATGAGCTACATCGGCGAAACGGCGCATCCGGTGCCCTACGCCAAGTACGACCTGCTGGGCCTGTCGCTGGGCATCCTGGCCGACGTGCTGCCCAGCGGACGTGCGCAGCGTGCGCTGGCCGGCTATCCCGCCAGTGCCGCCGGCAGTCCGGTGGTGTGGCCGCAGGAAGCGCAGCAGCCGATCTACCACAACCGCGCCATCTGGCCGTTCGTCAGTGCCTATGCCCTGCGCGCCGCGCGCCAGCTGGATGACGCGCCACGCATCGCGCTGGAAATCCGTTCGCTGATGCGTGGGGCGGCGCTGGCGGGTTCCAACATGGAAAACTACGAGCTGGTCAGCCAGGCCGTGCACGTGGACGAGGGCCCGCTGAGCGGGCCGGTGGTCAATTCCGAGCGGCAGCTGTGGTCGGTGGCCGGGTATCTGTCGATGGTGATCGAAGGCGTGTTCGGCGTGCAGGCCGATGGCCAGGTCGTGCCCAAGCTGCCCACCGCGCTGGTGCCGGACCTGTTTGGCGCCAGCCGGCGCATCGAACTGTTCGATGGCCATACCCGTTATGTGCTGGAGCGCCCGGCGCAGGTGCACGGCGCGCTGCTGGTGGCAGGCAAGGTGGAGCGCCGCGCGGGGCAGGTGACGGTGCAACTGGTGCCGGCCGCTGCCGTGGCGGCCGCGCCGGTTGCCGCACTGGGCGATGCCAATGCACGCGCGCCAACCACGCCGGCCGCACCCATCGCCACGCCGGGCAAGGACGGTTGGACCGTTGCCGTGCCGGCGGGGCAGGTGCTGTGGCGCGATGGCCGCGCGCTGGCGGCGCAGGCCGGCGTAGCGCAGGTGCCGGCCGATGGCCTGCAGCACTGCCTGAGCCTGACCCGTCGCGAGGGCACGCTGGAATCGCTGCACAGCCCGACCGTCTGCGTCGGGCCGCAGCAGCAGTTGCCCGGCAGCACGCAGTGGCAGTGGACGGCGGCCAAGGCCGGCAGCGTGCGCGTGCGCCTGCGCTATGACAATCCCAACGGGCCGATCAACACCGGCGTGACCGCTGCCGTGAAGGACCTGGTGCTGCGCTGTGCCGGCCAGCCCGAACAGCGCCGCACGGTGGCCCTGCCGCACAGCGTGGCAGTACAGGCATCGACCTCGGCCGATTTCACCGTGGCGGCGGGCCGCTGCGAACTGGTGCTGCAGGACGGCTTCAACATGAGCGGCCTGCAGCACTTCGCCCAGTACACCGGTGGCAAGGGCGGCCGTTCCGGCGTGCTCAACGCCGCCAACGTGCACGCGCTGCTGGTGGCCCCGGTGGCCGCGCCGGAGGCCGCACCATGAGCCGTCCGTCCAAGCCGCAGCTGTCGTTCTGGCAGATCTGGAACATGTGCTTCGGCTTCCTCGGCATCCAGTTCGGGTTTGCCCTGCAGAACGCCAATGCCAGCCGTATCTTCGAGACCCTGGGGGCCTCGATGGACGCAGTGCCGGGGCTGTGGATCGCCGCGCCGCTGACCGGCCTGCTGGTGCAGCCGGTGATCGGCTACCTGTCCGACCGCACCTGGACGCGTTGGGGCCGTCGCCGGCCGTTCTTCATGATCGGCGCGGTGCTGACCACGCTGGCGCTGCTGGTGATGCCCAACTCGCCTACGCTGTGGATCGCCGCCGGCACGCTGTGGGTGCTGGATGCCTCCATCAACGTTTCGATGGAGCCGTTCCGCGCCTTCGTCGGCGACCAGCTGGCACCGCGCCAGCGCCCGACCGGCTATGCGATGCAGAGCTTCTTCATCGGCGTCGGTGCGATCATCGCCAGCTTCCTGCCCTTCATCCTGGCCCACCTCGGCGTGGCCAACACCGCGGCCGCCGGTGAAGTGCCCGACACGGTACGCTACGCCTTCTACTTCGGTGCGGTGGTGCTGCTGGTGGCGATCAGCTGGACGGTGTTCAGCACCCGCGAGTATTCGCCGGCCGAACTGGCCAGCTTCGACGATGCCGAACCGGCGCACGCGCAGGCGGCCGCGCCGCTGGCCGGTCCCGCGCCCTGGGTGCAGGTGGGCCTGTGGCTGGCCGTGGGCGTGGTCCTGGCCACGCTGATCGCCTGGCGCCAGGGCGACAGGATGCTGTACGTACTGGCCGGCCTGTGCGCGGGCTACGGCCTGCTGCTGGCCCTGGCGCGGGTGCTGCCCGGCACGCACATGCTGGCGGCCATCGTCGCCGACCTGCGGGCCATGCCCACCACCATGCGGCGGCTGGCCTGGGTGCAGTTCTTCTCGTGGTTCGCCCTGTTCGCGATGTGGATCTACACCACCGCTGCCGTGGCGGGCACCCATTTCGGTTCGACCGATCCGGCCTCGGCCGCGTACAACGAAGGGGCCAACTGGGTGGGTGTGCTGTTCGGTGCCTACAACGGGTTCGCCGCGCTGGCCGCGCTGCTGATCCCGCTGATGGTGCGCGCGATCGGCCTGCGCTGGAGCCACCTGGTCAACCTGTGGCTGGGCGGCGCCGGCCTGGTCTCGCTGATGTTCATCGACGATCCGCGCTGGCTGCTGCTGTCGATGGTCGGGGTGGGCTTTGCCTGGGCATCGATCCTGTCGCTGCCGTATGCCCTGCTGTCCGACAGCGTGCCCGCGTCCAAGATGGGCGTGTACATGGGCATCTTCAATTTCTTCATCGTGATCCCGCAGCTGGTCGCGGCCAGTGCGCTCGGTTTTGCCCTGCGCGCATGGCTGGGTGGCCAGCCGATGCACGTGCTCGTGCTCGGTGGGTGCAGCCTGGTCGTGGCCGGGCTGTGCGTGCTGCGGGTTCCGTCCCGTCCGGAGGTGGTGTGATGCGTGGTGCCCTGGCTGTTGCTGTTTCCCTTGCGTTGTTCGCTGGCCAGGCGCTGGCCACGCCACGCCCGGAGTACGTGGGCACCACCGAACCGTTCGCCAGCGATGCGGTGTACTTCGTGGTGACCGACCGCTTCGTCAACGGCGACCCGTCCAACGACCATCGCGACCAGGGCGGCAAACACCCGACCTTCGATATTCCGGTGCCGTGCCCGGACAAGATCGACGGCAACATCGGCTACCTCGGTGGCGACTTCAAGGGCGTGCTGGACAATGCCGCCTACATCCGCAACCTGGGGTTCGGCGCGGTGTGGATCACACCCATCGTCGACAATCCCGATGAGGCGTTCACCGGCAGCAAGCCGATCAGCTGCAGCAGCACGCTGACCGACCGCGGCAAGACCGGCTACCACGGTTACTGGGGTGTCAATTTCTACCGGCTGGACGAACACCTGCCGAGCAAGGACCTGGACTTCGCCGGCCTGAACAAGGGCCTGCACGCAGCTGGCCTGAAGGTGGTGCTGGACATCGTCGGCAACCACGGCTCGCCGGCCTGGACCATGCCGGAGCGGCAGCCGCAGTTCGGGCAGATTTTCGACAAGGACGGCACGCTGATCGCCGACCACCAGAACCTGCCCCCGCAGCAGCTGGACCCCAAGCACAACCCGCTGCATGCGTTCTACAACAGCATCGGCCCGGTCGACGCGGACAAGGGCTCGATCTTCGATGGCAACCTGGCCGAACTGTCCGACTTCAACCAGGACAATCCAGCGGTGATGGACTACCTGGTCGGTGCGTACCTGCAGTGGATCGGGCAGGGCGTGGACGCGCTGCGCATCGACACCATCGCCTGGCTGCCGCACCCGTGGTGGCACCAGTTCGTCAACCGCATCCGTGCCGCGCACCCGGGCATGTTCATGTTCGGCGAAGCGTTCGACTATGACGCCGCGCGTATTGCCGAACATACCTGGCCGGCCAATGCCAATGTCAGCGTGCTGGATTTCCCGCTGCGCGGCGCGCTGGAGCAGACCTTCGGCACCGCCGGCAAGGGCTTTGAAACCCTGGCCGAGCCGCTGCATCTGACTGGCGGGCCGTATGCCAACCCGTACGAGCTGATGAGCTTCTACGATAACCACGACATGCCGCGCCTGCAGGCCAGCGACAACGGCTTCATCGACGCGCACAACTGGCTGTTCACTGCGCGTGGCATTCCGGTGGTCTATTACGGGTCGGAAACCGGCTTCATGCGTGGCCGTGCCGAACATGCCGGCAACCGCGCCTACTTCGGCCAGCCGCGCGTGGATGCAGCACCGCAGAGCCCGATCTTCGCCCCGCTGCAGCGTATCGCCCGCCTGCGCGAGGCGACCCCGGCACTGCAGCGCGGCCTGCAGGTGAACGAGCGCCTGCAGGGTGATACGGCGGTATTCTTCCGCGTGCTGCAGCAGGGTGGGGTCAACCAGACCGCGCTGGTGCTGTTGAACAAGGGCGATGCAGCGCAGACGATCAGCGTGTCGCGTTACCTGCAGCCGGGTACCTGGCGCGATGCGCTGGGCGGTGGCACGGTGGCGGTGAAGCGCGCGCTGCAGGCCGAGGTGCCGGCGCACGGGGTGAAGGTCTATCTGCTTGATGCGCCGGTGCAGCAGGCCGCGCTGCAGGCGGAACTGGACGCGGCCATGGCCGACCAGAAGGCACGGGACCAGCGGCTGAAGCGCTGACCCCGGGAGCCTGCCGGGGGCGCGATACACTATCGCCCCCCTCTGGTACCGCCGACCGATGACCGACCTTGCCCCGCAGACCCCGATCGAAACCCTGCTCAAGGCGGCCATGGACGGGGCCGTGCCGATCAAGGCGTTCATGGAAGCCTTCGTGGCCTCGGACGTGGTGCTGCTTGCCGGCAGCCTGGTCACGCCCGACGGCAGCGGCTTCGATCCGCTGCTGTTCGACAAGCAGGGCACCCTGCATGTGGCGGTGTTCACCGATCCATCGCGCGTGGGCATCCACCACCAGCAGGCCCCGCACCAGATCCGCTGGCTGATGCTGGACGTGCTGCGGCGCGTGCCGGGCGGCTATGGCGTGGTGGTCAACCCGGGGACCGCGCTGGGCTTCGAGATTTCCCCGGCCGGTGTGGGTGAGATCCTGAAGGATTTCGCCCAGGGATGAAGCGGCCGTGGTTCATCCACGCATGGCGTGGATCTACCGCTGTATTGGGATCGCGCCCTCCAGGACGCTGCCCGGAAAGGATTTCGTCATGACCCACTACGAACGTACGGTGTCCCAGCACAAGCGTCTGGCCGCGGTGTGGCTGGTGACCGGCGTCGGTCTTGCAATGGTGCTGAGCATGGTGCTTGGCTTCGGGTTCGGTCGGGATGACACGCCCGCACCACTGCTCGCCTGGGTGGGCAGCTGGGGCGCGGCCTACCATCTGTATTGGCTGGCACGGCTGCAGGGGCGGCGCGGGTGGCGCTACGCAGCCCTGGCGGCGTTGGGCCCGGTGCCCGCATTTGCCGTCTACGGTTGGCTTCACTACGCGCTTGATGCGTAGTCATCCACGCATGGCACATGCCGTTCGGCGTGACGCCTTGCTGTAGATCCACGCCATGCGTGGATGGAGCCGCCATCGTTCGCAGGCTGGCGCCGATGGGAATCCTCCCGCTGATGGATTGCCCCTTTTGCTCGTCATGTGCAACCCGGCGCGACGTCGGGCTGGGCCTGGGTGATGACTGCGAGTTATCCGCGCCATGGCGGCACGCCGCATCCACCTGAGGAGATAGCAGGGGTGTCCTGCGTTGGAGGGCGGCGACCCAGCGCCGCCGCCCTCCGCTGCCTCAAGGTACAACCAGTAGCAGCTGCCAGCACAGCAACGGGCCATCGTCGGCATCGATGCGCTGGCCGGTGACCACGAACCCATTGCCGCGCAGGACCGCCTGCGAGGCGAGGTTGGTCACGGCGGTTTCAGCCGTCAGCCGCTGCACGCGCGGGTCGTGCAGCGCCCACTGCACCAGCTCGGCCAGTGCCTGGCGGGCCAGGCCACGGCCCTGCCAGGCCGGGGCAATGCCATAGCCGATGTCCAGCGCGCCGGCCTCGGGGGCACGGGTGAGCGAGAACAGGCCGACCGGCTGGCCCGCCTCGATCACCTGCCACGCGGCAGGGGTGAAGCCGGCTTCGATGCGTTCGGCCAGATCGGCCAGCATCGCCAGCACCGGCGGTGGTGCAATGGCATCATCGGCCGCACTGGGGCGCAGCAGCAGCGCGCGCACAGCGTGCGCGGAAACAGGAACAAGCATGGGAACCTCGACAGGGAGTTCGCCCGGAACGGGCAAGACCGGTGCGAGGAGGACACGGGCAGGCGTCAGCGCGGACGCAGCCTGCCAGTCGTCGCCGTCACCGGTGCGGTAGGTCGAGCGCTGGCGGAGGACAAAGGCCTTCTCCCGGAAGGTAGGTGCGATGCGGTGCGGGTGGCCGCCCGGTGATGACCGGCGACAGGGTGAGCATAGCCGAGCCCGGCCCGGTGCGTGCAGCGGCCCGGCCTCCATCCACGCCATGCGTGGATGAGCGCCATCCTGGTGCGTGCCCCGTCCCACGGGTACCGGAATCTCCGGCATCATCGGCGGCAGGGCAGGCCATGGGAGCACGACATGCAGGGAACCACGCGAGTGCCGGATGATTTTGAGGCCCGCATCCGCGTGCTGTCGCGCGCCGAGGGAGGCCGACAAAGTCCGCCACGCAATGGCATCCGTTGGGATTTCGCCTATGCCAGCGAAAAGGGCGGACTGGCGCTTTTCATGATCTGGCCGCTGTTCCTGGGGCAGGATGGCCAGCCGCTACCGGACGGGGATGAGTTGCCGGTGGGGCCTTGGCTGCAGGCACGGATGACGATCGTGAACGATGCGCTTCGGGTGAGCGAGCATCGTGCACGTATCTCTGAAGGTGTGTGTTTTCATTGCCACGAAGGCCCGCACGTGGTCGCGGTGGGTGAGGTGACCCGGGTGACAGGGCTGCACCGTGATCGCAGCGCACCCGTGCCACGCTGAGCCCGGCCCGGTGGGTGCAGCGGCCCGGCTCCCATCCACGCATGGCGTGGATCTACATCCTCACGCCATGCATGGACGATGCCGTGGAGGTAAATCCACGCCATGCGTGGATGATGCGGCCGTGTAGCTCCACGCCATGCGTGGATGATGCCGCCGTGTAGATCCACGCCATGCGTGGATAGCAGCGCTCAACCGCGCAACGACGATTCGCGCACCACCAGCTTCACTGGAATGCTCTGGCTGTCCACCGGCTGCCCGCCGATCAGCGCCAGCAGCCGTTCCACCAGCAGCTGGCCGGCCTGTTTGGTGTCCTGCTGCACGGTAGTCAGTGGTGGCGAGACCGAGGCGGCCAGCGGGATGTCATCGAAGCCGGCCACCGCCACGTCCTGCGGCACCCGCAGCCCGCGTGCACGCAGGGCGCGCACCGCGCCGATGGCGATCAGGTCGCTGGCGGCGAAGATCGCATCGACCGCTTCGCCTCGCGCCAGCAGGGCCTCGCAGGCCTGCTGCCCTTCGGCCTCGGTGGTGATGGCATCGTGCTGCAGGGCCGGTTCGGCCACCTGCCCGTGCGCACGCAGGGCCTCGACATGCCCGCGGTAGCGTTCTTCGAATTCGGGGTAATGGCTGGACGCATGGCCGAGGAAGGCGATGCGCCGGCAGCCCTGCTGTAGCAGGTGGGTGGTGATGTCGAAGCCACCCTGGAAGTTGTCACTGCCGATCGACACGCCGGGCTGGCCGGGCAGGGCCGCCCCCCAGCGCACGAAGTGGGTGCCCTGTTCGACCAGGCGCTGCAGGCGCCCGCGCGATTCGTGGTAGTCGCCGTAGCCGAGCAGGATGATGCCGTCGGCCTTGTTGCTGTCCTCGTAGTCGGCCTGCCAGTCGGTGGACAGCTGCTGGAAGGACACCAGCAGGTCCTGCCCGTGCAGCGCGCAGGCACGGGTGATCGAGCCCAGCATCGAGTGGAAGAAGGGGTTGATCAGCGAATCGTCATTGGTGGGGTCTTCGAAGAACAGCAGGGCCAGCGTGCCGGCATTGCGCAGGCGCAGGCTGGAGGCGTTCTTGTCGACTTTGTAGTTCAGTTCGCGGGCGATGCGCAGGATGCGCTCGCGGGTCTCGGCGTTGACCATCGGGCTGCCGCGCAGGGCACGCGACACCGTGGGCTGGGACACCCCGGCCAGGTGGGCGATGTCCAGGGAGGTGGCTTTGCCTTTGATGGTCATGGCAGGGCGGGGAAAGCGGCAACGACGACCCGCATCATGCCATGGGCGGCGCGCAGGCGGTCTGCCTGCGCCCGGCCCCGCCGGCCTGCCCGGCCACCTGCGGCCCGGCCCGGCGGGGGACTGCCGGCAGCAGCCCCCCGACGGCCCCGCTCAGAACTGTGTGCGCAGGGTCAGCAGATAGCTGCGCGGCGTGCCGTAGAAGTTGCCCCCGGTGGCGTAGCCGACGGTCTGGTAATAGACCTTGTCGAAGAGGTTGTCGACGTTCACCGTCGCCGTCCAGCGCGGGCTGATCTGGTACTGCGCCATCGCGTTCCAGACCGCATGGCCGGGCTGGCTGAAGTTGTAGGTGCCCAGGGCGTTCCAGTCGGCGTCGTACAGGGTGTCGGTGACGTACTGGCGGCTCTGCACGTTCACGCTGCCGCCCACTTTCCAGCGCGACAGCGCACCGTCCAGCGTGTAGGACGTGGACAGCTTGAACAGGTGGCGCGGGGTGATGGTGCTGAACAGTGTGCGGGTGGATTCGTCGCGGGTGCGGGTGAAGGTGTAGCCGGCCGCCAGCTGCAGGCGCGGCAGCACTTCGCCACTGAGTTCGGCGTCGAAGCCACGGCTGGTCACCTTGCCCTGCGGCAGGTAGCAGCAGTTGCCCGACCATTCCTGGCGGCTGGTGGGGTAGCGGGGGTCCACCACGGCGCTGCCGGTGCGCGCCACGTTGAACACGCTGAAGGTGGCATTGGCGCGGCCTTCCCACAGTTCCCCCTTCAGCCCGGCTTCGTAGCTCTTGCCTTCCACCGGGTCCAGTGACGTGCCCGGCGGCGGGCCGGCCTTGGACAGGGCCTGCGGCTTGAGGATGGAGGCGTAGCTGAGGTACGCCGTCCACTGGTCGTTGAGGTCGTACATCACCCCGCC
The DNA here is from genome assembly GCF_030913365.1 of Stenotrophomonas sp. 24(2023). Lineage (NCBI taxonomy): Bacteria > Pseudomonadati > Pseudomonadota > Gammaproteobacteria > Lysobacterales > Lysobacteraceae > Stenotrophomonas > Stenotrophomonas sp. 24(2023). The sequence goes on from NZ_CP133160.1 coordinate 2,979,445, forward strand.
ATAGGGCGTGGTGCGCGAGGGCTCGCGGAAGCGGCTGCCCGAAGTCAGCGTCCAGTTGCCATTGCCCGCCAGCGACTCGTACACCTGGTTGAACGCATAGCGCGACACGCGCGCGCCGAGGATCACATGCAGGCGGTCGGCCGGGTGCAGGCGCAGGACGCCGTAGGCCCCCTTCTGCGTCTGGCCCCACGGGTTGTAGCGGCGCGAGGGCGGGTTGGCCGGTGCCGGGTTCCAGGCGCCAGGATGGGCCAGGTCGATGTCCTGCACGCCGGTCGGGGTGGGGGAATAGCCCACGTTCCAGAGGCTTTCGATTTCCTGCCGGTCCACGCCCAGCAGGAATTCATGGGTACGCCCGGCCACGGTGAACGCGCCGGACAGGCTGGCATCGGCCAGGGTCTGCTCGTTCTCGTACAGGTAATGGCCGCCGCCGTACCAGGCCACGCCCTTGCCGGTGGCCTTGTCCAGCGCGCCGTAGCCGAAGGCGGTGGTGCCGTTGTAGTCGGACGTGGAGCGCATCACGTTGAGCTTGAGCTTCCAGTGGTTGTCGAACTCGTGCGCCAGCGCGCCGAACAGTTCGGTGGTGCGGCTCTGTGCGGTCGACCACGGCTGGGTCAGGCTGGTGTGGCGGGGCAGGCCGATGTCGCTGCCATCGCTGTAGCGCGGCACATCACCGCCGCCCACGCCACGGCTGTCGACGATGGCGCGGCTGGCCCCGACGGTCAGCAGGGTGCGCGGCGTCAGGTCGGCCTCCAGCACGGCATAGCCCTGCGGCGCGCGCTGGTGGCGGATGTCCACGAAGTAGTCGGTGTCCAGGTAGGACAGCACCGCACGGCCGCGGATGCGTCCGTCCAGCCCCAGCGGCCCGGTGGCATCGAGCATGGTCTTGCTGTGGTTCCAGCTGCCGACCTGCTGTTCGATGATGAAGCGCGCGGTGGGCAGCGGCTTCTTGCGCACCACGTTGATGATGCCGCCCGGGTCGCCCACGCCGCCGAGCAGGCCCGAGGCACCGCGCATGACTTCCACGCGGTCGTAGAAATCCATGTTCTGGTTGACGTTGTAGGTGTAGCTGGCGATGTTCAGCGGTGCGCCGCCATCGACCTGCATGCTGTCGATCTGGAACCCGCGCGAATAGAAGTAGTTCGAATCGAAGTTCAGCTGGCTGCTGGTGATGCCGGGGGTGATCGCCAGCGCATCGCGGATGTCCACGCTGCCGTGGTCGTCGAGCTGCTGGCGGGTGATGACCGAGACCGACTGCGGAATCTCGCGGAACGACTGGTCACTCTTGGAGGCGATCGAGGTCACCCGGCTGGTGTACGAGCGTGCGTCCTCGGTGGTGCCATCGGCGGCGCGGCGCGCCATCACCTGGATGGTGGCCAGGGTCATCGCCTCGTTGCCTGCCGCCTTGGACGCGGCAGGTGCGGCCTGCAGCACGTAGCTGCCGCCACGGCCACCCACCACCGCCAGCCCGGAACCGGCCAGCAGCTGCGCGAAGCCTTCCTGCACGCTGTACTGGCCTTTCAGCCCACTGCTGGTCCGGCCCTGCAGCAGGGCTGGCGGCATGGTGATGCTGACCCCGGCGCGCGCGGCGAAATCACCCAGGGCCAGGTCCAGCGGGCCGGCACCGATGTCATAGCTGCGGCGCGTGCTGTCCGCAGCCATGGCCTGCGGGGCCGGGGCGCCAGCGGCCTGCACGGCGGGGATGCCGGCCATCGCCACCAGCGCGCAGCGCACCATCAGCACGAGGGGGGCCGGCGCCAGGGCGCGCGGCAGCGAGGGGCGGGGGGACCAACGGGGCATGCGGATCGTTCCTTCCTGCGGGGCAGTGATTGGGGTCTCGCTACCTTTCACACGCGAAGCGGCAGGAAGGGACAGGCGATATGCACCCGAAGGGACGCGTTACCGCGCCGGCGTGGTCACCGTCACCCAGTAGGGCGTGTGGTAGACCACGCGCACCGCCAGCGCCTGCGGCAGGCTGTCCAGCAGCGGGGTGGTGTCGGCCAGCTGGAACACGCCGGAAATGCGCAGGCCGGCCACGGCCGGGTCGCAGCGCAGCACGCCGGGCCGGTAGCGGCCGAGCTCGGCCAGGAACGCGCCCAGGCGCATGTCGCGCGCGTACAGCACGCCCCGGGTCCAGTCGTCCACGTGCGGATCGGCCGGGGCCGGCGGCTGGATCGTGGTGGTGGACATCGCCGCCTGCTGGTTGGCCTGCAGTACCTGCGCGGCGCCGCTGGTGCGTGCGCGTACCGCCACGGCGCCTTCCAGCACGGCCACATGGGTCAGTGCCGGCTGCTGGCGCACGATGAAATGGGTGCCGAGCGCACGCAGGTGTCCTTCTGCCGTGCTGACCACGAACGGGCGCGCGCGCGGTTGCGGGTCCGGTGCCGTCCAGATCGCGACCGCGCCCTCGCGCAGCCGTACCAGCCGGGCCTCATCGTTGAAGTGGATGTCCACGGCACTGGCGGTGTCCAGCTGCAGGCGCGTGCCGTCCTCCAGCTGCACGGTGCGGCCTTCGCCGGTGGCGGTGCGGTGGTCGGCCAGCCAGGTCGGGGCGGGCGCATAGCGCCACGCCAGCCAGGCCGCCGGCCCGGTGGAGATCACCACCGCCAGGGTCTTCAGTGCAGCCCGGCGGCGCGCGGCCGGCCGGTCGAGCACCGGCATCGCCAGCGCCGCCGGCAGCGCGCCCAGCGTCTGGCTCAGCTGCTGCGCGCGCTGCCACGCGCGTTCGTGTTCCGGATGGGCCCGGCGCCACTGCTGGCAGCGCTCCTGGTCGCGCGCGCTGGCGTCACCGTCGCGCAGCCGCAGGAACCACTCGGCGGCCTGCAGGGCGATGGATTCGCTGATCCGCGCCGGGCCTGCACCGGCGGTGCCGCTCATGGTGCAACCATGATGCAGCGGGCCAGTGCCTGTGCGATGTGGCGCTTGACCGTGCGCACGTTCACGCCCAGGCGCTGGGCGATGGTGGCCTGGTCCAACCCTTCGATCTGGAACAGCAGGAAGGCGCGACGGACCTCCGGGCGCAGGCCATCGAGCATCGCATCGATGTCCTGCAGCGCCTGCAGCACGATCGCGTGCTGTTCCGATGAGGGCGCCTGCGCTTCAGGCAGGCGTGCCAGCGCATCCAGGTAGGCCTGTTCCAGCGCGCGGCGGCGGTACAGGTTGGCCAGCAGGCGCTTGGCCACCAGGGTGAGGTAGGCGCGCGGCTCCTGCAGCGACCAGCCGGCCTGTTTTTCGCTGTTTGCCTCCGGCGCGGTGATCAGCCTGACGAAGGTGTCCTGGGCCAGGTCGGCGGCATCGAAGGCATTGCCCAGCTTGCGGGCCAGCCAGCGCACCAGCCAGCCATGGTGGTCGCGATACAGCGACTGCACGCCCTCGTCGGGCGCGGCAGCAGGGCGGGGCAGGGTGGACAGGCCGTTGCTCGGGGACATGCAGTGGGAGCCCTTCCGCGTCCTGCGGCCGGTGGAGAGATGAGTCAGGGAATGAGATCCATTCTCATTGATGGGCGCGCCGATTGCAACGCGGGGCGGGCGACGACCGTCGTGCCGCCATAAAGCGCGACGGCCTGCGCAGGGAGGGCGCCGGGCGATAGCAGCGGCGCGTGGTCGATGGGGTATGCATTCTTCCTAAGCTATTGAAATGCAAGAGGCTGTGTGGATTCTGGTCGGGCTGTTATGATGGTCTGCCTTCACCCACATCCCTTGCTGGAAGTGGTGGACCCGTGCCATCGCAGGCCGGTCGGACGACGCGCAAGGCGTTCGGCCACCGCCATCGGCCTTTGCCACGTTTCACCCACTTTTGGCACACAGCAGGAAGAGCAACCCTATGGCGCGTGGCATCAACAAAGTCATCCTGGTCGGCAATCTCGGCAACGACCCGGACGTGAAGTACACCCAGGGTGGCATGGCGATCACCCGCATCAGCCTGGCCACCACCAGCGTCCGCAAGGACAAGGACGGCAACCAGCAGGAACGCACCGAATGGCACCGCGTGGTGTTCTTCGGCAAGCTGGGCGAAATCGCCGGCGAATACCTGCGCAAGGGCAGCTCGGTCTACGTCGAAGGCAGCCTGCGCTACGACAAGTACACCGGCCAGGACGGCGTGGAGAAGTACTCCACCGACATCATCGCCGACGAAATGCAGATGCTGGGCGGCCGCGGTGAAGGCGGTGGCGGTGGCGGTGGCGGTAACTACGGTGACCGTCCGCAGCGCCAGCAGGCCCCGCGCCAGGAGTACGGCGGTGGCGGCGGCCAGCGTGGCGGCCAGGGCGGTGGTTACGGCAACCAGGGCGGTGGCAACCAGGGCGGCTATGGCAACCAGGGTGGCAACCAGCGCCCGCAGCCGCAGCAGGCGCCGCCGATGGACGACTTTGCTGACGACGATATTCCGTTCTGATTCCGCCAGGCTCGAGCCTGCACAGAACCCCGGCATGCCCCAGCGCCTGCCGGGGTTTTTTGTTGTGGCGTGGGCGCACATGACGCCCTCCCGCCTTGCCTGCATGGCGCTGCTGCTGATTCCCGGTGGCTGCGGCGATGCCGGCATTCCAGCCGTTGATCGGCAACGACGCGGACGTCGGGCCGCGCTGGCACCCGCACCTGCGCGCGCTGGCCGGGGCCGATAGGGAACGGTCGACGCCCTGAGCCCAACGCTGCCTGCGCTTCCCACGCTGCTGATGTGCTGCACACCTGCACCTGCCCAACGGTGAGGGGGCCGGCATCGGTCTTTCCGTTGTGCCCCGCAGCATCTTTTTTCGTGCACCGCGGCTTGCAAAAAAACGAATTCCTCCCGTATGGTGCAATCGATTGCATTGCGGCGAATCATCAGGGTTTGATACCGGTTGGGAGGCCGGTACGTGGATGTCCATCGATTCGATCGGACCGGCGCCTGCGCCGGGGTTCACGCGGCGCGATGCGCTGCGCCTTGCGGTTGCCGGGAGCGTTGGCCTGGGCGCGGCGGGCGTCCTGCCCGCGTTCGCTGCCGAGGCCCCGCTCAAGGGCACGCTGAAGCATTCCGTGGCCCGCTGGACGTTTCCGCAGCTGTCGGTGGCCCAGCTCTGCCAGACGGTGAAGGGCATTGGCTTTGCCGCCATCGATCTGGTCGGGCCGGCCGACTGGCCCACGCTCAAGGCCCACGGTGTCTACAGTTCGATGTGCAACGGCGCCGAGCTGGGGCTGACCAAAGGGTTTGCCGGCCGCCAGTTCCACGATGAACTGTTCACGCGCTACATGCGCCACATCGACCTGGTGGCCGACGCCGGCTATCGCAACCTCATCTGCTTTTCCGGCAACCGCGATGGCATGGACCCGCAGCAGGGCATGGCCCATGCCGAAGCCGGGATCAAGCGCATCCTCGGCCATGCCGAAAAGCGCGGCGTGGTGCTGGTGATGGAGCTGCTGAACTCCAAGGTCGATCATCACGACTACCTGTGCGACCACTCCGCGTGGGGCGTGGAGCTGTGCCAGCGGATCGGCTCGGATCACTTCGGCCTGCTCTACGACATCTACCACATGCAGATCATGGAAGGCGACATCATCGCCACCATCGGCAAGCATCATGCGTGCTTCAAGCACTACCACACCGCGGGCGTGCCTGGCCGACACGAGATCGGCGACCAGCAGGAACTGCACTATCCCGCCATCTGTCGCGCGATCCGCGACACCGGTTTCGATGGGTATCTGGCGCAGGAATTCATGCCTGCGGCACCGGACCCCATCGGCTCGCTGCGCGAGGCGATCCGCCTCTGCGATGTCTGAAACGATATCCACCCAGGTGAAGTAGAACCCATGGCAGATAATCACTACGACGCGATCGTCGTCGGCTCGGGAATCAGTGGCGGTTGGGCGGCAAAGGAACTGACCGAGAAGGGTCTGAAGGTGCTGATGCTGGAACGCGGACGCAACATCGAGCACGTCAAGGACTACGTCAATGCGATGAAGGAGGCGTGGGATTTCCCGCACCGCAACCGGCCCACGCAGGCGATGAAGGCCGCCTATCCGGTGTTGATGCGCGACTACGGCCTGGTGGAGAACCTGCAGGGCATGTGGGCCGACGAGAAGGAATCGCCGTACATCGAGACCAAGCGCTTCGACTGGTTCCGCGGCTATCACGTGGGCGGGCGTTCGCTGCTGTGGGGGCGGCAGAGCTACCGGCTGTCGGACCTGGATTTCCAGGCGAACCTCAAGGACGGCATCGCCACCGATTGGCCGATCCGCTACGCCGACATCGCGCCCTGGTATGACCACGTGGAGAAGTTCGCCGGCATCGCCGGTACGCGCGAGGGGCTGGATGTGCTGCCGGATGGCGAGTTCCTGCCGCCGATCCCGCTGAACATCGTCGAGAAGGACGTGGCCGCGCGCATCAAGAAAGCTTTTGGCGGCACGCGGCACATGATCCACTCGCGCACGGCCAACATCACCCAGCCCAAGCCCGAGCAGGGCCGCGTCAACTGCCAGTACCGCAACAAATGCATCCTGGGCTGTCCCTTCGGCGCCTATTTCTCGACCCAGGCGGCAACGCTGCCGGCGGCGATGAAGACCGGCAACCTGACGCTGCGGCCGTTCTCGATCGTCAAGGAAGTGCTCTACGACAAGGACCGCAAGCGGGCACGCGGCGTGGAGATCATCGATGCCGAAACCGGCCAGACCTACCAGTACACGGCCAACGTGATCTTCCTCAACGCCTCGGCCTTCAACTCGACCTGGCTGCTGATGAACTCGGCCACCGATGTCTGGGAGGGCGGGCTGGGCTCGTCGTCCGGTGAGCTGGGGCACAACGTGATGGACCATCACTTCGGCGCCGGTGCCTCCGGCCGGGTCGAGGGCTACGACGACAAGTACTACTTCGGGCGCCGTCCCTGTGGCTTCTACGTGCCGCGCTTCCGCAACGTGGCCGCGGACAAGCGGGGCTACCTGCGCGGGTTCGGCTACCAGGGCAGTGCCAGCCGCACCGGCTGGTCGCGCGAGATCGCCGAGCTGAGCATCGGTGCCGACCTGAAGGAGGCGCTCACCCAGCCGGGCGACTGGCAGATCGGCATGACCGGGTTCGGCGAAATGCTGCCCCACCACGACAACACGATCCGCCTGGACCGGCACGTCAAGGACAAATGGGGGTTGCCGGTACTGGCGATGGATGTTTCCCTGCGCGCCAACGAGAAGGCCATGCGCAAGGACATGGCCGCCGATGCCGCCGAGATGCTTGAGGCCGCCGGGGTGAAGGACGTGAAGATGCACGACAACGACTACGCCCCGGGCAAGGGCATCCATGAAATGGGAACCGCGCGCATGGGCCGTGACCGCCGCACCTCGGTGTTGAACCAGCACAACCAGCTGTGGGATGCGCCCAATGTCTATGTCACCGATGGCGCCTGCATGACCTCCAGCGCGTGCGTGAACCCGTCGCTGACCTACATGGCGCTGACCGCGCGGGCGGCCGACCACGCCGTGCGCGAACTGAAAGCGGGGAACCTGTGATGGAACGCCGCGAACTGCTGAAGATGATCGTCGCTGCCACCGGTGCGGCGATGATAGGCCTGCCGCTCCCAGGGCAGGCGCAGGCCCCGGCCCCGGCGCCGGTTGCGGGGGCTGCGCCGCTGTTCACCGCTGCCGACATCGTCATGCTGGATGAGATTGCCGAGACCATCCTGCCGCGCACCGGCACGCCGGGTGCCAAGGACACCGCTGCCGGGCAGTTCATGGCGCAGTTCGTCAGCGCCTGCTACACCGCCCAGCAGCAGGCGACGTTCCGTGCCGGCCTGGCCGACATCGACGCGCGCGCCGGCGGCCGCTTCGTATCCCTCACACCGCAGGCCCGCACCGCGCTGCTGCGCACGCTGGATACAGAGGCCAGGGCGCGCAGCGTCGAGGTGAACGAAACCGGCACCACCGCGTCGGCCAAGGCGGCACCGCACTACTTCACGATGATCAAGCAGCTGACCATCTTCGGTTTCTTCACCTCCAAGGTCGGTGCGACCGAGGTGCTGAAGTACGTGGCCGTACCCGGCCGCTACGACGGCGATCTTGCCTATGCGCCGGGTACGCCTGCCTGGGCGACCAGCTGATGGACCGCCCCTCTTCGCTGATGCCTCACTCTCCAGGAAACCCGATGACCCGACCCTTGCTGATCGCGGCCTGCCTGCTGGCTGCAGCGCCGGCGCTGGCGCTGGCGCAGACCGCCGATCCTGCGCGTGATCCGGCCCGCACCGAAGTGTGGAAACCCGTGCCTGCGGTGGTGGCCACGCCCGCCGGCGCCGCACCGTCCGATGCGATCGTGCTGTTCGATGGCAAGGATGTGTCCGCCTGGGAAGCGGAGCAGGGCGGCCGCGTGCCCTGGACGGTGGCCAAGGGGGCGTTGACCGTGGTGCCGGGCAGCAAGGGCATCCGCACCCGGCAACGCTTCTGCGATATCCAGCTGCACGTCGAGTGGCGCACACCCACGGAAACGCGCGGCTTCGATGGCCAGCACCGCGGCAACAGCGGCATCTTCCTGCAGGAGCTGTACGAGCTGCAGGTGCTCGACAGCTACAACAACCCGACCTATGCCAACGGCCAGGCCGGCTCGATTTACAAGCAGGCCATGCCGCTGGTGAATGCTTCACGTGCGCCGGGCCAGTGGCAGGTGTACGACATCATCTGGAAGGCGCCGCGCTTCTCGCCGGGCGGCGGGCTCGCTTCGCCTGCCCGCATCACGGTGCTGCACAACGGGGTGCTGGTGCAGGATGACACGGTGCTGGCCGGCAAGACCGAATACATCGGCGCGCCTTCCTACGCGCCGCATGCCTGTGCGCCGCTCTACCTGCAGGAGCACGATTCGAAGGTCAGTTACCGCAACATCTGGGTGCGCGAGCTGTAACAGCGTGCCGCCGGAACCTGCGCCGGCGGCAGCGGCCTACTTCGCCAGGTAGCTGGCGATATCGTCGATCTCCTGCGGGGACAGCTGGGAGAAGGGCGGCATCAACCCGCCGCCCTTGCGGATCTTTTCCTTGATCTGTGCAGGTTGCAGGCGCTTGCCGATATCGGTGAGCGCCGGGAACGCGCCGGGGACACCGGCGCGGTTGGCGCCGTGGCAGGCGGTGCAGTTGGCTGCATACAGCTGCGCACCGGCCGCAGGGTCCTCCTTGGACCACGCCGTGGATGCATGCGTCGCCGTGCCAAGCAGCACGGCCATTCCCAGGATCGTCTTCATGCCGGGCTCCTTCGCGTGTCAGTGCTGCGCGCCGGCGGGCGCGCTGACGGTCAGGTGGTCACGCAGGTAGTCCGCCCCGGTCTGGATGACCTTGGCCGGATCGCGCGGCTGGTCATGTTCGATGATGTACCACTTCACCCCGGCACGGGCGGCGGCGGGCAGGATCGCATTCCAGTCCAGCACGCCCTGGCCGACGGCGGCGAATCCGCCTTCGTCGACGGCCTGGCCCTTGGGCGCGTTGTCCTTGGCGTGTACGGCGAACAGGTGGCCCTTGAACTTCCCCAGCATCACCGCCGGGTCGTGGCCGGCGCGTGCCACCCAGGCCAGGTCCAGCTCGGTGCGCAGGTCGGGGCCGGCGGCGGCGAACAGCAACTCCAGGCCGGTTCTGCCATCGAAGTCGACCAGCTCGAAATCGTGATTGTGGTAGGCCAGCTGCAGGCCCTTGGCCCGCACGCGCGCCGCCAGCGTGCCCAGTTCCTTGCCCAGCGCGGTCCAGCCGGCGGCATCGGTCGGCCGGTCCGGCTTGTCCAGGTAGGGCACCACCAGCACGGTGTTGCCGATGGCGCGGTTGAAGGCGACCACGCCGTCGAGATCGCGGCGCAGTTCGGCCAGCTGCACGTGGGACGAGATCGCCTTGATCGCATAGCGGTCGAGCAGCTGCTTGAGTTCGGTGGCGCTGACGTTCTGCGTGCCGACCGTTTCCACCGCGCCGATGCCGGCGTCGTGGACGATCTTCAGCTGCTGGTCCAGCGGGCCGGCGTTGCGCAGCGTGTACATCTGCACGGCGATCGGTTTGCGCGGGGCGGCGGCCTCATGGGCGAAGGCCGGCAGGGCAGACAGAAGCAGCAGTGCGAGGGTGGCGGTCCTGCGTGCAGCGGTGTTCATCAGAAAGTTCTCCCGGAATTCATTCGATGGGGGCCCAGGCACGCGACCTGGCCGATGCGATGACACGATCGACGATCAGCGCCGAGCGCACGCCGTCTTCAACGGTGGGCAGGCCCTGCGGCTGCTCGCCGTCGATGGCGCGATAGGTGTCGGCGACAAACGCCTCGAAACATTGGCCGTAGCCCTGGGCATGCCCGGCCGGCAGGACCGACAGCCGACGCTGCTCGGCACTGCCGGCCCCCGGACCCCGCACGAAGATCTCCTCGCGCTGGTCGGGCAGGCCGATCCACAGCCGCTCGGCGTCCTCCTGGTTGAAGGCCACGCTGGCCCGCGCGCCGTCGATCTCGAACCAGAGGCGGTTGTGGCGCCCGGCCGACACCTGGCTGACCGTCAACGAGGCCAGTGTGCCCGCGCCGGTCCTGAACATCGCGGTGGCCACGTCCTCGCTGGCAACCGCCTGCATCGCCCCGCCGGCTGCCGGTGTGGCGAAGCTCTGCCCGGCTGTGGCGCCGCGCTCGGCGATGACCGTGGCGAAGGCCGCGCTGACCTCGGTGAAGCGTTCGCCGCTGACCCATTCCACCAGGTCGCACCAGTGCGAACCGATGTCGGCGAACACGCGCGAGGTGCCGCCCAGCGCAGGATCAACGCGCCAGTTGTTGCTGGCCGGGTCCAGCAGCCAGTCTTGCAGGTAGCTGCCGTGGATCAGGTGCAGCGGCCCCAGTTCACCCTGGGCGATGCGCGCGCGTGCCTCGCGCACCACCGGGTGGTAGCGGTAGACGAAGGGCACCGTGGCGACCCGCCCGTTGGCGGCAGCCAGTGCCGCCAGGGCCCGGGCGTCTTCGAGCGTCGTGGCCAGCGGCTTCTCGCAGATCACGTGCTTGCCCGCTTCCAGCGCCGCCTGCGCCATGGCGCGGTGCAGATGGTTGGGGGTGCAGACATGCACGACCTGCACCTGCGGATCAGCGACGGCCTCCTCGATGTCCCGGTAGGCGCGCGGGACATTCCACGCACGAGCCACCGCATCTGCGCGCTGCGGGGAAGAGCCGGCAATCCCGCGGATCCGGGCACCGGCCAGCAGGGCCGCGCGATGATGCACGGCGCCGATCATGCCGGTGCCGACGATGGCGATTCCCAGCGTGCGCATCAGCGGCGTGCCCCGGCAGGGGAGGGCGCGGCTGCCGTGGCTGGCCGGTCGCGGAACAGCAGCAGGAAGGCGATCAGCACGACCAGCGCGACGCCGGCCGGGAACAGCCAGATCTGCCGCCAGTCCGGCCCGGCGGCGGTGGTGTAGTGCTCGACCACCGCGCCGGACAGGAACGTGCCGATCAACATGCCCACGCCGTAGGTGGCCAGGGTGATGAAGCCCTGCGCGCTGCTGCGCACGGCGGGGCCGGCGTGCGCATCGGTGTAGATCTGGCCGGTGACGAAGAAGAAGTCATAGCAGATGCCGTGCAGCACGATGCCGAGCACCAGCAGCGAGAAGCCGCTGCCCGCATCGCCAAAGGCGAACAGGGCATAGCGCACCACCCAGGCGGCCATGCCCACCGCCAGCATCGTCTTGACCCCCAGCCGCACGAACAGGAACGGCATGGCCAGCATCAGCAGCACTTCGGAGACCTGGCCCAGCGACTGCAGGCCGGCCGCGCCGTGTACGCCCAGATCGTTGAGATACGGGTTGGTGAAGTTGTAGTAGAACGCCAGCGGGATGCAGATGGCGATGGAGGCCAGGAAGAACACCAGGTACGAGCGCGACTTCAGCAGCCGCAGCGAATCCAGGCCCAGGATCTGCCCCAGCCCGGCGTCGCGCTGCTGTGCCAGCGGCGGCGTGTGCGGCAGGGTGAAGGCGTACAGGCCCAGGGCCAGCGAAGCCAGCGCGGCCATCCGGAACGTCAGTTCAAGACGGTGCGCCTGTTCCCAGCCGAGCCAGCCGATCAGCACGCCGGCCACGATCCAGCCGATGCTGCCGGCCACCCGCACCAGCGGGAACTGCTTCTCGGGCGACTGCATGTGCCGCATCGCCACGCTGTTGGCCAGCGCCAGGGTCGGCATGAACAGCAGCATGTAGCCCATGACGCAGGCGGAGAACACGCTGAAGCTGGTCGCCGTGGAGGCCAGCCACATCAGCACCGCGCCGGCCAGGTGCAGCACCGCCAGGATGCGCTGCGCGGCGAAGTAGCGATCGGCGACCAGGCCGACCAGGAAGGGCGCGACGATCGCGCCGATGGACTGGCTGAGGAAGGCCGTCGCCACCTGGCTCGCGCTGGCCTGCAACGGGCCTTGCACCAGGTACGTGCCGAGGGTCACGAACCATGCCCCCCAGATGAAGAACTGCAGAAACATCATCGCGCCCAAGCGCGACATGGCGTGCGTCATGGCTTGCCCTCCCGGGGCGGTAACGGCTCAGAGTCCCAGCATGCGGTGCAGTGATTGCGGATCGGTGCCGCTGTCGGCGAAATCGTCGAAGGCGCGTCCGGTCACGCGGATGAGGTGGTCGCGGATGAAGGCGGCGCCCTCCCGTGCGCCGTCCTCGGGGTGTTTCAGGCAGCATTCCCATTCGAGCACGGCCCAGCCCGGGAACTCGTACTGTGCGAACTTCGAGAAGATCGCCTTGAAGTCGATCTGGCCATCCCCGAGCGAGCGGAACCGCCCCGGGCGATCGATCCAGTCCTCGTAGCCGCCATATACGCCACTGCGCGCGCTGGCGCGGTATTCCGCGTCCTTGACGTGGAAGATGCCGATGCGCGGGTGGTAGCGGTCGATGAAGCCCAGGTAGTCGATGTGCTGCAGCAGCAGGTGGCTGGGGTCGTAGAGGATCTTCGCGCGCCGGTGGTGGTCCACCACGTCCAGGAAGCGCTCGAAGGTCGCGCCGTCGTGCAGGTCCTCGCCCGGGTGGATCTCGAAGCACAGGTCCACGCCGCAGGCATCGAAGGCATCGAGGATCGGGCGCCAGCGGCGGCCCAGTTCGGCGAAGGCCGCCTCCACCAGCCCGGGCGGGCGTTGTGGCCAGGGGTAGAAGTAGGGCCAGGCCAGTGCGCCGGAGAACGTGGCATGCGCGGTCAGCCCCAGGCGCTGGCTGGCTTTGGCGGCCAGCAGCAGCTGCTCCACGGCCCAGGCCTGGCGGGCGGCCGGGTCGCCGCGCTTGTCGGCCGGTGCGAATCCGTCGAACAGGCTGTCGTACGCCGGGTGGACCGCGACCAGCTGGCCCTGCAGGTGGGTGGACAGCTCGGTGATCTGCAGGCCATGCCCGGCCAGCATGCCGGCGATGTCATCGCAGTACGCCTGGCTGCGCGCCGCCTCGGCCAGATCGAACAGGTGGGGCGCGCTGGTCGGCACTTGTAGGCCAGAATAGCCCAGGCCCGCGGCCCATCCAGCCAGCGTGTCCAGCCGATCAAAGGGAGGTGTGTCGCCGATGAACTGCGCCAGGAACAGCGCTGGACCCTTGAGTGTCTTCAAGCGGATTCGCCCCGATGCAATCGATTGCATTATCCTACACGGGCTTTCCGCAGGACCTGTTGTGCAGTGCACAGCGGCATGAAGAACTGAAGCCATGGCCACCATCTACGACATCGCAAAGCACGTCGGCGTCTCCGCCGGCACCGTCTCGCGGGCGCTTTCCCGGCCGGAGAAAGTCCTGCCGGCCACCCGCGCGCGCATCGAGCAGGCCGCCGCCGCGCTGGGTTATGTGCCCAACACGATCGCCCGGACGCTCAAGACCCAGCGCAGCGGCAAGATCCTGGTTACCGTGCCGGACATCGCCAACCCGTTCTTCGCCCAGATCCTGCAGGGCGCCGAAGAAGCGGCGCAGGCCGTTGGCTATGCGGTGCTGCTGGGCGATACCCAGCATCGCCCCGACCGTGAGGAGCGGTATGCGCAGATGCTCCGGCGCAACGAGGCCGATGGCCTGATCGTGCTGGGGCATCGGCTGCCGCCGACCGCGCGGGAGATCGTCCAGCAACAGGGGGCCGCCGCGCCGGTGGTCAATGGCTGCGAGTTCGACCCCGCGCTGGGCATTCCCAGCGTCCACATCGACAACGCGGCGGCCGCACGCGCGGTGATGGAGCACCTGTATGGGCTGGGGCACGAGCGGATCGCCGTGATCGGCGGCCCGCCGGACAATCCCCTGCACACCCAGCGGCTGGAAGGGGTGCGCGCGGCCGGCAAGGCTCGTGGCCGCCTGCGCCAGCTCAGCGTCGCGCCGGGCGATTTTTCCGTGGAATCCGGCCATGCGGCCGCCCTCGCGCTGCTGGCCGACACGCCGGTACCGACCGCGATCTTCTGCTTCAGCGACCAGATGGCGCTGGGCGCCCTGGCCGCCTGCCGGGACCGGGGCATCCGCGTGCCGGAGGACCTGTCCATCGTCGGCTTCGACGATCTGGCCTCGTCGCAGTACCTCACGCCCCCGCTGACCACCGTCCGGCAGCCCATGCGCGAGATCGGCGCCCGCGCGGTCAACCTGCTGCTGGCGATCATCGAGAGCGTGGACGTGCCGCTCCAGCAGACGCTGGATTTCAGCCTGATGCTGCGCGGCTCGACGGGGGCGCCGGGCGGCGGGTAAGGGAGGGAACCGGAAGCGCCCCGCCTGCGGGGCATCTCCCGTTCCGGGGGGCAGCGAACGGCCGTGTCCGCTTGCCCGGCCCATCCGGCGCCGCAGGGATGACGAAACGCGCGGGGTGGCCGAAGATGCGCCATCTCCCTTCGCTTTCCATTGACGTGTCGATGTCAGACTTGCCCCCAGCTTTCGACCCGGCGCGAGGGTGGAACGTGCGATTGCCCAGCGGGGGATGCCATGCCCTTCTTCACTGATTCGACCGAAACGGCCGGCGAAGGGAGGGGCGCGGCACGGCGCATCGGCTGGATGCGGTTCGTGGGCAACGGGCTGGGCACGCTGCCCATTGCGTCGATCATCCTGGAGCGCCACGACGGGCTGCTGCCCTGGGTGCTGTTGCTGCTCAACGCGGTGGTGTGGCCGGCGATCGCGCTGGTGCTGATCCACCGGTCGCGCGAACCGGCTGCCGCGCAGTTCCGCTGCATGGTGCTTGATTCCGGTTTTGGTGGCGCATGGATCGCCTTCATGGCGCTCAGTACCGTGCCCAGCGCGCTGTTCGCCGCACTGCTGGTGGCCGACAAGATCGCCGCCGGCGGCGTGCGCCTGGCCCTGCGTGCGACCCTGGCGCTGGTGCTGGGTTTTGCGGTGGCCTGGCTGGCGCTGGGGTTCCCGTACCAGCCGATGACCTCGCAGCGCACGATCCTGCTCAGCCTGCCGTTCCTGTTCGTCTACGGCATCGGCCTGAGCCTGTTGAGCTGGCGGCTGGCGCGCCGGGTGAAATCGCAGAACCGCCAGCTGCAGCGGCTGAGCCGGATGGACCCGCTGGTGGAACTGGCCAACCGCGGCTACCTGATCCGGCGCGCCCAGCAGGTCCTGGACCAGGCCCACCAGCAGGGTGGGGTCGCCTGCCTGCTGATGCTTGATGTCGATGACTTCAAGCAGATCAACGATGCCCATGGCCACCGCGCCGGCGATGAAGTGCTGCGCCATGTGGCCAGCACCCTGCGTGCGTTCGTGCGGCCCGGGGACATCCCGGCAAGGCTGGGCGGGGATGAATTCGTGGTGTTGCTGGGGGCCTGTAGTGCCGCCGATGCCATGCGGGTGGCCGGTGACATCCGGCAGTGGCTGCATGTGGCCCGTTCGCAGGGCGCGGTGGTGGTCGGTTACAGCGTCAGCATCGGCATTGCCGCCACGCCGCAGCACGGCACGGTGGAAGACTGGCTGGCGATGGCCGACAAGGCGCTGTACCACGCCAAGCGGCAGGGCAAGGATACGGCCAGCTGCGCGGAGTGAGGGGGCCGGACACCTGGGCCGATCAGGGCTTTGGTGCGTGGCAGGAATCCCCGGCACTCAAGCGGGGGGAGACATCCCTGAACCGTGCGGTGCGACCGCTATGCGCCCGCACCGGCGCGTCACGCCGTTCCACTACCATGGGCCACCCCGCCAGGAAGCGCCCCATGTCCCTTGCCCTGTCCGCCCCGTCCCGGCCCCCCAACGCCCGCATCGCGGCCTGGCTGCTGATGCTGCTGGGCATGTGGCTGGCGTTGAAGCTGGGCCTGGTGGTGACCCTGCTGTCGGGCCTGCTGGTGTTCCACCTCACCCACCTGCTGGCGTCCACCGTGGAAGGCCGGCTGCCGCCGGGGCGGGCGCGGGCGATCTCGGTCATCGTGCTGTCGGCGCTGATCATCGGTGGGCTGGCGCTGGCCGGCATCGGCATCGCCGCGTTCTTCCGCAACGAAACCGGCGGCCCCGACGCGCTGCTGATGCGCCTGATGGACATCCTCAACACCTCCCGGCACCAGGTGCCGGCCGTGCTGCAGCCGTACATTCCCGAAGACCTGCAGGCCCTGCGTGCGGCGTTGAACGAATGGGCCGCCACCCATCGCCAGCAGCTGGGCATCGCCGGCACCTCGGTGGTGCAGGTCAGCGTGCGCGTGCTGATCGGCATGGTGCTGGGCGCGATGATCGCCCTGTATGACGAGCTGCCGCAGCCCAGCCTGGGGCCGCTGGCGCAGGAACTGGTCGGGCGCACCACGCGCCTGGCCACCGCGTTCCGCCAGGTGGTGTTCGCGCAGGTGAAGATTTCCCTGCTCAACACGGTGTTCACCGGCATCTTCCTGCTGGGTGTGCTGCCGCTGTTCGGCGTGCACCTGCCGCTGTCCAAGACGCTGGTGCTGATCACCTTCCTGGCCGGCCTGCTGCCGGTGGTGGGCAATGTGATCTCCAACACCATCATCACCATCGTCGCGCTGTCGGTGTCGTTCTACGTGGCGGTGGCCGCGCTGCTGTACCTGGTGGTGATCCACAAGCTGGAATACTTCCTCAACGCGCGCATCGTGGGCGGGGAAATCCAGGCGCGTGCCTGGGAGCTGCTGCTGGCCATGCTGGTGATGGAAGCGGCCTTCGGCCTGCCCGGGCTGGTCGCCGCACCGGTGTTCTACGCCTACATCAAGCGCGAACTGCTGGACCAGCGCTGGATCTGATCGCCGCTCCACCGGGCTGATCGCCGCACGGGGCCGGGCAGCCCGTGCGACATTGCAACGACATGCCCTGCCGATCATCGCCACTCGATCCGAACGAGTGGCCGCTTGCGTATGCCAGGTGGCCGTCCTGCCGCCCTGCCTGGCCTGACCGCGATGCCTGCTGCTTCCCACAAAAATCTCCTGCTTGCCGGTGGCGTGCTCGCTGCCCTGGTGCTGCTGGTACTCGTCGCTGCGGCGCTGTGGCCGTCCAGTGGCGTGGCCAAGGCCGCGCCGGCCGCAGTGCTCACCGTGACCCTCACCCCGGCCCGCATGATGGACGTGCCCTTGCAGGTGCCTGCGACCGGCAATGTCAGTGCCTGGCAGGAAGCCAGCATCGGTGCCGAATCCAATGGCCTGAAGCTGGTGGATGTGCGCGTGAACGTGGGCGACACCGTGCGCAAGGGACAAGTGCTGGCCGTGTTCGAGGCCGCCATGGTGAGTGCCGAGCTGGCCGAAGCCACCGCCAGCGTCGCGCTGGCCCGGGCCCAGGCGGCCGATGCCCGGCGCAACCAGCGCCGCGCACAGGAACTGGATGGCTCCGGCGCGATGTCGCCGCAGGTCGTCGGCCAGTACGTGGCCGAAGGGCAGGTCGCGCAGGCGCGCCTGGAGGCTGCCCAGGCCGTTGAACAGCGCCAGCGCCTGCGCCTGTCACAGGTCCGCGTGGTGGCGCCCGGCGATGGGGTGATCAGTGCGCGAGCGGCGACGGTGGGGGCCGTGGTGCCGGCCGGCCAGGAGCTGTTCCGGCTGATCCGCGACGGCCGGCTGGAATGGCGTGCCGTGGTGGCCACCGATGACCTGGATCGCCTGCAGCCGGGCCAGCCGGCGCGGTTGTCCCTGCCGGGGCAGTCCAGGATCGGTGCCACGGTACGCATGGTGTCGCCGGTGGTGGATGCCACCTCCCACACCGGGCTGGTCTATGTCGATCTTCCCGCCGACAGTGCGCTGCGGGCCGGGGCCTTCGCCACCGGGGACATCGAGGTGGGGCGTACCCGCGTGCTGACTGTGCCGCAGGAGGCCGTGCTGCTGCGCGACGGTTTCCACTACGTCATGCAGGTCGGGCCGGCGGCAACGGTGGTGGAGCGGAAGATCACGGCCGGGCAGCGCATTGGTGACCGCGTGGTGGTGGACGGCCTGCGCGAAGGGGAGGCGGTGATCGCCAGCGGGCTGGGTTTCCTCGGCAGTGGTGACACCGTGCATGTGCGCCCGGATCGCACGCCCGCCGCCCGCACCCGCGTGCCGATCACGCCCCCGGCCGCCGCGCAGGGGAACAGCCCGTGAACCTCAATGTCTCGGCGTGGTCCATCCGCAACCCGGTGGCGATCAGCCTGCTGTTCGTCCTGCTCACCGTCGCCGGCGTGGCCGGGTTCCGGGCGATGAAGGTGCAGAACTTCCCCGACATGGATTTTCCGGTCATCACGGTCAATGCCGAGCTGCCCGGTGCGTCGCCTGCACAGCTGGAAAACGATGTGGCACGCCGCATCGAAGACGCCATCGCCAACGTACAGGGCATCAAGCACATCACCAGCACGCTGGCCGACGGCACGGCCACGGTAACGGCCGAATTCCACATCGAAAAGCCGGTGCAGGAGGCCATGGACGGCGTGCGCGACGCGGTGGCCGCCATCCGTGCGGACCTGCCGGCGGATCTGCTTGACCCGACCATCCGCAAGCAGGAAGTGGCCAGCATGCCGGTGGTTACCTATGCGGTGTCGTCCTCATCGCTGGATGCGGCGGACCTGTCCTGGTTCGTCGATGGTGCGTTGAGCCGGCAACTGCTGGGCCTGCCCGGCGTGGGCGCGGTGAGCCGGGTGGGGGGCGTGGACCGGGAAATCCGCGTCGCGCTGGACCCGGCACGGCTGCAGGCGCTGAACATCACCGCCGTGGATGTGTCGCGCCGGCTGCGCGTGCAGCAGCAGGAAGCCGCGGGTGGGCGTGCGGACCTGGGCGGGCAGGAACATTCGGTACGTACGCTGGC
Source organism: Stenotrophomonas sp. 24(2023) (assembly GCF_030913365.1). Lineage (NCBI taxonomy): Bacteria > Pseudomonadati > Pseudomonadota > Gammaproteobacteria > Lysobacterales > Lysobacteraceae > Stenotrophomonas > Stenotrophomonas sp. 24(2023). The sequence continues at coordinate 2,998,547 of NZ_CP133160.1, forward strand.
CACCGTGCAGACCGCCGGCGATGTCGCCCAGCTGCACCTGTCGCTCGGCGATGGCCGGCGGCTGCGGCTGGACCAGGTTGCCGCGGTATCCGACACGCATGCCGAGCCCCGGTCGATGGCGCTGCTCGATGGCCGGCCCGTGGTGGCGTTCGATGTACTGCGTTCGCGTGGCGCGGGCGAGCTGGACGTGGCCGATGGCGTGCGCCAGGCGGTGGCGGCGCTGCGTGCGGCCCACCCGGGCGTGGACATCATCGAAGCCGTCAACCATGTCGATCCAATCGCCGACAACTATCGCGGCTCGATGATGCTGCTGCTGGAAGGGGCAGTGCTGGCCGTGATCGTGGTGCTGTGCTTCCTGCGCGACTGGCGCGCGACGGTGATCGCGGCCGTGGCGCTGCCGCTGTCGGCCGTGCCTACCTTCGCGGTGATGCACCTGATGGGGTTCAGCCTGAACACGGTGTCGCTGTTGTCGTTGTCGCTGGTGATCGGCGTGCTGGTGGACGACGCCATCGTGGAGATCGAGAACATCGAACGCCACCTGCTGATGGGCAAGCCCCCCCTGCAGGCGGCCACCGAGGCGACCAATGAGATCGGCCTGGCGGTGATCGCCACCACCTTCACCCTCATCGCCGTGTTCCTGCCGACATCGCTGATGGGCGGTGTGGTGGGCCAGTACTTCGTGCAGTTCGGCTGGACGGCAGCCGTGGCGGTGTTCTTCTCGCTGGTGGTGGCGCGCATGCTGACCCCCACCATGGCGGCCTACCTGCTGCGGATGCCCACGCATGTGGCACGCACGCCACGCTGGTTGCGCCTGTACCTGCGGCTGGCCCGGTGGTGCCTGCAGCACCGGCGGGCGACATTGGCAAGCGCGGCGGTGCTGGTGGTGCTTGGGCTGGCGGTAGCGGCGCGGCTGCCGGGCGAGTTCATGCCGGCCGATGATGGCGACACCAGTTCGATCACCGTGACCTTGCCGCCGGGCAGCACGCTTGCGCAGACACGGGCGCTGGCCGAGCAGGCGCGTGCCGTGCTGCAGCAGCACCCGGCCGTGCGTTCGGTGTACACCGCCATCGGCACGGCTGTTGCCGGTGATGACGGCGATGACGATGGCGGTACCCGCGCCAGCGTGACCACGGCAACGCTGACCGCCAACCTGCGGCCGCGCGGGGAACGGGCGGAGGTGCGGCGGCAGCAGATCGAGGCGCAGTTCCGGCAGGCGCTGGCGGTCGTGGCCGGTGCCCGCATCAAGGTGGGGGCCGGCGGTGGCGGCGAAAGCTATGCGATCGTGCTCGCGGCGGAGGACGCAACGGCGCTGGCGCGGCATGCGCGCCGGCTGGAACAGGAACTGCGCACGATTCCCGGCATCGGCGCGGTGGTGTCCTCGGCCAGCCTGGTACGGCCGGAACTGGTGGTGCGCCCGGACATGGCGCGTGCCGCCGACCTGGGGGTGACCGCCGAAGCCATTGCCGATGCATTGCGCACGGCCACGGTGGGCGACTACCGGCAGGACCTGGCCAAGCTCAATGTCAGTGAACGGCAGATTCCGGTGGTGGTGCGGCTGCAGGACCAGGGGCGCGACGACCTGCAGATGCTGCGCCGGCTGCCGGTGGCCGGTGCGCGCGGCTTCGTGCCGCTGGGCAGCGTGGCCGACCTGGACCTGCTGGCGGGGCCGGCCGAACTGACCCGCTATGACCGCAGGCGCAATGTCACGCTACAGGTCGAACTCAACGGCTTGCCGCTGGGCGAGGTGGAAAAGGCCGCCGCCGCCCTGCCGGCGCTGCAGCATGTCCCGCCGGGCATCAGCGTGGGAGCCACCGGCGATGCCGAAGCCATGGGCGAACTGGCCAGCGGTTTTGCGATGGCGATGCTGGCCGGCGTGCTGTGCATCTATGCGGTACTGGTGCTGCTGCTGAAGGATTTCATGCAGCCGCTCACCGTGCTGATCGCCCTGGTGCTGTCCATGCCCGGTGCCTTCCTGGCGCTGTGGATCACCGGTGCATCGCTGTCCATGCCCTCGATGATCGGCCTGATCATGCTGATGGGCATCACCACCAAGAACGCGATCCTGCTGGTGGATTACATCGTGATGGCACGGCGCGAGCAGGGCATGGGGCGCCGCCGCGCCATCCTGGATGCCTGCCGCAAACGCGCACGGCCGATCGTGATGACCACCCTGGCGATGGGGGCGGGCATGCTGCCGGTCGCCCTCGGGCTGGGGGCCGATGCCAGTTTCCGCGCCCCCATGGCCATCGTGGTCATCGGCGGCCTGCTGACCTCGACCGTGCTGTGCCTGCTGGTGATCCCGGTGGCATACAGCCAGGCCGACGATCTGGTGCGCTGGCTGCGCACGCGCTGGAAACCGGACGCCACCGCGCCGGCCGGCGCTTCCCCCGCCCTGGACCCCTGATGCCTGCGTGCCGGCAGCCCGCCGGCGCAGCGTCGTCCCCAACCGCTGCCCCTGCGGGCAGCACCGAGACCGACCCATGACCTACAGTGCCGCCCTCGTGGCCCTCCTGCTGCTGTACTGCGCCGCGTGTCTGGCCTATGTCTACCGCTGGCGCGGGCGCCAGCGCTACGGCAGCCTGCGCCAGTACCTGCGCAAGAGCTGGCCGGTGTTCGCACCGTTGAACTGCCTGCTGTACATGACCACCCGGCGCAGCGCCCGTGCCCCGGTCATCGATGCCGGCTACCTGCATGGCGTCTGCCTGCTGCGCGCCAACTGGCAGTTGATCCGGCGCGAAGGGCTGGCACTGCTGGCCAACGGTGATCTGGATGCCACCTGCCACGAAGGCTCGCAGGGCTTCCACGACCTGGGCTTCCGCACGTTCTACAAGCGGGGCTGGCGCAAGTACTACCTCACCTGGTACGGCACCACGCACCGCTCGGCCCAGCGGACCTGCCCGGAAACCCTGCGCCTGCTGGCACGGGTTCCCGGCGTGCGCGGGGCGATGTTCTCGCTGCTGCCCCCCGGTGCGGAACTGACCCTGCATTCGGACCCGCTGGCCGGTTCGCTGCGCTACCACCTGGGGCTGGCCACGCCCAACGACGCGCGCTGCTTCATCAACATCGATGGCCAGGCCGTGGCCTGGCGCGATGGCAAGGACTTCGTTTTCGACGAGACCTACCCGCACCATGCCCGCAACGATACCCAGGCCATGCGCCTGATCCTGATGTGCGACGTGGTCCGCCCGATGAACCTGCTGGGGCGGTTGGCCAACGGCGGGTTCACCCTGCTGGCCAGGGCGATGCGGGTGCCCAACACCGGCGAGGATACGCGCGGCGTGCTGACCTGGCTGTTTGCGGTGCTCTCGCCCTGGCGACAGGCCGGCCTGGGCCTGAAACGGCGCCACCGCAAGCTGTATGTTCTGCTGAAGCTGCTGCTCAACGGCAGCCTGCTGCTGTCGTTGCTGCTGGGTCTGTACGCCATGCTAGAGTGGTTCGCAGCGCTGGGCACCGTGCTTGAGCAGGTGGCCGCGCCGTGATCCGGGCCATCGCCCGCCGCTCTACCGTGGAGGCACGGGCACCATGAGCAAGGAACCGTTGTCGATCCTGATCATCGAGGACAACGCCCAGCTGGCGGCGAACCTGTACGACTACCTGGAAGCCTGCGGCCACGTACTCGACGCAGCCCCTGATGGCGTGTCCGGCCTGCACCTGGCCGCCGCGCGCCACTACGATGTGATCGTGCTGGACTGGAACCTGCCGCGGATGGACGGGTTGACGGTACTGCGCCGCCTGCGTGGCGAGGCGAAGAAGAAAGTGCCGGTCATCATGCTCACCGCGCGCGATCAGCTGGCCGACAAGATCGACGGCTTCGAGGCCGGGCTGGATGACTACCTGGTCAAGCCGGTGGCGCTGCCGGAAATCGAGGTCCGGCTGCGTTCGCTGGTGGCCCGCCTGCGCCAGTCGGCCGCCCCGGAGGATGCGCTGGTGGTGGGCGACCTGCGCTTTGACATGGCCACCGCTGAAATCCAGCGGGGGGGCCGCCGCATCGTGCTTACGCGCACCGGCCGCCGGCTGCTGGAGGTCCTGATGCGCGAAAGCCCGCAGCTGGTGACGCGTGCGCGCCTTGAGCAGGTGGCCTGGGGCGAGAACCCCCCGGGTACTGACCTGCTGCGGTCCCACATGTATGTGCTGCGGCGGGCCATCGAGCAGGGTGGGGAGCCCACCCTGCTGCACACGGTGCCCGGGTCCGGTTACCGGCTGTTCGACAATGCCGGCGCCTGAGGCCCCATCGCGGCGCGCACGCAGCGTGCATGGCTGGGTCAGTGCGGCGCTGGTGGGGTTCGGGCTGCTGATGGTGCTGGCATTCACCGTGCAGGGGTTCCGCAGCCAGTACCTGATCGAGCACCGCTACTGGGTGCACCTGCTGCAGGCGGTATCGGCCGACCATGCCCAGCGCGTGCGCAGCGGCGGGGCCGCCACGCTGCCGCACACCGGGCTGGTGCGCTCCTGGTACCTGCCGCGCGGGACGGTACCGGCCAACCTGCCGGCATACCTGGCCACGTTGCCACCAGGCCGGTATTCCACCGAAGACGGCTATGGCGAATTCCAGCGCCGGGAGGCGTTCGATGGGGCGCCGCCGTTCCATGCGCTGGTGGTGGACCTGCCCGGCGGGCGGCTGGTCACGCAGCTGGACATCGCCGAACTGGAAGACCAGCAGAACCGCGATTCGCTGCGCAGCGCCGGCTGGGTGTTCCTGCTGGGGCTGCTGATCGTGTCGGTGATCGTCTGGCTGCATGCCAACCTGGCGCGCCCGGTGCGCGACCTGGCCCGGCGCATGCAGGCCATCGAGCCCGGGAACCCGACAGCGCGCCTGCCCACGGATTACCGCCGTGAGGAGATCCAGATCATCGCCCAGGCCAGTAATGCCCACCTGGAACGGGTGGCGCAGTTCATGGAACGCGAGCGCAGCCTGCTGGACCAGGCCAGCCACGAGTTCCGCACGCCGATCGCGGTGATCGCCGGTGCCCTGGACCTGCTGCGCCAGCAGCAGCTGCCCGGTTCGGCGCAGCCGGCCCTGGGCCGCATCGAGCATGCCGTGTCGGACCTGTCCGAAACCATGGTCGCCCTGCTTTACCTGGCACGCGAGCCGCTGCCGGATGATGCACCGGCGGAGGTGGTCGAGCTGCACACCCTGCTGCCCAAGGTGCTGGACGACCACCAGCACCTGCTGCGCAGCGTCGCCACGCAGCTGGTGCTGGGCACGCTTGAACCCACCTATATCGCCGCCCCGGAGGCGATGGTGCGCATCGCGGTCAGCAACCTGATCCGCAACGCGGTGGAAAACACGCCGGCCGGGGCCATCGAAGTGGCCCTGCGGCAGGGCGTGGTATGCGTGTCCGATTCGGGCAGCGGCTTTGACCCGGTCGAAGCCGCCCGGCGCTACCGCGACAGCCTGCGGCAGCTGGCGCCGACGCGTGGGCAGGGCCTGGGCCTGTACCTGATCGGACGCATCTGCGAGCGCTTCGGCTGGCGGCTGCGCATCGACCCGCGCACCACCGGTGGCACGGTGGCGCAGCTGGATGTCACCGCCAGCATCATTCCGCTCTAGCATCGGTACAGGCGGAGTTCACCCCGTCCGGGGCAGCAGCGACATTGTGCCGACATGGCCTCTTCATCCTGCGGCGGACGTCCGGTACCGGGCCCGCGCAGCGCGGCGCAGGTGGCGGACGCACCATTCCACCGCCCCCGAGAGGTCCCACGTGAAGATCAAGCTGCTCTGGCCCGCACTGCTGTGCGGGCTGTCGTTCAATGCCCTTGCCCAGGCCGGCCCCGCCGACGGCGACGAGGGCGGCCCCGGTGGCCCGCCGCGCTGGAGCCTGGGGCTGGGTGCCATCGCCAAGGATGGTGCCTATGCCGGCGAAGGTTCGCAGGTGATGCCGATCCCCCTGGTGAACTACAACGGCGACCGTTTCTTCTTCCGCGGCATCACCGCAGGCTGGAAGCTGGTGGGCAATGAGGCGTTCGAGCTGAACGCGCTGGGCAAGCTCCGCTTTGATGGCTTCAGCGTTGATGACCTGGGGCGCAGCGAACTGGCGCGCAACGGCATCGACCGCACCCTGCTTGAAGACCGTGACAAGGCACTGGACCTGGGTATCGGAGCGAAGTGGACCGGCCGTGCCGGTGAACTGGAACTGGAACTGCTTGCCGACGTGACCGACAAGAGTGGCGGGCAGGAAGCCACGCTGCAGTACGGCTATCCCTTCCAGCTGGGCATCGGCTCCATCACGCCGATGGCCGGTGTCACCTGGCAGTCCAAGGACATGGCCAACTACTACTACGGCACGCTGGATTCGGAGGTCGCCCGCGGGGTGGTGGACTACAAGCCTGGCGCAGTGACCCTGCCGTTCGTGGGGGTGCAGTACTTCCGGCCGATCGGCGAAAAGTGGTCGGTGATGGCGTTCGCCAAGTACAGCCGCCTGCCCAGCGCGCTGCAGGACAGCCCGCTGGTGGAAGCGGACAAGAAGAACAGCGCGACGATCTTCGTTGGCTTCTCGCGCGGCTTCTAAGCCCTGTCACGCCGGCCGGTGGTCTGCTGGCCGGCCTTCCTGGAAAGGTATCGCGTGTTGGATTCTTCTGCTTTCCCGATGGCATGTGGATGCCGGGCCGCTGCCATGGCCCTGCTGGCATGGGGGGCCTCGGCGTGCTCGATGGCACCGCTGTACGAGCGCCCGGCCGCGCCCATCGCCACGCACTGGAGCGATGGCACGCCGGTTGCGCCGGCGCCCCAGCAGGCACCGGTGGTGCCACTGCACTGGCGAGGCTTTGTCACCGACCCGGGGCTGGCCCACTGCGTTGCGCAGGCGCTGGCGAACAACCGCAGCCTGCGCCAGACCGTGCTGGACGTGGAGGCGGCGCGGGCGCAGTACCGCATCGAGCGTGCCACGCGCGTGCCGCAGGTGCAGCTGGATGCCACCGGCAGCCGCCAGCGCACGCCCGGGCAACCCGGGGTGCAGGCGTCCTATGAGGCCGGGGTGGGGCTGGCGGCGTTCGAGCTGGACCTGTTCGGCCGCGTGCGCAGCCTGTCCGATGCTGCCCGGCACGATTACCTGGCCAGCCGTGAGGTGGCCGACAGCGCCCGCGTGAGCCTGGTGGCCGACGTCATCAGCGCCTACCTGCAGCGCGATGGCGCGCAGCACCGCTACCTGCTGGGCGTGCAGGTACTGGAGGCGCGCGATGCGAGCCTGCGGCTGGTGGCGCAGCGGCGCAGTGCCGGCCTGGCCAGCGAACTGGACTACCTGGATGCGTTGGGCCTGCAGCAGCAGGGGCAGGCCGACCTGGAGCGCATCGACCGGGAGTTCCGCCAGGCCAGCAATGCGCTGGCCCTGCTGATGGGAACGGCCGATGCACAGGCACAGCTGCCGGCGCTGCCCAGCACCGAAGCCCTGCTGGTGCAGGACATCCGCCCGGGGCTGCCGTCGAGCCTGCTGGAGCAGCGGCCGGACATCCGCGCCGCGGAGCAGCGCCTGCAGGCACGCAACGCCAGCATCGGTGCCGCACGCGCCGCGTTCTTCCCCCGCATCGCGCTGACCGCCGCTGCCGGTACCCGCAGCAGTGAACTGTCCGGCCTGTTCGGCAGTGGCAGCCGGACCTGGGCATTTTCACCGCAGATCACGTTGCCGTTGTTCGATGCCGGCACGAACCGGGCGAACCTGGACCTGGCGTGGGTGCGCCGTGACACCGCCGTGGCCGCCTACGAGCAGGCGGTACAGGGGGCGTTCCGCGATGTGTCCGATGCGCTGGCCGCTGGCGATACGTTGCGGCGGGAGGAGCAGGCCAGCGCCGAAGCGGCACGGGCCGGTACCGAAGCGCTGCGGCTGGCATCGCTGCGCTACCGCAGTGGCATCGATGATGGCCTGCGCTACCTGGATGCGCAGCGTACCGACTACAGCAACCGGATGGCGCTGGCCCAGGTACGCACCGAACGCCAGCTTGCACTGGTGGCGCTGTTCCGCAGCCTGGGCGGTGGCTGGGAGGCGTCGGCTCCCTGATGCGGGCATCGGCCGGATCCGGGCAGCCCGTCTTGTTCGCGTGCGCCCGGCAGCGGCATCATCACCGCGATGCCCGGCACCTTCGCCGGGCCCGGCCTGGGAGGGCGCATACGTGGCGACGGCGGATGACAACGGGGTGGATGTGATGCGACGGGTGACCGTGGGCGGCCTGGCGGCGGGCGGCGTGCTGCTGGCCACCGGCGTGCAGGCCGCGGCCAAGGCCGATGCCTGGCACGGCGGGACGTGGCTCAACGAACCGAAGCAGCACCGCGTGCTCGACGGTGGCGTGCTGGAGGTGGTGACCGATGAAGGCACCGATTTCTGGCGCGAAACCCATTACGGCTTCACCCGCGACAGCGGGCACTTCCTCGGCATCGAGGCACCGGCGGCGTTCACCTGCCAGCTGCGCATCCGCAGCCGCTTCGAGAAGCTCTATGACCAGGCCGGGGTGATGGTGCGGGTGAACGAGCGGCAATGGGTCAAGGCGGGTATCGAACTCAGCGATGGCCGCGCCATGCTCAGCAGCGTGCTGACCGATGGCCGCTCGGACTGGGCCACCGGCCCCTATGAAGCCGATGCGTCCGATTTCTGGATGCGTGCCACGGTGCAGTCCGGCGTGCTGCGCCTGCAGGTCTCGGCCGATGGCCGGCACTGGCCGCTGGTGCGCCTGTGCCCGTTCCCGGTGGCATCGCGCTACCAGGTGGGGCCGATGACCTGCACGCCCGAGCGCAAGGGGCTGCAGGTGCGGTTCTCCGACTGGATGCTGGGCCCGCCGCTGGGCAAGGACCTGCACGACCTGAGCTGAAGCACGCGGGCCGAAGCACGCTCAGGCCGAGGGCGGCGGCAGGGTATCGGCCGCTGCCGCTGCCACCAGGTAGTCGATGAAGGCGCGTACCTTCAGTGCCAGGTGCCGGCCGGGCGTATAGGCGATATGCACGTTGCCGGTGTAAGGCTCGCCGATGCGCCACTGCGGCAGCACGGTCTGCACCTGCCCGGCGTGCAGCGTGGCGCGCGCGGTGAAATCCGGCACCAGGCCGATGCCACCGCCGGCCTCGACCATGGCCAGGATGGCAGCGCTGTTGTTCACCTGCACGCCATCGGCCAGAGCCACCTCTGCGGTCTGTTCGCCCTGGTGCAGCTGCAGCTGGCGGCCGAACCGGCCATAGCCCAGGTAGATGCAGCGGTGCGCGGCCAGGTCTTCCGGCTGCGCGGGCGTGCCGTGGGCGGCCAGGTAGGCCGGGCTGGCCACCAGCACATAGGCCAGCGGGCACAGCACCCGCGAGGCCAGGCCCGGTGCCAGCGCCGGGGCGATGCGCAGGGTCACGTCCACGCCTTCGTCGATCAGGTCCACCATGCGGTCGGCCAGGGTCAGCTGCAGGCGTACCTCCGGGTGCGCGTCGAGGAAGCCGGGCAGGCGCGGGGCCAGCCAGGTCTGGCCGAACACGATGGGCGCGCAGACCCGCAGCAGCCCCGCCGGGCGCGCGCTGAAACGATCGGCGATGGCGTGCACTTCGCGGGCCTGGCTCAACAGCGCCTGGCAGGCGGTGTAGACCTGCTGGCCGATCTCGGTCAGCACATGGCTGCGGGTACTGCGCAGCAGCAGGCGTTCGCCCAGGTGGGCTTCCAGCCGCGATACATGGCGGCTGACCGAGGGCACGGCCATGCCCAGCTTGCGTGCCGCTGCCGAGAAGCCACCGCTGTCCACCACCTGGGCGAACACGGCCATCTCTTCCAGCATCGCGATGTCCGTCGGCTTTGTTGCGCTCACGACAAAAGGCCTTTACCGGCATGCCGGATTGTGGGCGGAAGGGGGGCGTCCAGATACTGGCCACTCTCTCTCACAGCAGGTCTAGGGTATGTGGCGTGATGCATGGCGGACAAGCGCGGCAGGTGTGCTGCAGCCGGTACGCGAGGAACTGCCGGCGCTGGGCGCGCACGAGGTGCGCGTGCAGGTGACGGCGGTCAGCCTGAACTTCCGCGACCGCGTGGTGGTCAACGGCGGCTGGGGCCGTGAACCGCTGATCGGGCGGGTGCCGTTCACCGATGCGGTGGGCGTGGTGACCGAGGTCGGCGCGGCGGTCACCCGCTTCCAGCCGGGCGCGCGGGTGTGCACCACGGTGCTGCCGCGCTGGCTGGACGGGCCGTTGACCGAAGCCGGCTGGGAGGCCTCGCCAGGTTCGCGCCGGCGTGACGGGGTGATGGCCAGCCACCTGCAGTGGCACGAGGACGAACTGGTGCTGGCACCGCCGCACCTGGACGACCATGAGGCTTCCACCCTGACCATCGCCGCGCTGACCGCCTGGCATGCCGTGGTGGAACTGGGGGCGTTGAAGGCCGGCGATACCGTGCTGGTGCAGACCACCGGCGGTGTGGCCACCTTCGCGATACGGTTTGCTGCCGCGCTGGGGGCGAAGGTCATCGTGGTATCGCGCAGCGCGGAAAAGCTGGCACTGGCGCGCCTGCAGGGCGCCACCGCGACCCTCGACAGTACCGTCACCCCGGAGTGGCAGGACGAGGTGCGTCGGTTGACCGAGGGCCGTGGTGCGCAGCTGGTGCTGGACATGGGCCTGGACGACGGCCTGCGCCGGGCCATCGCCGCCACCGCGGTGGAAGGCACCATCGCCATCATCGGCGTGGTGCAGGTGCTGACCGCGCCGCTGGACATCTTCCCGGTGATGAACGGCAACCTGCGCCTGCGCGGCGTGGAAACCGGCTCGCGCGCGATGTTCGAGCGGATGACGCAGTTCATGGTGGCGCGCAACCTGCACCCGGTGATCGAGCGCGTTTACCCGGCGAGCGAATGGGCCGATGCCCTGCGCGCGCTGGAACAGGCGCCGTTCGGCAAGATCGTGCTGGATCTGGGTACGTCGGCGGCCAGCAGCTGAGCCTGCGCGCGCAAGGCCGGTAGCACGCATTTCATCCGCGCAGACCGGGGTTCATCGTGCACGGGCGGCACTGGGTCGCACGCCGGGTGATCGCCCGGCGGCCCGTTGCTGCGGTCGCGCCTTAAGGTGCCGGGCCTCAGCGCCAGTGCCGGATGCGCGCGTTGTCGAACAGGCGTTCGCCTGCACCGTTGATGGCCACGTCCAGCAGGCACGCGGCCAGCACATCGCAGTCCACGCTGAAGGTATCGGTGAACAGGTCCACCGGGCGGAACAGCCAGCCGAACACGCGGGCGACGGTAGGCACGGTGTGTTCCGGGCGGGTGGGGCGGATCAGCGCCGGGCGGAAGTGATAGGTATCGGCCAGCACGCCCGCCAGAGCGCGCTCGGTGCGGCCCTTGATGCGGCCATAGAGAATGCGCACCTTCTCGTCCGGGTCGGCGCGTGAACCGCTGAGGAAACAGAAGCGCGCCTGCGGGGCGTGCTGGCGCAGGGCGTGCGCGGCGGCCAGGGTGTAATCGTGGGTGATGCGGATGTAGTTGGCCTCATCCACGGCCGTCTGCGAGACGCCCAGGCACCAGATGCAGGCATCGACCTGCAGCAGCTGCGGGTCGACGCTGCTGTAATCGAGAAAATCCTGCAGCACCAGCTGCTGCAGCTTGGGGTGCTGCAGCGCCACGGCGCGCCGGGTCAGCACGACCACGGTATCCACGCGCGGGTCGGCCAGGGCCTGGCGCAGCACTTCACCTCCGACGAATCCAGTGGCACCGGTCAGCAGCAGTCGCATGGAAATCTCCGGGTCAGGCAAGGGTTGGGGAATATGTATACAATCGTAGACAATATCGTATCGAACCGCCAGAGGTGCCGCCATGCCGACTGCCGCTCCCCCCCCCGCCGCGCCGCGCCGGCGCAATGCCGCCGCCACCCGCGAAGCCATCCTGGCGTCGGCCTGCCAGGCATTTGCACAGCATGGCTATGAAGGTGCAGGGGTACGTGAAATCGCCGCCGGCGCCGGGGTGACGGCCATGCTGGTCAACCGCTACTTCGGCTCCAAGGAGCAGCTGTTCCGCGAAGCGGTGGAAAGCACCATGACCCGCAACAGCATCATTGCCGGCGGAGTGATGAAGACGGCCGAGCCGGCCCGCGAGCTGGCCCACGCGATCCTGCCGATCACCCGCGCCGATACGCCGCCGTTGAACGGCTTCATGATGTCCCTGATGTCGGTGTCCAGCCCGTGGGCGGCGGATGTGGGCAAGCAGATGATCGAAAGCCATCACCTGCGCCGGGTCACCGACGTGCTGGACGGCGCGCATCGGCCCGAGCGCGCCGCGCTGCTGCTGTCGATGATCGCCGGCATGCAGATGATGCGGCAGATGGTCAAGCTGGAAGCGCTGGCCGATGCCGATGAGGCCGCACTGGAGGAACTGCTGGTACCGGTGTTCCAGATCCTGATGAAGGGTGCACCGGAACAGGGCGCGGCCTAGCTGCTACGCTGCCGCCACGACAGGCCGCAGGGAGTGCAGCAGATGGCAGGATCGCCGCCGGTGGTGGTGTTTGATTTCGACCTTACCCTGACCCGGTGGGATACCGCGTCCCGCTTCTTCCGCTGGCGGCTGCGGCGGGATGCCTGGCGCCTGCTGCTGGTGGCCATGGCAGTGCCGGTGCTGCTGCCGCTGCTGGTGCTGCGTGGCACGCGGCGCTGGGTGATCCGCTATGCCGTGTGGGTGGCCACGCTGGGGCTGCAGCCCGGGGATCTGCCCGCACAGGTACAGGCGTTCCTGCAGGCGCTGCCGGCAGACGTGCGCGACACCGTGTTCCTGCCCGATGCGCTGGCGCAGTTGCGCCTGCATATGGCTGGCGGCCATCGCGTAGTGGTGGCGACCGGTTCGCTGCAGCCACTGGCGCGTGCGCTGCTCGATGGGCAGGGCCTGGCCGACGTGCCGCTGGTGGGCTCCACGCTGCGCCGTGGCCTGGGTGGGCTGGTGCGTGACCAGCACTGCGTGGGCGCCAACAAGATTCCGATGCTGGCCGCCGTGGGCTTCACGCCGCCCTGGGCGGTGGCCTATACCGACCACCACGCCGATCTGCCGGTGCTGCAGCACAGTGCCGCGTGCTACGTGGTCAACCCGCAGCCACGCTGCCTGGCGCGCATCCAGCAGCAGCTGGACACGGCGGTGACGGTGCTGCACTGGGCCTGAGGCGCACTGACGCAACTGCACTGATGCCGACGCCGCCGCATCCTGTGTGATCGCAGACAGCGGGGGCCGGCGATGGCGATGGCAGCAGGGCCGCGATGATGAGTGGCGTGTGGACCGCGACGACAGATGTCGCGCGATGCGCAGATTGTCGCGTTGCGCATGGATGGATACGACAGCGACGGCCGATCGATTGATGCTGTCTGCGCGATGGCGCGCGCGGGAATGGCTGATTCAATTGGATTTGCAGCGCCTGCCATGGGCAGGCTGCGTGCGCAGCTGCCTGTGTGGCTGCCGGGCTTGGAATCCCGTTGCTAAACCATTGACTACGATCACCACAGGACATCGCAGCCGCGATGTCCTGTGGTGCAACGTCGGCCTTTCATGGCGGGCGGTGCGTGGGGATCTTCGGATCCACCGGTTTCGATGGTTTGCCCGGCATTCCAACCACGCACTGTCCGCCACCTCTGCGGTGGCGTCACCCCTTTCGGGAGACCGACGTCATGACTGAATTCCTGCCTTCCACCCCCGGCATCGACCTGGACACCGTGCTGCGCCGCCTGGAGCGTGCGCTCAATGGCATCGAGGGCCTGGCCCAGCTGGTACGCGACCGTGAGTTCGCCCGCCGTCAGGGTATCGACCCGGCCGGCACGCCACAGCCCAGCCTGGAACAGACCGGTATCGCACTGATGTGCCTGGCCGACAGCGGCCGCGACTGCATTACCGCCCTGCGTACGGCGCACCGGTACCGGTTGCTCTATTGAGGGCGGCGATCAGCGTGGCGGCAGGTGCAGATGGGGGGCACTGTCGATGATGCGGGCCAGCGCGTCGGCCAGCAGGCGCACGGCGCCATCCATGCGATGCCGGTTGGGGGTTACCGCCCAGATCGGCACGCGCTGGGCGGTGTAACGGGTCAGCACGGGTACCAGCGCGCCGGCGGCGATGTCATCGGCAAACATCCAGCTGGGGCCCTGGGCCAGACCCATGCCGGCACGTGCAGCAGCATGGATGCCGTCGGCATCGTTCGTGCGCAACCGTGCTTCGGGTGTTACGGTGAAGACGGTCTGGCCATCGCGGAACTTCCACGACTTCTGCGCACGCTGGAACAGGAACGGCAGGCAACTGTGATGCTGCAGGTCGGCTGGTGCCAGTGGCACGCCGTGGCTGGCCAAATAGCCGGGCGATGCGACCACCATCGGCTCCAGGCTGCCGATCTGCCAGGCGCGCAAGCTGGAATCGGACAGCCGTTGGCCGATGCGGATGGCCACGTCAACGCCTTCTTCCACCAGGTTGGCGTAGCGTTCGGACACCTCGATGTCCAGCGCCAGCCCGGGAAACTGCTGCAGCAACGCCGGTAGCGCCGGCATGATCACGCGGCTGGACAGCACCGGCGGCAGGGCGACCCGCAGGCGCCCGCGCGGCGCAGCCTCCCCCGCGCGTAACCGGGTTTCCACGGCATCCAGATCGGCCAGCATCCTGGTGGCGAATTCGAAGTATTCCTGCCCGGCGTCGGTCACGCTCAGGCCGCGTGAGCTGCGGCGCAATAGTTGGGTGCCCAAGCGACGTTCCAGTGCCGCCACCTCTTTGCTGACGGTGGACTGTGCAACGCCTTCGGCCTTGCCGGCACCGACGAAGCTGCCGCTTTCGACGACCCGTATGAACAGCCGCATGCCCTTGAGGTGATCCATTGCTGCATTCCTGCCGGTGGCCTGCCGCGCCCTTTGGGGCTGGTGCGGCAGAGTATGTCATTGGGCGATTCCTGTTTGGAATTTCAGCAATTCATGTATTCCACTTGGGTGGCGGCGATGTGGTCCTGACAATTCCGACTGGTTTTCAGATCCGCTCGAAGCGAGGGAAGTACAGATGTCGAAACTCAACGGAAAGGTCGCGCTGGTGATTGGCGGAACGACGGGCATGGGGTTGGCCAGCGCCAAGCGCTTCCTGGAAGAGGGGGCCACCGTCTATGTGACCGGCCGGCGGCAGGAGACGCTGGATGAGGCACTGGCTGAACTGGGTCCGGGGGCAGTCGGCGTGCAGGGGGATCTGGCGCGCATGGCCGATCTCGACCGGCTGTACGCCACCATTGGTCAGGCGCAGCGGGGCTTGGACGTAGTGTTCGTCAGCGCCGGCATTGGTCATGCTGACCAGTTCCTGCCCGACGTTACCGAGCAGCTGTTCCACGATACGTTCGTGACCAACGTGAAGAACGTGCTGTTTGCCGTGCAGAAGGCGCTGCCGCTGCTGCGCGACGGCAGCTCGATCATCCTCAACAGTTCCATTGCGCATCTGAAAGGCCTGCCGGGCATGAGCGTGTACAGCGCCAGCAAGGCAGCAGTCCGTTCGTTCGCGCGCAGCTGGGCGATGGAGTTGAAGGACCGGCAGATCCGGGTGAACGTGATCAGCCCGGGGCCCATCGACACGCCGTTCACGGCACCGGCTTCGCAGGAATGGAAGGAGATGATGACCCGCGCCGTGCCACTGGGGCGTTTCGGCCGCGCTGATGAAATCGCCACCGCCGCACTGTTTCTGGCCTCGCCGGACTCCAGTTACATCACCGGTGTCGATCTGTGCGTCGACGGCGGCCTGACCCAGGTCTGAGGAGGCCGTGATGTCCCTGAACCTCAATGGAAAAGTCGCGCTGGTCACCGGAGCATCCACTGGCATCGGCGCGGAAATCGCCCGTGCACTGGGCGCCTGCGGTGCCGCAGTGGTGGTCAACTACCGCTCGGACCGTACCGGTGCGGACGCGGTTGTGGCCACCATCGTTGCCGCCGGTGGGCGTGCGGTTGCCGTAGCCGGTGATGTCGGCAACGCGGCAGACGCCGCCGCGCTGGTGGCGGCGGCCATCGCGCACTTCGGGACGCTGGAGGTGGTGGTGAACAACGCCGGCGTCTTCGAATTCCTGCCGATCGAATCGTTTGTGCCCGATCACTACGAGCGCCAGTTCCGTGCCAATGTACTTGGGCCGATGCTGGTGACGGCTGCGGCGGTGCCCCATCTGCGCGATGGGGCAAGCATCATCAACATCGGCTCGTCGGTCACCCACTTCGCGCCGCCGGGTGCGTCGGTCTATGCAGCAAGCAAGGGTGCGGTGGATGCCTTTACCCGCGTGCTGGCCAACGAGCTGGGGCCGCGCGGGATCCGCGTCAACACGCTCAAGCCCGGCTTGACCGCAACGGAAAGAACCCTTGCCGATGGCTCGACCGAATCCGCGTTCGTGCAGAGCTATGTCGAGCGCACGCCGCTGCGACGGTTGGGAAGCACGGCGGATGTTGCCCGCGTGGCGGTGTTCCTTGCCTCGGACGATGCAGGGTTCATTACCGGTGAGCATCTGTTTGCCTCGGGCGGGCTACGCTGAAGGCCCCGGTGAGCGCCGCGGCTGGCTTCAGTGGTACGTGCCGAAGCGGATCTTCACCGCACCGTCCACGCTGTTGATCACGCCGATTTCCCCCGGGCCCAGTTCCACCACGGCCGGCCAGGAATGGCGGAAGCCCAGCGGCCAGGCGGGGTCAGGGACGCGTTGCCAGTGTGCGCCGCTGTCGCTGCTCCAGCTCACCGCGTTGGCGCAGGAGGTGACGAACATCGTTCCGCTGCGCGTGGCCATCACGTGCGGCCCACAACGCTGGTCGGCCAGTGGCGTGCCCAGGCCATCGGGCCAGTTCCTGCCATCGGGCGATACCTTGTAGGACACCGGGCACTGCGGATCATCGCCGCAGGTTTCCAGCACCATCAGGAAGCCGCCCTGCGGGCGGCGCGCCATCACCGGCATGCCCGGGCGCAGCAAGCCGCCACCGGGTTGCCGGGCGATGGTGGCCACCGGCCCCCAGGTACGCCCGCCGTCGGTGGACAGGCGCTGGGACACCACCTGGTTGTAGGACGGTTGTTCGTCGGCGCGGGTTTCATCGGCATACACCACGGACAGTACGCCGCCATCGAGCTGGGTCAGCACCGGTTCCCACACCCCGCGGTCCTTGCGGCCGGCGGGCGCTTCATTGCGCGCGATGGTGCTCAGGAACGTCCAACTGCGGGCCTGGTCATCGCTGGCGTACAGGTGCAGCCGGTAGGAGCTGCCCTCGATGAGCGAGCGCATCGCCAGCAGGATGCGGCCGTCGGGCAGTACGAACAGTTCGCCGTTGTCGATCATGCGCCCGGGTTCGGCCACGCTGGACAGGGGCTGCCAGCTGCGTGCGTTGTCGGTGCTGGCCGATACCTGCAGCGTGGTCGGCTGGCCGGCATGGAAGCGCGTGGTGACGGCCAGCCAGTGGCCGTCGGCCAGGCGGGCCATGCGGCCCCAGCCGGCATTTTCTGCGTCCACCGTCGCGGTGCCGTGCCATTGCACGTCCACCGCTGCCACCGGAAGCGCGGCAGCCAGCAGGCCGGCGATGAGCACGGCGCGCAGGCCGCGGGCAAGGGCAGGGGCAGCGATCAGTGCCATGGGTTCACCAGTAGGTTGCGTACAGGGCCACCAGGATCGCCAGCACGGCCAGCGAGGCGATGTTGAACGACGGGGCGGTGGCATAGCCCACGTCATCGGTACGGATGCGGTCGCGGTCGCCGCTGGCACGGGTGGCCAGGGCCACGCCCACGCCCAGCAGCAGCGTGGCCAGGAACACCAGGCCCATGCGGTCCATGAACGGCAGCGAGGGCCACAGCAGCTTGAAGGCCAGCGACAGCACGAACGAGCCGGTGGCGGCAGCCAGTGCGCCGGCTTCGTTGGCGCGCTTCCAGAACAGGCCGAGCAGGAAGATCACCACGATGCCCGGGGTGAAGAAGCCGGTGAATTCCTGGATGTACTGGAAGCCCTGGTCAAAGCCCCCCAGCAACGGCCGGGCGGTCAGTACGGCAACGATGATGGCCACCGAGGCGGCCACGCGACCCACCCGTACCAGGCGTGCCTGCGAGGCCTCCGGCGCGCGCTTGGCGTAGAAGTCCAGAGTGAAGATGGTGGCCACCGAATTGATCTTCGAGGCCAGCGAGGCAACGATGGCGGCGACCAGCGCGGCGAACACCAGGCCCAGCACGCCGCTGGGCAGCAGTGCCAGCATGGTCGGGTAGGCCGCGTCGGGGCGTTCCAGGCCCGGTGCCAGCATCACCGCGGCAATGCCGGGCAGCACCACGATGGCCGGGATGAGCAGCTTCAGGAAGGCGGCGAAGACCACGCCCTTCTGCGCTTCGCGCAGGTTCTTGGCGGCCAGGGCGCGCTGGATGATGTACTGGTTGAAGCCCCAGTAGCTGAGGTTGGCGATCCACATGCCGCCCAGCAGCACCGACAGGCCGGGCAGGTCCTTGTAGAACGGGTTGTCCCGGCTGAGGATCATCTCGAATTTTTCCGGATGCTGCTGCCAGAGCTGGGCAAAGCCTGCGCTGACACTGCCGTTGCCGATCTGGCCCAGCGTGATGAAGGTCACCAGCAGGCCACCGAGCACCAGCAGCGAGACCTGCACGATGTCCGTCAGCGCCACCGCCTTCAGGCCGCCATACAGCTGGTAGGCCAGGGCGAAGGCGCCCAGCAGCACCAGTGCCACGTTCTGGTCCAGGCCGGCTACGCCCGCGATGGCGATCGAGCCCAGCCACAGGATCGAGGTCAGGTTGACGAAGACATACAGGCCCAGCCAGAACACCGCCATCAGCGTGCGGATGCGGTTGCCGTAGCGCTCTTCCAGGAACTGCGGCATGGTGGTGATGCCGTTGCGCAGGAAGATCGGCAGGAACCACTTGCCGACGATCAGCAGCGTCAGCGCCGCCATCCATTCATAGGAGGCGATGGCCAGGCCGATGGCATAGCCCGAGCCGGACATGCCGATGATCTGTTCGGCCGAGATGTTGGCCGCGATCAGCGAAGCGCCGATGGCCCACCAGGGCAGGCTGCGGCTGGCCAGGAAATAATCCTGCGCCGATTTCTGCTGGCCCTGCTTCTCGCGCGATACCCACTGCGCGAGGATGAAGATGCCGGCCAGGTAGGCCAGGACGATGCTGATGTCGAGTGTGGAAAGGCTCATGGAATCTCCGCGGCGAAGGCGCGTTGTCAGCGGGGCGGCAGGGCGTCGGGGTTGCCGGCGAACCGGGGCTCGGCCAGGCCGCCGGTAGCGGTGTGCACGGCAAACAGGTGGCCGGCCTGGGGATCGCCGGCGCGTACCGGGGCGGGCAGGCCTTCATGGGCGCTGGTGACGAACAGCGTCCGCCCGTCCGGGCCGCCGAAGGCCGGGCGCGTGGGTTGCAGGGCTGGCAGGGCGATGCTCTGCTGCGGCGTGCCATCAGGCAGGTAGCGCACCAGCCGTGCGTCACCCCAGCGGGCATTCCACAGCGCACCGTCGGCATCCACGGCGCTGCCATCGGGTTCACCGGCCTCGGCGCGCAGATCGGCGAATACGCGTGGCGGGCCCAGGTCGTCGCCGTAATCGCACTGCTGGATCACTTTCTGCAGGGAATCGCAGAAGTACAGCGTGCGGCCATCGGGGCTGAAGGCGATGCTGTTGGCGATCGCCACCGGTGGCAGGGAAAGGCGCTGCAGCGACAGATCGGCGTTGAGGCGATGGAACGGTGCGATGGCCTGCTTGGCGCCCTGTGCCGGTTCGTGCAGCATGCCGAACACGAAGCGTCCCTGGCGGTCGCAGGCCCCATCATTGGCCCGCGTTTCGGCCACCGTATCGATGCGGTGCAGTTCGCGCAGTTCGTTGCGCCCGGGGTGGAAGAAGGCCAGCCGCGATGCCAGTGCCAGCAGCAGCCAGCCATCGGCCTCGCACAGCGCCATCGAGGCCAGCCGTTCCGGCATCGGCCAGGAGCGGGTCGTGCCGTCGCCGGGGTGGTGGCGCCACAGCCGGGCGGCGGGAATGTCGGTCCAGTACACGGCCTGTTCGCGGTCGCACCACAGCACGCCTTCGCCCAGGGTATTGGCCGCCGCCACGGCGACCTCGACGGGCGGGTTCATACCCAGCCACCGTCGATGATGAAATCCTGGCCGGTGCACATCCGGCTGTCGTCGGCAGCCAGGAACAGGGCCGCCCGCGCCAGGTCGTCGGCGCGCAGGTAGCCGGGCAGGCACTGCGCACGGCGCAGCTCGGCCTCGCCCTGGGCATCGAGCCACAGGCGCTGCTGCTTTTCGGTGATGACCCAGCCGGGCACGAGGGCATTGATGCGGATGTGGTCCTGGCCCAATTCACGGGCCAGGCCGTTGACCAGCCCGTGCACGGCGGACTTGGCCATGGCATACAGCGGGTAGCCGCTGTTCTTGATCATCCAGCCGGTGGACCCCAGGCAGATGATCGAGCCACCGTGCAGCGCACGCATGTCCGGTACCACGGCCTGGATGGCGAAATACTGGTGCTGCAGGTTCACCGCGATGCTGCGCTGGAAGTCCTCCGGCCGGGTGTCGGCCAGTGTGTGGCGGGCATCGTTGGCGGCATTGTTGACCAGCACCGCCACCGGCCCGACATGGGCGCGTGCGGTGTCGATGGCGGCCTGCAGCGCGGCCAGGTCGGTGATGTCGCAGTGCAGGTACAGGGGGCGGTACGGCACTTCCGGCAGCTGGTCCAGCAGCGCGGCTGCGCCGGCATCGTCGATGTCCAGGAAGGCCACGCGCGCGCCCTGGCGCGCGAAGTGCTCGACGAAGGCGGCACCGATGCCGGTCGCGCCACCGGTCACCAGCACGGCACGTCCGGCCAGGCTGGGGTAGCGTGCCATGGTGTCGGCCGGTGTAGGGGAAGAGGGCGTCATGGTGCTCACCATTCGGCCACGCTGCCATCGGCATGGCGCCAGATCGGGTTGCGCCAGCGGTGGCCTTCGGCCGCACGCTCATCGACGTAGGCCTGGTTCATCTCGATACCCAGGCCGGGGCCGTCGGGAATGCGCACGAAGCCTTCCTGGTAGTGGAACGGGGAACGGTCGGCCAGGTAGTCCAGCAGGTCGTTGCTGGCGTTGTAGTGGATGCCCAGGCTCTGTTCCTGGATGAAGGCGTTGTAGCAGACCGCGTCCAGCTGCAGGTTGGCGGCCAGGGCGATCGGGCCCAGCGGGCAATGCAGGGCAAGGGCCACGTCGTAGGCCTCGGCCATGGCCGCGATCTTGCGGGTTTCGGTGATGCCGCCGGAGTGGGCCGGGTCGGGCTGGATGATGTCCACGCCACCGGTCTGCAGTACGCGCTTGAAGTCGAAACGCGAGTACAGGCGTTCACCCAGCGCGATCGGGGCAGGGGACAGCGCGGCCAGCTCCGGAATGGCTTCAAGGTGGTCGGACAGCACGGGTTCTTCGATGAACATCAGGCCGAACGGTGCCAGTTCGCGCATCAGCACCTTGGCCATCGGCTTGTGCACGCGTCCATGGAAATCGACCGCCAGCCCGATGTCGGGGCCGACGGCATCGCGCACGGCCTGCACGTTTTCCAGCACCTGTGTGACCTTGGCGTGGGAATCGACGAACTGCATTTCCTCGGTGGCATTCATCTTCACCGCGGTGAAGCCCCGTGCCACGGCATCGGTGGCTGCACGCGCGGTGTCGGCCGGGCGGTCGCCGCCGATCCACGAGTACACGCGGATGCGGTCGCGCACAGGGCCGCCCAGCAGGCTGTGCACGGGCACGCCCAGGGCCTTGCCGTGGATATCCCACAGGGCGTGGTCCAGCCCGGCCAGTGCGCTCATCAGGATCGGCCCGCCCCGGTAGAAGCCACCGCGGTACAGCACGTTCCAGTGGTCTTCGATATGGCGCGGGTCCTTGCCGATCAGGTAGTCGGCCAGCTCATCCACGGCAGCGGCCACCGTGTGCGCGCGGCCTTCCACGATGGGTTCGCCCCAGCCGCTGATGCCGGCATCGGTATCGATGCGGACGAACAGCCAGCGCGGGGGCACGAGGAACGTGGTGATGGCGGTGATCTTCATGCGTGGGGGTCCGTGTTCGTCATGTTCCAGGCGTCGATGAAAGCGCGCGCGCGGCGCCCCACCTCGGCTGCGGGGGTGTTGGGGGCGTACAGGGCCGAGCCGATGCCGAAACCGGCCGCACCGGCCTGGCGGTAGACCGCCATGCGTTCGGGCGTGATGCCGCCCACCGGCAGCAGCGCGGTACCGGCTGGCAGTACGCTGGACCAGGCTTTGAGCACGGCGGGGGGCAGCTGTTCGGCGGGGAACAGCTTCAGCGCATCGGCACCGGCACGCAGGGCGGCGAAGGCCTCGGTCGGGGTGGCCACGCCGGGGGTGCAGCGCATGCCCTTGGCGTGGGCGGCCGCGATGACCTCCACGTCGGCGTGGGGCATTACCAGCAGCCGGCCACCGGCGTTGGCCACCTCATCCACCTGGCCTGGGGTGAGCACCGTGCCGGCCCCGACCAGGCAGCGGTCGCCCAGCTGGCGTGCCAGCAGCTCGATGCTTTTCAGCGGCTGTGGTGAATTGAGGGGAACTTCAAGCAGATGGAAACCGGCGTCGGCCAGGGCCGCGCCGACGGCAGGTGCTTCCTGCGGGGTGAGCCCGCGCAGGATGGCAACCAAGGGGAGGGGTTGCATCCAGGCGGTACTCATGGGGACTCCGTCAGCGTGCAGGTTTCCGGGATCGCGCGCCCTTCAGGTTGGCGCGCGAGTCGGCGATCATGTCGAGCATGGCGTTGCGTGCTGCCTCCGGCTGCTTCAGCCGGATGGCGTCGTACACCTGGAAGTGGCGCGGCAGCGAATACTTGAAATCCTTCGCGGTCTGCGCCGACAGCAGGAAGAACGTGCCCAGTGCGGCATCGATGACCGAGAACAACGAGGCCAGCAGCTCGTTGTTGGTGGCCTCCAGCACGCACTCGTGGAATTCCAGGTCGGCCCTGGCCCAGGCGTCCTGGTCGGTGGCGTCGGCCATCGCCTGGTAGGCGGCCTTGATGCGCGCCAGCTGCGCCGGCGAGCGCCGCTGGGCGGCCGAAGCGGCCGCCGCAGGTTCGATCACCTCGCGCATTTCCACCAGCTTCTCCACGAAGTCCTGGGTGGGCATCGACGCACAGCGCCAGGCCAGGATGTCGCTGTCCAGCTGCTTCCAGTACCGGGGTTCGCGCACGCGGGTACCGGTCTTCTGCCGGGTTTCGATCAGGCCCTTGGAACCGAGCACCTTCAGCCCCTCGCGCAGGGCGGTGCGGCTGACCGACAGCGTCTGCGCCAGCAGTTCTTCCCGGGGCAGGTACTCGCCCGGCTTGATGGCGCCACTGACGATCTGCCGGCCGATCTGCTGGGTGACCTGGTCGTAGAGGTTGCGAACCGCGATCTGCTTCACTGGGGCCCCTTTGGCTGCGTGCACCGCAGGCTGCGGCCACTCGTATTATCCGACAAAAGGGGTGGGGCATGGCATCTGCTCGGGTCATGGGGGTTCCTGTCACAGCTTGAAGCGCACGCCCATGGCCAGGGTCTTGTCCTGGAAACGGATGTCGCGCGGCCGGCTGTTGCCGCTGCCCCAGTACTGGTGCAGGTTGTTGCCCAGCAGGTTGGTGGCCGAGAACACCACGGTGGTGCGCGGGGTGACGTCATAGCTGACCGAGAAGTCCAGCGAGCTGGCCGGTTCGACCTGGTCTTCGGTGCCGGCCACGGTGGGCTGGGTGAAGAAGTCGATGTAGCGGCTGCGGTAGCCGTAGGCCAGACGGGCCGACAGCCCGAAATTCTCGTAGAACAGCACGGCGTTGTAGTTGTTCTTGGACACGTTCTGCAGCGGGCGGGAGATCACCGGGCCGCCGATGAATTCCGGCGAACGGGTGTTGCCTTCGATGTAGGTGTAGTTCAGCTGCGCGCCCAGGCCGCTCCAGGCCCCGGGCAGGAAGTCGAAGGTCTGCTGGTAGGCCAGTTCCACGCCCTGCAGGTGGCCGCTGCCGGCACTCTGCGGCGAGGACAGTTCATAGGCCTGCCCGCCGATGTTGACGTTGGTGATGTAGTTCTGGATGTAGCCGTTGATGTCGCGGTAGAACACGCCGGCACTGGCGTAGCCCACCGGCGAGAAGTACCACTCCAGTGATGCGTCATAGTTGGTGGACTTGATCGGGCTCAGGTCGGGGTTGCCGCTGCTGGCCACGCCGGCGCGGTTGACCGTGCCCGGGTTGAGCGAAATGGACGGGTTGAGGGCGCCGAAATCCGGGTAGCTCAGGGTCTTGGCTGCCACGAAGCGCAGCTGCCAGGCCTCGTTGAAGTGCAGGTTCAGGCTGGCATTGGGCAGGGTGTTGGTGTCCTGCGTGTTGCGGGTGATGGCGCTGTACACGCCGGTGCTGGCATCGAAGGAGAACGCGTTGAGTTCGCGCTTGATCTTCTCCGCGCGCACGCCCACCAGGCCATCCACGCGCAGGCCGAACAGCTCGAAATCGTACTTGGCCTGCAGGTAGCCGGCGGACTTGCGTTCCTGGATGTCGAAGAAGCGGCCCGGGTTTTCGCCGGGCAGCCCCGCTGGCAGCCCGTAGTAGGCCCGCAGGGCATCGGCATTGCCGATCAGGTAGTCGTAGCACGGGGTCAGGAACGACTGGTTCAGCGCGGCGTTGCCGCCCTTGCTGCAGAAGAAGCCCGATGCCGGGAACAGGTTCACCACCTGGTTGGCCGGATTGGGCGTGGCCGTGATGTTGCCGCTGCCCGCGCCGCCGGGCGGCGGCGTATTGATTTCCACGCTGCCGCGGGCACTGGCGTTGCGGTCGGCATAGCGCAGGCCGAACTGCAGGTTGGCGATGGGGCCCTCCAGGAATTCAAAGCGGCCATCACCGCGCCAGCTGTTTTCCTCGCCGCGTGACTGGCCCCAGGTCTGGAACAGGCCATTGAGGTAGAAGCGCGAGGGATCCATTGCCGGGTTGCCCGCCAGCGACCAGTTCTGGTGCTGGCCGCCGGTGCCGTCCCACACGGTGGTGATCGGCCCGCGCAGGAAGGTGTCGATGATGAAGTTCTCATCGCGGTAGTAACCGGAGGTGCGGGTGAACTCGGTGGACAGCTGCAGCTGGTCGCCGCGCCACTTGAAGCCGATGGCGTTCTGGATGTCCTGGCCGCGCTGCTTGTGCGCCTGGGTACTGCTGGCAGCGTAGGTATCGCCGGTCCAGGTGCCGCTGGTCGCATCGCAGATGGTCTGGCCGGCCAGCGGGCCCGCCAGCTGGTTGGCGTAGCAGTTGTTGCCGACCTGCAGCTGGCTGGGCGGCACCACACCGACCGGGAAGGTGAAGAAGAAGGCCTGGTCGTAGTTGTCGCGGACGTAGTCGTACAGCCCTTCGACGTAGACCTCGGTGCGCTCGCTGGGCTTCCATTGCAGGGCGTAGTTGAAGGCGCTGCGCTTGCGATCGCCCTGGTTGTAGGCCGCACCCCAGCCGTTGGGGGCGGCGATCAGGTCGCCCGAGGCGGTGCGCATGGGCGTGCCATCGCTGTTGTTGAGCACCTTCGGGAAGTCGCCCCACACCGCGTCATAGGCATAGCGCTTGCCGATGTACCCGGCGTTGATCATGGCGCCGAATTCACCGGCATCGGTATCCCAGCGGTTGCTCAGCAGCAGGCTGGCGGACGGATCGATGTCGCCACCGTACTTGCTGTGCGTACCGGTGGCCGTGCCGGCGATCTGCAGCCCATCGAAATCCAGCGGACGGCGCAGTTCGATGTCCACCAGGCCGGCAATGCCACCCAGCGGCAGGCTGGCTTCGCTGCTCTTGTAGACATTCAGGCTCTTGATGGCCGTGGCCGGCAGGTTCTGGAACGCGTAGCCACGCCCGGAGCTGCTGAAGATCTCGCGGCCGTTGAGCGTGCTGATCACGTTGGGCAGGCCACGGATCACCACGCCGGTGGTTTCGCCCTGCGTGCCCTGCGCAATCTGCACGCCGGTGACGCGCTGCAGGGCATCGGCCACGCTGTTGTCGGGCAGCTTGCCGATGTCTTCGGCGACGATGGAATCGACCACCATCTCCGCCTCCTGCTTCATCGACTGGGCGGTCTGCAGGCTTTGCCGCAGGGCCGTCACCACCACCGTGTCCAGGTTGGTGGCCGTCGGCTGTTCGGCGGCCTGCTGCGTGCTGGTGGGCGCGGGCGCCTGGCTGCCGCCCTGCTGGGCGAGTGCCAGCGTCGGCAGGCTGAGCGTGGAAAGAATCGCAAGGGAGAGCAGGGAACGGGCAGGACGAGGCGTCATGGCGGTAGCTCCGGATTCCGGAAGAAGGTGCAGTGGCAGATGCGCCGGCCGGGCGGGGGACAGGCCGGCGCGGGAAGGTCAGGGGGTGGTCACGGCGTTGCGCGGGGTCTTGGCCAGCGTGCGGAACAGCTCGGCTTCGCGGGCACGGTAGGGGGTGCCGTCCGCCTTGAGCAGGTCATGGAACCAGACGGTCGGCTCTTCCAGGGTGTAGGGGCGCTGCCAGCTGTCCCACGGGAGGCGGGTCTGGATGGCGCCATCGACGAAGCCCCAGTTGATCATGCCGATGTTCTCGCGGCGGGCGATCGGCAGGATCGTGTCCACGTTGGAACCGGCGCCGCGCGCCAGCCATTCGGTGCACACCAGCGGACGGTTGTACTTGCGCAGCTGGGCGATGCGGGCTTCGAACGCTTCGGGCTGTTCGTAGTTGTGGAAGGTGATGATGTCCGACGCTTCCAGCTGGGTGCGCTGGATGGCGGTCAGCGACGCAGCACCCGGGGACCAGTCATCGCCGATCCACACGCCACTGGTCAGCGGCTGCACCGGCTTCTTCGCGCGGGCCCACTGGAACACCTTCGGCAGCAGTTCGGCGATGCGTGCCTGCTCGCCTTCCAGCTGCTTGTCGATGTAGTTGCCGCCGCCGGGGTTGTCCGGTTCGTTCCACAGATCCCAGGCCAGCACGCGCGGATCGTTGGCGAAGGCGCCCACCACGCCCTGCACGTAGGCCTGGAAATGCGCGTCGTTGGCGCGGTCCACCAGCATGTGCCGGCTGGGGCTCTGTACCCAGCCGGAATTGTGCACGCCGGGAATCGGGCGGCGCTGCGGGCCCAGCACCGGGTCCGGGTCCCAGCAGCTGTCGAACAGCACCAGCATCGGGCGGATGCCATGCCGGGCGGCGATGTCCAGGAACGTGTCCACGCGCTTGATGAACCCCTTCGGGTCCTGCTGCCACAGCAGGTCATGCAGGTACACGCGCATCGTGTTCATGCCGAACTGTTCGCGGGCCAGCCGCAGCTCGTGGTCGATCCGCGCCGGGTCGAACGTGGCGGCCTGGAACATCTCCAGCTGGTTGATGGCGTTGGAGGTGGTGTAGTTGGCACCGACCAGCCAGTCCTGCTTGGCATACCAGGTCTCGGCCTGGGCCGGCGTCCAGCGCTCGGCATCGGCGGCATGGGCCAGCGGGGCCACGGCGAGCAACGTCGCCAGCAAGGGGGAAAGCCACTTTCGCATGGGATGCATCTCCTTGGGTGTCATGGGCAGGCCACGGCGTTGCCGTCGCGCGGGCCGGGGGCCAGCGCCTTGGGCAGGCAGGCGGCGTGCGCGGAATCAGCGCGGGGTCGGCGTGCCGCGATCGGTGGAGAACTGGTAGATCATCCGGTTCTCGTAGGTCTGGCCTGGTGCCAGCCGTGCGGAACCGAACGCGGGCTGGTTCGGGGTGTCCGGGAACAGCTGCGGTTCCAGTGCGATGGCATCGCCCTGGCGGTAGACCCGGCCACTTTTGCCCACCGTGCTGCCATCCAGGAAATTGCCGGAGTAGAACTGCAGGCCCGGCTGCGTGGACAACAGCGACATCACCCGGCCCGAGCGCGGGTCGTGCACGCGTGCCACTTCACGCAGCGCCTTGGCCGGCGTACGGCTGACCACCCAGTTGTGGTCGTAGCCATGGCCATGCAGCAGCTGCGGCTCGTTGCCGCTGCGCAGGTCGCGGCCGATCGGCTTGGGTGTGCGGAAATCGAAGACAGTGCCCTGCACCGGCTGTACGACGCCGGTGGGAATCAACGTGGCATCCACCGGTGTGTAGGCGCTGGCCGGGATCATCAGTTCATGCTCCATGGCCGTGCCGGACCCTTCGCCGGACAGGTTCCAGTACGCATGATTGCTGAGGTTGACGATGGTCGGTGCGTCGGTCGTGGCTGTGTAGTCGATGGCCAGGCGCCCATTGCTCTGCAGGGCATAGGTGGCGGTGACGGTCAGCGTGCCCGGGAAGCCCTGGTCGCCGTCGGGGCTGACATGGCGCAGGGTGGCATGGTCACGGGTGGCTTCAACCACCTGCCAGACCACCTTGTCGAAGCCGCGCGGGCCGCCATGCAGGCTGTTGGGGCCATCGTTGGCGGGCACGTTGTAGGTCTTGCCATCCAGCGTGAAGCGGCCGTGCGCGATGCGGTTGGCGAAGCGGCCGACGATGGTGCCGAAGTACTGGGGCTTGTCCAGCGTGGCCTGCAGCGTGGCATCGCCCAGCAGCACGTCGGCGAAGCGGCCGTCACGATCGGGAACTTCGAGCGAATGCAGCGCTGCGCCGAGCGTGATGATGCGGGCCTGCATGCCGCTGCCGTCACGCAGCAGGATCGATTCGACCGGGGTGCCGTCGGGCAGGGTGCCGATCACCGTGCGCTCCTGCGCGACGGCACCGGCCGTGGCCGAGAGCGCCAGTGCGCCGATCAATCCTGCAGTCTTTCCCTTGCCAGCCAGCATCGCCCCGGACCCCCGTCAATGTGTGGAACGTACAAAAACATATAATCAGACAATATGCACGTTGCGACGCAGCAAGCGGCTGTGCGCGGGCTCAGGCTGGGCGGCGCAAGGCATCGATCGTCTGGAAGCCGCGCACGATCGCGCCGGCCGAGGCGACCGGCGTGGAGGCGATACCCAGCGTGGCCAGTGCGGTGCGGTAGAGCTGGCAGACCGCCGCGGCTCCCACCAGTGGCACGGTATGGGTGCGCAAGGCCGGGAACAGCGCCAGGGCGTCGGCGATTTCCGCGCCGGCCAGCAGCCCGCGCAGGTAGGCGCTGGTGTCATCGCGTGCGAGGGTGCCGCGGACCTGCCGGGCACGCACGCCGAACAGCAGCGTGCCCAGCCCGAGTGTTCCCGATGCCGCCGTACGTACGCCTTCGATGAACGCCGGGCCGTCGTGCCCGGGGCCGTCGAGTACAGAGGCCAGCAGCCCGGCGCTGGCCAGGCGGTCGAACAGCTCCCCCGACATGGACGTCATGAACGCCTGTATCCGGCCGTCGTGCCACTGCACCCACTTGGTATGCGTGCCCGGCAGCGCCACCACCGGGGCGTCGGCGCAGCCGGCCTGCGCCCACAGGCCGAACAGTTCGGTTTCCTCACCACGCATCACGTCAGGCGCCGCATCCACCTGGCGCACGCAGGCCAGCCCCGGCACGATGTCCACCTCCAGGGTGCCGATGCGCGCGGCGACCAGTCGGCCCGCCACATCGGCCACGCCTGCCGGGCAGTCGATGTAGCCGGCATCGATCCATCCCACGCTGGAACCGATCATGCCTGCGGCATAGGCGTGTCGTGCCGTGGGCCAGCGGCTGCGGATCCGGTCGGCGGCCTCGATCATCGCCTCGCGCCCGATCGCCGCCACGCCGGCCGCCGTTTCCCAGCGGTCCAGCACCTGTGCATCCGGGCCGATCAGATAGGCGCGCAGGTTCGAACTGCCCCAGTTGATCCCGATGATGGTGTCGGCGTGCACGTGCTGCATGGTGGGCCTGCGGGTCCGTTGCGAATTGTCTGATTATATGGTTACGTGGTGTGGCCTTGGCAATCCGGCCAAGGGCGTGGAACGGACCGTGAAGGAAGACACCATGTTGCGTGGCACCGTACGTACGCTGCTTGCCGCTGCACTGCTGCAGCTGATGGCCAGTGGAGCTGCAGGCGCAGCCCCTGTGCCGGCCTTCGACAACCCGCTGCTGGCCTCAGGGCCTGACCCCTGGATCGTGCGCGAGGGTGAGCGCTACTACTACATGGGCACGCAGGGCGACCGCCTGGCGATCCGTACCACGCGTGATCTTTCGCAGCTGGCGCAGGCCCCGGAAACCACGGTCTGGCGCCCACCGGCCAAGGGACCGAACGCGCGCTCGATCTGGGCACCGGAACTGCACCGGATCGAGGGGCGCTGGTACATCTACTACACCGCGCTTTCCAGCGAAGCCACACAGAACGATGAAGACGCACACCGCGGCGTGTTCGTGCTGGAGAACGACAATGCCGATCCGACCGTGGGTACCTGGCGCGACCGCGGGCGGTTGGCCACCGCCCATCCGGGCATCGACGGCACCACGTTCACTGCTGCGGGCAAGCGCTACTTCGTCTATTCGCCCTATGTCGGCCCGGACAGCGTGCTGGCCATCGTGGCGATGTCCAATCCCTGGACGCTGACGGGGCCGGAAACGATCATTGCCCGTCCCGACCAGGCATGGGAACGCCAGGGCGGGCGCCAGATCCTGGAAGGCCCCGAGTTCCTGCAGGGCCCGGGCGGCGACCTGTTCCTGTCCTATTCGGGCAGCGCCTGCTGGTCCGATGGGTATGCGCTCGGCCTGCTGCATGCCAAGGCCGGCAGCAATCCGCTGGATGCCCGAGCCTGGTCCAAGGCGGCCACGCCCTTCCTGTCGATGAACCCGCAGGGCAATGTCTATGCCCCCGGCCACAACGGGTTTTTCACCCTGGCCGACGGTACGACCTGGATCGTCTACCACGCCAATCCCGGCCCCGGGATGGGCTGCACGGCCAAGCGATCGCCGCGCATCCAGCCGGTGCACTGGGGCAAGGATGGCCGGCCGTGGCTGGACGCGCCGGTGGGACGTGGTGTCGGCAGTCGCTGATGCACTGTGCCGCTGCGTGCCGGAGCGGCTGAGGGCTGCCGTTAGATGCCGACGAACATTCCGCCATCGACACGCAGGTTGATGCCGGTGACATAGGCGGCCAGCGGGCTGCACAGGAACGTGGCGACATCGGCCAGCTCGTCCAGGGTGCCGACGCGACCAGCCGGCACGCCGCCCATCAGTGGCAGCACGCGCTGCTGCACCTCGTGCCAGTCGTCCACCGGTGCGCCGGCGGCCTGCGCGGCGATGTCGCGGAACCGCGCCTCCAGCCGGGCACTGTGGATGGTGCCGGGCGACACGGCATTGACCGTGATGCCTTCGGCAGCCACGGCCTTGGACAGCGAGGCTGTCATGGCCACGACGGCGGCCTTGGCAGCTGCGTAGTCCGGGTTCACGGCCGGGGGCATGAGCGCGGCGACGCTGGCGATGTTGAGGATCCGTCCCCAGCGCCGGGCGCGCATGGCCGGTACGACGCGCGCGCTGAACTGGGCCGTGGACAGCACGTTGCGCTGGAACGTGGCGCGCCAGTGCTCGGGATGGCTGTCATTCCAGGTCTGCGTGCCCGCACTGGAGCCGCCGGCGTTGTTGACCAGGATGTCGATGGGTCCGGCCTGTGCGATGGCGCTGGCCAGCACGGCCTCGACCCCGTCCTCGCCGGCGATGTCACCACAGGCGGTACAGGCCTGTCCGCCCGCGGCGGTGATGCGCTCGGCGACCTGGCGTGCCTGGCTGGCCTGGCGCCCATGCACGATGACCGATGCCCCCTCGCGTGCCAGCGCCAGGGCGATTGCTTCGCCGATGCCTTTGCTGCTTCCAGTGACGAGTGCGGTTTTTCCAGCCAGCTTGAGGTCCATCCAGAGGACTCCGATAATCCAGGGGAAGCTGACTGTGGCGGGCGACAATGAGCGCAACAAGTACGCACTTCCAGGTGCCTGGGCATGAACGCCAGCGCGGTGCCTGCCTTGGGCCGGACGGTTCGGCGGCCCAGGTCCATCGGGTGATCGCCATGATCGAGGGCCGCTGGAAGCTGCCCATCCTGTTCCGGCTGTTCGAGCACGGGAGCGTGCGGATGCTGCAGCTCAAGCGTGACATGCCCGGGGTGTCGCAGAAGATGTTGACCCAGCACCTGCGGGAGCTGGAGGCCGATGGCCTGGTGCACCGCCGTGAGATCCAGGGCAGGGTACGCCATGTGGACTATGCGCTTTCCGCGGCCGGGCACGCGCTGCTGCCCGCGTTCAGGGCACTGCGGCACTTCGCCGACCAGCACCCTGCGGACAATCCGCCGCAGGCTACTGGCGCGCCATGACGCGGCGCTCTAGTCCTTGATGAGGAAGGTGCAGGTGCCCTTGGCATGCAGCCGGCCGCTGTCATCGACCACCTCGGCATCGCAGATGGCGATGCTGCGGGTCCGTTCCACGACGCGGCCGAACACCCGGTAGGTCTGGCCGGCCTTGAGCGGACGCAGGTACTTCACGCCCAGGTCGATGGTGGAATGCACGGTGGTGGCGTCCAGTGTCGACAGCAGCGCCAGCGCAGCGGCACCATCCAGGCAGGTCGCGGCGAAGCCCCCGTGCACGGCGCCGGCCGGATTGAGGTGCCGCTCATCAGGACGTGCCTCCAGCGTGATGCGCCCGGTGTCCACCTCCACGGCGCTCAGCCCCATGGTCTGGCCGATGGACGGTGCGGGCAGCTCGCCGCGGATCAGCGCACGCAGTGCCTGCAGGCCGGAGGTTTCGGGAGGGGACATGGTGGTTTCCTGTGGCGGGGCAATCGGGAGTCGAGCAGGCAGTATGCGTGGGCGATACCGGCCGCACGTGCAACGACGTGTTCCAGGCGCGCTACTGTAGGCGGGCCACGCCCGGTGGCCTGCCGTGGGGCATGCGGTGTTGTCCATTCCCGAGCTGCACACCCCGCGCCTGCGCCTGCGTGCGCAGGCGCTGGAAGATTTCCCGGCCTATGCCGCGTTCCTGGCGTCGCCGCGTGCGGCGGGCATGGGCGGCCCGTTCGACCGCGTGGCAGCGTGGGGCCAGTTCTGCCACGACCTGGCCGGCTGGGCCCTGTTCGGCCATGGCGCGTTGATGATCGAACGGCGCAGCGATGGCTGCTGCCTCGGCCAGGTGGGCATCAACCATGGCCCGCTGTTCCCGGAAAAGGAACTGGGCTGGCTGCTGTACGACGGCCATGAAGGGCACGGCTATGCCAGCGAGGCGGCCATCGCGCTGCGCGACTGGGCCTTCCGTGCCGGCGGCCTGCAGACGCTGGTCAGCTACATGGCGCCGGACAACCTGGCCTCGCAGGCGGTGGCACGGCGGCTGGGCGGCGTGCTCGACCCGCAGGCCGCGCGCAGCGATCCGCAGGATCTGGCGTTCCGCTACCGCAGGGCCGCGGCCGGCACGTAGCCGGCGCCGCGGCGGCGCGGTTCAGTCCAGGGGCACCAGGATCGGCGCACCGGGCTTCTTCAGCAGCAGCACCACGAAGCGTGCCGGTTCGCTGGTGCTGGCATTGCGGCCCACGGTGTGCAGATCGTTGGGGCCTTCGTACCAGGTGTCGCCCGCATGCAGCGTCACCTCCGGCTGTCCCTTCACGCCCATCACGATGCTGCCTTCAAGCACATACACAAAGACGTCGGCATCGTGGCGATGGCCGGCATCGCGCGCGCCGGGCGGGTACTCCACGGTGATCATCGTGGCCTCCCGCCCGGGAATGTCGGGCAGGGCGCGGGTCATCAGTTCAGTGACACGCGCGTGCGGCGTGGCTGCTGGTGCAGCGGGTGCGGCGCTGGCCAGCAGGGGGGCGGAAACACCCAGCAGGAACAGGGTGCTGGCGAAGTGTCGGGTCATGGTCAGGTCCTCGGGGAAGGGGAGACCGGCGCAGGCCGGTGGTGCATGCGCGGCAGCCATCGCCGCTCAGCCGGACAGGCCGGCCTTGTCCAGCCCGAAGGCGGTATCCAGGCCGCCGGGGGGCGTGCGGAAGGCCACGTTCAGGCGGTTCCAGCCGTTGATCACCATGACCACGTAGGTCAGCTCGACCAGCTCGCGGTCGGACAGTTCGGCGCGCACCTGCACGTACACGTCATCGGCCACATGGCCGCCGGTAAGTGAGGTCACGGCTTCGGTCCAGGCCAGTGCGGCGCGCTCGCGCGCGGTGAACAGCGGCGAGTCACGCCAGGTCGCGACATGGTGCAGGCGCAGTTCCCGTTCGCCGTGCAGCCGTGCGCGCTTGACGTGCAGATCCACGCAGAACGTGCAGCCGTTGAGCTGCGAGGCGCGGATGTCCACCAGTTCGATCAGTTGCGGTGCAAGGGCGCTCTGCTTCAGCTGCTGCGACAGCCTGGCAAAGGCCTGGAACAGGTCGGGGGCCAGCTGCAGGTGGTCGGGGCGGGGTGTCATGGGGGATCCGTGGAAGGCGATGGGCACAGGCTAGGCCGGTGCCTGGCGGTGCAGAAGGCCTGCCTGCGGTGGCCCTGTGTTGCCGGTGGCACACCAATGCGTTGTCACGCCGCGGGCCGCCGCCGCGTCCTGGTCCATGCCCCCCGACTGGATGCGCCCATGTCCCATCGCCCTGCGCTGTTGCCATCGGATCCACTGCCCGACCCGCTGGCCCATGGTTTCGCCACGCACTACACCGGCGTGGTCGCGTTCCTGGCGGTGGCCCGCGAGGGCAGCTTCGCGCAGGCCGGGCGGCGGCTGGGCATTGGCCGGTCCGCCGTCAGCCGCCAGGTGCAGAAGCTGGAAGACCAGCTCGGTGCGCGGCTGTTCCTGCGCACCACGCGACGCACCGCATTGACCCGCGAAGGCGAGCGCTTCCATGCGCAATGCCAGCCGGGCATTGCCAGCATCGTGCAGGCCATGGACGAGCTTCGCGCATTGCGCCAGGGGCCACCCCGCGGCACGGTGCGCATCCAGGCCTCCACCGGCTTCGGCCGTGCGGTGCTGGCCCCGTTGCTGGCGGGCTTCCACGCGCAGTATCCGCAGGTGGTGCTGGACCTGCAGCTGGACGATCGTGCGGCGGCCTTCGAGCGCGACCGGGTGGACATCGCCTTCCACGATGGCGTGCTGGCCGACAGCCCGTTGATCGCCCGCCCGGTGCTGCCGATGGCGCTGCACCTGTGTGCGGCGCCCGCCTATGCCGCAGGCCATGGCCTGCCGCGCACCCTGGCCGAGCTGGCCAGCCACGCCGCCGTGCACCACCGCCTGCCCGATGGGCAGTGGCAGGCGTGGACGCTGCAGGCCGGTGGGCAGCTGCAGCGGCTGTTGCCGCCGGCGGCCTGCGTGTTCAATGACAGCACGCTGGTGCTGGAGGCCGTGCTGGCAGGGCAGGGGCTGGCGCAGTTGCCTGCGTGCCTGGCCGGCCCATGGCTGCGCAGCGGCCAGCTCATCGCCTGCCTGCCGGCCTGCATGCCGGCGCCGCAGCAGCACTGGCTCTGTTACCCGAGCCGGCAGCACCTGCCGGCGCGTACGCGCGCCTTCATCGACTACATCGTCCCGCGCCTGCGCGCGCTGGACGCACCGCCTGCGCCGGTTGCCGCGGCGGCCTGATCCCTTTTCCCAACGGAGTGCAGTACATGAAGATCGTGGTCATCGGTGGTACCGGGCTGATTGGCGGCAAGGTGGTGCAACGCCTGCGCGCGCAGGCCCACGACGTGCTGGCTGCATCACCGGCCAGCGGCGTGGATGCCTATACCGGGCAAGGCCTCGCCGATGCGCTGGCCGGTGCGGCGGCGGTGGTGGATCTGGCCAACGCGCCCTCGTTCGCAGATGCCGACGTGCTGGATTTCTTCCAGACCGCAGGCCGCCACCTGCAGCAGGCCGCTGCGGCGGCCGCGGTGCGCCATCATGTGGCGCTGTCGGTGGTGGGGGCGGACCGCCTGCCCGACAGTGGCTACCTGCGTGGCAAGCTGGCCCAGGAAGCGTTGCTGAAGGACGCCGGCCGCGACTACACGCTGCTGCGTTCCACCCAGTTCTTCGAGTTCCTGGGCGGCATCGTGCAGGCCGCCGAGCAGGCAGGGCGCATCCACCTGGCACCGGTTTCCGTGCAGCCGATCGCTGCCGATGATGTGGCCGATGCCGTCGTGGCCGCCGTCCTGCGCGTGCCGGCCAACGCGACGATCGAGATTGCCGGGCCGCAGCGCGTGCAGTTGGATGCATTGGCGCGCGAGTTCCTGCGTGTCAGCGGTGACACCCGCACGGTGCAGAGCGATCCGCAGGCCACCTACTTTGGCGCCCGCCTGCAGGCGGACTCGCTGGTGCCCTTTGGTGAGGCCTGGCTGGGCCGGCTGGATTTCCGTGCGTGGTGGGCGCGGCAGCCGGTGCGGTTGCCGGCCTGAGTGGGCAACCGCACGGTTTCAGGCGGGCGCGGGATTGGCACGCTCGCAGGTCGCGGTGTACAGCTCCGGCGCCACGGCATGTTCGGCAGCGCGTCGCAGCAGCGCCGGGGCGATGTGGTGGCGATGTACGGGATCGATCAGCTGCATGTAGAGGCGGCCGAACAGGTTCAGGGTCAGCACGCGGGTGGCCAGTGTGGCCTGGACCTGCCCGTCGTCGAGCAGCTGCACGCTGACGCTGCTGCGGAAGCGCAGGTGACGATCATCGGCGCCCAGCAGTACCTCGGCATGGCGATCGCTTGTATCGGTGTGCTGGCTGAGCACCGGGAACCGGCCGACGAAGTGCTGGCGCGCATCCGTGGACAGCAGCGACGATACCGGGCAGCCCAGCGGTGATGTGCGCAGGCGCAGCGGGGCGACCAGCTGGTTGCGCAGCGCCATCAGGTAACCCACGGTGCCGGGTGGGTTGAGCAGGAAGCCTTCCAGTATCAGGGCCAGCACCTGTGACGCGCGCAGCCCGTCGAACTGTCCAGCGCGGAAGGTCAGCGTTGCCTGGTCATCGTGGTGGCAGAGGGGCAGGGCATCGGCCAGCATCCCGGCAGCCGGGGCGCGGCTGGAGAGCACGCGGGCGGCAGGCGTGGCGCGTTCGACGTAGCCGCGCAGGGCACCACGCCGCCAGCGGCGCAGGCGCCCGCCCAGCCCACGTGCCTGCCGGCACAGGCGACCGGCCAGGCTGGGCGCAGTGGCCTGCAGGGAAAGCTGGACCAGCGGCGCCGCCTGCAGCACCTGCTGGTTGGGCTGGCAGGCTGCTGGCAGGGTCTGGGTCAGCGAGGGGATATCCGCAGCGTTGTCCAGCACCTGCCGGCGCTGCAGCATGCTCAACGCGCCCGCCAGTTCATTGCTGTGGCACGAGAGTGCGAACAGCGCCGGATGGCCGGGGTGGCGCGGAACGAACTGATGCCAGGTGCCACCCCCGAAGCGGACGGTAAACAGGCAGTCCGGTGGAATCTGCACACGCCGCAGTGCGCGGGAGAAGGCCGCCGGGTCCTGTGCAAGCTGTGCGTCGGATGTCATTGCAAAGCGAAGCTCCGCACCGCTGCTGCCGGCGATGGCGGTGAACATGCGGGGGCCGGCATGGCGATGGAACGGATGGCCGTCGTTGCCGACTGCGAAGCTGTAGAGCGAGGAAGGGTCCTGCCGGTCGGTGTGCATACCCCCCAGGCGTGCGGACGGTTCATCCAGCGCATCGATGAAATCCGGATGGTGCTGCTGGCGGGCAACCGCATCGGCGATCAGCGGATCGCCGGCACCGATGCCCAGCTGGGCGATCAGGGTGACCTCGACGGGACCGGCTCCGGCTTGTGCCGGCAACTGGAGGCATGGAAACGAACGGCGGGTGCGGGTCGAACCAGGCATCGCAGGATTCCTTTCAGCGGGCGGGGGACTTGCGGCGTGCGCGGGCTTCGCGCTTGATCGGGCCGCCGACCGGACAGACTTCGGCGGCCCAGGAAAACAGCGTGTTGGCCAAGCGGTCGGGCACCTGACGGAAATACACGAACTGGCCACGCTTTTCGCGTTCCACCAGCCCGGCTTCTTCGAGGATGCGCAGGTGGCTGGACAGCGCGGGCTTGCTGAAGTCGAAGCGCGCGGCCAGTTCGCCTGCGCTCAGTTCACCGGCGCTGAGGTAGGCCAGGATCTGGCGGCGAGCGCTGGAGGCCAGGGCTTCGAAGATGCGGTCCATGGAGTGTAGTTAATTAATAAGTTAATTGATGATCCGTCGCCGCCCGCAGGCTGTCAAGGGACGGGCGGGAGCAGCCGGCTTGCGGCCGGCCCCACCTGTGTTATCGTTTATCGATAAACCCACCCGGGCGGCACCACCGCCCCCTGCCGGAGGCCGCTTGACCCGTCGTCCTGCCCGCGCACAGTCTGCGCGCGGCCTGTTCACCCTGGCCCACGCTGCCGTACAGGCCGTGCGCGCCCTGTGCTGGCTGGGCATCCTGGCCGCGCTGCTGGCCATCCCGCTGGTCGCCCATGACCGCCGCTGGCTGCTCGATACCGTGCATGACACCACGGCGGCGGCCGCCCACGGCACGCACCTGTTCCTGCATTTCTGCCTGGGCCTGGTCGCCATCGTGGCGCTGCTGGCGCTGTCGCTGGTGTTCCTGCGCCACCTGGGCCGGCTGCTGCGTTCGGCGGCATCGGAGCGGCCGTTCACCCATGCCAACGCCCAGCGCCTGCAGCGCATGGCATGGCTGATGCTGGCCATGGAAGTGCTGTCGATCGTGATCGGTGTCTATGCCCGCTGGATGGGGCCGGATTTCGCCTGGATGGAAATCGGCGGCGGCATGTCCATCACCGGCCTGATCGCGGTGCTGATGCTGTTCGTGCTGGCGCGGGTGTTCACGGTGGGCGCGGCGATGCGCGATGACCTGGACGGTGTGATCTGATGAAGGTGACCTGATGGCCATCATCATCACCCTCGACCGCATGCTGCAGGAACGGGGCATGACCCTGTCCGAGCTGGCCGGGCGCGTCGACCTGACGCTGGCCAACCTGTCGATACTGAAGACCGGCAAGGCGCGCGCCATCCGTTTTTCCACCCTCGATGCGATCTGCCGCGAGCTGCAATGCACGCCGGGCGACCTGCTGGGCCACGATCCGTCGCGGCCGCAGGAGGCCGAGTGAGCCGCACCGCATCGATCCCGCTTTTCCCTTTACTGACGAAACGGACCTGCAATGGAATGGTTGGCTGACCCCTCGATATGGATGGGCCTTGCAACGCTGGTGGTGCTGGAGATCGTGCTCGGCATCGACAACCTGGTGTTCATCGCGATCCTGGCCGACAAGCTGCCGCCGCACCAGCGCGACCGCGCACGCGTGCTGGGCCTGACCCTGGCCCTGCTGATGCGCCTGGTGCTGCTGGCAGCGCTGGCCTGGATCATGAAGCTGACCGAGCCGCTGCTGACCCTGTTCGGGCAGAGCTTTTCCGGCCGCGACCTGATTCTGCTCGGCGGTGGCCTGTTCCTGCTGTTCAAGGGCACGATGGAGCTGCACGAGCGGCTGGAAGGCCGCGCGCACCAGGATGACGGCAAGAAGGTCTATGCCGGTTTCGGGGTGGTGGTGGCGCAGATCGTGGTGCTCGATGCGGTGTTCTCGCTGGATTCGGTGATCACCGCGGTCGGCATGGTCGACAACCTGGGCGTGATGTACGCTGCGGTCACCATTGCGATGGCGGTGATGCTGCTGGCCAGCAAGCCGCTCACGCGCTTCGTCAACAGGCATCCCACCGTGGTGGTGCTGTGCCTGGGCTTCCTGCTGATGATCGGCTTCAGCCTGGTGGCCGAAGGCCTGGGCTACAAGATCCCGAAGGGGTACCTGTACGCGGCCATCGCGTTCTCGATCCTGGTGGAAGCATTCAACCAGTGGGTGCGCTTCAACCGCGAACGCAACGAGCGCCGGCAGCCGTTCCGCCAGCGCACCGCCGATGCCGTGCTGCGCCTGCTGGGCGCGCGCCCGAGCCACGGTCAGGACGATGCGCACGACGAGGATGCCGAGGCGGGCGAGGAGCGCCTGCAGCCGGCCGAGCACGAGATGATCCGCAGCGTGCTGGGTCTGGCCGAACGGCCGGTGTCCAGCGTGATGACGGTACGTGCCGATGTGCAGTGGATCGACATGGCGCGCGGCCACGACGAGGTGGTGGCGCGGCTGGTGGCCACCCCGCATACGCGCCTGCTGGTGGGCGAGGGCGACCTGGACAGCCTGCGTGGCGTGGTGCAGAGCCGCGACCTGCTGGCCGACCTGCTGCAGGGCAGGCCGCTGCAGCTGGAAACCAACCTGCGCGAGCCGCAGTACGTGCTGTCCAGCGCCAGTGCGCTGCAGGCCCTGGAACTGATCCGCCAGCATCCGGTGCCGTTGGCGGTGGCCGTTGACGAGTACGGCAGCGTGGAAGGCCTGGTGACCGCCAACGACCTGCTGGCGGCCATTGCCGGCGACCTGGCCGATACCCAGGACGAGCGTTACGGCGTGGTGGCGCAGGGCGAGGATCGCTGGGAAGCCGACGGCGCGTTGACCCTGGACGATCTGCAGCGGCTGGCCCACATCGCACTGCCGCGCAGTGCCGATTACATGACCATTTCCGGGCTGGTGCTGGAACAGCTGGGCCGCCTGCCGGACGTGGGCGATGCCGTGGACGTGGCCGGCTACCGCATCACCGTGCTGGCGATGGAAAAGCGGCGCATCGCCCGCCTCACGCTGGAACGGACCGCTGAAAGCTGACCCCGCCGGCGCCGTCAGCCCACGGCGCCGGGTTCCAGGTAGGCCAGTGCTTCGGCGATGGCGTGCGGGCCGGCCGTCAGTTCGATGATGACCCGCCGCACCTGCGGCCGTTCGACCAGCGCCACCAGCGTGGTGGCCACGTCCTCGCGCGGGATCTGCCCGTAGGCGATGGCCGGCCCGGCGCTGACCCGGCCGGTGCCGGGGGTGTCCACCAGCGTGCCCGGGCGCAGGATCACCCAGTCCAGCCCGGACTGGGCCAGGCACACATCGGCGGCTTTCTTGACCTCCATGTACACCTCGAAGGTGTCCGACAGGTGCTTGCCGCGCCCGGCCTCGGGAAACGCCGAGACCAGCAGGAACCGGTGCACGCCGGCCTGGCGTGCGGCGGCCACGGCCAGTTCCAGCCCACGCCCGTCGATGGCGCGCGTGCGTTCGGCACCGCCCTTGCCACCGGCACCGGCCGTGAACACCAGCACCTCGCTGCCACGCAATGCCTCGGCCAGGCCGGTGGCGTCGAGCTGTTCCAGATCACCGCTGACCGGCGTGGCACCGGTGGCGGCCAGTGCAGTGGCCTGGCCGGGCTGGCGGTGCAGGGCGCGCACCCTGTGGCCGCGCGCGGCCAGCTGTGCGACCAGGTGGTGGCCGATCTGGCCGGCGGCACCGATGACGAATACGTGGCTCATGCCAGGCTCCACGGCGGGGGGACGCCCATGGTGCCCGCCGTCGTGTTGCCGCGCCGTCATCGTATGGGGTGGCAATGCCCGGTGCGGGCCGTCAGCATAGTCGGCTGCTGTCCTCCCCTTGTTGCAGGAAACAACCATGCTGAGCGTGATCGGATTCGTGCTGGCGCTGTACGTGGCCTGGCGGTTGTGGTGGCCGCTGCGGCTGCCGCGCGCGCTGAAGGTGCTGTTGTCGCTGCTGACCGTGGCCGTGGCCTGCCACCATCGCATCGTCGCCAGTGTCGCGGGCACGTGGGCCTCGCCGGAGATTCCGCGGCTGGCCATTGCCGCCTTGGCCGTGGGCTTCACCAGTGTGCTGCTGCTGACAGTGGCGCTGCTGGTGCTGGACATCGCCCAGCTGCTGACCTTGTTGCTGCGCCGCCGGCAGGGGCTGGCAGCGCTGCGCCATCGCGCGTTGCGCCCGGTGCTGGCCGGACTGGTGGTGCTGGTGTCGGTGTACGGGGTCAGCCAGGGCATGGCCGTGCCCAAGGTGAAACCGGTGGACGTGGCGATCCGCGGGTTGCCGGCGGCTTTCGAGGGCTACCGCGTACTGCAGCTGACCGACATCCATGCCAGCCGGCTGCTGACCGGTGCCTGGGTGAAGCAGGTGGTGGCCGCTGCCAACGCGCAGCAGCCGGACCTGATCGTCATCACCGGTGATCTGATCGATGGCACCGTGCAGGCCCGTCGCAACGATTACCCGCCGCTGGGCGAACTGCGTGCGCCGGATGGCGTCATCGCCATCAATGGCAACCACGAATACTACGAACAACATGCGCAATGGATGCAGGCCTTCCATGGCCTGGGACTGCACCTGCTGCACAACGCACATACGCAGGTGCGCCGGGGCGATGCGGTGCTGACCATTGCCGGGGTCACCGACCCGGTGGCTGCCCAGCACGGACAGGCACCGCCGGACATCAACGCCGCACTGGCCGGTGCCACGCCCGGTGCGCCGATCATCCTGCTGGACCACCGGCCCGGCGATGCACGCGCCAATGCCGCGCACGGCGTCGCCCTGCAGTTGTCCGGGCACACCCATGGCGGCCACATCATCGGCCTGGACCAGATCGTCAAGCGCAGCAACAACGGCTTCGTATCCGGGCGCTACCAGGTGGACGGCATGCTGCTGTACGTCAGCAACGGGGCCGGCCTGTGGCCGGGCTTCGCCACGCGCATCGGCGTGCCCTCGGAAATCACCGTGTTCACGCTGCACCGCGCGCCGTGACGGGGCATTGAGCCGCTGCCCGCCCGCTGCCATCATGCGGTGCAGGCGGGCAGGGCAGCCCCGGGGAGCAGGACATGCAGGAGGTAGCCGGACGTGGTGGGTGGGCAGCGCTGGTGGTCGCGGTACTGCTGTCGGCCTGCACACCGGGCGCGGAACCGGCCGGCCCGCACGTGGCGCAGGAACAGGAAAGCGCTGGCAGGCAGGCGTCCGCACCGGCCAGTGCCGCAGCGGCAGACGGGCGGGCGCCGGCTGCGGAAACCGACCTGGGGCCGCTGCTGGATGGCCTGCCCAGCTGCGCGCTGGACGGCTGGTACATCGACCTGCAGATCAATCGCCCCGCCCAGCCGTGGCTGGCTGCCCATGCACCCACCCCCTGCAAGGTCGATGAAGGCTTCGAACTGGCCACCTTCTGCGTGCGCGGGCGCTGGAAAGGCCTGCCGATCGATGGCGTGCTGCTGCCATCGCTGACCGTGGCCAGTGTGCGCGGGGCCACCATTCCCCTGCCGCTGGAGCAGGCGCGTGCCATCGCCCGGCAACAGCTCGGCCAGGAGTTCCGCGGCGACCTGTCCACCGAGGCGGGGATGAGCCCGATGCTGTCGGCCGACCCGGATGATCCGCAGCGCTCGTGGCTGGTCTGCACCAGCCCGGCGGTGGGCGAGAACCTCAGTGCGGCCGGCAACGTGTTCTTTTCCGGCGTGCAGATGCCGTATCGGCACGACGGCTGCCGCTACCGGGGCAGCCCGGTGGATTTCTGCGATGCGCCGCACCGCGCGCGCATCGAGGAGGCCATCGCAGAGGAGCAGCCGAACTTCAAGCAGCACTACCTGCTGGTGTCGGTTCCGCTGGATGATGCACATACCCGCTTTTCGCTGATGCTGATCGATCGCCTGGATGGCAAGGTGTACCCCGTGCCGATCGATGCCATGACCGGCGAGATCGACCGCGACGGCCACGCGCCGGAGCTGGGCGTCATCGAAACCTCCGACGAGGACGACACGTTCTGCCTGCTCGGTGCGCTCCACACCGGTGCCACGGTCGAGAACGGGCGCTTCTGCTTCGGTTTCGATGGCCAGCGTTTCACCGGCCACCGCACGCGCTACATGCGCCCGTGATGGTGTTCAGCGCAGCGCCGGTGCGGCGCTGCGCGCGCGGCTGGAGACACGCTTGATGGCCTGCGCGCGCTTGGCGATCCAGCGCACCACGATGGCGGTGAAGATCAGCGCCGACGGCACCGCATACCAGAAGTTGCCCGGCACCCGCTTGAAGTAGGAATAGGTGAACACGGCCGCGATGATCCACATGCCGGTGACATGCAGGCGCCGCCACGCCGTCGGCCCCATCTGCCGTGCGATGCCCCGGTGCGAGGTGATGGCCAGGGCCAGGATCGCCACGTAGCCGATGCTGCCAGGCAGGTTGGTCAGCGCCGAGCGACCCGGCCAGAACGCCGGGTTGAGCACGCCGAAGGTGGTGATGGCGATGGCATGCACCAGGTGCGAGAACGCGAAGGACAGGCCGATGATGCGCCGCTCGCGCAGCAGCCATTGGGTAAACGGCCCCGGCAGCAGGCTGGCAAACGACGAGGCGGTGAACGCGGCCAGGAACAGCAGGAACGAGCTGCGGGCCGTGACCCGGATGGCGGTGCGGCTGCCGTCGGCGGCGTCGCTGCCGATGGCGAAGGCCGCTGCGGCACATGCCAGTACCACCACGGCAATGGCCAGGAACAGGCGCCAGCCGTGCAGGAAGGCGGTGCGAGAGGAAGTCATGGTCGGAACCTCGGAAGGGAAACGGTGGACAGGCGTGCGGGTTCAGGGCAGGGAGGCGATGGCAGGCAGCAGCACGCCTTGGGCGCACAGCGTGTCGAGCAGCGGCGCGCAGGCCAGCAGCAGCTCACCCTTGGCCACGCCGTGCGCATCGGCCAGGGCCTGCAGCGCATCGGCGATGGTGCAGCCGTCGTCGCCGAAGACCAGCAGCAGCGGATAGGCCAGCGTGGCCAGCGCGTCGAGCTGCAGGTCGAAATCCGGCAGGCGTCGCATCAGCAGCAGCGTCGGTTCGGCGGGGGCCATGTCCGGCCACGCCGCGTCATCGTCATGCACCGGCCACCGATAGCCGAGCACGCG
Source organism: Stenotrophomonas sp. 24(2023) (assembly GCF_030913365.1). NCBI lineage: Bacteria > Pseudomonadati > Pseudomonadota > Gammaproteobacteria > Lysobacterales > Lysobacteraceae > Stenotrophomonas > Stenotrophomonas sp. 24(2023). Next base: position 3,042,960 of record NZ_CP133160.1, read on the forward strand.
TACCTGTGGCGACAGTGCCAGCACGGTGTCCAGCGCCAGCGCCCCTTGCACCGGTGGACCCGGTTCACGCGGCTCGATGCGCAGGGCCTGCTGGCAGCATTCAAAGTGTGCCAGCTCGGCGGCCCATGCCGGCAGGACGCATTCCTGCTGGCTGCCCAGCCATTCGCTGAACTCCTGTGCGACCTGCGGGAACAACGGTGTGTGGCAGGCATGGTGTGCGTAGTAGTGTTCAACCGTGGCACGCCAGGTGGCGGTGTCCAGCCGTTGCTGCAGGCGGGGCAGGCTGCCGGCCAGCAGGCCGTCGAGGCTGTCGATGCACAGGCGCCGGTAGATGGCCAGCCGGCGTGCGTCGATGCCCTCCGGCGCCGGACGCGAGGGATCGCGCACATGGTCCGCCCAGCGGCGCTGCACCATGGACAGGGCCTCAGCCATGGTGCACCCCGGCCAGCGTGGCGTCGCCCTGGGCCTGGCGGATCTGCTGCACTTCCTGCAGCAGTTCGTCCAGTGGCGGGAAGTTGAAATCACGTTCGAGCAGGGTCGGGCGCACGCCGACCCGGGCATAGGCCTCGTGCAGCAGTGCCCAGACGATGCCCTTCACCGGCGCACCATGGGTGTCGATCTTGAAGCCGTCGGCCTCGTCGAAATGGCCGGCCACATGCAGCGATGCCACCCGGTCGGCGGGCACCGCAGCGAGGAAATCGAAGGCGTTGTAGCCGTTGTTGCAGGCGTTGACGAACACGTTGTTGACGTCCAGCAGCAGGTCGCAGTCCGCTTCGGCCAGCACCGCGTTGATGAACGCGATCTCGCTCATGTCCGCACCGGCAACGGCGTAGTAGGAGATGTTCTCCACGGCGATGCGCCGGCCCAGCGCATCCTGCACCTGGCCGATGCGCGCGGCGACGTGGCGCACGGCTTCGGCGGTGAAAGGCAGCGGCAGCAGGTCGTAGACATGGCCGCCGGCGGCGCAGTAGCTCAGGTGTTCGCTGTACAGCTGCACGCCATGCAGGTCCAGGAAGGCACGGGTCTGCGCCAGCAGCGTGCGGTCCAGCGGATCGGGGCCCCCCAGCGACAGCGACAGGCCATGGCAGCTCAGCGGAAAGCGCTCGCTCAGCTGGCGCAGTGCCGCGCCGTGCGCGCCGCCCACGCCGATCCAGTTGTCCGGCGCGCATTCCAGGAAATCCACGGCGCCAGCCGGCATCGCCAGCAGATCGTCGAGCAGGCCACGGCGCAGGCCGAGGCCGGCGCTGGCGGCGGGAAGGACGGTAGGTATCGTCATGGGGGCATCTTCAGCAGGAAGGCGCCGCCGGCAGGCGGCGCCGGGGAACATCCGGGTCAGTCGGCGACGCGGGCGAACAGGCCCTTCGGCATCGGCTTGCCATTGGCCTGGTAGGTGGCGCGCAGGTAGTCGTGCGCTTCCTGTTCGCTGATGTAGCCGTCGTGGTCGCTATCGATGGTGTTGAACTCGCTGGCGCGCTTGGGGGCCACGGCCAGGAATTCGGCACGCGAGACCTTGCCGTCGTGGTCCGCATCGGTGCGGGCAAACGAGGCATCGCCGCACTTGCCTTCACCGCACTGGCCTTCGCCGACCTTGGCCTTGCTGGCGGTCTTGCCTGCCGCCTTGGCGCTGGGACCGGCCTTGTTGGCACCGCACTTGCCCTCGCCACACTTGCCTTCGGCAGTGGCACTGGCAGAGACCGCTGCGATGGCCAGCGGTTGGAACGCGGCAGCGTGGCCGGCCAGCATCAGGCCACCGGCCAGGGCGACACCGAGGGCGCCGATACGCGGCAGGCGGGCGGAACGGGAAGCGGAAGAAGCGTGGGACATGGTGGTGACTCCTTGCAAAGCACGCAGGGCGTGCGGGGTGGACGCCGCCACAGGGCGGCGTGGAAAGAAAGGGGGAGGGCGGCTGCACCGGGCAGACCGGGGGACGATCAGGCGCTGCGGCGTTGGCGCAGTGCGAACAGGACCAGCAGCAGGGCACCGAGTGCCGCACCGCCAAAGCCGATGCCGGGCAGCACGGCCGCCAGCGGCAGGCTCAGCGCCAGCAGCGCCACGCCCCAGCCCAGGCGATCACCGCGCTGTACCGTGGCCGGTGTGCGGGCCAGCAGGTGGTCCAGGCTCAGGGCACCGCCACCGCCGAGGATCAGTGGCAGCAGCATGGCCAGGAACAGCAGCGGCAGCTTGAAGTTGCCGTAGCCCTGGTCGGTGATCGCATAGCCCTGCCACAGCTCGGCCAGGCCATGCCACTGGTCCGGCCAGTGCACCGCGGCCACCGCGACGATGGTCAGCACCCAGAACACATAGGCGACCGAGCGGGTGGCCAGGCCCAGCAGCAACAGCACGCTGCCGACCAGTTCCAGCCAGGTGGCCAGCTGCCAGTTGATCGATGCCGGCAGTACCGAGAACGGGAACGGGAAGCGACCGTCCAGATCGGCGAACCAGTTGGCACCGCCCAGCTTCTCGCGGCCGGATTCATAGAATTCCCAGGCCAGCAGTGCCCGCAGGGCGAGCGGGGACAGCCAGCGGCCGACGGCATCCAGGCGGGGCGTGTACAGCGAAGCAGCAGTGCGGATCATGGGGTGGTCCTGCAGGGCGGTGGTCGATGGAGGCCATTTCGCGCCGTGCAGGTATCGGCAACGTGTGCCGTTGCACCGGGATTTGTCAGCAACTGTGGCCAGCCCCGGGCCGCACTACAGTCCGATACAAAGCGGCCACACCCCACCCGGATGAACCACCCACATCTCCACACCACCGGCATGCCCCGGTAGATCCACGCCATGCGTGGATGAACCCCCCACATCCCCCACCACCAGCATGCCCCCGGTAGATCCACGCCATGCGTGGATGAACCTCCCACATCCCCCACCACCGGCATGCCCCGGGTAGATCCACGCCATGCGTGGATGAACGCTCCGCTTCAATCTCTGTATCAAAGTGTAGAAACACCCCATCGGCCTACATTCGGGTACAACTCCGCCCACCCGGGCAAACAGCGGCGATACACAGGCGTGGCGAAATGGGCACTCTTCCCCACGAGTGTCCCCCCATGTTCCGCACCACGCTTCTTGCCGCCGCACTGGCCCTGGCCGGCGCCGCCACCCCGGCCTTTGCCGCGCTGACTGCCCGCGAAGCACCGCCCACCGTCATCCTGGTCCACGGCGCCTTCGCCGACGGTTCCAGTTGGTCCCGCGTGATCAAGGCGCTGCGCGCGTGGCACGTGCCGGCGGTGGCCGTGCAGAACCCGTTGTCCTCGCTCGCCGATGACGTGGCCGCGACCCGCCGCGCGATTGCGGCCGCACCGGGCAAGGTGGTGCTGGTCGGCCACAGCTGGGGCGGCACGGTGATCACCGAGGCCGGCAACGACCCGAAGGTGCAGGCCCTGGTCTACGTGGCTGCCTTCGCGCCGGACGCCGGCCAGACCTCGGCCCAGCAGGGCGAAGGTTTCCCGGTGGGCCCGGGCCTGCAGCAGCTGCAGGACCGCGACGGTTACCTGTCGCTGCCGGCAGCGGCCTTCGCCGAGGATTTCGCCCCCGACGTGCGCCGCAAGGTGGCCGATGTGCTGTACGCCACCCAGGCACCGCTGAAGGCCAGTGCGCTGGGCGAGGCGGTGACCACCGCCGCATGGCACACCCGGCCGAGCTGGTATGTGGTCAGCCGGGATGACCGCATGCTGTCGCCGCAGCTGCAGATGGCCACCGCCCGCCGCATCGGTGCACAGGTGCAGACGCTGGGCGCGAGCCACGTCTCGCTGCTCTCGCACCCTGCGCAGGTGGCCGACAGCATCCTGGAAGCCGCCGGTGTGAAGCCGGCCGAGCTGCCGCTGGCCGAACAGCCGGGCTGACCCCATGGCCACCACGATGCTGCGCACGGTGCGCACCTATGCCATCCCGCTGCTGCTGGCCGTGCTCGGCGGGGCGGCGCTGCTGCTGGCCTGGCCGTCGGCCGATGCCGGTGCGCAGCCGCTGGAGGCCCCGATGGCCCCGGCACTGGCCGGCGGCGGGCCCTGGCACAACAGCCCGCCGCTGGAGCTGGCGCAGCTGCGCGGCAAGGTGGTGCTGGTGGAATTCTGGACCTACAGCTGCATCAACTGCCTGCACGTGGCGCCGTACGTGCACCAGTGGCATGCGCGCTATGCCGGGCAGGGCCTGCAGGTGATCGGCGTGCACACGCCTGAATTCGGCTATGAACGGCTGACCGGCAACGTGCGCGACGCCCTGCAACGCATGGACATCACCTGGCCGGTGGTACAGGACAACCAGTACCGCATCTGGAATGCGTGGGGCAACCGTTTCTGGCCGGCGCTGTACCTGGTCGACCGGCAGGGGCGGGTGGTCTATCGCCATTACGGCGAAGGCGACTACGCACGCACCGAGGCGGAAATCGAACGCCAGCTGGCCCTGCCATGAGCCGCGCTACCATGGCCGCGTCACGCGGCACTGTCCTGGCCTGCCTACCGAGAATGCGATGAACCACGTACCGCACATCCTTGTCGTCGACGATGACAGCGAGATCCGCCAGATGCTGGCCGATTACCTGCAGCGCAACGGCCTGCGGGTCAGCCAGGTGGCCGATGGGCGCGCCATGCGCGCGCTGATGGACACCCATGCGGTGGACCTGGTCGTGCTGGACGTGATGATGCCCGGCGAGGATGGGCTGAGCCTGTGCCGCAACCTGCGGGCCAGCAAGCACCGCGCGGTGCCGGTGGTGCTGCTGACCGCGCGCGATGATGAGACCGACCGCATCATCGGCCTGGAAATGGGTGCCGACGACTACGTCACCAAGCCGTTCTCCTCGCGCGAACTGCTGGCACGCATCAATGCGGTGATCCGACGCACGCAGATGCTGCCGCCGAACCTGCAGGTGACCGACGCCGGCCGCCAGCTGGCCTTCGGTGACTGGCGCCTGGACACCACCGCACGCCACCTGCTCGATACCCAGGACACCGCCTATCCGCTCAGCGGTGCCGAGTTCCGGCTGCTGCGGGTGTTCCTGGACCATCCCAACCGCGTGCTCAGCCGCGACCAGCTGCTCAGCCTGACCCAGGGCCGGGATGCGGAACTGTTCGACCGTTCCATCGACCTGCTGGTCAGCCGCCTGCGCCAGCGCCTGCGCGATGATGCGCGCGAGCAGACCTATATCAAGACCGTACGCAGCGAAGGCTATGTGTTCTGCCAGCCGGTACGCCTGCTGGGGCCGGACGAATGAGCACCGCGCGCCCGCGCCGGTTCTGGTTCTGGCCGCGCACGCTGTCCGCACGCCTGCTGCTGGTGCTGCTGGGCGGGCTGGTGCTGGCCCATGCCCTGTCCTTCGGGCTGCTGTTCTACGAGCGCTACCAGTCCACGGTGGGCATGATGCTGCGCAACCTGGACGAGGACGTGGCCGTCAGCGTGGCCCTGCTGGAACACCTGCCGGCCGACCAGCGCCAGCAGTGGGTGCCGCGGCTGGAACGGCGCACCTACCGCTACCTGCTGCGCCCGGCCGCGCCCGGCGCCGAACTGCAGACCGAGCGCGCGCGCATGGTCACCGGCATCATCGATGCCAGCCTGCGCCACCAGTACCCGCTGCAGGTACGGCAGGTCTCGCGCATTCCCGAACGTTTCGAGGTGGAACTGCACCTGCACGATGGCCAGCCGCTGACCATCGAGGTCAAGCCCTCGATGCTGCCGCTGGCACGCTGGTTGCCGGTGGTGCTGGTGGTGCAGCTGGGCCTGCTGCTGCTGTGCGCCTGGCTGGCCGTGCGCCTGGCGATGCGCCCGCTGGCACAGTTGTCGCGCGCGGTGGAACACCTGCAACCGGGTGTGGACAGCCCGCCATTGCCCGAGCAGGGCCCGGCCGAAGTGGTGAAGGCGGCCGCGGCGGTGAACGCCCTGCAGTCGCGCATCCGCGGCCACGTCAGCGAGCGCCTGCAGATCCTGGCGGCGATCTCGCACGATCTGCAGACGCCGATCACGCGGATGAAGCTGCGCGTGGAAACCCTGCCTGACGGTGCGCCGCAGGAACGCCTGCTGGCCGATCTGGACCACCTGGGCCAGCTGGTGCGCGAAGGCGTGGCCTACGCGCGCAGCAGCCACGTGGCCAACGGTGCGCCGGTGGCGATGGACCTGGGCGCCTTCCTGGCCAGCGTGGTCGGTGATTACCAGGACATGGGCAAGCCGGTCAGCGGCGGCACCGACGCGGCGATCACCGTGCAGACCTGGCCGCAGCCGCTGCGCCGCGTGCTGGGCAACCTGGTGGACAACGCGCTGCGCTATGCCGGCACGGCCGAGGTCGCTGCCGGGCGCGACGAAGACGGCAAGGTGTGGATCAGCGTGTGCGACCGTGGGCCGGGTATTCCCGAGGCGGAGCTGCAGGCGGTGCTGGCACCGTTCCACCGGCTGGAGGTGTCGCGCAACCGCGATACCGGCGGCACCGGCCTGGGCCTGGCCATTGCCGTGCAGCTGGTGCAGTCGCTGGGCGGCAGCCTGCAGTTGAGCAACCGCCAGGGCGGTGGCCTGCAGGTACTGCTGCAGTTGCCGGCACGCGCGAACGGGCGCTGATGGGGTGACGGCGGGCGGCATCGGTCGCCGCCCGCCGTCACCCATCGGCACTGGCCGTCACCGGTCGTGGTGGTGGCAGCGCCCGCGCTGGCATGGGCGCTATGAAAGCGGCATTCCCCGCTGGATTGGCCGCCATGTCCGTACCTGCTGTTGCTGCGCCGCTTTCTTCTGCTGCCCGCGCGCAGCGCCTGCTGCGCCGAAGCGCGGCGGCCTGGCTGGCCTGTGCCGCGCTGGGCCAGGTGCTGTTCGCGCTGTACGTGGCCGTGTTCTATGGGCGGGCCACGCTGGCCGGGCAGCCGCAGCGCTGGAACGCGGTGATGCCGCATGGCTACCAGCCCGGCGCCACGGCATTCAATGCGGTGCTGGCAGTGCACCTGCTGCTGGCGGCGGCCATCGTCATCGCCGGGCTGATGCAGCTGTTGCCGCCGTTGCGGCGCGCGGCTCCCGCGCTGCATCGCTGGGTCGGCCGCGGTTACGTGCTGGCGGCGGCGCTGCTGGCCCTTGGCGGGCTGTCGATGGTCTGGATACGTGGGGGGGCCGCCGGTGATACCGCCCAACACCTGGGCACCTCGCTCAATGCGCTGCTGGTGCTGTGGTTCGCGGCTGCCGCGTGGTGGCAGGCGTGGCAGGGGCGCATCGGCGCGCATCGGCCGTGGGCGCTGCGTCTGTTCCTGGCCGTGAGTGGGGTCTGGTTCTTCCGTATCGGCCTGATGCTGTGGGTGGTGATCAACCAGGGCCCGGCGGGGTTCGATCCGGACCGCTTCACCGGCCCGGCGCTGACCACGCTCGCCTTCGCCCAGACCCTGCTGCCGCTGGCCCTGCTGGAGCTGTACCTGCGTGCGCAGCGCCAAGGCACGGTCTGGCGGGCCTGGCTGGGCAGCGGGTTGCTGGGCCTGGCCGCGCTGCTGACGCTGGCCGGCAGCGTGGCGGCGGCAGCGTTGATGTGGTGGCCGCCGCTGGCATCGTGACCCGGGCCACGACAAAGCCGCTATGCTGCCGCGCATGCCTGATGCCCTGCCATCGCCGCCGGTGTCGCTGCTGCGCCGCGCGCTGTGGTGCGCGGTGCTGTCGCTGGCCGTCGGCGCGCTGCTGACGCTGGACTGGAATCCCTGGTGGGCCGTGTTGCCACGCGCGCTGGGGCTGGGCCTGCTGGCGATGGCGGTGTTCAGCGTGCTGGAACGCTGGCCGCGGCAGCTGCCGGTGGCCGTGCCACGCTGGGTGCTGCAGATCGTGGCGGTGGCCATGGCCATGCCGTTGGGCACGCTGGCGATCTACCTGGCAGGGACCGCCGCGGGCGCGGCCCCGTTCTGGGAAGACAGCGAACGCGGCACCGGTTTTCTCACCCTCAGCATTGCCGGCCTGCTGGTGGCACCGTGGGTGGCATTGGCTGCGCTGGTACGGCACAAGGACGCATTGGCCCGCCATCAGGCGCTGGCTTTCGCGCTGGAGCGCAGCGAGCTGGAACGGCAGGCACTGGAAGCCCGGGTGCAGTTGCTGCAGCGGCAGGTGGCGCCGCACTTCCTGTTCAACACACTGGCCAACCTGCAGGCGCTGGTGGACAGTGGTTCGCCGCAGGCGCCACAGGTGATGCGCCATCTGGTGGCCTACCTGCGCGGCAGCGTGCCGCGCCTGCAGCAGCCACTGGTGCCGGTGGCCGATGAGATGGCCCTGGTCACCGCCTATCTGGAACTGATGCACCTGCGCATGCCCGACCGTCTGCGCTATCGCCTGGAGGTGGCGCAGGCAGCCCGGCCGCTGGCCTGCCCGGGGCTGGCCGTGCTGACGCTGGTGGAGAACGCGGTGCGCCATGGCATCGACCCGCGCGAGGACGGCGGTGAGATCTGCATACAGGTCAGCGCCGATGCCACGCGCTGCGAGGTCACCGTCAGCGATGATGGTGCCGGCCTGGCCGGCGCCTCGCCGGGGCTGGGCACCGGGCTGGCGACGCTGCGGCAACGGCTGCAGCTGCTGTTCGGCGATGCGGCCTCGCTGCAGTTGCAGCCGGGCGTGCAGGGCGGGGCGGTGGCCCGCCTGCGATTTCCGGCGCAGCGGGCAACGGCATGCGCGTGACGGCATTGATCGCCGATGACGAGCCGCTGCTGCGCCAGGCACTGGCGGCGCAGCTGGCACAGGCGTGGCCGCAGTTGCAGGTGGTGGCGCAGGCGCGCAATGGCCGTGATGCGCTGCAGGCTTTTGAAACCCTGTCGCCGCAGGTGTGCTTCCTGGACATCCACATGCCGGGCCTGTCCGGCATCGATGTGGCCGCGCGCATCGCCCGGCGTGCACTGGTGGTGTTCGTCACCGCCTACGATGCCTATGCGGTGCAGGCGTTCGCCCATGGCGCGCTGGACTACCTGGTCAAGCCGGTGGAACCGCAGCGCCTGGCCGACACCGTGCAGCGCCTGCAGCAGCGGCTGCTGGCACCGCCACCGCTGCAGGACCTGCAGGCACAGCTGCAGCAGCTGGCTGCACGGCTGTCATTGCCCGCGCCGACGCCGCTGCGCTGGCTGCACGCGCAGGTGGGCAGCGTGCTCAAGGTGATTCCCTGCACGGCCATCGATTTCCTGCGCGCGGACAGCAAGTACACCCGCGTCGGCTGGCGCGACGATGAGGGGCGTGCCTGCGACGCGGTGGTCACCACGCCGTTGAAGGACCTGCTGCAGCAGCTCGACCCGGACAGCTTCGTGCAGGTGCATCGCTCGGCGGTGGTCAACCGGCATGCGGTGCGGCAGCTGCTGCGCGGTGACAACGAAACCGCGCAGCTCCACCTGCGCGGCCGTGACGAGGTGCTGCCGGTCAGCCGGCGCTATCTGGGCGCATTCCGCGCGATGTAGCCGGCCGGTTCAGTGCAGGCGCTGCAGCAGCGCGTCGGCCACGGCCATCGCCGAGGCCGGGTTCTGCCCGGTGATCAGTTCGCGGTCGATCACCACGTTCGGCTGCCAGGGCGCCGCATTGCTGCGGTAGCTGCCACCGGCGGCCTGCAGTGCGGTCTGCGGATAGAACTGCATCTGCCCGCCGTTGAGCAGGCCCTTGGCCTGTTCCTCCTCGGCGTTGCTGATCACGGTCATGCGGTAACCGCGGTAGATCCAGTCCTGCACGGCGGCGGGCGTGCCGCCCGTTTTCAGCGTGGTGGTGAAGCCGCGCGCATCGGGCAGGGTCGACAGCAACGCGATCGGGCCATGGCAGACCAGCGCGGTCGGCTTGGCGTTGTCGTGGAAGTAGCGCAGCACGCGGCCTACCGACGGCGAGTCGAGCAGGTCCTGCATCGGCGCGTGGCCACCGGGAATGTAGACCGCGGCAAAGCGTCCCAGGCCCTGCTGTTCCACCCGGGCCAGGCTCAGCACGGGTGAGTGGCGCGGGTCGGTCAGCTGCAGCTGCAGCAGCAGTTGCTGGTGCTCGCGCAGGGCAGCGGCATCCCCGCCGAAGTACTGGGCATCGACCGAGGTGGTGTCCAGGCTCGGGGCGCGGCCTTCAGGCGTGGCGAACACCACCGTGTGGCCCGCCTCGCGCAGGCGCTTGACCGGCTGCATCAGCTCGTTGAGGTAGAAGCCGGTGCTGAAGCGGCCGCCGTCGCGCAGGTCCAGATGGTCTGCGTCGGACAGCACCACCAGCACATCGGCGGCCTGCGCGCCGTGCGCGGCCAGCAGCAGGCCCAGGGCGAGAGGAAGGGGGGCGAAACGGGTCATGGCATTGCTCCGGAAGGGAATGCCGGGCACTGTATTGCATGCGTTTTGAGGTAAAAATCGCCTTGAATGCAAATCATCTGTTCGCAGGAGAGCAAAATGGCCCGCCAGTTCGACTATCTGGCCGATGTCGAGGTGTTCCTGGCCGTGGTCGAGCAGGGCTCGTTCACGGCGGCAGCGGCGGCCTTCGGCAGCACGCCGTCGGTACTCAGCCGTGCGCTGGCCCGGCTGGAGGCCCGGCTGGGCCAGCAGCTGCTGCAGCGCAGTACCCGCCGTCTGGGGCTGACCGAGGCCGGGCGCGCCTATCTGGAGCAGGCGCGGACCGCCTTCACCCTGCTGGACGATGCGCAGCGCCAGGCGCAGGGGCAGGGCGCTGCGCTGGCCGGGCGGGTGCGCCTGAGCGTGCCCACCACCTATGGCCACCATCGGTTGCCGCCGCTGCTGGCACGCTTCCGCCAGCAGCACCCGCAGGTGCAGGTGGACCTGCACATCAGCAACCGCAATGTCGATCTGGTGGCCGAAGGCGTGGACCTGGCCATCCGCCTGGGCACGCTGCCGGACAGCGGCCTGGTCGCGCGCGAGCTGGAACAGGCCGCGCTGTGTCTGGTGGCCTCGCCCGATTACCTGCACCGCGCCGGCATGCCCATGGACCTGGCCGCGCTGCAGCAGCACGCCTGCCTGCCGTTCGTGATGCCCCGCACCGGTCGCATCGCCGCCTGGGCCCTGCGCGAGGACGGCCGGGACATCGACTGGGTGCCGCGGGGGGGCATCGAGGTGTCCGATGATGTGCTGGGCGTGGTCACCCTGGCCGAACACGGCCTGGGCATCTGCCAGAGCTACGATTTCATCGTGGCCGAGCGCGTGGCGCGCGGCGCGCTGGTGGAAGTGCTGCCGCAGCTGCGTGGACGCACGCGGCCGTTCTCGCTGCTGTACGCACCGCACCGGCACCAGTCGGCGGCAACGCGCGCGCTGATCGAGGTGCTGCTGGCCGGTGCCGTTGGGGCGGTGCCATGAGCGCGCGGCGGTCCACCGCATCCTCACCCCTGCCGTGGCATGCTGCGGGCCCATCGAATACGGACCCGCAGGCAGTGAAGGCAGACAGGCAATGACGGCGGCGCGCCAGCGTTCGATGTGGGTGGCGGGCTTGTCCACCGTGGTGGAGTGGTATGACTTCACCCTGTACCTGTACTTCGCCACGGTGGTGTCGCGGGTGTTCTTCGGGGGCGGCGAGGACGCGCTGCTGCTGACGCTGGCGGGCTTCGCGGTGTCCTACCTGATGCGCCCGCTCGGTGCGCTGTGCTTCGGGCACCTGGGCGACCGCCTGGGGCGGCGCTGGATGCTGCTGGCGTCGATGGCCCTGATGGCCGCGGCGATGCTGGCCACGGCGCTGCTGCCCACCGCTGCCACCGCCGGTGCCAGCGCCGGCGTGCTGTTGCTGCTGCTGCGCTGCGTGATGGCGTTTTCGGTGGGCGGTGAATACACCGGCGTGGTGGCCTACCTGCTGGAAAGCGCACCGAAGCGGCGCCGGGGACTGGTCACCTCGCTGGCATCAGCGGCCAGCGAAGTCGGCGCGTTGCTGGCGGTGGCGGTCTCGGCACTCACCGTGGCGCTGCTGTCGCCCGCCCAGCTCGATGGCTGGGGCTGGCGCATTCCGTTCTTCGTCGGTGCCGCACTGGCGCTGGTGATCCTGGTGGCCCGCTCGAACATGCACGAGTCGCCCGAATTCGAGCGCCAGCAGCGCGAGGGCAGTATTCCGGCCACGCCGCTGCGGCATGTGCTGCGCCACCACCGCGGTGCGGTGGCACGTACGTTCGCGATTTCCGCACTCGGCTCGATCACCTATTACGTGGGCATCACCTACGTGCCGGCGTTCCTGCATGCGCATGGGCGTGACGAAGGCGAAGCGCTGTGGTTGTCGACGGTGGCGGCAGTGGCGGTGATCCTCATCACGCCGCTGTGTGGCGCGCTGTCGGACCGCTTCGGCCGGCGGCCGTTGCTGCTGGGGCTGACGCTGCTGTCGGCCCTGCTGCCGCTGTCGTTGTTCGGCTGGATGGCGCAGGCGGCACCGCTGGGCATCATGCTGGCGGCCGTGCTGCTGGCCTGCGTGGCCGGGGGAATCAGTGCGGTGGCGGCGCCGGCCACGGCCGAGCAGTTTCCCGGCGAAGGGCGGGTCAGCGGGCTGGCACTGGGCGTGACCATGGCCACGGCGGTGTTCGGGGGCGCCACGCCGTTGCTGGCGCAGTGGTGGGTGTCCCACAGCGGCTGGGCCGCGGCGCCGGGGGCGATGATCGCGCTGGTGGCCGTGCTGGTGCTGCCGGTGCTGTGGACGCTGCCGGAGACCGTGCCCGGCGCAGGCACCCGCCCCGATGCCCGGGGCGGGCGCTGAAGCATCAGACCGTCAGGGTCCGGGTGATGTCATCCAGCACGGCGGCGGCATCCACGCCGATGGCGATCGACTGCAGCACGTGGCCATCCCACACGCTGGGGCCGAATGCCAGGCCTTCCGGCTTGGGAATGGTCATGCCACGGGCCACACCGTCGGTGGCCACGCGCACGCTGGCGCGCTCGAACTGGAACAGCTCCGGGCGGGTCAGCGCGATGCAGGCGCAGCAGTCGTGCACGACCATGCCCTTGTGGCCGGCCTGCAGGTAGAAGTCGACATAGTCCTGCGACAGCGCGCGCACCAGTTCGGCATCGGCACCGCCGATGGCGGCGAGTTTGTCCAGGCCATCGCGGTCCATTTCCACGCGGGTGGTGACATCCAGGCCGATGGCGGTGACCGGCCATGGCGCGGTGAACACGATGTCGGCCGCTTCGGCGTCGCCCCAGATGTTGGCTTCGGCGGCCGGGGTGATGTTGCCGTTGACGTGGAAGGCGCCGCCCATGAGGACCACGCCGCGCACCAGGCCGGCGATGTCCGGCGCCTGCTGCAGGGCCAGGGCCAGGTTGGTCATGCGGCCGACGGCGACCAGGGTCACCTCGCCGGGGTGGGCGCGGACCAGGTCGATGATCAGCTGCGGTGCCGGGCGTGCATCGGCCGCCACGTCCAGCGTGGCCGGCACCGGGTGGTTGCCCAGGCCGTTGTGGCCGTGGATGTGCACCGGCCAGGCTTCGGGCGTGGCATCGGGCTGCAGCGGGCCTTCGGCACCGCGCGCGACCGGGGCGGCAAAACCCCAGGCCTGCTTCAGGTACAGCGCATTGTGGGTGGTCGATTCCACCGAGGCATTGCCGAAGGTGGTGGTCACGCCCAGCAGGTCGATCTGCGGGTGCTTGTGCAGGTACAGCAGCGCCAGGGCGTCGTCGACGCCCGGGTCGGTATCGAAAATGACTTTCAGCATGTTGTTGTTCTTCTTCTTCCGTGTGGTGCGGGACGTCGGCGGGCCTTGGGGCCGGGCCGACGGGGACACATTGTCCCATCTTCATGACAGGCACGGGCAACGGGCGTTCCAGTGCTATTGTCAGCCTGCATCCAGGGAGGGGAATACCGCAATGAAGGGATCCACGATGCTGCTTGCCGGGCTGCTGTGCCTGGGCGCGGCCGCACCGGCGCTGGCGACCTCGGTGGTGCCCAAGCCGCTGGAGGTGATGGTGGCCGAGGCCGATCAGATCGTCCGGGCCAGGGTGGTGGCGGTGGAGATGGTCGATGGCAAGGGACGGCCGCTGACCGATCCGCGATCGCGCACCGGGCCGGGCCTGGACAACCAGATGCGCCTGGTGCTGCAGGTGCAGGAAGTGCTGCGCCCGCGTGACGGCCAGGTCCCGGCGACGATCCGGGTGCCGTTGTGGACGATGTGGCACTACACCCTGGGCAACATCCGCGAGGCCACAGTGGGCAGTGAAAGCCTGTTCCTGCTCAAGGGCAAGGACCATGCGCCGGTCTACCCGGTCGATTTCCAGCGGCCGCTGGACGAGTGGCCCAGGATCCAGGCCCTGATGGAGGCCCCATGACCGGGCGGGTTTCCCATGCTGGAAGGACACCATGCTGATCGTGGCCCTGGTCCTGGTCGCGCTGGTCCTGGGCCTGAACCTGGTCGCCACGGTGATGATCGTGCAGCGCCAGGGCCTGTCATTCGGCATGCGGGCGATGCAGCTGCTGCTGGTGTGGCTGCTGCCGCTGGTGGGCGCCATCCTGTGCCTGGTGATCGCGACGGCCGATGGGCCGGGCAGCCGCAGCGATGGCGGCACCGCGGGCAGCTACGATGCCTCCGGCAACCATGCCAGTGACAGCCACAGCCACAGCCACAGCAGTTCGGACTGCAGCAGCGACAGTGGTGGCGGCGATGGTGGCAGCTGCGGCGATTGAGGCGGCACAACAACGATCTGCCGCCGGGCGATGCCCGGCGAAGCGACAGCCCTGTCAGCCACCGCCTTCGGTGGGCAGCGGTGCCGGTACGTTCAACAGCCCGCCTGCAGCCACGTAGGCGGCCAGTGCCTGGCCCTGGCTGAGCAGGTGGCGTTCCATGGTGCGTTCGGCGGCAGCGGCATCACGCCTGCGGAAACACTCCATCAGCTCGCGGTGCTCGGCCAGCGACTGTGCGGTGCGCCCCGGGGTCAGCAGCTGGCGGCCACGGTGCATCTTCAGGATGCGGTGCAGGTCATGGGTGATGCGGATCAGCCACGGGTTGCCGGCGTAGTGCTGCACGGTTTCGTGGATGAGGTAGTTGTTGCGGTAGTACTCGGCGATGTTGCCGTTGGCCGCGGCGGCTTCCATCGCCGCATGCAGGTCCTCCAGCTGCTGCACGCCGGCATCATCGATATGCCGGACCGCTTCATGTGCGCAGCGGCCTTCCAGCATCGCCATCACCGGGAACAGCTGGTTGAGATCTTCCAGGGTAAGCCGGGTGACCCGTGCGCCTCGGCCCGCATCGATCTGCACCAGGCCTTCGGCGGCCAGCAGTTTCAGTGCTTCGCGCAGCGGCGTGCGGCTGATGCCCAGTTCTTCGCACAGCGCGGGCTCGTCGATCCACTCGCCCGGCGGCAGCCGGTAATCGTAGATGCGCTCGCGCACACCCTCGGCCACCTCTTCGTACAGAGGTGCGCGCTTTTTCGGTGAACGCGGAGCGGGAGCAATGGCCATGTGCAGAGTGTAACGCCAGGGAGTGGCGACCGCCGGCCGCCACTCGACGCTGCGTTTACATCCAGCCCGGCACCACGAACACCAGCCAGGCCAGCAGCGGCCCCAGCGCGACCACCAGGCCGCTGTAGACCAGGAAGCGGCGGAACAGCGTTTCACGTTCCTCCTTCGCTGCCGAAGCCACCACCAGCGCGCCGTTGGTCGAGAACGGGCTGACATCGACGATGGTGGACG
Organism: Stenotrophomonas sp. 24(2023); assembly: GCF_030913365.1. Taxonomy (NCBI): domain Bacteria; kingdom Pseudomonadati; phylum Pseudomonadota; class Gammaproteobacteria; order Lysobacterales; family Lysobacteraceae; genus Stenotrophomonas; species Stenotrophomonas sp. 24(2023). The sequence goes on from NZ_CP133160.1 coordinate 3,058,487, forward strand.
ACACCGCCAGCGCGCAGATCACCCCGGCGGCCCCCAGGTGGCCCTGCAGCAGGAACGGGACGGCCAGCGGAATGGTGGCGCCCAGCACGGCCGCCGACGACGCGAACGCGGACACGATGCCGCCCACGTAGCACACCAGCAGTGCACCCAGCAGCGGAATGCCGATGTCGGACACGCCGTTGCCGATGAAGTCGACCGCGCCGGCATGTTCCAGCACGCCGATGTAGGTCACCACGCCGCAGATCAGCAGGACCGTGGACCAGCTGATGCCATCCACCGCACCCTTCTGGCTCTGCGGGGAAAGCAGGGCCAGCGCCACCGCCACGGTGATCGAGACCAGGCCGACATTGAGGTTGTAGATCAGCGCAGCGATGCCCAGGCCCAGCAGGCCGACCAGGGTGAACAGGCGTTCGCGGGTGATGCCCACCGCATCCAGCGCTGCCGGGTCGTTGGACAGCGTGCCGCCGCCGGCGGTGACCAGCGCACCGTGGCCCTCGATGGCGAACTGCCGCGAGGACGCCTGCGGACCACCGGCCATCGCCAGATCGCCCGTGCCCACCGTGCCGGCCGCGGTGATCGAACCCCGGCGCATCAGGGCGATGCCACCGAAGGCCAGGAAGCAGATGATCGCCATCATGAAGTTGAAGCCGAGGCTGGTCAGGAACACCGCCATCTCGGTGACTTCCAGCCCGGCCTTCTGCACCACGCCGTTGGTGATGCTGCCGTACACGCTGATCGGCGAGAAGCCGCCGGCCTGCGCACCATGGATCACCAGCAGGCCCATCATCAGCGGGTTGATGTGGTACTGCTTGGCAAAGCGCAGTGCCACCGGGCCGATGATGGCCACGGCCGCCGGGCCCAGCGCGCCGAACGCGGTCAGCACGGCGGTGATGACGAACATCACCCACGGGATGGCCACGATGTGCCCGCGTACGGCTTTCACCGCCCAGTGCACCAGCAGGTCGATGGTGCCGTTCTTCTGTGCGATGGCAAACAGGTAGGTGATGCCGACCAGGGTCAGGAACAGGTCCCCGGGAAAGCCGGCCAGGACCTCCTTGCCCCCCATGCCGACCCAGACCCCGCCGACGATGAAGGCCAGGGCGAACGCCACCGCGCCCATGTTGATCGGCAGGGCGGTGGCGACGATGAACATGATCACCAGGCCGATGATCGTTGCGATTTGTGGACTCATGCGCCCTCCCAGACACGTGACTCGCGTACAGCTTCGATGGTGACCCGCCATCCCGGGGTAAGGCGTCGTACAGCGTGATGCGTGATACGTACTGCTCGAACCCGTTACTGCAGCCGCTCCAGCGCGCTGCGGACCCATGCCGCGGCACCGTCCAGGCGCTGGAACTCTTCCACCGCGCGCACCTGGCAGCACGGGTAGGACGGCGCGACCATGCGCGCCAATGCGTTGCCCGGGCCCAGCTGCAGGAAGACCCGCGCGCCGCGCTCGAAGGCCTGGCGCATCACCTGCGCCCAGGCGATGGTCTGTGCCAGCTGCGCTGACAGCGTGTGTACCGCTGCCGCGCGATCGCGCACCGGGCGCGCATCGATGCCGGCCAGCAGCGGCAGGCGCGGCGCCTGCAGCGGCGAGGCATCGAGTGCGGCGGCGAACGGCGTGACGGCCGCCTGCAGCAGCGGGGTATGCGCGGGCACATGCACCGGCAGCAGGCGGACCTCCGCACCCTGTGCGCGTGCTGCATCGGCCAGCGCCTGCAGGGACGCCTGCGTGCCGCCGACGATGAAATGATCTTCCCCGTTGGCGATGGCCACATGGGCGCCGTGGGCATCGCACAGCGGCTGCAGCCTGTGGCGCTGCAGCCCCAGCACCGCCTGCATGCCTGCATCGGCAGGGCTGGCGGCATCCATCAGCCGCGCGCGCTGTGCGGCCAGGGCCAGGCAGGGGGCGGCATCGATGCTGCCGGCAACCGCATGTGCGGCCAGCTCACCGATGCTGTAGCCCGCCACCAGCAGCGGTGCCGGCAGTGCAGCGCGCAGGCCCTGCCAGTGCGCAATGCTGGCCGCGCACAGCAAGGGCTGCGCCAGTGTGTTGTCGAAGCGCGCGTCGTCGGCGGCTGCCGCGAACACATCGCGGCCCAGCACCGCGCTGGCTGCGTCCAGTACTTCGCGTGCGGCGGGCAGATCGCGCACGCGATCGAACATCGCGGCATGCTGCGCGCCCTGTCCCGGGCAGAGCAGGGCTAGGCTCATGCGTCCTCCTGCTGCAGCAGGAACCAGCTGCAGGCCAGCAGGTCGGCGCTGCCGCCGGGGCTGAGGCGCCGCGCGACGAAGCCCTCACCGATGGCGCGCAGGCGAGCCTGCCAACCGGGTGCGAAAGCACCACCGTCGTCAATGAAGCTGCGCGCCTGCTGCCGGGCCCAGCCCAGGCCGTCGGCACCGCCACGGTGCAGCAGGTTCAGGTCATCGACCTGCGCGACCAGCTGCATCAGGGTCTGGCACATGGCCGCGTCGCGCGCCAGGCCGCTGTGCAGGGCGTGGCGCAGGGTGGGTACGGCCAGTTCGCGCAGCAGGGGGTAGCCGGCGGCGGCCTGTTCGCGTACGCCCGGCACGCCGTGGCGCAGGCGGGCACGCTGGCCGGGGCTGGAGGCATCCAGCGGCGCAGCGGCGAAGTCATCGGCCCAGTGCTGCACCGCCAGGCAGACCTGCGTGGCGGGCGCGGCCTGGCCCGCCTGCTGGCGGCAGCGTGCGGCGGCGGCCACCAGCAGGCCCAGGCTGAAGATGGCCCCGCGATGGGTGTTGATACCGCCGGTGGCGCGCAGCATCGCCGCTTCGGCAGCGATGCCCTGCGCGCGCAGCTGCGCGAACGGCGCATCGGCGGCGCCGGCGTGGGCTACGGCGGTGAAATAGTGGCGCAGCGCGAACAGGCTGCGCAGGAACGTGCCGGCATCCATGTCGTCATGGCTGCCGGTATCGAACGGGGTCACCAGGCCCGGCTTGGGCGCGCAGGCCAGTTCGGCATGCAGGCTGGCGATGGCCAGGCGGCCCAGCCGCGCGCTGTCGACGCGGCGCGCAACCGGCAGGGCGGCGTGCGCCAGAGCGCTCATGCGGCTGCTCCGGCAGCAGCGAACAGGTGCTCGCGGGCTTCCAGTGCGGCGCCGTCCAGGCGCTTCACCAGCACCTGGCGGCTGCCACCGGCGTATTCGCGCCAGTTCACCGCGCCACCGTCGGCCAGGCACAGTTCGCCATCGACGCGATGGCCGTACTCGTCTTCCCAGTGCCGCAGGCGTGCGACAAGGGCATCGGCCTGCGCGCGGGCATCCACCCGCCACAGCAGGTCGATATCCGAAGCGGCATGCACATAGGGCAGGCCACTGAGGTGCTGCCAGGCGAAAGCACCAAACACGCGTGCCGGTGCAATGTGCACCAATGCGTGCAGCGCCACCTGCCAGTCACGGGCAACACCGGTGGCGAGGATCGCGTCCAGTGTCGGCGGCGGCTGCTGGCGCAGCACATCCTGCAGCGGTACGCGCAGGGCGATGCGCTGCTTGCCTTCGCTCGGCGGCAGCGGCACGCCCAGACGAAGGCGCGGGTCGGGATCATCCACGGCACGCCGCGCCACCATCGCCGGCAGCCCCTGCGCGAACCACGCTGCCAGGCGCGGTTCGTGCGCGGCCACGTCGGCCCGCCAGTCGGCGTTGGCCGACAGCCAGGCCAGCGTGTGGCGGGCGGGCTGCTCAGGCATCGCCATGGGCCACGGCAGTGGCGACATCTGCCGCCAGCGCACGGCCGCCGCGCTGTGCGCCGCGTGCCGCACGCAGGTCGCCGTCGCTGGGCGTGCGCAGGGCCTGCAGCAGGTGCTGGGCAAGATCGCCGTCCCACAGCGATTCCACCGCGCCCATGGCGACGTAGTTGGCCACGCCCGGTGCGAACACCGGCGAGCTCTGGCTGAGTGCCTGCAGCTTCTCCAGGGGTTGCTTGGTTACCCGCGCCATCGCGCGCAGGTCCATCACCCGTACCTGTGCATCGGGCAGGGCATGGATGTGGTCGGCCATCAGGCCGAAGGACAGGAATCCGCCGCTCACCGATTCGCCGTAGACCAGGGTGACCAGGCGTGCGCCACGGCGGCGGGCCAGATCGAGGGTCTGTGCCAGATGGGCGAAGTAGCCGTTGATGCCCAGCAGTTCATCGCGACGGGCCAGGCGCTGACCGGCGGTGTCGGCCAGCATCACGATGGGGCGCTGCGGGTGCATGGCGGTGCTGGCCAGCACGGTGTCGGCCAGGGCCAATGCGTGGTCCACGCCGACCTCGATGCGGTCGGTGGTGCCGATCACCGTCACCTCACCGTCGTCGGTGGTGGCCGTGCCGGTCAATACCGAATCGCGGATGTCGATGCGGTGGCCACGCGGGAACAGGGCGTCGAGCAGGGTCTGCAACGGGGCGTTCATGGCAGGCTCCGGCCAGCGGTGGCGGCGAGGAAAGCATCGGTCTCCAGCAGCGGCAGGCGCTCGGGCGCGGCGATGCCCTGGCGGGCCCAGATCTCCAGCCCGTCGCGGCAGTCGCCCCAGGCCTGCACGCGTGCCTTCAGTGCGGCATGGCGGGCCTGCAGGGCGTGCAATGCCGTGTCGGTATCGCGGCTGGCGGTGTCGGCCTGCAGCGCATCGGCGGCGGCACGTGCAAACGCTTCGATGGCGTCGGGCACCAGCACCTGCGCCTGGTCGATCAGGTAGCGGTGCTTGCCGCCGGTCACGCGCCACACCAGGGCGCGGTCGCGCGAGTCGAATTCTTCCACGCCGCGCACGGTCTCGATCACTTCCGGCCCGGACAGCGACAGCCGGCCTTCCTCGGACATGATGACGGTGGTGCAGCAGCGCGCGACGATGCCCATGCCGCCAAACGCACCATTGCCGCTGCCGATCAGGGCGACCACCGGCACGCCGGCCGCACGCGCCCCCAGCGTGGCACGCATGATTTCGGAAATCGCGATCAGCCCCGCATTGGCTTCGTGCAGGCGCACGCCGCCGGTGTCGAGCAGCAGCAGTACGCCGTCGGGGCGCGTCTCGGCGGCCCGGCGCAGCAGGCCGGTCAGCTTGGCGCCGTGCACCTCGCCGACGCCACCGCCCATGAACGCACCCTGCTGCGCGGCCAGCAGCACGCGTTTGCCCCGCAGCGTGGCTTCGCCGACGACGATGCCATCGTCGAACGCGGCGGGCTGGTCGAGCTGGGCCAGGTGCGGGCTCATCATCCGCCGCGCGGGGCCGAGGAACTCGCGGAACGAACCCGCATCGACCAGTCCGGCGATACGTTCGCGTGCATCGGCTTCGTAATAGCTGTGGCGTTGTACGTGGCTCATGGCGTGCCTCCGGCCAGCAGGGTTTCCACGGCCTGGTCCAGGCGCAGGCTGACCACGGCCGGGGTCGCACCGGCATCGTTGATCGACACGCGCACATCGCGCAGTGGATGGCGCTGGGCAAAGTCGGCGATCACCGCCTGCCAGATCGTGCCGAAGCCCTGCGCGGCGGTGATGATGCGCACCGTCATCGCACCGTCCAGCGCCGCGGGCTCCAGCAGGATCTCCAGGTTGCCCGAAGCCAGCACGCCCACCAGCACCGCATCGCGCGGGAACTGCACGGGGGTGCGGCCGTCGAATCGATAGTCGAGGGTTTCCATGCTCTGTCCCTTACCAGTTGCGGAAGCGCTTGGGCGGGTCGTACAGGCCGCCGGACCAGCGCACCAGGTCCTTCACCGAACGTGCGGCCAGCAGGTCGCGGCTGGCATCGCGCGGCGAGATGCCCAGGTCTTCAGGGCGGCGGATCACGCCGCGGTCGCGCAGGTTTTCCACCATCGCGCGATCACGCCCGAGGCCGACGGCGGTGTAGCCGGACACGCCGCGGATCGCCTGTTCGCGTTCTTCCGGCGTGCGGCACAGCAGCAGGTTGGCGATGCCTTCCTCGGTCAGCACATGGCTGACGTCGTCGCCGTAGATCATCACCGGCGGCAGCGGCATGGCCGCGCGTTCGGCCAGTTCCCAGGCATCGAGGCGCTCGACGAAGGCCGGCGCCATGTGCTCGCGGAAGGTTTCCACCATCTGCACCACCAGCTTGCGCCCGCGCGGCATCTCGCCGGGGCGCGCAGCCTGCTGGCCGGCCTTGATCCACGCGTCGCTGGCGTGGCGGCGGCCGCGCGCATCCGAGCCCATGTTCGGTGCGCCGCCGAAGCCGGCGATGCGGTCGCGGGTGGCGGTGGAGCTGTTGCCCTGCAGGTCGATCTGCAGGGTGGAGCCGATGAACATGTCGCAGGCATACAGGCCGGCGGTCTGCGAGAACGCGCGGTTGGAGCGCATCGACCCGTCGGCACCGGTGAAGAACACATCGCCACGGGCGGCGATGTACTTCTCCATGCCCAGTTCCGAGCCGAACGAGTGCACGGATCTGACGAAGCCCGATTCGATCGCCGGAATCAGTGCCGGGTGCGGGTTGAGCGCCCAGTGTTGGCAGATCTTTCCCTTCAGCCCCAGCGATTCTGCATAGGTGGGCAGCAGCAGTTCGATGGCGGCGGTGTCGAAGCCAATGCCATGGTTGAGGCGGTTGACGCCGTACTCGGCGTAGATGCCCTTGATGGCCATCATCGCCATCAGCACCTGGATCTCGGAAATCTGCGCCGGGTCGCGGGTGAACAGCGGTTCGATGTGGTTCGGGCGCGGCGCCTGCACCACGAAGTTGACCCAGTCAGCGGGGATATCGACGCGGGGGAGGGTGTCGACGATTTCGTTGACCTGGGCGATGACGATGCCGCCACCGAAGGCGGTGGCCTCCACGATGACCGGGGTGTCTTCGGTGTTCGGGCCGGTGTAGAGGTTGCCGTGGCGATCTGCAGCCTGCGCGGCGATCAGCGCCACGCGCGGGGTGAGATCGATGAAGTAGCGGCCGAACAGTTCCAGGTAGGTGTGGATGGCGCCGATCTGGATGCGCCCTTCGGCCACCAGGTTGGCCAGCCGCACCGACTGCGGACCGGAGAAGGAGAAATCCAGCCTGGAGGCGATGCCGCGCTCGAACACGTCCAGGTGCGAGGGCAGCGACAGCACCGACTGCACCATGTGCAGGTCGTGTACCCGTGCCGGGTCCAGGTCGGCCAGGGCCTGGGCGAGGAAATCGGCCTGCTTCTGGTTGTTGCCCTCCAGGCAGACCTTGTCGCCTGGTTCCAGCAGGGCGTGCAGCAGTTCGCCCACGTCGCCGGCAGCCACTTCGCGGCCCCGGGCCCACGGTGCCGCCCGCTGCAGGCGCGCCTGGCGGCTGCGTTCCAACGTATCCCAACTGGGGTTCATCGACCGGCGTCCGAGTGGCGGTGGAAATAATTACGCCATAATTATGGCGGGGTGTGCAACCCGCACTGCAGCAAACCGACCGCCGGGCGTGAATGCCGCGCATTCAGGCAGGCCTGCGCGCCGCGTGCCGCAATCGCCGCAGACGAAAAAAAGGGCCCGCACGCTGGCGGGCCCTGTCTGATGGGGTGGGGCCGGCGCCTTTCGCATGGAAAGGCATCCGGCGCCGGCCGTGTTCCGGCCTCAGTACTTCCAGCGCAGGCTCAGCGCCACGAAGCGCGGCTCGCCATAGTTGTTGTAGTCCAGGTTGGCCCAGTAGGTCTTGTCCAGCGCGTTGCGCACGCTCAGCGTCGCTGTCCAGCTGTCGGTGATGCGGTAGTTGGCGTTGAACTGCACCAGCGCATAGGCCGGCTGGTTCACCGTCACCGTGCCACCCAGCGGGTAGGGCACGTTGTAGCCCTGCACCTTGCCCTGCCACTGCAGGCCACCGCCCACGCTCAGGCGCGACAGCACGCCGCGCAGCTGCACCTGGGTGTTGAGCTGCAGCAGGTCCTTGGGCGGGTTGGCGTACAGCAGGTCGGTGGCCGCGCGGGTCACCTTGACGTGGGTGTAGCCGGCATTGACCGTCCAGCCCGGCAGGATCTCGCCGTTGATGTCCACTTCCCAGCCCCGCGCCTTGGTGCCGTTGACGCCGATGTAGGCCGAGCTGCCGTCGCTGAGCGAGTTGTCCGGCACGCTGGTGTCACGCACCGCGTAGTTGTCCTGCTTGGCCTCGAACACGGCGGCATTGGCGGTCAGGCGGCCGTCGAGCCACTGCGTCTTCAGGCCCGCTTCCAGGTTCGAACCCTGCACCGGCGCCAGCAGGTTCTCGTTGCGGTCCTTGTAGTTCTGCGGGTTGAAGATCTCGGTGTAGCTGGCGTACAGCGCTACGTTCGGGGTGAGGTCGTACACCAGGCCCACGTACGGGGTGACTTCATCGCTGACCTTGTAGGCACCGCTGGTGCCGGTGTAGGTGCCGGCGGCGTTGTAGGCGCGGGTGAGCGTTTCCCAGCGGCTCAGGCGTGCGCCGGCGATCAGCGACAGCGGGTCGGCCAGGCGCAGGCGGGTGGCCAGGTAGAAGCCGCTCTGCGTGGTGTGTGCCACGCGGCGTGCGCCGGTGCGGGTATAGGTGACCTCGGAAATGTCACCGTTCCAGGTGTGCACATTGGGAATGTAGTAGCAGCGTTCGCTGCCGCAACGCGCCCAGTCGGTGGGGAAGTTCAGCGCCACGGTGTTGGTGGTGCTTTCCAGGTCCGACCACTGCGCACCCACGGTCAGGTCATGCTGGCGACCGAACAGGTCGAAGGTGCCGGTCAGGTAGGCATCGACATTGCGGCGGGTGTCTTCGGTATCGCCGGCGGCCGCGCGCAGGAAGATGCCCGCGCCGGTGGCCGGGTTCGGGTTGCCGCTGCCGTACACGCGCACGTTCTGCACGTTGCCGCGGGTCTGGGCGGTGTTGATCTTCAGCAGCCAGTTCTCGCCGAAACGCTGTTCCAGGTTGGCGAAGGCGGTGCTGGTCTCGCGCTGCCAGTAGCTCCACTTCGGGGCCAGGTTGGTCGAGCGCGGCAGGTGCGCGAACTGGCCGGTGCTGTCGAAGAAGGGCACGGTGCCCCAGGTCGAGCCGACGGGATTGTTGTCCTGGGTCTGGTAGCCGACGGTGACCGTGGTGCTGTCGGTGATGTCGCCTTCCAGCACGGCCATGCCGGCCATCTTGTTCTCATCGTAGCGGTCGTAATACAGGCCACGGTCGGTGTAGGCGGCGACCACGCGGCTGCGGAAGCGGCCATCGGCGGTCAGCGGTGCGGTCACGTCCGCTTCCATGCGGCGGTAATCCCAGCTGCCGGCGCTCACCGAGAACGAGGCGTCGAATTCCTTGCCCGGGCGCTTGCGCAGCAGGTTCACCGTGGCCGACGGCACGCCGGCGCCGCTGAGCAGGCCGTTGGCGCCGCGGATCACTTCGATGCGGTCATAGAACGCGGTGTCGTATTCCTGGTTGGTCGAGCCGCTGTAGGTGGGGATGCCATCGACCTGGAAATCGGTGATGGCAAAGCCGCGTGCGTAGTACAGCGGGCGCTGGGTGTCATAGAAGGACACGCTGACGCCGGGGATGTTGCGCATCACGTCGTTGATGCTGAACAGCGATTCGTCCTGCAGGCGCTGCAGGCTGAGCACGGTGCTCGACTGCGGCGTCTCCTGCAGGGTGATCGGCAGGCGGGTGGTGCTCGACGGTGGCGTGCTGTGCTCGGCACTGACGCTGACGCGGTCCAGTGTCTTGGCATCGGACGCATCGGCGGCGGTTTCGGCCAGGGCCGGCGCGGCCGTCAGCATCAGGACAGACAGCAGCGCGGTGGGCAGCGCGGCACGACGGGGCAGGTGGCAGGACTTTCGCGGCAGGGACATGGTGGGCTCGGGTGGTGGGGGGAACGGCAAGGGCATGGCAATGCCCTGGCACAACGGCCGGGCAGGTCAGGTCCATCTCGGGGGCGCGCGTAGGGGTACGTCGCTGGCTGGCAGGCTCCATCCCGGGAACCGCCGCGGTTGCTATGGCGACACGTGCGGAACGCAAATGTAAATCGTTCTTAACATCATTACAATCCGTGACGTGCCATCGGCCCTGCCGTGGCCTGTCCCGTAAACGCGGACGGCCACCCGAAGGTGGCCGTCCGTGTGCAACCGGTGGAACGCAGGCTTACAGGGCCTGCAGTTCCTCGTTGGCGTTGCGCTTTTCCTTGGCCGCTGCCGGCGCCGGAGCCGCTGCAGCCGGGGCGGGCGCACCGTCCACCGGCACTTCCAGGTAGGGCAGATGCAGCGTCTGGCTGGTCTGCGTGCGGATCGCGTTGGTCAGCGCGGCGCTCTCGTTGAGCTTGCGGCCGTAGGACGGGACGATCTGGCGCAGGCGGGTTTCCCAGCCCCCCTTCATTTCGTCCGGGAAGGCCTTGGCCATCAGGTCCAGCATGATCGGCGGCGAGGTCGAGGCCCCCGGCGATGCGCCCAGCAGCGCGGCGAGGGTGTGGTCCTTGTCACTGACGATCTCGGTGCCGAACTGCAGCACCGGGCCCTTGAGCGGATCGCGCTTGATGATCTGCACGCGCTGCCCGGCGGTGACCAGCTTCCAGTCTTCCGGCTTGGCGTTGGGGAAGTACTTCACCAGTTCGGCCTGGCGATCGGCGTCGTTCAGCCGCGCCTGCGCCATCAGGTACTGCACCAGGTCCAGGTTGTCCGCGCCCACGCGCAGCATCGGGCCGACGTTGTTGTGGGTGACCGACGAATACAGGTCGAACCAGGAACCGTGCTTGAGGAACTTGGTGCTGTACAGCGCGAAGGGCCCGAACAGGACCACCGGCTTGCCGTCCAGCTTGCGGGCATCCAGGTGCGGCACCGACATCGGCGGCGAGCCGGTTTCGGCCATGCCGTACGCCTTCACGTCATGGCGCGAGGTCACGTTGCTGCCCTGGAACGCCAGGAACTGGCCGCCCACCGGGAAGCCGGCATAGTCCTTCGATTCGGGAATGCCGGACATCTGCAGCAGCTTCAGCGCTGCACCGCCGGCACCGATGAACACGAAGCGGGCCTTGGTGGTGCTTTCCTTGCCGCTCTTGAGGTCCTTCACCGTCACGTTCCAGGTCTTGTCCTGGTCCTGGCGCAGGGCGCTGACTTCATGGCCCAGGTGCAGGCCGAAGTTCGGGCTGCGCTGCAGGCCGGCGGTCAGCTGGCGGGTGATCACGCCGAAGTTGACGTCGGTGCCCAGCGGCATCCAGGTGGCGGCCACGCGCTGCTTCGGGTCGCGGCCTTCCATCAGCAGCGGTGCCCACTTGGCGATCTGCGCCGGGTCTTCGCTGTACTGCATGCCGTAGAACAGCGGGTTCTTCACCAGCGCCTGCTGGCGCTTGTGCAGATAGGCGATGTTGTCATCGCCCCACACGAAGCTCATGTGCGGGGTGGGGTTGATGAAGTCGCTGGGCTGGCTGAGGCGGCCTTCCTTCACCTGGTGCGACCAGAACTGGCGCGACACCTCGAAGCTTTCGGCGATGCCGACTGCGCGCTTGGTCTCGATGCTGCCATCGGGCAGTTCCGGGGTGTAGTTCAGTTCGGCGAAGGCCGAGTGGCCGGTACCGGCGTTGTTCCAGCCGTCCGAGCTCTCGCCGGCCACGCCGTCCAGGCGCTCGTACACCTGGATGTTCCAGTCCGGCTGCAGTTCCTGCAGGTAGGTGGCCAGGGTGATGCTCATGATGCCGGCACCCACCATCACCACATCCACCGGTTTCTCATTGCCGGCTGCCGGTACCGAGCGCTTGGTCAGGGGCCAGTACAGGAACAGTACCGAGACCACCAACAGCAGCACCAGCAGGGCCAGCAGCGCCTTGCCAAACTTCTTCATGGGAAAGGGTCCACTTGCATAGGGGAGGAGATCAGGATGCGTGCCCGGGTGGGAAAGGGCGTGAAGAAACAACGCCTTGCGCGATCCATGCGCGGATTCTAACCGGATGTGGTCCTGTTTTGGTGCAATGCAGCATCCTGCCGCCCGCATCGGCAAGCTCGGCCGTCCGGCGGCGCACCGGTGTACCCATGGCCACGGAAGGGCCATGCAACGAAGCCATCGTCAGGTGCTTGCTGCCCTGCGGTACGCAGGACACCGGAGCGGTGCACGCACCGGAATTCCGCGAGGACGGCGATCCGCGCGCGCCCCTCCTGTCCAGCGTGGATTGCCGCGTGACCCGGCCCCGCAACTGCTGCAACATCGGTGCGAAGGTCCAGGCACTGCTGGTCCGCGGGATTGCCGGGGGAGATCACATGCACCGTTCCATGATGCTGCTTGCCCTGATGCTGGCCGCCGCGCCCTGCGCCGCATCCAGCCAGGAAACGCCCGCCATGATCGAACTCCACGTGCGCTGCATCGACGAGGCCGCCTGCCACTTCCGGGGCGAGGACATCCGCGTGGAACTGGAACTGCGCAATGCGGGCAATGAAGACGCACAGGTACCGGCGGAGTTCTACCGCCGGCGCGGGCCCAGCGTGACCCTGGTGGACCGCCACTCCGGCAAGGAAATCCTGCTGGCCACCAACCTGCCGGATACGCGGTTGTTGAAGACGCCGCAGACGCTGCGGCCGGGCCAGTCCTTCCGGTTCCCGTGGCGCATCCTGCCGACGGAGATCAGCGGTTTCGCGCTGCACCCGATCGATGTGTCGGCGGTGTTCAGCATCAAGCTGGCCCCGGGCATGCGGGGCGGGCAGGCGCGCATCGTCAGCAGCGGGCTGCACATCACCGATCCCGCCGGCAGCGCGTCGCGCTGAGCCGGGCACCGCCGGGCTGCGGTCAGCGCAGTTCCAGGATCTCGTCGCCGGCGTCGTCGATCTCACCGGTCGGGTGCCAGCCGAGGTGGCGGTAGAACCCATGCGAGCGCGAGCGCGGGTCGGCCGAGCAGGCCAGGAACAGGCGCTGGTGGCCGGCATCGCGGGCCAGGGCGACCACTTCCTCAAGCAGGCGCTGGCCGATGCCCCGGCCCTCGTGGCTGGGCAACAGGGCCAGCACCAGGACTTCGCCGCTTTCACGGTCGGCGAAGCCGTAGCCGACCATCTGCTCGCCATCGAGGGCAATGCGGCCGATGAAATCGCCGGCGGCGATGCCTTCGGCCCAGCTCTCGGCGGTGATGCCCAGTGCCGCCAGCTGGTCCGCGCTGAAGGCATTTTCGCGGGTGCGGCCGCGCAGGTCGATGCAGGCCGCGGCGTCGTCGGCAGCGGCGTCACGGGTATGGATCGGCATGGTGGCTTCCTGGGGCAGGGGGTGGCCCCGCAGCATGGCATACACGCAGGGCCGGACGGTGCAGGTGCCGTAGTGGCCCGCTGCCGGCGATAGCGCGGTTGCCTTGCCCGTCGGGCTTTCCTAGCGCTTGCGTCGTACCAGCGCAGAGGACGCCTCCAGCACGGCCCGGGTCAGAAGCGACATGGTCTGCACGTCGCCCTTCCAGTGCTGCCAGTACAACGGCACGTCTTCCCAGGCGCGCTGGCGCACGTAGACCAGGCGGCCGGCATCCAGGTGGCGCTTGACCAGCGGCAGGGGGTTCATGGTCCAGCCCATGCCGCCCAGGTTGGCCTGCACGAAGGCCCGGGTGGAGGGAATCCACCAGGTGGGCGCGGTGCCGGGCAGGTCGTGGCCGGCCAGGCGCCGGGCGAAACGGGCCTGCATGTTGTCCTTGCGGTTGAACACCAGCACCGGCGCCTGGGCCAGGGCCTGGGCGGTCACGCCCTTTGAAAAGTGGCGTTCGCGGAATGCGGGCGTGCAGGTGGCGGCGTAGCGGATGCTGCCCAGCGCATGGATCTGGCAGCCCTGCACCGGCTCATCCAGGGTGGTCACCGCTCCCAGCACGGTGCCCTGGCGCAGCAGTTCGACGGTATGGTCCTGGTCCTCCACCCGCAGGTCCAGGGTGGTGCCGGTGCCCTGCGCGAACTGCCAGGCGGCCTGCGGGAACCAGGTTTCCAGGCTGTCATGGTTCACCGCCACCGGAATGCTGGCCTGTGGCAGGTCCTCGTCGGCCACGCCCATGCGGTGCAGGGCATCGTGCTCCAGCAGGGCGGTCTGCTCGGCCAGCTGCACCAGCACCTGGCCTTCAGCGGTGGCGGTGGAGGGGGTGCCGCGCTTGACCAGCAACCGGCCGACCCGGTCCTCCAGTGCCTTGACCCGCTGCGAAATGGCCGAGGCGGTGACGTTGAGCGACTGTGCGGCGCGGTCGAAGCTGCCTTCGCGGATGACCGCTGCCAGGGCGCGCAGCTGGGCATGATCGATACGCATCGAATTAAGCTCCGCTAATGTTGGTTTAGTAAGTTTAGCTCGTCTTTTCCATGCTGCGGCGCGACAATTCTTCCCGTTCCCGGTGCTGTCCGCCTCCGCGAGGCACCGTCCCCCCGCACGACAAGGCAGTACACCCCATGTTCTCGGTCATCTCCGCCAGCACCGGCCTCGGTGCCTGGTTCTCTGGTGCAGCTACCGGCGTCGGCCTGTTCGCCGTGGTCGGCGCCCAGAGCGCCTTCATCCTGCGCCAGGGCATCCTGCGCAAGCACATCGTGCCGGTGGTCGCCACCTGCGCGGCCATCGATGCATTCTTCATCTTCGCCAGCGTGGCCGGCCTGCGCACGCTCACCTCGGCGCTGCCGTGGCTGACCAGTGCCGTGCTGTGGACCGGCGTGGCGTTCCTGGCCTGGTATGCGATGAAGTCGGCGCGCCGTGCCTTTGCCGGTGGCGGTGGCATGGGCGAGGCCGACAGCGACGATGGCAGCCGCCGCGCCGTGCTGCTGGCCGCTGTCGGCTTCTCGCTGATCAACCCGCACTTCTGGCTGGACATGATGGTGATCGGCTCCATCGCCGAGAATTTCGGCAATGCGCGCATGGCCTTCGCCGCCGGCGTGGTGACCGCCAGCTGCCTGTGGCTGACCGCGCAGGGCCTGGGCGCGCGCCTGCTGGCCCCGCTGTTCACCAAGCCCAGCACCTGGCGCGTACTGGATGGCACCATCGCGGTGATCCTGAGCGTGCTTGCCCTGACATTGGCGGTGCGCGGGGTCCATTGACCCGGCGCCTGCCCCCCGAACCCACGTCCTGACTCTCTCTCCAAGGCAGTGGCAGCAACGGCACCGGCAACGGTGCCGTTGTTTTTTCCGGGTCTGTGCGCCGGCTCCCCGGCACGGCTAGAATCGCCAGCGCGGACAGGGTGTCTGCATCAAAGGGGGAAGGATGCGTACAGTGTTGTTGGCCGGGCTGCTGTGCAGCGCTTCGGCTTTTCTGCCGGCCAGCGCCGGCACGTTGAAACTGGACACCTACCTGCGGGAGGAGGCGTTCACGGCCATCAAGATTTCGCCCGGTGGCGAGTATGTCGCAGCCACCGTCCCGCTGGAGGATGGCACCGCGCTTGCCATCTACCGCATCGCGGACATGGCACGGGTAGGGACCTTCCGGCCCCCCCGCAACAATCATGCGAACACATTCGATTGGGTCAGCAATGACCGCCTGCTGGTCGGCCTGGCGCAGAAGCTGGGGCCGCTGGACCGCCCGGTGGCGACCGGTGAACTGTTCGGCATCAACGCCAACGGCAAGGCCGGTGAACTGCTGGTGGGCTACCGGGTGCAGGAACAGGGCCTGGGCACGAACATCAAGGTGAAGCCGGCCGGCATGGTCGCGGCCGAGCTCACCGACGAACTGGCCCAGGACGACCGCAACGTCCTGGTGGCGGTCACCCCGTTCACCCAGCATGCCTTCACCCAGCTCGAGCGGATGGATGTCATGACCGGGCGCCGCAATGCGATCACCCGCTCGCCGGTCCAGCACGGGAGCTTCACCACCGATGGGCAGGGCGAGGCGCGCTTCGTGCGCGGCGCCGGCCCGGACAACGTGGACAAGCTCTACTACCGCAGCGGTGCCAATGCCCAATGGGTACTGGTCAACGACGAAGGCCTGTCGCAGCGCGTGGAGCTGCCCCTGGGCTTTTCCGCCGATGGCCGCTTGGCCTACCTGCAGGTCGAGCAGCCCGATGGCCCCGACGCCATCGTCAGCTGGGACCCGCAGGACAACGTGCGCAAGGTCGTGCTGCGTGATGCGGTGGTCGATCCGCACCGGATCATCTTCCGGCCCGGCACGCGGGTGCCGGTGGGGGCTGAATTCCTCGGGGATACCCCGCGCACGCGCTTCTTCGATGACGCCTCGGCCGAGGCACGCCTGTACCGCAGCCTGGAAGCCGGGCTGGGCGGGCCGGTCTACATCACCTCCAGTACCCGTGATGGCAGCACCGTGCTGGTGGAATCACGCTCGGGCAGGAACCCGGGGGATTTCTTCCTGTACGACACGGTCAACAAGGCCGCACGGCACCTGATCAGCCGCAGCGAGTGGGTCGATCCGGAGCACAGTGCGGTGGTCCGCCCCATCAGCCTGAAGGCGCGCGATGGCCTGCCGCTGCATGGTTTCCTTACCGTGCCGGCCGGCAAGGCGGCGCGCGGGCTGCCCATGGTGGTGGTGCCGCATGGTGGGCCGATCGGGATTTTCGATGACGGTACCTATGATGCCGAAGCGCAGATGCTCGCTGCGGCAGGTTATGCGGTGCTGCAGGTGAACTTCCGCGGCTCGTCCAATTACGGCCGTGCGCATACCACGGCGGCGAAGCAGCAATGGGGCGCGTCGATGCAGGACGATGTGACCGACGCAACCCGTTGGGCGATCGCCGAAGGCACGGCAGACCCGGCACGCGTCTGCATCTATGGCGCCAGCTATGGCGGCTATGCGGCGATGATGGGGGCGGCGCGCGAGCCGGACCTGTACCGCTGCGCGGCCGGCTACGTGGGCGTCTACGACCTGCCGCTGATGTACGCACGGGGCGATATCCAGGACGAGGAATCGGGGTTGAACTACCTGCGCGAATGGATCGGATCGCCGAAGGCGCTGGCCGACCGTTCGCCGGTCAACCTGGCCGGGCAGATCAAGGTGCCGGTGTTCCTGGCGGCGGGCGGCCAGGACATGCGGGCGCCGGTGCAGCACACCGAACGCATGGAAGCGGCGTTGAAGAAGGCCGGTACCCCCGTGGAAAGCCTCTACTACAAGACCGAGGGGCATGGCTTCTATGCCCAGGAGCATCGCCGGGAGTACTACACCCGCCTGCTGGCGTTCCTGTCACGCAGCCTGGGCGGTGCCACCGCCGCGGATGCGGCCGCGGCCGGCACGGGCAAGGCGCCGTAAGGCGGCAGGGACGATACGGGCAGCGCGTGCCGTGCACGCGCACAGGGATGCCACCGGGCGGTATGGCCGCCCGGTACACAGGGGGAAAACCATGAAGTACCCGATCATGCTCGCCGCATTGCTGGCCGCCGGCCATGCCGCCGCTGCCGGCGTACCCGGCGTGGCACTGGATGATTATCTGCGCCGCGCCGAGTTCAACGACCTCACGCTCTCGCCGACCGGCGACTACCTGGCGATGACCCTGCCACTGGACGGCGCGACGGCGGTGGCCATCCTGCGCACGGATACGATGGAAATGGTCGGCAATTTCCGGCCGCCGAAGAACAACCATGCCGTCGATGTCCACTGGGTGAGTGAGCGCCGGGTACTGATCGGCCTGGCCGAGAAATGGGGTTCGCTGGACCAGCCCCGGCCCACCGGCGAGCTGTATGCCATCAACGCCGACGGCAAGCGGGGTGAGCTGCTGGCCGGCTACCGCGCACAGCCCAATGACCCCGGCTTCGTGACCGGGCGCAAGGTGCAGCCGGTGGCCGCCTTCCTGACCGACGCGCTGCCCGAGGACGAACGCAGCGTGCTGGTGAGCATCTGGCCGTTCAGCGATGACCCGAACACGCGCCTGGAAAAGATGGACCTGCTGACCGGCCGGCGCATCCTGGTGGCCAACTCACCCGTGCGGCGCGCGACGTTCACCACCGACAACAGTGGCACGCTGCGCCTGGCCCATGGCGCCGGGACCGACAACGTCAACAAGCTGTACTACCGCGAAGGCGACCAGAAGTGGCGGCTGCTGAACGATGAAGGCAGCAGCCACCGCATCGAGCGGCCGATCGGCTTTTCCGCCGACAACCGCCTGGCCTACCTCGTGGTGGAACAGCCCGCCGGACCGGACGCCGTGGTCAGCTGGGATCCGGCCACCAACGAGCGCCGCACGCTGCTGCAGGACACCACCGTCGATCCCACCCGCATCATCTACCAGCCCGGCACCGGGGTGCCGGTGGGTGTGCAGTTCGTGGGCGCCACCACGCGCACGGCCTTCTTCGACGAGCAATCGCCGACCGCCACCGTCCAGCGCATGCTGGAAAAGGCGTTCCCCGGGCAGGTGGTGAGCCTGGTGTCGGGCACGCGCGACCAGGCGCGCCTGCTGGTGAAGGTCAGCTCGGGCAGCAATCCGGGTGACTATTTCGTGTACACCACGGCGACGCGCAAGGCGGCCTTCCTGACCGGGCGCTACCGCTGGCTGGACCGCGACGCGGGGGCGCCGGTGCGCCCGGTCAGCCTGGCGGCACGCGACGGGCTGCCATTGCATGGCTTCCTGACCCTGCCGCCCGGCAGCGACGGCAAGGGCCTGCCGATGGTGGTGGTGCCACATGGCGGTCCGTTCGGCGTTTTCGACGATGGTGGCTTCGAGCGTGACAACCAGATGCTGGCCGAGGCCGGCTATGCCGTGCTGCAGATCAATTTTCGGGGCTCGGGCAACTACGGCCGGGCCCATGGCCAGGCCGGCGCGCTGCAGTGGGGCCGGGCGATGCAGGACGACGTGACCGATGCCACCCGCTGGGCGATCCGCGAAGGCATCGCCGATGCCGGGCGCATCTGCATCTACGGCGCCAGCTACGGTGCCTATTCGGCGCTGATGGGGACGGTGCGCGAGCCGGGCCTGTACCGGTGCGCGGCCGGCTATGTCGGGGTGTATGACCTGCCGATGATGTACCGGCGGGGGGACATCCAGGACCGTGAATCCGGGGTCACCTACCTGCGCGAATGGCTGGGCGACCCGGCGACGCTGGCGGCGGTATCGCCGGTGAACCTGGCGGCCAGCATCAAGGTGCCGGTGCTGTTGGCCGCCGGCCGCGAGGACCTGCGTGCGCCGGTGCAGCACACCGAACGCATGGAGGCTGCGCTGAAGCAGGCCGGTGTTCCGGTGGAAGCGGTGTATTACCCGCGCGAAGGGCATGGCCTGTACGGTGAGGCCAACCAGCGCGATTACTACACGCGGTTGCTGGCGTTCCTGTCGCGCAGCCTGGGGGGCGGCACCGCCGTCCAGGGCGCCGCCGGCAAGGGCCGGGCGCCCTGAGCCGGCCGTGATGCACGGGGTTACTTCACCCCGTGCATCATCCGCTTCAGCAGCGGTGCGGCGATGAAGGCCAGCACCGCGCAGCCCAGGCCGATCCACATCAGCAGCCAGAACAGGTGCGCGTAGGCACCGGCAGCCGAAGCCAGGTCCAGGGTTTCCCCCTCGGGCACATCGATCGCGGCCAGCTTGCCGAACAGTGCGGCCAGCGTTTCCGAGAACGCCGTGGCCAGGAACCAGGTGCCCATCATCAGGCTCACCACCCGCGGTACGGCCAGCTGGGTCACCGCCGACAGGCCGACCGGCGACAGGCACATCTCGCCGCTGGCCAGCAGGAAGTAGGCCAGCACCAGCCACCACACGCTGGCCAGCTGCCCGGTGGCGCCGACCTGCTGTGCGGCCAGCGCCAGCGGCACGAATGACAGCGCGCCGATCACCAGGCCCCAGGCCGATTTCACCGGCTTGCCCGGTTCGATGCCGCGACGGTCCATCCAGGTCCACAGCGCGGCGAAGGCCGGGGCCAGCAGCACCAGGAACAGCCCGCCCAGGTAGGTCAGCGAGCCGGCCGTCTGCGGAATCACCAGGCAGTCGCGCACCAGCAGCACCAGCATCAGTGCGACGATGGCGATGAAGAGGGTGCGCGGCGCGGCCGATCCGGGCCGCTGCTCGGACAGCCGCGCGCTGGCCATGAAGCCCAGTGGTGCCAGCAGCAGCGAGGCGATCGACCACGGCAGCGGCGTACCATCGCGCACCACCAGTGCCGGCACGATGTCCTTGGTCAGCAGGCGGTCGGTGAAGGTCACCCAGGAACCGTAGGACTGCTCGTACAGGGTGAAGAACACCAGGGCCAGGAAGATCAGCACCATCAGCGCGATCATCTGCTGGCGCTGCACCGGCGTGCACTGGGTGCCGGTGAACCAGGCGAACCACACCAGCACGCCGCCCAGCACCACCAGCATCAGCATCAAGGCCAGGCTGATTTCCCCGCCCAGGGCGAAGGCGCCGTTGCCGGCGGCCCACATCAGCCAGGCCAGCGGCAGCACGCCCACCACCGCGCACAGGTAGATCAGCCATTCGCGCGGCAGGCCCAGCACTTTCTGCTTCAGCGTGGCCGGGTGGGGTGGTTCGGCATGGCCGTGCAGGTACTTCTGGCCCCACAGGAACATCGCCAGCCCGGCCAGCATGCCGATGCCGGCGGCCCCGAAGCCGTACTTCCAGCCGTAGGCCTCGCCCAGGAAGCCACAGACCAGCGAAGAGAACAGGGCGCCGAGGTTGATGCCGGCATAGAACAGCGAGAAGCCCGAATCGCGGCGCGGGTCGTCCTTGGCGTACAGCTTGCCGACGATGCTGGAGATGTTCGGCTTCAGGAAGCCCACGCCGACGATGATCAGCGCCAGTGACAGGTAGGTCACCGCCAGCGCACCGGTATCACGCACCACCTGCCCATCGACGCGGTAGGCCGCATGGCCTTCGAAGGCCATGCCCAGATGGCCCAGCACCAGCAGGCTGCCGCCGAACAGCACCGCCCGGCGCATGCCCAGCCAGCGGTCGGCCAGCATGCCGCCGAACACCGGGATGCAGTACACCAGCCCGCCGTAGGCACCGAGCAGGTCCAGCCCGGCCTTGTCGCCGAACAGGTGGTACTTGGTCAGGTACAGCAGCAGCAGCGCCTTCATCCCATAGAAGGAGAAGCGCTCCCACATCTCGGTGAAGAAGCAGACATAGACGCCCTTGGGATGGCCAAGGAAATCGTCGGAGGCGGGCGCGGCAGCGGTCATCGACGGTGGGGACAGCAGGAAAGGGCGCGATTATAGGCCCGGCCTGCGGTGGCGGCAGCCGCATCGCGTCGTTGCATGCGCAGGGGGCACCGGCGGTGCAGCCGGGCCTGCCGGATCAGGGCAGGCAGGTGGCGGCCGTCCAGCCCAGCCTGCGGTCGTAGTGGACCCTGAGGGCCTTCAGCGTGCCATCGGCCTGCGCCTTCAGGCAGAAGCGGGCCGAGTAGCCGCGGGTTGGTCCTTCCCGGGTGGCTTCCAGATCCACCGTATACAGTCGGCCGGGCTGCAGGGGCGCCGCAGGGTGCCGCAGGGTGGCCGTGGCCGGCGCCTGGCCATAGGCGATGCACGTGCCCACCGGCAGTGGCGTCGCGGCGGGGTAGGCGTGATTGAACGCCCACCGGTCCTGGAGGGGGCGGGTGTCGCTCTCGTACACCTCCACGGCGTACACCTCCACCGCCGAGGCGAGGCGCTTGCGTTCGGCGGCGGGCAGTCCGAAACACGGTGTTCCCCCCGCGTCGGAGATCTCCACCTCGCCCATGCGGCTGAAGGCCTGCGCGTGGTCACTGAAGACCGCGCAGGCGAAGATCATGCAGAAGGCGTGCAACGCCCTGTTCAGTCCTGTCCGGCGTGAGCGTCCCATTCCCGCAACGTCCTGTTGGGTAGGCGAGGGCACCACGATGCACGCGCGACGGGGTGGCCGCAAGCGGATCGCCGGTGGCAGCGCCTGCCTGCCGGGGGCAATGGGGCGCAGGGGAATTGGCCAAGTCTGGCCGCAACCCCATAGCGTGATGGCGGTTTGCCTGCAACCCTCCCCAACCGCACTGGACTTGCTGCCCCCTGAACGCTAGCGTGACCAGGATTTTTTGCCAGCAGGGGCTCCCATGAATCACGACGCTGCGCCCAAGCAGCTCACGTTCCGCGCGGTGGCACTGGCCATCGTGCTGGCCGTGGTGCTGTCGGCCGCCAACGCCTACCTCGGTCTGTTCGCAGGCCTGACCATTGCCACCGCGATCCCCGCGGCGGTCATTTCCATGGGCGTGCTGCGCCTGCTCGGCGGTGGCTCCATCCTGGAGAACAACATCGTCCAGACCGGCGCTTCGGCGGGCTCGTCGATCGCCGCGGGCGTGATCTTCACCATCCCGGCGCTGGTCATCATGGGTTACTGGCCGGACTTCAAGTACTGGTGGGTGCTGGGCATCGCTGGCCTGGGTGGCCTGCTGGGCGTGCTGTTCTCGGTGCCGCTGCGCCGTTCGATGATCGTCGAAGACCCGCTGCCGTTCCCGGAAGGCAAGGCCGCCGCCGAAGTGCTCAAGGCCGGTGAGAACCCCGGCCCGGGCCTGAAGATCCTCGGCCTGTCGGCCGTGATCGGCGCCTTCGTCAAGCTGGCCGCGGAAAGCGGCCTGCGCCTGATTCCCGATGCCTGGGCCACCTCGGCCTATGTCGGCAGCTCCAAGGTCACCGCCTTCATCGGCACCAACCTGTCGCCGGCGCTGCTGGGCGTGGGCTACATCGTCGGCCTGAACGTCGGCATCGTGGTGGTATCCGGCTCGATCCTGACCTGGCACATCGCCATTCCGATCTACCAGGCGTTCTTCATGAACACCGATCCGGCTCTGGCCGCGTCGGTTGCCGCCGCTTCGTCCACCGAGGCCGCGTTCGCCATCTGGGGCGCGAAGATGCGTTACCTCGGCGTCGGCGCGATGCTGATCGGCGGCATCTGGACCCTGATCTCGCTGCGCAAGTCGCTGCTGAACGGTGTCAAGAGCGGCTTTGCCGCCGCTCGCAAGAGCGGTGGCCCGGTGCTGGCGCACACCGAACGCGACCTGCCGATGAAGTGGATGCTGGTGGCCCTGGTGGTCTTCGTGCTGCCGCTGCTGGCCCTGTACCAGGCCATCGTCGGCCAGTGGCACGTGTCGATCCCGATGACCATCATCATGATCGTCGCCGGCTTCCTGTTCGTGTCGGTGTCGGCCTACCTGGCCGGCCTGATCGGCTCGTCCAACAACCCGGTCTCGGGCATCACCATTTCCACCATCCTGTTCGCCTCGGCCGTGCTGGTACTGCTGCTGGGCAAGGATGGCCTGCAGCCGGTCGGTGCGTTCGGCGCGCCGCTGGGCGCGGTGGCCGCCATCATGATCGGTGCGGTGGTCTGCTGTGCGGCGGCCGTGGGCGGTGACAACCTGCAGGACCTCAAGGCCGGCTACATCGTCGGTGCCACCCCGTGGAAGCAGCAGCTGATGCTGGGCATCGGTGCGTTCTCCTGCGCGCTGATCATGGCCCCGGTCCTGAACCTGCTGGCCACCGCCTATGGCATCGGCGTGAAGTCCGATCTGCACCCCAACGCGCTGGCCGCGCCGCAGGCCAACCTGATGGCTTCGGTGGCCAAGGGCCTGTTCGGCGGCGAACTGCCGTGGACCTTCATCGGCCTCGGCGCGCTGGTGGGCGCGCTCATCATTGCCTTCGACAGCTGGTTGAAGTCGCGCAACGCCCGCTTCCGCGTGCCGGTGCTGGCCGCCGCCATCGGCATCTACCTGCCGCTGGAACTGATGGTGCCGATCTTCCTGGGCGGCCTGATCGCCCATCTGGTCGAGCGTTTCCACAAGGTCCGTGCGGATGACGAGGAAGGCCGCGACCGCGTGCACAAGCCGGGCGTGCTGTTCGCCGCCGGCCTGATCACCGGCGAAGCCCTGATGGGTATCGCCATCGCCGTGCCGATCGTGGTCAGCAGCCGTGCGGACGTGCTGGCCCTGCCGTTCCACCTGCCGGCCGCGCAGTGGTTCGGCCTGGCCGTGCTGTTCCTGGTGGGCTGGCTGATCTACCGCACCGGCAAGCACGCCAAGGCGTAAGCCGGCACGGCGGTTCCCTTTCCGACCGGGAAGGGAACCCCCGGGTGCCGCCCTGGGCGGCACCGGCTGTTTTCCCAGCAGACCGCGCTCCGGCGCGGTTTGCACGTTCTGGCCGGATGCTGCCGGGAGGCCATGACCGATGGCCTTGGCAGCGCCGCCTGCGCGGGCCTACCATCGGTTTTTTGCCGTCCTGCGGAGACCCCGATGAAACTGCGTCATGCCCTGCTGCCACTGAGCCTGCTGGCCGCCCTGCCGTCCGTGGCCGCCGCGCGCGGCCTCGATGTCCGCGACATGGTCGCCATGGACCGGGTCTCCGCCCCGGTGCTGACCGCCGATGGCAACACCGTGGTGTTCGCCAAGCGCAGCGTGGACGCCAACCTCAAGGCCAGCACCGCGCTGTTCGCACGCAACCTGCGCACCCGTGACGCCGCGCCGCCGAAGCAGATCACCCCGGCCGGCTGGAGCGTCAATTCCGCCTCGCTGTCGGCCGATGGCCAGACCGTGTACTTCCTCAGCGCCAAGAACGGCAGCCAGCAGCTGTACGCGCAGCCGCTGGCGGGCGGCACTCCGCGCCAGCTGACCGATTTCCCGGTGGATGTGGACAGCTACCACGTCTCGCCGCAGGACGACCGCGTGCTGTTCAGCGCCGGCGTGTTCCAGGCCTGTGGTTCCGACCTGGCCTGCACCGAGAAGAAGCTCAAGAACGTGGCCGCCAGCAAGGCCAGCGGCAAGGTCTTCGACAACCTGTTCGTGCGCCATTGGGATACCTGGAACGACGGCCGCCGCAACACCCTGTTCGTGGCCCCGCTGCCGGTGGCCAAGGCCGGCCCGGTGAAGGGCGCCTCGGCATTGAGCGCCACCATTGATGGCGATGCCCCGTCCAAGCCGTTCGGTGGCAATGATGATTTCACCTGGTCGCCCGATGGCAGCAGCGTGGTGGCCAGCATCCGCGTGGCCGGCAAGCAGGAGCCGTGGTCGACCAACTTCGACCTGTACCGCTTCGATGCCGCCGGCAAGCAGGCGCCGGTCAACCTGACCGCCGCCAACCCGGCCTGGGATGCCGGTCCGGTGTTCAGCGCCGACGGCAAGACCCTGTTCTACCGCGCCATGAAGCGCCCGGGCTTCGAAGCGGACCGCTTCGGTCTGATGGCGCTGGACCTGGCCAGCGGCAAGGCCCGCGAGATCGCCCCGTCGTGGGACCGTTCGGCCGGCGGCATCACGCTGTCGGCCGATGGCGCCAGCCTCTACACCACCGCCGATGACCTGGGCGAGCACCCGCTGTTCCAGGTGGACGTGGCCAGCGGCAAGGTCACCAAGGTGGTGGGCGAGGGCACCGTCACTGCCGTGGACGTGGCCGGCAAGACCCTGGCCATCACCCGCAACAGCCTCAAGAGCAACGACCAGCTGCTGGTGGGCGAACTGCCGGCCGCCGGCCAGGCCGCCGGTGCGCTGCGCGCGCTGACCCCGGCCGCCGGCGAGGTGCTCAAGGACGTGCAGTTCGGTGATTTCGAGCAGTTCTCGTTCAAGGGCTGGAACAACGACACCGTGCATGGCTACGTGGTCAAGCCGGCCAACTACCAGGAAGGCAAGTCCTACCCGGTGGCCTTCCTGATCCACGGCGGCCCGCAGGGCAGCTTCGGCAATGGCTGGAGCTACCGCTGGAACCCGCAGACCTATACCGCGCAGGGCTACGCGGTGGTGATGATCGATTTCCACGGCTCCACCGGCTACGGCCAGGCCTTCACCGATGCGATCAGCCAGCACTGGGGCGACCGCCCGCTGGAAGACCTGCAGAAGGGCTGGGATGCCGCGCTGAAGCAGTATTCCTTCCTCAACGGCGACAAGGCCTGCGCGCTGGGTGCCAGCTACGGCGGCTTCATGGTCAACTGGATCGCCGGCAACTGGAACGGCCCGTTCAAGTGCCTGGTCAACCATGACGGCGTGTTCGACCAGCGCATGATGGGCTACGCCACCGAAGAACTGTGGTTCACCGAGTGGGAGCAGGGCGGCACCCCGTACGAAAAGCCGGCCAACTTCGAGAAGTTCAACCCGGTCAACCACGTCAAGGACTGGAAGAAGCCGATCCTGGTCATCCACGGCCAGCAGGACTTCCGCATCCCGGTCGAGCAGGGTCTGGCCGCGTTCACCGCCGCCCAGCGCCAGGGCATCGAATCCAAGTTCCTGTACTTCCCGGACGAGAACCACTGGGTGCTCAAGCCGAACAACAGCATCCTCTGGCATGACACCGTCAATGCCTGGCTGAAGCAGCACATCGGCGAGTAAGCCGTTCCAGCGCCGCCCTCCGGGGCGGCGCTTCTGTTTCCGCGCCTTCCTTGATCCGCCGGGCATGGCCCGGCGCTACCGTGCCGGCCTGCATGCCCTCGACTGCTCTGATCCAGAACGACATCGTGGTGTTCGGCCTGATCGCTGCCACCCTCGGCGCGGTGTTCTGGACCGCCTCGCGCGAGCAGGGGCCGTGGAAGCGCTTCTACACCTTCGTCCCGGCGCTGCTGCTGTGCTACCTGCTGCCGGGCATCTACAACACCGTCGGCCTGATCGACGGGCAGACCACCAAGCTCTACAACCCGGTCGCACGCGACATCCTGCTGCCTGCCGCGCTGGTGCTGCTGACCCTGGCAGTGGACATCAAGGGCATCCTGCGGCTGGGGCCGAAGCTGGTGCTGATGTACCTGGGCGCCTCGGCCAGCATCATGATCGGCGCGGTGGTCGCTTTCCTGGTGATGCGCGCGATCCATCCGGCCACCGTGGCCGGCGATACCTGGGCCGGCATGGCCGCACTGGCCGGCAGCTGGATCGGCGGCGGCGCCAACATGCTGGCCATGCGCGAAGTGTTCGACGTCAACGCGACGACCTTCGGCCAGTTCGCCGTGGTCGATGTCGGCGTGGGCTATGTGTGGATGGCCGTGCTGATCTTCCTGGCCGGGCGTGCATCGACGATCGACGCGCGCAGCGGTGCCGATACCTCCGGCATCGACGCACTGAAGGAGCGCATCGCGCGCTTCCAGGCCGAGCACGAGCGCATTCCCAGCCTGACCGACCTGATGCTGATCGTGGCCGTGGCCTTCGGTGGCGTCGGCCTGGCCCATGCCATCGGTGCGCCGCTGGCGGCGTGGTTCAAGGCCCATGTCGATTGGGCGGCGCAGTTCAGCCTGGATGCGCCGTTTGTCTGGGTGGTGGTGCTGTCCACCACGCTCGGCCTGGGCCTGAGCTTCACCCGCGCGCGCACCCTGGAAGGGGCCGGCGCCTCGCGTCTGGGCTCGCTGCTGCTGTATTTCCTGATTGCCTGCATCGGCATGCAGATGGACCTGCTGGCGCTGCTGGACCGGCCCTGGCTGTTCCTGCTGGGCATCCTCTGGATCACCGTGCACATCGTGCTGCTGTGGTGCCTGGGCAGGCTGCTGAAGGTGCCGTTCTTCTATTTCGCCATCGGCTCGCAGTCCAACATCGGCGGCCCGGCGTCGGCGCCGGTCGTTGCCGCCGCCTTCCATCCCGCGCTGGCGCCGGTGGGCGTGCTGCTGGGCACGATGGGCTATGCCACCGGCACCTACCTGGCGTACATCGTGGGCATCACCCTGCGCGCGCTGGCCGGGTAGCGCGGGGCATGCCCGGCGGGCCCCCTTCATCAATGGCCGTGCAACAGCGGCAGAGCGTAGATCCACGCCATGCGTGGATGCTCTACGCGGGCAACAATCCGCGTTCGATCAACCACGCTTTCGCTTCTTCCGCGTCCTGTTCAAACCACGCCCTGGTCGACCCCAACCGGTACGTATACCCCCACGCATCCATGTCGGCCATCAACTGCCCGCTGCCAACACCGGGCAGCTGCCCGGCCAGCACGATCTGCAGGTAGCAGGTGGCATCTTCCTCGGCCACCGAATCGGTGGCGTCGGTATGCACCTGCGCGCGCCGTTCCGGCGGCAGCACGATCAGGTGGCAGGCTTCATGCAGCATCGAATGCACCGGCGTGTCGTCACGCACGTACACATCGCTGGCGATGATGCCGGCTTCGGGTTCGCCCCAGTAGCTGCCGGGAATCGGCGCGCCTGCCGGCACGTGGTGCAGCTGCAGGCCATGCCCGGCCAACAGGCGCCGGGCATCGGCGAAGGCGATGTCGCCGACGCGGGTGACGTTCGGTTCGGGCTTGGGATCGGTCATGCAGTACATCCACGCCCCACCCGTGGCTGGCACGGGCAGGGCGCATCGGTCAGGGCTTGTCGGGCCCTTCGGGCAGGGCCACGGAAATATCCAGCACGTCGTGCTGGCCATCCTTGACCAGATCCACCTTCACCGCATCGGCGTCGATGTTGACGTACTTCTTGATGACTTCCAGCAGCTCGCGCTGCAGCAGCGGCAGGTAATCCGGGCCACCACGGTGGCTGCGTTCCTGCGCGATGATGATCTGCAGGCGGTTCTTGGCGGTTTCGGCGGTCGTCTTCTTCGCTTTGAGGAAATCAAACAGGCCCATGCTTACCCTCCGAACAGCTTGCTGAAGAAGCCCTTCTTCTCCACGGTGGTGAAGCGCATCGGCCGCTCCTCGCCGAGGATGCGGCTGACCGCATCTTCATAGGCCTGGCCGGCCATCGATTCGGCATCGAGGATGACCGGCTCGCCCTTGTTGGAGGCATTGAGCACGTCGCCCGATTCGGGCACCACGCCGATCGCCTTCAGGCCCAGCACTTCCTCCACGTCGGTGATGCTCAGCATCTCGCCGGTTTCCACGCGCGCCGGGCTGTAGCGGGTCAGCAGCAGGAAGGCCGGCACGTTCTGGCCCGATTCGGCCTTGTGGGTCTTCGAGTCGAGCAGGCCGATGATGCGGTCCGAGTCGCGCACCGAGGACACTTCCGGGTTCACCACCACCACGGCGCGGTCGGCGAAGTACATCGCCAGGAAGGCGCCCTTCTCGATGCCGGCCGGCGAGTCGCAGATGACGAAGTCGAAGCCGTCGGCGGACAGGTCCTTCAACACCTTGCCCACGCCTTCCTGGGTCAGTGCGTCCTTGTCGCGGGTCTGCGAAGCGGCCAGCACGTACAGGTTCTCGAAGCGCTTGTCCTTGATCAGGGCCTGCTTGAGGGTGGCTTCGCCGTGCACGACGTTGACGAAGTCGTACACCACGCGGCGTTCGCAGCCCATGATCAGGTCGAGGTTGCGCAGGCCGACGTCGAAGTCGATCACGGCCACCTTCTTGCCGCGACGCGCCAGGCCGCAGGCCAGGCTTGCGCTGGTAGTGGTCTTGCCGACGCCGCCCTTGCCGGAGGTGACTACGATGATTTCAGCCAAAGGACTTCTCCTGGTTCTGCATTAGTTTGGGGCTGCGTCAGTCCAGCGCAGCGATCTTGATCTGGTCCTGTTCCAGCCACACCTGCACGGCCTTGCCGCGCAGGGTGTCCGGGACATCGTCCAGTACCTTGTAGTGGCCGGCAATGGCCACCAGTTCCGCATGGAAATCACGGCAGAAAATACGTGCCGCGGTGTTGCCCTGGGCCCCTGCCAGCGCGCGGCCGCGCAGGGTGCCGTAGATATGGATGCTGCCGTCGGCGATGACCTCGGCGCCGGCGCCGACGGTGGCCATCACGGTCAGGTCGCAGTTTTCCGCGTACAGCTGCTGGCCCGAGCGCACATTGGCCAGCTGCATGCGGCCCGGCTGCGGTGCGGCGGCATCGGCGGCCTTGGCCACCGGCGTGGCCGGCTTCGGCCGGGCGTCGGCGCGGCGCGGTTCGGCGGCCGACGGCGGGGGCGGCGGTGCCGGCTCGGCATCGGCGCGTTCGTACTGGGCGCGGAACTTGGCCAGCAGCGGCAGGCCCAGCTGCTGCGAGAGCAGGTCCACCGCGCTGGTGCCATAGGCCAGTGCCACCGGCAGCACGCCGGCGTTGCGCAGGCCATCGACCAGCGCCTGGGCGGTGGCCACGTCCGGCACCTGGCTCAGGCCGCCGAAATCGAGGATGACCGCCGCGCGGCCGAACAGCTTCGGCGCACGGGTCACCCGCTCGCGCATTTCCTGCACGAGGCGTTCGACATCAAGGGTTCGGATGCGCAGGTTGGCGATGCCCACCTGGCCGATCTTCAGTTCACCGGCCTGTTCGTAATCGAAATTCACCGCCACGCTCAGGTCCCCGTCGGCCGCTGTGCCTGTGCCGGCAGCTGCCGGTCACGCGCCCATGCCACATCCGGCAGCTTGCCGCCGTAGGTGTCGTGCACCCACGGGTAGCTGCACAGTTCCTTGGCCAGCATGCTGGCACGCACGTCCACCTGCGGCATGGTGTTCTGGCCCAGCTCGCGGAAGCCGAAGCTGCCGTGGAAGAGCAGGGCGGCATCGGCACCGTGGTCCAGGAACACCTCGCAGGTCATCTGCGGGTAGCGCAGCTCGGCAAAGCTCTGCGCATCGGCGTAGAACGCCCGGCCGACGCCACCACCGCGGCGGCGGCTGGCGACCACGATCCGGTCGATGTAGAAGAACGGGGTGTCCAGGTGCTGCTTGAACCAGGCGAAGTTGCTGCTGTCGTGCTGGCTGGCGCTGCCGAAGCCGATCAGGAAACCGGCCAGGTTGCCGTCACGCTCGGCAACACGGAAATACTCGGCGGTTTCATAGAACTGGCGCAGGCGCACAGCGTCCAGCGGCAGGATCGCCAGGCCAGCGTTGTTGTTCAAGGCCAGGACGGAATCGAGCTCGTGCTCGCGCACGTCGCGGATGACAATCGACATTGTGACTCCGTGGGGTAACGCGGTTGGCCCGTTGGGGCCCTGCGCACGATTATTGCATGGGCGGTCGCCGCCGGGGGAGGCAGGCATGACTTCCGTGGGAGTGCAGGGGGGCAGGTTCAGCCTTAGAGTGCTGGCATGTTGGGAGCCCTCAGTCATACCCGCGTCCTCCGCCTGGCCGGCCTGTTCACCTGGGTCATGGTCGGCCTGCCGCTGGTCTATTCGCAGATCGAGAACCTGCACAACCGCAGTGGCCTGGGCGGTTGGGCGGTGCTGTTGTTCGGTGCCTACCTGGCCTTCGGCACGGCCTACTACTGGCTCACCCGCGAACTGCGCAGCGACAGCCACACCACCTGGCTGGACCGTGGCCTGCTGATGCTGCTGACGGTGGCCGCGCTCGGGGTCAGCTTCCTGAGCGCCTCGGGGCTGGGCAGCATCCTGATGATGGTGGCGGCCGGGGTCATCCCGTGGCTGCTGTCGGTCCGGGTGGGCGTGCTGTGGCTGCTGGTCAGCCAGCTGGCCGTGGCACCGGTGTACTACCTGCTGCTGCGTTTCCCGCTGTTCGAGGCGGTCATGCAGTCGCTGCTGTATGGCGGCTTTTCCATGTTCATCTTCGTGACCAGCCTGGTGGCCCGGCAGCAGACCGACGCCCGCGAGGAACAGCGCCGCCTGAATGCGGAGCTGCGCGCCACCCGCGTCCTGCTGGCCGAAAGTGCCCGGATCAACGAGCGCACCCGCATCTCGCGCGAGCTGCATGACCTGCTGGGCCACCACCTGACCGCGCTGAGCCTGAACCTGGAAGTGGCCGGGCACATCACCGAAGGGCAGGCGCAGGAACATGTGCACCAGGCCCACACGCTGGCCAAGCTGCTGCTGACCGATGTGCGCGAAGCCGTCAGCCAGCTGCGCGACAGCGGGGCGATCGACCTGGCGGCCGCGCTGCGGCCATTGGCCGAACAGGTGCCCTCGCTGGACATCCACCTGGACGTGCCCAGCCCGCTGGACGTGGAAGATCCCGAGCGCGCCCATGTGCTGCTGCGCTGCACCCAGGAGATCATCACCAACGCGGTACGCCATGCCGGGGCGCGTAACCTGTGGATTCGCGTGCACCGGGGCGAGGGCCAGGTGGTGGTCGATGCCCATGACGATGGGCAGGGCTCGGACGGCCTGACCATCGGCAACGGCTTGCGCGGAATGCGTGAGCGCCTGCAACAATGTGGCGGCCAGCTGCAGATCGACACCCGCCCCGGCGAAGGCTTCCGGTTGCGCGCTGCCGTGCCGGTGTCCGGATTGGCCGTGCTGTCCCCGATTCCTGAAGGAGTGCGTTGATGATTCGCGTCTGCCTGGTCGATGACCAAACCCTGGTGCGGCAGGGAATCCGCTCGCTGCTGGCGCTGGACGACGGCATCGAAGTGGTGGCCGAGGCCGGCGATGGCCGCCAGGCGGTCGAACTGGTGCCCCAGGTCCGGCCGGACGTGGTGCTGATGGACATGCGCATGCCCGTGATGTCCGGGCTGGAGGCACTGCAGGTGCTGTCGCGCCAGGAGCAGCTGCCGCCGACCATCATCCTGACCACCTTCGATGACGACCAGCTGGTGCTGGCCGGGCTCAAGGCCGGGGCCAAGGGGTACCTGCTCAAGGATGTCACCCTGGAGCAGCTGGTGGGGGCGATCCGCACCGTGGCCGAAGGGGGGTCGCTGGTGCAGCCGGCGGTGACCCAGCGCCTGCTGTCCGGGCTGGAACACATGCGCAATGAATTCGTCAGCCTGGACCGGCCCGATCCGCTGACCGACCGCGAGACCGAGATCCTGCGGCTGATGGCCAGCGGTTTCTCCAACAAGGAGATCGCCAATTCGCTGGGGGTGGCCGAGGGCACGATCAAGAACCACGTGTCCAACATCCTGTCCAAGCTGGGCGTGCGCGACCGCACGCGGGCCGTGCTGAAGGCGTTCGAACTTCAGCTGGTGTGACGAAAAATCCTTGAAGGACAATGGGTTGCGGTCCGCTCGGGGCCGCAGTCAGCCGGCACCCCCTACTAGTGGGCAGGGTGGATGCGGTACGCTTCGAATTCTTTGTCCAGACAAACCTGCCGCCGGCACGGAAACCGGTGCGCCAATCCCGATAAACAATGCCTGCGAAGCCTGCTAGGATTGGCGCTTCGCTTCAATCAACCCGGCCGTGGGATCGGCCCCGGAGACTCCTGAATGACCCGTATTATCGAGTTCCTGATCGCCTTGGGGATCGTGGCTGGCCTGTTCGTCCTCATCGGCGTGTGCCTCCCGGGCGAGCGCCACATTTCCGAAAGCATCGAGACCAACCGCAAGATGACGATCGTGTACGACACGGTCAACAGCCTGCGTCGTTTCAAGGATTGGAACCCGCTGCTGCTGCGCGATCCCGCCGCCAAGCTGGAACTGTCCGGCCCGGCATCGGGCAAGGGTGCCACGCTGAACTACACCTCGGCCGACGCCGGGCTGGGTTCCGGCAGCTGGACGATCACCGAGAGCGAAGAAAACAAGCGCGTTGCCATCGCCATCGAAGACAACACCAAGGGCCACGACAAGGTCACGGTCTTCAACCTGGAGCCGACCGGCAAGGGTGGCCGTAACGTCAAGATCACCCAGGACTACAGCGTCAAGTACGGCTTCAACCTGTTCGGCCGTTATGCCGGCCTGTACGTCAGCCGCCACGTCGGTGACGACCTGAAGCTGGGCCTGTCGCGCATCGCCAACATGCTGGCCGCGGTGCCGAACATCGACTACAAGCAGGCCGATGCTCCGCTGACCGACCTGGGCATCGTTGATGTGCCGGCCGAAGACCTGCTGGTGGTGACCGCCGGCAACGTCGACCGTGGCCAGGACACCATCACCAAGTCCATCAAGGACAACCAGGAATGGATCAAGCGCGTGATGGAAGCCAACGGCCTGGAAGCCGCCGGCCCGTTCCGCATCATCACCACCGATTTCGGTGCTGAGAAGTACGCCTTCGACGTTGCCCAGCCGGTGAAGAAGAAGGGCGCCGACGCTGCATCGGCCGGCGAACTGTCGGTCAAGATCGACGGCGGCGCACCGGTGAAGTACGTGCACGTGGCTCCGCACCGTTCGGCTCACGCCGCCTACGTCGGCCACATGGCTGGCCTGGACGTGGCCCGCAACGGCCTGCGTGCCTGGGCGGTCACCAACGGTGCCGAAGTGATCGACCGTCCGTACGAGTCCTGGAAGGACGGCGTGGACAAGTCGTTCACCCCGGACGGTACCTACGACATCTACTGGGCCGTCAAGTAAGCTTCGGCTGGCCCATGTAATGCTCGATCGAAAACGCGCCGCTTCCTGCGGCGCGTTTTTTTTTCATCCCGCGCCCGGGCGTGAACGGGCGCCGCGCAAGGAGCTGCCATGTTCAATCCCGAACGACGCGCACAGAAGCCGTCCCTGCTGGCCTGTCTTGGTGCGCTGCTGGCGGCCGCCGCCGTCGGCCTGTCCGCCTATGCCTCCCACGGCGTCACCGATGCGGTGGCGCAGCAGCACCTGAACATGGCCGCGCTGTATGCCTTTGCCCATGGCGCAGTGCTGGCCGCCATGGGCAAGCGCGCGCAGGGCCTGCTCGGCCATCTGGGCCTGTATGCCCTGCTGCTGGGGACGTTGCTGTTCGCCGGCAGCCTGGCCGGCAATGCGCTGTGGCAATGGCCCACGCGTCTGGCGCCGGCCGGTGGTACCACGCTGATGCTGGGCTGGGTGGTGCTGGCGATCGCCGCGCTGCGGCGCTGAGCCGACGCGGCTCCCTGTGGATCCACGCCATGCGTGGATGTTGTTCTGTAGATCCACGCCATGCGTGGATGAGGTTCTTACCCGCCGGCCGGCTTCCAGCACCAATGCCACGGCTCGTAGACGATGCCATGCGGATTGTCGCGCGGGTAACTCAGGTGGAAGCCATGCGCCCCGGCATGGGCCTGCAGCCACGCAAACGCAGGCGTGCCCTCGAAGCTTTCTTCCGCGGGTGCATCACCGGGCGTGCCGATGTCCAGCGCATGCCCCCCATGGTGCTCGCTGAAACCGGGCGCGGCATTGACGGTGAGAATCTGCGCCACCGTCAGTCCGCGTGCCAGCTTCCGCTCGAAGATGCCCAGCTGGTAGGCATGGCTGCGGTAGCCGGAAATGGCATCTAGGGCGATGCCTTCGCGCGCGGCATGCAGGCGCAGCCGCCGCCAGGCCTGCGCGGCGGGGCGACGCAGCCACAGCGGGCGATGGAAGCGGTCGCGACCGGCGTAGTGCAGCAGGGCCGGTTCGGCTTCCAGCCGCAGCCCGCTGTCGGCGGCGTAGCGCGCGGCATCCAGCCCCAGCTGCGCCAGCCGTGCCTGCAGGCCGGCCATCGGCAGCCACTGTGCCTCCAGTGCGGCGCGGCGGGTGTCCAGTGTGGCCAGCGCGAGGTCTACGCCGGGTTCGCGCGGCAGGTGCGTTACCAGCGAATGCACGCCGCGTGGCAGTACTGCGGCCAGGTAGCGTCCATCGTGTTTGCGCCGCAGCACCCACTGCGCCTGCGCAAGCAGGCGTGCGTCGGTGCTGCTGCGCGCGCGCAGCAGGGCGGCCGGCCACAGCTCGATGGCGTCGGTGTTGAGCAGCAGCGGTGGGGTGCGGTGCATCCGCGCAGCTTACTGCGGCGGCGACAGCGCGGCCACCTTGTGCAGTGCGTCCAGCAGGGCTTGTGGCCGGTCCATGCTCAGCAGCAGCACGCTGCCACCGCGCACCGGCAGTGCCAGTACCCGGGTGCGGTCGGTGACCAGGGCAAACCCCTTCTGGCCGCCCTGCAGGCGGAAGTGGCCGGACAGGAAGCCGGGCATGCTGTAGCCGTTGGTCTTGAAGCGGACGGCGTAGTGGCGGTCCTTGCGCAGGTCGACCAGCGCCGCCTGGTCCAGCAGCAGGTCGGCGACCGGCGTGCGGCGGCGGTACAGCGTTGAACGCACGTCCAGCACGCTGCCATCCAGTTCCACCCGGCGCCGGAAGAAGGCGATGGCCAGCAGCGCGGCGATCAGCAGCATCACGCCGATGCTCCACGCCGCGCTTCCCTGCATCAGGAAGAAGGGCGGGGTGGCGCTGATCTCGATCCACGGTGCGGCGCCGGCCGGTCGCCGCAGCTGGTGGTAGGTGCTCAGGCCCAGCACCAGCAGCACCGGCGCCAGCACCCACAGCACGCGCAGGGACGAGCTGTCGGCCACACCGAAACGGCGCGGGTCGCTGCCGCTCATCGCTGCACCTCCACCCAGTGCGCGACGTCGGCGATCAGCTGTGCGTCCACGTGCCCGGGCCGGCTGTATTCCTGCAGCGACCCTGCGCCTGTACCGGCAATCCCCAGGTGGTTCAGGGCCGGGTAGTCCTTCAGTGCCGCGCCGGGCTGGCCGGCCAGCGCCTGCTGCCACAGCTGCCAGTCGGTAGCGGTTACCTGGAAGTCACGGCCGCCCTGCAGCAGCAACAGGGGTTTGCGCAGCGCCTTGGCATCGGCGCGGGCATCGACCGCCTCGATGCTCTTCCAGTATGACTGCGGCACACCCATCGGCAGCTGCGCGGCCGGCACCTTGGCAGGGCCCAGTGCGGCGGCAATCTGCGCATCCAGTGCCTTCAGCCGCGCCTGTGCCTCCGGGCCGGTCTGGCCGTTGACGGCCAGCAGGTGGCGGTTCTGTTCGGGCAGCAGTTGCAGCAGCGTGCGTGCCGGTGCGGCCCACAGGATCGCCCCCCGGGCCTGCGGCCAGCGGCTGGCGATGCGCGGGGCGAGCATGCCGCCCTGGCTGTGGCCCATCACGAACACGCGGCGGCCATCGATGCGCGGATCCGCGGCCAGGGCCGCCAGTGCGGCCACGGCGTCATCGGTGGTTTCATCATCGGCGGTGAAGTCGCCGCGGAAATCCTGTGGGCGGGCGAAGCTGCGCTTGTCATAGCGCAGTACAGCAATCCCCCGGGTGGCCAGGCCGCGCGCCACGTCCAGGAACGGGCGGTTGGCGCCGATGGTTTCGTCACGGTCCTGCGGACCGGAACCGTGCACCAGCACCACGGCCGGGAAGGGGCCCTTGCCCTTGGGGACCGCCAGCGTGCCGGGCAGGGCGCCGCGCACCTGCGGCACGCTGAAATCCACCTCCGCATAGCGTGCATCGGCGGGCGGCGGCGGTGCTTTGTCCGGCGGGGCGGGGCGCAGCAGCAGGCCGGCCACCTTGTCCTGCCCATCCACCGCTACCTGCGCGATCATCGCACCGCTGGCGAACCGCAGTGGCACTTCCACCAGGTGCACGCCCTGCTGTTCGCGGCTGCGGGCCACGCCGCGCTGCTGCAGTTCGCCCAGCGACTGCCACAGGCCCTGCAGCTTTTCGGCAGGCACGGCCGCGGCCATCGGCGGGGTGAACATCGCTTCGGCATCGGCGATGCGCCCGGCCTGCAGATGGTCCAGCAACTGCGTGGCGACCTGCTGCGGCTCGGCGGCCAGCGCGCCACCGCTGGTGGCTGCAAGGGCGAGGGCAAGCAGTCGATGGCGTGCGTTCATCGTTACTGCTCCTTCTTGAAGACCAGCATGGCCGGGCGCATCGGCGCCGGGATGATGATGTTGACCAGTTCCCAGCCGAGCTGGCCCTGGCGGCTCAGTTCGGCCTGCACATCTTCGGGTTTGAGGACACCCATCAGGGTCGTCTTCACTTCAACGGTCTGGTAGCTCCAACGCGTGCTCATTCCTTGTCCTCCGTCGATGGCCTGGGTTTGGGCAGCCGCCCTGCCTTGCGCAGTGCGTCGCGCAGCACGTATTCGATCTGGGCGTTGAGGCTGCGCAGCTCGTCGTCGGCCCAGCGCTGCGCGGCGGCCAGGACATCGGCATTGATGCGCAGTGGATAGGCTTTCTTCTCGCTCATGGAATCTCCTGGCGGGAGCGTGGGGCTCCCGCTTGGGGTGCCGGCGCCAGGC
Source organism: Stenotrophomonas sp. 24(2023) (assembly GCF_030913365.1). Lineage (NCBI taxonomy): Bacteria > Pseudomonadati > Pseudomonadota > Gammaproteobacteria > Lysobacterales > Lysobacteraceae > Stenotrophomonas > Stenotrophomonas sp. 24(2023). Next base: position 3,095,864 of record NZ_CP133160.1, read on the forward strand.
CGGCGGGTACCGCACGATCAGTACAGCGAACCGGCGTTGACGATCGGCTGGGTGCCACGGTCCGAGCACAGCACGGTCAACAGGTTGCTGACCATGTGCGCCTTGCGCTCCTCATCCAGCTGCACCACGCCGTTCTTCTGCAGTTCGGCCAGGGCCATTTCCACCATGCCCACCGCGCCGGCGACGATGCGCGTGCGCGCGGCGATCACCGCGTTGGCCTGCTGGCGCTGCAGCATCGCCTGGGCGATTTCGGCGGCATAGGCCAGGTGGCTGATGCGTGCGTCGAGCACCTGCACGCCCGCATCGGCCAGGCGCTCGGCCAGCTCGTTCTTCAGGTGCAGCGAAATCTCGCTGGCGTGGCTGCGCAGGGCCAGCTGGCCGTCTTCGTGCTGGTCATAGGGGTAGCTGGTGGCCATCGCACGCAGCGCCGATTCGGACTGGATGTGCACGAAGCTCTCGTAGTCGTCCACGTTGTAGACCGCTTCGGACGCATCGACCACCTGCCAGACGATCACCGCGGCGATCTCGATCGGGCTGCCGTCCAGCTCGTTGACCTTCAGCTTGCCGCTTTCGAAGTTGCGCACGCGCTGGCTGACCCGGCGCTTGCTGTAGAAGGGGTTGTTCCAGCGCAGGCCGTTGTCCTTCACGGTGCCCACGTACTTGCCGAACAGGCTCAGCACGGCGGCCTGGTTGGGCTGCACGGTGTACAGGCCGCACAGCGCCAGCAGGGCGACCAGAGCGATCGCCACCCCGGCCAGCATCAGCGCGATGTTGGGCGAGCCGCTGGTGGCCTTCGCGGCAGCCCCGAGCACGAACAGGGCGCAGCCGGCCAGGCCTGCGAGCAGGGCCCCGGCGAGCAGGCCCAGGCCGTTGAGGGAGGACAGCGACTTCTCTTTCATGGCGGTACGTCCTTGAGGGTTCCAATGGAAGATATCAAATTGATATCACTCCGCAAGTGCCGTTCGTCGGACGGGCCAACCGGGGCGGACCGGCTAGAATGCCCACCCGCCTTCACATTGCTGCCGGAATCCCCATGGCCAAGCTCGGAACCCCGCTGTCCCCCTCCGCTACCCGCGTGCTGCTGCTGGGCTCGGGCGAACTGGGCAAGGAGGTGGCCATCGAACTGCAGCGGCTGGGGGTGGAGGTGATTGCCGCCGACCGCTATGCCGATGCCCCGGCCATGCAGGTGGCCCACCGCTCGCATGTGATCGACATGCTCGATGCGATGGCGCTGCGCCAGCTGATCGCCCAGGAGCAGCCGCACCTGGTGGTGCCGGAAATCGAAGCCATCCATACCGAAACCCTGGTCCAGCTGGAACAGGAGCAGGGCCTGCGCGTGGTGCCGACCGCGCGCGCTGCCCGCCTGACCATGGACCGTGAAGGCATCCGCCGCCTGGCTGCCGAAACCCTGGGCCTGCCGACCTCGCCGTACCGCTTCGTCGATACCGAAGCCGAATACCGCGCCGCCGTGGCGGCCATCGGCCTGCCGTGCGTGGTCAAGCCGGTGATGTCTTCCTCGGGCAAGGGCCAGAGCACGCTGCGCAGCGAGGCGGACATCGCCCCGGCGTGGGATTACGCGCAGACCGGTGGCCGCGCCGGTGCCGGCCGCTGCATCGTTGAAGGCTTCATCGACTTCGATTACGAAATCACCCTGCTGACCGTGCGCCATGCCGGTGGCACCTCGTTCTGCGCGCCGATCGGCCACCTGCAGAAGGACGGCGACTACCGCGAAAGCTGGCAGCCGCAGCCGATGTCGGACAAGGCGCTGGCGCGTGCCGAAGAGATCTCGCGCGCGATCACCGACGATCTGGGCGGCTGGGGCCTGTTCGGCGTGGAGCTGTTCGTGAAGGGGGACGCGGTGTGGTTCAGCGAAGTCTCGCCGCGCCCGCACGACACCGGCCTGGTCACCCTGGTGTCGCAGGAACTGAGCGAATTCGCCCTGCACGCGCGCGCGATCCTGGGCCTGCCGATTCCGGTGATCCGCCAGAGCGGCCCGTCGGCGTCGTGCGCGCTGCTGGCCCAGGGCGAAGGCGTGCCGTACTTCAACAACGTCGCCGCCGCGCTGCAGGTGCCCGATACCGCCGTGCGCCTGTTCGGCAAGCCCAGCGTGCACGGCCAGCGCCGCGTGGGTGTCACCCTGGCCCGCGCCGACAGCATCGATGATGCGCGCGCGATCGCCCGTGATGCGGCTGAAGTGATCGGCGTGGAACTGCGTCCGTAACCACCAGGAAGCAGCGCCGGGCCAGGCCCGGCGCTACCGGCTTACTTCACATCCACCCACACCAGGTGGTGGTCGCTGCCATCGGCGTACTTGGCTTCCGGGCTCTCGTTGGCCGGCCAGAACACGCCGCTGCCGACGTAGCTGAAGCCGGCCGAGGGCAGCACGTAGTCCAGGCGCAGGGTGCCCGACTTCGGTCCGAAATCACCGGTGGCCTGCTGCGGGGCGCCCTTGCGCGCGATGCCCTTGGCGGCATAGGCCAGGCTGGTCTGTTCGGCGCCCACGCTGTGCGGTGTGGGGTAGCGCAGCACGCGCGGGTGTTCGATCAGCGCGACGATCGCATCGTGGCGGCCATCGCCATCGACCGGGTCGTTGTTGAGGTCGCCGAAGATCACAAAGCGCGCGTCCTGCGCCAGGCCGCCGCACTGGCCCTTGTCATCGCACAGCCAGGGCTTGTCGCCCGCGCTGAGGTACTCGTTCCACAGGCGCAGTTCGTCGTGGTTGCGCGCGGCATTGCGCTTTTCCGGGCCATCGAACACCGGCGGCGTCGGGTGCGCGACCAGCACGTGCAGCAGGCCGGAGGGCGTCTGCACCGGCACGTCCCAGTGCGACTTGGACGACAGGCGCAGCTGCGACCACACCGTGTCGTTGTGGAACGGTGCATGCGTCTTCGGGTCCACCGGGCGCAGCGCGCCGGGCATCGTGCTCCACTTCAGCAACTGGAAGCTGCGCACCTTGGCCGCGTCGATCGGGTAGCGCGACAGCACCAGCATGCCGTACTGGCCCGGGTGCAGGCCGTAGCCCCAGGCATCGTTGCCGTAGTCGCGGCCCGTGCCACCGACCGAACCGTTGTTGTCCAGGTCCAGGCCGCTGGGCACGCCGGTGTTGACCGGGGCCAGGTAGCGGTAGGCGAAGTGCAGCGGCTTGCCGCCGCCCGGCTGGGCCACGTCCAGATAGCGCGTCTGGAACAGCTCGGCGGCGCGGTGCGCGTCGTCGTAGTCGAATTCGTTGAGCAGCACGATGTCCGGGCGTACCTGCTGCAGCACGGCCGCGATCTTGCGCGCGTGCTCGCTGTCACCTTCCAACTCCTTGACCAGGCCACCGGCCTCATCGGAGTACAGCGAGGTGTTGTAGGTGGCCAGGCGCAGCGGCGCGGATGGTTTTCCGGTCATCGCGGGGGTCTTGGCGAAGGCGGGGCCCAGGGCGCCGCAGAGCAGGGCCAGGCCGAGGGTCAGGGAGTGGGCGTTCATGCCCCTATTGTGTACCGGCGGTGGTGTCAGCGGTTTGTCAGAGGCCGTCCAGTTCACCGTCGAAATCGTGCCAGCGGCGGCCGTCATAGGCCTCCAGCGGCCGGAAGCGGCGCTTGTAGTCCATCTTCTGGTGGCCACGGATCCAGTACCCCAGATAGACATGGGGCAGGCCCTCGCGGTGGGCCCAGGCCAGCTGCTGCAGGATGGCGAACGTGCCCAGCCCGCGTCCGGCATGGGCCGGGTCGAAGAAGGTGTAGACCGCCGACAGCCCATGTTCGGTCACATCCGTTACCGCCACGCCCAGCAGCTGGCTGGGCTGGCCATCCTGTGCCGGCAGCCGCATTTCCATGAAGCGCGTATGCGACCAGCTGCCGATCAGGAACTGCTCGAACTCGTGCGGCCCGTGGTCGTCCATGCCGCCATTGGCATGGCGGTGCACGAGGTAGCGGTGGTACAGCGCGAACAGGTCATCGCGCGGGGCCGCGGCGGTGATGCGCACTTCCAGGTCGGCATTGCGGGCCGCGCAGCGGCGCTGGCTGCGGTCGGGGGCAAAGCGGGCTACCGGGATGCGTACTGCCACGCAGGCCTGGCACTGCGCGCAGTGCGGGCGGTAGACCAGGTCGCCACTGCGGCGGAAGCCCCAGCTCAAGGCCATCGGGTACAGCCCGCCCAGGCGCCGGTCATGCGGGTCCAGCACCAGATCGCGTGCAACCCGGTCCGGCCAGTAGCCGCAGGGATGCTCGCCGGTCTGGAACAGCCGCAGGTCGTCGTCTCGGTCGCCGTGGATCGCCATGGGGACAGCATAGCCCCTGGGGATCGCAGCGGGCGCGACTGTCCGCGGGATGAACGGCGCCGCTGGCCGGGTCAACCGATGGGCCGGCCGGGCGTTGTTGTCCCCCGAGGGTGACGAACGCACCCCGCCGCGATTTTCCATTCCTGGAGTGACCCATGAACCGTACCCCCCTGCTGCTGGCCCTGCTGCTGAGCACTTCCGCCGCTGGTGTCGCCCTGGCCGCCGATGCGCCGGCCCCCGCGCCGGGCCCGTCGCCACGCCTGGCCAAGCTGGACACCAATGGCGATGGCGTCATCGACCGCCAGGAAGCGGCTGCCGCGCCGTGGTTGGCCCAGCACTTCGATCAGCTGGACAAGAACAAGGATGGCAAGTTGTCGGCCGATGAGCTGCCGCACTGGAAGCGTGGCCACCGCGGCCCGGGCGGCGAGCGCTGGGCCAAGCTGGACACCAACAAGGACGGCCGCATCAGCCGTGCCGAAGCACAGGCCGACCCGCGCCTGGCCGCGCGTTTCGACCAGCTGGACCTCAACAAGGATGGCTACCTGGACAAGGCCGACCGCGAGCTGGGCATGAAGCAGCGCCGTGACGCGTGGTTCGCCGCTGCCGACACCAACAAGGACGGCCAGCTGAGCAAGGCCGAGTTCGATGCGGCCAAGGGCTTCGGTTTCGGCCCGCGCCACGGCGGTCGCCCGCCGCGTGACGGGCATGGCCCGAAGCCGGCCCCGGCCAACTGAGCCGACACCGGACGGCGCCCTGCCGTCCCGCGCACCGCGTGTACTGACCGATCGCCGGCCGTGTGCCGGCGATTGGCCGTGGGGCGGGTGTCAGCGCAGCAACGCCCAGGCGATGGCGGCCAGCACGATCAGGTTCATCAGCACGATGCCCAGCCGCCCGTAGGCGGCTTCGTACTTCCAATGGGGGCCCTTGCGCCCGCGGCGTGCCGCATCGCGGGCGACCAGCGGGGCCATCAGCCGTTGCAGCGGTACCAGGCACTGGTAGTTCACCACGCCCAGGCCCAGCGCCGCGACCGTCAGCAGCAGCCACAGTTCGACCCGCAGCAGCACCACGGCCAGGATCGCGATGCAGGCGAGCATGCCGGTAAGGGTGTTGATCCACAGGAAGCGCAGGATGCGCGCACGCTCGGCGCCGTTTTCGGCAAACGACAGCAGGAAGCGCCCGCCGAAATAGCTGCCGGCCACGCCGCCGATGATGCCCCCGATGATGGCGCCCAGGTTCATGTGCATCTCCACCGTGGGTACCTGGGCCAGTGCGGCGGCCAGCGATCCCAGTGCCGTGCCCCCGGCCGCACTGGCACCGCCCAGCCCCAGCTTGCCGCCACCGACACCCACGCCAGCCCCGAGCAGGATGGCCGCGCTGGCAGTGCCCGGCGCAGCCACCAGCACCATCGAGACCACCGTGGTGGCGAAGGCCGCGCTGGGGGCGCTGCTGCGCGCGAACGCGCCGAAGCGCTGCAGCATCCCTTCGCGCACCATGCCGCGTGCGCGCGACAGGCGCTTGCGTACGGCCGCATCGCTCAGCCCGAGCAGATCGGCCACCTGCTGCGAGCGCTGGCCTTCGCGGTAGTACAGCAGCAGGACTTCGCGGCTTTCCTCGGGCAGGGCGGAAATGATGTCCTCGGCGGCCACTTCTTCCTCCAGCCGCAGCAGGCGGTCGGCGGCATCCGGTGCCGGGTCGGCGGCCATGCTGATGGCCAGCTCGGCCGCCTCGCCGGACAGCGGGCGGCCGCGCTGCGTGCGCAGCCAGTCGCGGGCCAGGTTGCGGGTGATCTGCCGCAGCCAGGGCAGGAAGCTGCTCGGGTTGCGCAGCTGGTGCAGCTGCTGCCAGCCGCGCACGAACGCTTCCTGGGCGATGTCCTCGCTGGCCTGGCGGTCGCCGGTGATGGCCAGCGCGATGGCGGTCACCGTGTTCTGGCAGGCCAGCACGATGCGGCCATAGGCATGCTGGCAGCCGCCGGCGGCTGCCGGCAGTTCGTGGTGCAGGGTCTGGTCGATGCCCGGTACGGTGACAGCATTCATGGCGGCGGCTCCTTGCAGGGATTGTGTCCCATGACGGGGCCGCGCGCGGTTTGTGACCTGCCGGTTTTCCGGTAACGCCGGGCCGTGCCCGGCGCTACCGGCGGGTTACGTTGACGGCTGGATCCGTACCCGCACTTCTTCCTCGTCGGCCGGCGGCGGTGCCGGTGCGGCCGGCTGGGCCTGCTGCGGCTGCGCCTGCGGTGCCGGTACGGCCGGGGCGGTTGCCGGTGCGCCGCGATGGCGCAGGCCGATCACCAGCGCGACGGCGGCGATGACCACCAGCAGGGCGATGCGGATGCGCCAGGCCCAGTTGCGTCCGCTGGAGGGCTCGGGCGTGTCGCGGAAAGCGAACTCGGCGGTGGGATGGTCGCGGCGGGTGGTTTCCAGCAGGCGGGCTTCGCGCAGGATCTCGCGTGCACGCGGCTGGTCGTTGGCATGCACCACCCACAGGGTCGGGTACATCGAGGGCTTGCCCGATTCCAGGTAGCTGAACTGGCCCTTGCGCTTGCTGTGGTACGAGCGGCCGTTGGTGATGCGGGCCTCGATGCCGGCATCGTGCAGCAGTTTGGCCACGCCCTCGACGGTTTCCACGCGCTGGCTGCTGAAGATCTGGCGCATCGTTTACTCCTTGGCCGGCACGGCGGCTGCAGCGGCCTGGTCGGGCACCACGCGGATCAGGCCTTCCTGCGCGGTGCTGGCGACCAGCACGCCATTACGGGTGAAGAACTGGCCGCGCGCCAGCCCGCGCGAATCCTGCGCGCTGGGGCTGTCCAGCGAATACAGCAGCCAGTCGTCGGCACGGAACGGCCGGTGGAACCAGATCGCATGGTCCAGCGAGGCCATCTGCACGTGCGGGTGGTAGTAGCTGATGCCGTGCGGGAACGTCGCCGTGCCCAGCAGATGGAAATCCGATGCGTAGGCCAGCAACGCCTGGTGCAGTTCGGGGGCATCACCGACCGGTTCGTTCAGGCGCATCCACACCTGGTGGTAGGGAGGGCGCTTGGGCGGGTTCAGTTCGTCGCGCGGGTACACGTGGCGGAACTCGAACGGGCCGCCGCGCGAGAGCCAGCGCTGCACCTTGATCGGCAGGCGCTCGAGCACCTCCGGCGGCAGCGGGCGGTTGGGCTCGATGTCTTCCGGGGCCGGCACCTCGGGCATCTTGTGCTGGTGCTCGGCACCGGTTTCGGCCTGCTGGAACGAGGCCGCGCAGAAGAAGATCACCTTGCCGTGCTGGATCGCGGTGACCCGGCGCACGGAAAAGCTGCCGCCGTCACGGGTGCGGTCCACGTCGTAGACGATGGGGTGGTCGATGTTGCCGGCCCGCAGGAAGTAGGCGTGCAGCGAATGCACGTGGCGGCCGTTGTCCACGGTGGCCTGGGCGGCGGCCAGCGCCTGCCCGAGCACCTGTCCGCCGAACACGTACTTGGTGCCGATGTCGCGGCTCTGGCCGCGGAACAGGTTGTCTTCCAGCCGCTCCAGGGTGAGCAGTTCGATCAGCTCGGAGACGACGGGTTCGGGCGTGTCGTTCAAGGGGACGGCCACAGCGGTGAAGAGGGCTCGATTATACCGGTGCGCACGGCCCCCTCCGTTGCCGGGCCCCTTTACTTGCCCAGCCGGGCCACCAGCGCCTGCAGGGCGTTCTGTGCGTCGGGGGCGAACCAGGCGTCGACGAAACGGTCCAGCTGGATCAGGTCCGGGTGCAGGGCCTCGTGCAGGTCCACGCGCCCGACCGCACGGGTCAGCAGCATGGGCTGGCGGGGCTGCTTGAGCAGGTGCTGCAGCCAGGCCAGGGCGCGGGCCACGACCAGCTCACCTTCGGCCAGTTCGTCGACCAGGCCGATCTGCAGGGCCTGTTCGGCCGGCACCAGCGCCCCGGTGTTCAGCAGCACGCTGGCGCGGTGCGGGCCGACCACGCGGCGCAGCAGGCGCTGGATGCCTTCCGGGGCAACCAGGCCCACCTGCACTTCGTTCAGGCCGATCGCGTAGGGGCGGGCCGGGTCGGCGCTGCGCGCCATCACCCGGTAATCGCAGCACAGGGCCAGCACGCAGCCACCGGCCGGGGCGTGGCCGGTGATCGCGGCCACCACCGGAATGCGGCTTTCGGCCACGGTACGCACCGCGCCGAAGAAGGCGTTCCAGCTGTCCAGCAGCTTGTGCTTGTCATCGCCATGGGACAGCAGGTGTGGCACGTCCATGCCACCGGTGAAGATGCGTTCGCTGCCGGACAGGATCACGCCGTGCGCGTCGTCGGCCATCGCCTGTTCCAGGGCGTGGATCAGCTGCCGGCACAGCTCGGTGTCCAAGGCGTTGACCGGCGGGCGCGCCAGGCGCAGCTCGCGGATGGGGCCATGGTTGATCACCTCGATGAGCGTGGTCATGCTGCAGTCTCGTTGCGGAGGGATTCGAGGATGATAACCAAACCATTCGTTGGCGTATTGTTCGCGTTGTGTGCGGGCGCAGCATCGGCTTCGGCGGCCGAGGTGGGCTGCGTGACGGTCGAGCAGGGATGGGTGCGGCTGCCGCCCAGCGCGGGCATGCCGATGACCGCCGGCTACGGCTTGATCCACAACGGCTGCGCGAAAGCGGTGGCCATCACCGGTGCACGCAGTGCCCGCTTTGCTGACGTGTCGTTGCACGAAACCACGATCGTCGATGGGGTCAGCCGCATGCGTGCGGTCGAGCGCCTGCCGCTGGCGCCGGGCGCCCGCGCCGAGCTCAAGCCCGGTGGCCTGCACCTGATGCTGATGGAGGGCAAGGGTGCGTTGAAGGAAGGCGAGGCCGTGCCGCTGCAGCTGCAGCTGGAGGGCGGTGGCGAGGCCAGCGCGACGTTGGCGGTGCGCAAGGCTGCGCCGTAAGGGGATGGTGGTGCCGGCCGCCGTAGCGTCGAGCTTGCTCGACTGCTCCGGCCAACAGCAGTCGAGCAAGCTCGACTCTACGAAGCGCAGGCGACGCACCCGGTAGCGCCGGGCCATGCCCGGCGGCGTCTTACGACCAGTCGAACGTAAACAGGACCGTGCGGCTGGCCGGTTCGTAGAACATCACGATCGCATCGGCACCGGCCGCGACCCAGTGGCTGGCCGGCACGCTGGCCACGTGGAAGAACGCATGGCCGTCGCGGGTCAGTTGCAGGCCATCGTCGGGCAGGTGGCTGCTGTCATTGCGGAAACGCAGGCTGCCACGCTGCCGGTAACCGGCCAGATCCTGCAGCTGGAATGCCGCAGGCAGTGGGGCGTAGTCGGACCAGTTGCCAAACCAGATCGGGCCGCCCAGTTGCTGCAGCCATGCCTGTTCGTCCAGTTCGCCCTCGCCGTAGCGCGAGCAGCTGGCCAGGCGCCCATGCTGCAGGAAATGCGCACGCGCCTTGGCATGGCTCTCGCGCATTTCGACGATGTGGGCGCGGGCCTCTTCTCCCTCCACCGCCTCGCCCAGGAAGTAGTCCTGCGTGCCCAGGAAGCGCATTTCGTTGCCCGCGGTCAGCTCGAAGGCGATCCAGTTGATGCCGGTGAACGCGTTGTGGTGCGCGGTGGTGTCGTCACCGATACAGCCTTCATAGGGCTCGATCGGGCACAGCAGGGTGGCCATCTGGCCGGCCAGCTCCGGGCGCAGCTCGCCCAGGTCGATCTTCAGCAGCGGCAGCAGGTGCTGGCCGAGCCAGGCCTGGTCGGCGGGGAAGACGTCGGCGGGGAAGGGGGCCATGCCGGGCAGCAGGTCGTGCAGATCGGTGTGGTGGATCATCTCAGTCCTTTGAGTGGGGAAAAACGGGTATGGCGTGGCGCGCAGCGTCGAGCTTGCTCGACTGCTTCAAGCAAGAGCAGTCGAGCAAGCTCGACTCTACGAAGAGCAGCACCCGGGCGCGCCGGATAATGTGCAGCCTCCGGTAGCGCCGGGCCGTGCTCGGCGGGCGAAACGCCGACCAAGGTCGGCATCTACCAGAAGCGCATCAGCCAGAAGCGCATCAGCTCGACGCGTTGCGGATCGCGTCCGGCAGCGGCGCGCTCTTGCCGGTCTGGGTGTCCATCCAGACCACCACCACGTTGCCATCCGAGTACAGCTTCGCATCATCCTGCGGGTCGACGATGCGGTGGCCGATGGTCACGCTGCTGTTGCCCAGGCGTTCGACGAACAGCTCGACCACGATGTCGTTGGGCCACACGATCGGCAGCTTGTAGTTGACGTTGGTGGCAGCCACGACCGGTGCGATCCGGTCGGTCATCGACACGCCTTCCACGCCCAGCATCCAGCGCACGCGCGCTTCTTCCAGGTAGGAAATGTACTTGGCGTTGTTGACGTGGCCCATGCTGTCCATGTCCCGCCAGCGCACGCTGATCGGGATGCGGGCCAGGATCTTGTGTTCGCTGCTCATCAGGCGTCCTTCTTCTTCTTGCTGGCGGTGCCGGTGCTCTTGGCGGCGACGGCCTTCTTGGCCGGCTTTTCAGGCTTCACCTTGCGCGGCGGGCGGGCGTCGGGCTTGTTGGCCACCGCGGCCGGGCGTTCCGGGCGTGCGCTGGTGGAGGGCAGCATCTTGGCCAGGAACTGGCCGGTGTACGACTGCGGGCAGGCCGCCACGTCTTCCGGCGTGCCGGTGACCAGGATGGTGCCGCCGCGATGGCCGCCTTCCGGCCCCAGGTCCACGATCCAGTCGGCGGTCTTGATGACGTCCAGGTTGTGTTCGATCACCACCACCGTGTTGCCTTCGTCGCGCAGCTTGTGCAGCACGCCCAGCAGCGCTTCGATGTCGTGGAAGTGCAGGCCGGTGGTCGGCTCGTCCAGGATGTACAGCGTGCGCCCGGTATCGCGGCGCGACAGTTCCTTGGACAGCTTCACGCGCTGCGCTTCACCGCCGGACAGCGTGGTCGCGCTCTGGCCCAGCTTGATGTAGCTCAGGCCCACATCGACCAGCGTTTCCAGCTTGCGCGCGATCGAGGGCACCGGCTCGAACAGCTTCAGCGCATCCTCGACGGTCATTTCCAGCACGTCGTTGATGTTGTGGCCCTTGTACAGGATCTCCAGCGTCTCGCGGTTGTAGCGCTTGCCGTGGCAGACATCGCAGGGTACGTACACGTCCGGCAGGAAGTGCATCTCCACCTTGATCAGGCCATCGCCCTGGCAGGCTTCGCAGCGGCCGCCGCGCACGTTGAAGCTGAAGCGGCCCGGCGAATAACCGCGCGCGCGCGCTTCGGGCACCTGCGCGAACAGTTCGCGCAGCGGGGTGAACAGGCCGGTGTAGGTGGCCGGGTTCGAGCGCGGGGTGCGGCCGATCGGTGACTGGTCGATGTCCACCACCTTGTCGAACAGGTCCAGGCCATCGATCTCCTTGTACGGAGCGATCGGGTGCGAGGCGCCGTTGATCTCGTTGGCGGCCAGCGAGAACAGCGTGTCGTTGATCAGGGTCGACTTGCCCGAGCCGGACACGCCGGTCACGCAGGTCAGCAGGCCCGACGGAATATCCAGGTCCACGCCCTTGAGGTTGTTGCCGCTGGCCCCGCGCAGGCGCAGGGTCATCTTCGGGTTCGGCTTGTGCCGGCGCGCCGGGATCTCGATCGCGCGCTTGCCCGACAGGTACTGGCCGGTCAGCGAACGCGGCGCTTCCAGGATGTCCTGCAGGGTGCCCTGGCCGACGATCTCGCCGCCATGCACGCCCGCGCCCGGGCCGATGTCCAGCACGTAGTCGGCCAGGCGGATGGCATCCTCGTCATGCTCGACCACGATGACCGTGTTGCCCAGGTCGCGCAGGCGGGTGAGGGTGCCCAGCAGGCGCTCGTTGTCGCGCTGGTGCAGGCCGATGGACGGCTCGTCCAGCACGTACATCACGCCGACCAGGCCGGCGCCGATCTGGCTGGCCAGGCGGATGCGCTGGGCCTCGCCACCGGACAGCGTATCGGCCTTGCGCTCCAGGGTCAGGTAATCCAGGCCCACGTCGACCAGGAAGCCCAGCCGCTCGGCGATCTCCTTGACGATCTTGGTCGCGATCTCGCCGCGCCAGCCCGGCAGGTTGAGCTCGTTGAAGAAGGTCAGCGCTTCGTCGATCGGCAGCACCACCAGCTCCGGCAGCGGGCGGTCGGCCACGAACACGTTGCGGGCGGCCTTGTTCAGGCGCGCGCCATTGCATTCCGGGCAGGCCCGTTCGCTGATGTACTTGCCCAGTTCTTCCTGCACCGCCGCCGATTCGGTTTCCTTGTAGCGGCGTTCCAGGTTGGGAATGATGCCCTCGAAGCGGTGCTTGCGCTGGGTGCGGCCACCGGCTTCGGTGAAGTAGGTGAAGGTGATCGCCTCCTCGCCGCTGCCGTACAGCACCGCCTGCTGCACATCGGCCGGCAGCGAGCTCCACGCCGCGTCGACGTCGAACTTGTAGTGCTTGGCCAGCGAGGCGATCAGCTGGAAGTAGTAGGCATTGCGGCGGTCCCAGCCACGCACGGCACCCGCGGCCAGCGACAGTTCCGGGTGCACCACCACGCGCGAGGGGTCGAAGAACTCGGCCATGCCCAGGCCATCGCAGCCCGGGCAGGCGCCCATCGGCGCGTTGAACGAGAACAGGCGCGGTTCCAGTTCCGGCAGCGAGTAGTCGCAGACCGGGCAGGAGTACTTGGACGAGAACAGGGTCGGCTTGGTCTCGGCGTTGTCCAGCGACTGAACCGAGGCCATGCCGTCGCCCAGCTTCAGCGCGGTTTCGAAGCTCTCGGCCAGGCGCTGCTTGATGTCTTCGCGCGGGCGGAAGCGGTCGATCACCGCCTCGATGGTGTGCTTCTGGCGCAGTGCCAGCGGCGGTACCGCGTCGATTTCATGCAGTTCGCCGTCCACGCGCACGCGCACGAAGCCCTGCGCGCGCAGCTGGTCGAACACCTGCGCGTGCTCGCCCTTGCGGTCACGGATGACCGGGGCCAGCAGCATGTAGCGCTGTTCCGGGTCCAGGGTCAGCACCTGGTCGACCATCTGGCTGACCGTCTGCGCTTCCAGCGGGTAGCCGTGGTCCGGGCAGCGGGGGGTACCGACGCGGGCGTACAGCAGGCGCAGGTAGTCGTAGATCTCGGTGATCGTGCCCACGGTCGAGCGCGGGTTGTGCGAGGTCGACTTCTGTTCGATCGAGATGGCCGGGGACAGGCCCTCGATGTGGTCCAGGTCCGGCTTCTCCATCACGCTCAGGAACTGGCGCGCATAGGCCGACAGCGATTCGACATAGCGGCGCTGGCCTTCGGCGTAGATGGTGTCGAAGGCCAGCGAGGACTTGCCCGAGCCGGACAGGCCGGTGATCACGATCAGCTTGTCGCGGGGCAGGTCGAGGTCGAGGTTCTTCAGGTTGTGCGTCCGCGCGCCGCGGATGCGGATGAAATCCATCGCCATGGGGAATCCGGTTGTGGGGGCGTTGGCTGGGTGCCGGCCAGCAGGGCGAACCAGCGGGGAGCAGCAATCGGTCAGCCTACCGAGGTGACCAGATGGGGGCAATGGGCGACAATGCCAGCCCGGTGTCTCACCTTGTGAGACAGGCCGACAGCTTTGTGCAGGCTGGGCCCTGCCCGGCAGCGTGGACCCCGAACCGTTCAGCCGGGCAGGCCCCGGCGCCGCAGCCCCGGCCCGGGCCGTTCAGGGCTTGACTTGACCCGTCCCGGCTGATCTGCGTACAATCCCGCTCCTGTCCGCCCTCGATGGCGGCAGCTCAGACCACAATAACTACAGAGGAAGGCCTGGTCATGTACGCAGTACTGGTCACCGGCGGTAAGCAATACCGCGTAGCGCAGGGCGAAACGCTCCGCGTTGAAAAGCTCGAAGTCGAAGTCGGCAGCGAGATCAAGTTCGACAACATCCTGCTGCTGGGCGACAGCGATGGCATCAAGATCGGCGACGCGCTGAGCGGCGCCTCGGTCACTGCCAAGGTCGTGTCCCAGGGTCGTGCTGACAAGGTGCGGATCATCAAGTTCCGTCGCCGCAAGCACCACATGAAGCGTCAGGGTCACCGTCAGTACTACACCGAAATCGAGATCACCGGCATCGCCGGCTAAGCATCAGGAGAAGCAGTCATGGCACATAAAAAGGGCGTAGGCTCCTCGCGCAACGGTCGCGACTCCAACCCGAAGTACCTCGGCGTCAAGATCTTTGGCGGCCAGGCCATCGAAGCCGGCAACATCATCGTGCGCCAGCGCGGCACCCAGTTCCACCCGGGTACCGGCGTCGGCCTGGGCCGTGACCACACCCTGTTCGCCCTGACGGACGGCAAGGTGGAGTTCTCGGTGAAGGGCCCGAAGAAGCGTCGCACCGTCAGCGTCGTCTCGGTCGAAGCCTGATACGGCAACGGCCGGCGGCCATGCCCCGGCATGGCACCGCTGCATGAAGAGCCCCGCTTCGGCGGGGCTTTTCGTTAGAGTGACAGGAAGACCGGCCGCGCCGGGTTGCCGGCTTGCAGCTGGCATTACATCCAAGGCAGCGGCACAGATGCCGCGCCCATCGCAGGCACTGAAACAATGAAACTGGTAGACGAAGCAGAAATCGAAGTGTTCGCCGGCAACGGCGGCAACGGCTGCATTGGCTTCCGTCGCGAGAAGTTCATTCCGCTCGGCGGCCCGGACGGCGGCGACGGCGGTGCGGGCGGCAGCGTGTACATCCGCGCCGACGAAAACCTGAACACCCTGGTCGACTTCCGCCATGACCGCATCTTCAGGGCGCAGCGCGGCGAGAACGGCATGGGCCGCCAGGCCTATGGCAAGGGTGGCGAAGACCTGACCATCACCGTGCCGGTCGGCACCGTGGTGATCAACGTGGCGACCGACGAAATCATCGGCGACCTGACCCGGCATGGCGACCGCCTGCTGGTGGCGCAGGGCGGCCGTGGTGGCCTGGGCAACATGCACTTCAAGAGCTCGACCAACCGCTCGCCGCGCCAGGCGCTGCCGGGTGAGCCGGGCGAAGAGCGTACCCTGAAGCTGGAGCTGAAGCTGCTGGCCGACGTCGGTCTGCTGGGCTTCCCCAATGCCGGCAAGAGCACGCTGATCCGTGCGGTGTCGGCCGCCACGCCGAAGGTGGCCGATTACCCGTTCACCACGCTGTACCCGAACCTGGGTGTGGTGAAGGTCGAGAACTACCGCAGCTTCGTCATCGCCGACATTCCCGGCCTGATCGAAGGCGCCGCCGATGGTGCCGGCCTGGGCGCGCAGTTCCTGCGCCACCTGCAGCGCACCCGCCTGCTGCTGCACCTGGTGGACATCTCGCCGATGGAAGGCGGTGTGGAAGGCATTTCCCCGGTCGAGCAGGTGCGTGCCATCGAGCGCGAGCTGGAAAAGCACGACCCGGAACTGCTGGCCAAGCCGCGCTGGCTGGTGCTGAACAAGGCCGACCTGATGTTCGAGGACGAGGCCCAGGCCGCGGCAGAGCAGATCGTCGCCGAGCTGGGCTGGAAGGAGCCGTGGTTCCTGGTCTCCGCGCTGGGCCGCGAAGGCACCTTCCCGATCATGAGCCGGATCATGGCCTTCTTCGATCGCCAGAAGGAAGATGAGCTGGAAGCCCGCAACGCGCAGTGATGCCGTTGTGGTTTCCGCAGGAACCCGGCTTCGGCCGGGTTTTTTGTTGGCGGCGCGCGACGGGTGCGGGCGCCGTGGCGGCCTCGGATCGCAGGCAACAAAAAACCCGGCCAGGGGCCGGGCTTTTGTCTGCGACCCGGCCCCGGAGGGCAGGGCGGCAACGCCGGATCAGGCGGCCTTGAGGGCCTTGATGCGGTCGTTCAGGCGGCTCTTGTGACGGGCAGCCTTGTTCTTGTGGATCAGGCCACGCGCGCTGAAGCGATCCAGGATCGGCTGGGCAACGGCGAAGGCGGCTTCGGCGCCGGCGGCATCGTTGGCGTCCAGCGCCTTGATCACTTTCTTGACAGCGGTGCGCAGCATCGAGCGCTGAGCCACGTTGCGCGCGTTGCGCACGACGGTCTGCTTGGCGCGCTTCTTGGCGGACTTGATATTGGCCACGGTGGTGGTTTCCTGAAAAAATCGGTGTTATGGGAACAGCAAGCTAGCTAGTATGATGGCGCCAGAAATGTACGTCAAGTCGATTGTCAAGAGGGACGTGGAGTGAGTTCACCCAAGCTGTTGCGGGGCCTGCTGTCGTTCAGCAGCATGACCATGGTCTCGCGGGTCCTCGGGCTGGTCCGGGACCAGGTGATCACCACCACGTTCGGCACCAATGCGGTGACCGACGCCTTCTGGGTCGCCTTCAGGGTACCCAATTTCCTGCGCCGGTTGTTCGCCGAAGGCTCTTTCGCGACCGCCTTCGTGCCGGTGTTCACCGAGGTGAAGGAAACCCGCAGCCACGCCGAACTGCGCGAACTGATGTCCCGCGTGGCCGGCACCCTGGGCGGGGTGCTGCTGCTGGTGACCGCGCTGGCGCTGATCTTCGCCCCCCAGCTGGCGGTGGCCTTCGCCAGCGGTGCCGACACCGACCCGGCCAAGCAGGGCCTGCTGGTCGACCTGTTCCGGCTGACCTTCCCGTTCCTGCTGTTCGTCTCGCTTACCGCGCTGGCCGGCGGGGCACTGAACAGCTTCCAGCGCTTCGCCATGCCGGCGCTGACCCCGGTCATCCTCAACCTGTGCATGATCGGCGGCGCGGTCTGGCTGGCCCCCCGGCTGGGCGGCACCCCGGAAAAGCAGATCCTGGCGCTGGGCTGGGCGGTACTGGCCGCCGGCCTGCTTCAGCTGCTGTTCCAGCTGCCCTCGCTGAAGGGCATCAACCTGCTGACCCTGCCGCGCTGGGGCTGGCGCCACCCGGGCGTGCGCAAGGTGCTGACCCTGATGGTGCCGACCCTGTTCGGCTCGTCGGTGGCGCAGATCAACCTGCTGCTGGATACGCTGATCGCCGCCAAGCTGACCGATGGTTCGCAGTCCTGGCTGTCGCTGGCTGACCGCTTCCTGGAACTGCCGCTGGGCGTGTTCGGCGTGGCCCTGGGCACGGTCATCCTGCCGGCGCTGGCCCGCCACCATGTCAGCACCGACCGCGAGGGCTTCTCCCATGCGCTGGACTGGGGCCTGCGCACCACGCTGCTGATCGCCGTGCCGGCGATGCTGGGCCTGCTGCTGCTGGCCGAGCCGCTGATCGCCACGCTGTTCCAGTACCGCCAGTTCACCGCCTTCGATACCCGCATGACCGCGCTGTCGGTGTACGGGTTGAGCTTCGGCCTGCCGGCCTTCGCCCTGCTCAAGGTGGTGCTGCCGGCCTTCTATGCCCGGCAGGACACCAAGACCCCGGTGCGTGCCGGCGTGGCGGCCCTGGTGGCCAACATGGTGTTCAACTTCGCCCTGCTGGCCGTGCTGTACCAGGTGATGGTGCCCGACGAACTGAAGGCGCAGGGCGTGATGGTGGCGCTGGGCAAGCAGCCGGGCCTGCACCTGGCGCTGGGCATTGCCAGCGCGCTGTCCAGTTACCTGAACCTGGGCCTGCTCTGGTACTGGCTGGGCAAGACCGATGTCTACCAGCGCCGGCCGGGCTGGGGCGGCTATGTCGGCCGGCTGGCACTGGCCTGCATCGCCATGGTCGGCGTGCTGCTGGCACTGCTGTACGCCCTGCCGGCCTTCACCGGGATGGACAAGTGGCACCGGATCGGCGGGTTGGCCCTGCTGGTCGGCAGCGGCGGCCTGACCTACCTGCTGGCCCTGCTGGCGCTCGGCTTCCGCCCGCGCGACCTGCGCGGGCATTGATCGTCGCCTGCGGCGGCTATACTTCATGGTTACACCATGGAAACGGCGGCCCCTGGCGGGCCGGATCAAGAGTTGATGAGCAGGCTGTTCAGAAGCGTCGAGGGCGGGGAGCTGTTCCCCAGCGGAAGCGTGGTCTGCATCGGTGCATTCGACGGCCTGCACCTGGGCCATCGTGCGCTGGTGCGGCATGCCGTCGCGCGCGCGCGCGCCCTGGGCGTGCCGGCCGTGGCCGTGGCCTTCGAGCCGCTGCCGCGTGAATTCTTCGCCCAGGGCACGCCGCCGCCGCGGCTGACCCTGGCCCGCAACAAGGTCGCGATGCTGCGCGAACTGGGTGTGGACGCGGTGGGCCTGCTGCGCTTTGACGCGGCCATGGCCGCGATGCCGGCCGAGCAGTTCGTCGAGCGCCTGCTGGTCAGCCGGCTGGGTGCCCGCGAGGTCTGGATCGGCCCGCAGTTCCAGTTCGGCAACCGCCGCCGCGGCGATCTGGCCCTGCTGCAGAAGATGGGCGCCACGCGCGGTTTCACCGCCGGCGAGATCGATGCGGTGGACCTGCACGGCGACCGCATTTCCAGCACCCGCATCCGCCAGCTGCTGCAGGACGGCGATTTCGCCCGCGCCGGCGACCTGCTGGGGCGCCCCTACGCGATCAGCGGCCGGGTGGTGCGCGGCCGCCAGCTGGGCCGTACGCTGGGCTTCCCCACCGCCAACCTGCGCTTCCCCAAGACCCCGCCGCTGGCCGGCATCTACGCCACCTGGATCCACGGCGTGTTCGACCAGCCGTGGCCGTCGGTGTCCAGCTTCGGCACCCGGCCCACCGTGGACGGGGTCGAGCCGCTGCTGGAGGCGCACCTGTTCGATTTCCAGGGCGACCTGTACGGTCGCCACATCGAAGTCGAATTCGTCGCCAAGCTGCGTGATGAAGAGAAGTTCCACGACCTGGCGGCGTTGACCGACCAGATGCACCGCGATGCCGAACAGGCGCGCGCCATCCTTTCCGAACATAGATTGCGAGCCACTGCGTGAGCCAGGACTACAAGACCACCCTGAACCTGCCAGCCACCGAATTCCCGATGCGCGGCGACCTGCCCAAGCGCGAGCCGGGCATTCTGGCGCGCTGGGAAGCGCAGGGGCTCTACCAGCAGCTGCGCGACAACGCTGCCGGCCGCCCGCTGTTCGTGCTGCATGACGGCCCGCCGTATGCCAACGGCCGCATCCACCTGGGCCACGCGGTCAACAAGATCCTCAAGGACATCATCGTCAAGTCGCGCTACCTGGCCGGCTTCGATGCGCCCTACGTGCCGGGCTGGGACTGCCATGGCCTGCCGATCGAGATCGCGGTGGAAAAGAAGTGGGGCAAGGTCGGCACCAAGCTCGACGCCGTTGAATTCCGGCAGAAGTGCCGCGAGTTCGCCGAAGAGCAGATCGACATCCAGCGCGCCGATTTCAAGCGCCTGGGCGTGACCGGTGACTGGGACAACCCGTACAAGACCCTGAGCTTCGACTTCGAGGCCAACGAGATCCGTGCGCTGGCCAAGGTCGTGGCCAACGGCCACCTGGTGCGCGGCGCCAAGCCGGTCTACTGGTGCTTCGACTGCGGTTCGGCACTGGCCGAGGCCGAGATCGAATACCAGGACAAGACCTCCCCGGCGATCGACGTGGCCTACGCCGCGCGTGATCCGCAGGCGCTGGCGCAGCGGTTCGGCGTGACCCTGCCGGCCGGCGTGGACGTGGCCGTGCCGATCTGGACCACCACCCCGTGGACGCTGCCGGCCTCGCTGGCGGTGTCGCTGGGTGCGGACATCGAGTACGTGCTGGTGGAAGGGCCGGCGCACAACGACCAGCCGCGCTGGCTGGTGCTGGCCGCGGCGCTGGCCGAGCGTTCGCTGGCCCGCTACGGCGTGGATGAGGTGGTGGTGCACGGCCGCGCCGCCGGTGCCGCGCTGGACCGCCAGGTGCTGGCCCACCCGTTCTACGCCGAGCGCGACATCCTGGTGCTCAACGGCGAGCACGTCTCCGACGAGGACGGCACCGGTGCCGTGCATACCGCGCCCGGCCACGGCCAGGAAGACTATGTCGTCAGCCAGAAGTACGGCCTGCTGGAGCAGTACAACGCCGGCCAGGTGACCCCGATCGACGGCCGTGGCTTGTACCTGGAATCGACCCCGCCGGCCGGTGGGGTGGTGCTGGCTGGCCAGCACCTGTGGAAGGCGCAGGAACTGATCGTGCAGGTACTGCGCGACAGCGGCGCGCTGCTGGCCTTCGTCGAGATCCGCCACAGCTACCCGCACTGCTGGCGCCACAAGACGCCGGTGGTGTTCCGCGCCACCCCGCAGTGGTTCATCTCGATGGACAAGGCCCACCTGCGCCGCGATGCGCTGGCCGCCATCGACACCGTCGGCTGGTTCCCGAGCTGGGGCAAGGCGCGCATCCAGAGCATGGTCGATGGCCGTCCGGACTGGACCATCTCGCGCCAGCGCACCTGGGGCGTGCCGATCGCGCTGTTCACCCATCGCCAGACCGGCGAGATCCACCCGCGTTCGGTGGAACTGATGAACCAGGTGGCCGACCGCGTTGAAGCCGAGGGCATCGACGTCTGGTATTCGCTGGATGCGGCCGAGCTGCTGGGCAGCGAAGCGGCCGATTACGAGAAGGTCACCGACATCCTCGACGTCTGGTTCGATTCGGGCGTCACCCATGAAGGCGTGCTGCTGGCACGCGGCTTCGGCAAGCCGGCCGACCTGTACCTGGAAGGCTCGGACCAGCACCGCGGCTGGTTCCAGTCCTCGCTGCTGACCGGCGTGGCCATCGACCAGCACGCCCCGTACAGGCAGTGCCTCACCCACGGCTTCACCGTGGACGAGCACGGCCGCAAGATGTCCAAGTCGCTGGGCAACGGCATCGAGCCGCAGGACATCATGAAGACGCTGGGTGCGGACATCCTGCGCCTGTGGATCGCCTCGGCCGATTACAGCAACGAGATGTCGCTGTCGCAGGAGATCCTCAAGCGCAACGCCGATGCCTACCGCCGCCTGCGCAACACCGCACGCTTCCTGCTGGGCAACCTGGACGGCTTCGATCCGGCCCGCCACCAGGTGGCACCGGCGGAGATGGTCGCGCTGGACCGCTGGATCGTGCACCGCGCCTGGGAACTGCAGGAAAAGATCAAGGCCGCGTACGACGTGTACAACATGGCCGAGATCGTCCAGCTGCTGCTGAACTTCTGCAGCGTCGATCTGGGCTCGCTGTACCTGGACGTGACCAAGGACCGGCTGTACACGATGCCGACCGATTCGCACGGCCGCCGCTCGGCGCAGACCGCGATGCACCACATCGCCGAGGCGTTCACCCGTTGGGTCGCGCCGATCCTGACCTTCACCGCCGACGAGCTGTGGGGCTACCTGCCGGGCGAGCGCGCCGGCCACGTGCTGTTCTCCACCTGGTACGACGGCCTGGCGCCGCTGCCGGCCGATGCCCAGCTGGGCGCGGCCGATTTCGAGCAGCTGCTGGCCGTGCGCGAGCAGGTGGCCAAGGTGCTCGAACCGATGCGCGCCAACGGTGCCATCGGTGCGGCGCTGGAAGCGGAAATCACCATCGCCGCCAGCGAAGAGCAGGCCGCGCGCTGGCAGCCGCTGGCCGATGAGCTGCGCTTCCTGTTCATCAGTGGCGACGTGCAGGTGCGCCCGGCCACCACCGATGATGTGTTCGTCAGTGCACAGCCGACCACCAAGGCCAAGTGCGTGCGCTGCTGGCACCACCGCGCCGATGTGGGCGCCCATGCCGATCACCCGGAGCTGTGCGGCCGCTGCGTGAGCAACGTCGACGGTGCCGGTGAAGCGAGGAGGTGGTTCTGATGGCCGCGCCGCGTCCGAACCCGAATGCACTGGTCTGGCTGCTGCTGTCGGTGCTGGTCATCGTCCTGGACCAGTGGTCCAAGGCCTGGGTGCTGTCCAGCCTGCCCGAGTACCAGCCGGTGGTGGTCATCGACGGCTTCTGGAACTGGTTCCGCACCTACAACACCGGTGCGGCCTTCAGCTTCCTGAGCGATGCCGGCGGCTGGCAGAAGTACTTCTTCACCGCGCTGGCGCTGGGCATCAGCGGCCTGATGGCCTGGTGGCTGCGCGGTACCGCCCGTGGCAACTGGCGCAGCGCCGTGCCGTATGCCCTGGTCATCGGCGGCGCCATCGGCAATGTGGTCGACCGCCTGGTCCACGGCCACGTGGTCGATTTCATCCAGTGGTACATCGGCGACCACTACTGGCCGTCGTTCAACCTGGCCGATGCGGCCATCGTGGTCGGGGCCGTGGGTATCGCCCTGTTCGGCCTGTTCGAGGGCAAGCCCGCCAAAAAGGCGGATAATGCCAACCCGTAACTCCAAGCCGGCCGCTGCCGGGAGATTGAACTGATGGATGTGCTGCTCGCCAACCCGCGTGGATTCTGTGCCGGCGTCGATCGTGCGATCGAGATCGTCAAGCGCGCGATCGAAACGCTCGGCGCGCCCATCTATGTCCGCCATGAAGTGGTGCACAACCGCTTCGTGGTCGATGACCTCAAGCAGCGCGGCGCGATCTTCGTCGAGGAACTGGACGAAGTGCCGGACAACAACACGGTCATCTTCAGCGCCCACGGCGTGTCCCAGGCCGTGCGCCAGGAAGCCGAGCGCCGTGGCCTGAAGGTGTTCGATGCCACCTGCCCGCTGGTGACCAAGGTCCACTTCGAAGTCGCCCGCCACTGCCGTGCCGGCCGTGACGTGGTGCTGATCGGCCATGCCGGCCACCCGGAAGTGGAAGGCACCATGGGCCAGTGGAACCGCGAAGCCGGTACCGGGCAGATCTACCTGGTCGAGGACGTGGAGCAGGTCGCCACGCTGCAGATCAACCAGCCGGAAAACTTCGCCTACACCACCCAGACCACGCTGTCGGTGGATGACACGCGCGGCATCATCGACGCCCTGCGCGATCGCTTCCCGGCCATGCAGGGCCCGAAGAACGATGACATCTGCTACGCCACGCAGAACCGCCAGGATGCCGTGCGCGACCTGGCCAAGCGCTGCGATCTGGTGCTGGTGGTCGGCTCGCCGAACAGCTCCAACTCCAACCGCCTGAGCGAACTGGCCCGCCGTGAAGGCGTGGAAAGCTACCTGATCGACGGTGCGCATGAAATCGACCCGAACTGGGTTGCCGGCAAGCAGCACATCGGCGTGACCGCCGGTGCTTCCGCGCCGCAGGTGCTGGTCGATGGCGTGCTGGCGCGCCTGGCCGAACTGGGGGCCAATGGCGTGTCCGAACTGGACGGCGAACCGGAATCGATGGTGTTCGCGTTGCCGAAGGAACTGCGGCTGCGATTGGTGGATTGATCGGACCGTACCGCGTCCACGCAGGGCGCGGGCGTACCGGTGGGCATCCACGCAGGGGTGGATCCACCGTCCCATGACCTTTGGCCATGGGGCATGGCGTCCCGCAGGCCTAGCATCGGAAGCCCCCTCCACAGGATGCTTCCGTGATGAAAACGCCGGCCTTGGCAATTTCCCTGCTGCTTGCCCTTGGCAGTGCTCCGGCCTTCGCACAGAGCGCGCCGCCCGCAGACAGCGCCTGGCCGGGCACGCTGCGCATCGACGTGGATGCGCGTGACCTGGACCGCCGCATCTTCAAGGTCACCACCACCATCCCGGCCAAGCCGGGCCCGCTGACCCTGCTGTACCCGCAGTGGATTCCCGGCAACCATTCGCCCACCGGGCCGATCGACAAGCTGGCCGGCCTGCAGGTCACCGCCAACGGCAAGCCGTTGAAGTGGGAGCGGGACCAGTACAACGTCTATGCCTTCAAGGTGAACGTACCGGCCGGTGCCGGTGAAGTGGTGGCGCGCTTCAATTTCCTGTCCTCGCAGGGCGGTGGCCAGGGCCGGGTGGTGATGACCCCGGAAATGCTCAACCTGCAATGGAACGCCAACTCGCTGTATCCGGCGGGTGTGCCGGCGGGGCAACTGCAGGCACAGGCCCGTGTCACCCTGCCCAAGGGCTGGTCCTACGCGACCGCACTGGAAACCGAACGCCGCGAGGGGGACACCGTGGTGTTCAAGCCGATCCGCTATGACCACCTGGTCGATTCACCGCTGTTCGCCGGCCTGCACTACACGCGGCTCGACCTGGACCCGGGCGCCAAGGTGCCGGTGCACCTGAACGTGTTCGCCGACGAGGCCAAATCACTGAAGGTCAGCGATGAGCAGCTCAAGCTGCACCGCGCGCTGGTGCAGCAGGCCGACAAGCTCTATGGCGCGCGCCACTACGACCACTACGACTTCCTGCTGGCCCTGACCGACCGCCTCGGCGGCATCGGCCTGGAGCATCACCGCTCCAGCGAGAACAGCGCCGCGCCCGGCTACTTCACCGACTGGGATGCCAATTGGCTGGGCCGTGACCTGCTGCCGCACGAATACAACCACTCCTGGAACGGCAAGTACCGCCGCGGCAAGGATCTGGCCACGCCGGATTTCAACGTGCCGATGGGCGACAGCCTGCTGTGGGTGTACGAAGGGCAGACCCAGTTCTGGGGCCAGGTGCTGGCCGCGCGCTCGGGGTTGTGGAGCGTGGCGCAGGCCCGCGACACGCTGGCCAACGTCGCTGCCGTGTATGACCGCGGCCGCCCGGGCCGCGCCTGGCGTCCGCTGCAGGACACCACCAACGACCCGACCATCGCCCAGCGCCGCAGCCTGGCCTACCGCAACTACCAGATGAGCGAGGACTACTACTCCGGCGGGCAGATGCTGTGGCTGGACGTGGAAGGCAAGCTGCGCGAACTCAGTGGCAACCGCCGCAGCCTGGATGACTTCGCCAAGGCGTTCTTCGGCATGGGCAACGGTGACTGGAACGTCAATCCGTACACCTTCGAGGATGTGGTGGCGACCTTGAACGGCATCGCGCCGTACGACTGGGCCAGCTACCTGCGCGAGCGCCTGGACGGCCATGGCCCGTTGATCGGTGGCCTGGAGGCGGCCGGCTGGAAGCTGGTCTACCGCGATGTACCCAATGAGGGTTTCAAGGCGCAGGAGAAGCGCAGCAAGGTCGCCAACCTCACCTATTCGCTTGGCGCGTCGGTGGCCGAAGGTGGCGTGGTCGGTGATGTGCTGTGGGACAGCCCGGCCTTCAACGCCGGCCTGGCACCGGGCATGCGGGTGGTCGCGGTGGAAGGGCGCGAGTACAGCCATGAACGGCTGAAGGATGCCGTGGCCCGCGCCGCCACGGACAAGGCGCCGATCCGCCTGCTGGTGAAGCAGTTCGACCGCATCGAGCCGATGGACATCGCGTACCACGGTGGCCTGCAGTACCCGGTGCTGGAACGCATCGCCGGTCGCCCCGACCGCCTAGCCGAGTTGTGGAAGGCGCGATGAACCCGCGCCTGCGCGATGCGGGCATCGTGCTGCTGGCGGTCGCCGCGATCGTCGGCGCCTCTGCGGCGGCGGATGCGCGGTGGCTGCACTGGCTGGCCAAGCCAGCCGCCACGCTGCTGATCGCCAGCATCGTCTGGCAGGTGCAGCCGGCGCTGTCGCCGCGTTACCGGCGTGGCGTGCTGCTGGGCATGGCGCTGTCGTGCCTGGGCGATATCGCGCTGATGCTGCCGCTGGACGCCTTCCTGCCGGGGCTGGTGGCCTTCCTGCTGGCGCACCTGTGCTACATCGCCGCCTTTGCCGGGGGCGCGCGCGGCGGGCGGGCGCTGCTGGCCAGCGTGCTGTTGCTGGGCGCTGTGGCGGCGGTGAATGTGATCGGCCTGTGGCCGCACCTGCCCGTGCCGATGCGCCTGCCGGTGCTGGTCTACGTGGGCGCGCTGGCACTGATGGCGGCACTGGCGCTGGCCCGCGCGATGCAAGGCCACGCATCACCTCCCGGTGCGCGCTGGGCGGCCGGTGGCGCGCTGCTGTTCGTGGCCAGCGACGCTCTGCTGGCCTGGGACCGCTTCGCCGGTGGGCTGCCGCAGGCCAGCCTGCTGGTGCTGGCCACCTATTACGTCGCGCAGTACGGCATTGCGCGCTCGGTGGCCGGTGCCGATCAGCGGAACTGCAGGGTCAGCAGGAAGTAGCGGCCCAGCGGATCGTCCAGCCCGGCCAGCTGCCCGCCACTGTCGGCCTGGTAGTTCACCGGCTGCGCATCAAGCAGGTTGTGCACGTCCAGCGCGGCCGTCACGCGGCGGCCCAGCTGCCGCGCCAGGTGCAGGTTCCAGCGCACCTGGTCGGGGTTCATGCAGCGCTGTTGTTCGTGCTGGTCCGGGCGACAGGTGGTGCCGGCCTCCCAGGCGCGGGTACGCCCGGTGTAGTTGCCACGCAGGGCGATGTCCCAGTGATCGTTCTGCCATTGCGCGGCCAGCACCGCAGCGCGGGTGGGGGCGCCATGGCCGCGCAGGTCCACGGTATCGCCATGGTCGCGGCGCCGTTCCAGTGTCTGCTGCTTGAGGGCATCCAGCGAGAACCGCCATTGGCCTGTGCTGCGGGTGTCGAGGGTGTACTCGCCACGCAGCACCCAGTTGCGCGAAACGGTCTGGCCGATGTTGTCGAAGTACAGCCGCAGCCGTTGCAGCCTGCCGGTATCGTTGCGTACCCAGGTATCCGGTGCCCAGCTGGCATCGGCCGGCTGCAGCGCGAGGATTTCATTGCGCAGTTCAACGATGTTGTGGGTCAGCGACAGCGACAGCGCCGGTGTCGGCGACCAGCTGGCCGCCAGCGAGTGGCTGCGCGAGCGTTCCGGTTGCAGTTCGGGGTTTTCCACCACGTCCACGCCGACCAGGCAGCCACGGCGGGTGGGCTGCGCGCAGGGGGGCAGGCCCTGCGGGTTCACCCACACCTGCTGGAAGTACCCCGGTGGCCGGCGCTGTTCGAACAGGCTGGGCGCACGGTAGCCGCGGCCACTGGCCAGCAGGAACGACCACTGTTCGCTGGGTGTCCAGCGCAGGCCCACGCGTGGCGAGAACGCACGGGTGCCGTTGTCGTGGTCCAGGCGCCCGGCCAGGTCCAGGCGCAGCGTCGAGGCCAGCGGCATGCCCAGTTCGCCGTAAGCGGCGCTGGCGGTGCGCGTCATGTGCCGGTAGCCCTGTGGCAGGCCCAGCGCCAGCTCGCCTTCGCCCAGCAGCGGGTCCGGCTGCGAGGTCCAGGTCTCACGCCGCAGGTCCACCCCGCTGGCCAGCTGCGCGGCACCGCCAGGCAGGGTGAACAGGTCGCGCTGCACGCCCCACCAGGCCTGCCACTGGTCGGTGCGGCCGCGGTTCTCGATGCGGGCGAACAGATCGCTGGCCGTGTCGGCCGCCACGGTGCTGAAGCCGGGCATGAAGCCACGCTGCGTCGCGTCCTGCAGCGTCTGCGTGCGCAGCGTGCCATCGGTCGCCAGGGACACCTCGCTGCGCTGGCGGCTCAGGCCGGCCTCCCAGCTGCGCCCGTGCTGGTCGCGGCCCAGGCCGATGGTAATGTCCGCTTCGCTGGCGCGCACGCGCGGGCGGATCTGGCCACCTTCGGGGAACGCCTGGTTGAAGACCAGGCTGCTGTAGCCGGGCACGGCGATCGCCGCCGCCGTCGGCCCCAGTTCGAAGCGTTGCCGGTTCTGGCTGCCGCGTGCTTCCAGGTACACATAGCGGCCCTGGCCACGGTCGTGGCGGTAGCGCGCATAGGCGGCCAGGGTGGTGGCTTCCGGCTGCAGCGAACGCGAGCGTGAGGCATCCAGCCAGCACCCCTCGCTGTCGAGCTCCAGCGGGGCAGGGCACAGGCGCGCTGGCAGCAGGTAGTAGCCATCGCGGGTCACCAGCCCCATCGGGTAGCGCTCGCTGTCGCCGTGCCATGCGCGGCGGTCGCCGGCCACGTGTGCGGCGCGGTGCATGTCCAGGCCGGCGAACCAGCGGTCGCCACCGTCGCGCAGCCCGCCGGTGGCCACCTGCAGGCGGTACTGCTGCCCATCCCCCTGGCTGCTCACGCCCGATTGCAGCATGGCTTCAGGGCCGTCGGCCTGGTCACGCAGGATGATGTTCACCACCCCGGACATCGCATCGGCACCGTAGATGGCCGACGCACCGCCACGCACCAGTTCGATGCGGTCCACGAAACTCAGCGGAATGCCGCCCAGATCGGTCAGCCCGCCCAGCTCCAGCGACAGCATGGGGTAGCGTGGCAGCCGTCGGCCATTGACCAGGAACAGCGTGGCGCGCGGCCCCATGCCATCCAGGCTGGTGGTGGCCGCCGCACCGACTGGCAGGTACACCGAATCGCCACTGCGCGAGGTGCTCAACGGCGGGTGGCCGTTCATGCCGGGCAGGTGGCGCAGCAGGTCGAACAGGGTGCCATAGCCGCTGCGCACGATTTCATCGCGGTCGATCACCGCCACCGGCAGCGTGGTCTGCACCGAGGTGCGCGGTAGCCGGCTGCCGGTCACATGCACCGGCGCCAGTTCCACATCGGCCGGTGCCGGCACTGCGGGGGCGGGTGGGGCTGCCACCCGGGCCACTGCGGCGGGCGCTGCGGGCGCCGGGGAGGGCGTGCGGCGGCGCACCGCGATGGTGCCCGAAGGGGTCTGCAGCACGGTTACCGGCAGGCCATCGGTCAGGCGCTGCAGGGCGACCATCGATGGCAGCGTGCCACTGATCCCGGCTGACCCCAGCCCGGCCAGTTCGCGTGCATCGAAGACCAGCGCATGGCCACTCTGCCGCGCCCACTGCTGCAGCGCCTGTACCAGCGGGCCCTGTGCGATGTGGTAGTCGGTGCTGCTGCGCGGGCGGTTGTCGGCCCGGGCGGTGGCGGGGCAGGCCGCCACCAGGGCCACGCACAGCAGCGGCCAGCGCAGTGCGTGCAGCAGCGGCCAGCATGCTGCCATGCCGATGGCCTCAGCGGGTGCGGTGCAGTTCCAGCGCGCCATCCGCACGTCGCTGGGCGGAGATCGACCATCCCAGTTCCAGCACGGACAGCAGGTCCTCTGCATCGCCCGCGCGGAACGTTCCACTCACCGCCAGCGCGGCAACCGATGGGTCGGTGACCACCAGCGGCGTGCGCGTATAGCGGTTCATGCGTTCGACCACCACCGACAGCGGCGTGGCATCGAACACCAGTGCCCCCTGCAGCCAGCCTGTACTGGCCGCGCTGGACACCGGTGGGCCGCGCAGCATGCTGCCCGACGGCAGCACCTGCAGCTGCTGCCCGGGCAGCAGCATCTGCTGCGCACGGCCGCTGCTCACTTCCACCGCCCCTTCCAGCAGGGCGACATCGACGTGGCCGGCCGACAGGCGCTCGACCTGGAAGGTGGTGCCGATATCGCGGATGGTGCTGCTGCCGGCCTGGACCCGCAGCGGCCGCGATGATGGGGCGACCTGCAGCTGTACGCGGCCGCTGTCCAGCGTGATCCGGCGGGTGCGCCAGCCGATGCGCATGGTCAGCGAGGTGCCGGCGTCAAGCACGGCCACCGTGCCATCAGGCAGCACCTGCCGCTGCGCATGCAGGCTGTGGTTGGCCTGGACCTGTGGCGTGGGGAACCCGTCGTTGACCAGCATCCAGCCCAGGCCGACGGCCAGGCAGATGCCGGCTGCGACGGCCAGCTGCGGCCAGCGCCGGTATGTGGGTGACGGTGCCCGTGTGGTCCGGGCAGCGCGGCTGCGGAGCCCGCTGTCGCCAGCCAGCGCCGCGCTGTGCTGGTACAGCCGCTCTGCCTGTGCCCAGGCCTGCACGTGCGTGGGGTGGGCCGCCAGCCAGTCCTCGAAGGCCTCGCGTTCGTCGGCGCTGCAGTCCGGCGCTTCCAGCCGCGCGACCCATTCGCTGGCACGCTGGAACAGCGCATCGGCCTGGGCAGGTGTGTGGCGGCTCATCGGCCTTCCCCATCCGGGTGGAACGGGTCCGGCCCCAGTTCCTGGCGCAGGCCCTGCAGGGCCCGCGCGATATGTTTTTCCACGGTCTTGGCGGTGATGCCGCAGTGGCTGGCGATCTGCGTGTAGCTCATGCCGGTGATGCGGTTGAGCAGGTAGACCTGGCGTGCCCGCTCGGGCAGCTTGAACAGCGCCGCGCGCAGCAGGCCGAGCATCTGCCCGGACTCGGCCTGGCGCAGCGGATCCGGCACGGGGCTGGGCGGCTCGCTGCTGCCTTCGTGTTCGGCCAGGGACAGGTGCGGGCGTGCCTGGGGTGAGCGGCCACGGTCAGCCAGGCGGTTGCGGGCGATGCGGTACAGCAGCAGGCGCAGTTCGTCGCTGCCGTGGCTGCGGTAGCGGATCAGCCGTTCCATGCAGTCCTGCGCGATGTCTTCCGCATCGTCCGGGCCGACGCCGCGCGCGCGCAGGAAGGCGCACAACGGCCCGCGTTCTTCGCGCAGGAAGGAGGCAAAGGTGTCCGGCGCCCGGGGCATTTCCGGCGCACAGCGGAACAGGGGAGACGGGACGGACAGGGGAACCTCGGACAACTTCCGGCGACGTACACCTGCTTCTTTTACGCGACGATGAACAGATGGGGAAGAGGTGAACTGCGTCGTGGTTTTATTTTGAATGCGTTCAGCTTTAGGGGCGGGAGCCGCTGGGGGTGATGGGGCCCCTGCATCGTTGGCTACTATCGGCCTGCCGGCACCCGTGCTCCACCGCCAGCGCGCCGCTGGCGGCCTGATGCGTTATGGTCGAGCGGGTTTTCCCGTGCAGGTACCTCATGCAGATCGCCGTCTTCAGTGCCCGTCCCTACGATCGCCGCTTCCTGGACGAGGCTGCGGCCCGCGCGGGCCTGGACGCCATCGAACGCGTCTATTTCGATGCCACGCTGGATGTGCATACCGCCCCGCTGGCGCAGGGATGCACGGCGGTCTGCGTGTTCGTCAACGATCGCCTGGATGCGACCGTGCTGCACACCCTGCATGCGCTGGGCGTGCGCGCGGTACTGCTGCGCTGCGCCGGCTTCAACAACATCGACATGGCCGTGGCCGGGCAGCTGGGCCTGTTCGTGGCACGGGTACCGGCCTATTCGCCCGAGGCGGTGGCCGAGCATGCGCTGGCCCTGGTGATGACGCTCAACCGGCAGACCCATCGCGCCTACAACCGCGTGCGCGAAGGCAACTTCATGCTCGATGGCCTGCTGGGCCGCACCCTGCACGGGCGCACGGTGGGCATTGTCGGCACCGGCAAGATCGGCTTGGCCACCGCGCGCATCTTCCATGGCATGGGCTGCACCGTGCTGGGCCATGACCCGTACCCGGCGCCGGCATTCGCGCCGCTGGGGACAATGGTTGCGCTGGACGAACTGCTGGCCCGCGCGGACATCATCTCCCTGCATTGCCCGCTGACCCCGCAGACCCGCCACCTGATCAACCGGGATTCGCTGGCGCGGATGAAACCCGGCGCGATGCTGGTCAACACCTCGCGCGGCGCGCTGGTGGACACGCATGCGGTGATCGAGGCGCTGAAGGCACGGCAGCTCGGCCAGCTGGCCATCGATGTCTACGAGCAGGAAAGCGCGTTGTTCTTCCAGGACCTGTCCGGGGAGATCATCGACGATGACGTGTTCCAACGGCTGATGACCTTCCCCAACGTGCTGGTGACCGGTCACCAGGGATTCTTCACCGCGGAGGCCCTGCAGGAGATCTCGGCGATCACCCTGCAGAACCTTGCGGACTTCACCGCTGGCCGGGACTCCCCGAACCGGGTGGCGGCGGCCTGAGGCGGGCCTGCCCCCGGTGTGCTTGCAGGTGGGGGCTTATGCCACGGCCGGGAAATCGACCGTGGTGTCGTTGGTACGGTTCACCAGGTTGGTGAACGTGATCGAGGCGATGACCAGCGCGATCTCGATCAGCTGGCGGTCGGTGTAGCCCGCCGCCTGCACGGCCTCCACGGCGTCCTGCGGCACCGTGCCCTGGGTGCTGACCAGGGTGCGCACGTAGCGGGTGAGCGCATCCAGCGGCGGGGTGCCGGGAGCGCCGCCGGAGCGGATCTGCTGCAGCGCTTCCGGCGACAGGCCGGCCATCCTGCCCATCAGCGAGTGCGCCGCCACGCAGTAGTCGCAACCGGCGTAGGCACTGACGGCCAGGCGGATCGCTTCGATATCGGTCTTGCCCAGCGAGGTCCGGCCGACCACCTCATCCAGCGCCAGCAGCGCGGCCAGGCTTTCCGGGCTGTGCGTGCCGATGGTGGCGTAGGCATTGGGCACCTTGCCGACCGCCTTCTTGATGCCGGTGAACAAGGTGGCGGCCAGGCCGGTGGCGTCGGCGGGGGAGAGTGCGGAGAGACGGGACATCGTAGCTTCCTTCGTTGTGGGAGACCGGGAGCGGTCGAAGGAAATGCTAGGCCTGGAGTGTGAGATGATGAATGCCGTTGATACTCAAATTGATGCCGGATCGTCTCACATGGATGCCTTGAGCCAGATGCTTGCCCTGATCCCGGTGTCCGGGCGGCTGGATGTGCGCTGCCAGTTCGGCGTGCCCTGGCGGATCGAGGAGCCGGTCACGGCCTACTGCGATATCCGCTACCACGTGCTGTTGACCGGCGCGGCACGTGTGGAGGATGGGCTTGGCCCGGCACAGCTGCTGCGGCCAGGGGACATCGTGCTGTTCCCCGGCGGTGCGCCGCACACACTGCACGACGGCAGCGGCCTGCCACCGGTGCCGGCCACGGTCGATACGGCGGGCCACGTTGCCGTGGTCAGCAGTGGCCCGGACGGTACCGGAACCGACTTGCTGTGCGGTCGCTTCCGGGTGCCGGCCGCAGCGCAGCCGCTGCTGTTGCAGCACCTGCCGGCACGGCTGGTGGTACGCAGCGCGGTGCAGGATATCGATGGCCGGGATGGCGCGCAGGTACTGGCCGCCGGCTCCCGGCTGTCGCGGTTGATCGGCCTGATGCGCGAAGAAGCGCATGAGCAGGGGCCGGGCAGTGAAGCACTGCTCAATCACCTGTCGGCCGCGTTGTTCGGCCTGGCACTGCGCCTGGCCAGCCTGACGGATGCACCGCCCCCGGGCCTGTTGGCGCTGGCGCGGGCATCCCCGCTGCGGCCTGCCGTGGAAGCGATGCTGGCGCAGCCCGGCGACGACTGGTCACTGCGGGCGCTGGCCGCACGCTGCAACATGTCGCGCGCGACTTTCATCCGGCATTTCACCGTGGCCTGCGGCGCATCGCCGAGTGTGTTCCTGCTCGGTATCCGCATGGCCATGGCCTGCCGGCAGCTGGTGGATACCCGGTTGTCGATCGCCGCTATCGGTGAACAGGTGGGCTACCGTTCCGATGCCGCGTTCCAGCGGGCTTTCAAGAAGCATCTCGGGGTAACGCCGGCACGCTGGCGGGCCGACGCGCGCGCTGCCCAGTCCAGTGCTGCCGGCGGTTGATCCGGCCCGTTCAGGGTGGATTGACCGACGGGGCAGCCTCCCCGTAGAATTCCGGGCTCGGCCGGAATAGCTCAGTTGGTAGAGCGGCGCATTCGTAATGCGTAGGTCGCAGGTTCGACTCCTGTTTCCGGCACCATGTTTGATGAAAAGCCCCGGCCTTGGTCGGGGCTTTTTGTTTGGGCGGGTGTTGGAAGTCACTGATTGGTGAGGGATTCGCGGCGAACCGATCATTGGTGGACACTCATCCTGTCCGTTGCGGATGGTTCGCGTCCACGCGAATGGGGCGGGTCGATTCTGATCACTTGGCTTCAGAGGACCTTCCGCTCAGTCAATCGCCATCACGCGGGGAAAGCTCGAGATCCCGACCAGCACGCGACGCTTTGGCGCGAGTCTCCTGGGAGCATTCGCTTGACGCTGGTATGCCGAGACTCGTTACTCTGAGGCTCGGCAAGTGCCGATTCAGGGACTAGAAATGGGGTCCGCTGTTGCGCCGCATCGCGCAGCCAAGTAGGTGGTAAACATGAGTTCTTTATCGCTGCTGTAGGCTCCACTCAGTTGTTCCAGCCACATCAGGTTGAGCCGGGCATCGTACAGACTTGCAAAGAGGAAATCGTCGGACGTATCGAGGCGATACGCCTTCACCAGATTGTTAAAGAACTGATTGTTGCTGGAGCCGCCTTTTCCCACTTTGGCCGCTTCGTTCAAGACCGTGGATAGTTCCCCTGCGGCATGTGCGCTAATTGCTGCAATCGCAGTCTTCGTGCATGCGCGAGCAATCATATCTCGGTCGGATACGCCGGAAGTGAGGCGAGTCGGATCAATGTGGGCGCGGCGCTTGGGTGCTTCTTGCGACAGGGCCTGTGTGCTCATCAGTGCTGTTATCGCAAAGGAGAGCAGGCCGACCTTGAAGGGTCGATCAAGCTGCAGGTAGCCAGGCGTCATGTTCTTCGCACCAGTCAAAAAATAGAATCAAGTGTTCAAGTTCGTAGAGGGCTTTGCTCAGCTCTCCTTGGATCTTGCGATCGCTGAAACTAGCTATGGATCTTGATATGGCCATGTTGGCCAAGAACTCGTGGGCCATGCTATTGCGATGGCTGACGACGCTTTTGAGGAAATGTATGAGGTCCGGGCGAAGCCCCTTCCTTTCAAGCTCGCTCTTGGTTTGCCCTAGCGTCCAGCGCTCCATGCTGTCGAATTGGATATCGGAAATGCGAGCCAGTAAGCCCTTGAGTGCTAGCTCAAGGAGCTGAGATTTACCCATGAAAATTGCATACTGTTCGAAGACCGAACGCTCTTTGTACTCGGTCATCTTGTCTAGTACCCTTCGTTGGACCTCGTCCTTGGACACACTTATAGCGTCTGTCATCCCTTAACTCCCAATGCCAAGCTTTCTAGTCTCGAGACGGATCAAGATTAAGCGTCCCGTCGGATCTCTAAGTTGTTCTCAACCGCAAAACGGACCTTCGGGTCCCGGATCTCGTAAAGGGTAGAGCCATTGGGGCCCTTCTCCTCACACCGGCGGACCAGACCAATCGACTCCATGCTTACGATGTAGTTCTGGGTTGAACTTCCGGTGCCTGCTGCGGCATTCAAGCTGTTGGTAGTAAATCTGATATCAACTAGCTTGTTCAGATGTGCGATGTAGGAGTAGACGTCCAAACTATTCGCGCGCGCATCTTTTTTTCGAGGGTAGTACTCGAAGAAGGTGAATTCTTTGACGAAACGACGAATGCCGCTTTCCATCGCTGCAGTTGTGATCACATGCGAGGTGCTGTCTTGGGCATATTGCTCCCGGATGATTCGATTCATTAGCTGCCACAGGTCCCTCGGATTGGCGTTTGCCAGCGGAAGAACCTTTTCGCGGAAGATAGCGGCGTCATCGACAACCTGTGCATATGCGACTATCTTGCCGTCAGAGTGAAGCTCCAGGCGTTTGTCCAGGATGTTGAGAAGTTCGTCAGGCTCCCATCGGACTTGCTCTACACAGAATTTATTGGATCGAAAGTCGGGCTTGACCTTTTGGAATGGAACACTCCAGATCGAGAAGATGAAGTGCAAGTCCTGTTGATAGAAAATGTCGTTCTCGGTAAGGAATGGCCTCAAGAAGTCCGCAATTAGCTCGGAGTCGTTGCGAAGCCTTGAGTCCTCATCAATACGGTCGACCACCAAGGTGAGGCTTTCCATTCCCACCTTCTTGCAAAGCGCTACGGTCTGTTGAAGTACTACGAGATTGGCTCTTGCTTCGTCCAATGTGCTGTCCACGCTCAGATCAATAGCTTGCAGGTACTCTTTTGCACCTCCAAGCGTCGGCTGTGGAAGCCCTAGCGACTTGCTTACTGTCTCAGACAGCATGTCGACGGCTGCTCCCGCAGCAGAGTTGAGAAGGCTTCTGAAGAAATTGAATGTACTAGCGGCCCATCTTTTCATTCGGTGGTGCTGTACGCTCCGGAGATCGTCCATCAACGCGTTGCGCGAGAGGGTTGACGTATGGTGCTGCAGCAGATATGAGATAAGCACCTTGTCATGCTTCGTCAGCTTGTAGGGCCGGCGAAAATTGGCCATCGTCGGTAGCAGGCGCTTCAGGAGCGCGTTTGCGAGGGTCGATATGTAGAGGCTGTAAATGTCGGATTGACTTGGTGTGATCGGAATTGCAGAGAAGTCCGTGATCTGAGCGACGATCGATCCTGGCCCGCTTGCCTTCACCAACTCAAAAAGGAGGGCGGTCTTCCCTGTCCCCCTGTCGCCATATAGGAATATATTCTTCCGGCTCGTTGCTGCTTGCACAGCTGGAGAGTAGGCGAGAGGTCGAACAAAGGCGTCGCTTAAGAACTCCTTCTCTTCCTCGGCGGTGAAAACCGAAAATGGATACTTGGTAAGACCAAGTCCCTGCGTAAACGCATCGAAATCGACTGACACCATGCTGCTCCTTTGCTTTCCTCTAGATCACATTATTGCTGGTTCGATGGCCAAAGTCTGCCATTGTTTTTTGACTCGGAATTTCGGGGAAAAAGTACCAGGCGCTTCCGGTCAATAAGCTGCGGCTACGTGAAAGGCTAGGTCTCATCCTTGACCAAAGTGCCAATTCAATGGTCGGGATGCGGCAACGTCCACCCCTGTGGGTAAGTCATCGAGCGCGAACGAAGCGCCTACATCCAGCCGTAGATACTATCTGCGAATGGCCTGAGAGGCAGGTGGCTTGGCCTCGATGACCTGACAGCGAAGTATGGGGTGTGATGGTTGCCAGGTGCCAGGTGCCAGGTGCCAGGTGCCAGGTGCCAGGTGCCGTGGGGAGGGGGGAGGGGGGCGACCTGGCACTGATTCCCGAGAGGGTGGGCTTTGGTTGGGCGCTGCAACCTCAGTGCGGACAATCCGCATCCAAACACCGCCTCGCATCCTGTCCTAAGTTGGTCTTATCGCCACTTACGGACAGTCCGCCCGATGTCATCCGCCCTCACTAAGCGCATCGTCCTTACAGCAGAACCCCGAGATCGCCCCTACGAGATCAGGGACGCTCAGGTTCGTGGCCTGATCTTACGAGTGCAGCCATCAGGTCACAAAGCTTGGATCGTGACCTGGGCGCACGGTAAGCGGCGTACCTTGGGGTCGGTCGAGCACCTGACGCTTGATCAAGCCCGCGACCAAGCCCGGCAAGCGGTCGCTGAATACGTTCAGTCGGGATTGCCTGCGCTCGCAAAGCCCAAGCCCACTAGTTGCACGCTGGAAACACTGCTCAACGAGCATTTCGAGCCGTGGGCGATAGCTGAGCTCAAGGGCGGTCGTCAGTACCCGGACCGCATCCGATCAGTGTTCCCGTGGCTGCTGCGCCGTCAGATCATCGACATTGATGTGACCACGATGGAACGTTGGTGGCGTGGGCGTATCACTGGCCCTGATGCCGTCACCAAGGCTACCGCAGCGCGCGACTTTGCTTGCCTGCGGTCTGCCTTGTCGCGGGCCGTTGAGTGGAAGCTGATCGAGACTAATCCCCTCATGGGCATGCGTCAGCGATCAGCAGCTAGCCGCAAGGTGGTTCGGTTCCTGTCCTCGGACGAAGAAGCGATGCTCCGGGCCGCGCTGGCAGCGCGCGATCTAGCTGGGGTTGAGGGGAGGGCGAACGCGAATACGGCCCGACGTAAGTACCGGCAAGCGGTTCTGCCTGATTTGCCGATGGACGGGTACGTCGATCACCTGACCCCGGTGGTTCTTACAGCCATTAATACTGGTATGAGACGTGGTGAGCTGTTGTCGATGAGCTGGGCTGACATCAACTGGGAAGCAAAGATGCTGACCATTCGAGCCGAGAACGCCAAGTCCGGTAGGCAGCGCCACATCCCGTTGAATGCCGAAGCCATGGAAGTTCTGCAGCGTTGGGCTAGGCAAGCGGGCGAGCGCCGCGCAGGCAAGGTCTTCGATGTGACCGACATCAAGAAGGGGTGGGGAAAACTCATAGCCGATGCCCGCATCGAAGAATTCCGGTTCCATGACCTTCGGCATCATTTCGCATCACGCTTGGTGCGGGCAGGCGTGGACCTGAACACCGTCCGGGAGCTCTTGGGTCATGCAGACATCACCATGACTCTTCGCTACGCCCACCTGGCCCCGGACACCCTGGCGGCGGCTGTCGCCAAGTTGGCGGCGTGAAAGGGCTAGTCCTTCTGCTCCCCAGCCAAACGCTCGAGCTCTTCCCGCATCCTTTGGCGCTCCCCAGAGGGAAGCTTGGCGAAAGCCAAGATCGCCGCAGCTAGGTCATCGTCCTCAGCGAACAGGTAGGCGACCGGGACATCCAATGCCTTGGCCAACTCCGCAGCCTTGGTCATGTCGGCTTGGTTTCGTTCGCGCTCGTACCTGTTGATCAGTGCGGCACCCCGGTTCTTGTCCTGGTCCTTATCCACCAGCGCCCCCAGCGCGCGCTGGGAGAGCCCGCGCAGTGCTCGAGCTTCGGAGAGCCGCTTGGAAAACGTTGCAGTAATGACAGTGGGCGAGGGCACGCGGAGGTAACGGTCTGTGAACCTGCAGCAGCATGGGCCATATACCTGATCAGTAGAAGTCATTACCATAGCAGTATATGACGCTGTGCGAGGTGTGACTGGCTGCAAAGGGTGGCCGGGCCCGTCAGCGCTCAGTCGGGGACGTTGGGATGAAGAACCGGATTACGCATGTTGCCGTCATGTCGTTGGTGCTGACGGCTGTTGTTCCCGGGGAGGTAGTGGCTCAACAACAGCGGTTATACGACCGTTTCAAGGATCGAACCTCCTACGAGGCCAAAGTGGAGCTATCGGAACTGTCCAAGACCAGCAGGGGCATTTCTGTGAGCCTACAGAGCGTGGTAGACGGAGACCGCGCTGTAACGAAGTCGGACTCTTTCACCGTTTCGGCCATCGTCACCTTCAACATGTCCTATGACGTTCGCTGTGCGGGTACAGGCTTTGACATGCTCGTGGACGGAAGGGCTGTTTCGC
Source organism: Stenotrophomonas sp. 24(2023) (assembly GCF_030913365.1). NCBI lineage: Bacteria > Pseudomonadati > Pseudomonadota > Gammaproteobacteria > Lysobacterales > Lysobacteraceae > Stenotrophomonas > Stenotrophomonas sp. 24(2023). Next base: position 3,134,581 of record NZ_CP133160.1, read on the forward strand.
TTCCCAGCGACATGCCGGCGTTCAATCGATACGAGTACGCCATCCTTTCCTTCGGCAAGAGGATGACCTTGGCAGAAGCAGGGGCCTTCGCCCGTGCCAATAGGATCGAGGTCCGGGTCTGCGATACCGAATACAGCCTAGATGACGAGCAGCGCGCTGCGCTGCGTGATCTGGTCAAGGACGCTCAGATGGGTAGTTCAAACGGTGGCTGATGTCGGAAACCCTCGCACATCCAATCATGGAGGAGAGAACATGCAAACCAGCGATTCAGCAATTAATCTCTATCAATGCCCGGCTTGTCATGCTGCGATACCCTCGGGCAGATCATCTGCGAAGTGTCCTAAGTGCTATGCGGACCTGCCCAAGGCAATTGTTGAATCGAATCGCGCTGCCGCGAGCGCAGGGCAGGAGCTTGGGTCCGCGACGTTGTGCGTGGTGGTGGGCCTGGCCGGGCTTGGGATCGGGCTCTATTTCCTGATCAACCCATCAGCAAGCGGCTACAGCAACATCGCGACCATGCACGCGCTCGCTGTGGGGCAAGCTCTGACCGTCGCTGGGGCTGTCTTGCTTGGGTTCGGCATTCGCCCTCGATAACTTGCTCGCTAGCTTGATCGGGCCCGTTGGCAGAGATGTCAGCGGGCCTTTCGTATGTGCCGATGTCTGCGATCTCGGGCCATCTTCTATTGGGGGTGCTATCCGTAGTCAGAAGTGCACTGGCACGCCCTGCCGCGCGATGTGGGGCGATCCGTCGACTATGCACGCAGGGATGTAGCTGCTCAGCCCGACGCGCGCTATGACGCGATTGGTTGGCATTGCTGAGGCTCCTATCGAGCAGAGGGTCAGGATCATCCGCATCCAAGTCGCGAAGTCCTAGGTGGTACGCGGAAAACGCAGTGCCTGCCCGACGAAGTGGAGGCGAGGTACGGACAACTCCATACAGGCATGCTCAGTCGAACCGGGCGCGCGCCCGCGAAGCAGCAGCCCTCGATTCCTCCTGATGCTTCCCTACTGCGATCTTCGTTTTCTTCTTCGACAGTGTGCGCATGTAAGCAACCCTGCGCTCCTCATCCTGTTCATGCTTACGAATCAGGTTCAGCTTAGCCACGGTCTGTAGGAGCTGCTTCTTCGCCGTGGGCGAGAGCGCCTCGCTAAGGCCGTCGAAGGTGTCCTCCCAAGCGACCGATCCTCCGGCCAACATCGAGCGACCTAGCTTCGTAGTGGCAAGCGCTTTAGAACGTTCATTCAGCGACCTTTCTGTCACTAGGCCGTCGCGCTTCATGCGGGAGACGAGCACCGACATTGATCCGGGTGTTGTGTTGATCATCCTAGCAAGACTGGCACGGGTCATCGGATACGCACTTCCGACTTCTGTCCGGGCAATCGCATCTAGTGCCAGGAAAGCGGAGGTAGACAACTTGTATGTCTTCAAGCGGGCCTCGAGATCGCTCGAGAGCCCATTGATCAAGATCATTAGCGCCTTGAACTCGGCGTGCGGCAGTTGGCTCATGCCACATCCTAAGATGGTGGACTGGTTGAATTCAATGGGTTCGCCACTTGCTTGCTTGGCAACCTTGTTTCCAGCGACGGCAATTCCGCAGTCGCTAGCAACTAGGAGAACTACCATGCACAAGCACAACAATATTGATCGCTCCACCCGCCTCTTCGCTGCGCAGCGCGAGGGCAGGGACACGCTGCACGCCGCGCAGAGCTCAATTTCTGAAACGATCATGGGTGGTGAGCAGCTGGTCGCGGATAAGGCGTGCGAAATCCATCGCGCCTCCATCTACAGCGAGATGACTGCATTCGAGGTCACTACTGAGTTTGCGAACATGCTGCAGCGCTACATCGGGACTACTGACCGTCGCTTCGACCTGCGCGTATGCGATGCCTCGATGTTCCGTGCGATTTGGAAGGCTCGCCAGATGGTCGACATGACCGGTATCAACTACCGCGACTACGTTCAGCGTGCCGTGACCTACCTGCGCCACTGCGGCAAGAAGCGCATCACGCCTGCGATGCTTGTTTCTGCTGATGTGCAGTTGCACGTCATGGAGCTCGATCTCGTCAGCCGTTAAGGAATCCCGCACTCCATAAGGCACGTAGTTCCTGCGCTAGGTGTGGAAGGGTCCTTCGCACCCAGCGCTTACCGGGACGCGATACAGCGCGCGTCACGCCAACCATCTAGTCGGTCCTGGCCGGGTTATCAGAAATGAGGTCCAACAATGACAATGGCAGCATATCGTCGTGCCCAGAAATTGGCAGCGGCAAAGAGGGCTGGGTCTGAAGCGCTGGCGACAGAACAGATGGTCCAAGCACGGGAGTGGATTGCGCCGAGCGACTTCAATGAAGAACCGGACTTTGCGCGATCTGCACATCTGACGTACCGATACATGAGTGCGTACGAGCGCACGCAGAGCTTCTATGAAGCGTATCGCAAACACTACGTCCATCGCTTCTTGCGACGTAAGGGACGCGAGCCGCAGGGGTTCCCGAGCCTTATTAGTGGCCTTGAGGTAGGCGACTTCGCTAGTATCTGGCGGGCACGCCAGCGCGCGGATGCGATGGGGGTGCCCTACGAGCGGTATGTCATTGAGCTGATGCTGGATGCTGACGCTAGCGGGACGCGACAGCTGCCACGGCCGAATCAGCTTTGCAGTGACTCCAAACTGCCCATGCTGCTCGAGCGCTTGGAGCAGAAGCGGGCAGAAGGAATTTTCGATCCCTTTGCAAAGGACTTCGACCCGCGATTCTATGCGGCTAACTTCGTGGGCGACCAACAGCAGCTGGACGCCCTGGCGTGGATCGAGGAGCAGATGGCAAAGGCTGGGAGCGTTCGCAAACCGGTGGTGCTCAATCGCTTCATGTGCATCGAGCAGCTGATTTCGGAAGCAGAGGCTATGCGCCGGTTTGGGCAGGAGCTCGTCGATGAGGCTAAGGCCCACCGAGGGGGGTACACGTCGCGCACTCCGGTGGTGCTTGATGCCCCCGGGCCCTCCGATCCAGCCTGCTTTGGTATGCGCACCGAAGGGCATGCAATCTGCAGCCAATGTCCGGTAGCCCAGCGTTGCACTGAATTTCGTGCCGAAGTCGAGGAAAGGGTCCAGGAGCGATTCGGGGTGCTGAACGTTCCGAAGGAGCGTGAGCGCGTTGCGGTCCGAGACCGCAAGCGTCGACAGCGCGAGCGAGAGCGCAGTGGGGCTGCCATGACGGATCAGGAGCTTCACCGGGTGCTGAAGGAGGCAGGGGATCCCAAGGTGATCCAGAGGCGCGAGAAGGACAAGCAGCGCCGGGATAGGAAGAAACCCAAGAGCCAGGAGTAGGCAAGGGGCCCGGCACTGGGCGAGATGTCACGCTTCCCTATATCTATTAGCTCTTACTTATAAGCTTTAACATATATAGGGAAGCGTGACATCGAGACCTCCCAGCCCGGAGATCCTAGCGCTCAAGAGGGCGGCTTCCGGCAGGCGCTGCCGTCCCGACGCCCCCCCGAGAGGGTGTATCTCCTGACGAGTTCTCCCTCGGCTGGATCCCTCGTAGCCGATCCTCTGGTCTTCGCGTCCGTCAGGACCCTGTCTCGGGAGCTCTGCATGCCCTTGCGGCCTCTGCCATGTATGAAGCCCTGCTTCCGATCCGCGTCATACCGAGCCTGTGTGACGTGATCATTAGCCGGAGATCTGGGTGATGCAGTTGTCGTTCAAGCACTGATAGCGCAAGTCTGTCTCTACCGGCCGGGTGCCGGTGCGGGCAGGGCTGACCGTCACTTTCGCGAGCGCGAGGAATGCTGCCGTTTGCCCCATGCTAAGCGCTACTAAAGCGCATGCTGCCTGAGTTCAGCACGCAGGACGCGGGCAGCGGTGTATGAGTCGGTGCCTGCACTCGCGAGACATGGGGGCCATGTATGAAGCGTACGGTGGTGTTTGGCCTTGTAAGGGCGGTTAAAAATGTGTGCCCTTCAAGTCTCATCCCCTGCGACCGATATGCTCAAGGATGCATAAAACAATCACCGGGACGGCTACATGGATCGTTGGACGTGGATGATGGTAAGGATGTATGTGCCCGCACTTGGGGTCTTGGCGCTAGGGTTGCTACTGATGCTACCGTTGGGAACGCTCCGGGAGAGTCCGGTGCTTGCAGGGGTGTATGCGATGGTGCGATGGGTCCCGGCGTTGGCTATCGCTGTATCGGTCACCCTTGGACTTGTCGCTACTCTAAGGCTTTGGCGCTGGGATCAAGGGCGCAGCGCTTTGGTTTGCGAATGCGGTGGCTTGCTAGGACGGGAGCGTCGTGGGCGTTTTGGTGCATATCGAAAGTGTCTCGCCTGCAACCGCAACGTCAATGATAGGTACTACACGTAGGTTCGGTTCCGGGTCCGTACACCACAAGCCGCTGTCCGCCTTGAAAAGCAGGCATGAGCCCCATCTGGCTTTCCCTTGGGGTTTCACGGGCCCGAATTAGCTCAAAGTGACGGCTCCCCGGCTTACAAGGCACTTATCGGCACCTTGGCGGCCAGTTGAGGCTGGCTAAGTCGTTGTTCCCAAAGGACATCCGGCTATCTCTGGTGCCATGAGTAACTGCATCAGTACTGCAGCGCTCTTCGAACTGGATCGTTCCCCCCCCCCGTCTTGTGTGCCCAGGCCGTGCCCAAAGGTCACCCTTGGGTGGATTTCGCTGAAAATGTAAGGCTAAAAGATGCCATTTTAGGGGGCGCTTGTTGGACTGGCCTTGTCGGCTGTATCGTGCTTATTCGGAGGCGGGTTCAAGACACTTGCTGTCTTGAGGCTTGTGTTCTCGCAAGTGCTTGTTTGCGCTCCAGTCCACTAATAGACTGGGAAAGGGGTGATTTGCATCAAGGGATCCAAGTCTCAGTGCAGACGAGGAATGTTCGCTCGTCCGTGCCGAAGTGAACGGAGGTGTAGATGCACCACGTAAGAGCGATAGTTGAAGTGGCATTGGTTGTCTGACAGGAGACTGCCCAAGCAGCAGAGACCTTAACTTAATTGGCTCCTTGCTGCCCGGGCTAGCAGTTTTTAGCAAAGATCGCAAGGCGCCTGCAATCCAAGCTGGATCGTTGCCGTCCTGCGGTATCAGTTGCAGCTAGCATTTCTATCTCCCAGGGGGGGCGTAGTGGTTGTGGAAATGGACCCAACGAAAATGACCGCGGCAGACGGATGCTTCTTGTGTGCGCCGCCTGAGGACCTTGTGTTTGCGAGAAAAGGGGGGGCTTATGCCCTGTGTGGCCTTGGCCCGATCGTCCCTTACTATACGATTGTAGCCACGCAAGAGCATGTCCCCTCTTGGGCTGACGATCATTCAGATGGTGGAAATTCGCTCTTCCCGCTTCTATCGGAAATACGTGCAATGTTTCGACGGATGGGGATGGAGGTTGCCGTTGGAGAGCATGGGAGAGTTCCCCTATGCGTCGAGACCTTGGTTGCCGACAGGCACTGCTATCACGCGCATCTTCTTGTGTTTCCTGATGTTCCCCAGCAGAGTCCTGAGTTGTTATCTAACTTTGGCGTCACTGCAAATTACTCCGAATGGAGTGATTCTCTAGGGGCTGCAGGTCCTGGCGAGTATTTTCTATTATCTCAGGGCGAGCGCTCGTGGGATATTTGCTCGGAGCCAAGCGGGGCTCCCCGTCAGCTGCTAAGAAGAATGATAGCTAGTTCGATTGACAGAACAGAGCTTGCCTCTTGGAGGGATTATCCAAATCGCGACGACGCTCTCCGTTACGCTAAGGAGCTTCGCGAAGAGTGGGAAAAACGCCATGGTTGATAACATCGCCGGGCACGCACTGGATTTGCTATCCAACCGATTCTCTGAGTCGAGCGTCGAGGGAAAAGCGGGGCGAGGATGGGGGCAATTTATTGATGGAGATAGAGGGCATACGCAGATCGGACCCTATGGAACATCTGCCGGCCTGATCGTTAGTGCCCTCGCAAACGGTCAAGTTGACCTGCCTGCGAACAATGAGGCCGTTAAAGAGCTAGAAAATGAATGGAATTTGTACAGGAAGGGCGGGAGCGAGCAGCTCAAGCTTTTCTCTCAGAACGTTCGCTTGGCGCTCGTTCTGCTGGCTGTTCGAATGGCAGGTGCGCATTTTTCGAAGTTTGCGGATGACATCCGAAGCGAGCTGATCGCCCGGCAGCTTTCCAATGGCTCCTGGGGGGAGTGGTGGGTTAGCAATAGTGAGCACGATGAGCGTAGTAGGACGCTTGCTTCGTCCATGGTAGTGCTGGGTCTCTCGCTGATGGCGCCTGGAAAGATGGGGGTGTGTGATGTTTCGGTGAAGTGGGCTCGTAATCAGTCGCCGTTGCCAATGTCTGGCGCGGGTAAGTCAAAGCTGGATTCGGTGATGCACACGTTGGCTGTTGTGGTGAATCGCCAAGAAAATATGAGTGAGTTCTACCGCATTCTGAGATCCTCCGCCTGGCGAGATCTAATGCAGGAGGGAGACTACCTTGCTGTTCACTTCTATGACTACAAATGGCGCGTAAAGAAGCGCCTTCTTCATGGTCGTGAATATGTTATTGCCCCCGTTAATCTGTTAGTTGGAATTGCGACGCTTCAGTGTAAGCAGAAGACAATGGCCTCATTGGTGGGCCTCGATTTGGCAAGCTCCGTGGCGCTGTCGATGATGTCGAAGAATGGACTGTATATCGTTGGCGAGGGTGCTAGGGCTTCTTCGCTAAATCAGGCCTGGGCTTCGATTCTCGTTGCAAGCAGTGCGGTCGATTTCGGGTCGCAAAATTTTCTGCGGATGGTACTTTTTCTCTTCAAGAAGCGGAAGAACAAGTTTTTTGATAAGTGGTTTCCAGCGATCTCTGTATGTCTTGGGACCTTCCTGTCTGCGTGTGCGCCAGATGTTCCCGCCGCGAAGGGTTCAGCTGCTGTGCTTCTCGTTATTCTGGGGTGGATAACGGCTAGCTCAATCAGTTCGGTCTTGCGAAGGTCATGAGGATCTTCGATCCTCTTTATGGTGCATTCGACGTGCCGAAGTATGTCGAGGCCCTCGCGCTCGCCCCGGAGGTAAGGCGCCTTGGGAGCGTCCGACTTCTCAATACAACTGCGCCAACTACCGCGACGCTAGGTGATCTTCGCCGCTTTTCCCATACGATGGGCGTATTGCACATCTGCACGACCGCACGGTTGGCAGCTTTTGACGAGGAGGAGCGAAAGGCTCTGATAGCGTGCGTTCTAGTCCATGATGTGGGAACTCCTCCCTTTGGTCACCTCTTCGAGACGTTGCTCGCTGAGGAGATCGGCTGGAATCACGAGAGAGTCGCGAGTGACGTTCTCCTCGGGCAGAGTGTTTCCTCTAATGTCGCGCACGCAGTGTTCGCGAATAGAGGTGTCGGATTCTTAAAGATCCTTGGACGAAATGGCATTGATCAACGTCTGGTGCTCGACATCCTCTCTAAGCGCCATCCGCTGTCTGTTCTTCTATTCGGGACTTTGGATTTCGACAATCTTGATAACGTCGCCAGAATGGGGTGGGCTCTCGGACTAGAGTTTGATAAGAAATTTCCTTCGCGGCTCGCATCCCAGCTAGATGTTACGAGGGCCGGATGCTTAGTGCTATCAAGCGAATGGTCAGTTGACGTTCTAGAATGGCTTGCACTGCGAAAGCGTGTCTACGAGGTGCTATTTTTTGACGCAATGACGGTTGCATCTCAGGCTGTGCTGTCTAGGGCTGTAGGGCAAGTTATGAGCTCGTCTGAAGTCTCGGTCGACGATTGGTCGCTGACTGATGAGCAGCTGTTGGCAAAAATGGCGGCAAGTCGATTCGTTGACAAACGCTTGCTAGATTCTTTTTTTGGTCAGCTCCCCTTGCTTGCTTACTGCATCCATTTGCGGTCGGGTACGGCTCTTGATACTTTGAGTAGGCGTGAAATTTATAATCATATTTGCAGTTCCTTGTCTGCTGATCTTAAGTCTGATGTATTGCCTTTTGTTCAAAGAGATAAAAGAACGTTTGGCAGAAGAATGGTTTTTAACGCGCCCGACTCACTAAGTGGTTGGTCTGTTGGTGAGGATTCAGGTGGCGTCGTGGTTTATGCATTCCTTTTTTCTGGAAGTCTTCATAAGGCTGCGAGAATTGAGGCGGTAAGACGATTCCTGTGCGAACTGGAGATCGACGAGGGCCAGGTGTTGCGAGTTTCCATTGAGCGCGAGATTCTTAATGAAATCCAGAGTAGCTTCAGTTTCTAGGCTGCGGGACATGAATTGGGACTTTGAGGGGGCTCGCAGCGAGTCCGAATTTTCGGCGCTGCACTGGCACCCTTGTAGGTTTGTTTCGCAGATCCCGGCGGGGTTGATTAGTTTGTTATCTGACGAAGGCGATGTCGTGCTCGATCCTTTTCTTGGCTCGGGCACTACATTGGTTGAGGCGCAGCGTCTGAAGCGGCGGGGAATCGGTGTCGAGATTAATCCGGTTGCTGCGATGATCGCTTCGGGGAAAACTATTCCGAAGCGCCAGGCTGTAATCAAAAGAGCACTTCACGAATTGGCTGAGTTGGCGCGCGACCAGCTGGAAGGGGACTTGTTGAGGGCGCGCAAGCGGCAGCCGATTCTTCACCCTCCAACAGTGCAGATGGATAAGTGGTACATGCCTGACGTTGGGCGGCAGCTGAGTGTGCTTTGGGGGCTGTTGAATAGCTTGCGGGGCGATTCAAGCAAGCTTGGACATTTGGCCTTCTCTTCGATTCTTATTAGAGTCTGTCGAGAGACCAGACATTGGGGTTATATCTGCGACAATACTATGCCGTTGTCGAGCCGGCGGGCTGATGTCCTGATTGAGTTTCTTCGCTCCCTGTTGATGATCGAGCGAGCCTACGCTGCGCGAGAGCTTTATCTCGGGCCGGGCGAACGTTTGCGGCGGGCTCAAGTAATAAATGGTGATGCGCTGGTGGAACTGGCGCGCTTGAAGGGCTCGGTCAATCTTGTTGTGACGTCGCCGCCTTACTTCGGAGTCAGCGACTACGCAAAGTCTCAGAGGCTAACAGCCGAATGGATGGGTGCCGATGTGGAGCCTGTACGTCTCAAAGAGATTGGGGCTCGAAGTAAGAGGCATCGTAAGGACGCCTACGAAAGTTACATGAGTGAGCTTGTTCGCGTAATGGATGCTTGTCGCGAGAAATTGGTGGAGGGTGGCTTCTGCTGTCTGGTGGTCGGTGAGTCAGCTTCTAGGCGTGGGTACATCGCGCAGTTGCATGATGCTATGGAAGGCATAGGGTTTCAAACTGTGCATTTGGTTGAGCGCGCGGTTTCCGAGCAGAGAAGGCAGAATCCCAGTATTCTTTCTGAGCAGATTGCTGTGTATCGGAGGGTTAGATGAGTACGCTTCTGGACATTGGCGAACGAGAGATTATTCGAAGGTTTCTTTCTCCGCTCGTGGATGGGTTGGGCGACGACTGTGCTCAGGTGCAGGTCGATGCTGGCGTGGCTGTCTTAACGACAGATCCAGTTCCAATTCCTGCTGCTTACGTGATTGGTGGTGACGACGATAAGTATTGGGTCGGGTGGCTACTGGTTGTTATAAATGCGTCTGATCTTGCGGCATCTGGTTGTGATCCAATTGGTCTCCTCGCTGCTATAGAGTGCCCCTCTGACTGGAGTGTTCGTGTATTTGAGCGATTGGTAGAAGGCATTAGGGATGCGTGTTTGGCTCATAAGATCCGATACTTGGGTGGTAACCTCAAGGAGGCGGGGATTTTCTCTGCGACAGGCACGGGTATTGGCTTGTGTGTCGATAGACAGCCGCTAAGTCGTAGTGGAGCAACTAGTGGTGACTTAATCGTGCTAGTGGGGAAGCCTCCAGCGTTCTGGAGGGATGCTCTGGCGGTTCGCTCAGGACGGCAGGCGGATCGCACCGGCCCTTTGTTTCGACCCATTGCACAGAACGAGGTCATGGCTGCCCTCAGTCGGCAAGGCTTGGTTAAGGCGTCTATCGATAACTCCGATGGTTTATTGCCGAGTCTGCAGCAACTCGCAGTCGCAAGCTCGGTATCTATAACGCTTGATTTGGTGCAGATGCGTGGTGGGGGGGCTGCAGCACTAGGTGACTCGGATCCCGTGAGACTTATGCTCGGATGGGGCGATTGGAACATGGTTTGTGCGATTGACCCGGTGAATTTTGAGCGCGTAAAGCTGGTTGCGAAAAGCAATGATAGCGACTGTATTGTTATTGGTGTTGCGGATTTTGGAAGTCAGGTGTATTGGGGGAGTGGTGATCATAAGACTGTTGTGCCAAGGCTTGAGTCCGAGCGTTTTGCGAAAGACTCTTGGTTTTCAGAGGGCATCGACGGCTATGTCTCGAGACTAATGGCAATACCGATTCCGGAAGCATAAGAAGTAAATTGTCTAGAGTCACTTAGAGGCCTCGCAACTATAAGCCATTGCTCAGGCCAGGTTTGTCGCTTTGCCGTAGGGGCGAGTCGCCAATGTTCCGGAGGTTATTTGGCGTTGCTCTTGCTTACGACGCTCCTCTGTACGTGCCTAGCTCTAGATTGCTCTTGTAGATGAGGAAGGTCCTCATTTTCGCCCGCGTCGCGGATGGTCTGGGGTTATGCGCAACCCAAGGCTTAGGTGGCGCTTACCATCAGTTGGGGCAGTTCCGGCCGATCTTCGGAACGGCGTCGCCAAGCGAGCTCGGTAAGGCGTGCAGGAGGCAACGCTCCATGCCGGCCCGCTTGGCCAGAGTAGGGCCTATCCGGTCAGTTGCTAGTCTCCTGGGCCGATAGTAGGGGCACTAGGCTGGGTTCGTAATGCGTAGGTCGCAGGTTCGACTCCTGTTTCCGGCACCATGTTTGATGAAAAGCCCCGGCCTTGGTCGGGGCTTTTTGTTTGTGGTGGGATGTTGCCGGACCATGACCGGCGGAATGGGCAGCTGCTGGTCCGGTAGTGCCAGCCCATGGCTGGCAGCTCAGGAATTACAAACCTCGCGGCCAGCCCGGCTTCCCAGGCGCTTAGCTCTTCGCACTGTTCCTGACCTGCAAAGCACTGCTGGCCACTCCCGTGCTATGAATACTCAGCCTTGCTTTGAGGCACTTTCAGGGATTGGAAGGATGCGCAGGTTCGGGGGAACTGCAGGCGTGTGTCGACCCGCTTCAGAGGATTTGAAGATCGAGTTCGCAAGTTGGGGGCATTTGGCACCTGGCTTTGCTGCGTGCTGCTGATTGGCCTCGGCGTGTCGCCAGCCGCAGTCGCCCAGACGACGGTTACATACATCCATACGGACGCCTTGGGCTCAGTTGTGGCTGAGAGCGATGCCAACGGAAACGTGATCAAGGGCTATGACTACGAGCCTTACGGCGCCGTGGTGGGCGGGGAAGTCACTGACGGACCAGGGTATACCGGGCATGTGAGTGACTCGGCGACCGGACTGAGTTACATGCAGCAGCGGTACATGGATCCGCAGTTGGGTGTGTTCCTGTCGGTGGATCCGGTGACGTCGTATGAACAGCCGGTGGGGCAGTTCAATCGGTACCGGTATGCGAACGGAAATCCGTATGGGTTCATTGACCCGGATGGGCGTCAAGTCTCAGATCCGCGATCATGCCATGACTCCGGAACTTGCATCACAGTCGAGCAAGCTCAGCAACAAGTTGGTATGGATGGCCGCCTGCTTCTGAAAATTCTTGGTGGTGCAGCCGGCGCAGGCGCCACGGGGGGCGCAATCGCTGAGGGCGGCGCTATCTTGTCACCGTTGATCGGAGCGATGCGCGCCACGTATCTGGCAGGAAGGGATTTCGGTCATGCCAGAACGTACATTGAATCCATTGCCCGAGAACTTGGCCCGACGGGTGATCGCTCTGGCCGCAGGACAAGCGAGTTTGAAGGTCAGGGGGGAGGCGCAGGAGCCACACAAATGTTTGATCGCTTGACCCGGGGGGGCTTCTGAGGCTCGGGATGGCGGACGACTTGGCAAGTTGGGTGATGGCTCTATCGTACAGATGAGCGCGCGGACTACAAGGGATGGGGGCCGGGAGACGTCTGTTCGTTTGAGTACCGAGAGGACGGGCACTCGGATCCGAGAAGTGATCAAAGTTCGTTTCAGAGACAAACAGGAGTGAGGTCAATGCACGGTGATAGGTCAACGCTCTTTCGGCGCTACGTAGAAGGTCGGCAGAAAGCCATATTCCCATGGTCTCTCTCGATCGTAGATTGCTTCTTCATTAGCAATGCATTCATGACGTTAAGTGGCTCAGGCTCTGCGAATTTGTTGAGAATATCCGATGAAGGAAAACAAATTGAGAGGGTGGAGATCGGTGACCCATACGATATGTACGATGTTGATACCGGAGCTGGTGGCGCTGAAGTCGTCCTTCTACACGAAGCCTCAGGATCCGCTTGCTATTGGGATGTTCACGAACGATTCGTTGCAGTCACCGGGAATGAGAGATTTTTGGAATTGGTTCGCCCTTATCCGGTTGACATAGAGCGGCATCGCTATGTGGAGGCGATGCTTGATATTGGGCGCGTTCGTGATGGTGAATCGCCGGAGGGGATATACGAGGCACTTTCGTCCGACGTTCACTCAGGGTCACGCGGCAGCTGAGCTCGTGATTAATGGGCGGGCACTGATCCCATTGGTCTTTGATAGGTATCCATGACCTGGATTATCCAAAGGGCAGTTGTCCGCATTGAAGGGTCACCCGATGGCCGATTTGTTCAGGCAAAAGGGCCCGACGGTCAGCCCACTGGGGTTCGAATAGATGGCGGGCACAAGCCATCGACTCATCCTGATCCCCGCACCCAGCAACCGCATGGTCATGTTCCCGGTGTAACCAATGCCGACGGAACTCCCTGGCTTCCGATCAAACAATGAGTTGGAGTAACGTAAGTCATGGAAACTGAAGCTGCGATCATTGAGATGACGAAGCTTGTGAGAGAGTTTGCGTTGGGTTCCGTTGATGCCCAAGCTTTCATTGAGAAGTACTCGAATTTCTACTACTACGAAGCGCTGGACGGACATGAAGCTTCAAGTGCGCTGCACCCCGAGAGAAAAATGAAGCTCGGGCCCGCTGTCGAGCTGCATCGCCGTGTTCAGGAGGACGTGGTGAACAAGATCTCGTTCGATGCGGGACTGTCAGCTGAAGCGATGAGGATGGCTGAGCGACTCTCTCCGGCGGAGGCGCGGGAGCGGGCGCTGAGGATATGTGCAGATGTTGGGATTGAAGTCGTTCTGTCGGCGATCAATGCCACATGAAGCCGTCCGGCGACAGGTTGTCACCACACGGCGAAGAAGCGGCAGTGGCGGAATTTGCTAGTCGCAGCGGAGTCGAATGGCTTGCCTTGCTTAACGAGCGGGGGATGATCTCCAGAGTGACCTGCTTGCGGAGTTGCGGATGTTTCTTGTCGGTCGATCCGGTGGCCGCTTATGACAGCGGCGATTGGCGACATCTCAACCGCTACGGATACGCCTACAACAACCCCTATAAGTTCAACGATCCGGATGGTCGATTCGGTGTTGTCGGCGCTCTAATTGGTGCCGGTATTGAAGCAGGTTTACAAATTGCTACGGAAGGGAAGGTCACCAGTTGGACTTCCGTGGCAGTTGCGGGTGCTGTCGGTACTGTCACTGGTGGATTGGGTGGAGTGATTGGCAAAGCTGCAGTGAGCGGCACAGTCACGGCAGGACGTGCAGTTGTTGCAGTAGCGGCAGTTGGTGGCGCCGCTGGCGCCACTGGAAAAGTAGCCGAAGGCGCATTGACTGGGGAAGGAGTGAGTGCCAAAGAAGTCGTTGTTGCTGCGGTCGCTGGAGCAGTTGGCGGTGGAGTTGGTGGAAAGGTTGGGCTCAGTACGGTCGCAAAGGTTGAAAGCATGGCGGCGAGTAATGGCTTGGCCGGTCATGTCGGCAAGACGACCCAGGCTGCCATGCAGCAAGGTGGCAAGATAGTTGAACCAAGCACCTCGGCTGGGCAGAAGGTGGGTCAGACTGCGGCTGATGCCGCTTCGTCTTACACGGAAAAGAGAGTCAACAAGTAGCAGGCGATGGAATGGAATTTGAATCAATCAGGCCGGTATTCAGTGGTCTTGCTGGTGGTTTCTTGGCCATCCTTTTTTGCCATGCCCTTTCGCGCTGGGTTCCCCGGGTTTGCAATGGAAAGCGCGTCGCGACACTTGTCAGGGAGAATCGCGCAGCAATCTGGCTGGCCAATGGGTTTTTCCTAGGCGGTCTATTGGCTGGTATCGCTATTTATCAATTTGGCTTTCTTCCTGATGACGACTGGCGAGGGATTGCGCTGGGGGCAGGCGGCGGTAGTATTGCCGCCCTTGGAGAGCTCGCAGTGCTCGCCTTGGTAGCCGGCCGCAGTCCAAAAGAGGCGTATGTGGCATACGCTGTTTCCCAGAAGACTCCGGTCGTACTGATTTACGGGATACTCATACTGTGCACCGCATCATTTGCAGCGGCTGTTGCGAGCTTGTTGGCTGGTTAATGCATTCGTATGCTCACCCTGACAACGCCGGAGCAATGAGCGCGCCAATGGCCTGCCATGCCAGTTCTTGCCCAAGGGCGCGGACCTGCCCGTGGCGAGTCAGGAGCATCTCAACCATGTGGCATGTTTGATGAATACCGTCCGCGTCCGGCGCTCCCAGAAGAGCTGCCAAAGCGGAGCTGAGATTATTTATGGACACTGCGATTGCGCTTTTGCAAAGATGGTACTCGAATCACTGTGACGAAGATTGGGAGCATTCCTATGGTATCAAGATAGACACTTTGGATAACCCAGGGTGGATTCTTACTGTCGACCTGGTGAACACGGAGTTGAGTGAATATTCGCTGCCCAGGACGCGCATTGATCGTTCGGAAGTAGATTGGATTCAGTCCGAGATTTCGGATGGGCGCTATATCGCTTGCGGTGGAGCGCTCAATCTGGAGGAGATCGTGCTTCAGTTTTTGAACTTCGCCGAGGGTCCCCGCGTCGACAGTCAGGATGCGCGAACCGACGGCGTAGGGCAGTAGGTTTTTCCGTTCAGCGTTCGGAGCAAGTTTGTGCTCTGTCGTCGCAGACATTAGGCATCGTTAGCGGACGATCCGCATCCAAACACCGCCCTGCATCCTGTCTTAAGTTGGCTCTATCGCCACTTACGGACCCCGTCCAATGTCATCCGCTCTCACCAGGCGCATTGTTCTCACCGCTGATTGCTGAAAATATGTCGGCGGCAAGTCCGACGTCGCCACAAGGAATCGGAAACCACATAATCAACACAACTCAAGCCGTTGGTGGGGCTGGCGGCGCTGCTGCAGTTCAGGGTGCGGCATCCGCTGCTGGTCGTGCCGCTGACATTGCAAAAGGGAGCGGGGTCTCTGCTGTACAAAAGAAAGTCGAAGGTCGGATCAAATAAGGTGGTCGGATGAAAAAGCTAAAGTTGCTTCTGTTCGCAGAGCTTCCGGCGTTGGTCGTCGCACTGGGTATTGGGTTGATCTTCGGATACGGAGGCGGATTGTATAAGGGAGCGTTGCTGACTGTTGTAGTCTTCCTAATCCTGCAGCCCTTCATGCTACTGCCATTTTTTCGGAAGAATCGATAGCTGGATGTATGTGGGAACCAGATAGGCCTACCAATATTGGGCTTGCTGATAGTTGCAGCGTCGGTACGGAGACGGATAGTCATGATGATGAAGGCGTGGGGCTTCCCAATCACGGGGGACAGGGTGGTTGAGGCATTAAGAGAGAACTTCAGTACGAATGATATTTGGCTGCTGTTGGATTTGGATGTCCCGTCGGGAGCGAATTCACAAGCGATCTTGAATCACCTTCGAGAGCGCATGGTGAACAGCCCGTTAGAGGTGTCTACGGATGATCTGTGCGAAGCGCTTGCTGACGCGCCGCAAGTTTGGGTGCTGGACATTCGGTTGTCATCCGACCATGAAGTTCAGCTTTACATTGAAGATGGTGAGGTGTTCGAAGAGAATCTTGACAGTATGGTCAGATCCGGAAATCGTGCTGGATCGAGAGATCCACAGTTGAAGTGAAATGAAGATGTCGGTCTCATTCCATTTGCTTCTGCCGTTGGTTGAAATCGCAGCGAAGCGTAACTTTCAGCTTTCTCAAGAATTCTACGATCGATTGCTATCCCCTTTGCCAGGGCTGCGGTATCGGAGGTGCAAGGTCGCACCGTTGCCGGGGTGAAGGTTGGAGATAGCCCTGCTGACACCAGGGCGGCGCTGGAGGATGCTGGGTACATGGGAACGTGGATATCGAACGACGCTGGCACGGAATCGGGAATGCTTCACAATGTTCCGTCTATGAGGATGGAGGTTAGAGTCATGGACGGAGGGAAAAGCATCCACCCACAGTGTCGGTGACGCGAGAAGGTAACCCGCGTCAGACCGTAAATCCTGAGGATGGTAAGAGTTTGGCAATATTCCCAGGGATCAGCAGCGCACGGGAAGTCATGTTTCCTATCGAGAGAAACCGTGATGACGCGAATCGAGAAGATGGAAGTTGATGTGGTAGCTGCGCGCTCAAGCTTGGAGGGCATGCTGCTTGGTTCATATCTTGATTCATTCAATGTAAGTAGCCTTCAGGTGGCGTTGAGGTTCATCAATGCATCGGCGTGCCCTGATAAATCGCTGTACGTGGATCTGAGCTTCTCATGTGCGGCCACTGTCCGTAATGGCCTCGTATCTTCCGGTAATGTCGGCAATGTTGATTTCTTTGTGGGTAGGGCGGCATTTCTCCCCGAGGTCTATGGAAAGATTGGCCTTGAAATCTCTGGGGTTGAGCTCGATTCCGAGGGGGGGCTTGTTCTTTCTATGGGGGACTCAGTTATTGAATTGGTTGCTAGGGACGAGGGTGTGGGGATTGAGAATTCTGTCTGGAAAGTCGTGATTGAGCGTCCGGCCGGCTCTGGACCATCTTTAGGTGGCTCTATTTCCTGTGTTTCAATGGGAAATTCTGTTATGTTCATGCTCGGCGTTGAGCGGTAGTTGTGATTCTCTAATGGCTTGGCATGGGGGAGGTCCATGCTGAACTCTCTCCCCGGACGCGGGTTGCCTAGATCAGTTGCTGGGGTTCAGATGGCTTGGTTCGTAATGCGAAGGCCGCAGGCTCGACTCCTGTTTCCGGCGTCAGTTGCATGAAAAGCCCGGTAATCCCCCCCCGCTTTTAGCGTTCGCCAAAAGTGGAGCTATGCAGCCGATGCCAACTTCTGCATTGGTGTGATGCCGCCGAGTGCCATGTTGGGACGCTCGTAGTTGTACGTCCATAGCCAACGAGTGGCCTTTTCCTGCACCTGCTCGATGGTGTCGAACGGGGGCGTGGCCAGGCGAACATCACGCTGGCGGGATCGCAGTACGGGGGCGATTGCATGGCATCAAGGTGCCTTGCAGACGTGGGTGCTGCTTTGAGTGTGGACATGCGTGATGAGCTGGAGCCCGGAGCCCTATGGACAGCAGGATACAGACGGATGATCGCAGGTGGTTGCTTCCCTCGAATCGAGGAATGGAACTCCTTGAGTGTGAGCTGATGCTCGATTCCGGACCTGAGATGGTGTTCCGCATCAGGATCTCCGGAGATTACTGGGCACGGGCTGAGACGCAATCCTACGAGGGGACCGCTCCGGACTTCGGTGTCGTGCTTCAGCAGGTCATTTTCAGGCGTGAGTGGCTGGTTGATCTCATCAGGGATTTTGAGCGTTGGCTGGACACCGGACAGCCATTCTCATGTCGGTTCGAAGGGTATGGTGGTGGGCAGATCATCTGCATGTCCCTGGGCGATGATCCGCGTTTTGTCAGGTCCACGCACAAGGCGGTCTTTGCATTGACCTACACCTCAGGGTTGGTGATGAACTCCGGTTGCAGCTTCGTGATTGATCAGACCTGTGTTCGAATGGCCGTGGAAGGGATTTCCACTTGCCTGGCCGTCCGGTAGTGTCGGTTTGTGAATGGTGCAGGCACCATTGCCATGGCAACGTCGGCAAAAGGGGGCTCGGTGGACAGTCGTAGTTATTCGCTGCTTGCTGGCATGACCGGAGCCGGGCTTCTCGGGTCGTCCCGCATGTTGGATCCCGGGGTGGTGGCAGGCTACTGGTCTGGTGACGTTGAGGTTCCTGCTGCCATCGATGCTGATGTTGCTTCCTGCTTGTCGCGTTCCGACCTGGATGCATGCATTCGTGCAGCTGTCTGGATGGCACGCAATCATGTGCTTTCCGGATATGAGCAGAAGCATCACCTGAGCCTGGTTCGATGGCTGTTCGAACACCACTGCATCGAACGGCATGAGCTGTTGAGCCTGCTGGCACTCCTTTCGCCTGGGCAGCAGGATGCAGCAGGAGTGGAGATCGCCCTGATTGCAACGGAGATGTTGGAAGAGGGGCGGTTGGAGGAAGGCCTGGATCTGGTTGAGCCGATGCTCTTGGCGTATACGCCTTCCTTGTAGGTGATGCGTGAGCGCCACGTGCCGCTTCCGTTGCCCATTGCACTCATCCCACTGCGGCCAAGGTCATGGCTTGAGGAAGGCGATGCACTCGGTCGATGATCGATGGATTGAACGTGTGCTTGCAGAAAAAGGACATGCAGATCGGCATATGCAGCAATCAGGCACGGCGACCGCTCGTCAATCGAGGTTTACTCTGTGAATGGGATGGCTGTTCCAAAGAACGGGGAAGATGAGGGGCCAGTCCCGCAGGTCTGGCGGCCTACGCTGGCCGCTATCGTGGATGCTCTGGCCAAGGAACAGGCACCATTGCTGCCGCAGGTCCCCCTTCGAGCTGCGGATGTCTGGACGAGCGCGCAGGAGTATATTCGTGCATACGGCGCACACCTTAAGGCATTGCCGGAAGAGTCCTGGAATTCCTCCCTTTGCATCTGGTACGGGGAATTCTGGAATGTTCTGGTTGATCTTTATACGGAAGAAGAGGGAAGGAGTGATCTCGTCCTCCAGGTGCACATCCACGAAGCCCCGAACGGCTATCGGTACGATGTCATCCAGGTGTACGTCCCCTAACCCTGCAGCCCACTGCAGCGGTGATGCGGGGCAGCCCGCGATGCGATAGCGGAAAAGTGAAACGGCCGGTGGTGCGGGTATTCCATGGCCTGGAAGCCGACGGACAGGCACTCTGTCCATTATCAAGCCGAGGATTCAAGGATGAAGGTAGATCGTCGAAAGACAGTGTGGTTGCTGTTGGCATCACTGGCGGCGGCAGCGGTGCTGTTCGTACTCCTTTTTGATCGGTATTCCTACGATGACTATCACGAGCGGTCATGTGGCGCGGATACGGTCGCGTTGGATGTCCGGCTGAGTGGAAGCTTCACGCCCGCGCGGCCGCAGGTACGTTCGTCGCCTTATCGCCTGTGGATCGGGGGTTTGGATGAAGCGGGCGAGCCTGTTGTTCTCCAGGATCTCAGGTTGGTCTCACAGGCATCCGGAGCAACACTGGAGCTGGGGGGCATCCGGCGGTTCGAAGGGGAGGCCGCGGGGCATGCCGCGCCCGCAGCCGTGTATCTGGCCGAGCCGTTGCGGCTGGCGTACGACGATTACCTGTTGCAAGGGACGATCGTTGCAGACCGGGACGGTCGAAGCCACTCGACCGCTTTTACCTGTGCGCTGGACAGGCACCCCTGGAGTGAATGGCGCAATCCCCGGTGGGATGCGCTGATGGGAATCTAGGCGGCGCCCAGGCTTGTACGCTCCTGGGCGCGGGGGGAGTTACGCGCGGAAGAACACCATCCCGCCATGATGCAGTTCGTCGTGACTGACGAACTCACCATCGGCGGTGAATCCGGTGTCGTCCCAGTAGTCGATATGAGTACCGTCGATGACGTAGCGTCCCTGGTAGGCGCTGCGGCGCGTACCGCGTGCTTCGTCATAGCGGCCATCGGCGCGCAGCTCCTGGCGGATGCGGCCATCGGCGGTGACCCACATGCCAAGGTAGGGGTGTGGTTTCATCCTGTGGTTTCCTTCATGGCGGGTGTGATTGCGATGGTGGGCGCCTGCCGGCGTCAGGCGACAGGGACGGTCGCGGCTTCCCACAGATCCGTTTCGCCAAGGCGGTCCGCACTCTGCGTCTGCACCATCCAGCCGGGATACTCCGGCGGCAGCGCGCTGACCTCGTCGAGGCGGCGGATTTCCGCTGCGCTCAGGGTCAGGTCCACGGCCGCGATGTTGTCGGCCAACTGGTCCAGCCGTTTGGCGCCGATCAGGACCGAGCTCACCACCGGCTTGGCGAGCAGCCACGCCAGGGCCACCCGGGCGGGGCTGCAGCCGTGGGCATCGGCGATCGGGCGCAGCACGTCGATGACGTTCCATGCGCGCTCCTTGTCGACGATCGGGAAGTCGAACCCGGAGCGGCGTGCGCCGGCCGGTGACGGATTTTCCCGGCTGTACTTGCCTGACAGCAGGCCACCGGCCAGCGGGCTCCAGATGAGCAGGCCCATTTTTTCGGCTTCCAGCAGTGGTACGAGTTCGCGCTCCAGGTCGCGACCGGCCACGGAGTAGTACGCCTGCACGCTCTCTATGCGGGCCAGCCCCTGCCGGGCCGCGATCCCCTGCGCGGTGGCCAGCCGCCAGGCATGCCAGTTGGAGACGCCGATATAGCGAACCTTGCCGTGGCGCACCAGGTCGTCCAGCGCGCGCAGGGTTTCTTCCAGCGGGGTAAGCGCGTCGGTGGCGTGGACCTGGTAGAGGTCGATATGGTCGGTGCCCAGCCGTTTCAGGCTGGCCTCCACCGCATCCATGATGTGCCCGCGGGAGGCGCCGACCTGGTTCTTGCCCGGCCCCATGCGCCCGGCCACCTTGGTGGCCAGGACATACTCGCGGCGTGCAATGCCCAGGTTGCGGAACGATCGTCCCAGCGTCTGTTCGCTTTCCCCGCCTGAATAGATGTCGGCGGTGTCGAAGAAGTTGATGCCGGCCTCGATGCTGGCCTTGACCTGGGCATCAGCCCCCTGCTGGTCGACCGCGCCGATGTGGGCATAGACGCCGGTGCCGCTGCTGAAGGTCATGGTGCCCAGGCACAGCTGCGATACGATCAGGCCGGTATTGCCAAGTTGCGTGTATTTCATCGGGTGCTCCCGGGATGGTGTGGGCAGGGGAGCGGGGCGTGGGGTGTCGTCCACGCGTTGCCCTCTCCCCGGAAGGGGCGGCGGCCCGAGGGTCATCCACTGCTGGATCGTGCTGGACCGCGCGGTGGCCATGCTCTCCCCGGGCGGGCGGTGGCCGGTAGAACGCTCGTCCCGGATGCTTGCACGATCGTCCGGCGATACGGACGAACGGCTTCCCTGCCATGGGGGTTCATGCGAAAAATGCCGTAGCCCGGGAAGCGATGACGCCGATGACGCCACTGACGGAGTTCGTGAATCTCCTTTCACGCCAGATACCCACCGATGGCACTTTCCCGACGGCGGTGGCCGGGGTGACGCTGATCCGCTGGTCGGCGCCGAGCGAGCCGATGCCGGTGGTGTTCGATCCCACGGTCTGCCTGGTGGTGCAGGGCCGCAAACGGGTGAGTGCCGGAACTGCGCTTTACGACTATGACCGGGCGCGTTACCTGATCGCGTCGGTGGCACAGCCGGTGATGGGCGCGGTGATCGAGGCCAGCGATGCCGAGCCCTATCTGTGCGTGCAGATCGACCTGGACATGCGCGAGATCGCGGATCTGGCCATGCGCCACCCGGCCCGCCTGGATGCAGCCGTTCCCGCGTCCGCGCTTTCGGTCAATGAAACCTCGCCGGAACTGCTGGATGCCGCTGCCCGGTTGGTGGCGCTTCTGGCCCGTGCCGAGGATCTGCCGGCCCTGGCGCCGCTGGTGCTGCGCGAAATCCACTATCGGCTGTTGACCGGGCCGGCCGGTGGCACGCTGCGCCATATGGCACAGGCCGACAGCCGCCTGAACCAGATCGGGCGGGCGGTGCTGTGGATACGCACGCATTTCCGCCAGGCCTGCCGCATCGAGCAGGCAGCGGAGGTGGCCGGCATGAGCCGTTCGAGCTTCCACCTGCATTTCCGCGCGGTGACCTCGCTCACCCCCATCGAATTCCGCACGCAGCTGCGCCTGCAGGAGGCACGCAGCCGGATGGTGGCCGACGGCATGGATGCCGCCAGTGCCGGGTTCGAGGTGGGTTACAGCAGCCCTTCGCAGTTCAGTCGTGACTATTGCCGGCTGTTCGGCATGTCGCCCGCACGGGATGTGGGGCGCCTGCGGGCAGCGTCCCGGCCAGCGGGGGCACCGGGGCCGGGGCAGGGCGCAAGCTGAACCTCCGGCGGCGGTCGCTGGCCCCGGGCAGCGCCCGTCTGCCTATAATCGGGATGACGAACCATGAGCAGGGAGGCGCATTCGTATGTCCGTCGCAGGTATTCCCGATGTATCGCTGGTCGATAACAGTGAACAGCGCACGCCGCTGATCCTGGTGCTGGATTGTTCCGGCAGCATGGGCGGTGGCCCGATTGAACAGCTCAACGCCGGCCTGAAGCTGCTGGAGCAGGAACTGAAGGCCGATGTCATCGCGGCCAAGCGCGTACGCGTGCTGGTGGTGGAATATGGCGGCATGGACCGGGCCGCGGTGCGCGGTGACTGGTGCGATGCCATGGATTTCACCGCGCCGGTGCTGTCGGCCAATGGCACCACGCCCACCGGTGCGGCGGTCGATCTGGCGCTGCAGGAAATCGAGGATGAAAAGGCGCGCTTCCGCCAGGCCGGCGTGGCGTATACGCGCCCGTGGCTGTTCCTGATGTCCGACGGGCATCCCACCGATGCCTGGGAGACGGTGGCCGGGCAGTGCCGCGACAGCGAACAGCAGAACAAGGTGGCCGTGTTCCCGATTGCCGTGGGCGAGGCCGACATGGGCATGCTGGGCCAGTTCAGCCGTAATGGCGAACGTGGGGTCAAGCGCCTGCACGGCCTGCAGTTCAAGGAACTGTTCCTGTGGCTCAGTGCCAGCATGCGGGTGGTGTCCAACTCCACGCCGGGCGGCCAGGTGCAGTTGCCGGCCACCGACAGCTGGTCACAGGTACCGGTCTGACGATGGCCTGGCGGGTGATGGCCGCATCGGCCACCGGGCGCTCGCACCTGGACCGGGGACAGCCGTGCCAGGATGCGTTTGCCTCGGCCTGCACGGGGTCGGTGCTGGTCGCGGTGGTCTGCGATGGCGCGGGCTCGGCCTCGCACAGCGAGGTCGGCGCACGCGCGGTGTCGGCACAGGTGGTGGCGGCCATGGCCCAGGTGCTCGCATCGCCGTCGGCGGCGTTGCACGGGCCGGTCGAGGTGCTGCGGGGCCATGTCGTGGCCGCCATCAGCACGGCGCGCGATGCCTTGGCCGAGGACGCATCCGGGCAGGGAACATCACTGGCCGACCACGCCTGCACGCTGGTCGGCGTGGTGGCCGATGCACGGGGCGGCTGGTTCTTCCATATCGGTGATGGCGTGGCCGCCTGCATGTTCGCGGATGGGCAGCCCGAGGCCGTGTCGTTGCCGGCCAATGGGGAATATGCCAACGAAACCTGGTTCGTTACCGGTGAGGGCTGGCGCGAGCAGCTGCGCCTGACGCGTTTCGACGGGGCCGTGCAGGCGGTCGTGCTGATGTCCGATGGCGTCCAGCCGTTTGCGATGGCGCGCAGCGGAACCGCGCTGTATCCGCCCTTCATCACCCCGGTGCTGCGTTACCTGGACGGCGTGGAGGTCGCCCACGGCAGCCAGGCGCTGCAGGCGACGCTGGCGGACCCGCGCACCGATGCAATCACCGGCGACGACAAGACGTTGCTGGTGGCATTGCCGGGCTGAGCGCATGCCGTCGCGCAGCGGCGAAATCCTCTACGACCTGCGGCGTTCGCCGCTGACGCTTGGCCGCCTGCTCAAGAGCGGTGGTGCCGGCAGCGTGTTCACGTTGCACGAGCGCCCACGCGATGTGGCCAAGCTTTACCATTCCAGCAAGGACGGGCACGCGTACGAGCGCAAAGTGCGCGCCATGCTGGAACTGCAGCCGGACCTGCCGCCGGTGCTGGACAACGGCAGCGCGCAGGTACAGATCGCCTGGCCCAACGGCATGCTGCGCGATGGGCAGGGCCGCTTCGTGGGCTTCACCATGCCGATCCTGGATGTGGCCGCCACCAGCGATCTGGAGCATGTGCTGCAGGAACGGCAGGCACGGGCGGAAGGGTTGCCCACCGCGCTGGGGCCGAAGATGACCCTGGCCGCCAACCTGGCGGTCATGCTGGCGGCGCTGCACCGGCGCGGCCATTACGTGGTGGACCTGAAGCCGCTGAACGTGCGCTTCTACCGGCAATCGCTGTTCGTGGCGATGCTGGATTGCGATGGTTTCAGCATCCAGGGCAAGGGCGAGCGCTTTCCGGCCGGGCAGGTCACCGCCGATTACCTGGCCGCCGAGTTCCAGGGCCGGGGCGTGAAACCGGGCGAGGAGGAGGCACAGGATCGCTTCGCATTGGCGGTGATGCTGTTCCAGCTGCTCAACACCGGCCTGCACCCCTATGCCGGCAGGCCACAGGGCAGCGACCTGCCCAGCGACCTGCCCGGGCGCATCGCCGCCCATCTCTATGCATACGGCCGCAAGGCCGATGCGCGCATCCTGCCGGCCCTGGCCAGTGGCCACCAGGCGTTTCCCGATGAGATCCGGGACCTGTTCGACCGGGCCTTTTCACGCCAGCCACGGCGCCGCCCCTCGGCCGAGGAATGGGGCCGGCTGCTGTCGCGCTATGCGCGGCGCACGGCGGGCAAGCTGGTGGCCTGCGGCAAGGATGCAACGCACCAGCATTTCGACGGGCTGCCGTGCGCGGCCTGCGCGCGCACCGCACTGCTTGCCAGCGCCGCACCTGCCGCCCGGCCCGGGCGCGGGCGCGGCAACCGCGCCGACCGCCGGCGACAGCAGGGGCAGGTGGCACGGCGGCAGCGGCAGGCGGCGGTGGCCCCGCAGGCCACGCAGGCAAGGGGCAGGAGGCCTGCTGTGGCCACGCCTGCCCAGCAGCTGGCCGGGCCTGTCGGGCTGGGAACGCGCGTGGCCATGTCGGTCATCGGTACGCTGCTGCTGGGATGGGTGATGGGGTGGGGCATGCCGGCCTATCGCGATTACCTGGCCCATGAACAGCCCCGCTGGGGCGATGCCTTTGCGCTGGGGCTGCAGGGCGGATTGCTGGTCCTGGGCCTGTTGCTGTTCATCCTGTTCGTGCCGCTGATCATCCTGGGCAAGCGGCCATGAAGATCCTGCTGGGCGTGCTGGCCGCGCTGCTGGTGTTCCTGCTGCTGGTGCCCCTGTGGGGCTGGATGGGCGTGCTCGCCTATGGCGGCATCGAGTGGCTTGGCCAGCGCTGGAGCACCGGCCTGCTCGGTGATGGCCGCCTGGGTTTCCGTGCCGGGGTGATGCTCGGGGGCAGCGCTGCGGTCCTGAGCTTCCTGTGGGTGGCGTGGAAAGACCGTTCGATCAGCTACCTGTTGGCCGGCGCATTCGTGGGGCTGGGGTTTGCCGTGTTGCTGGTGGTGACCGGCGTGGCTCCCACGCAGCGGGTGCCACAGCGCATGGGGCCCACGCAGGTGCGGGTGGAATCGCCGGAACGCCGGCGCCCGCTGGTGCAGCGGGAATGGCAGAGCCGCCGCGCCTATGAACACGATGTGGCACAGCAGGTGGAGGCGATCGCCCGGGCGGCGGCGCGGGGGGAGATGGCGCAGGCCGACGAACTGCTCGATACGCTCGAATCCTGGCCGATGCAGCGACCACGTGCGGAGGAACAATCCGGGCAGGCACGGCAGGCGTGGAAGGCCTACATCGATTTCTTCACCGCGCCAGGCCAGCCCGCTGTACCTGCCGCCGACGGCGGCAATGGGGCTGGCGGGCGCGCGGCGCGCGAACGCGCGGTGCTGCAGGCGCTGTGGTCGATCGATCCGATGGCGACCGGGGCGGCCACGCAGCTGCTGCTGGGGGATGTGGAGCACCTGCGGATGGACATGGACACGGCGCGCCGGACGCCGGGGCTCCAGGCCGGAGCGCAGGCCATGCGTGGCCTGCTGGGCATCCGGACCGGCCTGGAGGCCCTGTTCGCGTACATGCCGGGCTCCGCCCCGTTGTGGGACAGCTATGCATCGCTGCAGGCCGATACCGATGAGGAACTGGCGGTGGGGGCCTGGGTGGTGGCGGCACGGCTGGGCCGGGGCCGACCGACGCGCACGGACAGCTTCGGCAGCGACATGGCGGCGACGCAGCGCCCGATGGCCGAGGTGGACCTGCGGCTGCTGGCGGGCCGCCTGCCCGTGGCCGACAACGGCCGACGGGCGATCCTGCGCGCGCGCGCCGCGATGGTGCGCGCGCAGCATGAGCCGCTGC
Organism: Stenotrophomonas sp. 24(2023); assembly: GCF_030913365.1. Taxonomy (NCBI): domain Bacteria; kingdom Pseudomonadati; phylum Pseudomonadota; class Gammaproteobacteria; order Lysobacterales; family Lysobacteraceae; genus Stenotrophomonas; species Stenotrophomonas sp. 24(2023). The sequence continues at coordinate 3,160,855 of NZ_CP133160.1, forward strand.
CCTTCGAGGAAGCGCCGCAGGGCGGGCCCGATGGCCAGATGCGCATCAGCGCACGTGCACTGCCGCCAGCAGGCCTGGTGGTGCGGGGCGAGGGGCTTGGCCTGCCGTCTGCCGCGCCGTCCGCGCCCGACATGGAGCGGGCGCTGGGGGAGGTGCAGGTCGACCTGGGCGCGGCAGGTTTCGTGCCGGGCGACACGCACATCCCGCTGCAGGCACCGGTGCGGCGCTGGGCGCAGCTGCTGCTGGCGGTTGACGTATGGGAGCAGGGCCAGGTGACCTCGGTGCTGGTGGAACGCAGCAGTGGCGACCCCGCGCTGGACGAGGCCGCGCGCCGCGGTGCGGCGTACTGGCGTGCCGCAGGGGAGGTCGCCGGGGCCGGCGAGCGTCGCCGTGTGGCGGTGATCTTCCAGCCCCCGGCACCGGACAGCACGCCCGCCGCGCCGCCGCCGCCGATGGTGCCCATGCTGCCGGACGAGCGGGTGTATTTCGAACTGCTCGGCCAGGCCCGCCGTTCGCTGTCCATGCCCGAGGGCATTCCCGGGGGAACCGTCGTGCTGACGGTGGCGGTGGGGGCTGACGGGCGGGTCCGGTCCGTGTCGGTCGCGCGCAGCAGTGGCCAGCCCCGGCTTGACGAAGCGGCACGCAGGGCCGCACGGGACTGGGAGGTGTCGCCCACCGCGATTGCCCGCAGTGGTCCGGTCACGGTGCAGGTCCCGATCCGTTTCGAGGCGATGTGAGCGCTGGCGCGGCCCCTGGCTGAACGGGGGCCTGACGGAAACGCCCCAAGGACAGGGCCAGGGGCCTTCCGTGGCCCCGTTTGTGGAGTCTGGCGGCCGACTTTGCCTATAGTGGCCGGGGCCGATCGGGCCCGGGTGCCGTGGATGGGGCGTTTTCTGGAATGAACGGGCGGGGTCTGCTTGTCATGGCGGTGCTGTTGGCCGCGTCTGCCGCCGGCGCGCATGCGCTGTTCGCGGGCGGCGCTGCCATGGCCGCGCATGACCCGGTTCCGGACGAAGATGTCCGTGGCGCGCAGATACGCCCGGGCACGCGCATCAGCCCGGCCGACGCCGGTGCCCTGGCCGGTGCGGCGCTGCCGATGCCGCGCGCCGGGGTGCAACCCTTGGGGGCCAAGGCCTACCAGCGGGTCGGCCTCTACCCGTCGCGGCCCCCGGGGGATGCCCTGACCTATGTGAACCAGCTCAGGTTGCGCTCCGATGCCGGTGACGCCAATGCCACCTACGCGATCTACCTGACCCTGTGGGATTGCCGCAATGCGCTGTCCGAGGCGGCCGACGGGCAGGTGGAGGCTGCGCGCCGTGTCGGGGCGGAGGCCCAGTTCCTGGCCACGTCCGAGCGCTTGCTGCACGAATGCCAGACCCTGATGCTTGACCGTGCGGTCTACCAGGCGCCCTGGCTGGCGATCGCCGCCGCTCAGGGGTCGGAAGACGCCATGTATGCCTACGCCCGGGCACCGGAAGAGATCATTGGGCCACTATCTGACGTGATCGGCGAGACTGCAGCCACCGAGGAGTGGAAAAGCACGGCCGCCGACTACCTGCAGACGCTGGTCAGCAACGGCAACATCAATGGGGTGGCCGGCCTGGCCAGTGCCTACCGGTATGGCGGGGCGGTGGATGTCGATGCCCTGCTGGCCTATGCCTATGAGCTGACCCTGCAGCGGATCGACCCGGCCTTCACCAGCGAAGATGAGCTGAGTGAGCGGCGGGCCGCGCTGAGCCTCAGCGAACAGGCGATGGCCCGGGAACTTTCGAGCAGGATTTACGAACAATGTTGTGTCCCTATGGCAGGGGGAACGCTGGGAGATGGGAATGGGTAAGGGAATCACGGTGGCGGCGGCCTCGCTGCTGGTCGCCTTCTCGGCAGGGGCGCAGGCCGGTTCGGCAGGCCTGTACACCTGCAATGCCTGCAGTGCGTCGGTTCCGTTCCCGGAGCCGGCCACGACGGTGTTCCTGAAAAACATCGAGCGCAAGCTCAATGCGCCCATTCCGCGGATCTCCGGCCGGCGCGGGCTGCGCGTGGGCGACACCATCGAGGTCTGCAACGGCATCACCTGCGTGGAATACACCTGGCTGGGCCGCGATGACTTCCGGGGCCGGGTGACCTCCACCGTGCTGCCGCCCAACGCCCGCAGCTCCACCGATGGGCGGCGGGTGATCCGCATCGGGGCCGGCAACGCGCCGGCGCCCGGCCCGACCGGCGGGCGCTGAGGGGCCGGGGCGGTGACAGGCCCATGACAGGGCGCTCCGCCCGGCCCGCGCGCACCCCGCTGCGACAACGTGTCGCAGGCCGAATCGGGTCATTCATGCGCCCGATCATTGTCAATGCCTTTCTTAAATGCTCGGTGACGGCCTAAAATTGAAAGGCTGACTCACCCCACCTTCCTGCCGGGCCCTTGGACCGGTGGGACCGGCTTTGGCCGGATCAGGCAGGGCGGGGAACGGCATTCCCTCGCAATTGGATCGACCGATGATTCCGTTGAAAACCCTTGGGCGCTGGTTGCGCCCGGGCCTGTTGTTCGCGTTGCTGGTGATGCTCACCGGTTGCGACGCCGTGGCCATCCTCAATCCGAAGGGCCAGATCGGCCAGGATGAGAAGACCCTGCTGATCACGGCCACCGTGCTGATGCTGCTGGTCGTCATCCCGGTCATCATCATGACCCTGGTCTTCGCGTGGAAATACCGCGCTTCCAACACCAAGGCCCGTTACGAGCCCAACTGGTCGCATTCCACCGCGATCGAAGTGGTGGTCTGGTCGATCCCCTGCATGATCGTGCTGGTGCTGGCCGTGCTGACCTGGCGCTCCTCGCATGCGCTGGACCCGTACCGCCCGCTGGATTCGGACGTCAAGCCGGTCACCATCGAGGCGATCTCGCTGGACTGGAAGTGGCTGTTCATCTATCCGGAAGAGAAGGTGGCGGTCGTCAACGAGATCAAGTTCCCGGTCAACACCCCGCTGAACTTCAAGATCACCTCCGACACGGTGATGAATGCGTTCTTCATCCCGCACCTGGGCAGCATGATCTATTCGATGGCGGCGATGGAGACCAAGCTCCACCTGATCGCCAACGAGACCGGTGAATTCCCGGGCATGTCCTCGCACTACAGCGGCGCGGGCTTCGCCAAGATGCACTTCACCGCCTACTCGGTCACCGATGCCGAATACCAGCAGTGGCTGGCCCAGGTGCGTGCCGGCAAGGACACCCTGGACCAGGGCACCTTCAAGGCGCTGGGTGAAGCGAAGAATTCCGAGTGGTACCCGGTGACCTACTACGGCAAGGTTGAAGAAGGCCTGTTCGGCTGGGTTCTTGCCAAGCACATGGGCAACAACCGCCACTACGGCATGAAGCATGACCACGCCGCGATGTCCCACGACGCCGCCGGCCACGAAGGTCACGATGCCGCCGCCGCCGGCCATGAAGGCCATGCCGCGATGGATGGCATGCAGGGCATGGAAGGCATGGACCACCATGAAGGCCACGCTGCCGCCGAAGCCGTCGGCGATGCGCAGCCGGCCGAACACAACGCAGACGAGCACGCGGCAGCCGGCCATGCCGGTCACGCGGGCTCGGGAGAATGAACATGCTGGGAAAACTCTCTATTGAGTCGATCCCCCACGATCCGATCGTCCTGACGACGTTGATCGGTGCGATTCTTGGTGGCCTGGGCGTTGTCGCCCTGATCACCAAGTTCAAGCTGTGGGGTTACCTGTGGAAGGAGTGGTTCACCTCGGTGGACCACAAGAAGATCGGCGTGATGTACCTCATCGTCGCCTTCGTCATGCTGCTGCGCGGCTTCTCCGACGCGATCATGATGCGTACCCAGCAGGCCATCGCCGTCGGCGGGTCCGAGGGTTACCTGCCGCCGCACCACTACGACCAGATCTTCACCGCCCACGGCGTGATCATGATCTTCTTCGTGGCGATGCCGCTGATCACCGGCCTGATGAACCTGGCCGTGCCGCTGCAGATCGGTGCGCGCGACGTCGCGTTCCCGTTCGTGAACTCGCTCAGCTTCTGGCTGTTCGTGTCCGGTGCGGTGCTGATCATGCTGTCGCTGTGGATCGGTGAATTCGCCGCGACCGGCTGGCTGGCGTTCCCGCCATTGTCGGGCATCGAATACAGTCCAAGCGTCGGCATGGACTACTACATCTGGGGACTACAGGTTGCAGGCCTGGGCACCACGCTGAGCGGTATCAACTTCTTCATCACCATCCTGAAGATGCGTACCCCCAGCATGAAGCTGATGCAGATGCCGGTGTTCACCTGGACCGCCCTGGTGACCAACGTGCTGATCGTCGCCGCCTTCCCGGTGCTGACCATCACCCTGGTGCTGCTGACCCTGGACCGTTACCTGGGCACGCACTTCTTCACCAATGACGGTGGCGGCAACGCCATGCTGTACATCAACCTGATCTGGATCTGGGGCCACCCGGAGGTGTACATCCTGGTCCTGCCGGCGTTCGGTGTGTTCTCCGAAGTCATCGCGACCTTCTCGCGCAAGGCGCTGTTCGGCTACAAGGGCATGGTCTACGCCACCGCCTGCATCGGCGTGCTGTCGTTCATCGTGTGGCTGCACCACTTCTTCACCATGGGCTCGGGTGCCAACGTCAATGCCTTCTTCGGCATCACGACGATGATCATCTCGATCCCCACCGGCGTGAAGATCTTCAACTGGCTGTTCACCATGTTCCGCGGCCGCGTGCACTTCACCACTCCGGTGCTGTGGACCATCGGCTTCATGATCACCTTCGTCATCGGCGGCATGACCGGCGTGATGCTGGCGATTCCGGCCATCGACTTCGTGCTGCACAACAGCCTGTTCCTGATCGCCCACTTCCACAACGTCATCATCGGCGGCGTGGTGTTCGGCATGTTCGCCGGCATCACCTACTGGTGGCCCAAGATGTTCGGCTTCCGCCTGAACGAAACCTGGGGCAAGCGTGCGTTCTGGTGCTGGTTCATCGGCTTCTACGTGACCTTCATGCCGATGTACGCGCTGGGCTTCATGGGCATGACCCGCCGCATGCAGAGCACGGTCAACCCGGCCTACGAACCGCTGCTGCTGATCGCCGCGGCCGGTGCGTTCATCGTCGGCGCCGGCATCCTGTGCCAGATCATCCAGGTCTACGTGTCCATCCGCGACCGCAAGAAGACCGCCGACCTGACCGGCGACCCGTGGGATGCCCGTACGCTGGAATGGGAAACCTCTTCGCCGCCGGCCTTCTACAACTTCGGCGCGCTGCCGGAAGTCACCGATCTGGACGATTTCTGGCACCGCAAGCAGCGTGGTGAAGCCTGGCCGAAGCCGGCCAAGTACACCGACATCCACATGCCGCGCAACACCGGCACGGGCGTGGTCATCGGTGCCTTCAGCCTGGTGTTCGGCTTTGCGATGATCTGGCACATCTGGTGGCTGGCCATCATCGGCTTCGTCGGCATGATCGCCACGTTCATCTACCGCACCTTCGACCAGGACGTGGACTACTGGGTCCCGGCCGCCGAGGTGGAACGCATCGAGAACGAACACCGCAAGCACCTGGAAGCCCAGGGCCTGGTGAAGTCGGAGCTGAAGGCATGAGCACCAATACCTCGACCCTGAGCCACGGGCACGCCGCGCATGCGGCGGCCCATGGCCATGACGACCACGAGCACCACGACACCGGCGGCAACACCGTCTTCGGTTTCTGGGTGTACCTGATGAGCGACTGCCTCATCTTCGCCTCGCTGTTTGCCACCTACGTGGTGCTGATGGGCGGCACCGACGGCGGCCCGGGTCCGAAGGACCTGTTCGAACTGCCGTTCGTGGCGTGGGAAACCGCACTGCTGCTGACGTCCTCGCTGACCTTCGGCCTGGGCATGATCGCCCTGCACCGCAAGCAGGTCGGCCAGATGTACCTGTGGCTGGCGATCACCTGGCTGCTGGGCTTCGGCTTCATGTGCATGGAAGTCTATGAATTCCATCACCTGATCCATCAGGGCTACGGTCCGGACCGCAGTGCCTTCCTGTCGGCGTTCTTCGCCCTGGTCGGCACCCACGGCCTGCACGTCAGCGCCGGCCTGCTGTGGCTGCTGGTGATGTTCGTGCAGCTGAAGAAGTACGGCCTGACGCCCACCAACAAGACCCGCATGGCGTGCCTGAGCCTGTTCTGGCACTTCCTGGACCTGATCTGGATCGGCGTGTTCTCCGTCGTCTACCTCAATGGAGCGCTGTAATGGCACATGACAACCATGCACACGACCATGGCGCCGGCGGCGAAAGCCACGGCAGCGTGAAGTCGTACCTGATCGGCTTCGTGCTGGCGGTGGTGCTGACCGTCATCCCGTTCTGGATGGTGATGTCGGGCAACTTCTCCGCAGGCGTCAACGGCGTGGTCATCGCGATCACCGCCGTGCTGCAGATGCTGGTGCACCTGGTGTTCTTCCTGCACCTGGACCGCTCCTCGGAGAGCCGCTGGAACGTCAACGCGGCGGCCTTCACCGTCGTGGTGATCGGCATCATCGTGGCCGGCACCCTGTGGGTCATGCACAACATGAACGTGCACATGATGCACTGACGTCCTTGCGACGTTGCCACGCAGAAAGGCCGCCTCCGGGCGGCCTTTCTGTTTGTGGGACGTTTCCTGTTGGCGTTGGGGCGAGAGCATCCACGCATGGCGTGGATCTACCAGTGCGTGCGCCCGGCCGCGGTCGTTCCGGGCCATGGCGCCCGGTAGTGCCAGGCCATGCCTGGCAGGCTTACCCCATCGTGCGCAGAAAATCGTCCGCGGCCATCGGCCGGCCCAGGTGGTAGCCCTGCAGCTGGTCGCAGCCCAGCGCGCTCAGGTAATCACGCTGTGCCTGGGTCTCCACGCCCTCGGCCACGACCTGCAACTGCAGCGTGCGGCCCAGCGCGATGATCGAGGACACGATGGCGGCATCCTCCTCGTTGCGTTCCAGGTCGTGCACGAAGGCGCGGTCGATCTTCAGTTCGGTCGCCGGCATGCGCTTGAGGTACAGCAGGCTCGAATAGCCCGTGCCGAAATCATCGATGGCGATGTGCACGCCCATCGCCGACAGGGCATTGAGGATCGCCAGGCTGGCCTCCACATCGCGCATCGCCGTGGTTTCGGTGATTTCCAGCGTCAGCTTCTGCGGGGCGATGCCATGCCGCTGCAGCGTGGCCTGCACGCTGTCCAGCAGCGAAGGGGACGTGAACTGCAGCGGTGACAGGTTCACCGCCATCGTCCATTCCGGGTGGCCTGCATCATGCCAGCAGCGCAGCTGGGCACAGGCACGGTCCAGTACCCAGTCGCCGATCGGCAGGATCAGGCCGCTGCGTTCGGCGATGGGAATGAACACATCCGGTGTCAGCAGCCCCAGTTCCGGGTGCTGCCAGCGCAGCAGGGCCTCGGCCCCGGTGGTGGGCAGGCCGGCCGCCGGGAACTTAGGCTGGTAGTGCAGCAGCAGTTCCCTGCGGGCGATCGCGCGGCGCAGGTCCTGCAGCAGGCGCAGCTGGCGGTTGGCGCTGACCTGCATCGAGGGGGTGAAGAAGGTGTAGCCGTTCCGGCCGCCCTGCTTGGTGTGGTACATCGCCGCATCGGCATGGGCCATGAGCTCGCGTTCCCCGGCCGCATCGTCCGGGTACAGGGCGATGCCCAGGCTGGCACTGACCTGCAGTTCGGCCGCATCGACCACGAACGGCTCGGCCACGGCGGCGATGAGGCGTTCGGCCACCACCACCGCATCGTCCGGGGCCTCGATGGCCAGCACGATCACGAACTCGTCACCGCCGAGCCGGGCGAAGGTGTCCTGCGGCCGCAGCAGCGCGCCCACGCGGCGCGCCACCGCCACCAGCAGGCGGTCGCCGATCTGGTGCCCGTAGGCATCGTTGACCGCCTTGAAACCGTCCAGGTCGCAGAACATCACCGCCACGGCATGCTGCTGGCGCCGCGCTTCCTCGATGGCCTGCTCGATGCGGTCCTGCAGCAGCATGCGGTTGGGCAGCTGGGTCAGGGGGTCGTGCAGTGCCGCCTGCAGCAGCTTGTGGTTCGCACTGGCCAGCGAATCGGCCAGCACGCCGGTACGCATGCGCATCTGCCGGTCGAACAGCGAGGCCACCAGTGCGATGCCCAGCGTGGCGACCGTGGTGACGATCACCAGCACGGCCAGCCACTGCGCATCCAGGCCGCCATCGCCGACCGCGCCGCAGATGCTGCCCGCCGGGAAGCGGGCGGCGGCCATGCCGGTGTAGTGCATGCCGACGATGGCCAGGCCCATCACCAGCGATGCCAGTGCGCGCAGGCGCACGGTGTTGCGTGCTTCCACGCGCAGCCGGAACGCGATCCACAGCGCGGCGCCAGCGGCCAGCATGGCCACCACGATCGAGGCGATGAACCAGCCCGGGTGGTAGTCGATGCCTGGCTGCATGCGCATGGCGGCCATGCCCAGGTAGTGCATGCAGGCGATGCCCAGCCCGATCAGCACCGCACCGGCCGCCAACCGGCGCCGGGGCAGGACCGGGCGTGAGACCAGCCATAGCGCGAAGGCCGACGCGCCGATCGAGACCAGCAGCGAATAGCCGGTGATGGCCAGGTCGTAACCCACCGGAATGGGCAGGTCGAAGGCCAGCATGCCGATGAAGTGCATCGACCAGATGCCCAGGCCCATCGCGGCGGCACCGCCGGCCAGCCACCAGCGGGCGACCCTGCCGGTGCTGGTGGCCAGGCGGCCGGCCATGTCCAGGGCGGTGTAGGAAGCCAGGATCGCCACCAGCAGGGAAAAAGCGACCAGGCTCTGGCTGTAGCTGCCAGTCATCAGGGTTCCAGGTTCGGGAAAAAGGGGCGCCGGGGCGCTTGTCCGCCCCCGCTATCGGCGGAAAGGGCGGGGCCTTGAGGGTCGCAGCGGTTGCGACCGGGCTCGGCTATCCTGCCACGCACCCCCCAGCAGCAGGAAACTCCCCGATGGCCAAAGCCCGCACCGCGTATGTCTGCAATGAATGCGGCGCCGAGTACAGCAAGTGGCAGGGGCAGTGCACCGAATGCAATGCCTGGAACGCGCTGTCGGAAATCGTGCTGGAGCCGGCGGCCGCGGCCAAGGCACCGGCGGCACGGCGCAGCGGCTGGGCGGGCAAGGTGGACCCGCCGAAGATCACGGCGCTCAAGGACGTGGAACAGACCGAACACCGCCGGGTCAGCACCGGCATCGGTGAATTCGACCGCGTGCTGGGGGGCGGCCTGGTGGAGGGCGCGGTGGTGCTGGTCGGTGGCGACCCGGGCATCGGCAAGTCCACGCTGCTGCTGCAGGCGGTGGCGAAGATGGCCGCCGAACTGCCGGTGCTGTACGTCACCGGCGAGGAATCGCTGGCGCAGGTGGCTGGCCGCGCGCACCGGCTGGAACTGCCGCTGGACGGCGTCAACGCGCTGGCCGAGACCGGTATCGAATCCATCCTGCAGCATGCGTCCAAGGCGGGGCCGCGCCTGATCGTGGCCGATTCGGTGCAGACCCTGTGGACCGAATCGCTGACCGCCGCACCCGGCTCGGTCAGCCAGGTGCGCGAGAGTGCGGCCCGGCTGGTCCGTTTCGCCAAGGAGACCGGCACGGCCGTGTTCCTGGTCGGCCATGTCACCAAGGAGGGCGGCATCGCGGGGCCTCGCGTGCTGGAGCACATGGTCGATGCGGTGCTGTATTTCGAGGGCGAAAGCGGCAGCCGTTTCCGCCTGCTGCGCGCGTTCAAGAACCGTTTCGGTGCGGTCAACGAGCTGGGCGTGTTCGCCATGGGGGACAAGGGCCTGAAGGAAGTCTCCAACCCGTCGGCCATCTTCCTGTCCGGCGGCAGTACCCACCAGCCGGGCAGCTGCGTGATGGTCACCCGCGAAGGCACGCGCCCGCTGCTGGTGGAAGTCCAGGCGCTGGTCGATGCCTCGCCGCTGTCCAATCCGCGCCGCGTGGCCGTGGGCCTGGAACAGAACCGGCTGGCCATGCTGCTGGCGGTGCTGCACCGCCATGGTGGCGTGCTGGTCGGCGACCAGGATGTGTTCGTCAACGTGGTCGGCGGCATCCGCGTGCAGGAGACCGCTGCCGATCTGCCGGTGCTGCTGGCGGTGCTGTCCTCGTTGCAGGACCGTCCGCTGGCGGAGAAGACCATTGCCTTCGGTGAGATCGGCCTGTCCGGCGAGATCCGGCCGGTGCCCAATGGCGAGGACCGCCTGCGCGAAGCTGCCACCCATGGCTTCAAGCGCGCCATCGTGCCCAAGGCCAATGCCCCCAAGGGCGGAAGCGTGAAGGGCATGGAAGTGATTGCGGTCGAGCGCCTGTCCGAGGCCATCGACGCGGCCTGACCGGGGGAATGCGGTTGCCGGCACGACACCGCTCAGCTGGCCTGTGCTAGTTTTCCCGGCTCGATGAAGGCGGTTGTGGCGCCTTCCGTGGCAAGGAGTAACCGATCGCATGCAGGACACGCCGCTCAGCTTTCCCGCCGCCGAAATCCGTCGTGCCGGGGTCGATCTCAATGGCCTGATGACGGTGCTGGGCAAGCACCTGTATTCCACCCCGGTGGTGGCCCTGCGCGAGCTGGTGCAGAACGCGCACGACTCGATCATCCGCCGTCGCCTGGAACAGCCGGGTACCGAACCGCCTTCGCGCATTTCGGTGCAGGTGGACAGCGTGGCCGGCGTGCTGCGCATCATCGATACCGGTGCCGGCCTGACCCGCCAGGAAATCCACGATTACCTGGCCACCGTCGGCGTCGGCTATACGCGTGGCCTGCGCCAGGGCGGTGATGATGAAGATGGCCTGATCGGCATGTTCGGCCTGGGGTTCCTGTCGGCGTTCGTGCTGGCACGCAAGGTGAGCGTGCGCACCACCTCCTACCAGACGCCGGAGCTGGGCCACCTGTACGTGTCCAGCAATGCCGAGCAGTACACCGTCAGCGAAGTGCCAGCGCGGGCGATCGGCACCGAGGTGGAACTGGAACTGCATCCGGACTTCCTGTCGCTGGCCCATGAGGCGCGCCTGCACGAGGTGCTGGGCCGCTACTGCGCGCTGCTGTCCGAGCCGATCTTCATCGGCGCGGCCGCCGAACCGATCAACCCCGAGCCACCACCGTGGCGGGCGGCCGGCGATGTCGCGTTGCATCCGGTGCAGGCACGCCGCCAGGCACTGCAGTTCGCCGCCCGTTTCGAGCATGACTTCGAGCCCATCGCCACCCTGCCGCTGCAGGCCGATGGCCTCAGCGATGCCACCGGCCTGCTGTGGGTGCAGGACGGGGCGACCTATGGCACCAGCGACAACCGCAACCTGTCCGTGTTCGTGCGCGGCATGCTGCTCGATGACGATGCGCGCGACCTGTTGCCCTCGTGGGCCGGGTTCGTCGGCGGGGTGATCGAGTCCTCGCGGCTGACCCCGACCGCCAGCCGCGAGGACCTGCAGCGCGATGACCAGTACCGGGCGGTGCAGCATGCGCTGCTCGAGGCGCTGATCGACGGCCTGGTGGAGGTCGCGCGGCAGCAGCCGGAAGCCTGGCGGCGCGTGCTGGCCCGCCACAACGAGGCGCTGCTGGGCGCGGCATTGTGCGACGAGCGTCTGTTCGACCTGCTGCTGGAGCACGTGCGCGTGCCTACCTCGCAGGGCGACCTGCCGGCCAGCGCGCTGCCGGCGCGTGGTGCGGTCCACGTGATCCTGGACAGTGGCGGCGGCTTCGAGGAAATGCTGTTCCGTGCGATGGGCGTGCCGGTCGCCCATGGCCATCGCTACGCGGTGGTGCCGTTCCTGCGCCGCTGGGCCCAGGCCAAGGGCCTGCGCCTGGTCGAACTGGGCACCGAGCAGGGCAACCGTGCGCTGTTCCGTGCCGATGACAGTCTGGACGATGGCCAGCTGGCCTGGCTGCGCGAGCATCTGGGCGACGGCGAGCAGCTGCTGCCGGCGCGCTTCAGCCCCGAAGCATTGCCGGTGGTGGTGGTGCCCGACCGCGAGGCGGAGCTGAAGCAGCGCCTGGAAGACGACGAGAACGACAAGCGCGTGTCGATGGCCGCGCTGCGGCTGGCGCGCCAGTTCACCGCGCGCATCCAGGCACGGGCGCCCTCGCGGCTGTACCTCAACCTGGACAACCCGGCCGTGCAGGCGCTGCTGCAGGCCCAGCGCGAAGGCCACCCGCAGGCCATGGCAGCGGCGCGGCTGCTGCGCTCGCTGAAGGTCATCGTGTCCGCGCAGGGGCGCCCGCTGGCGCGTGATGCGGCTGCGGCCGGGCCGGACCTCAATGCGGCCTTCACCGATATCGCCGCCGCCCTGCAGCAGATGCTGCGCTGAATTTCCCTCTCATCCAGCCTTCGCTAGACAGGAGTATTTCCCCATGGATATCTGGAACTGGGTCGAAAAGCTGCAGGACGACCTGCGTCAGGCCGGCCAGGCACAGAACGCACAGCTGCTGACCCGGCTGGCCGACGAGGTCAGCGAACTGCAGGTGGACCGCGTCGATGCGCTGCTGCCCGAAGCGCGCGCATTGGGCAAGGCGCTGGACAACCCCTGGGTCGATGTCTATGTCGGCCACTGGGCGTTGCGCAACCGCGTGGGCAACCGCGTGGAAGGCGAGAGCGCCCTGGGCGATGCGGTGGCGCTGTTCGAGCGCGCGCACCGCGAAGACACCCTGGAATGCCCGCAGTCGATCTGCGTGACCCAGGATCTGGCCGCCTGCTACGGCAACATCGATGGCCCGGGCTGGGTGCCCGAGCGCATCGAGGTCTGCGACGAAACGCTGGGGCGCATCGATCCCAGCTGGGCCTGCTTCCAGTGCCTGAGCTGCGAGAAGGCCGATGCCCTGCTCGATGATGGCCGTGGCGGGGAGGCGCTGGCGTACCTGCAGCAGCAGGCCGATGCCGTGGAGGCCTGCGGCAAGGACGTGTTCGACAGCTTCCCGGAAATGAAGATCAAGATCCTGCTCGCCACCGGGCAGGCCGCGCAGGCGCTGGTGCTGATCGAGCAGCGTGAGGCCGAAGTGGCTGCGGCGGGCGAGTACGAGCCGGCCAACTGCACCGTGCCGCGCCGCCTGTCCAAAGCCTGGGCACTGGCGCAGCTGGAACGTGATGAAGAAGCATTGCAGGAACTGGTGCCCTGGGCCGAATTGACCCCGAATTACTGGCGCCTGTGGGCGCAGGCGGCGGCAGCGCTGTGCCAGCGTGATCCGGCGCGCAACACCTGGGATCTGGGCACGCGCTTCAACACGATCCTGGAACACTTCGCGCAGGTCGGCGCGCACCGGCTGGTGATCGAGATCGCATCGCTCAGCCTGGCGCTTGCGCTGCAACGCGGCGCGCGCTGGGTGGCGCAGCGCCAGCTTGGCCTGGCCCGCACCCACCTGGCCCTGCTGCGGCAGGACCGCGGCGCTGCGGCGCAGATCGCGGCGCTGGCTGCCCGCATCGATGCATTGCCGGAGATCACGCCGCTGCCGGTGGCGGCGGCCGAACTGCTGCCCTGGCTGGAAGCGCAGGGCGCCCAGGCACAGGCGCGTGATCCCGAGCGGGAGGCGCAGTGGCTGCTGCAGGCGCATGCGCAGTGCCCCGATGATGCCGGCCTGGCCGATGTCGCCGCGTCCGCGCTCAATGCCTGTGGCGCGCGGGACGACGCGCAGGCGCTGCTGTGGGCATTCGTGCGGGGCCATGCGCAGGACGATGGTGCCCCGGCCTACAGCCTGATGCGCCTGCTGGCCGAGCAGGGCAACGACGATGGCCTGCGCCGACTCGCCGATGTCTTCCGTGGCACGGTGCCGGTGTTCGCGCACTGGTGCGACGTGCAGCGTGCACGGCACGTCGCGGACTGGCCCGCGCTGGAACAGGCCGCGCAGGCGCTGCTGGCGCTGTCGCCCGGTTCCCACGGCGCGCGCGGCACGCTGGCGCGGATGTACATGGATACTGGCCGCTTCGCCGAGGCACAGGCCTGCTACGCGCAGCTGGTGGGTCTGCTGGAAGAGCCCAACGCCGCCCATTGGGACCACATGAGTGCCGCCAGCGCCGCCGGTGACTGGGAGGCGGTACGCCAGTCGGCCGCAGCCATCGGCATGGAGCTATCCAGCCAGGACGGCGTGGTCGAAGAACCGTGGGGCTGGGTGATCATCCGCAGCCACGAACAGGGCGAGCCGGTGGACTACTACGCCCGCCGCAGTGGCCCGGTGACCGCGCGCATCGTCGAGAACGCACCGGCCCACCGTGCGCAGCAGGTAGGTGACTGGGTGGTGTTCGACGCCGCGCTGGTGCATCCGGCGCCGGAGGACGAAGAGGCGCGCCGGCAGTTCATTCCCACCTATACGCGGGTGCATGTGCTGGAGCGCGGTGGCTACGCGCGCAGCTGGCTGGTGGATGGTGCACACCCCGGCGAAGAGGCCTGGAACACCTTCGTCGAAGCGGCCGAGGCGCAGGGCTGGCAGGCCTGGGCGCACAGCCAGGCTGATTACACCGTCACCGATCCTGCAGGGAATGAGGAGCAGGACACGCTGCCGGGCCTGCTGTTCACCGTTGCCCAGCCGCAGGACCACGCACCGCTGGCCCTGCACCGGTTCCTGCAGCAGGCCACCGCCGGCTGGGCGCACCCGCTGTGCTGGCTGCGCCTGGCCGAAGCCTGTGACCAGGATCGCCAGCCGCATCTGGATGTGATCGAGCAGTACGGCCTGTAACGGCGGAAGAAGGGGGCGGACCCCGGTCCGCTACCCGGCTTCGGGTAGATCCACGCCCTGCGTGGATGAGCGGCTTCTCGTAGATCCACGCCATGCGTGGATGCAGTTGCCGGCTCCGCGCGTCAGCGCGTATGCCCGAACACCAGCTCGATCACGAACTGGCTGCCGAAGAACGCCAGCAGCAACAGCACCATCGCCGTCAGCGTCCAGTGCACCGCCTTCACCCCGCGCCAGCCGTAGCGGCGGCGGCCGATCAGCAGCACGCCGAACACGATCCACGACAGCACGCTGAGCACCGTCTTGTGCACCAGCTTCTGCGCCAGCAGGTCATCGACAAACAGCACGCCGGTGACCAGGGTGAGGGTCAGCAGTGCGAACCCCACGGTGATGACGCGGAACAGCAGGGATTCCAGGTCGGCCAGCGGGGGCAGGGCGCGCAGCCAGGGGCGGAAGTCGCGACGGCGCAGGGCACGTTCCTGCAGCCACAGCATGATGGCCAGCAGCGCGGCGATGCTCAGCGTGGCATAGGCCAGCAGGGCCAGCCAGGCATGGCTGGCCAGGCGCCAGCCCAGCACCTTGCTGGGTTCGTGGCCATAGCCGTGGTAGGCGGCCAGCAGCAGGGCCGCCAGCGGGAACACCACCACGCCCAGGGTCGCCATGCGCCCACGCGCGCCCACCAGCGAAGTCAGCCAGGCCATGCCCAGGCCGACCAGTGACAGCGCCGCGAAGAAATGCATGTCCGGCCCGCCGCTGGTGCGCACGGCCACCAGCACATGGTAGATGCCATGCAGCAGCATCGCCGGCAGGGCCGGCCACAGCCAGGCCGGGGAAGCGCCGGCCTCGTCGCGGCTGAGCGCGCGTACCAGCAGGCCGGCGGCGGCCAGGTAGAGCAGGGCGGCGATGAGAACGATTGTCATCGTGGCAGTTTCGCATACCCCTGCATGGCTGGCGACGCCCGCCGCAGCGCATCCCGGGGCCGGGGGACGAACCGGTATACTGTCTGCCTTATTGTCCCCGTTCCAGACAGGTTGCACCGCAATGTTCGAGTCCCTGACCCAGCGTCTTTCCGGCACCATCGAGCGCCTGCGTGGCCGCGGCCGCCTGACCGAGGAAAACATCCGCGAAGCCACCCGCGAAGTGCGCATCGCCCTGCTGGAGGCCGATGTCGCGCTGCCGGTGGTGCAGGCGCTGATCGAGCGCATCAAGGTGCGTGCGGTCGGCCAGGAAGTGCTCAAGTCGCTGACCCCGGGCCAGGCGCTGATCAAGGTCGTGCGCGACGAGCTGACCGCCGTCATGGGCGCCGCCGCCAGCGACCTGAACCTCAACGTGCCGGCGCCGGCCATCATCCTGATGGCGGGCCTGCAGGGCGCCGGCAAGACGACCACGGTCGGCAAGCTGGCCAAGCACCTGAAGGAAAAGCGCAAGAAGAAGGTGATGGTGGTGTCGGCCGACGTCTACCGTCCGGCCGCGATCGAGCAGCTCAAGACCCTGGCCGAGCAGGTGGGCGTGCTGTTCTTCCCGTCCAGCGCCGACCAGAAGCCGGAAGCCATCGTGCGCGCGGCCATCGACGATGCGCGCCGGTCGTTCGTGGACGTGCTGCTGGTCGATACCGCCGGCCGCCTGGCCATCGACGAAGCGATGATGGCCGAGATCAAGGCCCTGCACGCGGCGGTCAACCCGGCCGAAACGCTGTTCGTCGTCGATGCCATGACCGGCCAGGACGCGGCCAACACCGCCAAGGCCTTCGGCGATGCGCTGCCGCTGACCGGCGTGGTGCTGACCAAGACCGACGGTGATGCCCGTGGCGGTGCCGCGCTGAGCGTGCGCTACATCACCGGCAAGCCGATCAAGTTCGTCGGTGTCAGCGAGAAGCCCGACGGCCTGGATGTGTTCCACCCCGACCGTATCGCCAGCCGCATCCTGGACATGGGCGACGTGCTGTCGCTGGTGGAACAGGTCGAGCAGCAGGTCGACAAGGACAAGGCGCAGAAGCTGGCCGAGAAGGTCGCCAAGGGCAAGAAGTTCGACCTCAATGACATGCGTGACCAGCTGGAGCAGATGCAGAACATGGGCGGCATCGGCGGCCTGATGGACAAGCTGCCGGGCCTGGGCAACATCCCGGACCACCTCAAGCAGCAGGTCAGCCAGGGCAAGGAAGTGCCGCGCATGATCGCCATCATCGGCTCGATGACCAAGAAGGAACGCCGCAACCCGAACCTGCTCAACGGCTCGCGCCGCGCGCGCATCGCCAAGGGCTCGGGCGTGACCCCGGCCGACGTCAACAAGCTCATGAAGCAGTACATGCAGATGGAAAAGATGATGAGCAAGATGGCCGGCGGCGGCATGAAGGGCATGCTGCGCAGCATGAAGGGCATGATGGGCGCGATGGGGGGCCGTGGCGGCCTGCCGTTCCGTTGATCGACGTGAGGGCGGACGCAGGTGCCTGGATCGGCACTTGCGTGTCCCGGTCCGTATTGCTTGACTACCCGCCGTATCTGACAAGGGAATGTTCATGAACAGAGTGATCGTGGTGATGGTCCTGGCCCTGGGCCTGACTGCATGCAAGGACGACACCTCGGTGTCGCAGAAGGCCGGCAGTGCCATCAGTGGCACGGCGGCTGATTTCGTTGCGGGCCTGGGCGAGGGCGTGGACAAGCGCATGAACGTGACGCTGCAGGCTGATCCGGGTCTGGCCGCACATGGCCTGACCGTGACCCTGGGCAAGAGCCGTGGCATGGGTTCCAAGGAGGCGGCGGTGTATGTGGTGGCCGACAAGGCCTTCAAGGGCAAGCTGGTGGCGCGCGCGCTGGACGCAGACGGCACCGAGATCGGCCGTGCAACGGCCGAGGTGGAGTTCGCCGCAGACGACGCGCGCTATGTGACCTTCCAGTTCAACGAGGAAATGGATAGCCAGCTGGTGCGCACCTACGCGGTGGTGGCGCGCTGATCCTTGCGCGACCGGGTCTGCGGATCCGGTCGCGGCCACTGGCGTATGCTGGGCGGTGACTTCTCCCACAGGTATGTCGCGTGAACGCATCGCCGATTCTTGAGCGCGCCGACACCTTCTGTCGGCGTTTTTCATTGCAGCTTCCGATCCTGCTGGCACCGATGGCCGGCGCCTGCCCGGTGCCGTCGGCGTGGATGGCCCCGGCACAGCCAGCGGCCGGCGTGCTGCGCGGGATGTGGAAACAGGCGCAGGCGCTGCTGCGATGACGGTGACCTGCAACGGCAGGCCCGCGCAGGTCGGGGATCTGCTGCCGGCACTGGTCAACTACGGCCACTTCACCTCGTTGCAGGTGCGCGGGTACGCGGTGCAGGGGCTGGACCTGCATCTGGCGCGACTGTCGCAGGCCACGCGCGAACTGTTCGGCAGCACGCTGGATGCGGCGCAGGTACAGGTCTGGATGGCGCAGGCGCTACAGCAGGCGGGGCAGGGCGATGCCTCGCTGCGGGTGACGGTGTACTCGCGCCACTTCGATTTCCGTGATCCGCTGGCGCCGGTGCCGGTCGACGTGCTGGTGGCGGTGTCCGCGCCGGTGACGCTGGTGGCCCCGAAACGGGTGCGCAGCGTGATCTGGCAGCGCGAACTGCCGCAGATCAAGCATGTCGGCACCTTCGGCCTGTTCGCCCAGCGCCGCGCCGCGCTGGCCGAGGGCTTCGACGATGCGCTGTTCGTGAATGCTGCTGGCGAGATCAGCGAGGGCACCACCTGGAACCTGGCCCTGCATGATGGGCAGCAGCTGATCTGGCCGCAGGCCCCGGCCCTGCGCGGGACCGCCGAGGCGCTGCTGCAGGCGCACTGGCCCGGTCCACAGGTGGTGCGGCCGGTCGCGCTTGCGGAGCTTGGGGGAATGCATGCGGCGCTGGCCTGCAACGCCAGTGGCATCTGGGCGCTGGAAGCCATCGACGCCCACCCGCTGGCGGGGTCGGCTGAGCTGGCCGTCCAGGGCCGGGCGGTGCTGGCCGGGGTGCCGTGGCAGGCACTTTCCTGAACGAAGGATCGGGCAGATGCCCGGCGAGCGTACTGGAGCGCCTGAACAGGCGGGGTTGGCGCAGCTGGCCGCTGCCGCTATAATCGCCCGCTTACCGCGCCATCCTGGCGACTGGGCAACATAGGAAAAACCACCATGGTCAAGATTCGACTGACCCGCGGCGGCGCCAAGAAGCGTCCGTTCTACCACATCATCGTGACCGACGTGCGCAGCGCGCGCGACGGCCGCAACATCGAGCGCGTTGGCTTCTACAACCCGGTCGCCCAGGGCGCCGAGAAGCGCATCGAGCTGGACCTGGCCCGCGTTGACCATTGGGTCAAGAACGGCGCCCAGCCGACCGACAAGGTCCGCAACCTGATCAAGGAAGCGACCAAGTCCCAGGCCGCTGCGGCCTGATCCTGACGGGCCACGCTTCGGCGTGGCCCTCTTGGTTGAAGCAGATGAAAGATATCGAGCGCCGCATCCTGCTGGGCAGGGTTGTCGGCGCTTTTGGTGTGCGCGGCGAACTGAAGCTCGAGTCCTGGACCGAGCCGCGTTCCGCCATTTTCCGTTACCAGCCGTGGATCCTGCGCAGCCCTGCCGGGCAGGAATCGACGCTTGAAGGCGCCCGTGGCCGCGACAGCGGCAAGCACCTGGTGGCCCGTTTCCCGGGCATCGAGGATCGCGACACGGTCGAAGCCCTGCACGGCACCGAGATCTTCGTGGCCCGCAGCGCGCTGCCGCCGCCGAAGCCGGACGAGTACTACTGGGTCGATCTGGAAGGCCTGGACGTGAAGACCGTCGAGGGCGTTGCCCTGGGCCAGGTCTCGCACCTGTTCAGCACCGGCGCCAATGATGTGGTGGTCGTGCGCGGTGATCGTGAGCGCATGATTCCGTTCATCCAGCCGGACGTTGTCGTTTCGGTGGATTTCGACGCCAACCTGGTCGTGGTCGACTGGGACCCGGATTTCTGAGTCGCGCGATGCGTTTTGACGTCATCACCCTGTTCCCGGAATTCATCGCCCAGTCCGCAGGCCTGGGCGTGGTCGGCCGTGCGCAGGAAAAGGGGCTGTTCAGCCTGCACGGCTGGAACCCCCGCGATCATGCCGAGGGCAACTACCGCCGGGTGGACGACCGCCCGTTCGGCGGCGGCCCGGGCATGGTGATGCTGATCGAGCCGCTGCAGGCCTGCCTGCAGGCCATCCGTGACGCGGATCCGACCCCGGCCCGGGTGATCTACCTCAGCCCGCAGGGGGCGCCGCTGACCCAGGCCAAGGTGCGCGAGCTGGCGGTATTGCCCCGCGTGGTGCTGCTGTGCGGCCGTTACGAGGGCATCGATGAACGCTTCCTGGAAGCCCATGTCGACGAGGAGATTTCCCTCGGCGACTACGTGCTGTCCGGCGGCGAACTGGGCGCGGCGGTCATCATCGATGCCGTGGCCCGGCTGCAGGACGGGGCGCTGAACGATGCTGAATCGGCGGCCCAGGACAGCTTCGAGGGTGATCTGGGCCTGCTCGACTGCCCGCATTACAGCCAGCCGGCCCAGCACCCGCTGGGTGACGTGCCGGAGGTGCTGCGTTCGGGCAACCATGCCGCCATCGCCGCCTGGCGCCGGCAGCAGTCTTTGATCCGCACCGCGGAACGCCGCCCGGACCTGCTGGACGAGGCCAGCCTGGGCAAGGCCGACCGCAAGCTGCTGGAGCAGGCCCGCCAGGCCCGTTCCCGCACGGACGCCCCCTAGCGCAGGGGGCGCCTGATCGGCTATCATGGCCAATTCCCGCCAGCCCTCGGCCGGCGCGCGCAGTACCCACAACAAACGTGCAGCACAGTCCAGTGACTGCATCAGCCTACGTTGTCGAAACGACACGCCCACCCGAACAAGAATCGGTGTAACCCAATGAGCAAGCTGAACAAGTCCATCGTCGCGGAATTCGAATCCGCCCAGATCACCCGCGAACTGCCGAAGTTCAGCCAGGGCGACACCGTTGTCGTCAACGTGAAGGTGAAGGAAGGCAACCGTGAGCGCGTGCAGGCTTACGAAGGCGTCGTGATCGGCACCAAGAATGCCGGCCTGAACTCCTCGTTCACCGTCCGCAAGATCTCGCACGGCTACGGCGTCGAGCGCGTCTTCCAGACCCACAGCGCCATCATCGACTCGGTCGAAGTGAAGCGTCGTGGTAAGGTCCGCGCCGGCAAGCTGTACTACCTG
Source organism: Stenotrophomonas sp. 24(2023) (assembly GCF_030913365.1). NCBI lineage: Bacteria > Pseudomonadati > Pseudomonadota > Gammaproteobacteria > Lysobacterales > Lysobacteraceae > Stenotrophomonas > Stenotrophomonas sp. 24(2023). The sequence continues at coordinate 3,181,692 of NZ_CP133160.1, forward strand.
CGTGGCCTGGAAGGCAAGGCTGCCCGCATCAAGGAAGACCTGGCTGCCGCTGCGCAGGCCAAGGCTGCCCGCCTGGCCGCCGAAAAGGGCGAGTAAGGTCCCCGACAGCACCTCACGGTGTTGCCGCAACGGCCGCCTTCGGGCGGCCGTTTGCGTTTGCGCGGTTGGCGGCGGTATGTTCAACCGCATGAATACCCCTGAGCAGAAGTATCCGGCCAAGGTGCAGTTGGCCCTGCGCCACCTTGATGCCGCTGGCGTCCCGCGGCGGCAGTCGGCACCGTTGCTGCACCGCGTGCTGTGGCGCAGCGGCGTTACCGTTGCCCCGCCGATGCTGGCCAGCATGACGGCCAATACCCTGTTGATGGGCGTCTGGTTCGCCTTCGCCTGGGGCCTGCTGATGTGGCTGCTGCTGTGGCGTGGCAGCACGCTGTCGTCGGCCATGGCGGTGTTTGCCGCGCTGGTGGCCGGTGCGGGGTTCGGGCTGCTGATGGCGGCGCTCATGCGTGGCCTGCGCCTGCGTCACCGCCTGCCGTTGTGGCGTGACCTGCCGGATACGCCGCCGGCCTGAGTGCGGCCATGGCGCACCGCGCCGTGACCGCGAGCCGGTCCGGCGCTAGGCTTCGGCAACTCCTGCCCGGTGCCACGACCATGCCCCGCACGCCTGCTGCTGCCGCTGATCCTGCTGCCCTGATCGATGCCCGCATCGCCGAACTTGGCGACTGGCGTGGCGACACCCTGGCCTGGGTGCGTGGCCTGGTCCACGCGGCGGTGCCGGGCGTGGAGGAAACCTGGAAATGGCGCGGCGTGCCGGTCTGGGAGCACCACGGCATCCTGTGTACCGGCGAAACCTACACGCAGGTGGTCAAGCTGACCTTTGCCCATGGCGCGGCCCTGCCGGACCCGAAAGGCCTGTTCAACGCCAGCCTGGAGGGCAACACCCGGCGCGCGATCGACATCCGCGAGAATGCGCTGCCCAATGCCGCGGCGCTCAAGGCGTTGCTGCGCGCAGCGGCCAAGCACAACGCGGAAAGAAAGAAGCGGTAGCGCCCGGTCACCAAGCGCCCGGCAGCGCCGGGCCAGGCCCGGCGAGTACCGCGGCGCGAAGACGGGTCAGCGTGGCGGCGCCGATTCCAACGCTGCATCCGGGTCGGCCACCGGTGACGGCGGGCACGCCGGAATCTCCGATGGCGTCGCCAGTTCCTCGGCATGCACCGGCGTGGCCATCATCTTCGCCTTGCGCCAGCCGCCCCAGCGGTAATACGCCAGCGACAGCAGCATCGACACCAGCGAGCCGGCCGGGAAGCTCCACCAGATGGCGTCGGCGCCCCAGTACGGCTGCAGGAACTCAGCGAAGGGCACGCGCACGCCCCACAGCGATACCGCCAGGATCAGCAGCGGCGGAATGACCGCGCCGGTCGAGCGCACCACGCCGGAAATCACGAAGCTCACGCCGAAGAACAGGAAGGAGCCGATCACCACGTGGTTCAGGTGCCGGGCGATCTGCAGCGACTCGCTGCCCTGCGGCAGGAACAGCGCCAGCGAGTACTGGTCCAGCAGCACCAGCGGCAGGATCAGCGCGCCGGTCAGCAGGAAGTTGAACAGGATGCCCTGGCGTGCGGTGCCGCGCACGCGGTCCCAGCGCTGGGCACCCACGTTCTGCGCGGCCATCGACGAACAGGCCGCGCCGATCGCCATCGCCGGCATCTGCACGTAGTTCCACAGTTGCAGCGATGCACCATACGCGGCCGCCGTGTCGGTGCCGTACTGGTTGACCATGGTCATCAGCATGATCACCGACAGCGAGATCAGCACCATCTGCAGGCCCATCGGCACGCCCTTGACCACCAGCGCGCGCAGGATCGTCATGTCCAGCTTGAACAGGTGCATCTCGGCGCGGCCCAGCCACAGCACATGGCGCTTGCGCCGCATGTACAGCAGCAGGCCGGCCAGCGACAGCGTCTGCGCCACCAGCGTGGCCCACGCCGAACCGGCAATGCCCAGCGCGGGGAACGGGCCGAGGCCGAAGATCAGCACCGGGTTCAGTGCGATGTCCAGCGCCACCGACACCAGCAGGAAGCGGAAGGGCGTGCGCGAATCACCGGCACCGCGCAGGGCCGCAGTCAGGAAGGCGAAGGCATACAGCGTGGGCATCGCCAGGAAGATGATGCGCAGGTAGGCCTCGGCCAGCGGCAGCGAGGCGGCCGGGGTGCCCATCGCTGCCAGCAGCGGATGGGCCAGGAACCAGCCGGCGATGGCGATGATCACCGAGATGCCGATGAAGAAGGTGGCGCTGGTACCGACCACCCGGCGCGCCTGTGCCACGTCGCGTGCGCCCATGGCCTGGCCGATCAGGATGGTGGAGGCCATGCCGAAGCCGAACACCGAGCCGATCAGGAAGAACATGATGTTGTTGGCGTTGGCCGTGGCGGTCAGCGCCGCTTCGCCGAGGAAACGACCAACCCAGACCGCGTTCACCGAGCCGTTCAATGACTGGGCGATGTTGCCGGCCAGGATGGGCAGGGAGAACAGCAGCAGGTTGCGGCCGATGGGTCCGGAGGTCAGGTCGAGCGGCGCTTTGGCCATGGGGTGGAGATCAGGCAGCGGGAGGCGCACACTACCACCAAGCCGGTCAGAGGGATGTGGCAATGCGGCAATGGATTCGGGCGGAAGGAATCGGGGTGGTCGTGATGGCGGTCGGTCTGGCCGCATGTTCAGCCAATGACCGTTGGGCCGACACGCAGGTGCGGCCGACCGACCGTGCTGAATGCCTGGTGGGCAGCCAGCGCAAGGACATGCGCGATGTCCAGCCACTGATTGGCGGTACCGGCTGCCGCGCCGATCCGGCAAATCCCAAGAACCTCTACAAACCCCCGGAGTAACGCCCGACGATGTCCGAGCTTTCCCCTGTGCAGCCCAGTGTCCGCCTGGATGTCTGGCTGTGGGCCGCACGTTTCTTCAAGACCCGCAGCCTGGCCAAGCAGGCGATCGAAACCGGCAAGGTCAGCGTGGCCGGGCAACGCCCGAAATCCTCGCGTGCGGTACGCGTGGGCGAGCAGCTGCAGGTGGACCGCGGGGAGGAGCACTTCGAGATCCGGGTGACCGGGCTCAGTGATCAGCGCGGGCCGGCACCGGTGGCGCAGCAGCTGTATGTCGAAAGCGAGGCCTCGCGCCTGCGCCGTGCCGAGCAGCGCGCGTTGCGTATCGCCGCGCGTGATGGCTTCCAGCCGCCGGAGCATCGCCCGGACAAGCGGGCGCGGCGGTTGATCCGTGCATTGGGTGACCTGGACGCGCTTTGACGTTTTCGCCGGGTATGGCCCGGCACCCACGGATGCCGTAACCGGTACGCTCATCCGCCGTTCGGCTGGCGTCCCTCACGTTGGGCCTTCCTTTTCATGGAAGATCGCCATGCTCCTTCACCGCAGCCTGCTGTGCGTGGCCCTTGCTGCCGCTGCCCCCGTGTCCGCCGCCGACATCACCTTCTGGGATACACCACAGCGCGGGGGCAACAGCTTCAATGAGACGCCCCCTGACCGCGCCTATTTCCAGGCCCTGCGCAGCACCGGGGCGACCTGGGTCCGGTTGACGCCGGACAAGTGGCGCAGCGCCGGTGGCCGCGATTTCCTGATGGGCAACGCCGACGACTACCAGGGGCTGGTGGCGGCCGATGTGGTCACCCTGCGCCGGGTGCTGGACGATGCCGGGGCGGCGGGTCTGAAGGTGGTGCTGGTGCCGCTGTCGCTCCCGTTGCTGCGCTGGAAGCAGAAGAACGGCGGCGTGGTCGATACGCGGCTGTGGCAGTCGCTGGACAACCATGAACCGGCCCAGCGTTTCTGGCACGACCTGGCCACGGCCTTGAAGGGGCATCCGGCGCTGGCTGCCTACAACCTGATCAACGAGCCGGCACCGGAGTACGGCACCACGCTGGCCGAGCACGCGCCGGCTGCGGCCATGCAGCACTGGTATGCGGGCGTGCAGGGTGGCCCGCGGGATCTGCGGGTGCTCTACCGCGGGCTGATCGCCCGTGTGCGCGACGTGGATGCGGACATGCCGCTGATGCTCGATGCCGGCTGGTATGCCGCGGCCGATGCGTTCGATTACTGGCCTGCGCCGCTGGATGACGCGAACCTGCTGTACAGCGTGCACATGTATGAACCATACGCGGCCACCAGCGCCCCCAACCAGACGCGGGCCACCCCCTACCGCTACCCCGCCACGGTGCCGTTCGGTGGCGAGCAGGTGCACTGGGATGCGGCGCGCGTGCGCGGCTACCTGCAGCAGCCGATGGACTGGGCCAGGAGCCATGGCATCGGCGCCAACCGCATGGTGATCGGGGAGTTCGGCTGCATGCGCCGCTGGCCCGATTGCGGGGCCTACCTGCGCGACGTACTGGCGGTGGCCGAGCAGCAGCGCGTGCATTGGGCGTTCTATGCGTTCCGCGAGGATGGTTGGGACGGCATGGATTACGAGCTGGGCAACAAGGCGTTGCCGTGGTCGTACTGGCAGGCGGTAAAGAAGGGCAAGGCGGTGCAGCCGCCACGTTCGATGCAGGCGCCGCTGTTCACGCCGATCCTGGAACGGTTGAAGGCGGGGGCGCGTTGAACCCACCGCCGTTGTGTCGCGGTAGCTCGGGTAGCCGCCCACCTTGGTGGGCGTGGTCCGTGTGCCAACCGAGGTTGGCAGCTACCAGGTCATGACGCGGCTGCTTTGGTAGCCGCCCACCTTGGTGGGCGTTGTGTCGCGTGCCAACCGAGGTTGGCAGCGACGGGTGCATGACGTGGCTGCTCTGGTAGCCGCCCACCTTGGTGGGCGTGGTCCGTGTGCCAACCAAGGTTGGCAGCTACCAGGTCATGACGCGGCTGCTTTGGTAGCCGCCCACCTTGGTGGGCGTTGTGTCGTGTGCCAACCAAGGTTGGCGGCTACCGGGTCATGACGCGGCTGCTTTGGTAGCCGCCCACCTTGGTGGGCGCTGTGTCGCGTGCCAACCGAGGTTGGCAGCTACCGGGTCATGACGTGGCTGCTTTGGTAGTCGCCCACCTTGGTGGGCGTTGTGTCGTGTGCCAACCAAGGTTGGCAGCTACCGGGTCACCTCAACCGTGCAGGTCGTAGCGGTCCAGTTCCATCACCCGGGTCCAGGCGGCGATGAAATCCTGCACGAACTTCTTCTCGCCATCGCCGCTGGCATAGACCTCGGCCACGGCGCGCAGCACCGAGTTGGAACCGAACACCAGGTCGGCGCGGCTGGCGGTCCAGCGCGGCGCGCCGCTGCTGCGGTCGCTGCCGGCGTAGCTTTCGCGGCCGGTGGCCTTCCACTGCGTGCCCATGTCCAGCAGGTGGGCGAAGAAGTCGTTGCTCAGCGTGCCCGGGCGATCGGTGAACACGCCGTCCTTGTTGCCATCGACGTTGGCGCCCAGCACGCGCAGGCCGCCGACCAGCACCGTCAGCTCCGGTGCGGTCAGGGTCAGCAGCTGCGCGCGGTCGATCAGCAGTGCTTCGGCCGGCACGCTGTAGCGGCCCTTGAGGTAGTTGCGGAAGCCATCGGCGGCCGGCTCCAGCACCGCGAACGATTCCACATCGGTCTGGTCCTGGCTGGCATCGGTGCGGCCCGGGGTGAACGGCACGCTGACCTCATGGCCGCCGGCCTTGGCGGCCTGCTCGATGCCCACGCCGCCGGCCAGCACGATCAGGTCGGCCAGCGAGACCTGCTTGCCGCCGCCGTTGAACTCGGCCTGCACTTTTTCCAGCGCCGCCAGCACCTTGGCCAGCTGCTGCGGCTGGTTCACCGCCCAGTCCTTCTGCGGGGCCAGGCGGATGCGCGCGCCGTTGGCACCGCCACGCTTGTCCGACCCGCGGAAGGTCGAGGCCGATGCCCAGGCTGTGGACACCAGCTCGGCCACGCTCAGGCCGGTGGCGGCGATCTTCTGCTTCAGCACAGCGATGTCCTTGGCGTCGACCAGCGGGTGCTTCGCTTCGGGGATCGGGTCCTGCCAGATGAATTCCTGCGCCGGAATCTCCGGGCCCAGGTAGCGGGCGCGCGGGCCCATGTCACGGTGGGTCAGCTTGAACCAGGCGCGGGCGAAGGCATCGGCGAAGGCCTGCGGGTCGGCCAGGAACTTCCGCGAGATCTTTTCGTAGGCCGGGTCGAACCGCAGCGACAGATCGGTGGTCAGCATGGTCGGGCGGTGCTTCTTCGACGCGTCATGCGCATCGGGAATCACCGCATCGGCATTCTTGGCCACCCACTGGTGCGCACCGGCCGGGCTCTTGGTCAGTTCCCACTCGTGCTGGAACAGGATCTCGAAGAAGTCATGGCTCCACTGCGCGGGGGTGCGGGTCCAGGTCACTTCCAGGCCGCTGGTGATCGCATCACCGCCCTTGCCGCTGCCGTAGGTGCTGGACCAGCCCAGACCCTGGCTTTCCAGCCCGGCGGCCTCCGGTTCCTTGCCGACGTTGTCGGCCGGGCCGGCGCCATGGGTCTTGCCGAAGCTGTGGCCACCGGCGATCAGGGCGACGGTTTCCTCGTCGTCCATCGCCATGCGGCCGAAGGTATCGCGGATGTCATGCGCGGCCAGCACCGGATCGGGGTTGCCGTCCGGGCCTTCCGGGTTCACGTAGATCAGGCCCATCTGCACCGCGGCCAGCGGGTTTTCCAGCGTGCGCGAATGCACATCGCCGTCGGCATCATCGTCGGACACCAGCACGCCATGGTCTTCCTGCACGCCTTCGGAGCCGTGCTTGTAGCGCACGTCGCCGCCCAGCCAGGTGGTCTCGCGGCCCCAGTACACGTCCTGGTCCGGTTCCCAGGTATCGGGGCGGCCACCGGCGAAGCCCAGCGTCCTGAAGCCCATCGATTCCAGCGCGACGTTGCCGGTGAGGATCAGCAGGTCGGCCCAGGAAATGGCCTGGCCGTACTTCTGCTTGATCGGCCACAGCAGGCGGCGCGCCTTGTCCAGGCTGACGTTGTCCGGCCAGCTGTTGAGCGGGGCGAAGCGCTGCTGGCCGCGGCCACCGCCGCCACGGCCGTCGCCGATGCGGTAGGTGCCGGCGCTGTGCCAGGCCATGCGGATGAACAGGCCGCCGTAATGGCCAAAGTCGGCCGGCCACCAGTCCTGCGAATCGGTCATCAGTGCCTTCAGGTCGGCCTTCAGCGCAGCGTAGTCCAGGCCCTTGAAGGCCTTTGCGTAGTCAAAGCCCGCATCGAGCGGGTTCGAGCGCGACGAATGCTGGTTGAGCAGATCCACCCGCAACTGGTTCGGCCACCAGTCGCGGTTGGTCGTGGCATCGCCGACGACGGCATGGTTGAAGGGGCACTTGGCTTCGCTTTTCATGGGTGTCTACCTGTGGACTGGCGAAAGGTGGAATCGGGGGAGGCCCAACCACCATAGGCGGCGCCTACCGATGGGTAAATTTGATTGATTCAACCGATGCGATAGTGCTGGCCTATTGGAGGGGCGGGGAGTGCATTGCGCGATCAGCGCTTGAGCAGGCCCGCACCGAGCTTGAGCAGATCACTGGCCCCGAACTGGCCATCGCCGTCCTGGTCGAGCACGCCACCGAGCAGGCTGCCGATGCCGCCGTTGCCGGCATGCTGGGCTTCCTGCCCGAGGGCGGTGCTGAGTTCGCTGGCATTGCCCTGCTGGGCGAAGCGCTGGGCCAGGAAGGACATGACGATGGGGGCGAGGATGGCCAGCAGCTTGCCCGAGGTGCCGCTGTCCAGGCCGGTCTTCTGGCCGAGCAGCTCGGCCGCCTGGGGCTGCTGGCCGCCGAAGACGTGGCCGAGGATGCCGGCCCCATCGGTCGCACCGCTGCCGCTGCCGCCGAGCACGGCGCCGAGAAGACCGCCGAGGTCGAAACCGCCACCGCCACCGCCCAGATGGTCGCGCTGCAGCGCGTTCAGCAGTGACTGCGCGCCCTGCGGTTCACTGGCGTTCTGGCCCATCGCGCCGAGCAGCAGCGGCAACGCGCTGCCCACCGCCTGGGTGGTCTGGCTGCTGTCCAGGCCGAGCTGCTGGGACACCTGCTGCAGGCCCTGACCCTGCTGCAGCTGCTGGAAGAGCGATGCGGCAAGTGATTGCGTATTCACGGCGGACTCCGGGTCGGTGAAGGGAACACCGCCCGAGCATAGCGCCGCCGTCACGACGGAAATGCGAAGGCTTCACGACGCCGGGAGGACCCCGGCGACAGGGAAGCTGGTCGCGCCGGGCCGTGCCCGGCGGCTGGATTACAGCAGCGCCTTCAGCCGGTACAGGGCTTCCAGCGCCTGCTTGGGCGTCAGCTCATCCGGGTCGATGGCCGACAGGGCTTCCTGCGCCTTGCTGGAAGGAGCGGTGAACAGCCCGAACTGCTGCGGGGCATCCAGCGCCTGCGGTGCCAGTCCGGCGGCATGGCTTTCGCCGCCGCGCTGTTCCAGTTCCGCCAGGCGCCGGCGCGCCTGCGCCACCGTTGCCCGCGGCAGGCCGGCCAGCGCGGCCACCTGCAGGCCGAAGCTGCGGTTGGCCGGGCCGTCCTTCACCGCGTGCATGAATACCAGCGCTTCGCCTCCGTGCTTGTCGGTGTGTTCGACCGCATCCAGGTGCACGTTGGCGATGCCGCTGCGGCCGCCTTCATGCTGCTCATCGGCCAGCGCGGTCAGCTCGAAGTAGTGGGTGGCAAAAAGCGTGTAGCAGCGGTTCTGGAAGGCCAGGTGGCGGGCCACCGCATCGGCCAGCGCCAGGCCATCGTAGGTGGAGGTACCGCGGCCGATCTCATCCATCAGCACCAGCGAATGCGCGGTGGCATGGTGCAGGATGTAGCTGGTCTCGGCCATTTCGACCATGAAGGTGGACTGCCCGCGCGCCAGGTCATCGCCGGCACCGATGCGGGTCAGGATGCGGTCGATCGGACCGATCACCGCGCGGCTGGCCGGCACGAAGCTGCCGATATGGGCCAGCAGCACGATCAGCGCGTTCTGCCGCATGTAGGTCGACTTGCCGCCCATGTTCGGGCCGGTGATGACCAGCATGCGACGGTCCGGGTGCAGGTCCAGATCGTTGGGTTCGAACGGCTGCTCGCGCACCGCCTCCACCACCGGGTGGCGGCCGCGTTCGATCTTCAGGCAGGGCGCGTCCTGCAGGTCGGGGCGTGCCCAGTCCAGCGCCTGCGCGCGTTCGGCGAAGGCGGCCAGCACATCCAGCTCGCTCAGCGCGGCGGCGCACTGCTTGAGCGGTTCCAGCTGCTCGGCCAGCGTGTCCAGCAGCTGCTCGTACAGGAACTTCTCGCGCGACAGCGAGCGGTCGCGCGCGGACAGCACCTTGTCCTCGAAGGCTTTCAGTTCTTCGGTGATGTAACGCTCGGCGTTGGTCAGCGTCTGCCGGCGGGTGTAGTGCACCGGCGCGCGGTCGGACTGGCCCTTGCTGATCTCGATGTAGTAGCCGTGCACGCGGTTGTAGCCCACCTTCAGGGTGGGAATGCCGCTGCTTTCGCGTTCGCGCTGTTCCAGGTCGATCAGGAACTGGTCGGCATGGGTGGACAGGCGGCGCAGCTCATCCAGCTCGGCGTCATAGCCATCGGCCAGCACGCCGCCGTCGCTGAGCTTGAGCGGCGGCATCTCGGCAATCGCGCTGGCCAGCAGGTGCGCGCTTTCGTCGTGTTCGCCGAGCAGCTGGTGCAGCTGCTGCAGGCGCGGTGAATCCAGCGGTGCCAGCACCTGGCGCACGTCCGGCAGCAGGCCCAGGCCATCGCGCAGGGTGGAGAAATCGCGCGGGCGCGCCGAGCGCAGTGCCACGCGGGTGAGGATGCGTTCGATGTCGCCCAGGCGGCGGAACTGTTCGCGGATGTCGGCATCGCTGCCGCGGTCGATCAGCGTTTCCACTGCATGGTGTCGCTGCGCCAGCACCTCGCGCAGGCGCAGCGGACGGTGCAGCCAGCGGCGCAGCAGGCGGCCGCCCATCGGCGTCACCGTGCTGTCGAGCACGCCGAGCAGGGTGTTGCGGGTATCGCCATCCACGCGCGTGTCCAGTTCCAGATGGCGGCGGGTAGCGGCGTTCATCGCGATCGCCTCGCTGGCCGTTTCCATCGCGATCGAGGTCAGGTGCGGCAGGCGCTGCTTCTGGGTTTCTTCCACGTAGCCCAGCAGCGCGCCGGCGGCGGCCGTGGCACGCGGCTTGTCGTCGATGCCGAAGCCGCTCAGGTCATGCAGCTTGAAGAATGCCAGCAGCTGGCGGCGGCCACTGTCCGGATCGAACAGCCACGGCGCGCGGCGGCGCACACCGGTGCGCTGGCGCAGGAAATCGGGCCAGTTTTCTTCGTCCGGCACCAGCAGTTCGGCCGGCTCCAGGCGCGCCAGCTCGGCTTCCAGCGCGTCGTCGTTGTCCACTTCGTTGACCAGGAAGCGGCCGCCGGCAAGGTCGGCCCAGGCCAGGCCGTAGCCCTGCTTGCTGCGCGACAGCGCCATCAGCAGGGTGTCGCGGCGCTCGTCCAGCAGCGCCTCGTCGGTGACGGTGCCCGGGGTGACGATGCGTACCACCTTGCGCTCGACCAGGCCCTTGGCCAGGGCCGGGTCGCCGATCTGCTCGCAGATCGCCACCGATTCGCCCAGCGCCACCAGGCGCGCCAGGTAGCCCTCGTAGGCGTGCACCGGCACGCCGGCCATCGGGATCGGCGCGCCGCCGGAGCTGCCGCGCTGGGTCAGGGTGATGTCCAGCAGGCGTGCCGCCTTGCGCGCATCGTCGTAGAACAGCTCGTAGAAATCGCCCATGCGGAAGAACAGCAGCAGGTCCGGGTAGTCGGCCTTGGCGGCGAAGAACTGCTTCATCAGCGGGGTGTGTTCTGCACTGGCCTTGGCCGACGGGGATTTCATTTTGGAATCAGCGGTTTGCAAGAGAGCTTCCTACGGGTTGTCGCGTTCGGTCCGGGGCGCAGGCCGGATCGATCAGGGAGACGGTTGCAGCGATGCGGGCAGATGCCCCGCTTCGCACAGACACCCAGTTTAAGCCGAGCCGTCGGCAAATCCGCCAACCTGGCGTGGCCGATGGGCAGGGGGAGGGGGGGGCTGATCTCATTTCCAGGCTCGTGGTTGTCGGCCTGAGACCCTTCGTAGACAAGCGGGTCAGCCTTCAAGTACACCGATAGCTACGCGACGTGCCGGCTTGTCAGCCGCAAGCCGCGTGACTAATCTCCAGCGAGACCCATCAAAAACTCACGCCTCTCGTGACATGCGGAGGTTGTAGGAGCCCTTTCCTGGGCACGTTTACAGGCTGTGACTGACATTATGAACAGCGCTGATCACATCACGCTTGAGGATCTTTTCGAGGCCCGCAAGGCCGTGGCGGTCATGCGTTCACGTTCGGTGCTTGCTGCAGCTGCTGGCGGATTTGTGTTTAGCGCACTTCTGGCCGGAATATGGCTTTGGTTGCACCCCGGCAAGGTTTCCGCGGCTGTGTTTATCGGTATGGCCAGTTATCTTCTCGTTGGTCTTCCCTTGCTGATGCAATGGATTTTCCACTGGCGGAAAATCTATCGACGTCTGGCGGAGTTGGAAGGGCGGGTTAAGGCGGGTGAGGTGGTGGAAGGCGCGCAGGTATCGTTTCGCTGATGTAGGCCGCCGTCCAGCCGCAGCGAGCGGCATTGGCCAGGCCATGGGGGGCGGTGTCCCGACGGGCGCATGCGTATACCTGGCCAGGCAGGCCAGCCGGCCGGTGGCGTCAGGAACGTGCCCCGCCGATGTCCGCAGCGCAGGCCGGCGCTGCGGACATTCCCTGCAGCAGGTCGGTCAGACCTGCGCCAGGCCACCATCGGCGAACAGTTCCACGCCGTTGACGAAGGAGCTGTCGTCGGAAGCGAGGAACACGGCGACCTTGCCGATCTCATCAGCATCACCAGCGCGGCCAAGCGGAATCTGCTCGGCGAAGGCGGCCACGAGGGCATCGGCCTGCCCCGCGGGCGCCACGCCCAGCAGGCCCGGCGTCACCACTGGGCCGGGGCTGAGGACATTGACGCGGATCTTCCGCTCCTTCAGGTCAAGCACCCAGCTGCGGGCGAAGTTGCGCACAGCCGCCTTGGTGGCGCTGTAGACACTGAAGGCAGGTGTGCCCATGACCGAGGTGGTGGAACCGGTGATGATGATCGATGCGCCATCCTTCAGCAGCGGCAACGCCTTCTGCACCGAGAACAGGGTTCCCTTCACGTTGGTGTTGAAGATCTGGTCGAAGTGCGCTTCGGTGATGCCGCCCAACGGCGCGAATGAGCCGCCTCCGGCGTTGGCGAACAGCACGTCGATGTGGCCGGCCTTTTCGCGCACGGTGTCGTAGAGGCGGTCCAGATCGGCCAGCATGCCGATGTCACCCTGCACGGTAATGACGTTGCCGCCGATGTCCTGCGCGGCCCGTGCCAGATCCGCCTCACGGCGACCGGTGATGAAGACCGTGGCGCCCTCGGCAACGAAACGCTTGGCCGCCGCCAAGCCGATGCCGCTGTTGCCGCCGGTGACCACAGCTACTTTTCCTGCAAGCTTGCTCATGGGGAGACCCCGTTGGTGATGGAGTCTTCATGCTCTGGGCCTGCTATCCTTCTAACAAGTATGCACCTTTTGGTAAGTGCACCTCTGCGGAGAACGGGTCATGTCCTCACGTCGTTTCGTCTGTGGCCTGGACGTTGTCCTGGCGGTACTTGGCGGGAAATGGAAGCTGCTGGCGCTCTATCATCTTGCGCATGGAACGCATCGTTATGCACAGCTGCGCCGCGCGATTGGCGGCGTGAGCGACAAGGTGCTGATCCAGCAGCTCAAGGAAATGCAGGCCGATGGTCTGGTTGATCGCACCGACCACCATGAAGTGCCTCCCCGCGTGGACTACGCGCTGACGCCGTTCGGGCGCTCGTTGGCTGAATCGTTCGGGCCGCTGTGCGAATGGGGCACCCGCCATGAAGCCGAGGTCGAGCGTGTCGTTGCACGCCGGCAGGTGGCGACGGCAGGCCTGCCTGATGCCATCACCGCCCCAGGTACACGCGCAGCGCGCTGAGCGGGCGGCGCGTGCCGGTGGCGGTTATCTGGTTATGGCCAAGCACAATTGGCGCGGGTGAATACGCCGGTCGAGCATGCACGTTCCGCCCGAACGTGCCGTAGCGCCCATGCCTTCCATCCCCCCTGAGCCTGATTCCCTGCCCGCTGCCGACGTTGCCCTCAGCGACCAGGGCTGGGCTGACCTGCTTTCGCCGACGCGCCGCCGTCTGCTGGTCACCACCGGCCTGGCCGGGGCCGCTGCGTCGGCCACGCTGGCCGCACCGGGCGCATCAGCGGCCACCACCGGGCCGGCCAACGGACTGTTCAACCGCGGCGGTGTGCTGGCACCGATCAAGGCGCCGCAGCCCGGGCAGAGCCCATGGGGGTATGCCACCGCCTCGCAGGCGACCGGGCAGCCGCCGGGCGTGCGCCCTGGTGAGCGCACGTTGCCGCAGGCACCGCGCGCCTACACCGCCATCCAGAGCTACCACGCCCACATCTACTTCGACGAAGACAGCTACCCCAAGGCCGCGCTGCTGCGCCGCTGGGTGGCCGAGCGCTTCCCGGTCGAACTGGGGGACTGGAACCTGGAGCCGCGCGGGCCGCATGTCACGCCTTCGTTCTACTTCGGCTTCACCAACGAACTGCTGCCCATCGTGCTGCCCTGGCTGCAGCTCAACAGCCTGGGTCTGACCATCCTGCTGCACCCCAATACCGGCGATGGCCGTGCCGACCACCTGTACTACGCGCTGTGGGTGAACCGCTCGCAGCCGGTCAATGCGTACAACTGGAACACGTCGGCGGACGAAGCCATCGAACGCATCTACCCGAACATCGTGCCGAGCGTGCCGCTGGAGGTGTGAACCGCAGCGTGGCCGCCGTTATCCGGCGCTGCCGTCCGGCCATGACAACCGATACCGCCCGGCGTCGGCATGCAGCTGCACGCCGGTGTAGCCCGTGATATGGAGTCCCTGGTGTGGCGCACCCGTGGCGTGGGTGGCCATGACCACGATGACGGTGGCACCGGCCGCTTCGCCGGCCTGCATGCCCGCCGGTGCGTCCTCGAACACCAGGCAGTCGCACGCTTCGACGCCCAGCTGTGCCGCCGCGCTGAGATAGCCCTCGGGCGAAGGCTTGCCGACGCGGACATCCTCAGCGGTCACCATCACCGCAGGCAGGGGAAGCCCGGCCGCCTGCATCCGCCGTTCGGCCAGCAGGCGAGGGGCGGAGGTCACCACGGCCCAGGCATCGGCCGGCAGTGACCGCAGGAACGCCGCAGCACCTTCAATGGCGTGCACGCCGTGCATGTCATCCAGTTCGGCATCGGTGATGGCGCGCGCTTCGCGTGCGATGTCGATGCCGGGCAGCTGCTGCCGGGCGATGGTTTCTTCCACGCGCACGCCGTGGATGGTCGGCAGCAGCACGGCAGGATCGATGCCGTGCCGTCGTGCCCATGCGCCCCATACCCGTTCGGCGGCTTCGATGGAGGTCAGCAGGGTGCCGTCCATGTCGAACAGGAAGGCGCGGAACGAGGAGGGGCGCATGGCGGGTTGAGTGGGGGCGGGTGACACGCCATGGTGCCACTGCGGGCGGCAGGTCTAACAATCGCTTTACGCAAAGCCTGCAACGGCTGGGTAGAGTTCGCCATCATTCACGCGGGGGCAGCATGCACGGACGCATCAGCAGCAGATGGACGGCGCCGGCCGGCGCATGGGCGGTGGCGCTGCAGTTGGCCTTGGCCGGCGCGGTGGCGGCGGCGCCTCCCACACCGGCACCACCGGCGGTGCCGCCTGCCGTTGTGCCACCGGTGGTCGATCTGGCGACCCTGCAGGTGACCGGTGAACAACCGGGCCCGGGGCTGTGGAAGGTCACCACGCCACAGGGCCATGTGCTGTCGATCCTGGGCACGGTGACGCCCATTCCGGCAGGCGTGCAGTGGCGTTCGGACGAGGTGCGCCAGGCCATCGCCGGGGCCGACCATGTGCTGGGTTCACCGGGCTGGACGCTGGATATGGACGTGGGCTTCTTCAAGGGGCTGACGTTGCTGCCGTTGGCGCGCAGCGCCATGCGTGACCCGGAGGGCCGGACGCTTCAGCAGCAGTTGCCTGCGGCCACCTACGCGCGCTGGGAGGGCTTGAAGCAGTCCTACCTGGGCCGCGATCGCGGGGTGGAGAAGGAGCGCCCGATGATCGCCTCCGGACGCCTGTACACGGCCTTCCTGAAGGGCAACGGGTTGCGCAACGGCAGCGAGGTCAGTGATGCGCTGAAGGCGGCCTACAAGGCGCGGGGGCTGAAATCCGAGGACACCCGCCTGAAGCTCAAGGTCGATGATGCACGGGCGGCGCTGAAGGAAATGCAGGCGACCGACCTGGACGATGCCGCGTGCTTCGAGCGCACGCTGGACGTGGTGGAGTTCCAGGCGCCGGTGCTGCGCGAGCGCGCCAACGCGTGGGCGCTGGGCGATGTGGCGGCGCTGCGCCGGCTGTCCATGGCCGAGACCGTGCGTACCTGCGTGGAATCGATCGAAGATTCCAGCATCGCCCGCCGCCGTGGCTGGACCAACCTGGAAGCGCGTGGCAAGGCGCAGTGGCTGGCGAAGGTGGATGCCGCTCTGGCCACGCACGCGCAGACGTTTGCGACCGTGCCGGTCAGCCTGCTGGTGGGGCCGTCCAACTACATCGACGCGCTGGTCGCCCGTGGCTACCAGCTGGAAGCGCCGCCGGAGTAAGTCTTCCATCGGCATGCGCGCGCTGCCGGCGCGTGCGTGCGATCAATGGCGCGCGGCCAATGGGCTGCCCGCCAGCGCGGCGGTGACGCCGGCAAAGCCGCGCTCCATCACCGCAGCGAAGGCCGGCACGGGCGGTTCGCGGCGGCGGTCGGCCGCCATGGCCTGGCCATAGCCGATCACCAGCGTGGACATCACCATGGCGGCAGCCAGCCGTGCCAATGCCGGGTCCACCGGCTCGGCGGCGGCCTCCAGCAGCAGCTCGGCCAGATCATCGCCGAGGGTGATCTGCAGTTGCCGCGCATGGGCGGACAGGGCAGGGCTGGCCGCCACCGCCTTCCAGAACCGGCGCGCGCGCACGCTGACCCGCAACAGCGGATGGCCGTCCTCCAGCAATCGCCGCAGCAGGGCCAGCAGGGTCGGCAGCGGTGCATCCGGCGAGGCCAGCAGTGCCTGCCGCAGCAGGGTGCGGCTTTCTTCTTCGCGGTCGAACATCAGCTCTTCCTTGCACAGGAAGTAGTTGAACACCGTCTTGCGCGACACCCCGGCGGCGTCGGCGATGTCGGCCACCGACACATTCTCGAAGCCGTGCCGGATGAACAGCAGCGTGGCCACGTTGGACAGGTGCTGGCGGGTGTCGGCCTTCTTCTGCTCCCGTCGTCCCAGGGGTTTTGACATCGGCGGTGTCCTGATCCAATAATTGCACCCAGTGTAACATTATGGCCGCATCCCGTGGCCATGGAGCGTGGGTCGTGGCACAAGACGAAGTGAAGTACGACGTGGTGGTGGCAGGGGCCGGCCCGGTAGGGCTGCTGCTGGCCTGCGAGCTGCGGCTGGGCGGGTGTTCGGTGCTGGTGCTGGAGCAGGCCGAGGATCCGGAATCGCCATTGAAGCGGCTGCCGTTCGGGTTGCGCGGGCTGAACGCACCGACCCTGGATGCGCTGGACCGGCGCGGGCTGCTGGCACCGCTGCAGGCCCTGCAGCCATTGGCGCCGAAGAAGCCCGATGCGCCGGTGGCCGCGCATTGGCTGCTGCAGAAACGGGCATCCGCCGGCCACTTTGCCGGCCTGCAGTTCTACCTGGACAACGTGGATGCCACCCGCTGGCCCTGGCGGCAGGCCGGGCCCGGCGGCAACCAGATGCCGACCGACATGGCTTCCATCGAGCAGGTGCTGGCGGCGCGCGCGGCCGAACTCGGCGTGCAGGTGCGGCGCGGGTACGCGGTGCACGCCGTCGATGCCACCGCCGACGGCGTGCGGGTGCAGGCTGGCGGGCAGGTGTTCAACGGCCGTTGGCTGGTGGGCTGCGATGGCGCGCGCAGCGTGGTGCGCAAGGCGTGTGGTTTTGCCGTGGAAGGCACCGCACCGGAATTCACCGGTTACTCGATCGAGGCGGCGCTGGACGATGCGGCACTGCTGCAGCCGGGACGCCACTTCACCGAGACGGGCATGTACACGTTCACGCCGCCGTCGATGATCGCGCTGGTTGATTTCGATGGGGGACGGTTCCACCGCAACGAACCCACGGTCGAACACGTGCAGGCGGTGCTGCGCCGCGTGTCGGGCACGGCGGTGGGCATCGGCGTGCTGCGCCAGGTGACGACGTGGACCGATCGCGCGCTGCAGGCGACGTGCTACCGGCAGGGACGCGTGCTGCTGGCCGGTGATGCGGCGCACATGCACTCGCCGCTCGGTGGGCAGGGCCTGAACCTGGGCCTGGGCGATGCGATGAACCTGGGCTGGAAGCTGGCGGCGGTGGTGCGCGGCGACCATGCCGACACCCTGCTGGACAGCTATGCCGAAGAGCGTCACCCGCTCGGTGCGGCGGTACTGGAATGGTCGCGCGCGCAGGTGGCGCTGATGCGCCCGGACCCCGGCATCCAGGCGCTGCGCACGGTGGTGGCGGCACTGGCCGACAGCCCCGATGGCGCCAGCTACTTCGCCGAGCGCGTGTGGGGCGTGGGCCAGCAGTATGCATGGGGCGCGGGGCATGCCTGGTGCGGTCGCAGCGCACCGGACATCGCCTTCGCCGACGGCAGCCGCCTCGGCGAGCATCTGCGCACGGGGCAGGGGCTGTTGATCACCTTCGGCCCGCAGTCCTCGCTGCTGGCACGCCTGCAGCCATGGGCAGATCGCGTGGCGGCCTGTGACTGCCAGGCCGTCGAGCGTTTCGGCCTGCAGGCGATGCTGGTGCGCCCGGATGGCATCGTGGCGTGGGCGGCCGAGGAGGGCGCGCTGGAGGAGGCAGCGTTGCATGACGCGCTGGTGCACTGGTTCGGCGTGCCATCTGCAGCGGTGCACCCGGCTGCCGGCTGAACGTGCGTGCGGGTTTCATGCGCCCTGCACGGATTTTCACCTGTGGTTGCCGCGCACCGGCGGAGACTCGTCACCGTCATACCGCGAGGACACGATCATGAAGATGCGCATCCACATGCTGTGCCTGGGTTCCCTGCTGGCGGTATCCGCCGTTGCATCGGCGCAGACCTACGGGCCGCGCGATGAAGGGCGCAAGTTCAATGATGGCAGCCGCGTGGTCTGCAAGAACGTTGAAGTCCAGCGCAATTCCCGCGATCCCAATCGTATTGCCGGTACCGCCACCGGTGCGGTCGTGGGCGGCCTGCTCGGCAACCAGGTCGGCGGCGGCAACGGCAAGAAGCTGGCCACGGTGGCTGGTGCTGTCGCCGGTGGTGCGGTGGGCCGCAACGTGCAGGGCCGTTCGCAGGAACGCAATGGCGACCGTGTGGTCGAGCGCCGCTGCGAACGCGTCTACCGCTGAAGACACTGCTCCCCTTCCACATCCGTTGATGCAGTCATCGAACGCCGGCCCCTGGGCCGGCGTTCGTTGTTGACGGCGGGCATTCCGGGGCGGTGATGGCGTGCGTATACTGCGCCGACCTCCAGGGATGAACACGAAGTGAACGAATCAGCTGCCCCGTCGAATGCCCTTGTCCCGCCACCCGGTGACGGGGATGCCCAGAGCGAACAGCAGGCAGGGGCAGCCCGTTTCGAGCGCGTGCGTGACCGCACCGACGAACTGGAGTTGTTCCTGTCGGGCCTGCTGGCGTTCGCGCTGCTTGCCGTACCGGACCGCCTGTTCGACCTGTGGGCCAGCAGCAGCGCGCATACCGCAGGGTTGCACTTCCATGCGCTGACCTTCGCGTTTTCCACGGCCGTGGGCATGTGCTACGTGCTGGCCCTGGCCCTGATCGCGCATCTGGCGGTGCGGGCGTACTGGATCGGCCTGATCGGCCTGAAATCGCACTTTCCCAAGGGCGTTGACTGGGACCGGCTGAAATCGGTCGGGCCGGTGACCCGCGCGTTCTACCAGCGGCAGGGCAGTGGGCTTGACGGTGCGATCGGGCGGGCGGACCGGCTGTCATCGCTGCTGTTTTCCGGAACGCTGATCTGTGTGCTGACCCTGGCCGGCAGTCTGGTGCTGGGCATCGTGTCACTGGCCATGGTGGGCCTGCTGGGTGCGGCGTTTGGCAACGTTGACCGCATCGCGATGGGCCTGGTGGCGGTGATCTTCATCGGCGCTGCCCTGTTCGTGATGCTGCCGATACTGCTGGAAAAGCGCATTGCGCGAAGCGCAGCGCTTGGCCGGGACACCACCGCGCAGCGCCAGCGGCTGGAATGGATGCTGGCCGCGCAACAGCGCATGCCCATGCTGCGCCTGCTGCAGTCGATGCAGCTGACGCTGCAGAGCAATCTGAAGGGTCACACGTTCTCCATCGTCTACCTGCTCGGCATCACCTTCGCGATGTCGCTGGGCGCGCTGCAGATCGTCGGATCGATGAAGTTCTCGCTGTTCAACCGCTACACGGTGGTGACCGAGGACGCCGTGGACAACGGCATGCTCAGCGCGCATTACGAATCGCTGCGGTCCCCGCATGACCAGCTGCTGCGTCTTCCGATGATCCCGGCTGACACGATCAGCAGCAGCCAGCTGCGGCTGTTCATTCCGCACCGGCCGCAGCGCGACAATGCCCTGGCCAGCGAGCGCTGCACGGCCTTGCCCGGCGGTGACAACCGCGCGCACGGACCGGCAGCGGCCACGTTGGCCACGCAGTGCCTGGCCCTGTTGTGGACGGTGACGCTGGATGGTGTCCCGGTTGACCTGGCGGGTTTCATGCCGATGGAGCGGCGTGACCTGGACATGCGCGGGTTGGTGGGCTACCTGCCGATGGCGGGGCTGGCACCGGGGCGGCACGATCTGGCGCTGACCTGGAACGCTGCCGGCGGTGCCAAGGGGGTCGACCGTGCACGCGATTACCGCATTCCGTTCTGGTACGCACCGGGGCCGTAATCCGGTAACGCCCCGTCGTGCACGGCGGCGTGTGATGAACCTGTAGCGCCACGCCATGCGTGGCGATGATGCGCGCGGGCGGTATGAGGCCAGGGGGCGCATCCACGCGTGGCGTGGATCTACCGGTGCCGCGGCATGAACCTGTAGCGCCACGCCATGCGTGGCGATGATGAGCGCGGGCGGTACGAGGCCAGGGGGCGCATCCACGCATGGCGTGGATCTACCGGTGCCGCGGCATGAACCTGTAGCGCCACGCCATACGTGGCGATGATGCGCGCGGGCGGTATGAAGCCAAGGGGCGCGTCCACGCATGGCGTGGATCTACCGGTGCCGCGGCATGAACCTGTAGCGCCACGCCATGCGTGGCGATGATGCGCGCGGGCGGTATGAGGCCAGCGGGGCGCATCCACGCATGGCGTGGATCTACCGGTGCCGCGGCATGAACCTGTAGCGCCACGCCATGCGTGGCGGCCGTTCAACGGCGCCGCGTGCCCAGCCGCCAGAACGCGAGCGCGCTGTACAGCACCAGCAGCCCGGCCAGTGTCCACAGTTCGCGTGACACGTCACCCAGGGGCGCATCCATCTGGGTCAGGCGCACCATCAGGTTGATGCCGGCGGTGGTCGGCAGCAGCTGTGCCAGCGCCACCAGCGGTGGCGGTGACATCACCGCCGGCCAGGACAGGTTGGACAGGAAGAACAGCGGGATCGAGCAGGCGATGATGTACTGGAACGCCCGCTCGCGCGTGCGGAAGAAGCTGCCGACGAACAGCCCGAAGGCCACGGTGGCCGCGATGAACAGCGTGCCGCCCAGCAGTTGTCCCAGCGGATTGCCCCCGCGTGGGAAGTCCTGCACCCAGGCGGTGAAGCCGGTGTAGTACAGCAGGCCCAGCAGGCCGATCAGCCCGAACCCCAAGGCCATGCCGAGCAGGGTGTGGGCGTCGAAACGCAGGCGCCGGCCCAGCGCCAGGCGGCGGGTGCCGAGCAGCACGCCGATGCCCATCAGCAGGGTCTGATGGACGATCAGCTCGGCCACGCCGGGCACGATGGCACTGCCGTAGCCCTCCTGGGTGTTGAACAGCGGCCGCTGCACCAGGGTGACGGGAGGCGCCTGTGGCGCGCCCATGAATGCGGCCTGGGTGACAACCGCCTCGCGCGCGAAGGCGGTCAGGGCGTCGGCCACGCCGCCCAGTATCCAGCTGGCGCGGCCCAGATAGGCACCGTTGCCGAGCAGGACCAGCTTTGCCGGGTGGCCACGCAGGATGTCGCGCTCCAGATTGGCGGGAATCAGCACGATGCCTTCGGCGTCGCCACGCTGCAGGGCCTGCCGGGCCGCATCCAGATCGGCGGGCTGGCCCACGATGCGTGCCGCGCGCAGGGCATCGAGCCGGCGCAGCAGTTCGCGGCTGGTGGCGCTGTGGTCTTCATCGACCACCAGCAGGGGCAGGTTGCCGGCCACCTGGTGGCGGTAGGCGGCCGGGTAGAAGAACGAATACAGCACCACCGCACCGATCATCACCACCAGGGCATAGCGGTCACCGAGCACCGCGCGCACGGTCTGCCGCAGGCTGGCCCAGACCGCGTTCAACGCGGCGCCCCGGCGGTGTTGCCCGCGCCACGGGCAAGGCCGATCAGGCGCCAGCCACCGATGCCGCCGGCCACCAGCACCATCACCGCCAGCGTGCCCAGCGGCCACAGCGATACCGTCCAGGGCGCACCGATGAACTGCTGCTGGGCCTGCAGCTTCACGTAGGCGGTCAGCGGCAGCAGCAGGTTCCAGAAACGGGTGAACAACGGGGCATCGATGACCGGGAACGTGGCGCCGGAAAACGCCAGCGCGGTGCCGATGCTCAGGCCGACGGCCGACAGCGCCGTGCCCATGTCACGGGTGACGCCGACGAAGAACAGGGCGTAGGCCGCGCAGGCCAGATAGAACAGCGGCTGGGCCAGCAGCAGCACCAGCACGCTGCCGGCGACACCATCGCCACGTACCCACGCCAGATAGGCCACGCCCAGCGTGCCATACAGGGCCAGCACGGCCACGTAGGGCAGCAGCTTGCCGGCAATGGCGGCCCACGGTGCCTGCCCAAGCCAGGCATCCAGCGTGCCATCACGCAATTCGCGGCCGATGCTGGCCGCGGCCGCCAACGCCAGCACCAGCGACAGCACCGCCGGGAAGATCAGGGGCAGCAGGAACAGTTCGTAGCTGCGGGCCGGGTTGTAGAGGATGTCCGACTGCACGGCGATGGGGGCGGCGCGCAGCTTGGCCGGGCCGACCTGCTGGCCGATGCGTTCGGCCAGCAGGCGTGCGTTCCAGGCGGCTACGGCATCGCCGATGTCGCGCGCAGCGGATTGTCCGGTGGTGAGGTAAGTGGCGTTGTAGTAGGCGAACACGGTGGCCTGGGTACCGCGCAGGGCCTGGCGGGTGGCATCGCGGGGGACCAGTACCACGGCGAACACGTCCAGCCGCTGCAGCAGCCCTTGCGCGTCGGCGAGGCTGGCCGGCTGCGCGACCACCGCCACGCCGGGGCTGGCATCGAGCATGCGGGTGAGCTGGCGGCTCTCGGCACTGTGGTCCAGGTCGACCACGGCGATGGGCACCTCGCGCATCACCGACGCTGAAAACAGCCAGGCCATCAGGGCCAGCATCAGCACCGGCAGCACGGCCACCAGCAGCAGGTCGGCGCGGTCGCTGCGCAGGTGCTGCAGCTCGCGCCGCAGCGCTCCCCGGAAACCTGTCCCGGTGGGGACGTTCAGCCCTGCGGCCATGCGAACAGCACGCTCATGCCGGGGCGGAAACCCTCGATGCGGCGTGCCGGTCGCAGCCGGACCTCGAAGCTGCGCACGTCGTAGCCGGAGGATTGGCGCGTGGTCCGCCAGGTCGCGTAGTCACCGGCCGGGTTGATGAAATAGACCTCGAAGTCGGCGTCCTGGCCCAGCGCAGGTACCTGTCCTTTCAGCCGCTGCCCCACCTTCAGCCCGTGCATCTGCGATTCGCGCAGGTTCAGCGCTACCCACATGCGGTCGATGTCGACCAGGGTGAACACCGGGTAGCCGGCCGGTACCAGTTCGCCGATATCGGACATGCGCTTGTTGACCTCGCCGGCCACCGGGGCGCGGCCGGTCACTTCCTCGCGCGCGGCATCCACTTCGGCCACAGCGCCCTGTGCCTGGCGGACCTGCGCCTGCGCGGCACGCTTGTCCTGTTCGCGTGCGCCGGCCAGTGCCATGTCGTACTGCGCGCGCGCGGCATTGGCCAGCTCGCGCGAGCTGCGTGCCTGTGCCTGCGCTTCGTCGCGCTTCTGCCGGGTCATCACTCCTTCGGCATACAGGTTCTGCACGCGCTGGTAGGTGGCATCGGCCAGGCTGGCGCCAGCCTGGGCGCGCTTCCAGTTGGCCTCGGCGGCGCGGATGTCCTCGCTGCGCGCACCGGCATCGGCCTTGTCCGCCACCGCCTGCGCGGCGTCGAGTGCACCACGGGCCTGCTGTTCCTTGGCCGCCACTTCCGGGCTGTCCAGCACGAACAGGATCTGGCCGGCCTTGACCCGGTCGCCTTCGCGTACCTTCAGCTCGGCCAGGCGCGCGCTGATCTTGGCCGAGACGTTGACCGTATCGGCATCGGCCATGCCCTGCAGTTGCAGGGCCGGCGTGCGCCAGGCCAGCCACAGGCCCAGCACCACCACCACCGCCAGTACCAGCAGGATCAGCAGGCCGCGACGGCGTGTACCCGGTGCGGCCGGGGCAGGGGACTGCAGGGTGTCATTCATGCGCGATCACCTCGTCCGCACGGCGGCGGAATTCATCGAACCGGTCCATCTGTCCACTGATCTCCAGCAGCTGCGCCAATGCGATGTCGTACTGGTAGGCCGCCTGCGCGCGCTCTACCTGTGCACCGCCCAGGCCCAGCCGCGCGTCGATGACATCCAGCGAGGTGGCCTGTCCCTCGCGGAACGCCAGTTCCTGCAGGCGCAGGTTCTCGCGTGCCTGTTCGATGCTGCTGTCCAGCAGCACGAACTGGTGGCGTGCGGTTTCCAGTTCATTCCAGGCCTTGCGCACGCCCAGCGCGACCTGGTTGCCGGCCTCGCGCAGGCCGGCTTCGGCCTGTTCCTGCTGCGCGCGCGCCGCACTGATCTGTGCCGGCCGGGAGCTGGGCGACAGGAAGGTGTACTTCACGCCGATACCGAAGGCCCAGTCCGGGTCGGTCAGCAATGCATCGCGGCGGCGGAAATCGTAGGTGCCGAACAGGAACACCTGTGGCTTGAGCTTGGCCTGCTGTGCACGCACGCCCTGTTCGGCCTGGGCCACCATGGCCTGCAGGCGGGCGATCTGTGGTTGCCGCGACTGTGCGATGCGCTCGAACTCGGCCACGTTGCCGATCGGTACCCGGTGCACGAACAGCGGCGACAGCGGCTGCACTTCTCCCCCGCTGCGCAGCAGGGTAGCCAGGGCCGCCTGCAGGGTCTGCAGATCGTTGAGGGACTTCTGGTATTCGCGTTCGGCCTTGTCACGGGCGACGTTGGCCTGCAGCCGCTGTGCGCGGGTGGCAAAGCCTTCGCGTTCCAGCTTCAGTGCATCGGCCAGGTGCCGGTCCAGGCCATCGCGCACCTCACGGCGCACCTGCACCGCCTGTTCGGCCAGGCGCTGCCCGAAATAGGCCTGGGCCAGCTGTACGGCCAGCGACTGCTGCTGGGCATCGCGTTCGGCATGGGCCTGTGCGGTGGCCCCCGCCGCAGCCTGCTGCGCGGCCGGAATCAGGCCACCGCTGTACAGCGGCAGTACAGCGGTGACGATGGGGCGCGTGCGCCAATCGCGTTCGGCAAAGCGCAGCGGTGAATCGATGCCGAAGGCCTCCGCCACCGGCGCCAGCGATCCCAGCGGCAGCGACAGGCTTTTCTGGAATTCCATGCGGCGTACTTCGCCGGTGATCTCCGGCAGGCGCAGCAGGCGGGTGGCATCCTGCAGGTCTTCCTTGTTGCGGACCGAGGCGTCGGCGGCTGCCAATGCGTCGGAGACCTGCAGCAGCCGGGCACTGGCCTGGGCCCAGTCCAGCGCGGGCACCTGCGAAGGGGCGGGCTGCCCCTGGGCCAGCGCCGTGCCCGCCAGCAGGCCGCTGCAGGCCAGGGCGCGCAGGCCGATGCGGCGCAGTCCATCCAGGCGGGGCACCAAAGAGTGGGGTGGGCTCACGCGACGGGTAGCCTCCGTAAAACGTCCGCCAAAACGTAGTGGAGCCGACGTGAAGCCGCCGTCGCCGCGCCCTGCTGGCCGCGCTTACCGCAGGCGGTGCAGCAACGCCTGCAGCGCGTCGATTTCCTCGGTACGGGTGGCCCAGGAGGTAACGAAGCGCGCGGGCACGTGTCCTGCCGGCAAGGGCAGCGAGGCTGGCAGGCTGCTGGCATACCAGTCGTAGCACTGCACACCGGCTTCATGCAGCTGGTCCAGCAGGGAGCGCGGCAGCACGACGAATACTTCATTGGCCTGCACCGGCCAGGCCAGCTGGATCTGCGCGTGCGCACGCAGGACATCGGCCAGCGCCGTCGCGCAGGCATTGGCGTGGTGTGCCAGCTGCAACCAGTGGCCATCGCGCAGCCAGCCGCAGAACTGCGCGCCGAACAGGCGGCCCTTGGACACCAGCTGGCCGGCGCGCTTGCGGCGCAGGTCGAAATCCTCGGCCAGGGCGGTGTTGAAGAACACCACGGCTTCGGCGGCCAGCGCGCCGTCCTTGGACGCGCCGAAGGTCAGCACATCGATGCCGGCCTGGGCCCCCAGCTGCGCGGGCGTGCAGCCCAGTGCAGCCACGGCATTGGCGAAGCGGGCCCCGTCCATGTGCACATGCAGGCCGTGGTGGTGGGCGATGCCGGTGAGTGCGCGCAGTTCGTCCGGGCTGTACACCAGCCCGTTTTCGGTCGCCTGGGTCAGGCTCAGTGCGCTGGGCCGGATGCCGTGCGGGCGCGCATCAGGCAGCTGCTGCAGTGCCTGCTGCAGCGCCTGTGGTGTCAGCTTGCCGCTGTCGGTGGCGATCGGCAGCAGACGCGCGCCACCGGTGAAGAATTCCGGTGCGCTGGATTCGTCGGACGCCAGGTGCGCCTGGGCATGACAGAAGATGCCGCCCCAGGGGGGAGCGATCGCCGACAGGGCCAGGCAGTTGGCAGCCGTGCCGGTGGCGACGAAGAACGCCCGCACGTCGTGCTCGAACAGTCCAGCCAGCAGGCCCTCGGCCTCACGCGTCCAAGGATCGTTGCCATAGGAGGCGGCGGTGCCGGCACAGGCCTCCACCAGTGCCTGCAGGATCTGTGGCGAAACGCCGGACTGGTTGTCGCTGCCGAAATTCATGCTGCCCTCTGCGCTGGATGCAGCAGGCAGCGTACACCGTTGTTCAGGGCAGGCGCTTGAAGTGGTTGGTCTGCAGGATCGGCTGGCCGTCGTGGCTGAAGAAGGCCTTGGTCTCGATCATGGTCTCCGGGTCGGCCCCCACGCTGTAGATGCGGGTGGAAGCGGGCGTGCCATGGTCCACCAGCTGCATCACCAGGGTGTTGGGCGCGGGCAGTGTCGCCGTGGCGACATCGGCAAAATAGCTGCCTTCCAGCGTGACCGGCTTGCCATCCAGGGTGAGGGACGCATCGGAGTTCAGCGCCTTGCCGTCGTGCAGCACGATGTCCACGTGCGAATGCCAGGCGTTGCCGTCGCCCTGCCGGAACTCCATGGTGACCTGGCGTGGCCGCTGCTCCGGCGGCATCGGCAGCGTGGCGATGTCCAGTGCCCAGCGACCCAGCAGCGGGGAGGACGCTGCGGGCGAGCCGGCCGCGACGGCGGGCATGGCCTGCAGCGATAGTACGGACAGTGCCACGGCGGACAGCAGTTTCATGTGAGCTCCCTGCATGATGACGACCCCTGCGTGGGCATCGTGCGCGCGTCGTGCCGTGCACGCAAGCCACGGCGGCTGAATGCGCCTTTCAGCGCAGGCAGCCGGCGGCGGCCCGGTGCAGGGCACCGGTGATGTGCTGCAGGGTGCTCGAACGCACGGCCGCGTGCTGCCAGTACAGCGGCACATCCAGCCAGCGCCGGGGTTCGAGCACGGTGATGCGGCCCGCGGCGCGTGCCGGGGCCAGCAGCGTTTCCGGTACCAGGCACCAGCCCAGGCCGAGCGCGGCGGCCTCGACGAAACCGGTGGACGAGGGCAGGTAGTGCAGCGGCGGTGCCAGGCGGGCACGGGTGATGCGGCGGATGAAGCGCCACTGCAGCTCATCCTTGCGGTTGAAGACGATCATCGGCGCCAGGGCCAGGCTGGCGGCATCCATGCCGTGCACGAAGTGGCGGGCGGCGAAGGTGGGCGAGGCGATGGCGTGGTAGCGCATCGCCCCCAGCGGATGCAGGTTGCAGCCCTTCAGCGGGCGGCCCTCGGCGGTGACCGCGCCGAGCACGGTGCCATCGCGCAGCAGGTCCAGCGTGTGGTCCTGGTCATCCATGCGGATGTCGAACCGGTAGCCGTGCTGCTGGTGAAGCTCGGCCAGGGCGGGCACGAACCAGGTGTCCAGCGAATCATCATTGACCGCCAGCGGGATCGGCTGCGCGGACGGTGCGTGGCCCGTATCGGGCAGCAGTTCCGCCAGGGCCTCCGCTTCCAGCTGTTGCATCGGGCGGACGCGCTGCAGCAGGCGCTGCCCGGCGCCGGTGGGGCGGCACGGCGCCTGCCGCACCACCAGTACCTGGCCCAGCCGGTCTTCCAGGGCCTTGATCCGCTGCGACAGGGCCGACGGGCTGATCGACAGGCGGCGCGCGGCGCTCTCGAAGCTGCCCTCCTCGATGACGGCCGCGAAGGCGGCCAGTTGCGGGTGCATCAGGTCCATTGCCCGGCTCCAGATCAGTTCTGCTTCATGGAATGAAGAAAAACCAGTTTGTCTTAATCGCGAGCCGGGCGCACGCTGCGCGTCCTTTCCGAGGTGGGATGCCTGCATGCTGTTGTCCGCTGTCCTGTCCGGCCTGCTGGCCGGCGCCGGCCTGATCATCGCCATCGGTGCACAGAATGCCTTCGTGCTGCGCCAGGGCCTGCAACGCCGCCATGTGGGCGGGGTGGTGCTGACCTGCATGGCCGGTGACATCGCGCTGATCCTGGCGGGCGTCGGCGGCATGGGGGCGCTGGTGGTGCAGTGGCCGCTGCTGCTGCAGGTACTACGTTTTGGCGGGGCGGCCTTCCTGCTGGCCTATGCACTGCTGGCGGCGCGGCGTGCCTGGCAGGGCGGGCATGCGCTGGCAACAGGCGAAGGGGCGGCAGGTGATGGCCGTGCCGTGCTGCTGGCGTGCCTGGCTTTCACCTTCCTCAATCCGCACGTGTACCTGGACACGATGGTGCTGCTGGGCAGTCTGTCCACCCGTTACCCGCCGCCGTTGCAGTGGGCGTTCGCGGCCGGTGCCTGCCTGTCCAGCGTGCTGTGGTTCGTGTCGCTGGGCTACGGTGCGCGGCTGCTGCAGCCGGTGTTCCAGCGGCCACTGGCCTGGCGCGTGCTGGACGCTGCGGTGGCACTGTTCATGCTGGTGCTGGCCCTGCTGCTGGTGCTGCGGCCATTGGGATGACACGGCAGGGAGCGCTGGCTGTCGGCCAGTGCCCCCTGCAGGGCCGTACAACGGCTCAGCCGTGTACCGGCAGCTCGGCGATGGCGCGCAGCAGTTCGCGGTTCACCCGCTGGTGCTGCTGCTGCCAGTCGGCCAGGGTGGCGCTGGGGATGTCCGGCTGGCCATCGAGCGAGGACAGCAGGCGCTTGAACCGGCTGCGGTAGGTGTACTGCGAAACCTCGCCGGTGATGTCACTGCCGACCAGCCCGCCGGCGCGCAGCGCGGCGATCACCTGCAGCGCATCGCGGCGCAGGAACCGGCCCTGGTCCCAGTTGCTGCGGATCACACTGGGCGAGAACACATCCTTGTCGATGGACAGGTAGGTGGGCTGCGGACGGCGCGCCTGTTCGGCGGCGAAGGTGGCCACCAGGGCTTCGGGCGTGTCGAAGCGGCGGAAGGCATGGCCCAGGCCGAACCGGCTGGCCCAGCGCACGTCCACATCGGTGCACCAGTAGGTCAGCTGTCCCTTGCGCAGCGGTGCCCAGTGGTTTTCCCAGGCGTGGGCCAGGCCGATGTCGTTGGAAGTGATGCCCAGCACATGCACATGCGCGACCTGTGGCAGCGCGGCCGCGGCATGCACCCACGAGCCGCAGTGCATGCCGAACGGGAAGCGCATGTTGTCCGGGTGGTTGTCCAGCACCACCAGCTGGAATGGCGGCCTGCCATGCAGGCGCTCGATCAGCGGCAGGCTCAGGTGATGGTAGTCGCCGCTGCCCAGCATGACGGTACCGTGCTGGGCAGGCAGCTGCGCCAGCACCTCATGCGAGAAGCGCGCCAGGTCGCGGCGGCGGCAGGCAAAGCGCAATGTGTCCTGCCAGCCCTGGCGCGCGATGGCGTGCGCGCCGGTGAGCGGCAGCACCGATTCATCAAGGTCCAGCAGGATCGGGGTACGTGCATCCATGGCTCAGCCTCCCTGGTCCGCTTCGCCGGCGAACAGGCCGGAGAAGCGCCGCAGCAGGGCGCGCAGCAGCGGGTTGCGCGCGTGCACCGCATGCCGGGTGGTGCTGAAGTGGGCACCGAGGTAGGCCTTGATGCGTGAATCGGTCCAGCCGGCGACGTAGTGGTCCAGGCCATGGGCCTGTGCGTATTCGAGGTTGTACATCCAGCTGACGGTATACAGGTTGTGTTCGCGGGCCTGCGGATAGGCGAAGCCCACGTACTTGTCGACCAGCTTGTTGGCGTGCAGGTAGCACAGGTTCCAACCGATCAGCTGGCCATCGTGGTGGTACAGGAACAGCCGGCCATTGGAACGCGCATCGCCCAGCAGCTGCTGCAGGTAGGCCGGGGTGAGCAGGTCGAAGTGCACCTGGCTCTGCTGGAACACGTTCTGGTACAGCGCGTACAGCTGCGGCAGCAGGCGCGGATCGGCCAGTGCCGGATCGCCGGTGGCCACGCACTGGATGTCCAGTACCTGCCGCGAGCGCAGCTTGCGCCGGATGTCCTTGCGCCGCCCGGACGACAGGCGGCCGATGTAGGTATCGACGGTATCGAAGTCGATCGCCACCCAGGCCAGCGGCATGCCCTCGATGCTGACGAAGCCACGCTGTTCCAGCGCCTGCAGGAAGGCAGCGCTGTGCGCATTGGCGCGGGCATCAAGCAGCGGCGAATCGATGGCCAGGTCCTTGACGATCAGCAGCCGGGTGTCACCGGCAGCGTGGCGCAGCACATCCTCGGCCAGTGCCTGTGGATCGACATCGGCCGGCAGCGGGGCATATTCAGTGCTGGTGGCGCCGATGAAGCGCGTGTCCCAGGTCAGCCAGCGCCGCCAGTGGCGGGCCAGCGGCAGTGCCTGCAGGCGCGCATGCACGTCTTCATCCAGCGTGGTGGTCAGGTCCAGCGGCGCGCGGAAGGTCGGCAGCCCGCTGGGCAGGCGGCTGGCATGGAATCCCTGCGGCGGGTGGGCGAGGAACGCGTCCAGCAGTGCCGGCGGTTCCAGCGCGGTGGCCATCTCATGCATGCGTGGCCCCGGTGGTGCTGGGCGGTGGCAGCGGCCGGCCGGCCGCTGCCCACGGGCGTGGAAAGAAGACGGCACCCGAAGGCGCGGACGCCCCCGGATGCCGTAGGCAGGCGAACCTGCATCGACGTAGCCGGCCTCAGCCCTTCTTGGCCTTGGTCAATGCCTGGTCGAGCAGCGTGATGGCCAGGTCGATCTCTTCGTAGCTGATGTTCAGCGACGGCGCGAAGGTGATCACGTTCTTGTACCAACCGCCCACGTCCAGCACCAGGCCCATGCGCTTGCCGTCGTGCAGCAGGTCGCCGGCCAGGCCGATGTCGACCATGCGGTCCAGCAGTTCCTTGTTCGGGGTGAAGCCATCTTCCTGGCAGATCTCGGCGCGCAGGGCCAGGCCCAGGCCGTCGACATCGCCGATTTCCTTGTGGCGCTTCTGCAGGCCGCGCAGGCCATCGAGGAAGTAGGCGCCC
The DNA here is from genome assembly GCF_030913365.1 of Stenotrophomonas sp. 24(2023). Lineage (NCBI taxonomy): Bacteria > Pseudomonadati > Pseudomonadota > Gammaproteobacteria > Lysobacterales > Lysobacteraceae > Stenotrophomonas > Stenotrophomonas sp. 24(2023). The sequence goes on from NZ_CP133160.1 coordinate 3,212,720, forward strand.
TTTTCCGGCACGGTACGCTCGTAGTCCATTTCCTTGCCCAGCTTCAGCACTTCCAGGCCCAGACGGGTGCCCAGCGGGTTGGAGTTGAAGGTGGAGTGGGTGGAGCCCGGCGGGAACACGGTCGGGTTGATCAGCTCTTCGCGGGCCCACAGGCCCGACAGCGGGTTCAGGCCGTTGGTCAGCGCCTTGCCGAACACCAGCACGTCCGGGGTGACACCGAAGTGCTCGATCGACCACAGCTTGCCGGTACGCCAGAAGCCCATCTGGATTTCATCGACGACCATCAGGATGCCGTACTTGTCCAGCACGCGCTTGAGGCCGGTGAAGAAGTTGCGCGGCGGGATGACGTAGCCGCCGGTGCCCTGGATCGGCTCGACATAGAACGCGGCGTACTCGGCCTGGCCGACCTTGGGATCCCACACGCCGTTGTATTCGCTTTCGAACAGGCGCTCGAACTGCCACACGCAGTGGTCGGAGTACTCGTCGGCGGTCATGCCCTTCGGACGGCGGAACGGGTACGGGAACGGGATGAACATCGCGCGTTCGCCGAAGTGGCCGTAACGGCGGCGGTAGCGGTAGCTGGAGGTGATCGACGAAGCACCGAGGGTACGGCCGTGGTAGCCGCCTTCGAAGGCGAACATCAGGCTCTTGCCGCCGCGTGCGTTGCGCACGATCTTCAGCGAGTCTTCAATCGCCTGCGCACCGCCGACGTTGAAGTGCACGCGGCCGTCCAGGCCGAACTTCTCGTGCATGTCGACGGCGATCGTCTTGGCCAGCTGCACGCGGGTCGGGTGCAGGTACTGGCTGGCCACCTGCGGCAGCGTGTCGATCTGGTCCTTCAGCGCATCGTTCAGGCGCTGGTTGCCGTAGCCGAAGTTGCAGGCCGAGTACCACATCTGCAGGTCCAGGTACGGCACGCCGGCGCCGTCGAACATGTAGCTGCCGTCGCCGCGCTGGAAGATCTTCGGCGGGTCGACGTAGTGGACGGTATCGCCGAAGGAGCTGTAGCGGGCTTCGTCGGCCAGCAGCTGCGCGTCGGTGGCGGCTGCGTCGGCGTTCTTGTCAAAGATGTTCATTCAGTTCGATTCCGTGAGGATGATGTCGAAACAACGAAGGGGAGGTCAGGCGACAGCCAGGATGCGCGGCAGGGCGCTGGGCACCAGGCTGCCGTCGAGCAGGCGCGGCAGCAGAGCGGTGGCCTGGGCGAAGGTGGTGATGGGCGAATGCGGAATGCCGGCGTTGTTGCAGTGATCGATCAGGCGGCGCTTGGCGAACACGTAGTCGGCGCGTTCGGAAACGCAGAAATCCGAGGCGCCATCGCCGATCATCAGTACGCGCGGTGCATCGTAGGCACGCGACTGCGAGGCGATGGTGCACTTGCAGGTGCCACTGCGGCAGTTCTCGGCCTGGTACGGCGATTCCAGTTCCCAGTGGCCATCGGCCCAGCGCAGGTGGTTGGCCACCACCGGCAGCGGCGGCAGGCCGTGGTTGGCCAGGATGCGGTGGATGGCGTAGTCCAGGCCGTCGCTGACGATCTTCAGCGGCAGGCCCAGGCGATGCGCTTCGGCAGCGAACGCCGCGAAATCCGGGTCGATCTTCACCTGGTCCAGGTGCGCATCCAGTTCGGCCGGGTCCAGCTTGAGCAGGCGGACCTGGCCCTGCATGCATTCGCGTGAACCGATCTGCCCGGCACGCCACTGGTCTTCCAGCGCTTCCCAGCCGGGCTGGCCGTACTTGTCCAGCAGCGAATCGATGACGTCCTCGAGGCTGATGGTGCCGTCGAAATCAACCAGGATGCTCCAGCGCATGACCATGTCCATCGAAAAAGGGGGAACCGCCACGGGCCCACGGACCAGCGACAGGCTCACTGTAGGAAGGCATCCTTTCCCGATCCTTTCCTTGCCTTTCGCCCGGTGCACAGGGACGGCAATGGTTCAGCGACGTCGGAATGACGTCGGAACGGCCGGCAGCAGCTGTCGCGCTGGCTGGGGGCGGGCGGCCTGCAATGGCAGGCCATTCCGTATGTGGACATCGAAACCGCCAACGGGACGGAACTGTCCACTACCGATGGCCTGTCGTTGCCGCTGGCCAGGGCCGGCCGCTGGCAGGCCGGCGTCCATGGCGACTACCTGTGGGGACGCAGCCGCCGGGATGTCGGGCGGCAGCTCGCGCATTCGCTGGCGACCATCAACACGCGCGTGCATGCCGGTGGCTTCGTCGGGTATGCGCCGCTCAAGGCGCTACTTCTGAGGCATCAGGCCTTTGACGATGGCATCCACATCGGCCTCGGTCCACCATGGGCTGTTGCCGACCGTCAGCATGCGCGCGGCGAAGTCATGCGCGTTCGGCATGGCCCGCTGCGGCACGATGCCGCGCAGGTAGCTGTAGTCGGGCAGGGCGTGGATGAACATCCGGCTTACCCCCAGGCCTGCCGGCCACAGCGTGGCCAGTGCGGCATCGCGCGCGCGCTGGCTGGGCAGGCGCACCATCAGCATCGGCCAGGTACCGTCGCGGCCGGGGGCATCATCGAGCACGGTCACGCCGGGCAGGCGCTGCAGGCGTTCACGCAGGTAGCCGCTGCGTTCGCGCGCGGCCTGAAGGAAGGCGGGCAGGCGGCGTGCAGCACGTGCCCCCACCGATTGCCGCCAACGGCTGACACGGTGCTGTGGCACCTGCAGCGGGAATACATCGCCCACGGCATCTTCCAATGCGTTGCATTGCAGGGCCTGGCGCAGCGGGCGGCCATAGACCAGCGGCAACAGGCCGGGCCGGTAGCACAGCGCCAGCCCGAGCAGTTCGGCGCTGCGTCGCAGTTCCCAGCGCAGGTCACGCGGCGCCAGCACGCTGGCGTTGTCACGCAGCGCCGCACGCAACGAGGGATCGGCACAGGCCAGCAGGCCGCCCTCGAACAGGCTCAGTCCCTTGCCGGCGGCCAGGCTGAAAAAGCCGATGTCGCCCTGCAGGCCGACGCTGCGGCCATCCACCCGTGCGCCCAGTGCCTGTGCGGCGTCTTCAATCACCCAGGCGCCCACGTCGCGTGCGATCTGCACGGCCGAGGCCACATCGGCCACGCGGCCGCCCAGATGCGTGGGCAGCACCGCCAGCGTGCGCTCGCTGCAGGCCGCACGCAGTGCATCGGGGTCCATGTCGAAGTGGCCCGGGCGCGTGTCGCACAGGCGCATGCGCAGGCCGGCGGCGTGCACGGCAATCGGCACCAGCGGGCAGGTGTAGGCCGGCACCACCACGGTGTCGCGTTCCGGCGCGCGCTGTTGCAGGGTACGCAGGGCGATCAGCAGTGCCGCGGTGCCCGAGCAGGCCAGCTGCAGCGGTGGTGTGCCCAGCTGCGAACCGAGCACCGCGCACAGGTCACCGCCGCCAGGCAGGAAATCGCTGGCCTGCAGTGGCAGGCCAGCGGTGGGCGGCAGTTCGCGCGGCAGGGTGATCATGCCTTCGCGGCAGTCTCATCGTGCGGGTCATCGGCCTCGGCACGGCCCAGGCACAGGATGCCCACCACGATCAGCACCGCCCCCACCAGGTGGTGCAGGGTCAACGGTTCGTGCAGCAGCCACGCCGACAGCAGCAGCACGCTCACCACCTCCAGGTGGGAGGCTGCGAATGCCGGGCCGATCGGCGCATGCCGCAGCAGGCTCATCCAGGTGAAGAATGCGCCGATGTAACCGATGATCGCGCCATATACCCACGGCTGCGAGGCCACGCGCATGACCCAGGCCATGTTCGCTTCCACCGGCAGGGCGCCATCACCGGCCATCTTGAAGCACAGCTGGGCCAGCGTATCGAAGGCCATCAGCAGCGGGAAACCGATGAGGTAGAGCCGCCTCATGCGCCCAGCCCCACCACGGCCACGCCGGCGCTGACCAGCAGCATGCCGGCCACGCGCAGCGGCGTGAGCCGCTCACGGAACAGCACGCGGCCGGCGATCATCAGCGCCACGATGTTGATCGAGCCCAGCAGCACGCCCATCGACAGCGGCACCAGCGACAGGAAGGCGATCCAGGCGACGAACTCGAACACGTAGCAGGCCACGCCCAGCCACAGCCACGGCCGCATCGCCATGTGCTTCCAGCGCTGCAGGCCTTCACCGTCCTGCGGATCGGTGGCGGCGGCCTTGAAGGCCAGCTGGCCGCCGGTATCGAGCACGACGTTCACCAGCCACAGGGTGATCGCCAACCCTCCCATCAGGCCACCTCCGGCAGGGCCGGCTGGCCGGCCGAGACGGCAGTGAAGAAGGCCGCGCTGCGGCGGATCACTTCGCGGCGTTCGCGGTCGATGGTGATCATGTGGTAGCTGTCATCCAGGATCACCAGCTCGCGCGGGCCACTCACCCGGGTCATCACCAGCTCGGCATTGCCCAGGCTGGCCACATCGTCCTCGCGGGCATGCACCACCAGGCAGGGGGCGGTCACCTGGTGCAGGTGGCGGCGGGTCCACTTGGACAGGGCGCCCATTTCCGCCAGTGCGTGCCACGGGTTGCCGGGCAGGCCGGCGGCGGCGCTGTCGCCGCTGAGCATGGCCGCGCTGATCTGTGCCCGCAGGCGCTCGTCGCGCAGGCCGTAGGGCGGTTCTTCCATGAACATGCGGTCGCGGCCGATGCCCAGGCGCTTGAACCAGGGCAGCACGAACGACAGCTTGGCCACGGCCGGGATGTTCCAGCCGTCATAGCGGAAGGTGGCGCCGTACACGCCCACGCCGGAGACCAGCTCAGGCCGGCGCGCGGCCAGGGCCAGGGACAGCACGGCGCCCATCGACAGGCCGCCCACGAACAGGGTGTCCACCCGCGTGCGCAGCTGTTCGGCGGCCTTTTCAACGCCCTCGTACCACTGTTCCCAGGTGGTCTGCAGCAGGTCATCGACCGTGCCGCAGTGGCCGGGCAGCTGCACGCCGTGCACGGTGAAGCCGGCCGAATGCAGGCCCTTGCCCAGCACCCGCATCTCCGCGGGGGTGCCGGTCAGGCCATGGACCAGCAGCACGCCCTGCGGGCCGCCGGCATAGAAAAACTCATGGGAAGCGGTCACCGTCACGGCTCCGGCACGTCATGGGGGGAGTGCAGGATGGCAACCGGGGTTTTCGCCAGCCTTTCATCCCCCTGTCCGGGTCAGGGGCGCTTCAGCCGCGGGATGCGGATGGCCACCTTCAGCCCGCCACTGGGCACGTGGAGGTAGGCGATGCGCCCGTCCATGTGGTCCACCGCTTCGCGGGCGATGGCCAGGCCCAGGCCGGTGCCGGTCTCGCTGGTGCCCGGTGCACGGAAGAAGCGCTCGCCCAGCCGCTGCATCACCTCGGCCGACACGCCCGGGCCGTTGTCCTCCACGAACAGCTCGACCTCGAAATCGTGCAGGTCCAGGCCGACGGTGACGGTGGTGCCCTTGCCGGCGTAGCGCAGGGCGTTGTCGATCAGGTTGTCCACGGCCTCCTGCAGCAGGGCGGCATTGCCCTCGATCCACCAGGGGCCCTCATCGCTGCGGTAGCCCAGGTCCACCCCGGCACGGATCGCATCGGGCACCCGGCTGCCCACCCAGTCCGGCACGTGGGTGCCCAGGTCCATCGCCTGCAGCGTGTCCGGCACCGCCTGCGCGCGTGCCAGCGCCAGCAGCTGGGTGCTGACACGGGTGGTGCGTTCGTTGAGGCGGCGGATGTGCTGCAGCGATTCGCGCACGGTGGCCGGATCATCGTGCGCCAGGGCCTGCTCCACGTGCAGGCCCATGCCGGTCAACGGTGAGCGCAGCTGGTGGGCAGCGTCGGCGATGAAACGGTTCTGCTGCGCGATCATGTCCGCCTGGCGGTGGATCAGCCCGTCGATGGTGCTGATCAGCGGTTCGATCTCCACCGGGACGTCGGCATCGGAAATGGGGGTCAGCTCGCCCTCGCGCCGGGCCAGGCGGTTGGTCAGCGGGGTGAGGATGCGCAGGCCGTGCTTGACCCCGAACCAGACCAGTGCGGTCATGCACACGATCAGCGAGGTCATCAGCGGAATGGTGATCATCAGGATTTCCTGCGCGCGATGGCGCCGGTCGGCCATGGTTTCGGCCACGGTCACCGCCAGCCGGTCATCCGGGTTGTCCGCGCTCTGCGTGCAGACCGTGGCCATGCGCACGCGCTGGTCGTTGAGCGTACCGCTGTAGAGCATCGGTTCCTCGCGCGCGCATTCCTGCGACGGCGCATAGGCGCTGAAATCGGCATTGCCGCTGATGGTGCCCAGGCGCCGGCTCTGCACGTTGAAGTAGCGGTGGCCTTCGGAGTCGTACTCGATCAGGAAGCGCGCCTGCGGGGACAGGTCGCCGGTCAGCGGCATCGTGTCGAGCATCTGCGCGAAGGACACCGTGTCATCCACCAGGCTGCGGTCGTGGATGCGGTTGGAATAGTTCAGGGCGACGTAGTAGGTCAGGAACGCGTTGAGCGTGAGCAGGGCCAGCATCGGCACGGCCAGGAAGGCCAGCAGCCGGCGGCGGAGGCTGGGGCGGCCGCGCATCATTCGTTCACTTCTTCCAGCATGTAGCCCAGCCCGCGCACGGTACGGATGCCCATGCCGCCGGGCTGCAGCTTGCGGCGCAGACGGTGCAGGGCGATGTCCAGGCCGTTGTCGGTCAGGTCCTGGCCCCAGTCGCACAGGGCCTCGACCAGCTGGCCGCGGGAGACGATGCGGTCCGGGCGCACGGCCAGCGCCGAGAGCAGGCCGAATTCACGGGCGGTCAGTTCCAGCGGTTCCTCGCGCAGCCAGACGCGGCGGCCGGGCAGGTCCAGCCGCAGGTGGCCGATGCGCATGTCCGGGGTGCCGTTGCTGGTGACCCGGCGCAGCTGCGCGCGCACGCGGGCCTCGAACTCGTCCAGGGCGAAGGGCTTGATCAGGTAGTCGTCGGCACCCAGGTCCAGGGTCTGCACGCGATCGCTCAGGCCATCACGCGCGGTCACCACCAGCACGGCCAGGCCATCGCCACGCTGGCGCAGGCGCTGCAGTACGGCGTGGCCGTCCAGGTTGGGCAGCCCCAGGTCCAGTACCAGCAGGGAATAGGGGGTGGAATTGAGCGCGGCATCGGCATGCGCGCCATTGTCCACGTGGTCCACCACGTGCCCCTGCCGGCGCAGCGAGGCGCACAGGCCCGAGGCGATATCGGGGTCATCTTCGGCAATCAGCACGCGCATGGCTTGGCTCCAGTTCTGCGGGGGACGGCCGCCAGGCCGCCCCCGATGACCGCGCAGGGTAACGCCAAGTGCAGCGCCGTGGGCGTGAGGCCCGGGCGAAGGCCTCCCTGCGATGGCCGCCCGTTCAGTCGTCCAGGCCCATCTGGCCTGGCGCCAGCGGTACCCGCGAGCCGTCCAGCAGGCCACGGCTGAGCGCGCCGTCCTCGATGAACAGCAGTTCGCCGTTCTGGCCGTTTTTGATGCTGCTGTCGATGGCGATGACCCGGTCGCCATGGAAGGTGCTGACGTGCGGCATCGAGGTGTGGCCGACCACGATGCGCTTGAGCTGCAGGCGGTCCAGGATGGCCTGCACGCCGGCCGTGTCCAGGCGGCCATCGAAGTAGCCGCGGTACCAGATCGGGCTGGTCTTGCCGTCATAGAGCGGCGCGGTGGCCGGGTTGGCCTTCACCTCGGCCTTGGGCGTGCCCAGCGAGGCCTGGTAGGCGGCATCGGTGCGCGCCGGGTCCAGGGCCAGTTCCACCGCTTCGGGCGAGATGCCGCCGTGCAGGAACAGGGTATCGCCGATACGCAGCAGCACCGGGCGGGTCCGCAGCCACTGGCCGATCACCGAATCGGCGCCGTACAGCTGCGGATAGCTGCGGCCCAGCAGCTGCGCACTGCGCAGGTACTTCGGGTTGACGTAGCGCAGGTCGTCGTAGAGCACCATGGTTTCGTGGTTGCCCAGCACGAAGTGCACCGCACCGCCCGCTGCGGCCGCCTGCTGCTGCAGGCTGTACAGCAGCCAGAAGGCCTCGGTCACCTGCGGACCGCGATCAAAGACATCGCCGGCGATGATCAGCGTGTCGCTGCCCAGCGCCCAGCGGTCCTGCGCGTCGATGACCTTGTTGGCACGCAGCAGCTGCACCATCAGGCCGTACTGGCCGTGGATGTCGGACAGGGCCACGATGCGGCGGGCGGCCGGCAGCACGGCCGGTGCCGGCACCGCCGCCGGCAGCAGGTGCAGGGCGTGGCCATAGCCGCAGTCCGGCAGCGGTGCCAGATCGGTGCCCCCGGCCTGGGCGGTGACCCTGCGGGTCGTTACCTCATCGTTGCAGATCCACTGCGCGCGCAGCTGGTCGCCCTCGCGGAAGACATAGGGGCCGTCGCTGGCCACGTGCGCGGCCGGTTCGGCCACCTCGCGGGCATCCACCGCCGGTGATGCCAGCAGCAGGGCGGCGGAAAGGGGCAGGGCACGGCGCAGCATCGGCGGGTTCCTCGGGGCAATGAAAAGGGCGGGCCCGCAGGCCCGCCCGTGATGCTACGCCGGCCTGCGCGCCCCGGCATGGGCCGAAGGTGGGCCCGGCTTTGCCGAGTCAGGCGCCATGGCCGTTCAGAAGCGTGCGCGCAGGTTGAACAGGACCCGGCGCGGTTCGCCCCAGTAACCCGCATTGAAGAAACCCACGTTGCGGTAGTAGACCTTGTCGAACAGATTGGTCACCGTGACACCGACGCTGAAGGTGTCGTTGATGCGGTAGCGGCCCATCAGGTCGAACAGCACGTAGCCGCCCTGGCCCATCTTGCCGACGGCGGTGACCGGCGTGCCGTTGCTGTTGAAGCGCCCGGTGGGAATGGGCTGCATCTGGAAGATTTCGCTCTGCACGGTGAAGCCACCGCCAAGCGTCCAGTCGCCCCAGCGGTAGGTGGTGTTGAAGCGGGCCAGGTGCATCGGGCTGGTGCTGGCAAAGCGGCTGCCATCAGGATTGCTGCTGTAGGCATAGGTGTAGCCACCGGTCATGCTCCAGCGGTCGGTGATCGAACCGGACACCTCGAACTCGCCCCCCTGGGTGGTGATGCCGCGGCTGGCGATGTACGGCACGCTGCCATCGGGCAGCCTGATGCCGGCACCTGCCGGGTCTTCGGTGCTCACGTTGTCCTGCTTCATGTAGAAGCCGTTGAGCGAGGCGTACAGGCGGCCGCCGAAGAATTCGCCCTTCAACCCGTATTCGTAGTTGCCGCCGGTGGTCGGGTCCAGCAGCTGGTTGTTGATGTCGCGGCGGGCGGTGGCCTGGAACACATCCGAATAGCTGGCAAAGGCGGTGATGCTGCCGGACAGGTCATACAGCACGCCCACATACGGCGTCAGTTCGTGGGCGGTGCTGCGTGCGTTGCGGCTGGTCAGCACGCCGTTGGCATCGAAATTGTCGGTGGCGGTGCGGTAATCGGAATAGCGGGCACCGGCGATGATCTTCAGCGGGTCGATCGGGTTCAGGCGCACGGCGGCGTAGTAGCCGGTTTCGGTGGTGTTGGCCGTGTTGAGCGGAATGCCCGCGTTGTAGGTGGTGGGCCGGCCGATCTCACCGTCCCAGCTGTAGATGCTGGGGAAGGCGTTGAGGTTGTACGGGCGCGAGGTGATACCGGCGCGGATCGTGTCCAGGTCGCGGTCGTAGTGGTTGATGCCCAGCACCAGCTCGTGGCTGCGGCCGAACAGGGTGAACGGGCCGGAGGCATACAGGTCGAAGGCATCCTCGCGGGTTTCCGAGACCGAGTAGGTATCGGAAATGCGCAGGCCCAGCCCGGTTGCCGCATCGGCCCAGTTGCCGGTGTTGGAGCCGGCCAGCAGCAGCGAGTCGGTATCGGTGGCGCGGTGGTTGTAGGCCAGGCGGCCGCTCCAGCCTGCGCCGAACTGCTGTTCCAGGGTGGCGAACAGGTTGGTGCTTTCGCGGTTCCATTCGTTCCAGCGGGCGGCGGCGCTGTACGAGCGCGGCATGCGCGCACGGCTGCCGTCGCGGAAGTACAGCGGCGAGGCGCTCCATGCGCCGCCGTCGGACGCGGTTCTGAGATGGTCGATGCCCACGCGCAGGCGGGTGCTGTCGGTCAGGTCGGCCTCCACCACGCCATAGACGCTGGGCGAGGTGTCGTGCTGGAAGCGCACCCAGCTGTCCTTGTCGGTGTAGGCGCCGACGAAGCGGCCACGCACGCGGCCGCTGGCGGTCAGCGGGCCGGACACATCCACTTCGGCACGGCGGTAATCCCACGACCCGGCACTGAGGCTGGTGCTGGCCTGGAACTGCTCGGTGGGGCGCTTGCGCACCATGTTCACCGTGGCCGACGGATTGCCCGAGCCGGTGACCAGGCCGCTGGCACCGCGCACCACTTCGATGCGCTCGTAGATGGAGGTGTCGCTGAGGATCGAGTTGCCGCCTGCGCCGGTGGTGTAGTTGGTGGGGATGCCATCGAACATGAAGTTGTTGATGGCAAAGCCGCGCGCGGTGAACAGCGTGCGGTTGCTGTCATAGGACTGCACCGTCACGCCGGGCGTCTGCTGCAGCACTTCGGCAATGGTGATGAGGTTGAAATCCTCGATGCGCTGGCGGGTGAACACGGTCAGCGACTGCGGGGTTTCGCGCAGCGTCAGCGGCAGCTTGGTGGCGGTGTTGGTGCCGTAGACCTGGTAGCCCTCGGTGCGCTGGGTCACCATCACCCGGTCCAGTTCGGTGGTGGTCGGCGCAGTGTCCTGGGCGAACGCCGGTGCGGCGGCGCAGGCGAGCGACAAGGCGAGGGCGTTCCGGCGCAGGGCGCCAGGGGAAGGCTGCTTCATGATGGAACCTCGATTTCTAGATCAGGAACGGGAAGACGGGCGTGGCGCCGGCTTGGCCGGGCTGCGGAAGCTGAGCCAGAGCACCATGACCCCGGCGCCTGCGGCGAGCACGCCGCACCAGCCGACGAACCCTTGGGCAACGCCCCAGGCTGCGATGCTGGGTGCCAGGCTGGCTGCCAGCGCGGCCGCGCCCAGCAGGCGCAACACGCGGCGGCGCGGCACAGCGGGTGCATGACCGGTGACGTCGCGGTGGTGGCGTTCCATCGCCAGGGCAAGGCAGGCGAACCCGGCGGCAGCCAGCAGCAAGGCCAGCACGCTCATGCGCTTGCCCCGGTGGTGGCCGCCGTGCTGCCTGCGCGGGCCCGGCGCTGTGCCGGCACGAAGCGGTGCACCTTGCGCGCCGCCCAGGCAAAGCCGGTGCCGAGCAGCAGCAGGCCGATGTCGATGCCGGCCTTGGCGCCATCACCGGCGGCCAGCGCAGCGAACAGCCCGCCGTGCCAGGCCACCAGGTTGTACAGCGGCAGGGCCAGTGCCAGCACGGCGGCCACGGCCAGCTGTTCCACCCAGCCGCGGCGCGGCGCGCGCAGCATCGCGTGCAGCACGCAGGCCGCCCAGGCGTAGAAGAACACCTTCACTTCGGCATCGCTGCGGTTGCCGACATCCAGCGGCAGCAGGCGGTTGCCCCACAGGAAGGCCAGCATCGCTACCGGCAGCCCGGCCACGAACCCGATGTTTAGGCGTTCCACCACGCGGAAGCCCAGGTGCGGGCGTTGCGGGTCTGGCAGCTGGGTGCGCCGCTTGACCGTCCACAGCACCAGGCCGGTCGCCACCATCAGCGTGCCGGCCACCCCGGACAGGAAGAACAGCCAGCGCATCGTGGTCGGCGCGAACCGCGCTGCGTGCAGGCCGATCATGCCGTCGCGGGTGATCACCGCCGCCGAACGTGCGGGCGCGGTGTCGAGCAGTTCGCCACGGGCATTGAAGGTTAGTGTGTCATCGGCATCGGCAATGCGGTCGCCAGCCTGGCGGCGCACGCTGATGCGCATGGCGGTGTCGGCAGGCTGCTCGACCAGCAGCGAGCCGGCATGGCCGTCGCCCCACTGCAGTTCGGCCCGGCGCAGCACCGCCGCCAGTGCCGGCGGCGTGGCGGCCACGCCGCTGGGCTCGACCTTCGCCGCGCGCGGGAACAGTTCGGCGAAGAACGCATCGCGGCCGCCGGGATAGTTTGCATCCACCGCCCAGGGCATGTACAGCGTCATCAGCGTGATCAGGCCGGTGTAGGTGATCATCAGGTGGAACGGCAGGGACAGCACCGCCAGCGCGTTGTGGCCATCCAGCCAGGTGCGCTGGCCCTTGCCCCGGCGCAGGGTGAAGAAGTCGGTGAAGATCTTCTTGTGGGTGATCACCCCGCTGATGATCGCCACCAGCATGAACATCGAGCAGGCGCTGATGAACCAGCGCGCCCACAGCACCGGCACGTAGTGCAGGTCGAAGTGCAGGCGGTAGAAGAAGGTGCCACCGCGCGTTTCACGCACCGGGACCGGTGTGCCGTTGGCATCGAGGGTGGCCTGGTACGGGTTGCGCTGGCCACGGCGGCGTTCCGGTGCGCCCTGCGGCTGCCAGCTGACCGTGGTGGCGCTGCTGCGCTGGCCGGGCAGTTCAATGCTCCAGCGCTGCGCGTCGGGCGCGGTGTGGGCCAGGAACTGCTGCGCCTGCGCCACGGCTGTCTGCGCATCGGCGGGCAGGCCCACCTCCGGCTGCATCCAGCGGGTCAGTTCCACTTTCCAGTACGCGGCCGTGCCAGCGATGAAGATCAGGAACAGCACCCAGCCGACCACCAGCCCCGACCAGGTGTGCAGCACCGACTGCGATTGGCGCAGGCCGCCCAGGTTGCTCATGCCGGCACCCCGTGCAGCAGACAGGCCAGCAGGGCGGCCACGGCACCGGCCAGCAGCAGGCCGCTGGTTGCGCGCCAGGTGCTGCGTGCCGCGAAGGCCCAGATGGCAGCCAATGTGTAGACCACGAACGAGGCCATGGTCGCCACCAGGGTGGCGTCGGCGGTGGCGCCGGGCAGCAGGCGTGCCAGTGCTGCAGCCCACAGCGCGGCGACAGCGTAGCCGCCGAGCAGGGCGAGGCCGCCACGCGCCCACAGCAGGCCGTGACCGTTGCCGCGCGGCACGGGTTTGGCCGGCGCAGCGCCGGCAGAAGGACGGGACGGGGAAGCGGCCATGGCCGGGGTCAATGGGAATCAAATGCAATTGCGAGTGAATGCTATTTGACACCGGTGGCGCTGTCGACCCCTACCTGCGCAGGGCCACCTTCAATCCTTGCGCACGACCGCCTGCGCGGGGTCCACCGGATGGCCGGAGTGGTCCAGTGGCTGCATGTACGGCAGCGGCGTGCCGGTGCTGCGTTCAACCAGCGTGGAATGCCACTCGCCCGCAGCGTAGCGGTGGCGCTCGCCCCACTGGCGCAACGCCACCAGCACCGGGAACAGGTCGCGCCCGGCGTCGGTCAGCACGTATTCCTGGTAGGCGCTGCCATCGGAGGCGGGCTGCTGCTGCAGCAGGCCCGCGTCCAGCAGCCGTTTCAGGCGGTCGGCCAGGATGTTGCGGGCTGCGCCCAGGCTGCGCTGGAAATCGCCGAAGCGGCGCACGCCGTCGAAGGCATCGCGGATGACCAGCAGTGCCCAGCGATCACCGAGCAGGTCGGCGCTGCGGGCAACGGGGCAGGGGCTGTCGGCGTGCATGGCGGCTCCAGGAACAATGTGGTTGCAGTTTAAAACCATGGGGGCTAGGCTTGCATCAAGTTTTAAATTGAAACCACATCATGCGGTCGTCCCGTTTTTCCCTGTCGCTGCAAAGCCTGCTGGCCGTCGTCGCCGGTGCCAGCGTGGCCAATGTCTATTACGCGCAACCCTTGCTGGAGCGCCTGGTGCAGGCGTTTTCACTGGACCAGGCGGTGGCCGGGCTGGTGGTGGCGGCCACCCAGGCCGGCAGCGTGCTGGCGCTGCTGGGCCTGCTGCCGCTGGCCGACCGTGGCGACCGGCGGCGCCTGCTGCGCGTGCAGTTCGTGCTGATGGGCGTGGCCCTGCTGTGGCTGGCATCGGCGCGCAGCAGCGCCTGGCTGCTGTCGGGCATGCTGCTGGTCGGCCTGCTGGGCACGGCGCTGACCCAGGGCGTGGTGGCGTACACCGCTGCGCTGGCACCGGATGCGGAGCGTGGGCGTTGGGTAGGCCAGGTGCAGGGCGGAGTGTTCATCGGCCTGCTGCTGGCGCGGGTGGTTTCCGGAACGGTCGCCGATCAGGGGGGCTGGCGTGCGGTCTACCTGGTATCGGCGCTGGTGATGGCGGTGGTGGCGGCCGTGGTCTGGCGGCGGCTGCCGGCCACCGCCATTCCGGCCCATCCGCCGAGCCACGCCGCCCTGCTGCGCTCGATGGCCACGCTGCTGCGCCACGATGCGCGCCTGCACGAGCGGGGCGGCCTGGCGCTGCTGCTGTTCGCCGGGCTCAACGTGTTCCTCGCCGCCTCCACGCTGCCGCTGTCGGCGCCGCCGCTGTCCTGGTCGACCGCTGCGATCGGTGCACTGGGGCTGGTCGGCCTGGTCGGCGCGGTGCTGGCCGGGCGGGTTGGGCACTGGATGGACCGTGGTTTCGTGCACCGGGTCACGGCCGGGGCGCTGCTGCTGATGCTGCTGGCCTGGGGCCCGCTGCTGGGCCTGCCGCAATCGCTCGGGTTACTGCTGCTGGGCCTGGTGCTGCTCGATCTGGGCGGGCAGGCACTGCACGTGGCCAACCAGGTCGTGCTGCTGCAGGGCGAAACGCAGCAGCACGGGCGGCGGGTGGCGTTGTACATGCTGTTCTATGCGGTGGGCAGTGGCCTGGGCGCGGCCTCGGCCACCTGGGTGCAGGCGTGGTTCGGCTGGTCCGCCACCTGCGTACTCGGGGCCACCTTCGCGCTGCTGGCGGTGCTGTGGTGGGGCGGTTGGCGGCTGCGCGAGCGCAGGCACCTGCAGCACCTGCCGGAGACCGTGCGCGGCGGGTGACCCCCACCGCGCACGGCGCGGATCAGAGCGCCCGGGCGCTGCGGCGTCCGGGGGCCTCGGGCAGCCCCTCTTCGGCTACCACCACGCAGTTGCGGCCCCGGCGCTTGGCCGCATACATCGCCGCATCGGCACGGGCCAGCAGCCGTTCGTAATCGGGGTGGCCGTCATGACCGGCCACGCCGATGCTGGTGGTCAACGCCAGCGACGTACCGTTGCCTAGCATCACCGGTGCCTGCGCGATCTGCCGGCGCAGGCTCTCGGCGATCAGTGCCGCCTGCGACTGGCTGGCGGCCACCAGCACCACCACGAATTCCTCGCCACCGAAGCGGAACAGGTAATCGCTGCCGCGCGTGAGCTGGCCCAGCAGGCCAGCCACGTGCTGCAGGGCGCGGTCGCCGGCATCGTGGCCATGGCCGTCGTTGATGGCCTTGAAGTGGTCCAGGTCCAGCATCAGCAGCGCGAACGGCGTCTGGTTGCGGGTGGCCAGCTCGATTTCCCGACGCAGCACGGTCGGCAGGAAGCGGCGGTTGAGCAGGTGGGTCAGCGAATCGCTGCCGGCATCGAGTTCGCCGATGCGCTCGAACAGCAGCGTCATCAGCGTGCGGATCGCGGCCAGCCGTTCGCGGATGGCGGGCAGCGCGGCCAGGCGCTGCGCAGGGGCGTCATCAGAGGCCTGCTGCAGGCACGCATCGATGGCCTTGACCAGTGCACTGACCTGCGCGGTCTCGCTGCTTTCGCCAAAGCTGGGAATGCCCTTGTGGGTGAACCACAGCCCGAACTCGGACGTGGCCAGGCTGGCATTTTCCCCTTCGGCGTGGCCGGCCAGCGTGTACAGCAGCGTGTTTTCCCAATCCAGCAGCAAGGCACGCTGGCGCTCGCGCTCGGTGCCCACGTTCTGCACCAGCGAGAACAGCCGGTAAGCGGCATCGGCGCGGGTGGAGCGGTCGCGTGCATGGGTGTAGGCCAGGGTCATGCCTTCCATCGCGATGTCCACCAGCGCACTGGCGGTGCGGATGGCCTCGAATGCGGTATCGGCATGGTCGGCCCGGGCCTGCAGGCGGCCGTACAGGTCGTGCTTGAGCACGCGTGCGCCCCGCGTCACCAGATCCACCGGAATGCCCACGCGCGCATGCACATCGCCGATGATCCGCTGCGCCGCCACGGTGGCGGCGATATCGCCGGCGGTGGTGGTCAGCAGCTGCACCAGCCAGCGCTGCATGGCCGGCTGCAGGCGCTGCTTGACCTGCTCATGGGACAGGAAGCGGCGCGCGCGGGCGTCCACCAGCAGCACATCGTAGAAACGCTGGGCGAGCGGTGCCGGGGCATCGGTGGCCACCGCATGCAGCAGCGCGGTGGCGGCGGGGCCGGTGTGCTGCAGCGTGTGCAGCCAGGCGGCAGCCAACGGCTGGCTGGCATCGTCCATGGGGGGAGAAGTATCCATCGGGTCTCGGGCAGGCCTGTAGCAACCCATCGGTATCGGCCGCCGGCGCGTACAGTGAAGTGCGCCGGGCGCGCCCTTCATCCTGCAATGTTATAAACAGCGTAATAGTCTCCATCGCGGCCCGGGCCTACCCTGCGGCCATTGCACAGGAGCCACCGCCATGGGCCACGACCACAACCACCTGCCGAGCCAGATCCGCCACGAAAAACCGTTGTGGTGGGCGCTGGGCCTGACGGGCACCTTCCTGCTGGTGGAAGTGGTCGGCGCGTTCTGGACCAACAGCCTGGCGCTGCTGTCCGATGCCGCGCACATGGCCACCGATACGCTGGCCCTGATGATCGCGCTGGTTGCCGTGCGCCTGAGCCGGCGCCCGCCCGATGCGCGCCGCACCTATGGCTATGCGCGGCTGGAAGCGCTGGGCGCGATGATCAACGGCGCGATGCTGTTCGTGGTGGCGGCGTACATCCTGTGGGAAGCGATCGAGCGCTTCCGCCAGCCGCAGGAGATCGCCTCGACCGGCATGCTGGTCATCGCGGCCATCGGCCTGGGCATCAACCTGGTTTCGATGCGCCTGCTGCAGGCCGGCAGCGGCGAAAGCCTGAACGTGAAAGGCGCCTACCTGGAAGTGTGGGCGGACATGCTCGGCTCGGTGGCGGTGATCGTCGGCGCACTGCTGATCCGCTGGACCGGCTGGAAGCCGATCGACCCGATCCTGGCCGTGCTGATCGGCCTGTGGGTGCTGCCGCGGACCTACGTGCTGATGCGCGAAGCGATCAACGTGCTGCTGGAGGGCGTTCCCAAGGGCGTGGAGGTGGCCAAGGTGCGCGCCAGCCTGGACGCCCATCCGGCGGTGGTGGACGTGCACGACCTGCACGTGTGGGCGTTGGCGTCCAGCACCCCGGCGCTGACCGCGCACGTGGTGGTGGCCGACGGCCACGATGCCGACCGCGTGCGCCGCGAACTGGGCGACCGCCTGCATGACCAGTTCGGCATCGAACATGTCACGCTGCAGGTGGAAGCCGATCACTGCGGTGAAGCCTGTGGTGTGCCATCGGCCAAGGCCACCGGCGCGGATGGCCATGCAGGGCACGGCCATGAGGACCATGACCATGGCACCGATGCGCAGGGCCATCGCGGCCACGTGCACCGGTAACGTGCAGCAGGCGGCCGCACCGGCTGACAGCCGCGGTTACCGCGTGCGTGGCGGAGCACCCGGCCGCATCGCCGGATCCCGTCGCGATGCCAGCCGGTCCGCCAGCCGCGTCGGTTCCGGCAGGCGGTAACCGCGCAGAGTCCGCTGTACCCACGCCAGCGCGGTATCGGCCCCGACCCGGTGCCCGCCCGAAACGAACAGCGGCGTGCACCGTACCTTGCTGCGCAGTACCCAGCCCAACGGCTCGTGGCCGTCCATCAACGGTGCCGTTGCGCCCGCCTCGGGGCCGGGTGCCGTGAAGGTGCCGACCAGTTTCGACTTGGCCACCCCGATGCTGGGCAGGCCGGTCACCACGCCCAGGTGCGCCGCCACGCCCAGCCGGCGCGGGTGGGCAATGCCGTGGCCATCGACGAACACCAGGTCCGGCGTGCGCGGCAGCAGCGCCAGCGCGGCCAGCAACGCCGGCAGCTCGCGGAAGCTGAGCAGGCCGGGTATGTAGGGCATCACCGTGGGAATGCGCGCGGTTTCCTGCGCGATCGGCTGCAGCGTGCGGGCATCGAGCAGCACGGCGGCGGCACGTGTGGTCGCGCCGTTGTCCTCGAAGCCTACGTCCAGCCCGGCCAGCCACTGCAGGTGGGCAGGCAGGCGGTCATTGCGCTCCACGTGCAGGGCCAGGTGTTGCTGCTGTGCCCGGGCGGCGGCCACGCTGCCCTGCCAGTGGCCGGGATCGATCACGGTATCCATGGCTGCAGCATGGCATGCCTGCTGGCACGGTGCGGGAGCGGCCACCGGCGCTACAATGGCCACCTGCCTTTCCCCTCGTTGGAGACCCTGCAGTGACCCGTAAACTCGTACTGTTGCGCCATGGCCAGAGCCAGTGGAACCTGGACAACCGCTTCACCGGCTGGGTCGATGTCGACCTGACCGAGCAGGGGCGCCGGGAAGCGGCCGCGGCCGGTCGCCTGATGCGCGAGGAAGGCCTGCAGTTCGACGTGGCGCATACCTCGGTGCTCAAGCGCGCCATCCACACGCTGCAGGGCGCGCTGGCGGAGCTGGAGCAGGACTGGCTGCCGGTCAGCAAGTCCTGGCGCCTCAACGAACGCCACTATGGCGGCCTGCAGGGCCTGGACAAGGCCGAGACCGCCGCCAAGCACGGCGAAGAGCAGGTCAAGGTGTGGCGCCGTTCGTACGACATCCCGCCGCCGCCGATGGAACTGGAAGACCCGGGCCACCCGATCCACGACCGTCGCTACGCCGGCCTGGACCGCAACGCCCTGCCGGGCACCGAATCGCTGGCGACCACCCTCGATCGCGTGCTGCCGTACTGGCACGACGCCATCGCGCCGCAGCTGAAGGACGGCAAGACCGTGCTGGTCACCGCCCACGGCAACTCGCTGCGCGCGCTGTACAAGTACCTCAACAATGTCTCGCGCGAGGAAATCCTCGAGCTGAACATCCCGACCGGCATCCCGCTGCTGTTCGAACTCAACGACGACCTGACCGTGCAGTCGTTCCGCTACCTGGGTGACCCCGAAGCGGCGCGCAAGGCCGCTGAAGCCGTGGCCAACCAGGGCAAGGCGAAGTAAGAAGCGGAAGGCCGGGTAAGAAGCGGAAGGCCGGCGAAAGCCGGCCTTCTGCTTTGCTGCTGGCAGGTGCCTGAAGCGGGCTGCTGTGCAGGCAGACGTTGTCTTCTGAATTGCGGCCAATGAAAGCGCAATGCAGTTCACTATCGACGGGCTGCCTATTTGGACGTCGGCTCCATCCCAGATGGTCGCCAGCCTTTGAATCTGATGATTCGCTTGGTGACTTTCCTGCCTTCGCCGGATAGACCGAGAGTTACGCTGCTCTCCTCGGCCTTGAGCCCTGCCGATCCCTTCCCTGAGCCTTCGTAGTACTCCTCGATCTCGACTTCTTCCGACGACGTAATCCGTTCGGCGATCGAGACTTCCTGCGCGACAAGTGCCTGATGGGCCTGGAAGTCCATCACAATCTTCTGTTTTGCGGCCTCGGCTTGAAGAGACTCGATGCTCTTGCCTTCTGCATCCTTCAATTCTGCTTGGGAATCGGCCAACGCAGATGAAATGGTTTTGGCGATGATGTAGCCACCGGGAAAAATTGCTGAGCCGGCAATTTCCGCAACTTTCTTCATGTCCATAAGAATCCCCCTGATAGTGGAGTCGCTTCATGCGCTCTCTGGCGGGAGACTAACGCCTGCCGCCGCTTCGCTTCAATACAGGTGACGCATGTAGAGTTGGCACGCACCGGATTCTGCTGAACATCCCGACCGGCATGCCCAACCAGGGCAAGACCAGGTAGGACACCAAAGGTCGGCGCAGGCCGGCCTTTTCTGTGCACTTCAGGCGATGCCTGCCTGGCCGTTTCTAGACGATGGCCAGTGCTTCGCTGACGTCAACGTAGGTGTAGTCATCTTCCCACGGATAGCGATGATCGGCGTCCGGAAGGAACATCACTACTGCATCGAGCGTTTCTGCGCCGGTGTATCGAAGGGCCGTTCCCAGATACTCCCGGTGGAATCGGGCATCGACGCGTCGGAAGATGACATCGTATCCCCCGATAGCACCTCACTGTTGCGGATGTCCGGCTGTATCCGATACCCTTCCACGAGCAACGCCTCGCAGGCGCACAGCAGTGCGTGTGCTCTATCACGGGGCATGTTGAAGATCATGACTTCAGGTGAACCGTGGCGCTGGTTGAAGCCGATCGTGTACGAGAAACAGGCTTGACCATCGTTACCTGGCAGCACGTGCACGCAATGCCAGCCGTAGCGCTGGATATGCTCGGCCACGGTTTCGTCTGGTCTTGTCGTTCTATCGGTCATTGCGGCTGCCATGAAGGCTGTCGGTTCCGTTCAGCCAGTCTCGCATATCCCGAGTTGCGGCGGCGGCCTCCGCTGCAGAGCCGCTTCATGAAGGGCTGCCGGCGCTCCTGCCGCAGCGTGATCGCAAGGTCGCTGTCAGCAGTCGTAGCCCCAGTCCTCGGCCGTTACGGTGCAGCCCAGTAGTTGGCTCAGCCCAGCCTGGTGCGCCAGTAGTTCATCCAGCGCGGCCCGCTGGAATGTGCCGCTGCCCAGCACGTCGATCATGCGGGCTTCGGCCGTGCGCACGAACAGGGTGACGAAGCCGCCACCCTTGGCCGGTTGCAGGCTGCCGATGCCGGCGCCGAGCAGCGGGAAGGGCAGCAGCAGGTGACGACCGGCCTGGCTGAATCCCACGCTTCCTGCCTCGGGGAATGACCACGCGATCAGATGTCGCGGCGGCGTGTTGGCGACAGCGGCGACGACCGCATCGGGCAGATGCTCCGGGCCGACCAGGCGCAGGCCTGCATGCAGTTGCAATGGCGCCTGCAGCGACGTGGCAAGGGTGAGGGTATTCATACGGTGCCATCGTAGCGATGATCCACGGGCCGCGTACGCCATCCAGATCGCCTGTGACCTTTGGCCGGTCCCATGCCACGCCACGCCCGCTACGCTGGACGATTCGCCGTCGGAGAGAGACTCCATGAACGTCCGCAACCTGGTCCCGCTGGGCCTGACCATCGCCATCGCCGCCTCGCTGGCCGCCTGTGGCAAGAATGAAACCGCGCCGGCGGCTACCGCCGATGCCAAGCCGGCTTTCGACCTGTCGCAGATCAAGACCCCGCTGATCTCGCTCAACAACGCCGATCTGGATCCGTCCATTTCCGCCTGTACCGACCTCAACGGCTTCGTCAACAGCAAGTGGCTCAAGGCCAACCCGGTGCCGGGCGACCAGACCACCTGGGGCAGCTTCGAGATCCTGCGCGAGCGTTCGCTGGAAGTGCAGCACACCCTGGTGCAGCAGGCCGCCGCGAGCAAGGCCGCCGCCGGTTCGGTGGAAGCCAAGATCGGTGACATCTGGAACACCGGCAACGACGAAGCGAAGATCGAGGCGGCTGGGCTGGCGCCGCTGCAGCCGACGCTGGATGCGATCGCCGCGCTGAACGACACCGCTGCCATCACCCAGTACCTGCGCGACAGCCAGGCCAAGGGCCAGGGCGTGCTGTTCTCGCTGTCCGCCAATGCCGATTACAAGGATTCGGCCAACGTCATCGCCTACGTCGGCCAGGGCGGGCTGGGCCTGCCGGAGAAGGGCTACTACTTCGATGATGCGCAGGCCAAGATCCGCGACGCCTACGTGGCCTACGTCGCGCAGGTGCTGACCCTGTCCGGCACCGATGCCGCGCAGGCCGCCGAGCAGGCCAAGGCCGTGATGGCCTTTGAAACCCGCCTGGCCAAGGCCTCGCTGTCGCGCATCGAACTGCGCGATCCGGCCAAGCGCTACAACCCGCTCAGCGCGGCCGAAGCAGACAAGCTGACCCCGCACTTCAGCTGGACCGCCCTGTTCGACACCCTGAAGGTGCCGGCCGCGCAGAAGTTCTCGCTGGCGCAGCCGGGCTTCTTCAGCGAAGTGGACGCGATGCTGGTGGACGTGCCGGCCAGCACCTGGCAGGCCTACCTGCGCTTCCACACCCTTGATGATGCCGCGCCGTACCTGGCCAGCAATTTCGAGAAGGCCAACTTCGATTTCTACGGCAAGACCCTGCGTGGCCAGCAGGAAATGCAGCCGCGCTGGAAGCGCGTGCTCGAGTCGGTGAACGGTGGCATGGGTGAAGCGCTCGGCCAGCTGTACGTGGACGCGGTGTTCCCGGCCGAATCCAAGGAGCAGATGCAGCACCTGGTGGAAAACCTGTCGCAGGCGCTGAAGGCGCGCCTGGAACAGCTGCCGTGGATGGGCGAGGAAACGAAGAAGAAGGCGCTGGAAAAGTGGGCCAGCTTCACCCCGAAGATCGGTTACCCGGACAAGTGGCGTGACTGGGCGGGCCTGCAGACCAACGGCGACAGCTACCTGGGCAACATGCAGGCGGCGCGTGCGTTCAACTACCGCTACATGCTGGACAAGATCGGCAAGCCGGTGGACAAGACCGAGTGGGGCATGACCCCGCAGACGGTCAACGCCTACTACAACGCCACCAAGAACGAGATCGTGTTCCCGGCGGCGATCCTGCAGGCGCCGTTCTTCGACGCCAAGGCCGATCCGGCGCTGAACTACGGTGGCATCGGTGCGGTCATCGGCCACGAGATGATGCACGGCTACGACGATTCGGGCAGCCAGTTCGCCGCCAACGGCAACTTCGACAACTGGTGGACCGATGGCGACCGCAAGGCCTTCACCGAACGCACCGACAAGCTGGTGACCCAGTTCGACGGCTACGAGTCGGTGCCGGGCGTGTTCGTGAAGGGCAAGCTGACCCTGGGCGAGAACATCGGTGACCTCGGCGGCCTGACCGTGGCCTACGACGCGCTGCAGATGGCGCTGAAGGAAGACCCGCAGGCCAACGTGGCGGTGGATGGCCACAGCCAGGACCAGCGCTTCTTCATGAACTGGGCCACCGTGTGGCGTCGCAACTTCACCGACGGTGAACTGCGCGTGCGCCTGAATACCGACCCGCATGCGCCGGCGAACTTCCGTGCCAATGGTGCGCCGTCGAACATGCCCTCGTTCGCCGCCGCGTTCCAGTGCAAGGCCGGCGATGCGATGGTGCGTGCCGACGACAAGCGCGTGGTGATCTGGTAATCGATCGTGCGTGATGCGTGAGGGAAAAGCCCGGCCAATGCCGGGCTTTTTCTTTCAGGCAGTCCATCGCGATCAGACCGGACACTCCGAGCCGGAACAGTCGCAGCGCCGGGGCCTGCCCGGCGCATCCTCAGGCCAGCGCGGGTGCCTGCGCCAGCATCTGCTGGAACTGCTTCAGCACATACGGATCGATCAACCCGCCGGCCTGATCGTCGAGGATGCGCAGCACCGGGGCCTGCGCCATCGCGGCACGGTAGGGCCGTGCACTGGTCATCGCATCATAGGCATCGGCCACGGTCATGATGCGCGCGCCCAGCGGGATGGCGTCGCCGCGCAGGCCATCGGGGTAGCCGCTGCCATCGTAGGCCTCGTGGTGGGCGCGGATCAGCCGCGCCACCGGCACGGCATCGTGGCGGCCGGTGGCCAGGAAGATCTGTTCGCCGTGCACCGGGTGCTCGCGCATGATGTCGCGTTCTTCGTCGGTGTGCCGGCGCGGGGCCAGCAGGATGGCGTCGGGCGTGCCGATCTTGCCGATGTCATGGAAGCGCGCGGCCAGCGCCACCTGCGCACTGGCCGCCGCATCCATATCGCAGCAACGGGCCAGGCGCTGGGCGAGCAGGCCGACCCGGTCGCAATGGCCGTGGGTGTAGGCATCGCGCAGCTGCAGCGACACCGACAGGGCATCGATCAGGCAGGCCTGCGAGGAGGGCAGGGTGGAGACAGGAGATTCGTCGTGGGGCATGGCATTCCGCCGCACCGGCATCATGCCGGTGCGGTGTGGGGGCAGGGTGGGTCAACCCGGGGCGAGCGTGGCCAGCAGCGCACGCGCGGCGTTGAACCGATCTTCCGGCAACGGCAGCGGGTGCTTGATGCGCAGCTTGTCCGGCCCTTCCATGGCATACAGGTTGGGCTGCTTCTGGATCAGCTGGATCACCGCCATCGGGTCGATGTTGGGCTTGGACTCGAACACGATGCGGCCACCGGCCTCGCCCAGGTCCAGCTTGCGGATGCCCAGCGTGTTGGCGCGCAGCTTCAGTTCGGCGATGGCGAACAGGTGCTTGGCCGCATCGGGCAACAGGCCGAAGCGGTCGATCATCTCCACCTGCAGCTCGCGCAGCGCATCGCTGTCGCGCGCGCTGGAAATGCGCTTGTACAGGGTCAGTCGGGTGTGCACGTCCGACAGGTAGTCTTCCGGGATCAGTGCCGGCACGTGCAGCTCCACCTCGGCGCCGCGTACTTCCTCGCCGGCATCCAGGTCCGGCAGCTTGCCCTGCTTGATGCTGCGCACCGCGCGCTCCAGCAGCTCGGTGTACAGGCTGAAGCCGACCTCGGCCATCTGCCCGCTCTGGTCTTCGCCCAGCAGTTCGCCGGCGCCGCGGATCTCCAGATCGTGCGTGGCCAGGGTGAAGCCGGCGCCCAGTTCGTCCATCGAGGCGATCGCTTCCAGGCGCTTTTCCGCATCCGGGGTGATCGCGCGGCGGTCGGGCACCACCAGGTAGGCATACGCACGGTGGTGCGAGCGACCGACGCGGCCACGCAGCTGGTGCAGCTGGGCCAGGCCGAAGCGGTCGGCGCGGTTGATGATGATGGTGTTGGCGTTGGGGATGTCGATGCCCGATTCGATGATCGTGGTCGACAGCAGCACGTTGAAGCGCTGCTTCTGGAAATCCAGCATCACCTTTTCCAGCTCGCGCTCGGGCATCTGCCCGTGGGCGATGCCGATGCGGGCCTCGGGCACCAGCTCGGACAGCTCGCGCTGCATGCGACCGATGCTTTCCACATCGTTGTGCAGGAAATACAGCTGGCCACCGCGCGCCAGCTCGCGCTGGAAGGCTTCGCGCAGCAGCGCGTTGTCCCACTGGGTGATGAAGGTCTGCACCGCCAGCCGGTTCGGCGGCGGGGTGGCGATGATCGACAGATCGCGCAGCCCGGCCATGGCCATGTTCAACGTGCGCGGAATCGGCGTGGCGGTCAGGGTCAGCAGGTGCACGTTGGCGCGCAGCGCCTTCAGTGCTTCCTTCTGGCGCACGCCGAAGCGCTGCTCCTCGTCCACGATGACCATGCCCAGGTCCTTGAACTTCACGTCCGGCTGCAGCAGGCGATGGGTGCCGACGATGACATCGATGGTGCCGGCAGCGACTTTCTCCAGCTCGGCCTTGATTTCCTTGGTGGTCTTGAAGCGCGACAGCACTTCGACCTTCAGCGGGTAATCGGCGAAGCGGTCGCGGAAGTTGCGGTAGTGCTGTTCGGCCAGCAGCGTGGTCGGCACCAGCACGGCCACCTGCTTGCCGGCGCTGGCGGCGGCGAAGGCGGCACGCACGGCCACTTCGGTCTTGCCGAAGCCCACGTCACCGCAGACCACGCGGTCCATCGGCTGGCTGCTGGCCAGGTCGCGCAGGGTGGCATCGATGGCGGCCAGCTGGTCGGGGGTTTCCTCGAACGGGAAGCCGGCGGCAAACGGTTCGTACATCGCCCGGTCCACCTGCAGCGCCAGGCCGGCACGGGCCTGGCGGCGTGCCTGGATTTCCAGCAGCTCGGCGGCGACGTCGCGGACCTTCTCGGCGGCCTTGCGCTTGGCCTTGGTCCACTGCTCGCCACCCAGCGAATGCAGCGGCGCGGTCTCGGCCGATGCGCCGGAGTAGCGGCTGATCAGGTGCAGCTGTGCGACCGGCACGTACAGGCGGTCGCCCTTGGCGTATTCGATTTCGAGGAACTCGCCGGGCATGCCGCCCACGTCCATCGCGATCAGGCCACGGTAGCGGCCCACGCCATGGTCTTCGTGCACGATCGGCGCGCCTTCGGTCAGCTCGCCCAGGTCGCGGATGATCGCTTCCGGCTCGCGCCCGGCACGGCGGGTGCGGCGCTGCTGGCCGGCGCGTTCGGGGAACAGCTGGCGCTCGGTCAGCACCGCGATGCGCGGTTCGTCCAGCGCGAAGCCGTCTTCCAGTGGCGCCACGGCAATCGCGAAGCGTTCGCTGGCGGCCAGGAACGCAGGCAGGTCGGCCAGCACCGGGGGCTTCAGGTCCGCCGCCTGCAGCACTTCCAGCAGCGCTTCGCGGCGGCCGGGGGAATCGGCAGCAATCAGCACGCGGCCCGGGTAGTGCCCCAGGAACGATTTGAGCGCCTCGCCGGCCGGCGCCTCGCGCGCGGCCACCGGCAGCGGCGGCAGCGGCTGGTCGCCCAGCGGCTGCGCATCGGCGATGCGTGCGTGGTCGGCGGCCCACACTTCAACCCGCGGGCCGTCGTTGAGCTTCTCGCGCAGCAGGTCCGGCGACAGGTACAGCTCGGCCGGGGCCAGCAGCGGGCGCTCGACATCGTGGCGGCGCTGTTCGTAGCGCTCGCCGGTCTGCGCCCAGAAGGCATCGGCGGCCTCACCGGCACCGGCGCACACCACCGGCAGGCGGTTGCCCGGCAGGTAATCGAACAGGGTGGCGGTGCGGTCGAAGAACAGCGGCAGGTAGTACTCGATGCCGGCCGGGGCCAGGCCCGATTTCAGGTCCTGGTACAACGCGCTGCGGCGGGTATCGACGTCGAAGCGCTCGCGCAGGGTGGACAGCACGCGCGCCACGCTGGCCTCGTCCATCGGCACTTCGCGGCCGGGCAGCATGTGCACCGCCTCGACCCGGTCCAGCGACCGCTGGCTTTCCGGGTCGAAGGCCCGGATCGAATCGATGTCCTCGTCCAGCAGCTCCACCCGCAGCGGCGCATCGGCGCCCATCGGGAACACGTCGAGCAGGCCACCGCGCACGGCGAAGTCACCCGGGTCCATCACCTGCGGCACGTTGCGGTAGCCGGCGCTTTCCAGCCGCCGCTTTTCCGCTTCCAGGTCCAGGCGCTGGCCGACCTTCAGGTCGAAGCTGCCGCCGATCACGTACTGGCGCGGGGCCAGCTGCTGCAGCAGGGTCTGCACCGGCACCACCACCAGGCCACGGCCCAGCGTGGGCAGGCGGTGCAGCGCCGCCAGGCGCTGGGAGATGATGTCCGGGTGCGGGCTGAAGCGGTCGTAGGGCAGCGTTTCCCAATCCGGGAACACCACCACCGGCAGCGTGGGGTCGTCGCCGATCAGCGTCTGCAGGTCGGCTTCGATCTGGTTGGCGCCGTGGTTGTCACGGGCGATGACCAGCAACGGGCCGTCGTGCGAACGGGCCGCCTGGGCCAGGGACCAGGCCAGGGCGGTCGGCGAGGCGGGGGCGCGCCACCAGGCGCGGAGCTGGCCCGGGCGCGGCAGCGGCGGGGCGGGGTAGGAGGTGCGCGACATGGACCGCCGATCTTAGCAGATGGTCCCGCTGCTGCCGGTAATACGGCCGTTGTGCTGCACCGGCCGCTGCGCTCGCCGGGCAGGGCCCGGCGCTGCCTGGGGGATGGGGCCGGGCCGGGCCCGGCACACCCTCAGTTGTCCAGTTCCAGCACCATCCGCACCAGGCCGGGGGTGCCCTGCGGGTGCGGGATCGGGTGGAAGCCCAGCGACGCGGCCAGCTGCTTCATCGGCTCGTTCTCGGCGGCCACGTCCCCGTACAGGCGGTCCAGGTACTTGCCGCGGCCCCACTTGACCAGCTTGCGCATCAGCTGCCGGCCCAGGCCCTGGCCGATCAGGAAGCGGCTGATCAGGATCGCGTACTCGGCCTCGCGGGTACCCGGGATGATCGAGGCCCGCGCCACCGCGCCGACCACGGCTTCACCGGCCGGCAGCGATTCGGCGGCGACCAGGGTGATCTCGGTCTTGGGGTTGGGGTGGGTCAGGCGCTGGGTGGTGTCCGCCGACAGCTCGGTCACCGACTGCAGGAAACGGTCGCGGATTTCCTCCGGCCCGAACAGGCTGAAGGCGGCCTGCAACGGCGCGCCATCTTCCGGACGGATCGGACGGATCAGCAGCTCGTGGCCGCTGGGAGCCTTGAAGATCTCATGCCAGGGCGGCATGCGGTTGCGAGTGGCCATACCGGGTGATTCCTTGGTGGTCCTTCGATTGTGGCATCCCCATGGCTGTGTTCCGTGAACGGAAGGCTCACGCCGGTACAGTCATGTGAATGGGGTCATTCGGGGGCTTTGAGCCAGTCCAGGCGGGTGGTGGCCCCCGGTTCGCCCAGGTACTGGCGCAGGGCGGGCAGGGCCGGGCCGATCACCCGGTCGAACTGCCAGGGTGCGTTGAGCAGCAGCATGCCACTGCCATTCAGGCGCAGCGGGGAGTCGTCCGGGCGCACCAGGAATTCAATGGTCATCGCCGATTTCACCGGCAGGGCGGTGGCCTTGCGCAGGAAGTGCAGGATGGTGCGGCGCTGCTTGATCGGGAACCACACCGCGCAGGTGGCCTGTGGCCAGCGTGCCAGGGTTTCGGCCAGTGCCGCCAGGATGGCCTGGTACTCGGCGTCCTGCGCCTCGTAGGGCGGGTCGATCAGCACCAGCCCGCGGCCGATCTTGGTGCCGTTGACCTTCGGCGGCAGCAGGGCACGCAGCTGGCCGTAGCCATCGCCGGGGTGCACGCCCACCCGGTTGTCATGGGCGAACAGGGTCTTCAGCGCGGCCGCTTCCGGCTCCTGCAGCTCGCACACCGCCATGCGGTCCTGTGCGCGCATGGCCTGGGCGCTCAGCAGCGGCGAGCCGGGGTAGGTGATCAGCGCACCGACCGGATTGTCGGCCTGCACGGCCTTGAGGTAGCGCTCGACCACCTCGGGCAGCGTCGGCTGGGCCATCAGCCGCACGATGCCCGATTCGGCCTCCAGCGTCTTGCGGCTTTCCTCGCTGGCCAGCAGGTAGCGCCCGGCACCGCCGTGGGTGTCGAGGATGAAGAAGGGCGAGTCCTTGCGCTTGAAGCTGTCGATCAAGGCCAGCTGGACGATGTGCTTGAGCACGTCGGCATGGTTGCCGGCATGGAAGGCGTGGCGGTAGTTCATGGGCGGCAGTGTACGGGGCCGCAGCCGCAGCGGCTATGCTGCACGCCATATGACGACGCCTGTTGCCCGGGTCCTGGTGGTCGAGGACGAAGCGGCCATCGCCCAGACCATCCTGTATGCCCTGCGCAGCGAGGGCTATGCCGCCGAGCACTGCCTGCTGGGTGGCCAGGCCCTGCAGCTGCTGCACGGAGGGCAGCACGACCTGGTGGTGCTGGACGTGGGCCTGCCCGACCTGGGCGGTTTCGAGGTGTGTCGGCGCCTGCGCGCTCTGCCCGGGCCGGCCGGGCAGCTGCCGGTGATCTTCCTGACCGCCCGCAACGATGAGGTGGACCGGGTGATGGGCCTGGAGCTGGGGGCGGACGACTACATGACCAAGCCCTTTTCCCCGCGCGAGCTGGTGGCGCGGGTGCGCGCACGCCTGCGCCGCACCCCGCAGGCCGCCGCTGCGGCCGCCCAGGGATGGCAGCAGCACGGGGCCTTCGCCATCGACCGTGAGGGCCGGCGGATCCGCTACGGCGACCAGCCGCTGGACCTGACCCGCTACGAATATGCGCTGTTGGAAGCGCTGCTGCAGCGCCCCGGTGCGATCCTCAGCCGGGCCCAGCTGATGGACCGGGGCTGGGACAGTACCGCCGACAGTGCCGACCGTACCGTGGACACCCACATCAAGACGCTGCGCGCCAAGCTGCGCGCGGCCGGTGCGGTGGCCGATCCGATCCGCACCCACCGGGGCGTGGGTTACGCGCTGGAGATCTGACCCATGCGCCTGGTGCTGAAACTGTTTCTCGGCTTCTTCCTGATCGTGGGCATCGCCGCGTTCTTCGTGATGCGCGTGTTCGTCAACGAAGTGAAGCCGGGCGTGCGCCAGGCGATGGAATCGACGCTGGTGGACGCGGCCAACGTGCTGGCCGAAATGGCAGCCTCGGACCTCAAGCAGGGCACCATCGGCAGCGGCAGCTTCACCCGCAACCTGGCCAAGGCGCGGCTGCGCGACCCCAAGGCGATGGTCTGGCGCTTTCCCAAGCGTGCGCTGGACTACCGGGTGACGATCACCGATGCGAAGGGCATCGTGGTGTACGACTCGCTGGGCCGCGACGTGGGCCGCGACAATTCGCGCTGGAACGATGTTTACCGCACGCTGCGTGGCGAGTACGGTGCGCGCTCCAGCCCGGAAACGCCGGGGGACGAGAGCAACACGGTCATGCACGTGGCCGCACCGGTCTATGACCCGGCCGATGGCCACACCCTGATCGGCGTGCTGAGCCTGGCCCAGCCCAACCGCAGCATCGACCCGTTCATCGCGGCCAGCCAGCGCGCGATCATGGAACGCGGCGCGTGGCTGATCGGCCTGTCGGCGCTGGTCGGCGTGCTGGTCACGCTGTGGCTGACCACCGGGCTGGGCCAGCTCAGCCGCTATGCGCGCGCCGTGGCCGCCGGCGAACCGGTGCCGCCGCCCCGCCCGCGCAGCGATGAGATCGGCGATCTGGGCCAGGCGCTGGAAACCATGCGCCGCAAGCTGGAAGGCAAGGCCTACGTCGAGCAGTACGTGCAGTCGCTCACCCACGAGATGAAGAGCCCGCTGGCCGCCATCCGCGGCGCCGCGGAACTGCTGCAGGAACCGATGCCCGATGCCGACCGGGTGCACTTCGCCCGCAGCATCGTCGACCAGCAGCAGCGCCTGACCGCCACCATCGACAAGCTGCTGGCGCTGGCCGAAGTGGAGCAGCATGGCTGGCTGCAGACCCGTGAGCCGGTGGCGTTGCCGGCGCTGCTGGCTGACGCTGCCGCCGCCGCACAGGTGCGTGCGCAGGCGGCGGGCCTGCAGCTGCAGGCCGGGGCCGCGCCGGCGCTGGCCGTGCAGGGCGATGCCTATCTGCTGCGGCAGGCACTGCACAACCTGATCGAGAATGCCATCGCGTTCTCGCCGGCCGGCAGCGTGATCGCGCTGGAGGCCGTGGCCGAAGGCCAGGGCGTGCGCCTGCAGGTGGCCGACCGCGGCGTGGGCGTGCCCGACTATGCGCGCGAGCGCGTGTTCGAACGCTTCTACTCACTGGCGCGCCCGGGCACCGGCCAGCGCAGCTCCGGGCTGGGCCTGCCGTTCGTGCAGGAAGTCGCCCGCCTGCATGGTGGCCGGGCCAGCCTGCAGCCGCGCGACGGCGGTGGCACCGTGGCCAGCCTGTGGCTGCCGCTGGAGGGCGGCGCCCCGCGCACGCGGCGCTGACTTCACGCTCACTTCAACTTCGCCACAAACCGCGCTCACCGCCGGCATCCATCCTGCAGTCCTCTCCAACGAGGATGGACCATGAAATCCCTGAAGATGCTGCTGCGGTTCGCCATTGTCGGCGGGCTGATCCTGCTGCTGCTGGTGCCGCTGACGATGATCCGTGGCGTCATCACCGAACGTGCGGCCTACCGCGAGGAAGCCTTCACCCGCGTGGCCGACAGCCGTGCCGGTGCGCAGACCCTGGTCGGCCCGATCCGGGTGGTGCCGTGGACCGAGCGCGAGCAGGTGGAGGTGGTTGATGCGCAGGGCAACAAGAAGGTGCAGGTCAACACCACCGAAGGCCACTGGCTGCAGATGCCGCGCACGCTGGAAGTGAAGGGCGAACTGCTGCCCGACCAGCGCTCGGTCGGCCTGTTCAAGGTGCCGGTGTACAGCTGGAACGGGCAGGTCAAGGCGGTGTTCGCCGCCGATGATTATCCGGCCAAGGCCGGGCGTACCTATGGCCGGCCCTACCTGGTGCTGGGTGTGTCCGATGCCCGTGGCCTGGTCGGCACGCCGAACCTGCGCGTGGACGGTACCGCGGTGCGCCTGCTGCCCGGCGTCGGCGCGGCGGCCACGGTGGGCCGGGGCCTGCACGCACCGATGGCCGGGCTGGCCGATGCCGCTGGCGGCACCCTGGCCGGCAGCAGCGTCGAACTGGAACTGCGCCTGGATGGCAGCCGTCTGCTGTCGGTGGTGCCGGCCGGCGATGACAACCAGATCGCCCTGCGTTCGGCCTGGCCGCACCCGTCCTTCGCCGGGTCGTTCCTGCCCAATGAGCGCCGCGTCACCGCGCAGGGCTTCGATGCGCACTGGGCGGTGTCCTCGCTGGCCTCGGATGCACAGCGCCAGCTGCGCGAAGGCCCCAGCGACCAGGCGCAGTCGGTGCAGGTCTCGCTGGTCGATCCGGTGGACGTCTACACCCAGGCCGACCGCGCTTCCAAGTACGGCGTACTGTTCGTGCTGCTGACCTTCGTCGGCTTCATCCTGTTCGAACTGATCAAATCGCTGCGCATCCACCCGCTGCAGTACCTGATGGTCGGCCTGGCGCTGGCCGTGTTCTTCCTGCTGCTGATCAGCCTGTCCGAGCACATCGCCTTCTGGCAGGCGTACCTGGTCTCGGCCGTGGCCTGCATCGGCCTGCAGGCGGTGTACCTGGCCAACGTGCTGGGCCACTGGAAGCGCGGCCTGGGCTTCGCCGCGATGCTGACCGTGCTGTATGGCGCGCTGTATGGCCTGCTGATCTCGGAAAACAACGCACTGCTGATGGGCTCGCTGCTGCTGTTCGCGATCCTGGCCGTGGCGATGTGGGTGACCCGTCGGGTGGACTGGTATGGCCTGGCGGCCAGCCTGAAGTAAGGAGCCGACCATGGGGTGGCGACAGGGATTGCAGCAGCGGGCGCGACAGGGCGTGCCGGCGCTGCTGGAAGTGGATGCGCTGCTGCAGGCCCATGGTGTGCTGGCGGCGCTGCCGGGGGCACGGATCGCCC
This sequence comes from Stenotrophomonas sp. 24(2023), assembly GCF_030913365.1. Lineage (NCBI taxonomy): Bacteria > Pseudomonadati > Pseudomonadota > Gammaproteobacteria > Lysobacterales > Lysobacteraceae > Stenotrophomonas > Stenotrophomonas sp. 24(2023). The sequence goes on from NZ_CP133160.1 coordinate 3,245,346, forward strand.
CCGGCCTGGTCCGCTTCCAGCTGGCGGCGGCGACCTGCGAAGGACTGCAGCGGCAGGGCCTGGGCTGGCTGCAGGGCGCGCGGCAGGGACGCGGTGCGTTGGCCGGAACGGTACCGCGCTACCGGCCTTGGCTGGCCGGGGCGCAGGCGCTGGCCGAGATCGGCATCGGCGGCCTGCCCGGTGACTGGCCGGCGCACGCCGCGGTGTACGGCTGCAGCAGCCTCGACCGGCGCCATTGGTTGCTGCTGCTGCCGGAGCGGGCGCAGCTGTGGTTGGGGTGGCGTGGCTAGGAGCGTGCAGAATGAAGCGAGACCGAGAAGGGCATGTGCATGGACGTTGTGACGCTGACCGAAACCCGTGATGGCTATGACATCGATACCACTGGCTGGGGGGCCCACGTCGCCCGCATTGAAGCGGGGCTGCCCGCAGCGATCAGGGCGTTCGTGGCAGCGCCCTGGCGCTATGACGTCCAGGATCCGCGCTGCCTGCACGATGCCTGGCTGCAGGAGCTGGTGGTAAAGGAGGCGCCGCGCGGCCAGGCGCGTGGCACGGAGGTGCTGCTGGTCCTGGAGGGGGCGTGGGGTGGGCGCTTCGAGCTGCGCTACCGGCAGGTGACCCGCTTCCTTCTGGACAAGGCCGATGGACCTGATGAGGGCTTGGGCGATCTGCTGGTCGAGGAGCTGGTCCCGCGGGAGGAGAACAGGTTCCGGCACGAGCTGGCCTTTGTCGGGGGAACCCTGCTGCTGGAGTTCAGCGGCTTCAGCGAAACCCGCATCGATGTTCCGGCAGGGGGGGAGGTCGGAACATGACCGATGGGACGGGGGATGGCTGCTGCGGCTGGCTAGACTCGACCGGTTGATGATCACGCCGGAAGGCAGGGGTGTGCGGTGATGAAGTGGGGCATGCTGGCTATGGCGCTGGCGTTGGGCGGAACGGCCGCTGCAGAGCAGCGTGAGACGGTGGACCTGGCGATGGTCGGCAAGATCCGCCAGGAAGCCTTCAACCGCTCGCAGGTGATGGATACCTTCAGCTACCTCACCGAGCGCATCGGGCCGCGGCTGACCAATTCGCCGGCCATGGGCCGCGCCAATGCCTGGACGCGCGGCAAGTTCAACGCATGGAAGCTGGACAACGTGCATGACGAAGCCTTCGATGGCTTCGGCCGCGGCTGGGAGTTCACCGCCGCCAGCGTGGAACTGCTGGGCGAGCGCGTGCAGCCGCTGCATGCGCTGCCCAAGGCATGGACGCCTGGCACCCACGGCCCGGTCGAGGGTGAGCTGGTGCAGGTGGACATCAAGAAGCCCGAGGACATCGAGAAGTACCGCGGCACGCTGCGCGGCAAGATCCTGCTGCTGGGTGAAGCGCGCGAGTACAAGCGTGGTACCGAGCCGGATTCGCACCGCCACGATGCCACCTCGCTGGAAGGCCTGCAGGCCTTCACCGTGCCCAAGGACACCGACGCGGCTGCCGACCGCGCCAAGCGGGTGAAGGAATTCAACGAGCGCCAGGCACTGACCGCCAAGGTCAATGCCTTCTTCGTGGAAGAAGGCGCGCTGGCCTCGATCAGCATCAGCGGCTGGGACAACGGCATCATCCGCGTGGCCGGTGGTGGCTCGCGCAAGGCCGGCGAGTCGGTGGGCATCCCGGAACTGGCGATGATTTCCGAGCACTTCAATCCGCTGGTGCGCGCGCTGAAGGACAAGCAGCCGGTGCGCCTGCGCGTGGACGTGGCCGCCCGCTTCACCGATGAAACCGACCAGCCCGGCTACAACACGCTGGCCGAGATCCGTGGCAGCAGCAAGCCCGATGAAGTGGTGATGATCGGTGCCCACATGGATTCCTGGCACAGCGGCACCGGCGCGGCCGACAACGCGGCCGGCGTGGCGGTGATGATGGAGGCCATGCGCATCCTCAAGGCCACCGGCGCCAAGCCCCGGCGCACCATCCGTGTGGCGCTGTGGAGCGGTGAGGAGCAGGGCCTGATCGGCTCGCAGGCTTATGTGGCCAAGCACTTCGCGCAGTTCCCCGAACCCACCGATGCGGCGCAGAAGGCGCTGCCGGCCTCGCTGCGCGACCCGACCGGCGCGCTGGTGAAGACCCGCGACTACGGCAAGTTCCAGGTGTACTTCAACATGGACAACGGCTCGGGCCGCTTCCGTGGCATCTACGCGCAGGAAAACCTGGCCGCCATGCCGATCTTCGAAGCGTGGCTGGCCCCGTTCCATGATGTGGGCGCCACCACCGTGGCCACCCGTAATACCGGCAGCACCGACCACATCAGCTTCGACCGCGTCGGCCTGCCGGGCTTCCAGTTCATCCAGGACCGCCTGGACTACTTCAGCAATGTCCACCACAGCCACCTGGACACCTGGGACCACGCCGAACCGGAAGACCTGAAGCAGGCGGCGGCCATCGTGGCCTCGTTCGCCTACCATGCGGCGATGCGCGAGCAGCCGTTCCCGCGCAAGGGCGAGCCGCAGCCCTGAAAAAGGGGACGGAGGGGATCAAGCCGCTTCTCCCCTCCGTCGCCGCAGTCCGGATCAGTCCGGGATCGAGACGATCTGATTGATTGCCGGATGGATGGCAAATACCGCTCGAATCGATGGCTTGCCGTCGAGGGTGGTCATGCCATTGGACAGGCTTGCTGCATGGAAGTAGGCCGTTCCGTCATGCTCCATCAGAGGGCGGATATCCAACGGGGCCGTCCCCGGATCTTCCAGCTGTGCCAGGCACAGCTGGCGGCCGCAGCTGAAGTCCAGCACTGTCCGCGCGCTTCCTTCCTCCGACAAGGCACTCTTGAGGTGGGTGGAAAACAACGTGGTTGCTTCGGCAAGTTCCCGGTCTGTCGACGCCCGCGCGTGCATGGCATTGATCATGGCGTTGAAGTCACCGGCATCTGCGAGCAGCCGGTCGATCCGGGCTTCATCCAATGCATTGCCAGAAACCAGAGCGGCTTCATTGGATGCATCACCCGAAAGACGATTCAACAGCGGGGACTGGGTGTCCGAACGGGAGGCCAAGCTGGCGACTTCTCGATCAGGGCCGGCTGGTGCGGTTGTTGGCGAAGGGCTGGAGGCCTGCGCTGAAGAGCTGTGCGAAGGATTCGTGGTCGGGAAGTGCCATGCCAGTGCGCCAACCAGTACCGACGTCATGAGCAGCCAGAGCATGGTCGTTTTTGCCTTCATCATGACGTGCTCAGGTCGATGATCCTGTTTCTACAAGTGCTTCGCCCTTTTCGGCCGTCTTGGTTACCCACCCGCCCCGGCTGTCCCAGACGGAGAAACCTCCTCCCGGTCGCGTGGAGACGACGCACGAATTCTGGCACGTGTAGTAGTGGCTGTTGATTTTGACGGTTGTTGAAGCCTTGGATTCATAGAGGCCAAAAAGGCCCGCTGTAACGAGTCCTGCAATCACGCAGGCCGCTTTCGTCGGGCCAGATTTCAGCGGAACTCGATGAAGGAAGCCCTGTTTGTTCCGGATTGCGGTGGCATGCGGTTGGGGAGCGGCCACGGGTGCGATGGGTAAATGGGTCACGTTGAAACTTCCTTGTCTCGTTGAAGGATGTTCAGGTTCCATTCGGGCGGGGAGGGGGGCTATGGGGAGAGTTGCAAATTCAGCGGCAAGGAATCCGGTAAAATCGTGCCGATTCCCGTTCCCCGAGCCCTCCATGATCTGCCGCACCCGCTTCGCCCCCAGCCCCACCGGTTACCTGCACATCGGCGGCGCCCGCACTGCGCTGTACTGCTGGCTGGAGGCCCGCCACCGTGGCGGCGAGTTCGTGCTGCGCATCGAGGACACCGACCGTGAACGCAGCACCCAGGGCGCGATCGACGCGATCCTGGAGGCGATGGACTGGCTGGGCCTGGATTACGACGTCGGCCCGATCTACCAGACCGACCGCGTGGCCCGCTACCTGGAAGTGGCCGAGCAGCTGGTCGCCGACGGCAAGGCGTACTACGCCTACGAGACCCGCGAAGAGCTGGACGCCATGCGCGAGGCCGCCATGGCCAGGCAGGAAAAGCCGCGCTACAACGGTGCCGCACGTGATCTGGGCCTGCCGCGCAGGGATGACCCGAACCGCGTCATCCGCTTCAAGAACCCGCTGGCTGGCACGGTGGTGTTCGAGGACCTGATCAAGGGCCGCATCGAGATCGCCAACAGCGAACTGGATGACATGGTCATCTTCCGCCCGGACGGCTACCCCACCTACAACTTCGCGGTGGTGGTGGACGACTGGGACATGGGCATCACCGAGGTGATCCGCGGCGATGACCACATCAACAACACCCCGCGCCAGATCAACCTGTACGAAGGCATCGGCGCACCGGTGCCGAAGTTCGGCCACATGCCGATGATCCTGGACGAGCAGGGCGCCAAGCTGTCCAAGCGCACCGGCGCGGCCGACGTGATGCAGTACAAGGACGCCGGCTACCTGCCCGATGCGCTGCTGAGCTACCTGGCCCGTCTGGGCTGGTCCCACGGAGACCAGGAGTTGTTCAGCCGCCAGGAGCTGATCGACCTGTTCGACGTCACCCAGTGCAATTCCAAGGCCTCGCGCCTGGACATGGCCAAGCTGGGCTGGGTCAACCAGCACTTCCTGAAGACCGAAGAACCGGCCGCGATTGCCCCGCACCTGGTCTACCAGCTGCAGAAGCTGGGCCTGGGCCTGGGCCTGGACCTGGCCGCCGGCCCGGCCCCGGCCGACGTGGTCATCGCCCTGCGCGACCGCGTGCAGACCCTGAAGGAAATGGCCGAAAAGGCCGTGGTCTGGTACCAGCCGCTGACCGAATACGACGAAGCCGCGGTGGCCAAGCACTTCAAGCCGGGCGCCGAGCTGGCGCTGGGCAAGGCCCGTGAACTGCTGGCGGCCCTGCCCGAATGGACCGCCGAGGCAGTGGGCGTGGCCCTGCATGATGCGGCCGCAGCGCTGGAGATCGGCATGGGCAAGGTGGCCCAGCCGCTGCGCGTGGCCATCACCGGCACCCAGGTCAGCCCTGACATTTCCCAAACGGTGTACCTGGCCGGCCGCGCGCAGGCCTTGAATCGCATCGACGTGGCCATCACCAAGGTAGCAGCGGCCTGAGGCATCCTTGCCAGGCCCGAACCGGAGAACCCGCATGTCCGCCAAAACCGCCTGTACTGCCCCGCACCACCACGTGCACGACGCCTCGGCGTTCGTGGCGGTGGTCGAACGGGTGTGCCGTGAACGCGGGCTGCGCCTGACCCCGATCCGGGCCAACGTGCTGCGGCTGATCGCCGAGGCCGGCAAGCCGGTCAAGGCCTACGAGCTGCTGGAATGGGTGCGCAGCGGCAAGGGCGTGGGCGCCGATGCCCCGCCCACCGTGTACCGCGCGCTGGATTTCCTGATGGCCAACGGCTTCGTGCACAAGCTGGAATCGGTCAACGCGTTCGTCGCCTGCCATCACCCCAGCAGCGCGGCGCATTCGGTGCCGTTCCTGATCTGCAACAGCTGCCACAGCGCGGTGGAGCTGGAAGACCGCGACATCGTCACCCAGCTGGAAAAGCGGGCGAAGGAACTGGGCTTCCAGCCGCAGGCACAGACCCTGGAAGTGCACGGGCTGTGCGCCCGCTGCGCGGGGTAAGGCCGGTGATGCGTGGGGCCTGCCGATAGCGTCGACGGCCCTTCCATCAACCCGCAGAAAATCCCGCGCTTCGTGCGCGGGTCGACTGACAGCCGCCGCTACCGTGCCGGTGTCGAACCCGGCTCCGATGCGGGTTCCACCGAGGTATCCACCCGTGCGATCACCGACATGCCGGGGCGCAGCCGTGCCGCCAGCGGCTGATCCGGGTCGATACGGATGCGCACCGGCAATCGCTGCACGACCTTGGTGAAGTTGCCGCTGGCATTGTCCGGGCGCAGCACGCTGAATTCCGAGCCGGTGGCCGGGGCGATCTGCTCCACGTGCCCGTGCAGGCGTTCGCCCTTGAACGCATCCACCGCGAAGGTGGCCGGTTGGCCGATGCGCATCTGCCAGGTCTGGCCCTCCTTGTAGTTGGCCACGACCCACAGCGTTTCGGGCACCAGGAACAGCAGCTGCGAGCCGGCGCTGACGTACTGGCCCACGCGCACGCTGGCCTCGCTGACCTGGCCGTCGCGCGGGGCGTGGATGACCGTGTTGGCCAGATCGATGCGGGCCAGTTCCAGCTGTGCGCGGGCGTTTTCCACCTGTGCTTCCAGGCCCTTGCGTGCGACCTGGGTGGCGATGAGGGTTTCCTCGGCGATGCGGATCTGCGCCTGGCCCTGCTGCACGCTGGCCTGCGCTGCGGCCTGGCCGGTGCGGAACTTGTCGCGATCGTTGATGGAAACCAGGCGCTGTGCGGCCAGTTCCTCATAGCGCTTGAGCTCGCCACGCGACCGCTGCAGTTCCGACTGCCCGGCCGACAGTGTGGCCTTGGCCGAGGCGATCTGCGCGCGGTTCTGCGCCTGCGACTGGTCCGAATTGGCCAGTGCCGCCTGCGCGCTGGCCAATGCGGCCTGCGCCTGCGCCACGCGCTGGGCATAGATACGATCGTCGATGCGCAGCAGTGGTTCGCCCTGCCGGACGTGCTGGAAATCTTTCACCAGGACCTCGGTGACATAGCCGTTCACCTGCGGCGCGAGCACGGTGATCTGGCCCCGCACGTAGGCGTTGTCGGTGACCATCACCGGGCTGGTGAATGGCCAGAAATGCCAGGCGCGCAGGATCAGCGCGATGCCCACCAGGGCCACCAGCACCATCACCACCACCGCGCGGGTGGTCGGGGTGAGGTACTTGGGCACCGGCGCTCCGGGCGGCACAGGTGTGCTCGGGGCCGGCGCCGCATCGGTCGGCGGCGGCGGGTTCACGGTGTCGGTGTCGTCGGGGCGCGGTGGTTGCGAGGACATCGGTCAGTGCTCATCGGGCGCCGGCGTTGGCCGGCGCGGGTGGGAAGGGCCGATGGCGCTTGCGCCACTGGTGCAGCACGGCGGTGCGCAGCGACAGCAGCAGCAACCAGCCCAGGAAACCCAGCGCCAGCCAGCCGCTGAGGGTGAAGACATCGTTGAAGGCGCGCACGTTGGCTTCGCGCCGGGCGGTCAGTGCCAGCTGTGCGGTGCCCTGCGCGCTGCGCTGCACCGGATCGGTGATCTGCGCGGCATACAGCTGCTGCTGCACGCGCAGGCGCTGGGCCACCACCGGGTCGGCCGGGTCGAGCTGGCTGGTCAGCGCAGTGGAATACAGCTGTTCGCGGTGCAGCTGGAACGTGCCCAGTGCCGCCGAGCCGGCCAGGCCCCCCAGGGTCTGGGTGATCGACAGTGTGACCAGGAAGGTGATGATGTGGTCCGCGCCCTGTTTGAGGGCGGCTGTGATGCCCAGCATGATCAGCGGGCCCATGAACATGCCCGCGCCGATCGAGGCGAGGAACTGGCTGATGTAGAAATCGTGCGGGCGGTCCAGGCTGGTGCGGTGCTGGTCCAGGAAGGCGGCGCTGCCCAGCAGCAGGATCGCCAGCAGCAGCTGCGCGATCAGGCGCTTGGGCCCGAAGGTGATCGCGCTGGCGGCGATGCCGACCACCACCCCGGCCAGGATCACGCCGAACAGCGGGCGCAGCTGGTCCGGCCCCATGCCCAGCGTGCGCATCAGGTTGACCACGCCGTAGGACTGTTCGGTGGTCAGGAAGCGGATCAGGAAGGCACCGACGATGAAGTGCAGCACCGGCAGGCGGGTCAGCCAGCGGGTCTGCAGCAGCGGGTTGCGCCGGTAGTGCTCGATGACGAAGGCGGTGGTGGACAGCACGATGGAGGCAATCAGCGCCCAGCCCAGCCACGGCGTATCCACCCACCACCGGATGTAGCCCTGTGCCAGCACCACCACCAGCAGCGCCACGGCAGGCGCGAGCAGGGCGAAGGTGAGGAAGTCCAGAGGCTCGAATGCCTTGATCTGCACGCCTGGTGGCAGCTTCAGTACCACCACGGCGGCGAAGGCGCACAGCGCCAGCCCGGCTTCAAAGAAATACAGCTGATGCCATTGGCCGGTGTCCACCAGCCCCGGCGAGACCAGCCAGGCTACCGGGATGGCCAGCTGCGACAGGCCAACCCCCACCACCAGCAGGTTGCCGGTGTAGCGCCGCGGCAGCGACTGCAGCATGTACAGCGTGCACAGCGTCGAACAGGCCGCGCCGGCGAACCCACTGGCCGCACGCATCAGCAGCGTGGTCTCGAAGCTGCCCACGAACAGGTGCAGCACTGCCAGTGCGGCATACAACCCCAGGCCGATCTCGGCGAACAGGCGGATGCCGAACTGCTGGCGGAACTTGAAGGCCAGCAGGTTCACGGTCACGTTGACCATCGCATAGGCTGCCACCAGCCAGCTGCCCTGGGCCGGGGTCAGCCCCAGCTGGCCCTGCAGGAACGGCAGGTTGGCGGTGACCAGCGCGGTGCCCAGGCCGCCGGTGATGGCCACCAGCAGCGATACCAGGGCATAGGCCACCCGCCGGTGCGGCGGATGCCAGGGCATCGAGGCCGAACCGGGCAGGGTGGGCTTCTCATGCTCTTCCCAGTCGGGGATCGGCTTGAGATACGGCTGGGCCATCAGCGCTCCCCGCAGTCTGGCCCCTGTAATCCCCCCCGCAGCAGTTGCAGGGCGCGCCGGGCCAGGTCGGCACGCTCGTCGCGGGTCTTGCCGCGCAGGGCGGCACCCAGCATGCCCGAGATCAGTGAAACATCCGTCGAGGCCAGGTCCGGCCGGCACAGGCCGGCGGCGATGGCGCGATGGATGGGGGGCTCCAACAGGCTGTGGACCGCCTCGCGCGCGGCTTTCATCGCAGGGTCGTCGCGGTCCACCGCGCGCCAGTAGTCGGCCAATGCCGGTGAATCGATGATGCGCTGGGCCATGCCTTCGATCACCTCGAACAGGGCGTCGTCGCGGTCACCCAGCTGTTCCACCTGGCGGCGGATGCGCTGCACGGCACGCTGCAGCAGGGCGTCGATCAGCGCGGTGCGGTCAGGGAAGTTGCGGTACAGGGTGGCCCGCCCGACCTGGGCGCGCTCCACCACCAGGTCCAGGGGCGCGGTCACCCCGTGCTGGCCGAACACGTGGTCGGCGGCATCCAGGATCAGGGCGCGGCGGGCGGCGGCATCAGCACGTTGGGGGCTCATGTGGACATTCTGGGAAGTGGAGGTTCGGCGGAGGAACAGTGGCGACAGGAGTGTCCGCTTGTTGTCGTACGCCCAGCTTCGTGATGAAAATGTGAAGAATGCCCGGTGTCGAAATGCAATCCATTGATCTATAAAGATTTATTTTCCGCATGGTGCTGTGCCAGCGACCGGTGGCCGGGCGCTCCGCAACGGCGGTCGGTGCATCTGCCGCCACCGGTGTCCGCTTGCTAAGCCAGGAAGGCCTGTGCCCCGGTGTCGCGCAACGACCGCGCCTGCGCTCAGCCCGCCGCCAGTGGCGGTGCCACGGGGGCCTCGCGGACCGGCAGGTGGGCGACGGCGGCCAGCAGCGCCAGGCCGATGTCCAGGTACCACATGACCATGTAGTCGCCGGTGCTGGCCAGCACCACGCCGCCCAGCCAGGCGCCGAAGAAGCCCCCCAGCTGGTGCGACAGCAGGGTCAGGCCGAACAGCGTGCCCAGGTAGCGCGGGCCGAACAGCTTGCCGACCAGTCCGGCGGTGGGCGGGACGGTGGCCAGCCAGGTGAAGCCCAGCACGGCGGCGAACACATAGAACGTGGTCGGCGTGGGCGGCGCGGCCAGGTACACCGCAATCATCGCCGCGCGGCTGGTGTAGAGCAGCACCAGCAGCCACTTCATGCGGAAGCGCTGGCCCAGCGCGCCGACCAGCAGGCTGCCGAAGATGTTGAACAGGCCGATCAGTGCGATCGACACCGACGATACCGTGGGCGACAGGCCGCACAGGGCGATTTCGCCCGGCAGGTGGGTGACCAGGAAGGCGATGTGCAGGCCGCAGGTGAAAAAGCCCAGATGCAGGTACCAGTAGCTGGGTTCGCGCACGGCCTGGCGCAGCTGCGCGCGCAGGCCGCCGTCGGCGGCGGCCACGCCACCGGCGTGGTCACCGGCACGACGGCGCAGCGGCCACGCCATCGGCAGGGTGAACAAGGTGACCACCGCCATCAGCCACAGGCCGCGTGCCCAGCCTGCCGCGCTGATCACCAGCTGCAGGATGGGCGCGAATACGAACTGACCCAGCGAGCCACCCGCATTGATCAGGCCGGCGGCGAACGAGCGGCGCTCGGCCGGCAGGCGATGGGCGGTGGCGCCGATCAGCACCGAAAAACTGCCGGCACCGGCACCGGCGGACATCAGCAGGCCCAGGCTGATGTTCAGGCCCCAGGCGCCGGGCAGCAGTGGGGCGATGGCCAGCCCCAGCGCCAGCAGCAGGCCGCCACCGACCAGCACCGGCAGCGGGCCACGCTGGTCGGCCAGGGCACCGAACACCGGCTGCACCGCGCCCCAGACCAGCTGGCCGATGGCCAGCGCGAAGCTGATCTGCACGATGCTGATGCCGGTGTCGCGGTGGATCGGTTCCACGAACAGGCCGGTGGTCTGCCGCGCAGCCATGGTCAGCATCAGGATGCCGGAGGCAGCCAGCAGCAGGCCCCAGGGCGTACGCGCGGCAGTGCTGCGGGTGGCGCTCATGCGTCGGCCACGCCGGCCAGGCGCTGCTCAAGCCGTTCCAGCAGCTGCAGCAGGTGCTGGTTGTCGCGCTCGCCGAAGCGTGCCTCGAACGCGGCCTGCGCACGGCGCCACAGCGGGCGTGCGCGGCGCAGCCGCGCCTGGCCATCGGCCGTCAGGCGGACCTCGCGCTGGCGCGCGTCGTGCGGCCCGGGCAGTTGTTCCAGCAGACCTTCGGCCAGCAGCGGCTTGAGGTTGCGGGTGAGGGTGGTGCGGTCCATGCCCAGGGCCTGCGCCAGTTCGCCCAGCGGCCGCGGCTGCCGCGCACGGCGCAGGATCGAATAGGCGTTCAGGCTCAGCCCCGCCGCAGCCAGGTGCTGGTCATACAGCTGGGTGCTGCGGCGCGCGGCGCGGCGCAGCTGGAAGCAGGTGCAGGGCGAGGTGGGTTCGGTCATGGGCGCGCTCCGGTTGCGCCCATCATAGGTGCATATGCACGTAAATGGCGAGGGCGGACGATGCCAAGCCCCCGCCATCCGCGCACCGCTGCTGCGTGCCCGACAAGAACGGGGGCCCGAAGGCCCCCGAAGTGGTGCAGGTGCAACTGTCGCCAGGGATCAGAAGTAGGCGCGGATGCCGAACGCCACGCCACGGCCCGGCAGCGGCGCGTAATCGCGCAGCAGCGAGGTGTGCGGGCGCACTTCGCGGTTGGTCAGGTTGGTGCCATCCAGGAAGACTTCGTAGCTGTTGCTGGCGCTGCGGTCCCAGCGGTAGGCGAAGTGGGCATCAACCAGGGTGTAGCCATTGCTGGGCTCCTCGTTCTGCGCCACGTCCTTCTGCCGGCTGTAGCGCACTGCGCCCACCGAGGCGCGCCAGCCATCCTTGGACCAGCGCAGGTCGGCGCCGACGCGGGCCGGGGCGATGCGCGGCAGGTAGCCGGTGTTGGCCAGTTCCACGGTGTAGTTGTGGCTGTGGTCACCGTGCGGCACGGCGATGGCCAGTTCACGGCTGCCGCTGCCATCGAGCTTGGCCTTCACGTAGTCGCCGAACAGGCGCAGGTCCCAGTCACCGGTGTTGCCTTCGAACAGGTGCACCAGGGCCTCGGCCTCGGCGCCGCGGAAGATCGCGTCCTGCTGCGTCCAGGTGCGCACCGGCAGGCCTTCGGTGATGCCGGTGTCGGCCAGGTAGATGAAGTTCTTGAACGAGGTCTGGTAGACCGAGGCGGACAGGTCCACGCGCTCGCTGTGGGTGTGGATGCCCAGTTCGACGCGCTGGCCGCGTTCGGTCTTCAGGTTGGCATCGCCGATTTCCAGCGAACGGGTGGCGATGTGCGCACCGGCGGCGTACAGCTCTTCGTTGGTCGGCGCACGCTCGGAACTGTCCAGACCGAAGCGCAGGTCCACCGCATCGTTGAGCTTCCAGATGCCGGCGGCGGACAGGTTGGTGGCGTCGAACTTCCGGCGGCGGTAGTCACCGCTCGGGTCCAGCTTGACCTGGTCGTGGCGGCCACCCAGTTCCAGCTTGAACGGGCCGAACTGCTTTTCCTGCAGTACGAACAGGCCCAGCGTGTCGGTGCCGGTGTTGGGCACGAAGGCTTCTTCGCCCCGTGCGCCGAAACGGCTGTTGCCGAACTGCAGGCCGAAGGCACCGTTCCAGCCGGCGATTTCGTTCTGCACCGCTTCCAGGCGACCTTCGATGCCCTGGTTGGTGAAGCGCGTGGACGGCACGCCGGCTTCCAGTTCGGTGTGCTCGTAATCGGTGAAGGCCGCGCGCAGGTTGATGTTCTTCAGGAACGACACCGGGTTGTAGATGCCGCCCTTGAAGTCGAAGCGGTTCTGCACCAGGTCGATGCGCACGTCGTGCTCGTCGCCGCCTTCTTCCTCGTCCCCATGGTCATGGTCGTGATCATGGTCGTGGTCACCGTCGGCGTGCACGTGCGCGCCGTTGGGGATGCCGTAGTTGGTGCGGTAGGTGCTGGCGGACAGGCCGAAGTAGCCACCTTCACCCAGCCAGGTCGCACCGACCGCGCCGGCGCGGGTGCGGATGGAACTGTTGTCCAGGCGGCCACGGCGCGGCTCATCCGCATCCGCCTCGGCGTGGTCATGATCGTGGTGGTCTTCCAGCGCATCGATCACCGCGTAGCCGGGAATCCGGTAGTCGTCACCGTTGCGCACCAGGCCGTCGACATGGATCACCCAGTCACCGTTCACGCCGTCCAGGCGGAACATGCCGCTGCGCTCCTTGTTGACCGTGTTGCCCCGCACTTCGGCGCGGCCGCTGAGCGGGCGGTCCGGCAGTTCGCTGGCGATGCGGCCATCGACCACGTTCACTGCACCGCCGATCGCGCCGCTGCCGAACAACAGGGTGGCCGGGCCCTTGAGCACTTCGATCTGGTCGGCCAGGAACGGCTCGATGCTGGTGGCGTGGTCGGCGCTGACCGTGGAGGCGTCCATGTTGCCGACGCCATTGGACAGCACCTGCACACGCGGGCCTTCCTGGCCGCGGATGATCGGGCGGCCCACGCCCGGGCCGAAATAGGTGGTCTGCACGCCCGGCAGCTTGGCCACGGTGTCACCCAGGGTGCCGGCCTTCTGTTCGTCCAGGCGTTCGCCGGTGAGCACCTCGACCGGGCGGGCCAGCGATTCGGCATTGCCCTGCAGCGGCGAGGCGGTGACCTTCACGCTGGACAGTTCGGTCAGGTGGCGGTCGCGGTGGCCGTCATCGGCCAGGGCAATGGACGGAAGCAGGGCAGCCAGTGCCAGGGTGAGGGTGTGCTGCTTCAGCAGCGCGCGCGGTGCGGGCATGGTGGTGCTCCATTGTTACAATGTATCAACTGTGGGGCGCACGCCGTCATCGAGGGGGACAGATGAACCGGTGCAGAAGGGCGGACCCGTGCGGGCCGAGTGACGATGTTATATTATTCCATAACGCTTCGCCGACCCTGCTGGAAGTCATGGCTCTCCCTCACCGCCTCCGCCACCTGCTTGATCGCTTCGGTGCCACCGGTTCCCTGATGTGTGCCGTGCACTGTGCGGTCATCCCGGTCCTGCTGGCTGCCGCCCCCTCGCTGGGGCTGTCGTTCTGGCTCAGCGATGGCGTGGAACGGGCCCTGGTGACGTTCGTGACCCTGCTGGGCCTGTTCAGTCTGGTCTGGGGCTACCGCCGGCATGGCGCGCTGCGCGCGCTGGGGTTCCTGCTGCCGGGCCTGGTGGCGCTGTGGGCCGGCGTGCTGTACGACCCGCTGCACCACAACCCGGTGCCGCACGCGGTGGTGATGACCATTGGCGGCCTGTTGGTCGGTATCGCCCACCTGGTCAACCTGCGCCTCAACCACAGCCACGTCCACGACGCCAGCTGCGCGCACTGAGGCGGGCGTGTTACGCTTTCAGATCGTGCGCGGGGGCGCCCAGCAAGGCGGCCCCGCCGAACCCGTGTCAGTACGGGGTAAACCAGAGTTCAACTTGTAAGGAGTTCATGACATGGGTAAGGGTGACCGCAAGACCGCCAAGGGCAAGCGCTACAACGCCAGCTACGGCAACGCCCGTTCGCACACCGCGAGCAAGGTGGCCGTAGGCGCTGCTGCTCCGGTTGCCAAGAAGACCGTGGCCAAGGCTCCGGCGAAGAAGGCCGTTGCCAAGAAGACCGTGGCCAAGGCCGGCTGATCCAGCCTGCAGCGGCAACGAAAAACGCGGCGCCAGGCGCCGCGTTTTTTTTTGCCCGCAGCGCTCAGCGCAATGCAGGCCGCAGCGTGTCCGGATTGCCATCGTTGGGGGCGGCCGGTACCTGCAGCAGGCGTGTCATCAGCGGGTACACATCGACGTTGTCGAAGCCGTCGATCACCAGGCCCTGGCGGAAGGACGGGCCGCGTGCCACGAACACCGCGCGCATGCTGGGCAGGGCGTTGTCGTAGCCATGCGAGCCGCGGTCGGCATGGTCGCGGTGCCTGATCTTCTCGGCGGTCAGCGCATCCCAGCCCTCATCCATCTGGCAGATGATCGCCGGTACGCGCGGGTGGGTACCGTACTGCCATTGCGGCGGCAGGGTCTGTTTCGTCCAGCATTCATAGTGGTCGTGGCGGCCCAGCAGTGCGCGCTCGGCCGGTTCGCGCTGGCCGGGCAGCGGCTCGAAGCCCACCGACTGGCCGACGCTGACATGCCGGGCCAGGGCCGGGTCGACCATCGATTCCACGGGCACCACGTTGCCTTCGGCCACCGCGGCCATGCCATGGTCGGACACCACGATGATGTTGGTGTTGGCGGCCAGTCCGCGCTGTTCCAGCCCATCAAGCACCTGGCCGATCACCGCATCGGCCTGCCTGATCGCTTCGGCGTACTGGCGTGAATCGGGACCATGGTTGTGCCCGGCCTTGTCCACGTTTTCCATGTACAGGGTGGTCAGGCGGGGGGCATCGGGGCCGGTCTGCGCCAGCCAGTCCAGCACGGTGCGCGCACGCTGCTGCAGTGGTTCCTTGCCGTCGTACACCCGCCACTGGCTGGGGCGCACCCCCTGGATTTCCGCTTCGCTGCCGGGCCAGGAAGTCGTGGCCGAGCGCACGCCGGCCTTTTCGGCGCTGACCCAGATCGGTTCGCCGCCCCACCAGCCAGAGGTGACCACCGCCTCGCGGTCGGACAGCATGAAGCGGCCCAGCGCCGCATCCTCCATGCTGTTGTTGACGATGCCGTGGTGGTCCGGGCGCAGGCCGGTAACGATGGTGTAGTGGTTGGGGAAGGTGAGCGATGGATAGGACGGGGTCATCCAGCGCGCGCGCACGCCGCCATCGATGATGCGCTGCAGGTTGGGGGTGATGCCGCGGTCGAGCATGTCCGCGCGCAGGCCATCGATGGAGACCAGCAGCAGTTTCGGCGGTGTTCCGGCGACGGCCGCCGGCGAGGGCGATGCCCGCCCGGCGGTGGACGGGGCAGTGGTGGTGCAGGCGGCCAGCGGCATCAGTGCCGCCAGCGTGCAGATCAGGCGTACGGAAGTCATCGGGTCATGATAAACGCAGGCGATGACGCAGGGATTGCATTGCCGCTGCAGATGACCGCGTGCCGGCGCCGTCAGGCGAACAGCGGCACCTGTCGCTGCTCCAGCCGCAGCAGGGCTGCCTTGGTCTCCAGCCCACCACCGAATCCGGTCAGCGCGCCGTTGCTGCCGATCACGCGATGGCAGGGCAGGATGATCGGCAGCGGGTTGCGCCCGTTGGCGGCGCCCACCGCGCGGGTGGCGCTGGGCTGCCCCAGGTGCTGCGCCAGCTGCAGGTAGCTCCACGTATGGCCGAAGGGAATCAGCGCCAGTGCAGTCCACACACGCAGCTGGAACGGCGTGCCGCGCGGTGCAAGCGCCAGGTCGAACCGGTCGCGCTCACCGTGCAGGTACTGCAGCAGCTGCTCGCGTGCCTGCGGCAGCGCACCGGGGGCGTAGCGCCAATCGCTGCGGCCGCGCGCCGGATGGCGGTTTTCCGGGAACAGCACATGGGCCAGGCCGTGCTCGTCACCGGCAAGGGTCAGCTCACCGATGGGGCTGTCGAAGCGATCAAACAACAGGGTCATGAGGACTCTCCAACGAAGGTGCCAGACAGGTGCCACAGGTGCAGCACGGCATAGGCGCGCCACGGCCGCCAGGGGTGCGAGCGGGTTTCGGTGGCGCGCTCGCTCAGGCGCTGGCCCTGGCCGAGCACCTGTTGCAGCACCAGATCACCGGCCGGAAACGCATCGGGCTGGCCCAGCCCGCGCAGCGCGATGTACTGCGCCGTCCATGGGCCGATGCCGGGCAGGGCCACGCAGCGTGCGACGAACTCTTCCAGCGCCTGGCCAGGACCGAAATCCAGCTGGCCACCGGCACAGGCGCTGGCCAGTGCGCGCACAGTGGCCGCGCGGCTGCGTGGCAGGCCGATCGATTCAAGCGGCGCGTCGGCCAGCACCTGCGGTGCAGGAAACTGGCGGTTGAATTCGGTCGGCATGCCGGGCAGGTGCGCGCCCCAGGCATCGACCAGGCGCCGCGCGAACGTGGTGGCAGCGGCGACGCTGACCTGCTGGCCCAGCACGGCACGCACCGCCACTTCAAAACCATCCCAGCCACCGGGCACGCGCAGCCCCGGGCGCTCGGCAATGCCGCGGGCGAGCAGCGGTTCCTCGCCGAGGGCGGCATGCACCTGCTGCAGATCGGCATCCAGGTCGAACACGCGGCGCACCCGCCGCACGATGTCCGGAATCAGGCGCGGGTCGACCACGCCCAGCTGCAGGCGCAGTTCGGGGCGCTTGGGGTCGGCGCTGACCCGCAGCAGGGTGGGGCGTTCGGGCGTGCCCAGCACGCGCTGGTAGCTGTCCTCGCCGATCAGTTCGATGCCCGGCAGGCTGCGTTTGCGCAGGAAGGCCAGCATGCGCGGGAAATCCAGCGGTGGCCGGTAGCCCAGCCGCAGGACCAGGCCGCCATCGTCGGCGGCCAGCGGCCGGTGCTGCCGGCGCAGGGCGGTGGGCGGCATGCCGCAGCCCTGCAGGAACGCCGTGTTGAAACGACGCAGGCTGTTGTAGCCCGCCGCCAGGGCGACATCGGTCACCGGCAGCGTGGTCTCGGTCAGCAGCTGCTTGGCCAGCAGCAGGCGCAGGGTGGCGTGGATCTGCCCGGGCGTGGCACCGAGATGTTCGACGAACAGCCGTTGCAGCTGGCGCGCGCTCAGGCCGATCTTCGCGGCCAGCGCGGCGGCCGGCTGTTCCTGCAGGAAGCCGCTGTGGATCAGTGCCAGCGCACGCTGCACGGCCTGCCCGGCCAATGCCTGCTGTGCCTGCGGCGCAAGTTCGGGGCGGCAGCGCAGGCAGGGCCGGTAGCCTGCCGCCGCCGCCGCCGCCGCGCTGGGGTAGTAGGTGATGTTGCGCGGCTTCGGGGGCGGGGCCGGGCACACCGGGCGGCAGTAGATGCCGGTGCTGCGTACCGCGGTGAAGAACACGCCGTCGAAACGCGCATCGCGGGCCAGCCGGGCACGGTCGCAGGCGGCGGTATCCAGGGCGGGTTGAGTGTCCATGGCGCCAGTCTAGGCCTGCCCGCCGGCAGATACTCGCCGGATCCGGACATGGATGCCGGGCCGCACCGCCGTGGTTGATCCACGCCATGCGTGGCGGTGCCCCTGTAGATCCACGCCATGCGTGGATGGGGCTTCCCCGTAGATCCACGCCATGCGTGGATGGCTGGCCCCGGCTCGCTCCGAGGTCAGAACCGGTTCAGTGCCGGTGCCTGAATGCGTGCCTGTGGCGGGTAGACTGTGGTTCTTCCCGTTCGATGCCGGTTGCCCGATGTCCTCCCGATTCCGCTGGTTGCCCCTGTTGTGCCTGGCCCTGGCGGGCTGCAGCCAGTTGGAGAACCCGGGCAACGTGACCGCGGCTGACAAGGCCACCCGCGCACCGGCCAGCGATGGCGAGAACATGGTCTCGATCAACGCGGCCGACGCCCCGCCACCGGCGCCGGCACCACCGCGCAGCCGCGCCGACCGGCCCTGGCCGGCCGCGACGCTGGAAAACGGCCGTGCCTGGGTGACCTGCACCACCGATTACACCGGCGACGCCGGCGACGGCGCTGAACTGGACGGCCTGGCGCGTGAGCAGATCCAGCAGGCGCTGGCCCCCTGTGCCGAGCGTGGCCTGCTGCGCGTGCGCTACAGCGGCAAGATCAACCCCGGTTTCACCGAAATGATGTGGCGCCTGGCGGTGGTGGCCGATGCGCTGAAGATCCACAAACGCATCCTGGACCTGGACTCCAGTGGTGGCCAGGTGGAATCGGCCATCGTGGCCGGGGACAGCATCGGTGAATCGGGCTGGACGATCTGGGTGCGTGAAGGCTCGATCTGCCACAGTGCCTGCGTGTTCGTGCTGGCCGCCGGTGACAACCGCCTGGTGTCGGGCAAGGTCGGCATCCACCGCATGATGCGCATCAGTTCCAAGGCGACCTCGCGGGCCGAGCTCAACCGCGAGCTGCACGAGGTCTATGACAACGTGAAGGATTACCTGCAGCGCAACGGCGTGGCCGTGGGCGTGGCCGACCTGATGATGACCGTGCCCAACCGCAGCCTGCGCCTGCTCAGCGCCGAGGAGCTGCGCCAGTTCGGCCTGGATGGTACCAACGCCGTGCAGGACGACCTGGAGCGGATCAAGCAGATGCGCGCCTGCGGCGATGACTTCGTGCAGCGCAAGGATGCCTTCCTGGTGGCCTTCGACCAGCAGTGCAAGCGCGATGGCGTGGACATGGAATCGATCAACAGCTGCGGCCAGGCATTGAAGCAGCGCTTTGGCTTCCCCGATGCGGTGTGCCCGGAGGAAAGCCCGCTGTCGGAAATCGATGTGGCCACCCTGCCACCGGCACCGCCGGTGCTGGCGCCGGTGTCGGCGCAGCTGCCCGGCCAGGCCGGGGGCGACGCCGAACCGGCAACGGCGGCCGAAGGGGCTGCTGCCGAAGCGGCACAACCGGCGCGCGAAGCGCCGGCGCGCACGCGCTGACGAGGTACTCACCGCGCTGGCGTAGACTGCGCGCACCTGTGTCCTCTGGTGCTGCCCATGAAGCGATCGGCCCTGCTGCTGTTCCTGTTGTTGCCACTGCCGTTGCCGCTGCTGGCGCAGACCCTGCCGCCGCCGGCGACGCCGGCCCCGGCCCCGGCGCGTCCCGCACCGACGGCTGCCCCGGCACATCCGGCACTGCCCCCCGCACAGCAGGCCCAGGTGCAGAAGCAGGATGCCGAGATGAGCGCCGCCGGGCTGCGCGTGGCGCAGATGGTCGATGGCCACCGTGCGGCGGAACTGTGGGAGGGCGCCTCGGCGGTGGCGAAGAAAGCCGTGAACAAGGCCGCCTTCATCGGCCAGCTGGATACCGATCGTGGCCGCCTGGGGGCCCTGGTCGGCCGCGGTGAGCCCAGCGTCACCCGGGTCAAGTACGGCGCCGGTGCGGCCGTGCCGGAAGGGCTGTACATCAACGTCAGTTTTCCGACCCGGTTCGCCAACAGCGCCCAGCCGGTGCGCGAGCTGGTGTCGTTCCGTTTCGATGAGGACAAGGTCTGGCGCCTGGCCGGCTACAGCGTGCGCGCGCCCGGCCCCTGAAGGAGGACAGTCATGGCAACCGAACTGACGATGCTGGCGTGGGCGGCGCTGCTGGGTTTCGTCTACATCTTCGCCGCGACGGCGGTGGTCACCCGCGAGCGGGGCATGAAGTGGAACGCGTCCGCGCGTGATGCGCCCACGCCGCCATTGAGCCCGCTGGCCGGGCGGTTGGCGCGGGCACAGGCCAATTTCCTGGAAACCTTCCCGTTCTTCGCTGCTGCCGTGGTCGCGGTGGTGGTGGCCGGTCGTGGCAGCGACAGCACGGCGCTGGCCGCGCAGGCCTACGTGTGGTCGCGCCTGGTCTATCTGCCGCTGTATGCGCTGGGTGTTCCGTACCTGCGCAGCCTGGTCTGGCTGGTCTCGTTGGCCAGTATCGTGGTGCTGCTGGCCGCGCTGTTGTGACTGCTGCCTGATCAGGATCAAGGACAGCCTGGAGGCCGGCGCTATGCTGGCCCGGACTGATCCGATGGCAGGAGGCGCGCATGCGCAGGATGGATGTGGTGGTGGTCGGTGCCGGGCCGGCGGGGCTGTGCTTTGCCCGCGGCCTGGCCGCTGCCGGCCTGCAGGTGGGGCTGGTGGACACCCAGCCGCGGCAGGCGCTGGCGCAGGCTGCCTTCGACGGCCGTGAAATCGCGCTGACCCATGCCTCGCGTCAGTCGCTGGAAGCCCTGGGCATCTGGCAACGCCTGCCGGACGCCCAGATTTCCGAACTGCGTGCCGCGCGGGTGATGGACGGGGCATCGCCGTTCGCGCTGACCTTCGCCAGCGGCCAGCCGCAGGGACAGCCGCTGGGCTGGCTGGTGCCCAATCACCTGATCCGGCGCGCGGCCTGGGAGGCCGTACAGGGCCAGGCCGGGGTGACCGTGCTGGACGGGCGCCGGCTGGAGGCACTGCAGGCCGATGCCCAGGGCCACGTGCTGCAGCTGGACGACGGCAGTACGCTGCACGCCCGCCTGCTGGTGGCGGCCGACAGCCGTTTTTCCGCTACCCGCCGGCTGCTCGGCATCGGCGCGCAGATGCGCGACTTCGGCAAGTCGATGCTGGTTTGCCGCATGCAGCTTGAACGTGATCACCACCACACAGCGTGGGAGTGGTTCGGCTATGGCCGCACGCTGGCGCTGCTGCCGCTGGACGATGGCCAGGCCTCGGCGGTGGTCACCCTGCCGGCACGGCAGGTCGCGTCGTTGCTGGCGATGGACGAGGCGGCCTTCGGCGAAGCGATCACTGGTTTCTTCGAGCACCGCCTGGGGCGGATGCAGCCCGTGGCCCGGCCACAGGCTTACCCGCTGGTGGCCGTGTATGCGCACCATTTCGCCGGTGAGCGCTGCGCGCTGATCGGTGATGCGGCCGTGGGCATGCACCCGGTCACTGCACACGGGTTCAATCTGGGCCTGGCCAGCGCGCAGCGCCTGGCGACGGCCATCGCAGCACAGCAGGGCCGGGGGGCGGACATTGCTGCGGCCGGGGTGCTGGCGGCCTACCAGCGCGGCCACCGGCTGGCCT
This sequence comes from Stenotrophomonas sp. 24(2023), assembly GCF_030913365.1. Taxonomy (NCBI): domain Bacteria; kingdom Pseudomonadati; phylum Pseudomonadota; class Gammaproteobacteria; order Lysobacterales; family Lysobacteraceae; genus Stenotrophomonas; species Stenotrophomonas sp. 24(2023). The sequence continues at coordinate 3,266,537 of NZ_CP133160.1, forward strand.
CGCGGCCGCTGTACGAGGCCACCAATGCCATTGCCAGCCTGTATACCGACGACCGTGCGCCGGTGCGCCTGCTGCGCGCGGCCGGGTTGCGCGTGGCGCAGGGCGTGCGCCCGTTCCGGCAGCTGATCGCCGCCCACCTGACCCAGCGGGTGGCCTGAACCGGCGCCGGGTGGGGAGGGCGGCATGCACGGGCGGGGGGCGTGCCTGTTCAGCCGGCGGCCAGTACCCGGATCTGGCTGTCGTTGAATTCCACCACCTGGCCCGCACGGATCTTGCAGGCCTTGCGCAGTTCGACCTGCCCGTCCACCTGTACCAGCCCTTCGCTGATGACCATCTTGGCCTCGCCGCCGCTGGTGACCAGGTCGGCCAGCTTCAGCAGCTGCTTGAGTTCGACGTAGTCGCCGTCGAGGTCGAATTCGAGGATCTGCACGGGGGGTTCCTGGCACAGGGGACTGGAAAAGGGCGCCCATTGTGCGCTAGGGGACGCCTGAACGGGGTTTCTGTACACAGTATTCAGCAAGGCTGCGGTATACTCCCGCTTTGGCTGAGCCACGCTCCGCTATTAGAACGAGCAGCGCCAGGGCACGCGACGGAAAGGGCGCCCTACGCGCACACATTTCCTTTTTATTCGCCTGCCACGTTCCCGCTACGTGGCGGTGCCTTCGGAGTTCCCCATGTCCCAAGATTCCCAAGCGCAGCTGCAGTTCGCGCAGCTCGGCCTGTCCGAGCCCGTGATGCAGGCCGTCAGCGCCATCGGTTACGAAACCCCTTCGCCGATCCAGGCCGCCACCATCCCGGCGATGCTGGAAGGCCGCGACGTGCTGGGCCAGGCCCAGACCGGCACCGGCAAGACCGCTGCCTTCGCCCTGCCGGTACTGTCCAACATCGACCTGCAGCAAAGCAAGCCCCAGGCGTTGATCCTGGCCCCGACCCGCGAACTGGCCATCCAGGTCGCCGAGGCGTTCCAGTCCTATTCCTCGAAGATCCCCGGTTTCCGCGTGCTGCCGGTGTACGGCGGCCAGCCGTACGGCCAGCAGCTGTCGGCCCTGCGCCGCGGCGTGCACGTGGTGGTGGGCACCCCCGGCCGCGTCATCGACCACCTGGACCGCAGCACGCTGGACCTGTCCGAACTGAAGACCCTGGTGCTGGACGAAGCCGATGAAATGCTGCGCATGGGCTTCATCGACGACGTCGAAGCCGTGCTGAAGAAGCTGCCGGAGCAGCGCCAGGTGGCCCTGTTCTCGGCCACCATGCCGCCGCAGATCCGCCGCATCGCGCAGACCTACCTGCAGGACCCGGTGGAAGTGACCATCGCGGCCAAGACCACCACCTCGGCCAACATCCGCCAGCGTTACTGGTGGGTGAGCGGCATGCACAAGCTCGATGCGCTGACCCGCATCCTGGAAGTGGAGCCGTTCGATGCGATGATCATCTTCGCGCGCACCAAGGCCGGCACCGAAGAACTGGCCAGCAAGCTGCAGGCCCGTGGCCTGGCCGCCGCCGCCATCAACGGTGACATGCAGCAGGCGCAGCGCGAGCGCACCATCGCCATGCTGAAGGAAGGCAAGCTGGACATCCTGGTGGCCACTGACGTGGCGGCCCGTGGCCTGGACGTGGAGCGCATCAGCCACGTGCTGAACTACGACATCCCGTACGACACCGAAAGCTACGTGCACCGCATCGGCCGTACCGGCCGTGCCGGTCGCAGCGGCGAGGCGATCCTGTTCGCCACCCCGCGCGAGAAGGGCATGCTGCGCCAGATCGAGCGGGCTACCCGCCAGCCGATCGAAGAAATGCAGCTGCCGAGCGTGGAAGCGGTCAACGACAACCGCATCAACAAGTTCACCACGCGCATCACCGAAACCCTCGGTGCCGGCGGCCTGGACTTCTACCGCCAGCTGCTGGAGCGGTTCGAGAACGAGCAGAACGTACCGGCCATCGAAGTGGCAGCCGCGCTGGCCAAGATGCTGCAGGGCGATACCCCGTTCCTGCTGCAGGCACCGGTGCGCGCCCCGCGTGAAGAGCGTGCCCCGCGCGAGCGTTTCGACCGTGGCGACCGCCCGGAGCGTGGTGACCGTTTCGACCGCAACGAGCGCGGCCCGCGCTTCGAACGCGGCCCGCGCCGTGAAGAAGGCGAGGGTGGCTTCGAGCAGCGTCCGCGCCGTGACGTGCCGCCGCGTGGTGCGCCGGACCAGGGCATGGAGACCTACCGCATCGCGGTGGGCCACCAGCACGGCGTGAAGCCGGCCAACATCGTCGGCGCCATCGCCAACGAAGCCGGCCTGGAAAGCCGCTACATCGGCCGCATCGACATCCACGACGATTTCTCGCTGCTGGACCTGCCGGCGCAGATGCCGCAGGACGTGCTCAGCCACCTGCAGAAGGTCTGGGTGTCCGGCCAGCAGCTGCAGATGCGTCCGCTGGCCCCGGGCGAGGACGTCAACCCGGCGCCGCGCCCGTTCAAGCCGCGCTTCGACAAGCGTGGTCCGGGTGGTCCGGGCGGCCATGGTGGCCCGGGTGGCCCGCGCCGCGGTGGCCCGGGTGGCCCCGGCGGCGACCGTGAAGGCCGCCCGCCGCGCCGTGATGGGTTCAAGCCGCGCGGCCCGCGCAGCTACTGATCCCTGATCGCGGTTCCTGAACGACGCCAGCCTCCGGGCTGGCGTCGTCGTTTCCGCAGGCCATGCGTGAAGACCTGCGGTGAAGGTTCCGCCGGCCGCTCCGGCTTCGCGCGGCCAACACATTGCCCGTCCTAGGCTGAACCGGTTCCACAGGAGGTCGCTTGGCGCATTCGGGGGGATCCGAGATGGGTAGAAGTGGCAGGAACAGCAGTGACCGGCGGGTGCCGATGCCACAGGGGCTGGGCATCCGTTTCGTGCTGCTCACCGGCATGGCGATCGGGCTGGTCGCGCTGTCGGCGCTGATACAGGAACTGCAGGCGGCCTCCACTGCCTGGATCGCGGGCCAGAGCCACTGGTCACGCGGCCAGCAGGAGGCGACCTTTGCCGTATCGCGTTACCTGACCGCCGGCGACGCCCGCGATCTGGCCTCGGCGCGGCGCGCGCTGGACGTGCCGCTGGGTGACCTGCAGGCACGCCTGGCGCTGGAGCAGGGCACGCCTGATGTCGCCAAGGCACGCGCGGGTTTCCTGCGGGGCGACAACGCGCCGGCCGATGTGCCCCGGCTTGTCTTTTCCTTCCGCTACGCTCGCAACCTGGGGGCGTTCCGCGAAGCCACCTGGCTGTGGCGGCAGACCGACCGTGACCTGCTGGCGATGTCCTCCCTGATCGATACCCTGCAGGCCCGCCACGGGCAGTCGGCGCTGGGCGCGGCCGAGCGGCAGGCCTACCTGCGCCAGCTGCAGCAGCTCGACAGCCGGTTGCAGGCACAGGCCAGCACCTTCACCCGCGCGCTGCTGCGCATGGCGACCCTGGTGCGCATCGCCACGCTCGTGGTCGGTGGGGCGTCGGTGCTGTTGATCACCCTGGTTGCAGTGGGCCTGGCGCGGCGGGTCGGCAAGAACCTCACCGAACATGAAAGCCGCTTCCGCGCAGCGTTCTACCAGGCCAACGTGGGCATGCTCAAGTTCGGTGCCGATGGCCGGATCATCGAGGCCAACCAGGCCATTGCCGACATCCTTGACCAGCGCCGCGAGGAACTGCTGGGCATGAACCTGCAGGACCTGCTGATGGAGGGCGAGGTGGTGTTCGACGAGCAGGGCGGCATCGACTGGTCGCGGCAGCTGCGCCCGGCCGAGCTGCGCTTCCGCCGCCGCGATGGGCAGCTGGTCTGGGGGCGCTGGAGCGGGACGGCGGTGAGCGGTCCCCACGGCGGGCTGTCGGTGTTTTCCATCATCGAAGATGTCAGCCAGAACCATGCGCTCGTGCGCGAGATCGAACATCACGCCAGCCATGATCCGCTGACCGGCCTGATCAACCGGCGCGAAGTGGAGCGGCTGCTGGAACAGGCGCTGCTGCAGGTACGCGGTGACGGCGGCCGGCACGCGCTGTGCTATGTCAACCTGGACCACTTCAAGCTCATCAACGACAGCTTCGGCCACGCTGCCGGTGACCAGATGCTGCGTGCCTTCGCCGAATACCTGGTCGGGGCGGTACGCGATGGTGACTGGGTGGGACGGCTGGGGGCGGACGAGTTCGCCCTCTTCCTGGCCCAGGCCAGCCAGGAGGAAGCCAAGCGCGTGCTGACCCGGGTCATCCGCCATCTGGGCCAGGCCAGTTTCCCGGCCGCCGGTGACAGCCCGCAGCTCAGCTGCAGCGTCGGCATCGTGGAAGTGACCGACGAGGCACCGGACGTGAACTGGTTGATGAGCGCGGCCGACAGCGCCTGCTATGCGGCCAAGCAGGCCGGGCGCAACCGGGTCCACTGCTTCAACGAGAACCGCCTGGCACTGGAGGAACGGCGGCTGCAGGCCGAGCAGCTGCAGCGGGTACGCCAGGCGATGGCCGACAACCGCCTGCTGCTGTTCGCCCAGCGCATCGCCAAGGTGGGCGACCCCGGTTATCTGCACTACGAGGTGCTGGTGCGCCTGCGTGATGCCGATGGCGCGCTGCATGGCCCGGGCCAGTTCATGGGCGCGGTGGAGCGCTATGGCCTGGCCGTGGCGCTGGACCGGCACGTGCTGTCGCTGCTGTTCCGCCACCTGCAGGTCTGCCCGGCGCACGTGCAGCGGCTGGGGCTGTGCAACGTCAACGTGTCGGCCCAATCCATCGCCGATCCCAGCTTCCTGGCGTTCGTCTGCGACCTGCTGGAGCGCAACCGCGCCGTGGCGGCCAAGCTGTGCTTCGAGATCACCGAAACGGCGGCGATCAGCAACCTGGCCCAGGCGCGTGCGTTCATCGAAGCGGTGAAGGCGCGGGGCTGCCGGGTGGCGCTGGATGATTTCGGCTCGGGCCTGTCGTCGTTCTCCTACCTGCGGCAGCTGCCGGCGGACATGCTGAAGATCGATGGTGTGTTCGTGCGCGACATGGAAAGCGATCCGGTCAGCCGGGCGACGGTGCATGCCATCACCGAAGTGGGCCTGGAGCTGCAGCTGGACGTGGTGGCCGAATGGGTCGAATCCGATACCGCTGCGGCCGAACTGGTGGCGCTGGGGGTGCAGGGCCTGCAGGGCTATGCCATCGAGCGGCCGCAGCCGCTGGAGCGGCTGACCCTGTCCCTGCTGCGTCCGGTACGCCAGGTCATGCCCGGTGGCGCCGCCGGCTGAGCGCGGCGGCCAGAAACTACACGTCTGCGCCACGTTGCGCTGCGATAATGCCGGTGAACGGTGCGCACGGGGCGCGTCCGCAGCACTGGCAGGAAGTGGCGTGGGCAGCAGGCAGTGGCGGTACGAAACGTGGGGTGTGCTGGCGGTGCTGCTGCTGTGCCTGATCCTGCCCTGGCTGGGCCATGCGGCCCAGGCCGGCCGTGGCTACCTGCTGGTCGGGGCGGCCACCGATGAACCCACCCCGCAGCGCGCCTGCACGCCGCAGATGCTGGCCGGCCCGCGCCAGCAGGCGCTGGTGCCGGCCCCGGCCGGGGGCTGGTCCGGCCAGCCCCAGGCGGTGGATGTCTTCAATGTCTTCGCCGGTGAAGTGCAGCTGCGCCATGGTGACCGGGAGGTCTGCGGCACCATGCACGACGCGCGTACCCGCGATTCACGCTTCCGCGCCGGCGTGGGCATGGTGGTGGTGCCGCCGGCCGGCAGCGCCGAGCCTGTCCTGGTGTCCTGGCAGACGCCGCTGAAACCGGGCTGGGTACCGACGCTGCGGCTGGGGGCACCCAGCCCGGTGCAGCAGAATGACACCGCCCGGCTGCTGGTCCGGGCCGCCTGCGTGGCGGTGGCGCTGGCCCTGGCGCTGTCGGCGCTGATGGCCTACCTGTCCACGGCCGACCGCAGTTTCCTGGCCTACATCGGCGGCACGGCGGTGATCGTGCTGTGGCAGGCCACGCTGGGCGGGCTCAGCGGCTATCCGGAACCCTGGCTGCCGGTGGGCAATGACAGCGTGGTGTGGGTGGTCGGGCTCAGCGCGGCCGTGCTGGCCTTGCTGTTGCCGGCCCTGTGGCGGCTCAACGGCGGCGACCGCCTGCTGCCGGGGCTGCGCTGGGCGCCGCGCGCGCTGCAGTGGGCGCTGCTGCTGCTGGCGATGGCCACGCCCTGGCTGCAGCGGGGGCCCCTGGCGCTGCTGGTGAGCGTGCTGCAGGCCGGATTCGTGATCGGGTGCGTGGTGTCGCTGCTGGCCGGGATCTGGGCGCGGCTGCGCGGCGATCGCTGGGCACTGACCGGACTGGCGGCGCTGGGGCCGTTGCTGGTGCTGATCGGGGGCGAGGCCTGCGCGCTGGACTGGCTGGTGGAATACCAGGTGGAGGCCATGCAGCTGTCGGTGACGTGGGTGCTGATGATGGCCGCCTACGCCTTGAACCTGCGGTTGGGCCGGCTGCGCCAGCAGCGCGATGAACTGCGCCAGCTGGCCGACACCGACGGGCTGACCGGGCTGCCCAACCGGCGCGCCGGCCTGCGCCAGCTCAGCCACCTGCTGGAGGCCGCCCGTCGCGAGGGCACGCCGCTGGCCATCGGTTTCCTGGATATCGACCTGTTCAAGGACATCAACGACCGCCATGGCCATGAGATCGGCGACCAGGTGCTGGTGGCCGTGGCCCGTGCGCTGCGCGCATCGGTGCGCGCCCAGGACGAGGTGGTGCGCATGGGCGGCGAGGAATTCCTGCTGCTGATGCCGGGGTTGCCGGGCGAGGCCGCCACGGCCCGCCTGGAGCGGGTCCGCCAGCGTATCGCCGATGCCGGGCGCAGCCTGCAGGTGGAAGGGCTGGCGTTCACCGCCAGCATCGGCCTGGCCCAGTGGCGCGGCAGCGGTGACGACCTGGCCGCGTTGCTGCGGCGCGCCGACCACGCCATGTACGCCGCCAAGCGGGAAGGCCGCAACCGGGTCCATGACGGTGAACGCGACGACCCCGTTGCAGCGGCATGAAGCGCGCGGGCAGCCAATGCCGGATAATGGCGCGATGACGATCCGACTCAACAAGTTCATCGCCGATACCGGCTTCTGTTCCCGCCGCGAGGCCGACCGCCTGCTGGCCGCCCGCCGCGTCACCGTCAACGGCCACCCGGCCGGTACCGGTGCGGTGGTCGGCGAGGGCGACAAGGTGCTGGTGGATGGCCAGCCGCTGCAGGCCCGCCAGGCACGCAAGCCCGGCAGCCGCCGCCATGTCTACATCGCGCTGAACAAGCCGGTGGGCATCACCTGCACCACCGAGAGCACGGTCAAGGGCAACATCGTCGAATTCGTCGGCCACGAGCAGCGCATCTTCCCGATCGGCCGCCTGGACAAGGATTCGGAAGGGTTGATCCTGATGACCTCCAACGGCGACATCGTCAACCAGATCCTGCGCGCCGAGAACGGCCACCAGAAGGAGTACCTGGTGGCGGTGAACAAGCCGGTGACCGACGAGTTCCTGCGCGGCATGTCCCGTGGCGTGCGCATTCATGACCAGATGACGCTGCCGTGCCGCGCCACCCGCATCGCCAAGTTCGGCTTCCGCATCATCCTGCAGCAGGGGCTGAACCGGCAGATCCGCCTGATGGCCGCTGAATTCGGCTACCGCGTCACCCAGCTGCGCCGCGTGCGCATCGACAACATCAAGCTCGGTGCGCTCAAGCCGGGCCAGTGGCGCAACCTGACCGAACAGGAACTGCACGGGTTGCTGCCGCGGCAGCAGGACTGGTAACCGCGGCGCCGGGTTCGGCTAGACTTCGCAGTGACCTGCCGGAACATGACGCTGCATGATCAAGCCCGACAAGCCCGCCAACGAAGCCGAGCGCCTGCAGGCGCTGTACCGTTACCGCATCCTCGATTCCGAGCGCGAAAAATCCTTTGACGACCTGGTGGTCATCGCCAAGGCCCTGTGCGGCACGACGATGGGCGCGGTGACCCTGCTCGATACCGAGCGGCAGTGGTTCAAGTCGATCCAGGGCATCGACGCGGCGGAAAACCTGCGCAGTGAATCGATGTGCGGCCATGCGATCCTCACGCCGCACGAGATCATGGTGGTGGAAGATGCGCTGGAAGACGTGCGCTTCCACGACAACCCGGTGGTGGTGGGCGACCCGCATGTGCGCTTCTACGCCGGGGCGCCGCTGATCAGCAGCGACGGCCTGCCGCTGGGCACGCTGTGCGTGTTCGATGCGCGCCCGCAGCACCTGGACCCGGACAAGGCCGAGGCGCTGGCCGCGCTGTCACGCCAGGTGATGGTGGTGATGGAACTGCGCCGCTTCGCGCTGGACCTGCAGCAGCACATGCATGAACGGGCCGACTACGAACGCCTGCTGTCCGAGTACCACGATGTGCTGCTGGCGCAGAACGCCGACCTGGCCGAGCAGAGCCGCACCGATGCGCTGACCGGCCTGCCCAACCGCCGCGCGATGGCGGTTGCGCTGGAAGAGGCGACCACGCCGGTGGATGGCGCGGCGCGTGCGGCGTGCGTGGCGCTGGTGGATATCGATCACTTCAAGAACATCAACGATTTCCAGGGCCATGCCACCGGCGACCGGGTCCTGGCGGAACTGGGCGTGCTGCTGCGTTCGCATTTCGCCGGCCATGGCCTGGCCGCACGCTATGGCGGCGAGGAATTCGTGGCGCTGATGCCGGGCACGGGCCTGCACGAGGCCGAGCTGCAGTGCGAGTTCCTGCGCATGGCGGTGGCCGAGCTGCCGCTGGGGTTCCCGGTGACGGTCAGCATCGGCGTGGCCGCGCACCGGCCCGGCGACAGCATCGACCAGACCCTGGCCCGTGCCGATGCCGCGCTTTACCGCGCCAAGGCCGGTGGCCGCAACCGGGTCGAGCGGGCGGTCTGACCTGCGGTCGCACGCCCTGCGACCACGGCGGGTGAACATGCCGGGGTCTTGAACGCAGGAACCGGCGCGCATGCTGCAGACCCTGGCCATCGCCCATTACCGCTCGCTGCACGGCCTGGTGTTGCCGTTGCAGCCGCTGAACGTCATCACCGGCGACAACGGCAGCGGCAAGTCCAACCTGTACCGCGCACTGCGCCTGCTGGCGGAGACCGCGCAGGGGGGCGTCGCGGCATCGCTGGCCCGGGAAGGCGGACTGGGCTCGGCGCTGTGGGCCGGGCCGGAGGCGCTCGACCGGCGCGTGGCCGATGGCCGCATCCCGCTGCAGGGCGGGCCCCGGCAGGCCCCGGTGGGCCTGAAGCTGGGGTTTGCCACCGCCGAATTCGGCTATGCCGTGGACCTGGGCTATCCGCCCCCGATGCGTTCGGCCTTCGCACTGGACCCGCAGATCAAGGCCGAGGCGATCTGGGCCGGGCCGTTCCTGCGCAGCGCCAACGCCCTGGTGGAGCGGCACGGGGCCCGCGTGCGCCGACGCAGCGGCAACCGCTGGGAGGGCATGGAGGAGGGGCTGTCGCTGTTCGAGAGCCTGTTCACCCAGGTTGCCGATCCGCAGCGCATGCCGGAAACACTGCTGCTGCGTGACTACATCCGGCGCTGGCGCTTCTATGACCATTTCCGCAGCGACGCCGATGCGCCGGCACGGCAGCCGGCGATGGCCACGCGCACGCCGGTGCTGCATCACGATGGCCGCGACCTTGCCGCTGCCTGGGTGACCATCCTGGAAATCGGCGACCCGCAGGCCCTGGCCCACAGCGTCGAGGATGCCTTCCCCGGCGCGGCCGTGGGATATGAGGAACATGACGGGCGGCTGGTGCTGCGCTTCCACCAGCCTGGCCTGCTGCGCCCGCTGTCGATGGCCGAAGTGTCCGATGGCACGTTGCGCTTCCTGCTGCTGGCCGCTGCCCTGCACACGCCACGGCCGCCACCGCTGCTGGTGCTCAACGAGCCGGAAACCAGCCTGCACCCGGACCTGCTGCCGGCGCTGGCGCGGCTGATCGTGGCCGCCAGCGCACGCAGCCAGGTCTGGGTGGTGTCCCATGCCAGCCGCCTGATCGCCGCGCTGGAACAGGCGCCGGGCTGCCAACGCCTGCACCTGCACAAGGAACAGGGCCGCACGCTGCTGGCCGGCCAGGGCCTGCTCGACGCCCCGGCATGGCACTGGCCAGCCAGGTAGATCCACGCTTTGCGTGGATGATGTTCCGGGTAATGCCACGCCCTGCGTGGATGTGCTCACTCGGCGACGTTGCGCGCCTCGGCGGTGCCCAGGATTTCCGGGTGCTGCACCGGCTTGCGGCGGTTCAGCAGCGGGTGCAGGAACACCGCGCCGACGATGATCGCCACGCCCAGGTAGAACCACGGCGTCACCTCGTGCTGCTCGCGCAGCAGCACCACCGCCAGCAGCACGGCATACACCGGCTCCAGGTTGGTCACCAGCTGCACGGTGTAGGCGCTGAGGTGGCGCAGGGCCACCAGCGCCAGTGCGAACGGCAGCAGCGTGCAGGCGCCGGCCAGCACCAGCAGCAGGATGCCGTCATGCAGGCTTGGTACCACCCACAGCGGGCTGGCCAGCGCCGGCAGCAGGAACGGCATCAGCGGTGCCAGCAGGGTCAGGGTCAGGGTGCCGGCGCCCAGTTCCAGCGCGGTCACCGTCAGCGGGTCGGCGTGGCTGACCATGCGCTTGTTGAGCGAACCGAACACCGCCACCAGCAGGGCTGACAGCGCGCCCACCAGCACGCCCAGGCGCATGCCATCGGGCACGCCGCCGACCACCAGCGCCACGCCGGGCAGCACTGCCACGCCGAAGGCCAGTTCGCGCAGCTGGAACGGCCGCTTGGCCACCCACGGTTCGATGATGGAGGTGAACACCGGGGCCAGCGCGATGCAGGTGGCCGCCACCGAGGCATTGGCCAGCTTCACCGCGCCATAGAACGTCAGCCAGTGCAGGGCCACCAGCGCACCGATGCCGGCATAGCCGGCCACCACCGGCAGCGGCAGCGTGCGCAACCCGCGCCAGACCCGTGGCAGCAGGGCCAGCATCGCCACCACCAGCAGCATGCGCCACCACACCAGCGGCAGCGCGGGCAGGGTGATCAGCTTGCCGAGAATGGCGGTCACGCCCCACAACAGGACGCAGAAATGGATCTGCCACAGGGCTTTGCGGGTATCGGGGCTGCTCATCCGCCTATTGTGCGGCAAGGGCGCCACCCACGGGCAGGGCCCAGCGCATCGCGGCATGGCCGCCCGCATGGACCGGGGCGCGCCTCACTGGCCGGCGTCGGCATGCCAGGGGTCGTAGCTGCCGAACCACCACAGGTAGCCTTCCGGGTCGGCACAGGCGTAACCGCGCCCGCCATAGGCCTGGTCGGCGATGTCGATGACGATGCGGGCACCGGCCGCCATGGCCCGCGCGTAGTGGGCATCCACATCGGTGACGATCACGCAGGCGCTCTGGGTCTGGCGGCCGCCGATCTCGCCGGGCAGCACCGCCAGCTTCGACCACGCGCCACTGCTGCTGGCCGAGCCGAGCATGATCATGCCGTGCCCCCAGGTCAGCTGGGCATGGTGCACGGTCGGGCCATCGGCATACACCGCCTGGACGTGGAAGCCGAACGCCCGCTGCAGCCAGTCGATGGCCGCCCGCGCATCGTGGTAGCGCAGGCAGGGAATGATGGTGGAACCGTTGCGGTGGCCGTTCTCGTCCATGGCACCCCTCCTATGGCACAGGGCAGCGTGCGCGTGCGGTGGTTACCATCGTGCGAACCCCCGGTGACGGCCTGCACAGCGCCGCCACCCCTGATTGGAGACACTGCTGGATGAAGACCTGGATCGGAGGCGCCATGCTGCTGGCCTGCGCGACGATGGCAAGCGCGGCGACCCCGCCGCCGCTGCAGGACCTGGATGCGACCGTCGAGCGCGTGCGCGCGCAGTTCGACGTGCCGGGCATCGCCGTGGCCGTGGTCAAGGACGGGCAGGTCGTGCTGGAGCGCGGCTGGGGCGTGCGTGAGCTGGGCAGGGAGGCGCCGGTAACGGCCGATACCCTGTTCGCCATCGCCTCCAACACCAAGGCCTTCACCGCGACCTCGCTGAACCTGCTGGCCGAAGAGGGCAAGCTGAAGATGGACGACAAGGTGATCGACCACCTGCCGTCGTTCCGCATGTCCGACCCGTTCGTGACCGGGCAGATGACGATCCGCGACCTGCTCTCGCACCGCAGCGGCCTGAGCCTGGGCGCCGGCGACCTGCTGTTCTGGCCGGCCACGGCCTACAGCAATGCCGAGGTGGTGCAGCGGCTGGGCCAGGTGCCGTTGAAGGGGGGCTTCCGCGAGCGCTATGCCTACGACAACATCCTGTACGCGGTCGCCCAGCAGGTGATCGAGAAGGTGTCCGGGATGAGCTACGCGCAGTTCCTGCAGACGCGCATCTTCGACAAGGTCGGCATGGCCGGCACCCGCTACAACGCCGACCACCTGCTGCCGGGCGATGCCGCTGCGGTCGGCCACGCCAAGTACGATTTCAAGGACCTGCGCACCGTTGCACCGCTGACCTGGTCCAACAACGCCGGTGCCGGTGGCATCTATTCCAGCGCCCATGACATGGCGCGCTGGATGCAGGTGCAGCTGGCCGAAGGCGCACTGGCCGACGGCAGCCCGCTGTTCACCGCCAGGACCCAGCAGCAGATGTGGCAGATGATCACCCCGCAGGCGATCCCCGCACCGAGCGTGCCGGAGCTGGCCCCGGCGCGTGCCAACTTTGCCGGCTATGGCGAAGGCTGGAGCCTGAGCGACTACCGCGGCCAGAAGCTGGTCTGGCACACCGGCGGCTGGCCGGGCATGGTGTCGCGGCTGACGCTGGTGCCGGGCGAGAAGCTGGGCGTGGTGGTGCTGACCAACCAGGAAGTGGGGGCCGCGTTCAACGCGATCACCCTGAGCGTGCTGGACGCTTACCTGGGCGGCGAGAAGCACGACTGGGTGGCCGCCTATGCCAAGGCCGTGGCCAAGGGCCAGGACAAGGCCGACGAAGCCTGGGCCAAGCACAAGGCCGAACGGGATGCGCGCAGCACCCCGTCGCTGCCGCTGGCCGGGTATGCCGGCACCTACCGCGACCGCTGGTACGGTGACATGGCCGTCAGCACTGAAGGCAAGGGCCTGCGCCTGCGCTTTGCCAAGACCGCGCAGCTGGTCGGCCGCCTGGAACACTGGCAGCACGACACCTTCATCGTGCGCTGGGATGACCGCTCGCTCAACGCCGATGCGTTCGTGAACTTCAGCCTGGACCCGGACGGCAAGGTGCGCGAGGTGCGCCTGCAGCCGATCTCGGACCTGACCGATTTCAGCTTCGATTTCCAGGACCTGCTGTTCACCCCGCTCAAATGACCCATGGCGGGGGGCGCTAGCGCCGTTCACCGCGATCGCTGGCGCCGGCCCATGGCCGGCGCGCGCGCAGCGTGGTTGTGGAGGGAACCGCCGGATACGGCACAGCGCAACCGGCACGCAGGGCACACACCGGCCATGGGATAATCGCCGCGCTGATCTGGCGAGGGAATGCGATGTTCCGTTGGTTTGAATCCCTGATTCCGGTGTTTCCGCCGATCGATGGGCGCATGCCGCCCCGGCGCGTGGCCGCGTTCTACCTGCACTACCTGCGCCCGGTGTGGCCGGTGCTGCTGGCCACGCTGGTGGCCGGCCTGCTGCTGGCGCTGGTGGAAGTGGCGATGTTCGATTTCCTCGGCCGCATCGTCGACATGGTCGCCGAACAGCCCGGGGCCGGTTTCTTCCAGCGCCATGCCAACGAACTGGGCTGGATGCTGTTCATCACCGTGATCGCCCGGCCGGTGCTGGTCGGCCTGCACAACCTGCTGGTCAACCAGGCCATCGTGCCGGGCCTGAGCAACCGCTCGCGCTGGCTGATGCACAACTACGTGGTGCGGCAGAGCCTGTCGTTCTTCCAGAACGATTTCGCCGGCAGCATGGCCAACCGGGTGATGCAGACCGGTACCTCGCTGCGTGAATCGGCCGTGCAGATGGTCGATTCGCTCTGGTACATCGTGGTCTACACCGGTACCGCGCTGTACCTGTTCGCGCAGGCCGACTGGCGCCTGATGGTGCCGCTGATCCTGTGGCTGGCCGCCTACGTGGTCATCATGTGGTACTTCGTGCCACGCGCGAAGGAGCGTGCCTGGATCGCCTCGGAAGCACGCTCGAAGGCGATGGGCCGCATCGTCGATGGCTATACCAACATTCCCACGCTGAAACTGTTCGCCCAGGGCGGGCGTGAACAGGCCTACGTGGCCGAGTCGATCCAGGACCTGGCGGTCAAGCACCGCGCGCAGACCCGGGTGACCACCGGCATGGACCTGACCATCGCCATCGTCAACGGCTTCCTGATCGCCGGCACCTGCGGCCTGGCGCTGTGGTTGTGGAACGGCGGGCACATCACCGTCGGTGCGATCACCCTGGCCACCGGCCTGGTGATCCGCATCCACAACATGTCCGGCTGGATCATGTGGACGATCAACGGCATCTTCGAGGACATCGGTACGGTGCAGGATGGCATCACCACCATCGCCCAGCCGCTGACCGTGCAGGACCGCGAGGATGCGGTGCCGCTGCGGGTGACCGAAGGTGGCGTGCGCTTCGAGCACATCCACTTCCATTACGGCAAGAAGGGCGGGGTGATCGCCGGGCTGGACCTGGCGGTGAAGCCCGGTGAGAAGATCGGCCTGGTCGGGCCTTCCGGTGCCGGCAAGTCCACGCTGGTGAACGTGCTGCTGCGCCTGTACGACCTGGAAAGCGGGCGCATCCTGATCGATGGCCAGGACGTGGCCCATGTCACCCAGGAGAGCCTGCGCCAGCAGATCGGTGTGGTCACCCAGGACACCTCGCTGCTGCACCGCTCGATCCGCGACAACCTGCTGTACGGCCGCCCCGATGCCAGCGAGGATGAACTGCGCGCGGCCGTGGCCAAGGCGCGTGCGGACGTGTTCATCGATGCACTGGTGGACGGGCAGGGGCGGCGTGGCTACGACGCGCACGTGGGCGAGCGCGGGGTCAAGCTGTCCGGCGGCCAGCGCCAGCGCATCGCCATTGCCCGCGTGCTGCTGAAGGACGCGCCCATCCTGGTGCTGGACGAGGCCACCTCGGCGCTGGATTCGGAAGTGGAAGCGGCCATCCAGGACAGCCTGGAACAGCTGATGGCCGGCAAGACGGTGATCGCCATTGCCCACCGCCTGTCCACCATCGCGCGCATGGACCGGCTGGTGGTGATGGACCAGGGGCGCATCGTCGAAACCGGCAGCCACGCCGACCTGATCGCTGCCGGTGGTCTGTATGCCCGGTTGTGGGCGCGGCAGACCGGCGGCTTCGTGGCTGCCGAGCAGTGATCGTTCTCCCGGGATCAGCTGCGTTTCCTGGAGAAAGAGCGCTGATTCCTGCCCCTTCATGGATACCCGCATGACCCGATGCCTACGCCCGCTGCTGCTCCTGCTTGCCCTGGGTGCACTGTCTGCGCCGGTGGCCGCCGCACCCGCGGCATCGCCTGTCGACGGCGCACAGCTGGAACAGGTGGTCCTGCTCAGCCGCCACAACCTGCGCGCGCCGCTGGTGGAGGGCGGCGTGCTGCAGCAGGCCACGCCGCATGCATGGGCGCACTGGGAGGTTCCGGCCGGTGAACTGACCACCAAGGGCGGCGTGCTGGAGGTCTACATGGGCCGCTACCTGCGGCAGTCGCTGGTCGCCGATGGCCTGCTGCCCGCGCAGGGCTGCCCGTCGGTGGGCAGCGTGCACGCCTACGCCAACAGCCTGCAGCGCACCCAGGCCACCGCCCAGTTCTTCCTGGCCGGTGCGTTCCCGGGCTGTGCGGTGGCGGTGGAGCAGCGCATGCCGCTGGGCACGATGGACCCGGTGTTCAATCCGGTCATCCGACGCGACGATGCGGGTTTCCGCGCGCGCGCGCTGAAGGCGATGCAGCGGGCCGAAGCCGCACTGCCGCTGGCCCCGTCGCTGGCCGAACTGGAGCGCATCAGCGACTACCCGCAATCGCCGGCCTGTGCCGGCCGCGCGGCCTGCCACCTGTCCGGCGAGCGCACGCAGTTCAGCGTGGTGCCTGGCAAGGAGCCGGCCGCGCGCGGTGCGCTGTCGCTGGCCAATGGCATGGTCGATGCGATGCTGATGGAGCATTACCAGGGCGTACCAGCCGCACAGACCGGCTGGGGCCGGCTGCAATCACCAGCGCAGTGGCAGGCGCTGGCCGTGCTGCGCAATGGTTACCAGGACATCCTGTTCGGCACGCCGGAAGTCGCGCGGGAGGTGGCCGCGCCGTTGCTGGCCCATCTGCAGGGGGTGTTCACCGATCCGCAGGCGCCCAGGGTGACGTTGCTGGTGGGGCATGATTCGAACATCGGTTCGCTGCTGGCCGCGCTGGGTACGGCGGACTACACCTTGCCGGGCCAGTACGAGAAGACCCCGATCGGTGGCCTGCTGCGCTTCGAGCGCTGGCGGGTGCGCCGTTCGGGGGAGGTGCGGATGCGGCTGGTGTATGTGTACCCGACCACGGAGCAGCTGCGTGATGCCGTCGCGCTCGATGCCGCTCACCCACCGGGGCAGGTGGTGCTGCAGCTGCCCGGCTGCGATGGCGGCACCTGCCGCTGGGCGGATTTCATGCAGCGCATCGCAGCCAGCCAGGTGCCTGCGCATTGAAGCAGCCGCATCCACGCACATCCCCGCACGCGATACCCGGTAGATCCACGCCATGCGTGGATGAACCACCGCGATAACGGCATCACCCGCACCACGCACCTTCGGCACGCCTATGCGGGCCTACCGCATGGTCACCCCGCTACCGCGCTGCGCACGATGCCCTGGCGCGCCATCAGGCTCAGGTCACCCCCCATGCGCGGGTCGTGGAACGGTGCATGGGCATGCGCTGCCTCGTACAGGCCGGGATCGCCAGAACTCAGGCGATAGAACTCCACCCAGCCACTCGGACGCAGCGGTTCCTGCGCCACGCCGGCCTGTTCGTCGAACCAGCGCGTATCGCGGCTGCCTTCGATCACCCGCCGTGCCAGCCGGTCGATGGCGTGGTGGTTTTCCGCGTACCAGTCCTGGCCGCGCAGCCGGCCCAGTTCGGCCATCATCACCAGCGGGGCCAGCGCATAGTCGTGGTAGTGCAGGGCACGCTGGCGGCGGGCCATTTCCAGCGGCAGGCTGCCGTCGGCCCCGATCGCATCGGCGCCGCTGCTGTAGGCCGCGTGGCCGGCGCGCCACAGCGCCTCGTCATGGGTGGCCAGCCCGGTGGCCAGGACACCCAGCCCTCCCCAGTAGTAGTGGTTGTTGCGCTTGCGCTTGGGGTTGTCCCAATAGACAAGGTTGGCGCGGGCGATCTGCTGCAGCCACGGGGCGATGATGGCCCGTTGCCGTTCGTCGGCCTGGTCGAGCACCTTCAGGTAGGCCATCGCGACGGCACCGAGCATCCATTGCCGCATGTAGAACGACTGGTCGTTGTTGACCCGGATCATCTGCCCGAGCATGGCGTGGTCGTTGGCCCAGCCGGCCAGCCAGGTGAGCGTGCACTGCGCGGCGGCGCGATCACCGTTGCGCAGGTAGTCGTCGCTCATCCGCGCCACATCGGCGGCATAGCGGTCCAGCGGCGCGGTGGCCTCGCGGTTCTGCTGCTGCAGTACCGGGTCGATGATCGATGACGCCTTGTCGGTGTAGTAGCCCATCGCGCGGATATCGGGCTGGCCGTGCGGTGGCGGCGGGCAGGACCAGGCCGCCTGGGCGGCAGCCAAGGCGACCGTCAGCAGGCTGAGGCGGATCAGGGGGGAATGCATGGAAAACCTGGCGGAGAAGGGAGCGGCGTTGCGAACGATGCGCCCGGATTCGTTTGCCGTGTGTGACGCCCGCTGCAGGCGCTGTGCCTTGGTTCAGCGGGGCATGCCTGCAGTCTCCGGGCACCTGTCGTGCATCCTGCGGCTACACTCGGCAGCGCAGTGCGTGCCTGCGCCGTTCCTTGCGGCGGTGTGGCCGCCGGGCTGCCCCTCCCTCGTCCAGGAAGACACCATGAAGCACCGTGCAGGAAAGGCCATCAGGCGTGCAGCCGCGTTCGCGGCACTGCTGCTGCCGATGGCGGCAGTGGCCGACGAGCAACCGTCAGCGCTCGACAGGGAGGCGCGCATCGCCCGCGTGGAGCAGGGCCTGTCACCGCGGATCGTGGTCGCCGGGGTACCCCGCCAGCGCATGACCCTGCCCGAGCGCATGGCCTTCCATGGTGTGCCGGCCGTGGGCATTGCGCTGGTTGACCAGGGGCGCGTGCAATGGGCGCGCACCTATGGCGTGCGCGATGCGGCCGGGCAACCGCCGGCCACGGCCGCAACCCTGTTCCAGGCGGGATCGATCAGCAAGACGGTCAGTGCGCTGGGTGCCTTGCGGCTGGTCGAGCAGGGCCGGCTGTCGCTCGATGCCGAAGCAAACGCGCAGCTGCAGCACTGGAAGATTCCGGACAATGCTTTTACCCAGGGCCATCCGGTGACCCTGCGCGCGCTGCTCAATCATGCGGCCGGCACGAATGTGCACGGTTTCGAGGGCTACCCTCGCGGGGCACCAGTGCCGAACCTGCTGCAGGTGCTTGACGGTGTGCCGCCGGCAACCTCGCCGGCGGTGCGGGTGGAGGCCACGCCGGGAACCGCCTGGACCTATTCGGGCGGCGGCTACAGTGTGGTCCAGCAGCTGATGGTCGAGGCCGGCGGGCAGCCGTTCGCAGCGCTGATGCAGTCGCTGGTGCTGGCGCCGCTGCAGATGCGTGACAGCACGTTCGAGGTGGCGCTGCCCGCAGCGTGGCAGGCGCGCGCCGCCTCTGGCCACCATGGCGATGGGCAGGTCGTGCCGGGTGGCTGGCACGTGTATCCCGAATCGGCGGCGGCAGGCTTGTGGAGTACCCCTGCGGACCTGGCCCAGGTGGTGGTCGACATTGCGCGTGCAGGGGAGGGCACCTCCGGCACGGTGCTGTCGGCGGCAATGACACAGGCGCTGCTGCGCCGTGGCCTGGGCCAGTATGGGCTGGGCGTGTATGTCGAAGGCATCGGGGCCGGGCGCAGTTTCGCCCACTCCGGCGGCACCGATGGCTTCCGCGCACAGCTCTACGGTTATACGCATACCGGCCAGGGCATCGTGGTGATGACCAACAGTGACAACGGCGCGGCACTGATCGACGAGATCCTGGTCAGCGTGGCGGCCGAGTACGGCTGGCCGGAATTCCAGATCGTGGAAAAGCGCGCGCTGGCCTCCGATGCGGCGGCCAATGCGCGGTTTGCCGGCCAGTACCAGCTAGTCGGCAAGCCTGCCCACGTGATTGCCGAGGGGGAGCACCTCTACCTGCAGAGCGATGTCTTTGGCCGCCAGCGCATGGAACTGCACGCAGAATCACCGACCCGCTTTTTCGCCACCGCGCAGGACATGACGGTCGAGTTCGCGCCTGGCACCGGGGGTGAGGTGCCGGGCTTCGTGCTCATCCGTGGTGACAGCCGGTATCCGGCCCAGCGCGTGCAGCCGGGCAACCGCTAGGCCCGGTCTGGTCCTGCGAAAACGGCCCGGGAATCCCGGGCCGTCGCTTTCATGCGCATCCACGCAGCGCGTGGACCGGTTGCCGTTACTGGATCGGCTGGTCGAGCATCAGCTGGCGTGCGAAGCGCACCGGCGGTGCGCCGTAGGACAGCATCTGGTCGTGGTAGGCCTTCAGGTTGAACGCGTCGCCCAGCTTGTCCTGCATGGCCTTGCGGGTGTCGAAGTGTTCCTGCGCGCCCACGAAGTAGGTCGGCAGCTGCGCGGAGGTCAGCTGCGCGCGCACCCACTTGCCGGCCGCTTCGCTTTCCTGCTGGAACGCATCGTGGGTCATCAGGTGCATGGCCTGTTCGCGGCTCCAGTTGTCCACGTGCACGCCCTGGTCCAGGATCGCGTTGGAAATGGTGCGCAGGTAGAACTTCAGCTGCACCAGGTGGAACAGCGGATCGTTGTTGAGGTAGCCCTGCTCCTGCATCATCCGCTCGGTGTAGACCGCCCAGCCTTCGGCGAACAGGCCCGAACGCAGCACGGCGCGCAGCGTGGAGGGGAACTTGGCCGAGTGCCAGCCCTCCAGGTAGTGGCCCGGGGTGCCTTCGTGGATGCTCAGCAGGTGGATCATGCGCGAGTTGTATTCGCGCAGGAACGAATCGACCTGCTTGTCGTTCCAGTCATCCGGAATCGGCGAAACGGCGTAGAAGGTCTTCAGGTTCTTGTCCAGCGGGCCCGGCGAATCGCAGTAGGCCACGGCCACGCCACGCTGGAATTCGGGCATCAGGATGATGTCCACCGGCGCGTCGGGCAGGGTCACCAGGTCATGCTCGCGCACGAAGGCGGTGGACTGTTCCAGTGCGGCCTTGGCATCGTCGACCACCTTGTCGCGTGCCGGCTTGTCGGCGTAGGCCAGTTCCAGTGCGGCCTCGATCGCCTTCTGCTGCTGCTCGTCGGTCGGCTGCGCCGGCATCGGCGGGGCACCCGGCTTGTCCTTCAGCACGGTCTGCGCGATACCGTACATGTCGGCGCGCACGCGCTTGAGTTCGGCACGGGCACGCTCGCCGATCTCCTGGCGCGACAGCGAGGAATTGAGCGCGAACTTCAGCTTCTGGTCGTACTTTTCCGCGCCGATGCGGAAATCGCCCTTGGCGTTGGGCACCAGGGTCGTGTCCAGCCACTGCTGCTGTTCGTCCACGGCCTTCTTCAGGCCATCGATGGCGGCCTGCAGGCGCTGCTGGTCGGCCTGCGGCAGTTCACCGATGTGCGGGGTGATGAAGGTCTCGACGATGCTGAGGATGCCCTTGTTCTGCTTGGCCACCGTCTCGGCGTGGATCTTCGGCACGCGGGCCGGGTCCAGGTTGGCGCGGGCCTGGGCGAAGATCGCCGGGATCTTCTCCATGCGTGCGGTGGCCGACTTCAGGCGCTCGGGCAGCGGTGCGAATTCGCGCGCCATCAGGCCGTACAGCGCACTGCCGGCGATGCCGTTGTAGACCTGCGGGTCCCATTTGCCGGACTGCAGGACCTCGGCGGTCCAGATTTCCTGCTCCAGCTGGTTGCGCAGGATGGCGGCGTCCACCTGGTTCTCGCGGCCCAGCTTGGCCACGTCGATCTTGCCCAGTTCGCCCAGCAGCGCCTTGTAGGCGGCGACCGTCTTCTGCTGGCCGGCGGCGCTGAGGTCGTCGATCTCGCTGTCGTAGCGGTGGTCGCCGATCTGCGTGGCGCTGACCGGGGACAGCTGCATCCAGGTGTCCAGCGCGCGCTTGGACAGGTCGGCAAAAGCCGTATCGGCCGCCGGGTCACCGGCCTGCTGGCCAGCGGCGGGAGTGGCGTCGGATGTCGGGGCGTTGGCCGGCTGGCAGCCGGCAAGGGCGGCGACCAGGGCGAGGGCAAGCAGATGCGGGCGCATCGGGCGGTCCTGTACGGGGAACAATCCGGCGAGCATAGGCGCTTGGGCCCGGAATGTCCCCCTGCCATAGGATTACCATGGCCACAGACAGGGACCACCCGCCCAGGAGGGAAGGCACATGCAGTACGAAGGAAGCTGCCATTGCGGCAGGATCGCATTCACGGTGGAGGCCGAAGCGCCCATCCACGACGTGCTGGACTGCAACTGTTCGCTGTGCCGGCGCCGCGGCGGCCTGCTGTGGTTCGCGCCCCGCAGCGCCTTCCACCTGGCCACCGATGCGGCGGACGTGGGCACCTACCAGTTCCACCAGCACCACATCGACCACCACTACTGCCGCGCCTGTGGCATCGCCCCATACAGCGAGGCGGTCGATCCACGCAGTGGCCAGCCGATGGTGGCGGTGAACGTGCGGTGCCTGCCGGCGGTGGATCTGGCCACGCTGTCGGTGACGGCGTTCGATGGTGCCAGCCGATGAGGGCGGTGCTGATGCCGGGGCTGCGCGCAGGCCTGCTGGCAGCGGTGGTGGTGGTGGCCGGCTGCGCCAAAGGCGTGCCGCCCGCCGCCGGCCTGCCGGCGCCGATGGCGGCGATCAAGCAGGGCAAGGACCAGTTCCTGGCCTATGAACACGAGGCGCGCGTGGAACTGGAGGGCAGCCGCATCGGCCCGCGCCTGCAGGCCCTGGCCGAGGCCTGCCAGAAGGCACGGTTCGGCGACTGCACGTTGCTGGACATGAATGAAGGGGATTACACGCCCCGCCCGGGCACCGTGCGCCACGAAGCGCAGATCCGGGTCCGGCTTGCCCCTGCGGGCGTGGCGCCGTTCATCGCGTTGGCCGGCAGCGATGGGCGCATCGCCAACCGGTCCACGCAGGCCGAAGACCTGGCCGTGGCGGTGGCCGACACCCGCCGCACGCAGGACCGCCTGCAGCGCGAATATGAAAAGCTGTCGGCCCTGCAGCAGCGCGCGGACGTGAAGGTGGCCGACCTGCTGGCCATTTCGCAGCGCATGTCGGAAATCGAATCCGGCCTGGAAGCGGCCAACCGCGATGCAGCCCAGCAGCGCCGGCGCATCGATACCCAGCTGGTGACGGTGAAGCTGGAACCGCCATCGGCCGAAAGCGGCCGCAGCGAGATCGGTGAGGCGCTGCGTGATTTCAGTGGGGTGTTCACCACCAGCGTGGCCTTCGTCATCCGTGCCGTGGCGGCGCTGATTCCGGTCGGTGGGGTGCTGGCGTTGCTGGGCTGGGGTGCCCGCGCGCTGTGGCGGCGCCGGCGTCGGGCATGATCGGCGGGCCGCCGGCGTGCCCGGCGGCTCAGCCTTCGTCGGTTTCGTATTCGACGAACACGTCCAGTTCCAGGGCCAGCTCCTGCACCGCGTCGCGCACTTTCTGCGCGGTGTAGGCGTTGCCCACTTCCACTTCCAGCTCATGGATGCCCGGGCCGATGTCGTCGGACAGCCCCGCCGAGCTGGAGTCATCGTCGTCCATGTGCGGCATGAGGTCGTCGGTTTCCTCGACATGCTCGATGCCGTCCAGCCCCAGCAGCAGATCGCTGATGGCGCGTGCATCGTCTTCGGTACCGGTGATTCGCAGTCGCAGCAGGGACATGGCGGCAGATCGTGGTGGGAACGCCTGCAGCCTAGCCAGCCGGTGGCAAAGGCCGGGTGAGGACCGGTTCACGGCGATGTCGGCGGGCGTCCGAGCAGGCTGGCCGGCAGCGCCGGCACCGGCGCGCGATCGTCCTGCGCCTGCTCCAGCAGCCAGTCGATGAACAGCCGTGCCGCCGGGCCGGGCGGCTGGTCTTCGGCATGCACCACGTAATAGGCGTAGCGCGCCTTCATCGCCGGCCCCGGCAAGCGCACTACTTCGTAGCGCTGCAGGTAGGGCTGGGCGATGTGCGTGCGCGCCAGCACAGCGCCCATGCCGTACACCGCTGCGCGCATGGCGTCGGTACTGTCGGAGAACGTGTGGGCCTGCGGCAACGGCGAAGGCGCGCGCAGGCGCGCATGGCGGAACCAGTCGCGCCAGCCCTGCGGCGACAGGTCGGCCAGCAGCGGCAGTTCGCTGATGCCGGCCGGATCCTGCAGGGCTTCCACACCCGGCAGCGAGGGCGAGGCGACCGGGAACAGTTCGTCATCCATCAGGTGCTGTGCATGCAGGCCCGGCCACTGGCCCATGCCGTAGCGGATGCCGACCTGCGGCCCGTTCTCGTCATAGCGGTCCAGCCCGCTGCCGGTATGCAGTTCGATGTGTATGTGCGGATGCCGCTGCTGGAACCGTGGCAGGCGGGGCACCAGCCAGCAGTACGACAGCGAGCGCAGGGTGGCCACGCGCAGCGGCACGCTTTCCGCATCGGGCTGCAGGTGGTGGGCCACTGCGGCGACATCGGCGAAGGCCGCACTGGCCGCATCGGCCAACTGGCGGCCCTCGGCGGTCAAGCGCACGCCACGGGCGTGGCGCAGGAACAGGCGCGTGTCGAGCACCTCTTCCAGGCGGCGCACGTGGTGGCTGACCGCACTGGCGGTCAGGTTCAGCTCCTGCGCGGCCTGGGCGAAGTTCGCGTGGCGGGCGGCGACGGCGAATACCCCCAGCGCCGGCAGCAGGGAAGGGCGTAGCAACATGACAAGCCTCAAAGCAGATTTGTGGCTGGCAGCGATACTACGCGCTTGTGTGGCGGGCGTCGCGGGCCGATCCTGTGCGTCACGCAGAGGAGACTGGATGATGAACGGGCAGGCATGGGGCAGCGCGGGAGGTCGGGCATGAACGCGGTGCCACACGCGCAGGAGCGCGACTGGCGCACGCCGCTGGAACTGACCCTGCTGGGCGCCATCTGGGGCTGTTCGTTCCTGTTCATGCGCGTGGCGGTGCCCTCGTTCGGCCCGTTCGCCCTGGTGGAGGTGCGGCTGGTGCTGGGCGCGCTGGTCCTGATGCCCTTCCTGTGGCGTGCCCGCGCCCAGTTTCCGGCGCGCCGCTGGCTGTGGCTGGCACCGATCGGGCTGATCAATTCCGGCCTGCCCTTCGTGCTGTTCGCCTATTCGGCCGAACAGGCCCCGGCCGCCATCGGTGCCATCTGCAATGCGATGACCGTGCTGTTCGCCGCGTTGATCGCTTTCCTGTTCTTTGGCGAGAAGATCGGCATGCGCCGCGCCGGCGCGCTGCTGGTCGGCTTTGCCGGGGTGGTGGTGCTGGCCACGGCCAAGGTGTCCGGGCTGAGCATCGGCATGGCGGTGGTGGCCGGTGCGGCGGCATCGTTGCTGTACGGCCTGGGCGTGAACCTGGTCAAGCGGCACATGACCGGCCTGCCATCGGCCGCGGCGGCGGCCGCCACGCTGGGTTGCGCTTCGTTGTGGATGCTGCCGCTGGCCATCACCCACTGGCCGCAGGCGGCGGTGCCGGGCAAGGCCTGGGCCGCAGCGATCGCGCTGGGCGTGGCCTGCACCGGGCTGGCGTTCCTGATGTTCTACCGCCTGATCGGCCGCATCGGCCCCTCGCGCGCCTCGACGGTGACCTACGTGATCCCGCTGTTCGGCGCGGCCTTCGCCTGGCTGTTCCTGGACGAGCCGGTGACCGTGCAGATGGTGCTGGCCGGCGCGTTGATCCTGGGCAGCGTGGCGGTCAGCCAGAAGGGGTGAGGTTTGCCGCACAACTGCACGGGTAGCGCCGTGCGCTGCCCGGCAGCGTCATTGATGCTTGCGCGCACGGCGGTGGATGTTGATCTGTGTCCGCCTTGGAGCGAGCCGAGCACCACAGGTCCGGCGAGGGCGAAGAGGCGCGGCTGTCTGAGCGTAGCGAGTTCCGCGCCGTCCCTCGACGGATCGAGGAGCGCAGGGAACCGGCGCGCAGCGCCGGCTCGCGGACGGCGGCGCGTTTCTTTTGGTTACTTTTCTTTGCGCGGGCAAAGAAAAGTGACACCCATGAACGATGAAGTGCCTTCAGCACGCGCCAAGCGCGAAAACCGAAGCCTTACCGCACCGGCACCGGAATGTTGCACAGGTCGATATGCCCGGCCGGACGCTTGTAGAAATCATCCACCCGGTTGCGCCGTGCCTCGACCGTAGCGGCGAACGTCTTGGACTCGGTACGCAGCACCTGGATCGGTGTGCGCTCGGCCACCGGCACATCGCTGGCGCGCCGGATCGATACGATCGGCGTGCGCAGCGCCGGGTCGGTATAGAACCCCATCGGTGCCGGCCCGCGTGGAATCGCGCTGAGCAGTTCCATGCCCTTCAGCACGCGGCCGACCACGGTGATGTTGCGGTCCAGCTGGCGCGGCGACTGGCCGGTCACCACATACAGTTCGGCACCGATGCTGCTGTCTTCCTCGTTGTTGCGGCCCGCGCCCAGCGCGCCATAGCAGTGCGCCAGCCAGGCCTTGCCGGTCTTCGGATCCTGGCCGACCGGGAAGCCGTCCACGAACCCGGTCTGCGGTGCCCAGCCATCGTGGTCGGGCAGCACGCTCACCTTCAGGCCGGCGCTGGCCCGCTCGAACTCGGCCGGCAGCTTGCGCGCGGCGCTGCCGAACGGCCGGGCCTTGGCCGCGTCATCGGCGTCGGCATCGCCGAACTGCACCACGAAGTTGTCCTGCGAGCGGTAGATGCTGGTGCCGTCCCAGAAGTGCTCGTGGGCGAAGGTCTGGATGTTGGCGGCATGGCGCGGGGCGAACTGCGGCGCCAGTTCGATGATCACCCGACCGGCCGGCAGGTCCATGTACAGCAGGTTCTGCGGGTCCGGGGTGCGCCAGTCGGCGTCGATGGACGCGGCCAGGATCTGCTGCGGGCTGCGGTAGGGCGTGGCGGCGCTGGCCAGTACAGGCAGCAGGCAGGCCAGGGCGAGGGCGGTCAGGGCAGGACGATGACGGTGCGGCATGGGTTCCCCGGAACATGAACGAGCCCCGATTCTGCGCGCACGCCCCGGTGGCCGCCAGCCGGGGATGACTAACGACACATTCGCTATACCGGACTTCGTACTACTGTTGACTTCAACGTAGTGGAGGGCCGGGCATGTCCGAAGACGACATCCACCTGAAGAAGTTCCAGAAGGAACTCAGCGCCGGAACGGTATCGCTGGCCCTGCTGGCAGTGCTGGCGCGGGCGGGGGAGCCGCTGTATGGCTACCTCATCGCCAAGGAACTGGAGCGCGTGGGTGAGGGCGTGCTGAGCGGCAAGCAGAGCGCGCTGTACCCGGTGCTGCGCAACCTGGAAGGCGCCGGCCTGCTGGAAAGCCATGTCGAGCCGTCCAGCAGCGGACCGCCGCGGCGCTATTACCGCATCAATGAACGCGGCCGCCAGGTGCTGGTGCAGTGGCGCCAGGCCTGGCAGGCCACCCGCGATTCCGTCGATTCCGTGTTGGAGGGGGTACCGCAATGAACGACCCGAGCCCGGCAGGCACCGCCCTGCCCACCACCATTCCGCAGTACCTGGCACAGCTGCGCACGGCACTGGAGGGCGCCGACCCGGCCATGGTGCAGGATGCCCTGTACGACGCCGAGGAATACCTGCGCTCGGAACTGGCCGCGCAGCCGGGCCGCAGCGAGGCGGAGGTGATCGCCGATGTCGCCGGCAGCTATGGCGCGCCCGATGAAGTGGCCGAGATCTACCGTGCAACCGAGATCACGGTGAACCGGGCGCTGCGCACGCCGCGTGCCGATACCGGGCCTGTCCTGCGCGCCGCCGCCGAGGCCAGCGGGGTTGCCCCGGCCGCGCCGCCGCCGGCACCGGTGCCGCGTTCGCTGCTGGCGCGCTTCTTCGGCGTGATGGCCGATCCGCACAGCTACGGCGCGCTGTTCTACATGCTGCTGTCGCTGGCCACGGGCATCTTCTTCTTCACCTGGGTGGTGACCGGCCTGTCGCTGTCGCTGGGCCTGCTGATCCTGATCATCGGCGTGCCGCTGACGGTGCTGTTCTTCGGCTCGGTGCGCGGGCTGGCACTGCTGGAAGGGCGCCTGGTGGAAGCGCTGCTGGGTGAGCGCATGCCACGCCGGCCGCGCTATACCGACCGCAGCCGGACCTGGTTGCAGCGCATCGGCGACATGTTCACCGACGGCCGTACCTGGCTGACCCTGCTGTACTTCGTGCTGATGCTGCCGCTGGGCACCGTCTACTTCTCCATCGCAGTGACGCTGCTGTCGCTGTCGCTGGGCTTCCTGTGGGCACCGGTGGCAGCACTGTTCAGTGGGGGTATCCCCGGGCTGTACATCGACGGCGTGAACGTTCTGCCGGGGGCGGTGTCACCGCTGTTCGGGCTGCTGGTGGCCGCAGTGGGGGCGGTGCTGCTGGTGCTGACGATGCATCTGGCGCGCGGGGTCGGCAAGCTGCATGCGCAGATCGCCAAGCACCTGCTGGTGCGGCTGTAAGCGGGAATCCACGCCTGGGGAGGTGCCAACCTTGGTCGGCACGATCCCTCAGCGCAGGGGCGCTTGGCGGGCTTTGCTTTGGTAGGTGCCAACCTTGGTTGGCACGATCCATCAGGTACCGGGATTCAAGGTGGAGCGCCAACCACGGTTGGCATCTACCAGGGCGTACCGACCAAGGGCGGTTTACCCCGCCTTGCGGCGCAGCGGGGTGACGTTGCTCTTCTTCTTCGACACCTTGGCCACCGGTGCTTCGGCATGGGCGGCGAAGAAATCACGCACCTTCGGGTACACCACTTCGCGCCAGCGACGGCCGCTGAAGATGCCGTAGTGGCCTGCGCCTTCGACAAGGAAATGTTCGCGGCGCGTGGCGTCGATGCCGGTGCACAGGGCCTGCGCGGCCTCGGTCTGGCCGACACCGGCGATGTCATCCAGCTCGCCTTCGATGCTCAGCAGCGCGGTATCGCGGATGGCGGAGGGATCGACCTTCTCGCCGTTGACCACCCATTCCCCGCGCGGCAGCAGGAAGTCCTGGAACACCACCGAAATCGTGTCCAGGTAGTACTTGGCCGGCATGTCCAGCACGGCGTTGTACTCGTCGTAGAAACGACGGTGGGCGTCGGCGTCTTCCAGGTCGCCCTTGACCAGGTCGGTATAGAAATCCCAGTGCGAGCTGAAGTGGCGGCTGGGGTTCATCGACAGGAAGCCGGCGTGCTGCAGGAAGCCCGGGTACACGCGGCGGCCGGCACCGGGGTAGCCCGGTGGCACGGTGTGGATGACGTTGTTCTCGAACCACGACAGCGGGTTCTGCGTGGCCAGGTTGTTGACCGCAGTGGGGCTGCAGCGTGCATCGATCGGCCCGCCCATCATCACCAGCGAGCGCGGGGTGGGTTCGCCACGGCTGGCCATCAGCGAAACGGCCGCCAGCACCGGCACGGTGGGCTGGCAGACGCTGACCACGTGCAGGCGCTCCACGCCCAGGTGGCGGATGAATTCCTGGATGTAGGCTATGTAATCGTCCAGCCCGAACTCGCCTTCGCTGGCCGGTACCATGCGCGCATCGACCCAATCGGTCACATAGACGCGGTGGTCGCGCAGCAGGGTGCGCACGGTGTCGCGCAGCAGGGTGGCGTGGTGGCCGGACAACGGCGCCACCACCAGCACGAACGGCTGGTTGAGCATGGTGTGCAGCTGGTCGGCTTCGTTGCTGTGGCGCTTGAAGCGCAGCAGCTTGCAGAACGGCTTGCTCACTTCCTCGTGCACGACGATCGGCACGCGCTCGCCCTCGACATCGATTTCGTTGATGCCCCATTCGGGCTTCTCGTAATCCTTGCCGATGCGATGGAACAGCTCATTGACCGCCGCCAGCCGGTCAGCGCCGGGCATCTGCGACCACCAATGGTTCGGATTGGTGAAGAAGCGGGCGTTGGCCTGGGCCTGGTGCACCCACGGGGCGAGCAGGTTGCGGGTCAGTTCGTGCAGTTGATAGAGCATGACGACCGAATATGTATGGTCATATGTTGCCGCGCAGCATAACGCATCCCGGCGTCCCACAGGTTAAGCCGGCTGAAAATAATGAATCCGGATTCACATCCTTTCAAGGGCCGCCGCATCGCCTGCCAGGGCGGGGCCGAGCCAGCAGTGCGACCCTGCCGGCTGCAGGCCGTGGCGACCCAGCTCGCGCCGGTACCAGCGCGCCGGGCGGGGCTGGAAGCCCTCGTGGTCGCCCTCGAAGTCATCCTCGGCGGCGAAGGTTTCCAGGAACGCCACGCCCCCGGTCAGCTCGGCCAGCCCGGCCAGGCCCGCACGCAGTTCGCGGTTGGGCACGTAGTGCATCACGTCCGAGCAGACCAGCAGGTCCACCGGTGCGCAGGGGCGCAGCCAGGCGAAATCCCCGAAACCGGCCAGGTGCAGGTTGCGGGTGCGTCCGTAGCGGCGCACAGCGTACTCGCTGCTGTCAAAGCCCAGATACTCGACCTTCGGACGCAGCTTCAGCAGCGGTGCGCGCCAGGCGCCTTCGCCGCAGCCGATGTCCAGCACGCTGCGCACCGGCCGCTCGAGGTAGTACTCGGCCGTGGCCACGGCCAGGGCCACCTTGCGGGCCAGGCGCGCGGCGCCACCGATGTCGGCGCGGCGGTACCAGCGCTGGAAATAGGCGGCGTCGTAGGTCTTGTCCATGGGGCAGGGCACGCTGAAGGTGAAAACGGCGCCTATCGTACGGGGTCGCGGCGATGGGTGTGGCGATTGGTCGCGGCAGCCACCCAGGGGAGGCCTCTACTGCGACAATAGTCCCTTCCCGCCAGCCGCCGGAGCGAGCGCATGCAGAGCTATTACTGGGTGAAGACCTTCCACATCGTGTTCGTGGTCGCGTGGATGGCGACGGTGTTCTACCTGCCGCGCATCCTGGTGAACCTGGCCGAAGCCGCCGGCCAGCCGGCGGTGGTCGAGCGCCTGCAGCTGATGGGGCTGCGCCTGTACCGCTTCGGTCATTCCATGTTCGGCCTGGCGGTGCTGCTGGGCCTGGTGCTGTGGCTGGGTTACAGGGTCATCCCCGATTTCCCGACCATGGTCGCGCCCGGCGGCGCTGGCTGGCTGCACGCCAAGCTGGGGCTGGTGGTGGTGCTGCTGGCGTACTTCATCTGGATCGGGCGCCTGCTGAAGGGTGTGGGCAAGGGCAGGGCGCTGCCGTCGTCGCGCGCGCTGCGCTGGATCAACGAGATCCCGCTGCTGGCCTTCATTCCGATCGTGTGGCTGGTGCTGGCCAAGCCGTTCTGACAGTCTGTTATCCGTAGAGCCATGCTTGGCTCTACGGGGTCGCGTGATTCTTCGCCAAAGCAAAGGCATCCACGCATGCGTGGATCTACTGGGTGCAGCTATGGCTTTTGATGTTCAGGTCCGCCATGAGCGAGCCGAGCATCGCAGGTGAAACAGGGGCGAAGAGGCGCCGATGTCTGAGCGCAGCGAGTTCGGCGCCGTCCCCTGATTCACCGAGAAGCGCAGGGAACCGGTGCATAGCACCGGCTCGCGTTCGGCGGCGTGTTCTTTGGTTGCTTTCTTGCACGAGCAAGAAAGTAACGAGCCGATGAATCAGGCGGCTTCGTACGTGCCGTAGCTGCGCAGGCGCGCGTAGCGCTGTTCCAGCAGCTGCTCGGTGGAAAGCTTTTCCAGCGCATCCAGTTCGTTCAGCAGCACGGCTTTCAGGCGCTTGGCCATCTGCGTCGGGTTGCGGTGGGCGCCGCCGGTGGGTTCACGCACGACCTTGTCCACCAAGCCCAGGCTCTTCAGGCGCGGCGCGGTCAGGCCGAGCTGTTCGGCGGCGTCCTTGGCCTTGCCGGCATCCTTCCACAGGATCGAGGCGCAGCCTTCCGGGGTGATGGTCGAATAGACGGCATATTCCAGCATGACGGTGCGGTCGCCCACGCCCAGCGCCAGTGCGCCGCCGGAACCGCCTTCACCGATCACGGTACAGATCACCGGCACCTTCAGCTCGGCCATTTCGATCAGGTTGCGCGCGATCGCCTCGGACTGGCCGCGCGATTCGGCGTCGATGCCCGGCCAGGCGCCGGCGGTGTCGATCAGGGTCAGCACCGGCAGGCCGAAACGTTCGGCCATCTTCATCAGGCGCAGGGCCTTGCGGTAGCCCTCCGGCTTGGGCATGCCGAAATTGCGCTTGATCTTTTCCTTGGTGTCGCGCCCCTTCTGGTGGCCGATCACCATCACCGCGCGGCCGTTGATGCGGGCCAGGCCGCCCATGATGGCCTTGTCGTCGGCGAAGGCGCGGTCGCCGGCCAGTTCCTGGAACTCATCGCAGATGATGCGGATGTAGTCGGCGGTGTACGGGCGGGACGGGTGGCGGGCCAGCTGCAGCACCTGCCAGGAGCTGAGGTTGCGGAAGATCTGTGCGGTACGCAGGCGCAGCTTGTCCTGCAGCGCATGCACTTCCGCCTCGACATTGACCGCCGGGCCAGCACTGGCGCTGCGCAGTTCCTGGATCTTGGCTTCCAGGTCGGCGATGGGTTGCTCGAAGTCGAGGTAGTTCGGATTCATCGGAAGCCGTCGTGCTAAAGAAGGGGGGAAGTGTAGCCCAACGCAGGCAGATCCCCCGTACGCCCCTGTCTGGAGGCGCACGGCGGTACCCGGCCGGGTGGGGCCTCAGCTGGCCCAGGGCGGGCTGTAGCGGACCTTGAGGGTGCGTACGGCCGGGTCGGCGCGCAGGGCTTCCATCAGCCGTGAATCCACGCGCACGGCGCTGTCGCCGGATACATCCAGCATGCCGGCCACGCCGCCGGCGCTGCCCTGCAGCAGCAGGTCCAGGCGCAGCGGGGTCCGGCCCGGGCGATGGCGGTCGAGCAGGGCGTTGATGCGCTCCCACACGGGCCGCTCGCGGCGCAGGTCCAGGCGCAGCGACAGGCGCGTGGCGTAGTTGGCGCAGACCTCGTCGAAATCCCAGCACTGGCGGATGCGCAGCGCGTAGCCGCCGTTGAACTCGTCCTCGCGCAGGCCGCCCTTGACCACCAGGATGCGGTCCTTGGTCATCAGGTGGCCGAATTCGGCCATGGCGTCGGAGAAGGCGCTGCATTCCACGCGGCCACGGCCATCCTCGAGCTGGATGAAGATCTGGCTTTCCCCCTTGCGGCGCACCCCGACCACCTGGCCGGCCAGCACGGTCTGCACTTCCGGGCGCCAGCGCTTCTCGCCGCCGCCGCCGCTGTTGCTGTTGGCACTCCAGATCCTTTCCACCGCCCCCAGGTCGTTGCCGACCAGGTCGCGCACGTCATCGCGGTAGGGGTCGAAGGGATGGCCGCTGAGGTAGAAGCCCAGCGTGTCACGCTCGCCGCCCAGGCGCTGCAGCAGCGGCCATTCCTCGGCTTCGGGCAGGTCCAGCTGGATCGACACCGTGCTCGGGTCCGGGCCGCCGAACAGCGAGTTCTGGCCGGAGGCCCGCTCGCGCGCCATCTGGTCGGTGGCCTTGATCACTTCCGGCAGCTGCAGCATCAGCGAGGCGCGGTTGCGCCCCAGCTCGTCCAGCGCGCCGCAGTTGATCATCGCTTCCAGCGTGCGCCGGTTGAGCTTGGCCGAGCCGACGCGGGTGCAGAAATCCAGCAGGTCGGTGTAGTTGCCGGCCTTCAGGCGCTCGTCCACCACCGCTTCGCAGGCGCCCTGGCCGACGCCCTTGATCGCGCCCAGGCCGTACTGGATGGTGTCCGGCGTGACCGCTTCGAACATGAAGGCGGACTGGTTCACCTTCGGCGGCAGCACGGTCAGGCCGAGGTTGCGCACCTCGTCCAGGAAGCCGACCACCTTTTCGGTGTTGTCCAGGTCCGAGGACAGCGTGGCGGCCATGAATTCGGCCGGGTAATGGCGCTTGAGCCAGGCGGTCTGGTAACTGACCAGCGCGTAGGCCGCAGCGTGCGATTTGTTGAAACCGTAGCCGGCGAACTTCTCCATCAGGTCGAAGATCTCGTCGGCCTTGGGGCCGTCGACGCCGCCCTTGGCCGCACCTTCGCGGAAGATCTCGCGGTGCTTGGCCATTTCCGCCGGCACCTTCTTGCCCATCGCACGGCGCAGCAGGTCGGCGCCGCCCAGCGAATAGCCGCCGACGATCTGCGCCATCTGCATCACCTGCTCCTGGTACACCATGATGCCGTAGGTGTCCTTGAGGATGGCTTCGGTGCGCGGATCGGGGTAGATGATCTCTTCCTGCCCGTGCTTGCGCGCGTTGAAGGAGGGAATCAGGTCCATCGGGCCGGGCCGGTACAGCGACACCAGCGCGATCAGGTCTTCGAACCGGTCCGGGCGCGCGTCCTTCAGCAGGCGGCGCATGCCCGAGGATTCGAACTGGAACACCGCGCCGGTGTTGCCGTTGGCGAAGATGTCCTTGTAGGTCGGTGCGTCGTCCAGCGGGATCTGCGCGATGTCCACCGGCGGAATGCCGGCGCGCTCGTGGCGCTTGTTGATCGCCTTGACCGCCCAGTCGATGATGGTCAGCGTGCGCAGGCCGAGGAAGTCGAACTTCACCAGGCCCACTTCTTCCACGTCGTTCTTGTCGAACTGGGTGACCGGGTTCTTGCCGCGGCCGTCCTCATCGTGTTCGGCGAACAGCGGGCAGAACTCGCTCAACGGCTCGGGGGCGATGACCACGCCGCCGGCGTGCTTGCCGGCGTTGCGGGTGAGGTCTTCCAGCTGCCGCGCCAGGTCGATCAGGTCGCGGACATCGTCCTCGCTCTGGTAGCGCTGGATCAGCTCGGGCGAGGCCATCTCGCTGTCCTTGCCTTCGCCCATCGCATCCTTCAGCGAAATGCCGAGGATGTTGGGGATCAGCTTGGCCACGCCGTCGACCAGGCCGTACGGGAAGCCCAGCACGCGGCCGGAATCGCGCACCACCGCCTTGGCCGCCATGGTGCCGTAGGTGATGATCTGGCTGACCCGCTCGCGGCCGTACTTGCGTGCCACGTAGTCGATGACTTCGTCGCGCCGGTCCATGCAGAAGTCGATGTCGAAGTCGGGCATCGACACGCGTTCGGGGTTGAGGAACCGCTCGAACAGCAGGTTGTAGGGCAGCGGGTCCAGGTCGGTGATCTGCAGCGCCCAGGCCACCAGCGAGCCGGCACCGGAACCGCGGCCTGGGCCGATCGGAATGCCCTGCGCCTTGCCCCACTGGATGAAGTCGGCCACGATCAGGAAGTAGCCGGGGAAGCCCATCTTGATGATGGTGTCCAGCTCGAATTCCAGGCGGTCGCTGTAATCCTGCGCGGTCATGCCCGCGGCGATCGGGTTCTTCTCCAGGCGCGCGGCCAGGCCCTTGCGCGATTCGCTGCGGATCCAGCTGTCCAGCGTTTCATCGTCCGGCACCGGGTAGTCGGGCAGGAAGTAGGTGCCCAGGCGCATCTCGATGTTGCAGCGCTCGGCCAGCGCCAGCGTGTTGTCGATCGCATCGGGGATGTCGGCGAACAGCGCGCACATCTCCTCGGCCGATTTCAGGTATTGCTGGTCGCTGTAGTCACGCGGGCGCTTGGGGTCGTCCAGCACGCGGCCAGAGGCGATGCATACGCGCGCCTCGTGCGCGCTGAAGTCCGACGGCGACAGGAAGCGCACGTCGTTGCTGGCGATCACCGGCAGGCCGCGCTGGCCGGCGGCCATCAGCGCGAACTGGTTGAAGGTTTCCTCGCCCTCACGGCCGGTGCGGGTCAGTTCCAGGTGCAGGCCATCGCCGAACACGCGCTGCCAGTCGGCCAGCTGCTGCTCGGCCAGCTCGTGCTTGCCGTCCAGCGCCAGGCGCCCGGCCAGGCTCTCGCGGCCGGCCAGGGCGAACAGGTTCGCGTTGCTGGCCTTGAGCCAGTCCGGGTGCACGGCCACGCCGCCTTCGGCGCGGTGGCCTTCCATCCAGGCGCGGGTGAGCAGGCGCGACAGGCTCAGGTAGCCTTCGCGGTCACGGCACAGCAGGGTCATGCGCCAGGGGTCCTGGCCTTCCTCGGCGATCAGCACGTCGGCGCCGGCGATGGGCTTGATGCCCACGCCTTCGGCGGCCTTGTAGAACTTCACCAGCGCGAACAGGTTGTTCAGGTCGGTGACGGCCAGCGCCGGCAGGCCCAGCTCGACCGAACGCGACAGCAGGTTGGCCTGCTTGGCCTTCTTCGGGTCCGCCTGGTCCGGTTTGGCCGGCACGCGGATGGTCGAGTCCGCCAGCGAGAACTCGGTGTGGACGTGGAGATGTACGAAGCGGGAAGTGGACATGCCGGACCAGGTTGGAGCGCAGGGGCCCCGGGTGCGGACGCGGGATTCGTCGCCGGGGTCACGGAGCGCTGGAGTGCCCGGTCAGGGTAGCGAGGGGCGGGGGATGCGACAAGGACTTGACGGTACGCCGGTTTCACGAATCCCGCCGGGCCTGGCCTGGCGCTACCGGTGCGTGGGCGCGGCGCGGCGTCATGCCCGGCGGCGGTTCAGCCGACGGTTGCCAGGCAGTCACGAACCGGGGCGAAGCTGCGCCGGTGTTCGGGGCAGGGGCCGTGCTGGCGCAGCGCAGCCAGGTGGGCCGGGGTGCCATAGCCCTTGTGCCGGTCGAAACCGTATTCGGGATGGCGGGCGTGCACCTGGTCCATGTAGCGATCGCGGCTGACCTTGGCCAGGATCGAGGCGGCCATGATCGCGCGGTCGATGCCATCACCGCCGACCAGGGCCTGCCCCGGCAGCACCAGCCCCTTGGGCACCACGTTGCCGTCGATGCGGGCCAGCTGGGCGGCGTGGGCGACGGCGGCCACCACCTCGCGCATGCCCTGCAGGGTGGCCTGGTAGATGTTCAGGCGGTCGATGGTCGATGCATCGATGAGCACGACATGCCAGGCCAGCGCCCGTTCCTGGATGCGGTCGTACAGCTGTTCACGGCGTGCGGCGGTGAGCTGCTTGGAGTCATCCAGCCCGTTGATGCGTGGCTTGTCCGGATCGAATACCACGGCGGCCACCGCGACCGGGCCGGCCAGCGGGCCGCGGCCGGCCTCATCCACGCCCGCCACCCGGTCGGGCACCGGTGGCGGGGGACAGCTGTCGAACAGGGCCAGGCTGGCGGCGGCAGCCGCGCGCCGGCTCACGCCGTCTCCGGCGGCAGCGTGCGCAGCAGCAGGTCGGCCACGGCATCGGCGGCCCGTGCCGAGGCATTGCGGCGCAGGCGCTCGTGCAGCATCACGTAGGTGGCCTGGATGCCGGTCATGCGCTGCGGGTGGTCGAACCACTGCAGGATGGCGGCTGCCAGCTTGTCCGGGGTGCAGTCGTGCTGCATCAGTTCCGGTGCCAGGTCGGCGCTGGCCAGGATGTTGGGCAGCGCGAAGCGGGTGACCTTGATCAGGCCCAGTGCCTTGACCAGCCGGTAGGTCAGTTCGGCCACGCGGTAGCCGACCACCATCGGGCGCTTCACCAGCATGGTTTCCAGCGTGGCGGTGCCGGAGGCCAGCACCACCACGTCGGCGGCGATCATCGCCGTGCGGGCCTGGCCATCGAGCACATGCGAATAGGCGACCGGCAACGCCGAGCGCGACAGTTGTTCATCGATCAGGCGGCGGCAGGCCGGATTGGCTGCCGGCACCACCACATGCAGCCCGGGAATGCGCTCGGAGACCTGCCAGGCGGCCTCGAAGAAGGCTTCGCCAAGCTTGGAGATCTCGCCCAGCCGACTGCCCGGCAACACCGCCAGTACCTTGGCGTTGGACGGCAGGCCAAGCGCGGCACGGGCCTGCTCGCGGTCGCTTTCCAGCGGGATGTCATCGGCCATCGGGTGGCCGACGAAGCGCGCGTCCACGCCATGCCGGGCGTAGATCGGTGGTTCCATCGGGAACAGGCACAGCACCAGGTCGGCGCTGGCACCGATCTTTTCCGCACGCTTCTCGCGCCAGGCCCAGACCGAGGGGCTGACGTAGTGCACGGTGCGGATGCCGCGCTGCTTGAGCCAGCGCTCGATGCCCAGGTTGAAGTCGGGCGCGTCGATGCCGATGAACACATCCGGCTGCCAGTCCAGCGCGCGCTGGCGGAACGCCGAGCGCAGCTTGAGCAGGCGCGGCAGGTGGCGCAGCACTTCGGTCAGGCCCATCACCGCCAGTTCGCTGGCGTCGTGCCAGGTCTGGCAGCCGGCGTTGCGCATCTGGTCGCCGCCGATGCCGGCGAACTCGGCATTGGGGAAGCGGGCCTTCAGTTCGCGGATCAGGCCGGCACCGAGCAGGTCGCCGGAGGCTTCGCCGGCGACCAGGGCAATGCGCAGGGGCCGTTCACTGCTGACCCGGGGCTGCAGTGCACCGGCGCTGGCGGCAAAGGCGGCCAGCGGGATCACCTCGGCACTTGCCGGCGCCTGGCCCGAACCCTGGTTCATCGCAGCAGGGGCCGCTCGGCGTGGTCGATGAAGTCCAGCATGGCCTTCACGTCATCACTGTCACGGGCCTGCTCGGCCAGCTGCTGCTTGGCATCGGCCAGCGGCAGGCCCGCCACGTACAGGGTGCGGTAGGCGCGCTTGATGGCGGTGATGCGTTCGGCATCGAAGCCACGGCGCTTGAGGCCTTCGCTGTTGATGCCGCGCGGACGGCCCAGCGAATCGGTGCCGACCATGGTGAACGGCGGTACATCGCCATTGGTCAGCGCGCCCATGCCCAAGAAGGCATGCGCACCGATGCGGCAGAACTGGTGGGCGCCGGCGAAGCCGCTGATGATCACGTAGTCGCCCACGGTCACATGGCCGGCCAGCGTGGTGTTGTTGGAAAACACGCAGTGGTGGCCGACATGGCAGTCGTGCGCCACGTGGGTGTAGGCCAGCATCCAGTTGTCATCGCCGACGGTGGTGATGCCGCCGCCGCCGCCGGTGCCGCGGTTGATGGTGACGAATTCGCGGATCACGTTGCGGTCGCCGATCACCAGCTCGGTGCGTTCGCCGGCGAACTTCTTGTCCTGCGGTTCGCCACCGATGGCGGCGTGGCCGATGAAGCGGTTGTCACGGCCGATCTTCGTCGGCCCATGGATGCTGCAGTGCGGGCCGATTACCGTGCCGGCACCGATTTCGACATCGGCACCGATCAGGGTGAAGGCGCCCACCTGCACATCGTCGGCCAGCCGTGCGGACGGGTCGATGACCGCGGTGGGATGGATGCGTGGTGCGTTGTCAGTCATTCCTGCCTCCCTGGTAACTCAGCCCTTGGCGCCTGCGCACATGACCTCGGCCGAGGCCACGACCTCGCCGTTGACCTTGGCTTCGCCGTAGTACCAGCCCATGTTGCGGATCAGGCGTTTCATCTGCACGTCCAGCATCAGCACATCGCCGGGGACGACCTGCTTGTTGAAGCGGGCGTTTTCGACCTTGACCATGTAGAACAGCTTGGACTGCGCGTCACGGCCGAGCGAGAGCTGGGTCATCACGCCACCGGCCTGGGCCAGGGCTTCGATGATCAGCACGCCGGGCATGATCGGGCGGCCCGGGAAGTGGCCCTGGAAGAACGGTTCGTTGATGCTGACGTTCTTCTGGGCCAGGATGCGCTTGGCCTCGATGTCCAGCTCGAGCACCTTGTCCACCAGCAGGAACGGGTAGCGGTGGGGGATCAGCTCCTGGATCTGCAGGACATCGATGGGGAGCTGCAGCGTGTCGTTCATTCTTTCTCCTTGCCAGCAGCCAGGACGCGACGTGCGAGGACGTCCAGCTGCTTGAAGCGCGCGGCGTTCTTGCGCCACGTGCGGTTGTCGGTCAACGGGGTGCCGGAGGAGTACTCGCCCGGCTCATGGATGGAATTGCGCACCACCGACTTGCCGGTGATGACGACCTTGTCGCAGATCTCGAGGTGGCCGACCACGCCGACGTGGCCGCCGAGCAGGCAGTAGCGGCCGATCTTGGCGCTGCCGGCGATGCCGGTGCAGCCGGCGATGGCCGAGTGCGCGCCGATCTGCACGTTGTGGGCGATCTGCACCAGGTTGTCCAGGCGCACGTCTTCGTCCAGCACGGTGTCTTCCAGCGCGCCACGGTCGACGCAGGTGTTGGCGCCGATTTCGCAGTCATCGCCGATGCGCACGCCGCCCAGCTGGGGCACCTTGATCCACTTGCCGGCATCCATGGCCAGGCCGAAGCCATCGGCGCCGAGCACGGCGCCGGGGTGCACGCGTACGCGCTTGCCCAGCTTCACGCGGGTGACCAGGGTGACGCGGGCGATCAGTTCGCAGCCGGTGTCCAGCGAGCAGTCCTCGCCGATGATGCTGCCGGCGCCGATGATGCAGTTCTCACCGACCACGCTGCGCGCGCCGAGGGTGACGAACGGGCCGATGTGGGCGCTGGCGGCGACCTGGGCGCTGGGATCGATGACGGCGCTGGGGTGCACGCCCGGCGGCCGGGTCGGCGCGATGTCGAACAGCGCGGCGATCTTGGCGAAGGTGGTGTACGGGTCCTTGGCGATCAGCGCGCTGCCGGGCGCGGCTTCGGCGTCGTCCGCGCGCAGCACGACCAGCGAGGCCTGGCTGCCTGACAGCTGGGCGCGGTAGCGTGGGTTGGCAAGGAAGGTCAGCTGGCCGGGGCCGGCATGGGCGAGCGTGGCCACGCCGTGGATGGCCACGGACGGGTCGCCGTGGACCTGGAGGCCAAACTGCTCGGCAAGTTGCTGGGCGGTGTAGGTAGGAGTATTCACGGCGGGAGTTTACCGTGTGACGACAGTCCGGTCATGCGGGTGGGCCTGAGGCGCCTGATTGTGACGAGGGGGCTGGGCGGGGCTGCCTGTGCAGGACACGCCGTAAACCCATCCATGGGGGCTCGTCCACGGCATCCATGCCGTGGACGGTCCTGCACAGGCAGCCCCGCCCAGCCTCGACGGTTCCCCGCCTCCCCAGGCCACACCAACGAAAACGCCGGGCGATGCCCGGCGCTTCGATACCCGTCTGGTGGAGAGCCCCCCTTCTGTTAAGGGGGGCGCGCCAATGGCGCGGGGGATAGGTGGTAGGTCGGGACCCGCTGCTTGCGTAGCAAGCCGCGGCGCACCTTCGGTGGTCAGTTCTTAGAACTGGCCACCGAAGGTGAATTGCAGGCGCTCGATCTTGTCGTTGTCTTCCTTCTTGAACGGGAAGGCGTAGCTGATCGAGATCGGGCCCACCGGGGCGCGCCACAGCAGGGCGACACCGGCCGAGGCACGCAGTTCGTTGGCCTTGAAGTTGTCCACGCCGTTGTACACGTTGCCGAAGTCCACGAAGGCCGACACGCGGGCCGACGGGCTGTCGAACAGGCGCGGGAAGTAGGCTTCGATCGAGCCGACGGTCTTCAGCGAACCACCCAGCGGCTGGCCTTCCGGATAACCGTTGGTCACTTCGCGCGGGCCCAGGGTGTTGTCTTCGAAGCCGCGCACCGAGTTGGTGCCGCCGGCGTAGAAGTTCTCGTAGAACGGCAGGCCCTTGGCAGTGACCGGACGCAGGTTGCCGTCCTTGTCCGGCACCATCGCGGTCTTGTCCTTGCCATAGCTGTCGCCGTAACCGACTTCGGCGCGGGTGTTGATCACCAGCGACGGCATGATCGGCCAGTACTTGCTGATCTGGTAATTCAGCTTGTAGTACTCGATGGTCGAGCCCGGCAGGGTGGTTTCCAGGCCCACGCGCTGGTAGGTACCGCGGGTCGGCATGAAATAGTCGTTGCGCGAGTCGCGTGCCCAGCCCAGCTCCGTGCGCCACGCGTGGAAGGTCTTGCTGCCCAGCACGTTGATGTAGTCGATGATCGACTGCGGGGTGGAGCCCGGGTAGGTGGTGATCTGGTTGCTGTCGATGCCGAACATCAGCGAGACGGTGTCGGTCTCGGTGATCGGCACGCCGAACACCACCTGCGCCGAACCATTGGTGCTGTTGTACTGCGCGGTGTTGAAGTCGGAGTAGTCCAGTTCGCGCCAGGACAGGTTGTAGCCCAGCGACACGCCGTCATCGGTGAAGTACGGGTTGGTGTAGCTGAAGCCGTAGCGCTGCAGGTAGCTGCTGCGCGAGGCTTCCACGGACACGCGGTTGCCGCCGCCCAGGAAGTTGTTCTGCGACAGCTGCACGGAGGTGGTCATGCCGAAGGACTGCGAGTAGCCCAGGCCGAACACGAAGCTGCCGGAGGTGGTTTCCTTGACGTTGTAGACCACGTCGACCTGGTCGTTGCTGCCGGTCACCGCCGGGGTTTCCACGTCCACCGACTCGAAGTAGCCCAGGCGCTGCAGGCGGATCTTGGAGCGGTCGATGGCGGCCTGCGAATACCAGCTGTTCTCGAACTGGCGCATTTCGCGACGCAACACTTCGTCGGAGGTGCGGGCGTTGCCCTTGAACACGATGCGGCGCACCGACACGCGCGGGCCGGGCACGACCTGCATGTTGATGGCCACCGTGCGCTCGGCACGGTTGGTGGTCGGGATCGGGTTCACCTTGGCGAAGGCGTAGCCGATGTTCGACAGCGAGTTGGTGATGGTGTTGGAGCTGAACTCCAGCAGCGCGCGCGAGAAGGTGTCGCCGGAGCGCTGGATGACCATGCGCTCGACGTCTTCCTGCGGCAGGATCGTGTCGCCGGTGACCTTGATCTCGGAAATCTTGTACTGCTCACCCTCGGTCACGCCGGCGGTGAGGAACATGTCGCGCTTGTCCGGGCTGATCGACACCTGGGTCGAATCGACGCTGAAATCGACATAGCCGCGGTCCAGGTACCAGGAGTTCAGCTTTTCCAGGTCGCCGGACAGCTTTTCCTTGGAGTACTGGTCATCGCGGCGGTACCACGACGCCCAGTTGTGCTCCTTCGACTCCCAGGTATCCAGGATGTCCTCGGCGTTGAACTTCTCGGTGCCGACCAGGTTGACGTGACGGATCTTGGCCGCCTTGCCTTCCTTGATGGCGATGGCGATGTCCACGCGGTTGCGGTCCAGCGGGCTCACCGTCGGGGTGATCTCGACGTTGTACTTGCCGCGGTCGTTGTACTGGCGGCGCAGTTCCTGGGTCACGCGGTCCAGGCTCAGGCGGTCGAACGTGCCGCCTTCGGTCAGGCCGATGTCGGACAGGCCCTTGAGCAGCTGCTCGGACTTGATGTCCTTGTTGCCGGTCACGGTCAGCTTGTTGATCGCCGGGCGTTCCTTGACCGTCACCACCAGGATGCTGCCCTGGCGGTCGATCTGCACGTCCTCGAAGAAGCCGGTCTTGTACAGGGCGCGGATGGTCTCGCCGACCTTGTTGTCGGTCAGGGTTTCGCCACGTTCCACCGGCAGGTAGGTGAACACGGTGCCCGAGCTGATGCGCTGCAGGCCATCGACGCGGATGTCGCTGACAGTGAAGGGCTCGGCTGCCTGGGCCAGGGCGGGAGCGCCGGTGACGGCGGCGAGGGCGAGGGCCAGCAGGCGGCGATTGGGGAGTCGCGTCATGTCACGTCCGGTTGGAAGGTCGATTTCATTGGTGCGGGATGCCGACGGTGTAGACGGCGACAACGTGGAAAAGTT
Organism: Stenotrophomonas sp. 24(2023); assembly: GCF_030913365.1. Classification (NCBI taxonomy): domain Bacteria; kingdom Pseudomonadati; phylum Pseudomonadota; class Gammaproteobacteria; order Lysobacterales; family Lysobacteraceae; genus Stenotrophomonas; species Stenotrophomonas sp. 24(2023). The sequence goes on from NZ_CP133160.1 coordinate 3,309,193, forward strand.
CATCGCGGGACCAGGCCGAGGAGGTCGTTGTAGAACGCCAACCCCATCAGCCCGGCCAGCAGCGCCAGGCCGATGTACTGACCTGCGGCGATGGCACGCTCGCTCAGCGGGCTGCCCTTGACCAACTCAATAAGGTAATACAGCAGGTGGCCGCCGTCCAAGATGGGAATGGGCAGCAGGTTGATGATGCACAGGCTCAGCGACAGCAGGGCCAGGAACTGCAGGAACCAGTCCAGGCCACGTTTGGCCGACAGGTTGGCGACCCGGGCGATGGTCACCGGGCCGGAAACGTTCTGTAGCGAAGCATGTCCGGTGACGATGCGGCGCATCATCGCCAGCGAATCGGCCGCCATCCGGCCGGTTTCGCCCAGGGCGACCGGCAGGGCGCCGAACACCCCGTACTGCAGCACGGTGTCGTAGGCCGGGGTGTAGCTTTCGGGGTAGCGGATGCCCAGCTGCCAGGTCGGCTGGCCCTTGCCGTCCTTGCCCTGCTGCGGGGTGACCTCCAGGGCCAGGCGTTCGCCACCGCGCAGGACATCGATCATGCCCGGCCCGCCACGGCGGCCCAGGGCCTGGATTTCGGTGGCCACCTGGTCGGCGCCGTCGATGCGCTGGCCGTCGATGGCCACGATCAGGTCGCCGGGCTGCAGCACGCCGGCGGCGGCCGAACCCTCGATCACCCCGTCCACGCGCGGGGGCTGCTGCCAGAACTGCCAGCTCATGCCCGCCAGCAGGGGCACGCGGCGTTCGTCGAAACCGGCCGGCAGCTGCGACAGCGGCAGGGTACGGGTGCGCACCTCGTCGTTGGCGTCCATCACCTCGACGGTGACATCGCGCCGGTCCATCGCCGCGGCGGTCAGTGCCATGCTGGCCTCGCCGGCGGTGTTCACCGTGCGCGTGTCGATGCGCAGCACGCGGTCGCCGCCGTGCAGGCCGGCAGCCGCAGCGATGCCGGTGGTGCGGCCCAGGGTCGCCGAATAATCCTGCTTGCCCAGCACGAACATCGCCCACAGCAGCAGCACGCACAGCAGCAGGTTGGCCAGGGGCCCGGCAGCGACCACGGCGATGCGCTGCCAGACCGACTTGTGGTTGAAGGCCTGGCCGCGTTCATGCGGATGAACCTCCACTTCGCGTTCATCCAGCATCTTCACGTAGCCGCCCAGCGGTATGGCGGCAATGGCGAACTCGGTGCCGTGGCGGTCGCGGCGCGACCACAGCGGGCGGCCGAAGCCCACCGAGAAGCGCAGCACCTTCACCCCGCAGCGGCGCGCGACCCAGTAATGGCCGAACTCGTGGAAGGTCACGAGCAGGCCCAGGCTGACGATCATCCACCAGACCGAACCGAGGAAGTCAGTCATGGCAGCTCACGGTGGCAAGGTGGGACGTCGGCGTCATTCAGGCGGGAACTCAGGCGGCGGCGATGGCGTTCAGGGTGAGCTGGCGGGCACGCTGGTCGGCGGACAGCAGGACCTCCAGTGTATCGGCAGGCTCGGCCGGCAGTGTTGACAGAGCGTTAGCGACCAGGGCCGGAATGGCAAGAAAACCGACGCGGCCCTGAAGAAACGCTGAAACCGCCTCTTCGTTGGCGGCGTTGAGCACCGCCGGTGCGGTCCCGCCGGCATCCATGGCCTGCCAGGCCAGGGCCAGGCAGGGGAAGGCGTCGGTGTCGGGCGCTTCGAAATCCAGCCGGCCCTGGGCCAACAGGTCCAGCCCGCCCACGCCGGCCTCGATGCGCTGCGGCCAGCCCAGGCCGACGGCCAGGGTGGTGCGCATGTCCGGCAGGCCCATCTGCGCCAGGGTGGAGCCATCGATGAATTCGACCAGCGAATGCACCAGGCTCTGCGGGTGCACCAGCACCTGGATGCGCTGCGCCGGCACGTGGAACAGGTGGTGGGCCTCGATGACTTCCAGCCCCTTGTTCATCAACGTCGCCGAGTCGACCGAGATCTTCGGCCCCATCGACCACTTCGGGTGGGCCACGGCCTGCGCCGGGGTGACCTGTTCCAGGTCGGCGCGGCGGCGCCCGCGGAACGGCCCGCCGGAGGCGGTCAGCAGGATCCGGCGCACGCCGGCACCGTCCAGGCTGGCATCGCGCGAGCGCAGGCACTGGAAGATCGCGCTGTGCTCGCTGTCGATCGGGATGATCTCGGCCCCGGCCCGCTCGGCGGTGCGGGTCAGCAGTTCGCCGGCCAGCACCAGGGATTCCTTGTTGGCCAGCAGGATGCGCTTGCCGGCGGCGGCGGCGGCCAGGGTGGAGGACAGCCCGGCCGCCCCCACGATGGCGGCCACCACGGTGTCGCAGGCATCGCTGGCGGCCAGCTGGTCCAGCGCGGCACTGCCGGCATGGGGCTGGGTGGCCAGCCCGGCCGCACGCAGGCCGTCACGCAGGGCCGGGTAGAGCTGTTCGTCGGCAATGACCGCGTGCGTGGGCTGGTGCGTGCGGCACAGGTCCAGCAGCGCCTGGAGCTGGCGGCCCGCCGCCAGCACGGTGACCTGGAAGCGGTCCGGGTGGCGTGCGATCACGTCCAGCGCCGAAGCACCGATCGAGCCGGTGGCGCCGAGCACGGCGACCCGGCGCAGGTTCATTGCGGCATCCATGGTCAGAATCCGAAGATGGCCTTGCCCAGCGCGAACACCGGCAGGGCCGCCAGCACGCCGTCGACGCGGTCGAGCACGCCACCGTGGCCGGGAATCAGGTTGCCCGAATCCTTGGCACCGGCATGGCGCTTGATCAGGCTTTCGTACAGGTCGCCCAGTACCGAGGCGAACACGGCCACCACCGAGGTGACCAGCAGCCCGGGCAGGTGCGCGGTCTCCACGCCGGCCAGCCAGCCCAGGCCGAGGGCAACGGCCACGCCGGCCAGCAGGCCGCCGAACAGGCCTTCCCAGGTCTTGTTCGGGCTGATCCGCGGGGCCAGCTTGTGGCGCCCGAAGCGGCGCCCGGCGAAGTAGGCGCCCGAATCGGCCGCCCACACCAGCGCCAGCGCGGCCAGCAGCCACAGGTGGCCATTGCCGGTGGTGGAATCGCCACCGGCATGGATCAGCACCAGCGAGGCCCACGCCGGCACGATGGCCAGCGTACCCGCCAGCAGCTTGAAGATGCGCGCCGGGCTGCCCGGCTGGGTGCCGAACTGGTAGAAGCGCAGCCACAGCAGGGCCAGCAGCCACCAGCCGACCCCCACCAGGGTGGCGATCTGGAACAGCACCATGCTGCCGGCGTCGGCCCAGACCATCAGCACCATCAGCACCAGGTTCAGCACCAGCAGCACGGTACGGGCCAGCGTATCGTCCACCTCGGCCAGCTTCAGCCATTCCCACAGGCCGATCAGCAGGACGGCGGCAGCCGCGGCGGCCAGCCACTGGGTCGGCAGCAGCAGGATCGCGGCGATGGCAGCCGGCGCCATGATGAGCGCGGCAAGGACTCGGGTCTTGGTCATGGAATGGACGTCTCGGTGGCCAGGGCGGCGATCTGGGCGCTGGTCAGGCCGAAGCGGCGTTCGCGCCCGGCATAGGCGTCAAGTGCCAACTGCAGCTGCGTGGCATCGAAATCCGGCCACAGCGCCTCGGTGAACCACAGCTCGGTGTAGGCCAGCTGCCACAGCAGGAAGTTGCTGATGCGGGTGTCGCCGCCGGTGCGGATGAACAGGTCCGGCGGCGGCAGGTCGGCCAGGGCGACGTGACGGCCCAGCAGGCTTTCGTCGATCTGTTCGGGCAGCAGGCGGCCGGCAGCCACCTCGGCGGCCAGCGCGCGGGCGGCATGGGCGATGTCCTGCCGTCCACCATAGCTGGCGGCGATGGACAGGGTCATGGCCGTGTTGTCGGCGGTGCGCTGTTCGGCCAGCTGCATGCGGCTGACCAGCCCGGCACCGAAACGCTCGCGGTCGCCGATGAAGCGCACGCGCACGCCACGGCGGTGCAGCTCGTCCACTTCGCGGTCGAGCGCGCCGAGGAACAGTTTCATCAGCGCATCGACTTCCTCCTGCGGCCGGCCCCAGTTCTCGCTGGAGAAGGCGAACAGGGTCAGCGCGGGGATGCCCAGTTCAAGGCAGCGCTCGATCGTACGGTTGACCGCGCGCGCACCGGCACGGTGGCCGATGATGCGGGGGCGGCGGCGCAGCTGCGCCCAACGCCCGTTGCCATCCATGATGATGGCAACGTGGCGCGGCAGCGCGGCCGGAAGAGGAGGCGGGACTGAAGGCATCGACTTCAGACCGACAGCAGTTCCTTTTCCTTTTCGGCGACGACCTTGTCGACGTCCTTGATGCTGGCATCGGTCAGCTTCTGGATGTCGTCTTCGCCGCGCTTCTTCTCGTCTTCGCTGATCGCCTTGTCCTTGACCAGCTTGGCCACTTCCTTGTTGGCATCCTGGCGGATGTTGCGGATGGCGATCTTGGCGCCTTCGCCTTCCTTCTGCACCTGCTTGACCAGCTCCTTGCGGCGCTCTTCGGTCGGCGGCGGCATGTTGATGCGGATCGCCGCGCCCAGCGTGTTCGGGGTGAACTCGTGGTTGTACAGGCCCTTCTCGATTTCCTTGATCATGCTCTTGTCGAAGGGCGTGACCAGCAGCGAGTGGGCATCGGCGTTGGAAATGGACGCCACCTGGTTCAGCGGGGTGCTGGCGTTGCCATAGGCGTTGACCGTCACGCGGTCCAGCAGGGCGGGGGTGGCACGCCCGGTGCGGACGGAGGTGAGGGTGTGCTTCAGAGCGTCGATGCTCTTGGCCATGCGCGTCTGCGCGTTGTTCTTGATGTCGTTGAGCATCGCCCGGGTCCTGGATGTAACTGGAATCGGGCGATTATAGGCGAATACGGGACGACGCCGGGCCCGGAGCGGGCTGGCGTCGCCCGGACCCGGTTCAGGCCGGGTCGCGGCCCTGCACCAGGGTGCCGATATTGGAGCCGTGCAGGATCTTCAGCAGCTCGCCCGGCTGGCCCATGTCGAACACGCGCATCGGCAGGTCGCTGTCGCGGGCCAGGGCGAAGGCGGCCGTATCCATCACTTCCAGGCCGCGGCGGATCACCTCGTCGTAGCTCAGGCTGTCAAAGCGCACGGCATCGCTGTACTTGTTGGGGTCCTTGTCGTAGACACCATCCACCTTGGTGGCCTTCAGCAGCAGGTCGGCGCCGATCTCGATGGCGCGCAGTGCCGCGCCCGAATCGGTGGTGAAGAACGGGCTGCCGACGCCGGCGGCGAAGATGACCAGGCGGCCCTTTTCCAGGTGGCGGATGGCGCGGCGGCGGATGTAGTCCTCGCACACGTCGTTGATCTTGATCGCGCTCATCACGCGGGCCTTGGCGCCCAGTTTCTCCAGCGCGTCCTGCATGGCCAGGGCGTTGATGACCGTGGCCAGCATGCCCATCTGGTCGCCGGTGACGCGGTCCATGCCGCCGGCGGCCAGGCCTGCGCCGCGGAAGATGTTGCCGCCGCCGATCACCAGGGCCACTTCGGCGCCGGCCTGCTGGGCTTCGATGACCTCACGGGCCAGGCGGTTGATGACCTTCGGGTCGATGCCGTAGTCCTCGTCTCCCATCAGCGCCTCCCCGGAAAGTTTCAACAGGATGCGGCGATAGGCGAGCTTGGACATGGGAACCTCGGGTGCGTGGAATCGCGGGGGATTCTACTGGCAAGTGGCCCCCGGCCAAAGTGTTTTGTGCATTGCAGCGCGATCGGGCGGCTGTCGTTCAGCCCAGTTCCACCCCGGCCGCGGCCGCCAGTTCGTCATGGCCCAGCTCGCCGGGGGAGCGGGCGATGACCCGGTTGCGGCCCAGGTTCTTGGAGCGGTACAGCACATCGTCGGCCGCGCGCAGCAGGTCGTTCACATCGGCAAAGCGTTCGTAACCGCCCTGGGTGGCCACGCCGGCGGAGAAGGTCACGAACAGCGGCCCGCCCTCCAGTTCGGCCATGGGCGTGGACACGATGCTGGCCAGCACGCGCCGGATCACGTCCAGGGCCACGTTCTCGGTGGTGTTGGGCAGCAGGGCCACGAACTCCTCGCCGCCGAAGCGCGCCACGGTGTCGCTGTGGCGCAGCTGCCCCTGCAGCTTGCCGGCGAACACGCGCAGCACCTCATCGCCGGTGAGATGGCCGTGGGCGTCGTTGATCTTCTTGAAGTCATCCAGGTCGATGAAGGCCACCGACAGCGGCCAGCCATGCCGGGCGGCGCGGTTGAATTCCTGTTCCAGCACCGCTTCGAGCTGGCGCCGGTTGAGGACGCCGGTCAATGCGTCGCGGTGGGCCTGGTCGGCCAGCCGCTTGGCGCGGGCTTCGAATTCGTCGGCGCGACGGCGCGCCTGCTCGGCATCCTGCATTTCACGCAGGTTGCGCAGCGTGGCCAGTTCCTGTGCGTGGTCGATCAGTTCGCGCACCCGCAGCGGGGAATTGAGCCCGCTGTCAAACAGGCTGGCGATGTCCGGCAGGGCCTCGCTGATGCGGGCCAGCACCTGGTCGAAGCGGGCGCTGTCCAGGCCCAGCTGGGCATGCACCTGCTGCAGGGCGCATTCACGCGCAGCGTCGGCATCGTCGGCCAGCCAGATGTCGGCCACCGGGCCGGCCAGCTGCACGCAGGCCTGGAACGGGTCGCTGGCCGGTTCGCCATCCTCGCTGCGCTTGATGCTGTCCACCAGGTAGCGTGGCAGGCCCCACTGCTCGGCCACCCAGGCGCCGACATCGGCGTGGGTGCAGTCCAGTGCCTCGCGCTCGCGCGCGACCAGGGCCGTGTTGTCCTGGGCATCGCGCAGCAGGGGCAGGTAACGGTCGGGTTGTGTCTGTGCCAGGCACAGCACGCCGATGTCCTGCAGCAGGCCGGCCAGCATCAGCTCCTCCAGCCGGCGCAGGCCACGGGCCTGGCCCAGCTGGCTGGCCGCCAGTGCGCTGAGGATGCTGCGCCGCCAGGCGCGCTCGCGCAGGTCATGGCTGTCGCCGCCATTGCCGACCAGGCCCTGGGTGACCGTGAAGCCCAGCGCCAGGCTCACCGTGGCGTTCAGGCCCAGCATGGTCAGCGCCTGGGCCAGGTTCTCGATGCGCCGGCGGCTTGCGTACAGCGGTGAATTGGCGATGCGCAGCATGCGCGCGCTGAGCGCCATGTCGATGGCGATGATGTCCGCGGCGGTGGCGATTTCCGCCTCCGGATCCTGCGCCAGCTCGATGATGCGCAGGGCGATCCCCGGCGGCGAGGGCAGGTTGCGGCACAGGGTCAGGGCGGCGGTCAGCTCGGGCGACATGTCGGGTCTTTCGGATTCCAGTAGGACAAGAATACCGAGGAATACATCACAGTCTTGGTGTCGTCTTCCTGCTAAGGACTGCGTCGTTCCCCAGTGGGGGAGTATCGGCCCGAATCGCTCACAACGCAAAAGGTAAAAAAAAGGAAGCCGCGCGGTGCGCGGCTTCCCCGGGTCATCCTGCAGCCGGAAAGGCTGGAATCAGACCTGCATCGCCTTGGCGACTTCGGCGGCGTAGTCTTCCACCACCTTTTCGATGCCTTCACCGACGACCAGCAGCTGGAAGCCCGCCACGTCGCCGCCGGCAGCCTTGACCACCTGCTCGACGGTCTTGTCGCCGTCCAGCACGTAGCTCTGGCCGTACAGGGTCACTTCGCTGACGATCTTGTTGATCTTGCCGCTGATGATCTTTTCCAGGATGTCGGCCGGCTTGGACTTGTCCTTCTCGGACATCTTGGCCAGTTCGATTTCCTTTTCCTTTTCCACGAAGTCGGCCGGCACATCGGCAGCCTTGTTGTGCGGCGGCTTCAGCGCGGCCACGTGCATGGCCAGGCCGCGGGCCAGCTCGACGTCGCCGCCGATCAGGTTGACCAGGGCGCCGACCTTGCCGTTGGTGTGGACGTAGGCACCGACGTTGCCGGTGGTGTCGACCTTCACCAGGCGGCGGATCTGGATGTTCTCACCCAGGGTCTGCACGGCGGTGGCGCGGGCTTCTTCGACGACGCGGCCATCGGCCAGGGTGGCGGTCTTCAGGGCTTCGACGTCAGCAGCGCCGGAGGCCAGCGCGGCCGCGGCGACGGCGTCGACGAAGTTCTTGAAGTTGATGTCGTTGGCGACGAAGTCGGTTTCCGAGTTGATCTCGACCAGCACGGCCTTGCCACCGTCCTGGGCCAGGCCCAGGCGGCCTTCGGCAGCCACGCGGTCAGCCTTCTTGTCGGCCTTGGCGGCACCGGACTTGCGCAGGGCTTCAGCAGCGGCGTTGATGTCGCCGCCAGCTTCGGTGAGTGCCTTCTTGCACTCCATCATGCCGGCGCCGGTGCGCTCGCGCAGTTCCTTGACCAGGGAAGCAGTGATTTCCACGGGATTACCTCACGAAAGAAAGGGGTTGGGCCGGCATGTTGGCCGGCCCATGTGACATCACCCTGTCACCCGCAGGTGGGGTGCAGGGAGGGTGGGCGCCAGGCGCCCACCGAGGGCCGGGATCAGGCCTGGGCTTCGTCGGCCTTCTTGCCGCCAGCCTTCTTGGCCGGAGCGCGACGGGCCGGCTTGGCCTCTTCGCCTTCGGCGACGGCATCGGCGAACTCTTCTTCGCGCACCGAAGCGGCGTGCGGAGCAGCGGCCTTGCCTTCCAGCACGGCATCGGCGGCGGCGCGGGCGTACAGCTGCACGGCGCGGATGGCGTCATCGTTGCCCGGGATGGCGTAGTCCACCAGTTCCGGGTTGTAGTTGGTGTCGACCACGGCGATGACCGGGATGCCCAGCTTCTTGGCTTCCTTGATGGCGATGTCTTCGTGGCCGATGTCGATCACGAAGATGGCGTCCGGCAGGCGGTTCATTTCCTTGATGCCGCCCAGCGAGGCTTCCAGCTTGTCGCGCTCGCGGCGCAGGCCCAGCACTTCGTGCTTGACCAGCTTTTCGAAGGTGCCGTCGGTTTCACCGGCTTCCAGTTCCTTCAGGCGGGCAACCGACTGCTTGACGGTACGGAAGTTGGTCAGGGTGCCGCCCAGCCAGCGCTGGTTCATGAACGGCATGCCGCAACGCTCGGCTTCTTCCTTGATGGTTTCGCGGGCGCTGCGCTTGGTGCCCAGGAACAGGATGGTGCCGCGCTTCTGGGCAACGGACGAGATGAAGTTCATCGCGTCGTTGAACAGCGGGACGGTCTTTTCCAGGTTGATGATGTGGATCTTGCCGCGGGCGCCGAAGATGTACGGAGCCATCTTGGGGTTCCAGTAGCGGGTCTGGTGGCCGAAGTGGACGCCGGCTTCCAGCATCTGACGCATGGTGACCTGGGGCATTGCAATACTCCTGATGGGGAACCTGCTGCATCCGCCCGCGGAAAGTGTGCGGGACGCGTGGATGCGCGGGGTTCCGGGGTTGGGCTTCCCTGTCATCTCCGTGGCCGAACCCCTTGGGAGGGGCACCCCGGCACGGATGGGGATGGCAGGTGTGGATTCACCGGTGACGTCCGGTGTGGACGGGCCCCTGCGGGCACGGGGCCTGCAGGAATCCGGTCGATTATAGCCCGGCAGCGGCCGCCGGCGCAATTTGCCCGGCCGGGCGGGTCAGGACCGCCTCCACGCCGTCCTGCAGGCGGGCCAGGAAGCGCCCGCCGGCGTAGCCGTCGGCACGCGGCGGCAGGGCCCAGCGCCGCTGCCGCCCGGCCAGCACATAGCCGGCCAGGCCGGGCAGCAGCACGCTGCGCTGGCCATCGGCGGCCTCGTACATCAGTTCGCTCAGGCGGGCGTGCAGCGGGCCGGTGTTTTCCAGCCACAGGCGCGGCGCCTGGCCGTCCGCGTCCAGCCGGGCCCGGACCTGGGGGGCGGTGGTGTAGGAGGGCAGGCCGCTGAACAGCGGCAGCGAATAGCGCGGCAGCCCGGGGCTGTCCGGTTCGAGCAGCACGCGGAACGCCTGCTCGCCGCCGGTTGCCGGCACCGCCGTGGGCGAGGGCAGCAGCCAGACCCGCTGCCGGGTACCGGCAGGCAGGTCCAGCCGGGCGGGGCTGGCCAGCATCTGGTCGCTGTCATGCAGCCGCTCGGCGTCCAGCTGCTGGTCCCAGGCCAGCACGCGCAGCTGGCCCTGCCAGCGGGTGGGGCCGGGGTTGTACAGCCACAGTTCGGTGCGGTCCTGGCCGGGCGCGAGCTGCAGCGTGGTCGGCAGCAGTTCCAGCGCGGGCGCAGGCGCGGCCAGCAGCAGGGCCAGTGCCAGCAGCAGCCACCGCGCCATCAGTAGATGGTGGTCAGCGGTACGCGCACCGCGTCGTCGCCTGCCAGGGCCGCAGAGGGGGCCAGTTCGCGCAGCTGCGCGGGCAGGCCGGGCGCATCGCTGCGCTGGCGCGGGACCGCGCACGGCCGGTCGCCGGCCGGGCAGCCTTCCACGACGGTCAGGCGGATCTGCAGGGGGTGTACGGCAGGTTCAGCCCCGGCCGGCAGGGCGGCGGCGATCAACGCCCCCATCAACAACGTACGTCGCACCGGCCATCCGTCAGGCAGTCTGTCCACTGCCCATTATCGGCCCATTGCCGGGCTTCTGTAGTGCCGGTGCGGGCCGCTCAGTAGGTGATGGTCACCTGCACCCGGTCGGTATAGGTGCCGGCCGGGGGCTGGCCGGTGACCGGGCTGACCCGGCCATAGACGGTCACCTGCTGGGCGCTGCCGGTGCCGGTGTTGCCGTAGGTGTCCACGTTGAGCGTGTTGCCCCAGCGCTGGCTGCGGTTGGAGTCGCGGTACAGCTCGTAGGTGAGGTAGTAGTTGCTGTTGTTGATCGTGGTGCGCATGCGGCGGACGGTGCCCAGGCTGTTCTGGCCGTTGTCCAGGCTGATCTGGTAGGCGGTGCGGCGCAGGCAGGTCAGGGTCAGGGTGGCGGTGCGGTCGATGTTGCTGCTGATGCCGCCGGCCACGGTGCCGAAATCCAGGTCGGTGGTCAGGTAGCTGCCGCACTGCGGCAGCACGTTGGCAGTGGCGGTGAAGGTGCCCACGCCGCTGGCGCTGCCGGTACCCGATACCCCGGCCAGGCAGGTCGAGGGCATGGTGGCGTTGCCGATGATGGTTTCCCCGTAGGCCCAGTTGAGTACCACGTTGGCGCCACTGAACGTGCGGCTGTAGTTGCCCGATGCCAGGGTCTGGTTGGCCGGGATCTGCGCCGACAGCTGGGTGGTCACCACGCCGCTGCCGCCCACCAGCGCCGGCACCGAATAGACCAGGGTCAGCTCCTTGGCCGGCGGCGTGCCGTTGGGGGTCAGGCCGGTGATCTGGCTGTAGCCGGTGTCGTTGTACAGCTGGAAGTTCATCGTGTCGCCGTTGCCGTTGACCATCGTGCGCCACGGCGTGGTGGTGGTGCCGCCATCGCCATTGCCGATGCCCACGCAGACCCGCACGGCGGCGTTGGCCAGCAGGGCCAGGGCCAATGTGTTGCAGGTGATGCGGATGTTGAGCGTGGCGTTGCTGGGGCCGGCAGCGGCATTGCTGATGGTGCCGAAGGGCAGGGCGGCATCGACCACCGCGCTGCAGGTGGTGGCCGCACGCGCCGGCTGAGCGGCCAGCAGGCCCGCCAGCAGCAGGGCAAGCAGCAGCAGGGCCCTCACGGCGCCACCTCCGGAATGCAGGCGATCGGTGCCGGCCGCACGCTGGCACCGCTGGCCGCGGCCTTCGGGGGCGCCGGCACCCGGATCCGGCACGGCCCGTTGCTGGTGGTGATGTAGAGCACGCTGCCGGCCGGCACATCTTCCAGGTACAGCAGGCCGTCATACCCCACCGTGGCCTGGCGCCCGTCGGGCAGCAGCACCTCGCTGCCGACATCGAGCGGGGTACCGGCCATGTCTTGCAGTACCAGGTTCAGCACGGCGCGCGCGCGCAGGTTGAAGTTGACCTGCGCACCGGCGCGCTGGCGCGGGGTTACCGCCGCCTCGACGCTGTCCGCGCGCATGTCCGCCGGCAGGTCCAGGGTGTCGATGGAGACCCGGTTGCGCTGCCACGACAGTACCGGTGTCACCAGCAGCAGGCCGCGTGTGTCGGTCACGCCGATCAGGCGGTTCTCCAGCCGTACCGGCACGCCGGCCACGCCGTTGGTGCTGACCACGGCGAAGGCGTCGGACACCTCGCGGGTGGCGAAGCCATGCCCCCCCATCCAGACCAGGCTGCCGCTGGCGCTGCCATAGGCATAGTTCAGCCCGGCCTGGCGTGATACGCCCAGTGAGTAGCGGCCGACATCGTTGAGCAGGCCTACTTCGGCCAGGCCGCCGACGTCGCCATCGCTCTGGCGCACCTGTGCGCGCCAGCCGATGCCGCCGGCACTGCCGTCGCCGGGCACCGGCCTGCTGACGTCGGCCACCCAGCTCTGCCGGTCGCCATTGCGCTGGGTGGACAGGCTGGCCTGGCGGTTGTCGCCGAGGTTGGCGTTGAGCGAGAGATAGACGCTGCGGTCGCTGCTGCGGTCCAGGTTCTGGTTGAGCGAGAGGTAGGCCGACCAGCGCTGGTTGAAGCTGCGCGACCAGAACAGGCTGGCATAGCGGTTGTCCTCGCCATCGGGGTAGCGCAGGCGCAGGTAGCTGGCGCTGAGCGAACCCAGTTCGCGCAGGTCCACGCCCACCGTGGCCTGCTCGCTGAGGTCCGGTGGCAGGTTGCCCTGCAGCGCGCCCAGGTCGCGGTAGTCGCCGTGGCTGCGCACGCTGCGCAGGTTGAGGTTGAAATGCCGGTTGTTCCAGCTGTAGCCCAGTGCCAGCTGCCCGCCGCCGAGCCCCTCATAGCGGCTGCGCGCATAGGCGGCATTGAACACGCCGGCACCGCCCAGCAGCCACCAGCCGCCGGCGCCGGCCTGGGCCAGGCCGCCGCCGCCCTCGGCGTGCACCTCGCCGGTGAAGCGGTCGCTGATGCCGCCGCGCCAGCTGGCATTGGCCACCGTGCGGCCGTCGTAGTCGAACGAATGGATGCCGAAGTTCTCGCGCAGCCGGCCCACGCCCAGCGACCAGTCCGACAGGCCTTTGGCCAGCAGCTGCTGGGTGCCGTAGAAGCTGAAATCCAGTGTCTGCATGCGGCCGAACGCATCGGTGACCACCACCTGGGCACTGCCGGTGCCGCTGATGCCGGGCTGGGCGGCCAGCTGGAACGGACCGATCGGCACCTGCCCGCTGTACTGGCGCAGGCCGTCCACGTACAGCTCGACGGTGGAGGGCACCACCGCCTGGCCGAGGAAGGCCGGGGTGGGGGTCAGCACGCGGTAGGGCTGCAGGCCGTAGTTGCGGCCGATCTGCACACCGCCCATGCGTACCGGGCGGGTCCAGTCGACGAAGCCGCTGTAGAAATCGCCCACCTCCAGGGTCAAGGCCCGTTCCGGGAAGTCGAGCGTCCAGCGGGTATCCAGGCGCACGCTTTCGCCCCGCCAGCGACGGTCGCCGGACTGCTGGTAGCGGCGGCTGATGGCGGTGTTTTCCAGGGTGCCGTTGCCCAGCCCGAACACGCGCAGTTCCGAGCCCAGCGACAGGTTGCCCAGCGAATCGACCTGGCTGGCATACACGTCGTAGTTGAGCAGCACGCCGGGAGAAGCGGTCGCGGCCGGTGGGCGGATCTGTGGCTGCGACAGCTGCGTGGTCGGCAGGGTCAGCTGGTCCAGCGGGACATCCAGGGCCAGGGTCTGCAGGCGCGCGTCGTAGCGCACCACCACCCCGCTGATCTGGTCCAGGTACACCGGGGCCTGGCCGCTGGCGTTGAAGCCGAGCTGGCGCAGGACCTCCGGGCTGGCCTGCAGGCGCCCGCCCAGCAGCACGAACGGCAGCAGCCCGCGCGGGGTGCGGTTGAGCTGGACGTCCAGGTACAGGGTCTGGCCGGCGGTGAGGGGCGTGGGCGGTGGCAGCATCACATCGGCGGACACCCCGGAGACATCGGCCGCGTGGAGCGACGCGGGAGCCAGGGCTGCACCGAGCGCCGCGGCCATCACCGCCTCAGCGAGCCGGTGGCGGCGACAGGGGCGTCTGGTCCGACTCGCCATTGATCTTGGCCGTGATCTGGTCATTGTCACGATCGACCGTCGTACGCTCCAGCGGCCAGCGCATCACCTGGCCGGGCAGGACGTAGCCCAGCAGGCCCGGGTGGACGATGCGCGGCCGTTGCGCACTGCCCAGAGCCAGGTCGGCAATCTGCGCATAGCCATCGCCGGTGTTGCGGATTTCCACGCCGTGCCGGCCGTCGTCGAGGGTGACCAGCTGCGCCTGCAGCTGCGGCGCGAGGGTTGCATCACCGGCCGGCTGCACGAACACCGGGATCGAATAGCGCAGCACGAACTGCATGCCGCTGGCGCGGGTGGACAGGTCCGGCACTTCATCGACGATCATCCGGTAGTGCAGTTGCCGGGCCGGTGCATCGGTCCCCTGGCGCATCACCCGCACCAGCTGCTGCTGGCCAGCGGCCAGGGTCTGCATCGGGGGGCTGGCGATCAGTTCCTCGGTGGGCAGCAGCTGCTCCTGCCCGTCCTGCTGCACCCAGCGGAACATGCGGACCTGCAGGGTGACGGGGGCGGTGCCGCTGTTGCCCAGCCACAACTCGGCGGCACGCTGGCGCGGCTCAAGCTGCAGGCTGGTCGGTGCGACCTGCAGGCTGGTGGCCGCCGCGGCGGTGGCCGCCAGGCCGAGGGTGAGCAGCAACGCCACGCCGGTGGCGCGCCACGGGCGAGGTCCGGCCATGCGCGCGGCCCCCATCAATAGGTGATCGTGGCGGTGACCGTATCCAGGTAGTTACCGGCTGCGGCGTTGTTGGTGCTCAGATTGGCGATCTGGCCATAGACGATGTACGGCACTGCCAGGCCGGTGCCGATGCCAGCCTGGGTGTTGGTGCCCGTGGTCGAGCCCCACACCGTGTTGTGGGCGGCGTCCTGGTAGAGCTGGTAGCCGACATAGTTGCCGGTGGTGATCGCCGCGTTGGTGTTCTTCATCCGGCGGGTGGTGACGTCATTGGCCGTGCCGGCATTGGCGCCCGCGTTCAGGGCGATCGTGTAAGGGGTCAGCAGCGAGCACTGCGCGGTCACCGTGCCCTGGCCCAGGGTGGGCGTGGTGGCGGTGGACGCGGCGGTGCCGAAATCCACGTTGGTCGCCGCTGCCGCCGTGATGGTGCAGGCCTTGGTGACGATCAGGGTGACATTGAAGGTGGTGGTGTCGGCGGCCAGGGCCGGGCCGGTCACCAGCAGGCCGGCCAGGGCCCAGGCAAGCGGGGAACGAACGGCGGATCGCATGGACAACCTCCCTGACCCGAAGGTCTGTTGAACAGGGCGAAAACGGTGGATTCGTACTGTTTTCCTGACAGTGGAGCCAGATTGGGCGTGCCCGCGTCAGGGAGTCGTGAGAATGGCGGGGTCTAAAATGTGACGTTCATCACTTTTTCATCTTCCTTGCCGGAATCGCGCATGGCTGGCCGCCGCTGGGGCGGCGTCCGTTCAGATTGCGTCCGGATCGGCGATAATGGCGGCCATGAGCGTGAATCTGAAAACCCCGCAGGACATCGAGATGATGCGCATCGCCGGCCGCCTGGCCAGCGAAGTGCTCGACATCGTCACCCCCCACGTCAAGCCCGGTGTCACCACCGAGGAACTGGACCGCATCTGCCACGACCACATCGTGAACGTGCAGGGCGCCATTCCGGCCAACGTCGGCTACCGCGGCTTCCCCAAGACCGTCTGCACATCCGTGAACAACGTGATCTGCCATGGCATCCCCAGCGAAGGGAAGGTGCTCAAGGACGGCGACATCATCAACATCGACGTCACCGTCATCAAGGATGGCTGGCATGGCGACACCAGCCGCATGTACTTCGTCGGCACCCCGTCGGTGATGGCGCGCCGCCTGGTGGAGACCACCTATGAAGCGATGTGGCGCGGCATCCGCGCGGTGCGCCCGGGCGCGACCCTGGGCGACATCGGCCATGCCATCCAGAGCTATGCCGAAGGCGAGCGTTTCAGCGTGGTGCGCGAGTACTGCGGCCACGGTATCGGCAAGGTCTACCACGATGAGCCGCAGGTGGTGCATTACGGCCGCCCGGGCCAGGGCCTGGTGCTGCAGCCGGGCATGACCTTCACCATCGAGCCGATGATCAACGAGGGCACCCGCTACAACAAGGTGCTGCCCGATGGCTGGACCGTGGTGACCAAGGACCGCAAGCTGTCGGCGCAGTGGGAGCACATGGTCGCGGTCACCGAGACCGGCGTGGACGTGCTGACCCTGTCGCCCGGCGAATCGCAGGTCGCCTGAGGATGCTGCCGGCGGGTTCACTGCTGGACGCGCCGGCCGAATCGCTCGACGATCCCGAATGGGCGGCTGCCGCACGGCAGGCGCTGCAGCAGGCCGATGCGCGCCTGTACCGCCGCTTCGACCAGGGCGACAACATCGAGCGGCTGATCGCGCTGCGCGCGCGTGCGGCCGATCACCTGATCCGCCTGGCCTGGCAGCGCTGCGTGCCGGCCGGCAGTGGCTTGTCGGTGTTCGCGGTGGGGGGGTACGGGCGGGGTGAACTGTTCCCGCGCTCGGACATCGACCTGCTGGTATCCGGTGATGCCCCCGCGCAGCTGGCCCATGAAGCCGGGCTGTCGCGCCTGTTCGCGCTGCTGTGGGACTGTGGCCTGCCGGTCAGCCATGCCGTGCGTTCGGCGGCCCAGTGCCAGCAGGCCGCCGCTGACCAGACCGTGCTGACCGCGCTGATCGAGGCCCGCCCGCTGGTGGCCGACGATACGGCCCGGCACGCGCTGCGGCAGGCGGTGGACGCCCAGGGCCTGTGGCCACCGCGTGCGTTCTTCCTGGCCAAGCTGGAGGAGCTGCGCAGCCGCCACCAGCGCTTCGGCGACACTGCCGACAACCTGGAGCCGGACCTGAAGGACGGCCCGGGTGGACTGCGCGACCTCAATACCCTGGGCTGGATGGCCCTGCGCGCGTTCGGCGTGCGTGACCTGGAAGCGCTGGTCGGGCTGGGCCACCTGGGCGCCGATGAGGCGGCCGCGCTCAAGCGCGAACGTGCCGTGCTGGCCCGCCTGCGCTTCGGCCTGCACCTGGTGGCGCGGCGCCCGGAAGAGCGGTTGCGCTTTGATTACCAGAAGACCCTGGCCGCCCGCCTGGGCTTCGAGGACGACGCCGAGAACCTGGGCGTCGAGAAGATGATGCAGGGCTTCTACCGCGCGGCTTCGGTGGTGCGCCGGATCAGCGACCGCCTGCTGCAGCGCTTCGAGGAGCAGTTCGACGGCGAAGCCGTGCCCGAGCCGCTGACGGTGGGCTTTTCGCTGCGTCGTGGCTACCTGGCCGCCAACGAACCGGGCTGGCCGCGTGGCGATGTCGGCCAGGTGTTCGCGCTGTTCGCCAGCTGGGCCAACAACCCGCAGGTGCGTGGCCTGCATTCGCTGACCGCGCGCGCGCTGGCCGAATCGCTGCCGCGGCTGCCCGCCTACGACCAGGCCGACGCGCAGGCGCGCGAGCTGTTCCTGGCGCTGCTGCGTGGGCAACGGCCGGTGGAGACGCTTTCGCGCATGGCCCGGCTGGGCGTGCTCGGGCAGTGGATTCCGGCCTTTGCGCAGGTCAGCGGGCGCATGCAGTTCGACCTGTTCCATGTCTACACCGTGGACCAGCACACGCTGATGGTCCTGCGCAACATCGGCCTGTTCGCCAGCAGCCGCGCCGACGAGCGTTTCTCCATCGCCCATGAAGTGTGGCCGCGCCTGCGCAAGCCGGAGCTGCTGCTGCTGGCCGGGCTGTTCCATGACATCGCCAAGGGGCGCGGCGGCGACCATTCCGAGCTGGGCGCGGTGGATGCGCGCGCGTTCTGCCAGGGCCATGGCCTGAGCGGATCGGATACCGAACTGGTGGCCTGGCTGGTGGAACAGCACCTGCGCATGTCGGTGACCGCGCAGAAGCAGGACATCGCCGACCCGGCGGTGATCCATCGTTTCGCCACGCTGGTCGGCAGCCGCGACCGCCTGGACTACCTGTACCTGCTGACCTGCGCCGATATCGCCGGGACCAGCCCGAAGCTGTGGAATGCATGGAAGGACCGGCTGCTGGCCGATCTGTACTTCGCCACGCGGCGCGCGCTGCGCGAAGGGCTGGAACACCCGGTGCCCGCCGCCGAACGCGTGGCCGAGGCGCGCGACAGCGTGCGTGCGCTGGTGCGCGAGCAGGGCTACGACGATGCCACCATCGATCGCCAGTTCGCGGTGATGCCCGATGAAAGCTTCATCCGCCTGCGCCCGGAACAGCTGGCCTGGCAGGCGGCGGCGCTGGTGCCGGTCAAGCAGGGCCAGACCCTGGTGAAGGTGCGCCGGATCAGCGTGGACGACCCGGCGCTGGAAGTGTTCGTGCATTCGCCCGACCGCGATGGCCTGTTCGCGGCGATCGTGATGACCCTGGACCGCAAGGGCTACGGCATCCATCGCGCGCGCGTGCTCGACGGCCCGGCCGGCACCATCTTCGATACCTTCGAGGTCAGCCCGGCCGACAGCTTCGCCGACGGGGACAGCACCGGCCTGGAAGCGGCCCTGCGCGAGGCGCTGGGCGGTGATCTGGGCCGGTTGCGGCCCTCGCGCCGGGTGGTGCCGCGGCAGCTGCGCCATTTCCGTTTCGCCCCGCGCATCGAGTTCCGCGACGAACCCGGCGCCACCCGTTTCGCCCTGGTCGCGCCCGACCGCCCCGGCCTGCTGGCCGATGTGGCCCATGTGCTGCGCAACCAGGGCCTGCGCGTGCATGATGCGCGCATCGCTACGTTCGGCGAACGCGCCGAAGATACCTTCGTGATCAGTGACGAGCACGACCTCCCCCTGACTGACCCCGCCCGGCAGCAGCTGCATGACGCGATGCTGGCCTGCCTGGACCCTGATCGAAACGCCGGAGACACACCCTGATGGCCACCAAGCCCGCCAAGAAAGTTTCACAACAGCCGAAGGCTGGTCAGACCGCTGCGCCCCCCAAGGCCGCAGCGGCGAAGAAGACTGCGGCTGCCCCGGCCGTGGCGAAGAAAGCCGCTGCCAAGGCGCCGGCCGTGGCCAAGCCGGCCGTGAAGAAGGTCGCCGCCAAGAAGGCCGCCAAGGTGCCGGCCAAGAGTGCTGAAACCGTGCGCGCCGAGTCGATCGCCCGCAAGTCGCTGCGCAAGCCGGCCGCGCCGGGCGTGGAAGAACTGAAGTTCGGCATCGAAAGCGCCTTCGAGCGCCGCGCCACCTTGACCCTGCACGAGCTGGAAGGCTCCACCCGCCCTCTGGTCAACCGCGTGATCGATGGCCTGGAAACCGGTGAATTCCGCGTGGCCGAGCCCGACGGCCACGGTGGCTGGAAGGTCAACGAGTGGCTGAAGAAGGCGGTGCTGCTGTACTTCCGCGTCAACGACATGGCCGTGGTCGACGCGCGCCCGGCGCCGTTCTGGGACAAGGTCGAATCGCGCTTTGCCGGCTATGACGAGGCCAAGTTCCGCCGTGGCGGCGTGCGCGTGGTGCCGGGTGCGATCGCCCGCCGCGGCACGTACTTCGGCAAGGACGTGGTGCTGATGCCGAGCTTCACCAACATCGGTGCCTACGTGGGCGAAGGCACCATGGTCGATACCTGGGCCACCGTCGGTTCCTGCGCGCAGATCGGCCAGCACTGCCATCTGTCCGGCGGCGCCGGCATCGGTGGCGTGCTTGAGCCGCTGCAGGCCAGCCCGACCATCATCGAAGACCATTGCTTCATCGGCGCGCGCTCGGAAGTGGTGGAGGGCGTGGTCGTCGGCCATCACAGCGTGATCGGCATGGGCGTGTTCCTCAGCCAGAGCACCCGCATCTACAACCGTGCCACCGGCGAGATCAGCTACGGCTACATCCCGCCGTACAGCGTGGTGGTGTCCGGTTCGCTGCCCAGTGCCGATGGCACCCACTCGCTGTACTGCGCGGTGATCGTCAAGCAGGTCGATGCCAAGACCCGCAGCAAGACCAGCGTGAACGACCTGCTGCGCGGCCTGGCCGACTGACGGACGCACGCGCATGACCACCACCGTCTACGGCCTGAAGAACTGCGATACCTGCAAGAAGGCGACCAAGTGGCTGGACCGCTTCGGCGTGCCGTACACCTTCGTCGACTACCGCGACAACAAACCGAGCCCGGAGACCCTGCTGGAATGGGCGGCGCAGCTCGGGGGGCTGGGCGCGATGGTCAACCGGTCGTCCACCACCTGGCGGCAGCTGCCGGACACCCGCAAGGCGGCCGATTCGGACGCCGAGTGGAAGCTGCTGCTGCGCGAATACCCGCAGCTGATCAAGCGCCCGCTGGTAGTCACCGCCGACGGTACGGTCAGCCAGGGCTTCACCGACAACGGCTTCAAGGCACGCTTCGGCGTGGGCGGCGCGTGAGCGCCGTCCTGGAGCTGACCCGCGCGCTGATCGCACGGCCCTCGGTGACGCCCGACGATGCCGGCTGCCAGGCATTGCTGGCCACGCGCCTGAAAGCCGCCGGCTTCCAGTGCAACCACCTGCGCCTGGGCGAGGTCGATAACCTGTGGGCGACCCATGGCAGCGGCGCGCCGGTCCTGGTGCTGCTGGGCCATACCGACGTGGTGCCGCCGGGCCCGCGCGAGGCCTGGCAGAGTGATCCGTTCGAGCCGCAGATCCGCGATGGCGTGCTGTACGGGCGTGGCGCGGCCGACATGAAGGGCAGCGTTGCCGCTTTCGTGGTGGCCGCCGAGCAGTTCGTCGCCGCCCACCCGGACCACACCGGCACCCTGGCAGTGCTGCTGACCAGCGACGAGGAAGGCGATGCCATCGACGGCGTGCGCCATGTTGCCCGGCTGTTCGCCGAACGCGGCCAGCGCATCGACTGGTGCATCACCGGCGAGCCATCCTCCACGCACACGCTGGGTGACCTGCTGCGCGTCGGCCGTCGTGGCAGCCTGTCGGCCAAGCTGGTGGTGCAGGGCATCCAGGGCCATGTGGCCTACCCGGACAAGGCCCGCAACCCGATCCACCAGGCTGCGCCGGCCCTGGCCGAGCTGAGCGCCCGGCGCTGGGACGAGGGCTATGAGAGCTTCCCGCCGACCAGTCTGCAGATCTCCAACGTGCATGCCGGCACCGGTGCCAACAACGTGATCCCCGGCGAACTGGTGGTGGATTTCAACATCCGCTACAACCCGCACTGGGATGCACCGGCGCTGGAAGCGCAGATCACCACGCTGCTGGACCGTCATGGCCTGCAGTACACGCTGAAGTGGCACCGCAGCGGCGAGCCGTTCTACACCCCGGAAGGGCCGCTGCGCGCAGCAGCACGCGCGGTACTGGCCGAGCATGTCGGCCATGCGCCGGAGGAAAGCACCGGTGGTGGTACCTCCGATGCCCGGTTCATCGCGCCGCTGGGCGCGCAGTGCATCGAAGTGGGGCCGGTGAATGCCAGCATCCACCAGGTGGACGAGAACGTGCGCGTGGATGAGCTGGAGGCCCTGCCGGGCCTGTACCAGCGGCTGGTGGAGCGCCTGCTGGCCTGAGGTCCAGATCGGCGTGATGCGCGCCGGCGCTCGTGCATCCACGCACCGCGTGGATGTACCGGGGCGGAAATCAGCAGACGATCAGGCCGAAGGCGGCCATCGCCGAGGCGGCCTGCTGGTGCGAGATCAGGGCCTTGCGGAAGTGCTTGGCATCCATCACGTTGATGCCGCTGATATCGGTGCCGCGCAGGTCCGCTCCCTCGAACCGCGACAGGCGCGTCTGGGCATTGCGCAGGCTGCCCCCGGTGAACACCGCGCCGCGGAAATCACAGCCGGACAGGTCCGCGTCGGAAAAATCATTGCCTTCCACCTGCGCACTGCGGAACGACAGCCCGCGCAGGTCGGCGCTGACCAGCAGGCAATCACGGAAGGACAGCAGCCAGCCTCCGGCCTCCTGCAACTGCGCACCGGTCAGCTTGCAGTCCTGGAACTGCACCGAGGACAGCGTCGAGCGGCGCCAGTGGCTGTTGTTCAGATCGCAATGCGCGAAACGGGCATCGCTCAGGTGGGCGGAGGTGAAATCGACCTGCCCGCCGCGGCAGCGCTTCCAGCGGGTTTCCTCCAGTGAAGCGGCCAGCCAGTGCGAGCCGGCGATGGCGCACTGCTCGAACTGGAAGCCATCCATGTCCAGCCGGGAGAAATCGCCGCCTTCCAGCGAACAGTCCTCGAACACCGCTGTGCGTGGATGCGCGGTGATGATCGCCTGCATGCGGCGGCGGTCGATCGTTTCCCCCTGGAAGGTGGGCATGGGCGGTGCCGAGGGCAGTGGATGGGGGGCCATTGTCGCCAGACAGGCCCTGGCGCGGCAGTCTTGCCACCGCCCGCCATCTGTGGACAGGCCAGCGGCTTGGTTGCCAACGCAACTGTTGCGCGGCCCGGGAAAGCCGGGTAGGTTCGTTGCCATGTCGATCCGCCTGGCCACCGCCGTCAACAATACCAACCGCACTAATCTGCGCGCGAATAATCGTGCGCGGCCGATGCGGGACTGCGCCCTGGGTAGATAGACAGCACTACACGCCCGGACACCAGAAAACCCGCATCGGCCGATGCGGGTTTTTTTGTGCCCGGGCGCCACCCGCCCGGGCCTGGATGGCCGGTCGAACACCTCAACCCCGTGATACCCCCACAACAGGAGTTCCACCATGTGTTCGATCTTCGGCATCTTCGGCCTGCAGGCCGGTGACGATCTTCCCGCCCTGCGCCGCCATGCGCTGGAACGGTCACAGCGCCAGCGGCACCGTGGCCCGGACTGGAGCGGTGTGTACCTGGACGAAGGCGCGCTGCTGGTGCACGAGCGCCTGGCCATCGTCGATCCGGCCGGCGGTTCGCAGCCGTTGCTGTCCGGCGATGGCGAGCTGGCGCTGGCGGTCAACGGCGAGATCTACAACCACCAGTTGCTGAAGGCCGCACTGGCCACGCCCTATGACTTCCAGACGGGCTCGGACTGCGAGGTGATCAACGCCCTGTACCGCCAAGGAGGCAGCCCGGCGCAGTGGCTGGAGCAGCTCAACGGCATCTTTGCCTTCGCCCTGTGGGACCGTGCCGCCGGCCGTGTGCTGGTGGCGCGCGACCCGATCGGCGTGGTGCCGCTGTACTGGGGGCACGATGCGCAGGGGCGCCTGCGCGTGGCCTCGGAAATGAAAGCGCTGGTGGACAGCTGCGCCGATGTCGCCCAGTTCCCGCCGGGTCATTACTACGACAGCGCCAGCGGTGATCTGGTGCGCTACTACCAGCAGCCGTGGCGCGAGTACGCCGATGTGCAGGGCCGCCAGGCCGACCTGGCCGAACTGCGGCAGGCGTTCGAGCGCGCGGTGGAGCGCCAGCTGATGAGCGACGTGCCCTACGGCGTGCTGCTGTCCGGTGGGCTGGATTCCTCGCTGGTGGCGGCGGTGGCTGCGCGTTATGCCCGCCGCCGCGTCGAGGATGGCGGGCAGAGCGAAGCTTGGTGGCCGCGCCTGCACTCGTTCGCGATCGGCCTGCAGGGTTCCCCCGACCTGGCGGCCGCTGCAGTGGCCGCCGAGGCGCTGGGCACGGTCCACCATGGGTTCGAATACACCTTCGAGGAAGGCTTGGACGTACTGCCGGAGGTGATCCGCCATATCGAGACCTACGATGTCACCACCATCCGTGCGTCCACGCCGATGTTCCTGCTGGCGCGCCGGATCAAGGCGATGGGCGTGAAGATGGTGCTGTCCGGTGAGGGCAGCGACGAGATCTTCGGGGGCTACCTGTACTTCCACAAGGCGCCGGATGCGCGTGAGTTCCACCAGGAACTGGTGCGCAAGCTCGATGCCCTGCACAACTACGACTGCCTGCGTGCGAACAAATCGATGATGGCCTGGGGGGTCGAGCCGCGCGTGCCGTTCCTGGACCGCGAGTTCCTGGACGTGGCCATGCGCTTCGATGCCGCGCACAAGATGGTCGGTGCCGGCTTTGGTGGCCGCCGCATCGAAAAGGCGGTGCTGCGCGAAGCCTTCGATGGCTACCTGCCCGACAGCATCCTGTGGCGGCAGAAGGAGCAGTTCAGCGATGGGGTGGGCTACGGCTGGATCGATGGGCTGAAGGCGCATGCCGAGGCGCAGGTCAGCGACCGCGTGCTGGCGGCAGCGGACAAGCGCTTCCCGCACAACCCGCCGCAGACCAAGGAGGCCTACTACTACCGGCACCTGTTCGAGCAGTTCTTCCCCAGCCGCGCCGCCGCCGAAACGGTGCCCGGTGGCAAGTCGATCGCCTGTTCCTCGCCGGCGGCGATCGCCTGGGATGCCAGTTTCGCGGCGGCGGCCGACCCGTCCGGCCGCGCGGTGGCCGGGGTGCACGAACAGGCGCTGGCCTGAGCGGTGGCGCCGGGCCCTGCCCGGCGAACGTGTCACACGGTTGTTGCAGCATCCGCCGGGCGTTGCCCGGCGGTCCCCGTTACCGCGCCGGCACCAGCGTCATCACGTGCTGTGCCTTGCCCGGCAGGAACGGCGTGGGCCGGCCGTGCACCCAGTCCTCGTGGCCGGCGCCCCAGTAGGGGGAGAGCGGATGCCCGCTCTGTCCGCCAGGCATGTGCACGATGCCGTCGGCTTCATGTCCGGGCGAGACCACCATGCGCTGCGAGGCCCCGAAGCTGGGGCCCTGCACGCGTGGCATGTCGCGGTCGCCGGGCAGCGGGTCGGCGGGCATGCACAGCCAGCGCCGGGCCACTGTGGGCAGGGCGCGGCTGAGCGGCTGGCACAGGTCCGCGGTGTTGCGTTCGCCCCAGGTGCGCTGTTCCAGCGGCCCCTGGGGGGCCAGATCGGCTTCCACGCGGCGGGCGGCATCGGCCAGCAGGGCATCCCAGCTGGCGAAACCCGGCGGCAGCAGGTTCGCCGGACGTTGCTCGATCATCGGCCAGACCACACCTTCCAGCTGCGGCAGCCGCGGCTCCAGGTAGTCATCGCCCAGCCGGGCCTTGGCCGGGGCCAGCAGCGCGCCGGACACGGTATCCAGCACGATGCCGCGGAAGCCACGGGTGATGCGGTAGCTGACCGAATCCACCGAGGCGCGCCCATCCCAGTGCTTGCTGGCTGCAGCCAGCCGTTGCAGGGCAGGGTCGTCGCTGTGGCCGGCCACCTGCTGCAGCAGGGTCCACCAGCGCTGCAGGAACACGGCGCGGTCATCGAGCTGGATCGCCAGCAGGTCGTGTTCGTCGAAACGGTCCTGGCTGGCCAGCAGGTCGCGGATCTGGCGGGCGCGGGCGCCCAGGTCATAGCCGCCATCACCGACGGTGGCCAGCGTCGCCGCATCGACCACGCGGGTGTTGGCCGTCCACAGGCGATGGTCGGGCGGGTCGATCAGCGCCGGTGCCGCATCGCTGTGGATCGGCCAGGGCGTACAACCGCTGGCGTTGGCACCGGTATACCCCACCGGCGCGCAGCCGGGCGCGCGGTCCGGGCGGGGGCCCACCAGGCGCCAGGCGATGTGGCCGGCGGCATCGGCGATGACCATGTTCTGCGCGGGTACCCCGGCGCGGTCGGCTACCTGCAGGGCCTGGGCCAGCGTGCCGGCGCGGGCCATGTCGGCAAAGTCCATGCGCACCGCGCCGGGCAGCTGCGCCACCCAGCGCAGCGCATCGCCGCTGCCATCGGCATGGGTATGCAGGACCGGCCCCCAGGTGGTTTCGCGCACGGGGAACATCACATCGGCCTGGCCGGCCACGGCAATGCGTTCCTGGTGCACGGTCACCGCGGCATCGGCCGGTTCACGGCGGAAGTCGGCCGTGTCGATGTAGGCGTTGGTGAAGCCCCAGGCCACATGGCCATTGCTGCCGACGATCACCGCCGGCACGCCCGGCAGCGAGAAGCCGGACACATCGACCTGGCCGCCCGGCGCGCGCGGGTCGGGATAGCGCAGCCGCACGCGGAACCACAGGCTGGGGGCGCGCAGGCCCAGGTGCATGTCGTCGGCGATGATGGCCCGGCCATCGGCGGTCAGGGCCCCGGCCACGGCGAAGTTGTTGCTGCCGGTGGGATCGGGGTCGGCACGGCCGGCCCCCGGCGTGGCTGCCAGTGCGCGCAGGTCCAGCTGGCTGGCATCGGGCAGCGTGGCATCGCCCAGCGGTTCACCCTGCAGGGGCGCATCCCATTGGCTGCCCTCATGCGCCAGCAGGGCATACAGCGCCGGTGGCACCACCGCGCGGATGCGGGCCAGGGCCAGTTCGGTCTGGTTGCGCGGGTCCTGCAGGTCGGCATACATGGCCAGCCCGGCCAGCACGCTGTCGCTGGCCTGCCAGGGCTGCGGCGGCTGGCGCAGCAGCAGGTAGGGCCAGGGGCGCACCGGCAGGCCCAGCAACCCGGCGTTGACCCCGTCCACATAGGCCCGCACCTGTGCG
This sequence comes from Stenotrophomonas sp. 24(2023), assembly GCF_030913365.1. Taxonomy (NCBI): domain Bacteria; kingdom Pseudomonadati; phylum Pseudomonadota; class Gammaproteobacteria; order Lysobacterales; family Lysobacteraceae; genus Stenotrophomonas; species Stenotrophomonas sp. 24(2023). The sequence continues at coordinate 3,335,436 of NZ_CP133160.1, forward strand.
GCATCACCACCCAGGGCGGCCGACAGCTGGGCCTCGGTGCGCGCGCGCAGGCGGTGCACGCGCATGCGCTTGTCGGCCTCGACCGCAGCCGGGCCGACCAGGGCGGACAGTTCCCCTGCGGCGCTGCGCCGCATCAGGTCCATCTCGAAGAAGCGTTCCTGCGCGTGCACCCGGCCGAGCGCCCGCAGGGCATCGGCCTGGCTGCCGGCGGTGATGGTGACCACGCCCAGCGCATCGCGCTCGACCGTCACCGGGGCGGCCAGGCCGGGCAGGGCATGCTGCCCATCCAGGTCGGCCAGGCTGCCGCGCAGCAGCAGCCATGCGGCCAGCGCGCCCAGCAGTACCAGGGCTGCCAGCACGGCAACCAGCCATCGCCACACACGCCGCATCACGCATACCTCGCCAGGGGTCGGGGGATTGTAGCCGCAGGCGCAACTGCGACTGATTCCGATTAGATCACCGGATTTTGAAATGGTGCACCCTATGCGCCATCGAGTCACAGGAGTCCCCCCATGAAAGGCAACCCGGACGTCATCGCCTGCCTGAAGGAACTGCTGCGCGGCGAGCTTGCCGCCCGCGACCAGTACTTCATCCACTCCCGCCGTTACGAGGACCAGGGCCTGTTCGCACTGTACGAACGCCTGAACCACGAGATGGAAGAGGAAACCCAGCACGCCGATGCGCTGCTGCGCCGCATCCTGTTCCTGGGCGGCGACCCGGACATGCGCCCGCATGCCAGCGAGCCGGGCAGGACCGTGGAGGAAATGCTGCAGAAGGATCTGGAAACCGAATACGCCGTGCGCAACAACCTGGCGGCCGGCATGAAGCTGTGCGAGGAGAAGGGCGACTACGTGAGCCGCGACATCCTGCTGGCGCAGCTGAAGGATACCGAGGAAGACCACGCCTGGTGGCTGGAACAGCAGCTGTCGCTGATCAAGCGCATCGGCCTGGAGCTGTACCAGTTGAGCAAGATCGAGAGCAGCGGCACTCCGGCGCACTGACCCGGCCCGCTCTCAGCAGCGCCGGGCCATGCTCGGCTGCTGTTGGATCCGAGTCGAGCATGGCTCGACTCTGCAACGTTCTGTCGCCCGCCAGCACCGGAGCACCGCCAGCCAGCCTTCGCCCGCCAGCTGCTCCACCGCCCGCCAGCCGACAAACGAAAAAGCCGGGGAATGCCCCGGCTTTTTCGTGTCTGGTGTCCGCCAGGGCGTGTCAACCAAGGTTGACACCTCCCCGGGGCGGGGCCTCACTCCACCGACAGCCCTTCCACCTTCTGCCAGCCGCGCGGCAGCAGGTGGCCACGGGTGGCGCGGGCGCCCAGGTAGGCGTCGAGCTCGTTGAACTTCAGGCCCATGGTGCGCTGGCCGCTGCGGACCTGCAGGGTCTGGCCGGGGCTGATGGCCACGATGGCGACCACGCGCTCGGTGGCCAGCTTGGCCTTGGGGATCTCGATGATCTTGTTGCCCTTGCCCTTGTCCAGTTCCGGCAGGTCGCTGGCGGTGATGGCCAGCAGGTTGCCCGAGCTGGTCACCGCCACGATGCGGTCGGTTTCCACATTGGCCAGCGCGGCCGGCGACAGAACCGACGAACCGGCCGACAGGTTCAGCATGGCCTTGCCGGCCTTGTTGCGGCCGATCAGGTTCTCGAAGCGGGTCACGAAGCCATAGCCGTGGCTGGAAGCCAGCACGAAGCGGGTGTCCGGTTCGGCGCTGGCCAGGGTCACGAAGCTGGTGCCCGGTGCCGGCGAGAAGCGGCCGGTCAGCGGTTCGCCGTTGCCACGTGCCGAGGGCAGGGTGTGCACCGGCGTGGAGTAGGCGCGGCCTTCGCTGTCCAGGAAGGCGACCTGCTGGGTGCTGCGTGCGCGCACCGAACCCTGCAGGGCATCACCATCGCGGTAGGACAGCGTGGAGGCATCGATGTCGTGGCCCTTGGCCGCACGGATCCAGCCCTTCTCCGACAGCACGACGGTCATGGGCTCGCTCGGCACCAGCTCGGTCTCGTCGATGGCCTGGGCGGCCTGGCGCTGCACCAGCGGCGAGCGGCGCGCATCGCCGAACTTCTTGGCATCGGCCTGCAGCTCGTCGCGGATCAGCTTCTTCAGCTTGGCCTTGCTGTCCAGGATGCCGATGATCTTCTCGCGTTCCTTGGCCAGCTCGTCCTGCTCGCCGCGGATCTTCATTTCTTCCAGGCGGGCCAGCTGCTTCAGCTTGGTTTCCAGGATGTAGTCGGCCTGCTCCTCGGACAGCCCGAAGCGGGCGATCAGCGCCGCCTTCGGTTCGTCCTCGGTACGGATGATGTGGATCACCTCGTCCAGGTTCAGGAAGGCCACCAGCAGGCCTTCCAGCAGGTGCAGGCGGCGCTCGACCTTCTGCAGGCGGTGCTGCAGGCGGCGGGTGACGGTGTTGCTGCGGAACTGCAGCCACTCCGACAGCAGCATCTTCAGGTTCTTCACCTGCGGACGGCCGTCCATGCCGATCACGTTGAGGTTGACGCGGTAGCTGCGTTCCATGTCCGTGGTGGCGAACAGGTGGCCCATCAGCTGGTCGGCGTCGACGCGGTTCGAGCGCGGCACCAGCACCACGCGCACCGGGTTGGCATGGTCGGATTCATCGCGCACGTCTTCCAGCCACGGCAGCTTCTTGGCGCGCATCTGCGCGGCGATCTGCTCGATCACCTTCGACGGCGACACCTGGAACGGCAGTGCGGTGACCACCACGTTGTGCGCTTCCTTGGTGAAGGTGGCACGCGCACGCACGCTGCCGTTGCCGGTCTCGTACATCGTGCGCAGGTCGTTGGCCGGGGTGATGATCTCGGCGCTGGACGGGTAGTCCGGGCCCTTCACGTGCTCGCACAGGTCGCGCACGGTGGCGTCGGGGTCGTCCAGCAGGTGCAGCAGCGCACTGACGATCTCGTTGAGGTTGTGCGGCGGCACGTCGGTGGCCATGCCCACGGCGATGCCGGTGGTGCCGTTGAGCAGCAGGTGCGGCAGGCGCGCCGGCATCCAGGTCGGTTCCTGCAGGGTGCCGTCGAAGTTCGGCGCCCAGTCGGTGGTGCCCTGGCCCAGTTCGCCCAGCAGCACTTCAGCGATCGGGGTCAGCTTGGATTCGGTATAGCGCATCGCCGCGAACGACTTCGGGTCGTCGCTGGAGCCGAAGTTGCCCTGGCCCTCGATCAGCGGGTAGCGGTAGGAGAACGGCTGGGCCATCAGCACCAGCGCCTCGTAGCAGGCGCTGTCACCGTGCGGGTGGTACTTGCCGATGACGTCGCCGACGGTGCGCGCGGACTTCTTCGGCTTGGACGCCGCATTCAGGCCCAGCTCGCTCATCGAATAGATGATGCGGCGCTGCACCGGCTTGAGGCCGTCGCCGATGAACGGCAGGGCACGGTCCAGGACCACGTACATCGAGTAGTCCAGGTACGCGCGCTCGGCGTACTCGCGCAGCGGCAGTTGTTCGAATCCGTGGAACACGGGGCGGGCGAGGTCGGTCATGCGGGGTTGTTACCTTTGTCCGGGAGGCGGCGACGGTGGTCGCCGCTCGCAAGCCTGTGATTATCCGGATGCGGCCGGGGATGCCAAGCCGCGCGGTGGGTCCAGGCGCTGGCCGGCACGGGCCAGGTAGCGTCCGGGGGGCACGCCGAAGTGGCGGCGGAACACCGTGACGAAGGCGCTGGAGCTGCTGAAACCCAGCTGGTGGGCGATGTCGGCCACGCTGCGGCCATCGCTGAGCAGGCGCAGGGCTTCGGCCAGGCGCGCCTGTTGCCGCCACTGGGCGAAGCTGAGGGTGGTTTCCTCGCGGAAATGGCGGGTGAGCGAGCGGGGCGACAGGCCGGCCCAGTGCGCCCACTGCGCCAGGCTGCGCTCGTCGGCGGGGTCGGCCAGCAGCTGCGAGACGATCTTCAGCAGCCGCCGGTCGTGCGGCATCGGCAGGTGCATGCGCTGCCGCGGCGCTTCGCGGATCTCATCCAGCAGGACCTCCACCAGATGCTGCTGGCGGGGGCTGGCCGCTGCGTCGGGCACCCAGTCGCAGATGCGCGAGGCCACCGCGTGCAGCAGCGGCGAAATGCCGATCACGCAGGGTTCCGGCGGCAGGTCCAGGCACAGTGTCGGGGCCAGGATCAGCCCCCAGCCGCGCAGCGGCCCGTCGATGGCCACCGTGTGGGGCTCGGCTGCCGGCATCCAGCCGGCCGAGCCGGGCGCCAGCGACCAGGTGCCATGGCGGGTGCGGGTGGTCAGCAGGCCGCTTTCCACGCAGATCAGCTGGCCGCGGACGTGGTGGTGCCAGTCCACTTCATGGTCCAGCCCGCGCGCGCTGTCGATGTGGAAGCCGACCACGGGCATGCCGTCCTCGCGCTCCATCCAGGCCAGTGCGGCGTCCTTGAGCAGGCGGCGGTCGCCTTCCTGTTCAGCGTCCAGTACGACGGACCGGGGCGGCTCAGGGGGGAGGGAGGGGGATGGCGATGGCCCGGATGTGTCATTCATTGGCTTGATTGTACTACCCGGCCAGATGGGGCGCCTATTAAGGTGACGTCCCTGCCGCGATCAGTTCCACTGTTGCAACACAGCATATGATGCCAGATCGAATATTTCTATTGAGAAATATTTTTTTTGGAAGAAAATGCTCACCCATGATCTGTCCTGCCACCACTCCCCCCAGTTTCGGCCTGCTGCTGCGCCAGGTGCGCGATGGCCTGGTACGCCAGCTGGATGCTTCCATGGCCGAAGAAGACCTTGGTATCAACTTCACCCACTACATCGGCCTGAAGGTGCTCTCGGCGATGGCGCCGTGCACCGCCAACGAACTGGCCCAGGCCATCGACCAGGTGCCCAGCGCGGTGACCCGGCTGCTGGACAAGCTGGAGGCGCTGGGATGCGTGCGGCGCGAGCCGCATGGCCGCGACCGTCGTGCCCTGCAGATCGTGCTGACCGACGAAGGCCGTGTGCTGTGGGAGCGCCTGCGGCTGCGCGGCGATGCCGTGATGGATTACGCGCTGCGTGACCTCAGCCCGGACGAACGTGAGCAGTTGATGTCCCTTTTGACCCGAATCCGCGATTCCCTGACAACCCCATGAACACCATCCCCGACCGCTCATCCTTCCGCCGGCTTGGCCGGCCGTTGCTGCTGTCGGCGCTGGCCCTGGCGCTGGCCGCCTGTGCCAGCAGCCGTGGCCTGCAGCCGCAGGGCCACCTGCTGGACGTGGACAGCCTGCACAGCGAACACACCCTGGCCGACACCGATCTGAGCGCTGCCGGTTTCCCGGCGCAGGACTGGTGGAAGGCGCTGGGTGATACCCAGCTTGATGCCCTCATCAATGAAGGCCTGGCCGGCCACCCGAGCCTGGACGCGGCCGATGCGCGCCTGCGCCAGGCTGAAGCCCAGGCCGGCACCGCCCGTGCCGACCGCCTGCCCAGCCTGTCGGTGTCCGGTGGCTATACCGGCCTGCGCCTGCCCGAATCGATGCTCGGTGACGAGATGGGCGGCCGCTACGGCGGCAGCGAGCAGGCCGTGCTCGACTTCAAGTACGGTATCGACCTGTGGGGCGGCAAGCGCGCGGCCTGGGAAGCGGCAGTGGACAGCGTCCATGCCGCCACCATCGACGCGCAGGCGGCACGCCTGAACCTGTCGGCCAGCATTGCCCGCGCCTACGTGGATCTGGCCTATGCCTGGCAGCTGCATGACGTGGCCGATGCCGAACTGGCCCGTTCGCAGAAGTCGCTGGAACTGACCCGCCAGCGCCGCAGCGCCGGTATCGACAGCGACCTGCAGGTGCGCCAGGCCGAGGCCCGCGTGCCGGCCGCGCAGCAGCAGCTGCAGGCCGCGCAGCAGCGCATCGATGCGGGCCGCACCGCACTGGCCGCGCTGGTCGGCAAGGGCCCGGACCGTGGCCTGTCGATCGCCCGCCCGCAGCCGCTGAACCCGGCCACGCTGCAGCTGCCGGGCGTGCTGCCCAGCGAACTGCTGGGCCGTCGCCCGGACATCGTCGCCGCACGCTGGCGCGTGGAAGCGGCCAACAAGCAGATCAAGGTGGCCAGGACGAAGTTCTATCCCAGCCTGAACCTGACCGCGCTGGGCGGCGTCGTCGCGCCGAACCTGGGTGACCTGCTCAAGAGCACCGCCACCTTCGCCTACATCGGCCCGGCGCTGAGCCTGCCGATCTTCGATGGTGGCAAGCTGCGCGCCAACCTGGCCAACACCGATGCGCAGTACGACCTGGCGGTGGCCAACTACAACCAGAGCGTGCTGGACGCGCTGCGCGATGTGGCCGACCAGGTCAACGCGGTGCGCTCGCTGGCCCAGCAGGCGCAGTCGCAGCAGCAGGCGGTGGATACCGCGCGCTCGGCCTTCGACCTGGCCCAGCAGCGCTACCGCGCCGGCATCGGCAGCTACCTGGACGTGCTGACCGCGCAGTCCACGCTGCTGCAGTCCGAACAGCAGCTGGCCAACCTGCAGTCGCAGCAGGTGCTGTCCTCGGTGCGCCTGAGCCAGGCGTTGGGGGGCGGCTACCAGCCGGCCGCCGATGACGCTGCCCCGGCCACCGCCTCCCTTTCCGATTCGTCGCATTCCTGAAGACCCGACCCATGAGCCAGACCTCCAACACTGCGGCCCCCGCGGCCGCCCCCAGCCGCCGCGGCAAGCTGCTGCGCGGGCTTTTCGTCATCGTCGTGCTGCTGCTGGCCGCACTGGCGCTGTGGTACTTCATGTTCGGCCGTTGGTTCGAGGAAACCGACGATGCCTACGTACAGGGCAACCAGGTGCAGATCACCCCGCTGGTGGCCGGCACCGTGGTGGCCATCGCCGCCGATGACGGCATGCGCGTGGAGCGCGGCCAGCTGCTGGTGCAGCTGGACCCGTCCGATACCGAAGTGGCGTTGCAGCAGGCTGAAGCCAACCTGGCCAAGACCGTGCGCCAGACCCGCGGCCTGTACCGCAGCGTGGAAGGGGCGCAGGCCGACCTGGATGCGCGCCAGATCTCGCTCAAGCGCGTGCGCGAAGACTTCGCCCGCCGCAAGGACCTGGCCGCGACCGGTGCCATCTCGCACGAAGAACTGGCCCACGCCCGCGATGAACTGGCGGCGGCCGAAGCGGCCGTGGCCGGTTCACGCGAAACCGTCGAGCGCAACCGCGCGCTGGTCGATGACACCGTGATCGCCACCCAGCCGGACGTGCAGGCCGCCGCCGCGCAGCTGCGCCAGGCCTTCCTCAACAATGCCCGTGCCGGCATCGTCGCGCCGGTCACCGGCTACGTCGCCCGCCGTTCGGTGCAGGTCGGCCAGCGCGTACAGCCGGGCAATGCCCTGATGGCCGTGGTGCCGACCGAGCAGATGTGGGTGGAAGCCAACTTCAAGGAAACCCAGCTGCGCCACATGCGCCTGGGCCAGGAAGTGGAACTGAAGTCGGACCTGTACGGCGGTGACGTGACCTACAAGGGCACGCTGACCAGCCTGGGCCTGGGCACCGGTTCGGCGTTCTCGCTGCTGCCGGCGCAGAACGCCAGCGGCAACTGGATCAAGATCGTCCAGCGCGTGCCGGTGCGCATCGCCATCGATGCCAAGCAGCTGGCCGAACACCCGCTGCGCATCGGCCTGTCGATGAAGGCCGAAGTGAGCCTGCGCGACCAGAAGGGCGAAGTGCTGCCGGCCAAGGCCGCCAAGGGCACGGTGTTCGACACCGATGTGTATGCCAAGCAGCTGCATGATGCCGACGAGGTGATCCACACGATCATCCAGGGCAACCTGCCGCAGCAGGCCAAGGCGAGCTGAGGTCGGCCATGTCCGCACAAGCTCCAGCCGCGCCCGGGGCACCGGGCGCACCGGCGGCGCCGGGTGCGGCCGCCGGCTTCCTGCCGCCCAGCGTGGCGCTGTGCACCGTCGGCCTGGCGATGGCCTCGTTCATGCAGGTGCTCGACACCACCATCGCCAACGTCTCGCTGCCGACCATCGCCGGCAACCTCGGTGCCAGTTCGCAGCAGGCGACCTGGGTCATCACCTCGTTCGCGGTCAGCACGGCCATCGCGCTGCCGCTGACCGGCTGGCTCAGCCGCCGCTTCGGCGAGCGCAAGCTGTTCGTCTGGGCCACGCTGGCCTTCGTCATCACCTCGCTGCTGTGCGGCCTGGCGCAGAGCATGGGCATGCTGGTGCTGTCGCGTGCCCTGCAGGGCTTCGTGGCCGGCCCGATGTACCCGATCACCCAGTCGCTGCTGGTGTCGATCTACCCCCGTGAAAAACGCGGGCAGGCGCTGGCGCTGCTGGCGATGATCACCGTGGTGGCGCCGATCTGCGGCCCCATCCTCGGCGGCTGGATCACCGACAACTACAGCTGGGAATGGATCTTCCTGATCAACGTGCCGCTGGGCATCTTCGCCGCGCTGGTGGTGGGCAGCCAGCTCAAGGGCCGACCCGAGCATGTCGAGAAGCCGAAGATGGATTACATCGGCCTGATCACCCTGGTGATCGGCGTGGGCGCGCTGCAGCTGGTGCTCGACCTGGGCAACGACGAGGACTGGTTCTCGTCGATGAAGATCGTGGTGCTGGCCTGCGTGGCGGTGGTGGCGTTGACGGTGTTCCTGATCTGGGAACTGACCGACAAGGATCCGATCGTCGACCTGAAGCTGTTCCGCCACCGCAACTTCCGGGCCGGTACGCTGGCGATGGTGGTGGCCTATGCGGCGTTCTTCAGCGTGGCCTTGCTGATCCCGCAGTGGCTGCAGCGTGACATGGGCTACACCGCCATCTGGGCGGGCCTGGCGACCGCGCCGATCGGCGTGTTGCCGGTGATCATGACGCCGTTCGTGGGCAAGTACGCCTCGCGCTTCGACATGCGTCTGCTGGCCAGCATCGCGTTCGTGTTCCTGTCGCTGACCAGCTTCCTGCGCTCGGGCTTCAACCTGCAGGTGGACTTCCACCATGTGGCCGGCGTGCAGCTGATCATGGGCATTGGTGTCGCCCTGTTCTTCATGCCGGTGCTGCAGATCCTGCTGTCGGATCTGGATGGCCGTGAAATCGCCGCCGGTTCGGGCCTGGCCACGTTCCTGCGCACGCTGGGCGGCAGCTTCGCCGCCTCGTTGACCACCTGGCTGTGGGCGCGCCGTACCCAGGTGCACCACGCGGACCTGACCGAGCACATCTCGGCCTACCAGCCGGGCATGCAGGACCAGGTGGCGGCGATGGGGCAGGGCAACCTGCAGAACGGTGCGGCCGTGCTCAACAACATGATCAACCACCAGGCGTCGCAGATGGGCTTCAACGACATCTTCTTCCTGCTGGGCTGGATCTTCCTGGCGATCATCACCTTCCTGTGGCTGGCCAAGCCGCCGTTCGGTGCGGGCGCCGGTGCCGCCGCTGGCGGCGGGCACTGATTTCTCCCTGGCACTCTGAAGAGTGACCTTTTACCCCGCCGCAAGGCGGGGTTTTTCTTTGTGCCGTGGGGGTGGGATGCATCCACGTATGGCGTGGATCTACCGCGTGGGCCCGTTGAAACCCGTCCGCGCACGGCGTGGGTTTGCCGGGGTGCGTGGTCGTTGAAATGCATCCACGCATGGCGTGGATCTACCGGGTGGGTCGTTGAACCCCGTCCGCGCACGGCGTGGGTTTGCTGGGGTGTGTGGTCGTTGAAATGCATCCACGCATGGCGTGGATCTACCGGGTGGGTCGTTGAACCCCGTCCGGGCACGGCGTGGGTTTGCCGGGGTGCGGTTCATGGCGTGCAATTGCAGGCGGGGTGTTGGTAGATCCACGCCATGCGTGGATGACGTGCGCGCGGCGCTTGGATCTGCAACCCCGAAAACGAAAAAACCCGCTTTCGCGGGTTTCATCATCTTGAGTCATGGTGCCCAGGAGAGGACTCGAACCTCCACGGTTTTACCCGCTAGTACCTGAAACTAGTGCGTCTACCAATTCCGCCACCTGGGCGACTCAGGAGAGAAATTGTGCGTTACGGCGCGGGATGTGTCAACACCATTTCACGCTTTTTTTCGGGCTCCACGCCCAGGTGTGTCAGCAGGCTGCGCATCGGCGTACTGAGTGCTTTCCACTGTGCGAAACACGCGCACAGGCGGCGCTGTGTCCAGGCATCCTTCAGCGGAACCGCGACCGTGTGGGTAGCACGCCGATGCAGGCGGGCGATCGTGCGCGGCACGATGCCTACGCCGATGCCATGGCCGACCATCATGCACAGGCCATCGAAGGTCTTCATGCGGATGCGCACATCCAGCATGCGGCCGGCTTCGCTGGCCTGTGTGTCGATGCATGACTGCAGTGCATTGCCATCGGCCAGCGCGATGAAGGTTTCGCCAAGCACGTCGGTGAACGCCAGCGCACGGTGCGCGGCGAGGCGATGCTGGCGGGGAAGCAGCAGCACCAGCGGATCTTCGGCCACGACATGGCGCTGCAGCCCATCGGCGGCAACGGCATCGCTGAGGATGCCTGCTTCGGCCTGGCCGGCGCGGAGTGCCTGCACGATGTCGATGCTGGTGCGCTCGTGCAGTTCGACGCGCAGCCGCGGGCGCTGCACCAGCCATGGGGCCAACCGCACGGGAAGGTAGGTGGTCAGTGCGGCGGTGTTGGCATACAGGTGCAGGGTGCCGCGGGCCCCGTGGGCGAACGCCTGCAGTTCGCCGCGCAGCTGGGCCTGCTGCTGCAGGATCAGCCGGGCGTGGTGGGCGAGCGCGGCCCCGGCCTCGGTCAGGCTGACGCCGCGGGGGTGGCGGTTGAGCAGGGGCGTGCCTGCGTCGTCTTCGATCATGCGCAGACGCTCGCTGGCCGAGGCCAGCGCCAGGTGGGCCTTTGCCGCGCCGGCCGTGATGCTGCCGGCCTCGGCGACCGACAGGAACAGGCGCAGGTCTGCCAGGTCCAGCCGCATGTCCAGCCTCCATATCCGCCTTCGGCTGGGCCGAAGGCAGGGGTGGGAAAACCGCATTGTGCGCCGGGCCGGGCACAACTCCAATGACGGCATGGATGAACGTGCATATTTCTATCTGTTGCTGGTGGCGGTGTTCGTGCTGGCCGGGGTGGTCAAGGGCGTGACCGGCATGGGCTTGCCGACCGTGGCGATGGGCTTGCTGGGCGGCGTGCTGTCGCCGGTGGCGGCGGCTTCCCTGTTGTTCATTCCCACCTTCGTCACCAACGCCTGGCAGCTGCTGGCGGGGCCATCGGCCGGGCGTACCGTGCGCCGGCTGTGGCCGATGATGCTGGCGGTGGTGGTGGTGACCGTGCCGGCGGCCACCTTGCTGGTGCGGGTGGACCGCGTCTGGTCGCGCGCGGCCCTGGGGGCGGCGCTGGTGGTGTACGCGGCCTATGCGCTGGCGGCGCCGGTGCTGCGCGTGCCGCAGCGGCGCGAGCGTTGGCTTGGGCCGCTGGCCGGTGCGCTGTCGGCCCTGGTGGCCGGCATGACGGGAGTGTTCGTGATGCCTGTGGTGCCTTACCTGCAGGCGCTTGAGCTGCAGCGCGAGGAGCTTGTGCAGGCGTTGGGGCTGGCATTCACCGTCTCCACGATCGCGCTCACCGCCGGGCTGGTGCTGCACGGTGCATTCGGCGTGCAGCAGCTGGGACTGAGTGCGCTGGCGGTACTGCCGGCGTTGCTGGGCATGTGGCTGGGGCAGGTGATCCGGCAGCGGATCAGCGCACGGGTGTTCCGCGCCTGTTTCCTGGGGTTGCTGTTGCTGCTCGGGTTGGAGCTGGTGCTGCGGCCGTTGTTCTGATGCCGTTCGCCGGGCATGCAGGGCCCGGCGCTGGCGCATTCCGGGCATGAAAAAACCCGCTTTCGCGGGTTTTTCTCATTCTCGACATGGTGCCCAGGAGAGGACTCGAACCTCCACGGTTTTACCCGCTAGTACCTGAAACTAGTGCGTCTACCAATTCCGCCACCTGGGCGTCGAGGAGCGAGATTATGGGGTGCTGTGATGGGGGTGTCAACACCTTTGTGAAAATCATGCCGGAGTGCCCGTCAGGGCGGTACAGGCCTGTCACCGCGCCACGCGTCTGCCGGCGCACGGGCAAAAAAAATCCCCGCCGAAGCGAGGAGTTTTTTCGTTGGTGCCCAGGAGAGGACTCGAACCTCCACGGTTTTACCCGCTAGTACCTGAAACTAGTGCGTCTACCAATTCCGCCACCTGGGCGTTCCAGAGGCGCAATTGTGAAGATGAACCCGCAGGCTGTCAACGACTTCCTGAATTTTTCTCACGCTCTGCCTTCAGGGACGGTCGCTGACCCGTTCTGCACGCCATCAACGGCTACCATGTAGGGCGATGACTACCAAAAAACCAAGCAAGGGCGGGACCACGTCCCGCAGCCAGGCCCCGAAGAAGGGCGCCAAGGCGGGCGCAGCCCGCACCCCCAAACCCGGCAAGCCGTTGCCGGGCTGGTTCCCCGAATTGAATGAAGGCGGCGCGCCGCCACGCGGCCGCAAGGGCCGCAGCGCGGATGCCGTCGCACCTGGCCCGGCGCCGGGCCGCAAGCTGCCGCCGGCCGGCAAGGTGATCGACGATCCCTACGCCGCACGCGAAGCCGAGAAATACGAGCAGCCCATCGCCAGCCGCGAGGCCATCCTGGCCCTGCTGGAGCGCTGCGAGGGGCCGCAGACCGCTGAAGAGCTGGGCGCACGCCTGGGCCTGACCGCGGCTGACCGTGCCGAAGCGCTGTCGCGCCGGCTCGGCGCGATGGTCCGTGACGGCCAGCTGGTGCAGAACCGCCGTGGCGGCTTCGCGCCGATCCAGACGCTGAACCTGGTCACCGGCGTGGTGATCGCCAACCCGGAAGGGTTCGGTTTCCTGCGCCCGGTCGAGGGCGGCGACGACCTGTTCCTGCCGCCCTATGAAATGCGCAAGGTCATGCACGGCGACAAGGTGCTGGCCCGGGTGACCGGCATCGACCATCGCGGCCGCCGCGAAGGCAGCATCGCCCGCGTACTGGAACGCGGCATGACCCGCCTGATCGGCCGCTTCAGCATCGAGATGGGCATCAATTACGTGGTGCCCGACGACAAGCGCGTGCAGCGCAACGTGCAGGTACCGCCGGACCAGACCGGGGGGGCACGCGATGGCCAGCTGGTGGTCTGCGAACTGACCCAGGCACCGGACAGCCGCCGCCCGCCGATCGGCCGCATCATCGCGGTGCTGGGCGACAAACTGACCGCCTCGCTGGTGGTGGAGACCGCCATCCACGGCCACGAACTGCCGTTCGAGTTCCCGCAGGAGGTGCTGGACGAGGCCGCGGCGGTGCCGCTGGTGGTCGAGCCGGCGATGATCGGCAACCGCGTGGACCTGCGCCGTACGCCGCTGGTCACCATCGACGGCGAGGACGCCAAGGACTTCGACGACGCGGTGTACTGCGAACCGAACGCCGATGGCTTCCGGCTGGTGGTGGCGATCGCGGACGTCTCCAACTACGTGCGTCCCGGCACACCGTTGGACGAGGAAGCGCAGAAGCGTGCCACCTCGGTGTATTTCCCGGGCTTCGTGGTGCCGATGCTGCCGGAGACGCTGTCCAACGGCATCTGCTCGCTGATGCCCAAGGTCGACCGCATGTGCTTTGTCTGCGACATGCAGATCGATCGCGAGGGCCAGGTCACCGGTTCGCGCTTCTACGAAGCGGTGATGAATTCGCATGCGCGCCTGACCTACACCCAGGTGTGGCAGGCAGTGGGTGAGGACGATGCGGGCGCCAAAGCGTTCATCGGCGACCTGCTGCCGCAGGTGCAGCGCCTGCACCAGCTGTACAAGGTGCTGGCCAAGGCACGTGCCAAGCGCGGCGCCATCGAGTTTGAAAGCAGCGAAGTGCGCTTCGTGCTGGACAACCGTGGCGAAGTGACCCAGGCCGGCATGCTGGTGCGCAACGATGCGCACAAGCTGATCGAGGAATGCATGATCGCGGCCAACGTGGAGGCGGCCAGGTACCTGCTGTCGCGCCACGTGCCGGCGCCGTACCGCATCCACGAGAAGCCGCCGGAGACCAAGTTCGCTGACCTGCTGGAATTCCTCAAGGAGTTCAAGCTGAGCCTGCCGCCATGGGCCAAGGTACGCCCGGGCGACTACACCAAGCTGCTGAAGAAGATCCGCGACCGCCCCGATGCCACGCTGCTGGAATCGGTGCTGCTGCGCAGCCAGAGCCTGGCCATCTACAGCCCCGACAACCACGGCCACTTCGGCCTGGCGCTGGAGGCCTACGCGCACTTCACCTCGCCGATCCGTCGCTACCCCGACCTGCTGGTGCACCGTGCGATCAAGCACGCACTGTCCGGCAAGCCGCTGGACACGTTCACCTACAACGCGCGCGAAATGGCGGCGCTGGCGCTGCAGTGTTCCGAACGCGAGCGCCGGGCCGACGAGGCCGAGCGCGAGGTGGACGAGCGCTACCGCGCCGCGTGGATGGAAAAGCACGTGGGCGGGCAGTTCGACGGCGTGATCAGCGGCGTGACCAGCTTCGGCCTGTTCGTGGAACTGGACGAATCGAAGGTGCAGGGCCTGGTGCATGTCACCCAGCTGCCGCAGGACTATTACAAGTTCGATGCCACCCGCAAGACGTTGACCGGCGAGCGCCGCGGCGGCAGCTACCGGCTGGGCGACCGCGTGCGGATCCTGGTGCTGAAGGCCAGCATGGAAGAGCGCAAGATCGACTTCCGCTTGGTTGAACACAAGGGTGAGGACGAGGACGCCGGGCTGCCGCCGTTGCCTGAGCGCGGCAAGCCGGCCAAGCGCACCAAGAAGCAGTATTGATCGGTACGGCCGAGCCATGCCCGGCTGCACATTCGCGGTGTGCCAACCAAGGTTGGCACCTACCGTACCGGCACCGCTCATCAGGTAGGTGTCGACCTTGGTCGACACGGCCCCACATCGGTAGGTGTCGACCTTGGTCGACACGATGTTCCGGAGGAACGCAGCAATGCAGAACCAGCCCGAGTACAGCGGCGGCTGCCAGTGCGGGGCCATCCGCTTCCAGGTGCGTGGCGTGCTGACCGACAGCTCGATCTGCCACTGCCGGATGTGCCAGAAGGCGTTCGGCGGGTACTACGCACCGCTGGTATCGGTGCGGGGTGCGCAGTTCAGCTGGACACGCGGCCAGCCGCGCCGGTTCGCCTCGTCCAACGTGGTGCAGCGGGGCTTCTGCGCCGACTGTGGCACGCCGCTCACCTACGAGGCGCCCGATGGCATGGCCATCGCTGCCGGTGCCTTCGACCATCCCGAGCGGCTGCCGCCCGCCATCCAGTACGGCATCGAGCGCAAGCTGCCCTTCGTGGACGGCCTGGGCAGCCTGCCGGCCCGGCGCACCGAGCAGGACATGGCGGCGCTGGAATTCCTGGCGACCATCGTCTCCCACCAGCACCCGGACCACGACACCCCGCACTGGCCGCCGCGTACCCGTTCGACCGACGGATGAACGGCGGGTAGCGCCGGGCCATGCCCGGCGGGCGCAAAGCGCGGCCGCCCCCGATGCTCTACCATAGCCACCCCCTTTCCGGTCCTGCCCGCATGAGCAAGAACAGCCAGTGGATCGTCGGCGTCAATGCCGTCGCCTCCTCCATCGAGAACGACGCCGAGAACGTCCGCGAAGTGCTGGTCGAGGCCGGTGCCAAGAACCCGCGCCTGACCGAAATCGAGGAAAACGCCCGCCGCAAGGGCATCGACGTGCGCCGGGTGACCGCCCAGGCGCTGGACGGTGTCGGCGGTGCGGTGCGCCACCAGGGCGTGGCCGCGCGCTATGCCGCCGCCCGCACCTACAGCGAGAACGAGCTGGAAGGCCTGGTCACCGCCGCCGAGGGCAAGGCCCTGCTGCTGGTGCTGGACGAGGTGCAGGACCCGCACAACCTGGGCGCCTGCCTGCGCTCGGCCGCTGCGGCCGGTGCCACCGCGGTGATCATTCCCAAGGACAAGTCGGCCACGGTCAACGCCACCGTGCGCAAGACCTCGGCCGGCGCCGCCGACCGCATCCCGGTGGTGGCGGTGACCAACCTGTCGCGCTGCCTGAAGGACCTGCAGAAGCAGGGGGTGTGGATCTATGGCCTGGCCGGCGAAGCCACGGCCTCGCTGTACGACCTGGACCTGAAGGGCAACATCGCGCTGGTACTGGGCGGCGAAGCCGATGGCCTGCGCCGCCTGACCCGCGAGAACTGCGATGGCCTGGTCAAGATTCCGATGCCGGGCGAGATCGAGAGCCTGAACGTGTCCGTCGCTGCCGGCGTGAGCCTGTTCGAGGCCGTGCGCCAGCGCGGTTGATCGGCCAGCGCCAGGTGATCGGGGTCAGATCCCTCTCCGCGGGCGAGGGACCTGACCCCTTTTTCATGTACCGTGTCGACCAAGGTCGACACTTGCCCGGTAGTCGCCAACCTGGGGTGGCGCTCTTGCCGCCTCAGCCGGCGCTGCCGCCCAGCGCCTTGAACAGCGTGACATCGTTGTTCAACTGGCTCTGCCGCACGCGGGCCAGCGACAGTTCGGCATCGCGCCGGGTCTGCTGTGCTTCCAGCCAGGTGCGCAGGTCGGTCGCACCGACGCGGTAGCGCACTTCCTGCGCGCGTTCCACTTCCACCGCTTCATCGTAGGAAGCCTGCGAGGCGGCCACCTGGCGTGCCAGCTGCTCGCGCGCGGACAGCGCGTTGTCCACCTCCGACAGGGCCGTGTACAGCGTCTTGCGGAAGCTGGTCGCGCTGATCTGGTAACTGGTGCCGGCGATGTCCGTATCCAGCTGCGCGCGCTGCAGGTTGAGGAACGGCAGCGACAGGCCTGCGCCCAGCGTGGCCACCGGGTTGCGCAGCACATCGCCCAGCGAGGTGGCGCTGGACCCGAGGCTGCCGGTCAGGCTCAGCGCCGGGTAGTACTGGGTGGCGGTGACCTTGATCGTCTTCAGGCTGTTGCGCAGGCGCAGCTCGGCCGCGCGCAGGTCGGGCCGGCGGCCCAGCAGGTCGGCCGGCAGGCCTTCGGCAATGGCCGGGCTGCGCGCGTCCAGCAGGCTCTGCGGTTCATCCTGCTGCGGCCAGGGCGTGCCGTCGAGCAGCACGGTCAGCGCATTGCGTACTTCCACCCGCTGCTGCTCCAGTGCGCTCTGCGCAGCACGCTGTGCCTGCAGGTTCTGCAGGGCCTGGCGTACTTCCAGCCGCGATACCGCACCGGCATCGAAGCGCGACTGCACCAGGCTGCGGGTGCGCTCCAGCCGTTCCAGGCTGGCCTGGCCGGCGGCGATGGACTGGTTGAGGTAGGCCAGCGCCCAGTACTGGGTGATGGCATCGCCGACCACCAGCAGGGCGGTGTTCTGCCGGTCCTCTTCGGTGGCCTGTGCTTCCCAGCGGGCGATGTCGCGCTGGGTGCGCAGCCGTCCCCACAGGTCCACTTCCCAGCCCAGCGACACGCCGGTGGAATAGCTGCGCCGCCAGTCGTCGGCCTGGTCGGTGGCGCGGCTGCCGCTGGCGCTGATGCCCTGCGAGGTCGGTTGTGGCCACAGCGCATTGCTGGCCAGGCCCGCCTGCAGGCGGGCGCGCTGCACGGCCAGCCCGGCGGCGGCCAGGTCGCTGTTGGCTGCCAGCGTGGCGCGGACCAGGCGGTCCAGCCGGGCATCGCCGAACCCCGTCCACCAGGTGTCCTGGCGGATGTCGTGGCCGGGGGTATCCAGGCTGCTGCGCGGGGCATCGGCCAACGCATTGGCGGTGGCATCGCCGCGGCCATACCGGGCGGCCACGCCGGGTTCATCGACCGGGTAGCGGCCCACCGAGGCACAGCCGGACAGCACCAGCAGCATCGTGCCGGCCAGCAGCCGGCGGGGCGGGGCAGGGAAGGTCAATCGGGGCATCGTCGGTTTCTTCATTCGCGGGCCAGGGCCTCCACCGGGTCGAGCTGCGCGGCGTTGCGCGCGGGCAGGAAGCCGAACGCCACGCCGATCAGGGTGGAGCAGGCGAAGGCGGCGACGATCGAGAACGTGGAAAAGATCATCTGGAAATCCGAGGAGAAGCGGCCGAACGCGGTGCCCAGCAGCAGCGCCAGGGTGACGCCGAGCAGGCCGCCGAGCAGGCACACCAGCACGGCTTCGATCAGGAACTGCTGGCGGATGTCGCTCTGCCGCGCACCCACGGCCATGCGCACGCCGATTTCGCGGGTGCGTTCGGTGACCGACACCAGCATGATGTTCATCACCCCGATGCCGCCCACCAGCAGGGCGATGGCGGCGATGGCGCTGATCAGCAGGGTCATGGTGCGGGTGGTCTGCTCGATGGTCTGGCGGATCTCGGCGCTGTTGCTGAGGAAGAAATCCTCGGTGCCGTGGCGCAGCGTCAGCAGCCGGGTGATGGCCCCCTGGGCCGCATCCATCGGGGTGCTGTCGTCCACGCGCACGGTGATGCTGGAAACGTGGCTCTGGCCCAGCATGCGCGACATGGCCGTGGTGTAGGGCACCCATACGCTCAGGCTGGTGCTGCCGCCGAAACCGAAGCTCTGCCGCTTGGCCACCCCGACCACGCGCGCGGGCACGTTGCCCAGCAGGATCACCTGGCCGACCGGGTCGCTGTCGGGGAAGAACTGGGTGCGCGTGTTCTCGTCGATCACCGCGACCTGGCCCAGTGCCCGCACGGCATCGCGGTCGAAGAAGCTGCCGCTGACCAGGCTGACGCCCTTCACCCGGAAGAACTGCTCGCCCACGCCGTTGACCTGTGCGGTGGCCGATTGGTTGCGGTAGCGCGCGGTAACCGAGGTGGACACGCTGGGCGTGGCGCTGTCCACGTAGCTCTGCTGGGCCAGCGCATCGGCATCGCTGGCCTTGAGCGTCTGCACGCGCCCGGAGCGCATGTCACCGAAGCCGCGGCCGGGGTAGACGTCGATGGTATTGGTGCCCAGTGCGCTGATGTTCTGCAGCACCTGCTGCTGGGAGCCGTTGCCCAGTGCGACCACCGAAACCACCGAGGCGATGCCGATGATGATGCCGAGCATGGTCAGGAAGGTGCGCAGCCGGTGGGCGTTCATCGCCAGCAGCGCCATGCGGAAGGCCTCGGTGAAGCGGTCGCGGGTGGCGCGCCAGCTGCTGCCATGGGCCACCCCGGTGCTGGCCGCGCGTTGCGCGCGGTAGTGCGGTGCGGCCGGGTTGGCGCGGTCGGCGATGATTTCACCATCGCGGATCTCGATGATGCGCTGGGCGTGCTCGGCCACGCTCATGTCGTGGGTGACGATGATGATGGTGTGGCCCTCGGCATGCAGTTCGCCCAGGATGGCCATGACCTCCTCGCCGGATTTCGTGTCCAGCGCACCGGTGGGTTCGTCGGCCAGGATCACCTCGCCACCGTTCATCAGCGCGCGTGCGATGGACACGCGCTGCTGCTGGCCGCCGGACAGCTGGCCCGGCTTGTGGTGCATGCGGTCGCCCAGGCCCAGCCGCTGCAGCAGCTGTTCGGCACGGGCGTTGCGCACCGGCCCGGGGCTGCCGGCGTAGACGGCCGGCACGGCCACGTTGCCGCGTGCGTCCAAATCGCCCAGCAGGTGGTAGCGCTGGAAGATGAAGCCGAAATGCCCACGGCGCAGTGCGGCCAGCTCGTCCGGCGCCATGCGCCCGGTTTCGCGGCCGGCCACCTGGTAGCTGCCCTGGGTCGGGCGGTCCAGGCACCCCAGGATGTTCATCAGGGTGGACTTGCCCGAACCGGACTGGCCGACGATGGCCACCATCTCGCCGGCGTGGATGTCCAGGTTGACATCGCGCAGCACGGCGATGACATCCTCGCCGGCAGGGAATTCGCGGCGCAGGTCGCGCAGGCGCAGCAGCGGGACGCCGCCACTCATCGGCGCGGTCCCATGCCCGGTCCGCCCGGTCCCATGCGCAGGGCGCCGCCGCCACGGTTGCCGCCCCCGCCCATGCCGGCGGCGCTGGCTTCACCCACCACCACGCGCTCGCCTTCGTCCAGGCCGGACAGGATCTGCGCAGTGGCCCCGTTGTTGATGCCGACCTTGACCCGGCGCGGCTGCGGCTGGCCCTTGGCATCCACCACGCGCACCACCTGCTGCCCATCGCGGGTCTTCGGGCCCAGTGCCACCGTCGGCACCATCAGCACGCCCTTGGCCTGCTTGAGCATCACCGACACCTGCGCGGTCATGTCGATGCGCAGGGTGCCGTCAGGGTTTTCCACGTCGAACAGTGCGTTGTAGTAGACCGCGCTGCTGGAACTGGAACTGGACGCGCTGGAACTGGAGCTGCTTTCGTTGGCGATGGACGCCGGGGCCGGATTGATCTGGCGCAGCGTGGCGTGGTACCTGCGGTCCGGCTCGCCCAGCGTGGTGAAGTACACCGGCATGCCTGGCTTGATCTTGACCACGTCCGCTTCGGAGATTTCCGCGTTGATGGTCACCACGTCCAGCCGCGCCAGCATCACGATGGTCGGGGCGGTCTGGTTGGCGTTGACCGTGCGGCCTTCTTCGGCCACCACGGCCACCACGGTGCCATCCATCGGTGCGGTGATGCGCGTGTAGGCCAGGTTGGCGCGGGCCGTGCCCAGTTCGGTCTGGCGGCCCTTGATCTGCGCGTCCAGCGATTGCACCTGCGCCCGGGCGGTGCTCAGTGCCGCTTCGGCCGCGTCGTATTCCTGCCGCGAGGTGGCTTCGGCGGCCAGCATCTGCTTCTGCCGCGCGAATTCCAGCTCGGCCTGGCGCAGGGTGGCCTGCTGCACGGCGCGCTGGGCGATCACCTGATCCAGCGAGGCCTGCGCGTTGAGCACCTGGTTCTGCTGGGTGGTGGCGTCGATCTCGGCGATCAGATCGCCCTGCTTGACCGTGTCACCCAGCTGCACCTTCAGCGATTTGATCTGGCCCGACGCCTGCGCGCCGACGCTGACCAGCTTGTAGGCATCGATCACGCCGGTGGCATCCACGGTCTGTTCGATGTCGCCACGGGTGGTGGGGGTGGTGGCCAGTGCGGGGGGCGGTGGCGTGCGCAGCAGCCAGGCCACCAGGGCCGCCACCAGGACCAGCAGGGCGAGGGACAACAACAGGCGACCGCGTCGGGTCGTGGGCAGCAGGCGCGTGGTCACGTGGCGTTTTCACTCTTCGGGCCGGTGGGGCGGCGGTGGACGGCATTGTGAAGAGCGCGTTGGGCGGGGCTCAATCCTCGGGGTGTGTCCCTGTGTAACACTGTCGGCAGCTCCTTGTGTCCGTGTGTTTCCTTCACGGCCGAGGATACAGTGGCACGCACGGAACTTGATGCGGTTCAGCTCCCGACAGGGGATGATTCGCGCTATGGAGACAGAACACCCCATGCATCGATTGCTGATCGTCGATGACGACAACGATATCCGCGCCCTGCTCGCCGAGCAGCTTGGCCGTGCCGGCTACCTGGTAAGCACCGCCGCCGATGGCACGGCCATGCGCCAGGTGCTGGACCGTGAGCTGGTCGACCTGATCGTGCTCGACCTGAACCTGCCGCGCGAAGATGGCCTGACCCTGTGCCGCGACCTGCGCGCGCGTTCCAGCACGCCGGTCATCATGCTCACCGCCCGGGCCGAGCCGATCGACCGCGTGCTGGGCCTGGAAATGGGCGCCGACGATTACCTGGCCAAGCCGTTCGAGCCGCGCGAACTGCTGGCCCGCATCCGCAACGTGCTGCGCCGGACCGAAGCCCTGCCGGCCAACCTGGAGCCGCTGGCGATCCGCCGTGCGCGCTTCTCGCGCTGGGTGTTCGACCTGGAGCACCGCCACCTGGTGGACCCGGATGGGCGCGTGGTGGTGCTGTCCGGTGCCGAGTTCCGGCTGCTGCGGGTGTTCGTGGCCCACGCCAACAAGGTGCTTTCGCGCGAGCAGCTGGTGGCGCTGAGCAGTGGCCGCAACTACGAGTCGCAGGACCGGGCGATCGACCTGCAGGTCAGCCGTCTGCGCAACAAGCTGGGCGATGATGGTGGCCCGGATGGCCTCATCAAGACGGTGCGCAACGAGGGCTACGTGCTGGCGTCGGCGGTCAACCTGGAATAAGCCACCATGAAGCGCCTGCGCCATTTCCTGTCGTCCATGGTCGGGCGGCTGTTCGTGATCCTGCTGCTGGGCATGGGCGTGGCCGCGATCGGCGCGACCATGCTGGCCTCGGCCAAGCGGCAGCAGGAATTCGAACGGCAGAACCTGACCCGCATCGCCGACCGCCTGCAGGGCTACATCAACCTGCTCGATGGCAACCCCGAACTGCGCGAACGCCTGCTGGAAGTGGGCGGCCCCAGCGTGCGGGCGCTGCCGCCGGGCGCGCGCGAGGGCAAGCTGGACACGGCGCTGATGGCGGTGCTGGACGACCGTCCGGGCCCGGCGGCGCGCGCGCAGGTCCATTTCACGTCCTTCCGCTCCTGCCTGCCCAAGCTGCAGGACCTGCTGCCACCACCGCCTCCCCCGGGGCACCGGCGGCCCCCCCGCGAGCGCGATCCGTCCTTCATCCCGCCCAAGTGCCGTGCCGTGGAACTGGTGCTCAGCGACGGCACGCCGCTGAAGCTGGCGCTGGATTCGCCCGCGGTGGCCCACAACGGCATCCTGGCCGTGGACCCGGTGTTCCTGACCCTGCTGGTGCTGGCCATTGCCGTGCTGGCCTACGTGGTGGCCCGCATGGCCAGCGCGCCGCTGCAGGCCCTGTCCAGCGCCGCCGAGGAACTGGGTGACGACCTGCAGCGCGATCCCTTGCCGTTGGCCGGCCCGCGCGAGGTGCGGCGCGCGGCCGAAGCCTTCAACGCCATGCAGCAGCGGCTGCAGCGGCACCTGTCCGAACGCACGCAGATGCTGGCGGCGATCACCCATGACCTGCAGACACCGCTGACCCGGCTGCGCCTGCGCCTGGAAAACGTCACCGACGAGGCCCTGCGCGAACGCCTGATCGGTGACCTGGCGGCGATGCAGGCGCTGGTCCGCGAAGGCCTGGAACTGGCACGCAGCGCCGAGAGTGCCGAGCAGCGGGCAGCGCTGGACCTGGATTCGCTGCTGGAAAGCATCGTGGAGGATGCTGCCGAAAGCGGTGCCGATGTCGCCTTTGAAGCCGGCAGTGGCGCGGTACTGATGCTGCGCCCGCTGGCCATGCACCGGCTGTTTTCCAACCTGGTGGACAACGCGGTGATGTATGGCCAGCGCGTGCGCGTGCGGGCCAGCCGCCGTGACGGTGCCACCGTGGTGGTGGTGGCCGACAACGGCCCCGGCCTGGCCCCGGACCAGCTGGAGGCGGTATTCGACCCCTTCGTGCGGCTGGAGACGTCGCGCTCGCGCGAGACCGGCGGCTCCGGGCTCGGGTTGACCATTGCCCGCGCGCTGGCGGAAAAGGATGGCGCCCGGCTGTGGCTGCGCAACCGCCCCGAAGGCGGGCTGGAGGCCGTTGTCGAATGGCCGGCAGCTGCCGGCGGCGCGCCCCGGCCGGCCGGGGTGGTGCGCCCGGAGTGACGGCCGGCAGACGCAGCGGCACGGATTTGCCTATCATTCGCTGATCTCCCCAGCGTCTGCCAGATGAGCCAGCCTGTTCCCGTCGGCGCACACCGTCGGTCTGCATCGCCCCTGTGGCCCTGCCTTGCCGTGGCGGGGCCGCCGCGCGTGCAGCGGTGAGGCGCATGGGCGCAGGCCACGCGGCCAGGGGGCTGCTGCTGTGGCTGCTGCTGGTCCTGGCCGGGCCGCTGCTGGCGCAGGACCGCCCGCCGCCGCTGCGTGACTACGCCATTGATGTGTGGACCTCGCGCAATGGGCTGCCGCACAACTCGCTGCGTGATATCGCACAGACCCCGGAAGGCCACCTGTGGTTCGCCACCTGGGAAGGGCTGGTGCGCTACAACGGCCTGGATTTCACCGTGTTCGACCGCAGTACGCGCCCGGGCCTGCGCGACAACGGCATTGGCGCCCTGCTGGTGGACCGGCAGGGGGGCCTGTGGATCAGCGATTCGCGGGGCAATGTCAGCCGGCGCGGCAGTGATGGCCAATGGCAGGTCTGGGAGCACGCCAGCGGTACACCGCAGGTGCTGATCCAGGCGATGCAGACCGACAGCCGCGGCCGCCTGTGGCTGCTGTATGAAGGCAAGGGCCTGGGCCACCTGGATGCCGATGGCAGCCTGCACTTCGAGCCGCCGCCGGCGGGCGTGCCGATGGCGTTGAGCTTCACCAAGCTGGTGGTCGATGCGCAGGACCGGGTCTGGGTCGGTACCCTGGATGGCCTGGTGGTGCGCGATACCGATGGCGTGCTCAAGCGCGCGCCGGCTGGCTGGGAGCTGGGGAGCGGCCTGGTCTGGCCGTACCGTGCGCCCGATGGCGTGGTGTGGATCGTGGCTGGCGAGCGCCTGTACCGCCTGCAGGACGACCGGCCCGAACTGGTGCACCGGCTGCCGGGGCAGACCCACCTGACATCGATGCTGCAGGACCGCTATGGCGACCTGTGGCTGGGCACCGAGAACCAGGGCCTGCTGCGTGTTTCCAGCCACGGGCTGGAGCGGTTGCCGGCGGGCCTGAACCTGCCCGGGGGGCGGGTGGTGAGCCTGCGCGAGGATGCCGAAGGCAGCATCTGGGTCGGTGCCAACGGGGGCCTGTACCGCCTGCGCGAGACCTTGTTCAGCAGCTACACCCAGCACGATGGGCTCAGCGGCGACTACGTGCGCACCGTGTTCGAAGACCGCGACCGCCAGCTGTGGGTGGGCAGTGCCAGTGGTCTGGACCGGCGCCTGCCGGACGGGCGGTTCGCACCGGTGCCGCTGCATAACAGCGGCGGCAAGCCGCCCTCCGTGCTGAGCCTTGCCCAGGACCGCCAGGGCGATATGTGGGTGGGAACGTTCGGTGATGGCGTGCTGCGGTTGGGCCCGCAGGGCCAGCTGCGGCACGTCTATGGCGCCGCCGAAGGCATGCCGGGGGGCAACATCCGTGCGATCAGCGTCGATGCCGGGGGCGTGGTATGGGCTGGCACGCAGAAAGGCGTGGTGTCCATCGATGCCGGTGGCGTGCACGTGCCGACTACCGCGGGCCTGCCACGGGCGTTGATCACGGCCCTGGCGCACGACCCGGCCGGAGCGCTGTGGATCGGCACCGTGGAGGGGGTACGGGTGCTGCGCGACGGCACCGTGCAGAACATCGATCTGGAGCCGCTGGGGGGCGGGCGCAGTGTCTTCGGTTTCCAGCAGATCGGCGATGCGATGTGGATCAGCAGCGACCGCGGCCTGTACCGCTGGCAGCAGGGGCGGCTGTCGCGCGTCGGGCTGGAGCAGGGCATGCCGGTGGATACCGTGTTCCAGCTGGTGCCGGACCGCCTGGGCAACGTCTGGATCAGCAGCAACCGTGGCGTGCTGCGTACCGACATGGCCGCGCTCAACGATGTGGCCGATGGGCGCGCGCCCCGCATCAGCGTGGAGCGCTACACCGAAATCGATGGCATGGCCAATTCGCAGGCCAACGGCAGCTCGGGCCCCTCGGCGCTGCTGCGCCAGGACGGCACGTTCTGGGTGGTGACCGCCGGTGGCCTGAGCATGGTCGATCCCCTGCGGCTGCAGCATTTCCGTGAGCGCCTGGCACCGCCGGCGGCCATCGAGAGCGTGCAGGTCGATGGCGCGCCGGTGCACTGGGAAGGCAATGACCTCAACCATATTCCCGGCGGGCGCCGGCTGACTGTCAGCTATGTCGGCCTGAGCTACCTGCTCTCGGACCGCATCCGCTACCGCACCCGCCTGGACGGGCTGGATACCGGCTGGGTGGACCGTGGCCTGCAGCGCAGCGTGGAGTTCATCGGCCTGCCCCCGGGCGATTACACCCTGCACGTGGCAGCGGCGCACCCGGGGGGCGAGTGGGGCCACCACGAAGCCGTGTGGCGCTTCACCGTCGAACCGTTCTGGTGGCAGCGGCACAGCGTGCAGGCGTTGGCCGCACTGCTGCTCATCGTCGCGCTGGTGGCGCTGTACCGTTTCCTGCTGACCCGTTACCGGGACAGCAACCTGCGGCTGGCGCAGCGGGTCAAGGAAGCGACCTTCGACCTGCAGACACAGACCGTGAACCTGCAGGCGCTGAACCTGGAAAAGACCGAACTGGCCGAGCGCCTGGCACGGCAGGCGGAAGCCTTTGAGCGGCAGGCGCGCGAAGATGCGCTGACCGGGCTGGCCAATCGCCGTGCGTTCGACGAAGCCCTGGCCCGCGATTTCGCCCGCTCACAGCGCAGCGGCCACCCGTTGTGCCTGGTGGTGCTGGACATCGACCACTTCAAGGACGTCAACGACCGCCACACCCACAGCGTGGGTGACATGGTGCTGGTGCAGGTGGCGCAGCTGCTGGCGTCGGCCTGCCGTGATTCGGACATGCCGGCCCGTACCGGTGGCGAGGAGTTCGCGCTGCTGCTCAACGACACCCGGCTGGAAGAAGCCGCCCAGGTCTGCGCGCGGCTGCGTGGCCTGTTCCATGACCACCCGGACTGGGCGGGCGTGGCGGGCCTGCGGGTGACCTTCAGTGCGGGCCTGGTGGAACTGGATGGCAGTGACCGCACGCCGAAGCTGCTGTACCAGCGCGCCGACCGCGCGCTGTACCGGGCCAAGAGCGATGGCCGCGACCGCACGAGCATCGGATGAGGGCGAGCGCGTGGAATCGCGCAAACGGCATCGCGGCCCGGTGCGGGTGATCCGGTAGATCCACGCCATGCGTGGATGGAAGCGTTCGCGGTGCCGGTTGGTCCGGAGAGCCTGGTAGATCCACGCCATGCGTGGATCCAGCGCCATGCTCACCGTGGCCAGGCGTTGGCGATGGTGCAGAACAGCCGTGCGGTCTGTTCGGTGTCGTACACCGCGCTATGTGCTTCGTTGGCATCCCATCCCAGGCCGGCAGCATTGGCTGCACGTGCCAGCACGGTCTGGCCGTAAGCGATGCCGGCCAGCGTCACCGTGTCGAACACGCTGAAGGGATGGAACGGATTGCGCTTGTGCCCGGTGCGGGCCACGGCGGCGTTGACGAAGCCCAGGTCGAAATGCGCGTTGTGGCCGACCAGGATCGCGCGCTGGCAGCCGTACTTCTTCATCGCCGCGCGTACCGGGGTGAAGATGTGGTCCAGCGCGGCCTTTTCTTCCTTGGCCAGCCGGAACGGGTGGTCCAGGATGATGCCGGTCACTTCCAGTGATTTCGGATCGATCTCCAGCCCTTCCGCCGGCACCACGTGCGCGCTGGCGGTCTGCCCGGGGTAGAGCAGGCCGTTTTCATCCATTTCGATCGGCACGGCCGCGATTTCCAGCAGCGCGTTGCGCTGGCTGTCAAAGCCACCGGTTTCCACGTCCACCACCACCGGCAGGAAGCCGCGGAAGCGTTGTGCCATGGCCCCGTGCGCCGCAGGTACAGCAGGAACGGGGGCGGCGTCGGGGGGCAGGGCAGCATCGGTCATTGCGGCATTCTAGCAGAGGGCGCCAGTGCGCCCGGGGCGCAGGACCCTGCCGGCTGGCAGGATCACCGCGCCACGCCGTGCCGCAGGCGCATCACCGCGGTGCCTGCAGGCCCGGCACCGGAACACTGGCGCCACGGCCGCGCCGTACCAGCAGAGCGTCCAGACTGAGCCGGCCACCGCCCTGCAGCACCAGCGGTACCAGCATGGCCATGAACAGCACCGGCAGCTTGAAGTTGCCAAAGCCCTGATCGGTGATCACATAGCCCATCGCCAGTTCGGACAGGCTGTGCCATTCGGCCGGCCAGTGCACTGCCCAGGTGGCGACCACGGTCAGCACCAGCAGGCTGATGGCGGCAAAGCGCGTGCACAGGCCCAGCAGCAGGCAGGCCGCGCCGCCCAGCTCGAACCAGGTCGCCAGCTGCCAGTTCAATGCCGCCGGCAACTGGTCGAACGGGAAGGGGAAGGCGGCCTGCAGGTCGGCGAACCAGTTCTGCCCATGCAGTTTCTCGCGGCCGGATTCGAAGAATTCCCAGGCCAGCAGTACGCGCAGGCCCAGCGGGGCCAGCCACGGGGCGAACGTATCCAGCCGGCCACGCACGGTGGCCAGGAGCGGCATCTTCATCAGGGGGTCCTTGGGAAAGGGGAGGATCAGCGAGGGGGATCGGCGGCGCCGACCACGCCGTTGTGCAGGAACTGCTGCAGCAGGTCGTGGCCAGCGGCATCGAGGGCACCGGCAGGCAGGCCGTGGGCCTGTGCCAGCTGTTGCAGGTGGACGTGCCCGGTCAGCCCGGGCTGCTGGCCGATCTGCTCCAGCAGATGGGCGGCCAGTGGACTGAGCGTGGCAAAACGCACCTGGCCATCCGGGTCGCGCCGCACCAGCAGGCCGGTCGGTTCATCCGGCGGCTGGGCCGGCGCGTCGTCGCTGCCGAGCCGGTGTACCGGCCAGCGGTACAGCAGCGGCCAGGCCAGCGGGGAGCGCTGCAGGGGCGCGTGCAGCGGGTCCAGCAGGGGCGCGGCCGGCAACGGATCGGCGTCGAGCTGGTACAGCGCGGTTTCCACCCACTCGTAGTGGGCCAGTTCGGCCAGCGCCGGGTGTGGCAGGTCATCCCGTTGCTGCAGCCACTGCACGAACTCGGCCGGCAGTTCGGGGAACAACGGTGTGTGCGCCGGGTGGGTGGCGTAGAAGCGCCGCACCAGCCGTGCCCAGCCGTCCTCGCCCAGCACCTGCACGCAGACCGGGAACGCATTGCCCAGCAGCCCGGCCACGTTGTTGAACAGCAGGCGCCGGTAGACCTCCAGGCGACGGTCATCCAGCCCGGCCGGGGCGGCCACGTTGTCCGGGTCGCGCAGGTGGGCGGTGAAGGCGCGCTGCTGGGCCATCAGGCCGGCCGGCGTGTCAGCCATGGAAGGCCTCCGCGGTGCCCGCCATCAACCGGCGGATGGTGCGCAGTTCGCCCTGCAGCTCGGCATAGGGCGGGAAGTTGAAATCGCGTTCGAGCAGGGTCGGGCGTGCGCCGATGCGGGCATACGTGCGCTGCAGCAGCGACCAGACCGGATCGATGACCGGGCCGCCATGGGTGTCGATCTTCAGGTCCGGTGCTTCGTCCAGGTGCCCGGCCACGTGCAGGCAGACGATGCGCTGGGCCGGCAGCCCGGCGATGAAGGTGTCGGCGTCGTAGCCGTGGTTGCAGGCGTTGACGTAGACGTTGTTGACGTCCAGCAGCAGGTCGCAGTCCGCTTCGGCCAGGACCGCCGTGGTGAAAGCCAGCTCATCCATGTGCGGTTCCGGGGCGAGGTAGTAGGAAACGTTCTCCACCGCGATGCGCCGCCCCAGCACGTCCTGCACGCAGGCGATGCGTGCGGCGGTGTGGCGTACGGCTTCCTCGGTGAACGGGATCGGCAGCAGGTCGTACAGGTGGCCGGCATCGCTGCAGTAGCTCAGGTGCTCGCTGTACAGCGGCACGTGGTGGCGCTGCAGGAACTGGCCGACCTGGGCCAGCAGCTGCGTGTCCAGCGGCGCGCTGCCGCCCAATGACAGCGACAGGCCGTGGCAGGTGAGCGGATGGCGTTCGCTCAGCGCAGCCAGCGCATCACCGGCCGGGCCGCCGATGCCGATCCAGTTTTCCGGCGCGCATTCGAGGAAATCGAAATCGCCGGCCGGCGCATCACGCAGGTCCTGCAGCAGGCCGCGGCGCAGGCCCAGTCCCGCAGCGGCCGCCGGAAGCGGCCGCTGCGAGGGGGCGACGCCGGTCAGGGCGTCAGTGCTTCTCACCGCACTTGCCTTCGGCTGCCTTCTTGTCCGCGCCGGCCTTGCCCTTGTCGGCACCGCACTTGCCTTCGGCGGCCTTGCCCTTGTCGGCGCCGCACTTGCCTTCAGCGGTCTTGCCCTTGTCGGCACCGCACTTGCCTTCGGCACCGGCCTTGGCACCATGCTGGGCGGTCTTGCCCTTGTTGGCACCACACTTGCCTTCGCCACACTTGCCTTCGGCCGACTTGGCCGCTGCGGCCTGGCCGGCCACCAGGTAACCCTGGGCCAGATCGGACATGCTCAGCGCCGAGGCGCTGGCACTGATGCCGAAGCCGGCGGCGAGGGCGGTGGCGGTCAGCAGGGACAGGGTCTTGTTGGAACTGCTCATCGGTCGTACTCCTGGGTGGTGGGCAGCTGCCCGTGGACCGGTTGAAGCACCGGTGGAAACATGGTGCCGCGATCCTACTCAACGAATCCTCACGGGGCCTTCAATTTTCCGTGAGATTCGCCACGCCCCAAAAGGAAAGGCCGTTGCCACAAGGGCAACGGCCTGTCTGGAGTCCACTCCGGTGTTGCGGTGCAATATCAAATGCCGCCGGCCACCGAGGTTTCATCGCGCTTTTCACGCGGCGGCAGCGGTGCCTCGCCATGCACCAGGAACCACACGTTCTCGGCGATGTTGGTGGCATGGTCACCCACGCGCTCCAGGTTCTTGGCCATGAACAGCAGGTGCGTGCAGGGGGTGATGTTGCGCGGGTCTTCCATCATGTAGGTCAGCAGCTCGCGGAACAGCGCGGTGTACTGCGCGTCCAGCAGGGCATCGTCCTGGCGCAGGGCGATGGCCGCTTCGGCGTCGCTGTCACGGTAGGCCTCGATGGCGCGGCGCACCTGCTGCGCGGCCAGGCGGCCCAGCGAGCGCAGGCCCTGGATCTGCGGCAGCGGCGGTACCTTGCCCAGCGCGATCGAACGCTTGGCGACATTGGCGGCATAGTCACCGATGCGCTCGATGTCGGCCGGAATGCGCAGGCCGGCCAGGATCTCGCGCAGGTCACGCGCCATCGGCCCGCGCAGCGCCAGGCGCATCACGTCGTGGCTGATCTGCTGTTCCAGTGCATCGATGGCTTCATCGTTGGCGATGATGCGGTGGGCGGCGTTCTCGTCGCGCTTCTCGATCACGTCCATCGCCGCATCGAGCTGGGCGACGGCCATTTCGCCCATGCGCACGATCTCGGCCACCAGGCGCTGCTGCTCTTCGTCGTAGCTCTTGACGATGTGGTCGTTGGGAAGGTTCATGTTCTGCTATCCGGGTAGAGCCAGGCCAGGCCTGGCTGGGACATGTGGCGGAAGGTCAGCACCGGTCAGCCGAAACGGCCGGTGATGTAATCCTCGGTCTGCTGCTTGTTGGGCTGCGAGAAGATCACTTCGGTACGGTCGTGCTCGATCAGGTCGCCCAGGTACATGAAGGCGGTGTAGTCGGACACGCGCGCGGCCTGCTGCATGTTGTGGGTGACGATGACGATGGTGTACTCGTTCTTCAGTTCTTCCACCAGCTGCTCGATGCGGCTGGTGGAGATCGGGTCCAGCGCCGACGTCGGCTCGTCCAGCAGCAGCACCGATGGGCGCAGGGCCACGGCACGGGCGATGCACAGGCGCTGCTGCTGGCCGCCGGACAGGCCCAGCGCGCTCTGGTTGAGCTTGTCCTTCACTTCGTCCCACAGCGCGCCTTGGCGCAGCGCCTGCTCGACGCGGTCGGCCATGTCCGCCTTGGACAGCTTTTCGTGGTGGCGGATGCCATAGGCCACGTTCTCGAAGATGGTCATCGGGAACGGCACCGGCTTCTGGAACACCATGCCGACCTTGCTGCGCAGGCGGTTCATCGGGTACTTCGGCGAGAGGATGTTCTCCCCGTCGAGCAGCACTTCGCCGCGCGCCTCCAGCTTCGGGTACAGCGCGTAGATGCGGTTGAAGATGCGCAGCAGGGTCGATTTGCCGCACCCGGACGGGCCGATCAGCGCGGTCACGCGCTTTTCCGGAATCTCCAGGTTGATGCCCTTCAGCGCATGGAACTTGTCGTAGTAGAAGTCCAGGCCACGGGCGGCCAGCTTGACCGGCGACGGGGTGGCCAGCGATTCATGGGAGGCCGGCACCGCGATGCGCTGCATCGGCACGGCATTGGAAAGATCGTTCATGGCGATGTCCGCGGAAATGTCAGTCATGGGAGATACGGTTGCGCAGCAGGATGGCGCGGGCGCCGAGGCTGACCAGCAGCACGAACACGGTCAGCACCAGCGCACCGGCCCAGGCCAGCACCTGCCAGGATTCGTAGGGGCTGCCGGCGAACTGGTTCATCACCACCGGCACCGAGGCCATCGGCTGGAAGATGTTGTTGTTCCAGTACTGGTTGCCGAAGGCGGTGAACAGCAGCGGCGCGGTTTCACCGGAAATGCGGGCCAGCGCCAGCAGGATGCCGGTGATGATGCCGGCCGAGGCACTGCGGTACAGCACCTGCACGATCACCTTCCACTGCGGGATGCCCAGCGACAGGGCGGCTTCGCGCATCTGCGAGGGCACCAGGCGCAGCATCTCGTCAGTGGTGCGCACCACCACCGGCAGCACGATGAAGGCCAGCGACAGGGCACCGGCGAAGGCGGAGAAATTGCCGCCGGTCTGCATCACGTACAGCGTGTAGACGAACAGGCCCAGCACGATGGACGGGGCCGACAGCAGGATGTCGTTGACGAAGCGGACCACGGTGCCGGCCTTGCGGGCGTTGCCGTACTCGGCCAGCCAGGTGCCGGCCAGCACCCCCAGCGGGGTGCCGATGCCGATCGCCAGCGCACACATCACCGCGCTGCCGAAGAAGGCATTGGCCAGGCCGCCCTGCTGCATCGGCGGCGGCGTCATCTTGGTGAACAGGTCCAGGTTGATGCCGGCCAGGCCCTTGGCGGCCAGGGTGAACAGGATCCAGCCCAGGAAGAACAGCCCGAACAGCGCGGTGGCGCAGCTGAGCGCAATGGCGATGACGTTGCCGATGCGGCGGCGCAGGTACAGCGAATCAGCGGTGGTGGACATCAGTTGCCCTCCTTGCGGGACAGGCGCAGCAGCATCAAGCGGGCGATGGCGAGCACCACGAAGGTGACGATGAACAGCACGAAGCCGAGCAGCAGCAGGGCCGAGCGGTAGGTTTCGGTGGCTTCACCGAAGTCGTTGGCGATCAGCGCGGCGATGGTGGTGCCCGGTTCCAGCAGCGACGGCGACAGGCGCACGCTGTTGCCGATCACGAAGGCCACGGCCATCGTTTCACCCAGCGCGCGGCCGAGGCCGAGGAAGATGCCGCCGATGACCGCCGAACGGGTATAGGGCAGCACGATGTCCCAGCTCACTTCCCACTTGGTGGACCCCAGCGCATAGGCCGATTCCTTCAGGCGGGTCGGCACGGTCAGGAACACTTCGCGCATCACCGAGGAGATGAACGGAATGACCATGATGGCCAGCACGAAACCGGCGGTGAGCATGCCGATGCCCAGCGGCGGGCCCTGGAACAGCGGGCCGATGATCGGCCATTCGCCCAGGGTTTCATTGAGGAAGGGGGTCACGTACTCGGTCATCACCGGTACCAGCACGAACAGGCCCCACATGCCGTAGATGATGGAGGGAATGCCGGCCAGCAGCTCGATGGCGGTGCCGACCGGGCCACGCAGCCAGCGCGGTGCCACTTCGGTGAGGAAGAAGGCGATGCCGAAGCTGACCGGCACGGCGATGACCATCGCGATGAACGCGGTGACCAGGGTGCCGTAGATCGGGGCGAGGGCGCCGAACTTGTTTTCGACCGGATTCCAGTCGGAAGAGAAGAAGAAGCTCAGGCCCTGCATCTGCAGGGCATGGCGGCCACCCCACAGCATCGACAGTGCGGCGCAGGCCAGGGCGATCAGGACGAAGATGACGGTGCCGACCAGCACCCATCGGAACAGTTTGTCGTTGCGGGCATCACGCGCGTCGCGCGTGGACGGGGCGGCTACAGGCTGGGCGATGGCATTCATGAGGACGGCGGGTCCAGGCTAGGGCAGGGTGAGGCGTTCCACAGGGAGCGGTGCCCGCACGAGGCGGGCACCGGGGTCTGCATCACTTCAGCTCGGTGGCCCAGTAGGCTTCGATCTGCTTGACCAGGTCGGCCGGCAGCGGCACGTAGTGCAGCTCGTTGGCCTGGGCCTGGCCGCTTTCGAAGGCCCACTTGAAGAAGGCGATCGTGTCCTGGTTGCGCTTGGCGTCCTTGGGCTGCTTCTGCATCAGCATGAAGTTGGTCGCGGTGATCGGCCAGGCCTGTTCGCCCGGGGCATTGGTGATGACCAGGTTGAAGTCCTTGGCGTTGGCCCAGTCGGCGCTGGCGGCCGCGGCGGCGAAGGTGTCCGCGCTCGGCTGTACCCAGGTGCCGGCCGCGTTCTGCAGCGCGGTGTACGGCATGTTGTTCTGCAGGGCATAGGCCAGTTCGACATAGCCGATCGAGCCCTTGATCTGCTTCACGTACGAGGCCACGCCTTCATTGCCCTTGCCACCGACGCCGTCCGGCCACTGCACCGACGTGCCTTCGCCGACCTTGGCCTTCCACTCCGGGTTCACCTTGGACAGGTAGTTGGAGAAGTTGAAGGTGGTGCCCGAACCATCGGAGCGGTGCACCAGGGTGATCTTGCCATCGGGCAGCTTCACGCCCGGGTTGGCCGCGGCGATGGCCGGGTCGTTCCAGGTCTTGACCTTGCCCAGGAAGATGTCGCCCAGCAGCGCGCCGGTCAGGCGCAGCTTGCCGGCTTCCAGGCCGTCGATGTTGACCACCGGCACCACGCCGCCGATGGCCGACGGGAACTGGGCCAGGCCCGCCTGGGCCAGCTCTTCGCTGCCCAGCGGCTTGTCGGAGGAACCGAAATCGACCGTGCCGGCCTTGATCTGGGCGATGCCGCCGCCGGAACCGATGGACTGGTAGTTGATCTTGGCGCCGGTGGCGGTGTTGTAGTCGGCCGACCACTTGGACACCAGCGGGAAGATGAACGAGGCGCCAGCGCCGGAGACTTCAGCGGTGACCTTGGCGCCGGCCTGGGCCGGCGCTGCCGCCGCATCGGCTGCCGGCTGCTGGGCGGCCTGCTTGTCGCCACCGCAGGCCGACAGGCCCAGGGCGATGGCCAGGGAAAGGGCGGCGAGGCCGGCCGAGTGCAGTTTCATGCGTCACTCCATAGCGGGGAAGTACCGGCGTCGCCGGCGGATGCGGCTATGAAATGATGTTTTTGTTACAGCCGTATGACGTCCATGACAGCAGTGCCGTGGATCACGTTTCCATCCAGGTTCCACGGGCTTCCCGCCACGCTCGGCAAGGTGCTGGCGGGGGTTGGCCGGGGCTGGCGGCCGCAGGCCCGGGGCCGCCGGGCCGCAACGCAGAAGGGCGCGGCACCCGTGAAGGGTTCCGCGCCCCGAGGGCCGGCGGGGGAGAGAGTCCCGCCGGCCCCGTGCCCGTTGTGCCGGGTGGCTTACTTCAGGTTCTGCGACCAGTAGGTTTCGATCTGCTTGACCAGCGAGTCCGGCAGCGGCACGTAATCCAGCTGCTTGGCCTGCGCACCGCCGCTCTTGTAGACCCAGCGGAAGAAGTCCTGGGTCGCCTTGCCGTTGGCGGCGTTCTTCGGCTTTTTGTGCACCAGGATGAAGTTGGTGGCGGTGATCGGCCAGGACTCGGCGCCCGGGGCGTTGGTCATGACCAGGTAGAAGTCCTTGGCACCGGCCCAGTCGGCGCTGGCGGCGGCGGCGGCGAAGGACGCATCGCTCGGCTGCACGATCTTGCCGGCGGCGTTCTTCATCGCGGTGTACGACAGCTTGTTCTGCAGCGCGTAGGACAGTTCGACGTAGCCGATGCCGCCCTTGATCTGCTTCACGTAGGCGGCCACGCCTTCGTTGCCCTTGCCGCCGATGCCGGCCGGCCACTGCACCGAGGTGCCTTCACCGACCGAGCTCTTCCACTCCGGGCTGACCTTGGACAGGTAGTTGACGAAGTTGAAGGTGGTACCCGAGCCGTCCGAGCGGTGCACGACGGTGATCTTGGCGTCCGGCAGCTTCAGGCCCGGGTTCAGGCCGGCGATGGCCGGATCGTTCCAAGTCTTGATCTTGCCCAGGAAGATGTTGGCCAGCACGGTGCCGTCCAGCTTCAGCGCGCCCGGGGCGATGCCGGCCACGTTGATCACCGGCACCACGCCGCCGATGACCGACGGGAACTGGGCCAGGCCCGAAGCGGCCAGTTCTTCCGGCTTCAGCGGGGCATCGGAGGAGCCGAAGTCCACGGTCTTCGCCTTGATCTGGGCAATGCCGCCGCCCGAACCGATCGACTGGTAGTTCACCTTGTTGCTGGTGGCGGCGTTGTAGTCGGCCGACCACTTGGACATCACCGGGTAGATGAACGATGCGCCGGCGCCGGTGATTTCTGCGGCATTGGCGGCAAACGCGGTGGACGCGGCGAAGACGGCAATGGCGATGCGCGACTTGAAGGAACGGATCACGGAGTGGCTCCTGGGTTGATGAAGGTGCGGGGTTCCCGCCCGGCGCACATTCCATAACGGTTCGATGACAGCGCAAGGTCCGTTGTATGACGCGATCGTGACAGCGCCTTCGTGACGTGCTTCACCGGTTGTCATGCCTGCGCAACGTGCCGTAGGCACCGTCGGTGGCGCCTGTCGATGCCGCCGCAGCGGGGGGCGGCATCGGCAGGCACCGGGATTTCCCCCGGGGGGATCCCGCGCGCCCTGCCCGTGCATGCCGATACCGCGCGATACACGACGATGCCGCTGCGGCAGGTGCCGATACACCCGACATATGAATTTACGACGTGGCGATGACCGGCAGACGAAATCTGCCTGCGGTCTCCATGTTGTCACCGTGCTGTCGCCTGACTGTCATGGTTTTAACGGAACGTTCGCAAAACGCTTGACCGGGCCCCCGGCGCGGCGTTCTGCCCAAGCCATTCCAACCCTCTGGAGAGATCCAAAATGCGTTCCCATTTGCTCGCCGCCGCGGTTGTTGCAAGCCTCGGTCTGGTTTCCGCCGACGCCTTCGCAGCCCCCGCCAGCACGGGCGTATCCCAGGCACAGCTGCAGCAGCTGCAGGCCCAGATCGCGGCGCTGCAGGCCCAGGTACAGCAGTTGCAGAACGATTCGCAGGCGCTGCAGGCGCAGTCCGACGCGCAGTCCGAAGTGAACATCACCCAGGCCCAGGCCCTGGAAGGTGCGCAGAAGACCCAGACCAGCGTGGACAAGCTGGCCAAGCTGGTCAATGACAACAAGATCGGCGGTCGCATGTTCTTCGACCTGACCAACATCGACAAGACCAGCAACGGCAAGGACACCGCCGCCAGCGGCAACGGCCTGGACGTCAAGCGCTTCTACCTCACCGTCGACCACAAGTTCAATGACATCTGGTCGGCCAACCTGACCACCGATTTCCAGTACAGCTCGGCGATCGGCAACACCGAACTGTTCGTCAAGAAGGCCTACGTACAGGGCAGCTTCAACCCGGCCTTCAACCTGCGCGTCGGTGCGGCCGACATGCCGTGGATCCCGTACGTGGAGAAGTTCTACGGCATGCGCTATGTCGAGAACACCCTGACCGACCGCCTGAAGTACGGCAACTCCTCCGACTGGGGTGTGCATGGCTTCGGCAACCTGGGCAGCGACTTCAACTATGCCGTGTCCGTCGTCAGCGGCAACGGCTACAAGAACCCGACCCGCAGCAAGGGCATGGACGTGGAAGGCCGCGTGGCCTACACCCCGAACGAGAACTTCGTGGTCGCCGTCGGTGGCTACAGCGGCAAGCTGGGCAAGGAAACCGACATCCTCGACGCGCAGAACACCTATACCCGCGCCGATGCGATGGTGGCCTACGCCGACAGCAACTTCCGCCTGGGCGGTGAGTACTTCCAGGCCAAGAACCTCAACAACGTGCTGACCGTGGCCACCGACAAGACCAGCGGCTGGTCGGTCTGGGGCAGCGTGCGCGTGACCGACGGTGGCATCAACGTGTTCGGTCGTTACGATGACACCGACGTCAGCAAGACCCTGGACCCGACCCTGAGCGACAAGTACTGGAACGTCGGCGTCGAGTTCCCGGTCATGAAGAACCTGAAGCTGTCCACGGTGTACAAGTACACGCACCTGGCCAATGCGGCCACCAAGGACGACAAGACCAAGGAATTCGGCGTCTGGGGCGACCTGTCGTTCTGATCCGCGGTCGTACCACGTTTGATGCAGTACCGGCGGCGGGCCCTGTGCCCGCCGTCGCTGTTTCCGCAGGTGCCGGCAGCGGTGTCAGTCTGCGGCCGGGGTCTTGTCCGCGAAGCGGCACAGGTCGGCCACCACGCAGCCCGGGCAATCCGGCTTGCGCGCCTTGCACACATAACGCCCGTGCAGGATCAGCCAATGGTGCGCATCCAGCAGGAATTCGGCCGGGATGGCCTTGAGCAGCCCGTCCTCGACCTCGCGCACGTTCTTGCCCGGCGCCAGCCCGGTGCGGTTGGACACGCGGAAGATATGCGTGTCCACCGCCATCGCCGGCTCGCCGAAGGCGGTGTTGAGCACCACGTTGGCGGTCTTGCGTCCCACGCCGGGCAGCGCCTCCAGCGCTTCGCGATCGCGCGGCACCTCACCGCCATGGCGCTCCAGCAGCAGGGCGCAGGTGGCGATCACGTTCTTTGCCTTGGCGTTGAACAGGCCGATGGTGGCGATGTAGCGCTTCAGTCCGTCCTCGCCCAGGGCCAGGATCGCCGCCGGCGTGTTGGCGACCGGGAACAGGCGACGGGTGGCCTTGTTGACGCCCACATCGGTGGCCTGCGCCGACAGCGTTACCGCCACCAGCAGCTCGAACGGGGTGCTGTATTCCAGTTCGGTCCTGGGGTGCGGGTTGAGTTCGCGCAGGCGGGTGAACATCTCCACCACGTCCGCGCGCGGCATGCGTGCCACCCGGCGTGCACGGGGCTTGGCCGCAGCGGTGCCGGCGGCCTTTTTCTTCGTTGCCGTGGCCATCAGCTGTCCCTGCCGGCGGCGCGGGCCTTGGCCCGGGCCAGGATGGCGGCAGCGGCGGGGGGCAGTGCCGCCGGCGGGCCGCCGCGTACCGGGGCCGGGGCGCGGCGCGCATCACGCTCGGCCTCACGGCGGGCCAGGCGCACCGCGCGCGCGCGATAGCGCTCGCGGGCCTGCCAGGCGCGCTGCAGCTGCAGCTGCGCCTGCAGCAGGCACTGCACCTGCGCGCTGGACAGGGCAGGGCGGGCGTCGTCGCTGGCGCGGTACTCCATCAGGCCGGCCTGCAGGGCACCATCGAGGTCGTCTGCCTGGACCCGCGCGAGCAGTTCGGCGGGGTTGGGTCGAGTGGCCATCGGCTCAGCGGTTCTGGAAGGTGGCGGGGCGGCGCTGCAGGAAGGCGCTGGTGCCCTCGCGCATGTCCTCGGTGGCGAACAGCAGGCCGAACTGTGCACTCTCGTATTCCAGGCCGGCATCCAGGCTGCATTCGCCACCGACGTGGACCGCATCGAGCAGGCCGCGCAGCGCCAGCGGTGCCGACCGCGCCAACTGCGCGGCAATGTCGCCGACGCGGGCGTCCAGCGCATCGGCCGGAACGACGTCGTTGACGATGCCCAGCTGCAGTGCACGCTCGGCCGTGATCGGCGCGCCCAGCAGGCACAGCTCCAGCGTGGCCGCGCGGCCGCACAGGCGCAGCAGGCGCTGGCTGCCGCCGAATCCGGGGATCAGGCCCAGGTTGATTTCCGGCTGGCCGACCTTGGCGGTATCGGCGGCGATGCGCAGGTGGCAGGCCATGGCCAGTTCCAGGCCACCGCCGAGGGCGAAACCGTTGATCCGGGCAAGCACGGGCTTGGGCATGCGTTCGATCCGGCACATCAGCGCCTGGCCCAGCAGGGAGAAATCACGTCCCTGAACGGCGCTCAGGCCGTTCATTTCCGCGATGTCCGCGCCGGCCACGAACGCCTTCGGGCCGGCACCGGTGAGCACCACCACGCGCACGGCCGGGTCGGCGGCGGCGGCCTCGAAGGCATCGGCCAGCGCCTGCAGGGTCGCGGCGTTGAGCGCGTTGAGCTTGTCCGGGCGCTGGACGGTCACGGTGCGCACGGCACCGTCGTCGGAAACCGAGACAGGGGAGGCGGCAGGGGTGTCGGCCACGGAAGCTCCTGGAACGTTAAAAATAAGTGATATTGAACTCTGGGAACGCCCGCCGGTCTTAGCGTGCGTCGTTAGTAGCGGTCTGACGTTGCGGCGGCTATCCTAACCCGTCGCCTCAGGGCGGCGCAGAACGTCCCTGAGTTACCACCCCTGGAGATAAGTTTGATGAAGTTGCGTTCTATCGCGGTCGCCGTCGCGGCCCTGGCCCTGACGGGCAATGCCTTCGCCCAGGACGTTTCGTCCGAAAAGGGCAAGCTGAGCTACTACTTCGGTTACGACTACGGCAACAACCTGGCGGAGCTGACCGGTCGCGGTGAGCAGCTGGACATCAACTCGGTGGTCAAGGGCCTGCAGGATGCCTACGCCAAGAAGCAGCCGGCGATCACCGCCGAGCAGCTGAAGCCGGCCGTGGAAGCTTTCCAGAAGCGTGAGCAGGGCCGTGCCCAGGCGGCGAAGGCCGAATACGACAAGGCTGCTGCCGACAACAAGACCAAGAGCGACCAGTTCATCGCGCAGAACAAGGCCAAGGCCGGCGTGCAGGCGCTGCCGAGCGGCGTCCAGTACCGCGTGATCGAAGCCGGCAAGGGCGCCAAGCCGACCCAGGCCAGCACCGTGCAGCTGGAAGTGGCCGGTCCGTTCCCGTACGGCCAGCGTCCGGAAGAAGCGCGCCCGGCGCAGCAGATTCCGTCGATCAAGGTCAGCGAAGTCGAAATGAAGGCCATGCGCGAGACCCTGCTGCAGATGCCGGCCGGTTCGAAGTGGGAAGTCACCCTGCCGCCGGACCAGGCCTACGGTGCCGACCCGCGCACCCCGTTCCCGCCGAACGTGGCTGTGCAGTTCGAAATCAAGCTGGTCAGCGTCAAGTAATCCAAGCAGTGAAAACAAACGCGCCGGTGGTTTCCACCGGCGCGTTTCTGTTTCCGCAACCCGCCGCCGAGGCAGGCCTTCACCGTCGCAATCGCCCGGCCGCTGCCGCACTGTCGCGCCCACTGTCGCAACCGTCCCCAAGACCGGTCATTCGCGCTACTGTTGCAGGGTGCAAACTACGGAAGAACCCGCGCGTGCTGTGGCAAGTCCCTGCATTGGAGTGTGCCAGCTGGACCGCAACCGGCTGTGTACCGGCTGCGGGCGGCATATCGATGAGATCGCGCGGTGGTCGTCGATGAGCGACAGCGAGCGCCGCCACATCGTCCAGCGCGTGCTGCCCCTGCGCGAGCAGCTCCAGCAGTCGCTGCGCGGCTCGCTGGCCGACCATGACCGCCTGTTGCAGGCCCTGCACCCGCTGGCCCAGCCACCGGCCGGCGACGGCTGGAACCGCAGCGAGCTGATCGACCTGTTGCCCCCTGGCCCGCCGGTGGAAGCGGCGGTGCTGGCCGGCATCGTGCCGCGTGCCGGTGGCGCCCAGGTCATCCTCACCCGGCGTACCGAAACGCTGCGCCAGCACGGTGGCCAGGTCGGCTTCCCCGGTGGCCGTACCGAACCCGGTGATCGCGATGCCCTGGCCGCAGCGCTGCGCGAAAGCCAGGAGGAAATCGCACTGTCCTCGACGCAGGTGCAGCCGCTGGGCTACCTGGACCCGTTCGTGACCATCACCGGCTACCGCGTCACCCCGGTGGTGGCGGTGGTCGATCCGGATTTCGTGGCGGTGCCGCAGCCCAGCGAAGTGGCGGAAGTCTTTGAAGTCCCGCTGGATTACCTGATGTCGCCGGATAGTCTGCGGCAGGTGGAAATCACCCATCGCGGGCGCGTGCGCCACGTGCTGGAGTACGGCTGGCCCGGCCAGCGCATCTGGGGCGCCACCGCCGCCATCCTCTACAACCTGCGCCGCCGCCTGGAGCACGTGCAATGAGCCTGATCGATCCGCCCTGGACCACGCTTGTCGATGTCGCCACGTTGTCGGCGGCGTTGTCGTCGCCTGCACTGCGCGTGGTCGACGCGCGGGCGACGGCCAGCACGGCGGTACGCGTGGTCGATGCCCGGTTCTCGCTGGCCGATGCGCAGGCCGGCAGCGGCCAGTACGCCGCCGGCCATCTGCCGGGCGCGGTGTACGCCGACCTCAACCGCGACCTGGCCGATCTCGACCGCAGTGGCCATGGCCGCCACCCGTTGCCGGACAGCGATGCCTTCGCCGCGACGGTGGGCCGCTGGGGCATCGCCCCGGAAACGCAGGTGGTGGTCTATGACGGCAGTGATGGCAGCATGGCCGCGGCGCGCCTGTGGTGGCTGCTGCGGTTGCTGGGCCATACCCGCGTGGCCGTGCTCGATGGCGGCCTGGCGGCCTGGCAGGCCGCCGGCCAGCCGCTGCAGACCGGTCTGCCGCAGGTGCCGGCCCTGCCGCCGTACCCGGGACGGTTCGACACCGCCCAGGTGGCCAGCGCCGAGGAGATCAGTGCGCGCCTGAAGCATGCCCCGGGCTGGCTGGTCGACGCGCGCGCCGGCGAGCGTTTCCGTGGTGAGGTAGAGCCGCTGGACCCGGTGGCCGGGCATGTGCCCGGCGCAGTGAACCGGCCGTTCGCGCTGAACGTGGCCGCCGGCCGCCTGCGCGATGCGCAGGAACTGCGTGCCGAACTGCAGGCGGTGATCGGTGGCCAGGACCCCGAGCGCGTGGTGCTGATGTGTGGTTCCGGCGTGACCGCCTGCCACCTGCTGCTGGCGATGGAAAGCGCCGGCCTGTCCGGTGCGCGCCTGTACGCCGGTTCGTGGAGCGGCTGGGTCAGCGACAGCAGCCGCCCGGTCGCCACCGGCGCGTGAGCCGCGCGGGGGCGGATCGATTCGACCTTCATCCACGCATGGCGTGGATCTACCGGAAAAGCCGCTTCCGATCGTTTTGACATTCATCCACACCGCCGCGCCAACCCACGACAGCCCGCTTTTGACATTGACGTCGCCCGGCCTGCCGCTCATTCCACCGGCTGCAACGGCACCGCCGCCAGAATGCGTGCCCACGGAAACAGCGGCCCCGGATCACGCTTGCGCGCCACCTGCCGGCCCGGGTCGTCGCTGGCCGGCACCTGCTCCCGGTCCAGCTGGTCATGCCCGGCGATCTGCTGCAACGACGGGTAGCGTGCCACCAGCGCAAGCAGCAGCTGTTCCAGTGCCTGCAGCTGGGCCTCCGGGTACGGCTCGTCCATGGCCTGGTGGCGGCTGTCGAACCAGTCCGGGTAGCGCCCGGTGTTGACCAGTTCGATACCCACCGTATGCGCGTTGAGGCCACGCACGTGGTGGGCCACGCGTTCGGGTGCCACGTACTGCAGCACACTGCCGTCGCGGTCGATGTAGAAGTGGCCGCTGTTGCCGGCGCCGCTGGGGTACAGCACCCGCTCGCCGTACTCGCGGGCCATGGCCAGGTCGGGCAGTTCGGTGCAGTGGATGACCACCATCTGCAGCGCCTCGGCGGCACGTTCGGGCAGCAGGTCGTGGTAGGGCAGGGGCTGGACGTGCAGCCCGGGCAGCGGCAGGGAGGACATGGTGGCGATGCTAGCATTGGCGCATGGACCTTCCTTCTGTTTCCCGCCACCGCGCCGGAGGCCGGGCATGAGCCGCGGCCACTGCATCCTGTCCCACGGCTTTGAAAGCGGCCCGGACGCCACCAAGGTGACCGCGCTGGCCGAGGTGGCGCAGCGCCTGGGCTGGACCCACGAACGCCCCGACTACACCGACCTGGACGCGCTCAGCGCGGTCAGCCGCGTCGGCGACGTGCCGGCGCGCCTGCAGCGCCTGGTCGAGCGCGCGGCCGCCGCAGCGGCGCAGGGCCCGGTGGTGCTGGCCGGCTCCAGCCTGGGCGCCTACATCTCGGCCATCGCCTCGCTGCAGGTGCCGGTGGCCGGGCTGTTCCTGATGGTGCCGCCCACCACCATGGGCCCGATGCCGGCCCTGGAGGTCGCCCGGGTGCCCACCAGCATCGTCCATGCCTGGCATGACGAACTGATCCCGGCCGCCGATGTCATCGCCTGGGCGCAGCAGCGCTCGCTGCCGCTGCTGCTGGTGGACGATGGCCACCGCCTGTCCAACCACGTGGACGCCTCCGCACAGGCCTTCGCGCAGCTGCTGCAGCGCCTGTGAGGCCCTGATCGGGCCCGGCCTGCACGGCAGGCCGGCCCGCATTGACTACAATGGCAGCCCCGCCGCCCCCGGCGCGGGCCTGCCGGCCGTGCCCACGGCCCTCCCTTCCGAATGGCCCGGCTGCCTGCCGTGCCCGACCACCTGCGAACCGATCCCGTGAAATTCTTCGTCTCCTGCGCCAAGGGCCTGGAATACCTGCTTGCCGATGAACTGTCGGCCTTCGGCCTGGCCAAGGCCACCGCCACCATCGCCGGCGTCAACGCCGAGGGCGAACTGGCACAGGCACAGCGGATCGTGATGTGGTCGCGCCTGGCCAGCCGCGTGCTGTGGCCGATCGCCGAATTCGAATGCCCCGACGAGCAGGCGCTGTACGACGGCGTTCGTGCGCAACCCTGGCACGAGCACCTGCTGCCCGAGCACACCCTGGCCGTGGACGCGCACGTGTCCGGTGACAAGATCACCCACGCCCGCTTCGCCGCGCAGCGCATCAAGGACGCCATCGTCGACCGCATGCGCGATGAAGGCCTGGAGCGTCCCTCGGTCAACACCGACCTGCCCGACGTGCGCGTGAACCTGTCGCTGCGCAAGGGCCGTGCTTCGCTGTCGATCGATCTGGGCGGTGGCCCACTGCATCGCCGCGGCTGGCGCGGTGCCGCCCACGAGGCCCCGCTGAAGGAAAACCTGGCCGCCGCGCTGCTGCTGCGCGCGCAGTGGCCGCGCCTGCACGCCGCCGGTGGCGGCCTGCTGGACCCGATGTGCGGCAGCGGCACGCTGCTGATCGAAGGCGCGCTGATGGCCGCCGACGTGGCCCCTGGCCTGATGCGCCATGGCAGCCTGCCGCCGAGCCGCTGGCTGGGCTTCGAC
This sequence comes from Stenotrophomonas sp. 24(2023), assembly GCF_030913365.1. NCBI lineage: Bacteria > Pseudomonadati > Pseudomonadota > Gammaproteobacteria > Lysobacterales > Lysobacteraceae > Stenotrophomonas > Stenotrophomonas sp. 24(2023). The sequence goes on from NZ_CP133160.1 coordinate 3,380,086, forward strand.
AAGGCCGGCTGGAAGGCCATCCTGGTCGAAGCGCGTGAGCGCGAGGCTGCCGGCCTGGCGGCACTGAAGCCGGTCATCCACGGCAGCGACATCGACCCGACCGCGATTGCCGCGGCCCGCGAGAATGCCGAAGTGGCCGGCGTGGCCCACGCCATCCGTTTCACGCGTGCCGACGTGGCCGACCTGGCTGCACCGGAGCAGGAAATCGGCGCGGTGGTCTGCAACCCGCCCTACGACGAGCGCCTGGCGGCCGATCCGGCGCTGTACCGCGCGCTGGGCAACGCGCTGCAGAAGGCAGTGCCGCAGTGGCGCGCCAGCCTGCTGTGCGGCAACGACGAACTGGCCTTCGCCACCGGCCTGCGCGCCGGCAAGAAGTACCAGATGTTCAACGGCGCGCTGGAGTGTGCGCTGATCGTCTGCGACCCCATCGCCGTGCCCGGCCGTGATCCGGCGCAGCCGCGCGAACTGAGTGAAGGCGCGCAGATGGTGGCCAACCGCCTGCGCAAGAACCTGAAGAAGTTCAAGAGCTGGCGCGCGCGCGAGGACATCACCTGCTTCCGCGCCTACGATGCCGATCTGCCCGAGTACGCGGCCGCCATTGACGTGTACGAGGAAGACGGCGGCAAGCGCCGCACCTTCCTGCACGTGCAGGAATACGCCGCGCCGGCCGCGATTCCCGAGAACGACGTGCGTCGCCGCCGCAACGAACTGCTGGCGGCGGCACGCGAGGTGTTCGGCGTACCGCCGGAGCAGGTGTCGATGAAATCGCGCGAGCGCGGCAAGGGCGGCAGCAAGTACGGCCGCTTCGAGCAGCGCGAGGAGTTCATCATGGTGCGCGAGAACCACGCGCTGCTGCAGGTGAACCTGTTCGACTACCTCGATACCGGCCTGTTCCTGGACCACCGGCCGCTGCGGAAAATGATGGCCGAACATGTGCGGGGCAAGCGCTTCCTGAACCTGTTCTGCTACACCGGCGTGGCCAGCGTGCAGGCGGCAGTGGCCGGTGCGGCCAGCACCACCAGCGTGGACCTGTCGGCCACCTACCTGCAGTGGTGCTACGACAACCTGGCGTTGAACGGGCAGGGTGGCCACCAGCATCTGCTGGTGCAGGCCGACGCCATGGCGTGGCTGGAAGCCGATGAAGGCCAGTACGACGTGATCTTCTGTGACCCGCCGACGTTCTCCAATTCGTCCCGTGCCGAGGATTTCGACGTGCAGCGCGAACAGCTGCGCCTGTTGCGCGCGGCCGTCGCACGGCTGGCACCGGGCGGCGTGCTGTACTTCTCCAACAACTTCCGCCGTTTCAAGCTGGAAGAGAACGCCATCGCCGAGTTCGCCCAGTGCCGCGAGATCACCGCGCGCACCATCGGCCCGGATTTCGAGCGCAACGCCCGCATCCACCGCGCGTGGGAGTTGAAGCGCCTGGGCTGACCCCGGCAACGGCACGCCCCCGTCCATCCACGCCACGCGTGGATGGGCTCTGGTAGATCCACGCCATGCGTGGATGAGCCCGGGTAGATCCACGCCATGCGTGGATCAGACCCCCCGCGGCTCCCTGCATCACACCAACGCGGCCACCGCCCCCAGCACCGGCAACACGATCGCCAGCGGCGCGATCCACGCAGGCCGGTAGGGATAGAGCCCGAACGCCAGCCCGATCCCGGCCACGGTCAGCGTGCCCAGCCACAGCACCGGGCCCATCGCCCAGCCATGGTCGACCACGCACAGGGCAAAGGTCAGCGCCAGCAGCAGCCAGCCCAGCACGCGCCAGGCCGTGCGCCGCCGGGGCGAGGCCGCAGCCTTGCCATGCAGGTCCTGCTGGTGCTTTTCCATTGCCAACGACAACGCAGTGAACGCGCTGAACGTCACGCCCAGGGCCAGCAGCATCATGCGCCGGCCTCCGTGGGCGCAGCCACCTTGCCGGTGGCCGCAGCGGCAAGGCGCTTCTTCTCGGCAGCACTCAGCGGCGGCGTCCAGCGCTGCATGCGCCAGCCACACAGGGCCAGCATCGCGCCGAAGGCGATCATCGACAGGTCGAAGCCGGCCAGCACCCCATCACCATTGAACAAGGTCACGCCCAGATGCGCGTGGGTGGTCAGCGCATTGAGCACCGGCAGCAGGGCGAACAGCGCGGCCCCCAGGTACAGCTGCCACGCCCACATCATCCGCTTCGGCCACAGGAACGCCGCCAGCAGTGCGGCACCCCAAGCGTAGAAGAACACGTTGGCTTCCGCGTCGGCACGCTCGGCCAGGCCCAGCGGCAGCAGCCGGTTGCCCCAGAAATAGCTGGCGAACGCGATCGGCAGGCCCGCCACTGCGCCGATGTTCAGCGCATCGACCAGGCGCAGGCCGAAACCGGTGCGCCCGCTCTTGGCATGCTTGGGCCGTTCCTTCACCGCCCACAGCACCACGCCGCTGGCCACCATCAGGCAGCCGGTCAGGCCGGACAGGAAGAACAGCGCCCGCAGGCCCCAGTCGGCGAAGCGCGCCAGGTGCAGCCCGTACATCACCCCGCGTGTCGCAGTGGCGCCGCCGGACGCCGGCGTTTCGGCCAGCAGCGCGCCGGTGACCATGTCATAGCGCAGCGCCGGGGTGTCGATAGACAGGCGCTTGCCGTCGCGCTGGCGGATGTCGATCACGGCGTTGGCCGCGCCCGGGTTGGCTACGGTGAAGCCAGCCACTTCGATGCCGTGCCAGCGCGTGCGCGCGGCCTCCAGCAACTGGTGCAGCGGCAGTGGGGCCGCCCGACCTTCGGCCGGTGCACTCAACTCCGGCATGCCACCGATGGCATCGGCGAAGAAGGCGTTGCGATCGTCCTGGTAGACCGCCTGCACACCCCAAGGCAGGTACATCAGCATCAGGGTGACGATGCCGGTATAGGTGATCATGGCGTGGTAGGGCAGGGCCATCACCGCGCTGACGTTGTGGAAATCCAGCCACGAACGCAGGCCCTTGTCCTTGCGGAAGGTGAAGAAGTCCTTGAAGATTTTCTTGTGCGTGATAACCCCGGTGATGATCGCCACCAGCATGAACATCGCGCAGAAGCCCACCAGGTAGCGTGCCCACACCACCGGGATGTAGTGCAGGTCGAAGTGCAGGCGGTAGAAGAAATCGCCGCCGCGGGTTTCGCGGGCCTGCAGCGGCTGGCCACTGTTCGGGTCCAGGGTGGCCTCGCCGAAGCCGCCACGGCGGCCCTTTTCCGGGTCCACCTGGTCCGGCGGCAGCCGCCAGAACATCTGCATGGCCGGGTTGCGCGGCTGCGGCAGGGTCACGAACCAGTTTTCGGCCTGGCCGGCGTTGGCCAGCAGGTAATCGACGGCGCGCTGCGCGGCTTCATCGGTACTGACCGTGCTGCGTGGCAGTTCCGGGCGCATCCAGCGGCTGATCTCCTCGCGGTAGTAGCTGGCCGTGCCGGCCATGAAGATCAGCAGCAGCAGCCAGCCCACCACCAGGCCGGTCCAGGTGTGCAGCCACGCCATCGACTGGCGGAATCCGTTCTTCATGCCCAGGCCCCCAGCAGCCGCGAGATGCCGGCCAGCAGCAGGGTGGGAACGAGGATGCCCAGCCAGGCACGCAGGGCACTGCGCGTGGCGAAGGCCCACAGCGCGGCGCAGGCGGCCACGACAATGCCGACCAGCATGCCGGTCAGCACGGCCTGGCCGCGCGCCATCGGCAGGGCCACCGCGCAGAACACGGACGTCATCGACGCCAGCGCGTAGCCGCCCAGGATGGCGGCCAGTGAACGGGACAGCACGCCCCAGCGCGGGCTGTGCGGGTGCAGCGGGGCGAATACGCGGGCGAGGCGGGAGCTGGCGATGGCGGGCGGGCGGTCCACGGTAGTCCTGCAGGGAGTGGAAAACAAAGGTGGGGTGGCCATCCATGGCCAGGCGCCGGTCGCAGAACCGTCGCCGTCCTTCAAGCGGTCAGAGCTTCCAGCGCAGCGTCACGGTGACGTTGCGCGGTTCGCCCCAGTACACGCCGTTGTAGAAACCGACGTTGTTGTAATACTTCTTGTCCAGCAGGTTGTTGACGTTCACCTGCGCGCTGAAATTGGCGTTGAAGCGGTAGCCGGCCGCCAGGTTCAGCAGGTAGAACGCGTCCTGCTGGATCGGCGCCTGCACGGTGCGGCCACTGCTGGCGTAGTCCGGGGCGGGCTTGGCGCTCATGCGCCAGAGGCGGCTCTGCCAGGTCGCACCGCCACCCAGCCAGAAGCGGCCGTCACTGCCACCGGGGCGCCAGCTGGCGTTGAGGCGCACGGTGTCCTGCGGGGTGGTGGTGTTCTGCAGTACGCCATCCTTGTTGCGGCTGACGGTGTGCGCGTAGCCGGCGGCCAGGTTCCAATGCTCACCGAGCGTGCCCTGCGCTTCCATTTCCCATCCGTGCACCTTGTTGCCCTTGCCGGTGGAACGGTAGGCCTGGCCGCCATCGGGCAGCGAATTGGACGGCACCGTATCGTCCACTTCGCCCACATTGTCCTTCTGCCCCTGGAAGATCGCGGCGGAGGCGTTCAGCAGGCCGTCGAAGAATTCGGCCTTCAGGCCACCCTCGTACATCGTGCCCACCACCGGCTCGAGGTAGTTGCCGTTGCGGTCACGCAGTTCCTGCGGCGCGAAGATGTCGGTATAGCTGGCGTAGGCGCTGAGCACGCTGTTGATGTCATACACCACGCCGAAATACGGGGTGGTCTGGTCCTTGGGCGAGTAGCCGTCGCGCTTGGTGCCGGTGCGGTTGCCGCTGCTGTCGTAGCTGTAGTTCCAGCGCTTGGTTTCCCAGTTGCCATAGCGGACGCCGGCCACGACCAGCAGCGGATCGGCCAGGCGCAGGCGCGTGGCCAGGTAGGCGGCCTGCTGGCGCAGTTCGCTCTCAGAGCCGAGGTAGCCCAGGCGGGTCACCGGCAGCGGCGCGACATCGCCGGTCCAGTGGCGCCAATCCGGCACGAGGGCGTAGCTGGCCGGATAGGTGCCGACGGTCGCGGCGGGATTTTCGCCCTTGCGGGTGGACTGGCCGATGCCGAACACCACTTCCTGCGCGTGGCCGAACAGCGCGAAGCGGCCGGTGGCGTTGATGTCCACCACGTCCATCGTGCTGTCTTCCATGAAGTTGCCGATGTAGGCCCGCACGCCGGTGCCATCGGCACGCGGGTAGCCCTGCGCGCCGTACCAGACCGCACCGCTGGTGCTGCGCTTGGCCCGGCTGATGGCGGCCTTGACCGACCAGTTCTGGCCAAGCTGCTGTTCCAGGCGCGCGAACGTGGTTTTTTCCACGATCGGCCAGCTGCTCCAGGACGCGGACAGGTTGGTCGAGCGCGGCAGGTTGGCCGGCGTGCCGTCCGGGCCCCAGTACGGCACCACGCCCCAGGTGACGCCGGTGGTGCGTGGCGACTGGTATTCATAGCCCACTTCGGCCAGCGTGCTGTCGGTCAGGTCGGCCTGCACGATGCCGTAGAACACATCCTTGTCGAGCCGGTAGACGTCGCGGAACGAATCGCTCTGCTGCTTGGCGGCGACCACGCGGGCACGGATGCGGCCATCCCACGCGATCGGGCCACCCAGATCGGCTTCCAGGCGCTGGTTGCCCCAGCGGCCCACGGTCAGGTTGGCCCCCATCTGGAAGGTGTCGGTGGGGCGCTTGCGCACCATGCTGATGGTGCCGGAGGGATCACCGGCACCGGTGGTCAGCCCGGTGGCGCCGCGGATCACCTCGATGCGCTCGTAGATGGCGCTGTCGGTGTTGGTCTTGATCGACCCACCGAAGGTGTTGAGCATGCCATCGACCTGGAAATTGGTGATGCTGTAGCCGCGCGATACGTAGTTGATGCGCTCGCTGTCGGTGACCGACACGCTCACGCCGGTCACCTGGCCCATCACATCCGACAGCGCGAACAGGCCCATGTCATCCAGCCGCTGGCGGGTGATCACGGTGACCGACTGCGGCGTTTCGCGCAGTGACAGGTCCAGCTTGGTGGCGCTGCGGGCGCTCTTGACGGTGTAGCTGTTGGGAATCTCACCATCGGCGGTGACCTTCACCGTATCCAGCGTACGTGCGGAGGCGTCGGCCGGAGCGTCGGCATGGGCGGCGAAGCCGGCCAGCAGTGACATCAGGGCAAGAGCCAGTGGAGCAGGGGGCGGCAGGAGCGGTCGGGACATGCGGGTGCGATTCCATGCAGGAGAAAGACAGGCGATGGAAGCCACGCAATTGAAACCCGCGCACCGGCCGGTGCGGCGCCACGTTTCTCCCATCGGCATGCCCGCGCAGGGGCGCGGCGGGCATGAAGTTCCGGGGGTGTACACGGGCGGCAGCGCAGGGGGCGCCGGGTTGGCTAAGCGTACAGCCGATCAGCGAATGATAGGCATTCTCATTTTGTTAATCAAGCGTGAGGGCTTCCGCGCCCTTCCGGCCCTCGTTCAGAACCGGAACAGCACCGTTGCCGCGTGCAGCAGCAGGCCGATCAGGCCGCCTACCAGGGTGCCGTTGAAACGGATGAACTGCAGGTCGCGGCCCACGCTCAGTTCCAGCTGTTCCACCAGATGGCGCTCGTCCCAGCCCTTGACCGTCTGCGCGATGTGCGTGGTGACCCCGTCGCGCAGGCGGTCGGTCAGGCGCTGCGCGCCGTCCAGCAGGTGCTGGTTGAGCGCATCGCGCAGGGCCGGATCGTCCTGCAGTGCCTGCCCCAGCGACGCCAGGCTGCGCTGCAGGTGGCCGGCCAGCAGGGAATCGGGGCGCTGCAGGTCCGCGCGCAGGCTGGCGTGGATGCGCGCCCACAGCCCCTGCACGTAGTCCTGCAGGGCCGGGTGATCGATCATTTCCTGCTTGAGCTGTTCGATGCGTTCGGCCAGGGCCGGGTCCTCGCGCAGGCGCTGTACGTAGTTGCCCAGCCACCGCTCGTAATCCTGGCGCAGGGGATGTTCTGGTTCGGACAGTACCTGCTGCAGTTCCTCCAGCACCGCCCGCGCCAGCCGTTCGGCCAGGCTGTCGCCGATCTCATCGATCGGCTTGACCCAGTTCACCGTGCTCGACAGTGTCGGCCACTCGCGCTGGATGTAGCGCACGATCAGCTGCGAGGCGCGTTCCTTGACCTCAGGCTGCTCCAGCCACCGCCCCAGGCGCTGCAGGCCTTCGTCCAGCACCCGCTGGTGGCGGCCATCGGCGGTCAGCAGGGCCAGCAGTTCGCCGGCGGTGGCTGCCGCGTTCCACTGCCGCAGCTGCTGCACCACGAAGCCGTGCAGCTGCCGGCGCACGGCGCCTTCGTCGAAGAAATCCAGTGCCTGCAATGCCCAGCCGCGGGCCATGTCGGCCAGCATGCGCGTGCGCTCAGGCTCGGCCAGCCAGCTGCCGAGGCGGCGGGCCGGATCGAATACCTGCAGCTTGGCCAGCAGTACGCCCGGTTCCAGGAACTGGTCGCGCACGAACAGGGCCAGGCTGTCGGCGATGCGCGCCTTGCTGCGCGGAATGATCGCCGTATGCGGAATGGGCAGCCCCATCGGACGGCGGAACAGGGCCACCACCGCGAACCAGTCGGCCAGTGCGCCGACCGCGGCGGCTTCGCAGAAGGCCGATACCCAGGCCCACGCGCCACGCTCGCCCTGCCAGTGGCTGACCGCAAAGCCGGCCAGCATCAACAGCAGCAGGCCCAGCGCGATGGCCTTCAGGCGCCGCAGCTGTGCGCGGCGTGGATCGAGGGGAGTCGACATGGGCAAAGTCTACCCGTCGCCAGATGACGCCGGCGCATCGGACGCCGGCGCTGCTGCTTACCGTGCTTCCAGCTGCCTGCGCAGTGCGGCCAGCTGGGCGCGCAGGGTGTCGTTTTCGCGGGTCAGCGCGGCCACGCGGCGGCGCAGGGCCGGGGCGTCCTCGCCCAGCTGTTCCAGTGCGGCCATCACCTCGGCATCGCGGCTGGCGATCTCATCCTCGTCCGCCTCCTCGAAATCCATCTCCGCCGGTTCCGGCTTCGGCGCCCGCGGCTTGCGCTTGGATTCACGCACGCGCTTGGCGGCCTGCTTCAGCTCGTCCTTGCCCCCGGCGGCGGCGGCGCGCTGCTCGTCTTCCGGCAGGTCGGCCACGGCGGCCGCAGCGCTGATCGAAATGACGCCGGCTTTCACCGCTTCCACCACTTCCGCGGCGGCCTGGGCGTGGATGCGCTCGATCATGCCCACCTGGCTCGTGCTCAGCTTGGCTTCGCGGGCCAGCTCGGCGCGGCTGATCTTCGGCGCCGGTTCCCACGGCGGGCTGTCCTCGCCGGCCTCCTCGGCCGGTGCGGCGGTGCCATCACTCTCGCGCTGCAGCTGGGCCTGCTCGACCTGCTTGCGCGCCGCCAGGATGTCGCGCTTGCGCAGGGCCAGCACACCCCGCTGGAAATCGGACACGCTGCGCCGGCCCAGGTGCTGTTCGATCATCCACAGGTGCACGTCTTCCATGCTCTGGAAACGGGTGTTCTGCACCGTGTTGAACGGCAGGCCGTGCTTCTGGCAGATGCCGAAGCGGTTGTGGCCATCGACCAGCACCTCGCCCCACAGCACCAGTGCATCGCGGCAGCCTTCGGCCAGGATGCTGCGCTCCAGCGCGTCATGTTCGTCGGTGGTCAGCGGATCGATGTAGGCCTTGAGTTCTTCTTTGACGACGATGTCCATGGGCACGGCAACGGGCAGGAGCGGAACCGCCCATTGTACCCGCTCGCCGGCGCGGGCCCGGCCCTAGGCGGTGGCCCGGATCATCTCGCCCAGGGTGCCGGTGATCTGGTCGATCTGTGCCTTGTCCACGATCAGCGGTGGCGACAGGGCGATGGTGTCGCCCGTGCAGCGCACCAGCAGGTGCCCATCGTGGAAGCAGCGCCGGAACACCTCATATCCCCGGCTGCCGGGGGCATCGCGACGCGGTGCCAGTTCCACCGCGCCGACCAGCCCGAAGTTGCGGATGTCGATCACGTTGGGCAGCCCCTGCAGGGCATGCAGGCGCTCCTGCCAGTACTCGCCCAGTTCGATGGCGCGCTCGAACAGGCGCTCGCTGGCATAGACCTCCAGCGTCGCCAGCGCGGCCGCACAGGCCAGCGGGTGGCCCGAATAGGTATAGCCATGGAACAGGTCGATGGCATGGGCCGGCCCCTGGTTGAAGGGCGCATGCACCGCATCGCTGACCAGCACGCCGCCCAGTGGCACCGCACCGTTGCTGACGCCCTTGGCGAAGGTGAGCAGATCCGGAGTGACGCCGAAACGCTGTGCGGCAAACGGCATGCCGACCCGGCCGAAGCCGGTGATGACCTCATCGAATACCAGCAGGATGCCGTGCTGGTCGCAGATCTCGCGCAGGCGCTGCAGATAGCCTGCCGCCGGCAGGATCACCCCGGCGGACCCGGCCACCGGCTCGACGAACACCGCGGCCACGGTCGAGGGGTCATGCAGGGCCAGCAGCCGCTCCAGCGCATCGGCCAGCTCCACGCCATGGCGCGGCAGGCCCTTGCTGAAGGCGTTGCGCTGCAGGTCCAGGGTGTGGGGCAGGTAGTCGGTACCGGCCAGCTGCAGGCCGAACTGCTTGCGGTTGTTGGGCAGCCCGCCGATGGCCATGCCGCCGAAGCCGACGCCGTGGTAAGCCTTTTCGCGGCCGATGAAGCGCGTGCGCTGGCCCTCGCCGCGCAGGCGGTGATGGGCCAGGATGATCTTCATCGCGGTGTCCACTGCTTCGGAACCGGAATTGGTGAAGAACACATGGTTCAGCGTGCCCGGTGCCAGTGCAGCCAGCCGTTGGGCCAGGACGAAGGCCGGCGGCGAACCCATCTGGAAGGGTGGGGCGTAATCGAGCGTGGCGGCCTGTTCGGCGATGGCCGCCACGATCGACGGCCGCGCATGGCCGGCATTGCAGCACCACAGGCCGGCGGTACCGTCCAGCACCCGATGGCCGTCCACGTCCTCGTAGTGCATGCCCTCCGCGCGCACCAGCAGGCGCGGGGCGCCCTTGAACTGCGGGTTGGCGGTGAACGGCATCCAATAGGCCTGCAGCGAATCCGGGCGCTGGGTGGCCAGCGTGGCAAGGTCGGGGGCGGGGGTCTTCATGCCGGCTCCATCACTGCAGATGGCCCGACTGTACCGCAGCGGCCTCACCTGGCGCTGTCAACGCCGGCGCTATAAAGGGCCACAGTCCCGTTGTGGAGCCGGCCCATGCCTTCCTTCCCCGACCGTGCGCACTGGCAGGCCCTGGCCAGCCGCCTGGCCATCCCCGGGCAGGCCTTCATCGGCGGCCGATACGTCGACGCCGCCAGTGGCGCACGCTTCGACTGCATCAGCCCGGTGGATGGCCGTGTGCTGGGCAGCGTGGCCGACTGCGACGAGCAGGATGTGCAACGGGCGGTGGCCGCAGCGCGACGCGCCTTCGATGGCGGGCCCTGGCCGCGCATGGCACCGGCGCAGCGCAAGCAGGTGCTGCTGGCATTGGCGGCGCTGGTCGAGCGCCATGGCGACGAACTGGCGTTGCTGGAAACACTGGACATGGGCAAGCCGATCCGTGACGCGCGCCGGGTGGACATCGCCGGCGCCGTGCGCTGCCTGGCCTGGACCGCTGAAGCGGTGGACAAGCTGTACGGTGAACTCGCCCCGACCGGGGCGCAGGAACTGGGCCTGGTCAGCCGTGAGCCGGTGGGCGTGGTGGCGGCGATCGTGCCGTGGAATTTCCCGTTGCTGATGGCCTGCTGGAAGATCGCGCCGGCGCTGGCGATGGGCAATGCGGTGGTGCTCAAGCCATCGGAGCGTTCGCCCCTGAGCGCGCTGCGGCTGGCGGCGCTGGCGGCCGAGGCGGGCGTGCCCGAGGGGGTACTGAACGTGGTGCCCGGGTTCGGTGTGCGCGTGGGGGAGCCGCTGGCCCTGCACATGGACGTCGATACGCTGGCCTTCACCGGTTCCACCGCCACCGGCGCCCGCCTTCTGCAGTATGCCGGGCGCTCCAACCTCAAGCGGGTCTGGCTCGAATGTGGCGGCAAGAGCCCGCACGTGGTGTTCGCCGATGCCCCCGACCTGGATGCGGCTGCCCGCGGCGTGGCCAAGGGCATCTTCTTCAACCAGGGGGAGGTCTGCACGGCGGGCGCGCGGTTGCTGGTGCAGCGCGCCATCCGCGAGGATTTCGTGCGCCAGGTTGTGGCCTATGGGCGACAGATGCAGCCCCGCCACCCGCTGGAGGCCGACGCCCCGATGGGCGCGCTGGTGGACGCCGCGCATGCCGACAAGGTGCTGGCCGATATCGCACGGGCCGAGGCAGATGGCGCGCGCCTGCTGCTGGGCGGCCGCCGTGCCGAGGTCGAGGCGGGTGGCAGCTACCTGCAGCCGACCGTGTTCGACCAGGTGCGGCCGGAGCAGGCCTTGGCGCAGGAAGAGGTGTTCGGCCCGGTGCTGGCGGTGATCGGGTTCGATGACGAGGGCGAGGCCGTGCGCCTGGCCAACGACAGCCGCTACGGCCTGGCGGCTGGCCTGTGGACGCGCGACTTGGGGCGTGCCCACCGCGTGGCGCGCCAGCTGCGCGCGGGCAGCGTGTGGGTCAACGGCTGGGATGGCGGCGACATGACCGCGCCGTTCGGTGGCTACAAGCAGTCCGGCAACGGCCGCGACAAATCACTGCACGCCTTCGACAAGTACAGCGAGATCAAGGCGACCTGGATCCAGCTCTGAGCGCGGGGCCGTCAGCGGCACCGCGCGCTGACCTCCAGCACCGCCTCGCGCAGGGCGTCGCGGTCGCGCGGGTCCACCGCGTTCTGCAGGTAGCCCATGTCCTGTCGCGCCAGCTCGCACGGATCGGTCATGTAGCCCGGTGGCCAAAGTCCGAGGAAGCGGCTGATCGCCTGCAGCTTCTGCTGCGGCGACATCTGCGGCCGCAGCCGGAAAGGCGGCCGTCGCGGCTGGAACGCCGGGTGCACTTCGCGACGGCCCAGCACCTTCGTGGCCACGCCTTCGGCGCTGATGCCATCGCCACCGTCGATGCTGCCGGCGGGCAGGGCAAGATCGAGTGTGGTGCCGGCCGCAGCCGCTGGAGGCGGGCCGTCGACAGCGCCGGTATCGCCCTGTACCGGCCGGGCCGCGGGCGGGCTGGAGGGGCGTCGTGCCGGGGCCTGTGATGCCGGGGGAAGCGAGGGCGGGGCCGCCACCGGTGGTGCGGCCTCGCTCATCAGCCAGCGCAGGCTGATGCGGCTCTCTTCACGCGTACCGGGTGCCGGCCGCAGGCTGCCCATCAACCACCAGCCCAGCAGCAGGTGCAGGCCTGCGACCACGCTCCATGCGCCGCAGCGGTGCAGCAGGCTGTCATGTGGCAATGCCCTGGCAACGGAATGCATCGGTGCTGCGTCCCTGCGGTACCTGGAGGGTACAGAGTGGCCGGGGCAGGAAAAGTTCCCTCGGCCGTCGGTGTCGATTGAAACCAATGCCCCAGCTGCCGCAGGGGGCGTGGCAGAATCGACCGAACCGCTTTCCAGATCTGCCGATGTCGACAACCGCCGCTGCCGCACTGCCCGTCAATTCCCCCCGTCGTGTCCTGCTGGCCAGCCTGATCGGCACCACCATCGAATTCTTCGATTTCTACATCTACGCCACGGCGGCGGTGCTGGTGTTCCCGCACCTGTTCTTCCCCGAAAGCAGCGACAAGGCGGCCCTGCTGCAATCGCTGGCGACCTTCGCGGTGGCCTTCATCGCACGGCCGGTGGGCTCGGCGGTATTCGGTCATTTCGGCGACCGCATCGGGCGCAAGGCCACGCTGGTCGCCGCGCTGCTGACGATGGGGCTGTCCACGGTGGCCATCGGCCTGCTGCCCACGCATGCGCAGATTGGCCTGTGGGCGCCGGCGCTGCTGGCGCTGTGCCGCTTCGGCCAAGGCCTGGGCCTGGGCGGCGAGTGGGGCGGGGCGGTGCTGCTGGCCACCGAGAACGCACCGCCGGGCAAGCGCGCGTGGTACGGCATGTTCCCGCAGCTGGGCGCACCGCTGGGGTTCCTGCTCTCGGCCGGCATCTTCCTGCTGCTGGGCCACTGGCTGAGCCAGGACGATTTCCTGCAGTGGGGCTGGCGCATCCCGTTTGTCGGCAGCGCGCTGCTGGTGGGGCTGGGCCTGTGGATCCGCCTGAACATCCACGAGACGCCCGACTTCAAGCGCGCGCTGGAAAGCAACACGCGCGTGCGCCTGCCGATGCTTACCGTCATCCGCGACCACCCGCTGCCGCTGCTGCTGGGCACGCTGGGGGCGTTCGCCACCTTCGTGCTGTTCTACCTGATGACGGTGTTCGCGCTGGGCTATGGCACGGCGGCGCTGGGCTACCCGCGCGACCAGTTCCTGCTGCTGCAGATGGTCGGCATCCTGTTCTTCGCGGCCGGCATTCCCATCGCCGCACGCTACGGTGACCGCTGGGGCACGCGCCGCACGATGATACTGGCCAGTGTGCTGATCCTCGGGTTCGGCGTGCTGTTCGCCCCGTTGTTCCAGGCCGGACAGCCGTGGCTGGTGCTGGGCTTCCTGTCGCTGGGGCTGTTCCTGATGGGCCTGACCTACGGCCCCTGCGGCACCTTCCTTGCCGAGATCTACCCGGTGGAAGTGCGTTACACCGGTGCATCGCTGTCGTTCAACCTGGCCGGCATCCTGGGCGCGGCACCGGCCCCGTACCTGGCCACCTGGCTGGCCGAGCGCTTCGGCCTGGTGGCCGTCGGCCTGTACCTGTCGCTGACCGTGGTGCTGACCCTGTGCGCGCTGCTTGCCCTGCGCCAGCGCCTGCGCTGATCAGCCGAAGACGCGCTTGAGCGTGCGGCCCAGCCAGGTGCCGCCCTGGTGCTCGCGCGCGAACTGGCTCAGGTGCTGCTTGACCTGGTCGGCATAGGCGCGGTCATCGCCACGGATGTGGTTGAACAGCCAGCGCGACAGCATGGTGCGCAGTTCATCGCTGATGTCCTCACCGGCATGGAAACGCAGGCGGTACTCGGCCACCCGCTTGATGAAGACTTCATGCACGCGCTTGTGCGCGGCGCAGAAGGCGTAGCCCGCTTCCTCCATCAGTTCCTCTTCGAAGGCGAAGTGGGACATCGTGTAGTCCACCACCTCGTCGATCACCTCGGCGACCGCCAGCCGCTGCAGGCTTGCCTGCGCCACATGCAGGTGATTGAGCATTTCCACGATGCGGCGGTGTTGCTGGTCGATCACCTCGATGCCGATGTTCAGATCGTCCTGCCAGACCAATAGTGCCATTTCCGACTCCCTGTGATGCATTGTCAGGGATGACTGTAGGAACAGGTCCGATGGTCGGCGTTGATCTCGATCAAGGCGCGGTGTGCGGGGGCTCAGCCCAGTGCAGGTTCGCGCAGGCGCAGCGGGGTGGCCACGGTCGTGCAGCTGACCCGGTTGCGGCCGCCGGCCTTGGCCAGGTACAGCTGGCGGTCGGCCTCGGAAATCAGCCGATGCAGGGCATCGCGCTGCGGGCGCAGGCAGCACAGGCCGATGCTGACGGTCATGCGCAGGGTGGCAGTTCCGACATCCACTTCCAGCGCGGCGATGCGTTGGCGCAGCGCATCGAAGTAGGCCAGGGCCTCGTCCTGCTCCATGTCCGGCACCAGCAGGCAGAATTCCTCGCCGCCAAAGCGGGCGATCAGGTCCTGCGGCCGGGCATGGGCAGCCACTGCCGCAGCCACCGCGCGCAGCGCGTCGTCGCCGGCTTCGTGGCCGTGGCTGTCGTTGATGTGCTTGAAGTGGTCGATGTCGATCATCGCCACCGCCACGCACTGGCCGTGCAGCTGCGGCAGCTGCCGCTGGCTCTGTTCCAGGAAGCAGCGGCGGTTGGGCAACCCGGTGAGGAAGTCGCGGGTGGCCAGGTCCTGCAGGGTGCCGATCAGCTCCAGCTGGTCCACGTTCTGCGATACACGGCAGAAGAATTCCTCGCGCGAATAGGGCTTGCGCAGGAAGTCATTGGCGCCGTTCTTCAGGAAGCGTGGAATCAGCGAGGCGTCGGTGTTGCCGGAAATGCCGATCACCGCCACCTTGTCGCGCGAGCGCAGCGTGCGCAGGCGGCGGGTGAATTCCACGCCCTGCATGCCCGGCATTTCCTGGTCCACCACCGCCAGGCGGATGGCCGGGTAGGCTTCGATCGCCGCCAGCCCTTCCACGCCATCGGCGGCTTCATGCACGTCGTGGCCATACATGCGCAGCAATGCAGCGGCATAGCCGCGTGCGGAGGGCGAATCATCGACCACCAGCGCGGCAATGCGCCGGTTGCGTTCCAGCCGCTGCACCAGCCACACCAGGTAATCGACGCTGCCAGGCGTGTTCTTCAGTACGTAATCGATGATCTGCTGCTGCAGCACGCGTTTACGCAGGTCTTCGTCGTACACCCCGCTGACCACCACCGTGGGCAGGTTGCGCTGCACGAAGAAGTCCACCACGGTGTCGCGATCGCCATCGGCCAGGACCAGCCCGGTCAGCACCAGGAACCAGCCGCCGCGCTCGGACAGCAGGCGGTCGGCCTCGGCCAGGGTGGTGGCCACCACGACCGGCAGTTCCAGGCGCTGCTCGATGGCCTCGCGCAGCATGCTGGTGAACGCACGCGAATTTTCCACCAGCAGGATGCGCTGTGGCAGGGTGTCACCGTGGTCGCTGTCGACAGCGCCCTGCAGCAAGGCAGGCATGGGGCGATGGCTCGGTTGCGGAGGTCTTGGGACGGATATCGGCGGTTTCGGATGCAACTTTAG
Source organism: Stenotrophomonas sp. 24(2023) (assembly GCF_030913365.1). Lineage (NCBI taxonomy): Bacteria > Pseudomonadati > Pseudomonadota > Gammaproteobacteria > Lysobacterales > Lysobacteraceae > Stenotrophomonas > Stenotrophomonas sp. 24(2023). Next base: position 3,395,772 of record NZ_CP133160.1, read on the forward strand.
CCGGGAATCATGGGTGTGGCGGTTTTCATGATGCCGGGGCAACCGGCGGCAGCCGGGAACCGTCCTGGGCCTGCTTCATGGCGTTCAGCACAAGCGATGGTTATGCTGGTCCTGCCACCGTTGCAGGGTATCCAAGGCACGATTGCGTCGAGCGAGGGGCAAACCTTCGAGCAGGATCGATAATCATCCGGTCATGGGGTGGCAAAACGGAGTTTCGTGGCGTTTTCTGTCCAACCTACCATGGGGGGTGAATGTGAGATTTTCGGGTGTGCAAGTGCTGGTTTCTGCCGCTGCCCTGTTCTCTGCGTCGGTTTTCAGTGTGGCGGCATGCTGCCCGAGCGGAGACAACGGGATTTACATGGCCAAGAGCGGTCTGGGGGAATCCCTGCCGGCGGCGGTGAATCTGAGCGTGAATCCGAACTGGCTGGTTTACGGCTTCGAGCGTGAGGGCATCAATTACTATCAGGTCAATGATCTCTCGGGTCAGGTCGTCCTGATTGTTGGCAATGTCGATGCGACATTCTGGACGCTGCCCGCAGGCCGGAATCCTGCCAGGGTGTCGTTGCCGTCCCGCCGGCTGTCGCTGCCTGAAAAGGCGGTGCGTCGGGTGGTGTTCCAGAACACGGAATTCTCGCTGGTCGTGCATGGGGAAGGGGCCAGCGCGATCTGGGCCATCGAACCTGCCCCGCCGGCCGGTTGAAGGATGAGGTCCTCCAGCCGTCAAGGCGACTGGAGGATTTTCAGGTGAGGCTTGAGCCTGCGTATCGCCCGCATGCGGGCACTCAGGCAATGTCCGCGCGGGCGATCCAGGCAGCATGCGTGCTGCCGCTCGTGGCGCCGGTGGTAGGTTCCAGCAGCAGCACCCGGACACGGTTGCCACGGCATTGCACGCTTCCGCCATAAGCCAGTGCACGCGAGCTGAGCCGCTCGACGGCCAGCCGTGTTGTATCGAGCAGCAACGGGCGATTGCGGTCCAGCAGGGAAACGCTGACGAGAATTCCCTGTTGTCCCTGCCATCTGCCACAGCGTGCACGTATCTGGACCTGGCCATGCTCATGCTTGAGCAGCAACGCAACGGCTTCGCACAGCGTACGGTATGCAGCCAGCTGCAGCGCAATGCTCAATTGGCACGGGTCTCCGGCCAGGTGCGGGGGGACTACCCGGTGGGTCTGGTCCCAGCTCTCGCGGATGCCGCTGACCTGCAAGGCCAGATAGAGCCCCACCTGTTCGACTTCCGTCGGGTACACCATGCTCGTCAGTTCACGGAACTGGCGCGAATGGGCGGTGGAGGTAAGCAGAAGGTCCATGGCCGGTGAGTGGTGTCCATGCATCTTCAACAGGTCGGCAGTTCTGTTGAGGGATGCCTCGATTCCGTCCGCGATTCTCCTCAGGTCCAAGGCGCGCTCCCGAAGGTCCATCTCGCCGGCCATATGCGCGGACCTCGAGAGCCGGGCAGCCTGGTGCCCATCCAGATCCCGATCGGCGTGCTGGTGGTAACGCTGGGTAATGCGTGCCCCCAGCGCCAGTAGTCCCGTTCCCGCGATGGCCACGAGTTGCTGCGTCATGAAGGTCCGGGCATCAAACGAACCCAGTTGCCCTGACGTCGGGGTCATCAGCGCGATGAGGATGTTCAGCAGTGGTACCCCGATCGCGGCGCCCTGCCAGCCGTGGACGCAGGTCAGGATGATGACGGGAAGCGCCATTGCCAGTTGCAGGCTTGTCTTGGCGCTATCCGACAATCCCGGGGCCAGTGCCGTGAAGAGGCCCAGGCCCAGCATCAGGGAGAGCGCGGCGATGGTCGGCGAGGAGCGCCAGAACCTCCATTCATACATGGAGTGCCGCCTGCTCCAGAGCACGGCGAGCGGAGCCACGGTCAGGATGGCAATGTAGTCGCCGAGGACGAATCGTACGGCCCTTGTAGCAAACGGCACGCTGGAGGGGCTGTCCGACAGCAGGTGGGAGAGCCCCAGTTTCAGTGCAGTAGCGACCAGGGCTGCCGATACAGCAACCGAAAGCAACCACCCATCCGTTGTGGCGGTCATGACTCTGCGGTGCGCATGAATGACCAGCGCAACGGCCGGCAACAGGAAGGCTGACCCCAGGATCACCCAGGCCAAGCCATATTGATCTATCAGTGGGTACCGCAACTGGGCGAAGTAGGCATACTCGCCCAGCAGCAGGTAGGGCCAGAGCCGGGGAGGGCATACCAGCAGGGCCGCCACGCGTATGCCGGCTGGCAGGTAGAACTGGTCCAGAGAGATCCGCCAGGCACCCCAGCAGGCGATGGCGTACATCGCTGCAATGGCCAGCCCAACCGGCCGTATGCGGAAATTCAGTTCAAATCCCTTCTTCCACCAATTCAATCCCAAGCCTCCCTTGCTCGTTGCATGGCGGCAACCCCATCGATACCCAGGAGCCCCAATGGGGCGACAGTATCGGCAGATTCACGGCTGCGCAATCGCACCGTATCTGCAGGCGTTGTTGGGAATGGAAGGGCGGGCAACGGAAATCACTTTCAAGAAGTGACCGATATCTCGTTTTTCTTCCATCGTCAGTTGATGGTCTGCGGGTCCGGTGGATCATGTGGATTCACAGGACGCAGGGTCGGGGGGAGTTCCGTGGCTGAATAGGTCCGGGCGGAAGTCCCCTGTGCTTCCAGCAGCATGATCCGGATCCTGTTGCCGGGCATGTCCATGCGGCCCCCATGGGCAAGGATGCGTCCCAACAGCTGTTCGGTGGCAAGCTGCTGGGTCTGCTCTGCAAGCGGTTGGCGGATATCGACAAGGGCAATGGAAATGATCAGCCCCTGCCGCTGCCTGAAGCGTCCACAGCGGATACGCACCGCGATCTGCCCATTTTCGCATTTGAGCAGCAGTGACACGGCTTCGACCACCAGACGATAAGCGACAAGTTGTGTGCCTACTTCCAGCTTGCACGGGTCTCCCATCAACCAGGGCTGGCCGATCCGGTGCGAATGGTTCCAGGCTTCGCGGACCCCGCCCGCTTGCAGTGCCACGAACAGCCCCAAGCGTTCCAGCGTGGACGGGTAGATCATGCTGGCCTGTGCGCGGAACAGGCGCGAATGCACTTCGGTGGTATGGCGAAGGCTGTCTGCCACCGCGTGATGGCCCTGCGAATGCAGCCAGTTCACCATTTCGTTGAGCGATAGGTCCATGCCATCGCCGAGCCGGCGCAGGTGCGCTGCCCGTTCCCGCAGGTCCATTTCGCTGGCAAGGTGCGAATTGCGGGCCAGTTGCAGCGCGGCCCTGCCATCTTCCTCGCGCTGCCGATGCTGACTCTGGAAATGGCTGATGCGCGCCCCCAGCAACAGCAGGGCGACACTGGTAATGGCCATGGCCTGCTGGGTGGCGAAAGTGGCTGCATCAAAGGCATCTGGCTCCAACGCCGGTGGGCCCAGGCCGAGGACCATGTTCAGCGCAGTAACACCCACAGCGGCACCACGCCATCCCAACAGGCAGGTCAGCACAATGGCGGGTACCGGCAGCAGCAGGAGCAGTTGCAGCGATCCCCGGGGCGCGACAGCCGCAGGAAGCACCGGTGTCACCTGCAGGCCGATCAGGAGTATCAACGCCAGTGCTGCGGCTGTTGTTGCAATTGCTCTGCGCGTCCAGCGTTCCTCCTTGCGCCGGATCCAGAGCAGTGCAAGTGGGGCGGCCACCAGGATGCCGATGAAATCCCCGAGTGCGTAACGCAGCACATAGGTAGTGAACGATTCTTCACGCAACGGGGGCCAGAGCAGGCTGGAGATGCCGATGTTCAGCAGGCTGACGACCACGGCGGTGAAAAACGCGATGGAAATCACCCCGACGATCGTGGTGCGTGACAGCAGCTGACGGTGCAGCCGCACGATCAGCATCACCGCCGGCATCAGGAACACCGAAGCGCAGATCACCCAGATCAGGCCGTACTTGTCCAGCAGCGGAATCCGCAGGTGCGCGAAGTAGGCGTATTCACCGATCAGCAGATAGGGCCACAGCCGGGGGGGACACAGCAGCAGGGCGGCCACACGGACGCCGGCAGGCAGGAAGAACTGGTCCAGTGAAAGCTGCCGGGCCCCCCAGCAGGCCACGGCATAGGCCAGCGCCAGCAACCACCCTTCCGGGCGGATACGCAGCCTGACCTGTATCCCTTCCTTCCACCAGTCCATTCGCATGCCCCCGATGCTCCAGCCCGGATTATGCAAACAATCCGCTTCGGGGGCACATCGGGGCGGGGGCTTACCCCAGCGCATCCCGCAGCTTCACCATGGCCATGGTGGCTACCAGCAGGGGCATGCGCAGCCAGCGCCCACCCGGGAAAGGCTTGTGGCGCAGGCGTTCGAACACATCCAGCCGCTGTGCCTGGCCGGCGATGGCCTCGGCGATGACCTCCCCGGCCAGGTGCGCTGCCGCCACGCCATGGCCGGAAAAGCCCTGCGCGAAATAGATGTCCGGCGTCAGCCGGCCCCAGTGCGGTGCGCGTGAAGGTGTGATGTCCACATAGCCGCCCCACAGGTACTCGAACCCGGTTCCCTGCAGCTGCGGGAACACCTTCCACATGCGCTGCTGCAGGGTCTGGCCCAATCCCGGCGGCGGCAATGCGGAATAGCTGGCGCCCCCCCCGAACAGCAGGCGATGGTCATGGCTGAGGCGGAAGTAGTCCAGCACCCAGCCGGTGTCGGCCACCGCCATCGCATTGCGGATCAGGGCCCGTGCGCGTGCTTCACCCAGCACCGGCGTTGCGCCGACATAGGTGCCGACCGGCATCATGCGCCGTTCCAGCTCTGGTGCGATGCCTTCCAGCAGGGCGTTGCCCGCCAGCACCACATGGTCGGCGCTGATGCTGCCGGTGGCGGTGCGCAGCTGCGGGTGGGGGCCGCGCTGCAGTGCCAGCACCGGGCTGTCCTCGTGGATCACCACGCCGGCGGCACGTGCGGCATCGGCCAGGCCCTGGACGAAGGCGAGCGGGTGCAGGTGGCCACTGAGCGGGTCGAACAGGGCGCCGCGATAGCGTGGGCTGTCCAGCTGTGCGTGCAGGGTGGCGGCGTCCCACCATTGCAGGGGGTAGTCGTAGCGCTCGACCAGCGTGTCCAGGTGCCCGCGCAGGCTGCGTTCCTGGCGCGCGGTGATCGGCACGCTGGCGTGGCCATCGATCCAATGACAGTCGATGCCATGACGGGTGATGCGTTCGCGCACCTGCTGCACGCCCTGGCGCGAGAAGTCGAACAGGGTACGCGCATCGGCGGCCCCGACCATGGCTTCCAGCGTATCCACTTCGCAGCCGTAGCCCACCAGCACCTGGCCGCCGTTGCGGCCGGAGGCGCCCCAGCCGATCCGCCGGGCTTCCAGCACTTCGACCTTGAAGCCGCGCTCGGCCAGTGCCAGCGCCGCCGACAGCCCGGTGTAACCCGCGCCGAGGATGGCCACGTCGGCCTGGCGCGCGCCCTGCAGCGGGGGCAGCGGTACACGGGGGGGCACGCTGGCGGCATACCAGCTGGGCGGCAGCGCACGGTGCTCGTGGCGGAAAAGGTCGCGTCGCATGGCAATAGTGTGGCGCAGTTGCACGGCGGCGGTGTGACCGCAGCGTGGTTGCCGATGCGCCGCCGGCGGCGGTAACGTGGCTGGGCGCGCCACGGAGCCTGCCATGCCACGCCTGCCCTGGGTCGGTCTGCCCACAGACCGCGCGGTGATCGGCCACCACCGCTTCGCGGTGGCGGGGGAAAAGTACGTCCGTGCGCTGGTCGAAGCGGCCGCTGCCACGCCGGTGCTGCTGCCCAGCCTGCAGCCGGCGTTGCCCGCGCGGGACTGGCTGCAGGGGCTTGATGGTCTGCTGTTGACCGGTGCGGTCAGCAACATCGCGCCGGAACACTACGACGGTGGCCGTACCTGGCCCGGCAACCCGCAGGACCCGGCCCGGGATGCCACGGCATTGGCGTTGCTGCACGAGGCACTGGCCATGGACCTGCCGGTGCTGGCGATCTGCCGTGGGTTCCAGGAACTCAACGTGGCCCTGGGCGGCACGCTGCACCCGGAGGTGCACGCGGTGCCGGGACGGGCCGACCACCGCGAGGACATCCGGGCCACGGTGGAGGTGCAGTACGGGCCGGCGCACGCGGTGGCGCTGGCGCCTGGTGGCTGGCTGCGGCGCTGGGCCGGCACGGACAGCGTCCCGGTCAATTCGGTGCACGGGCAGGGCATCGACCGGCTCGGTCGCGGCCTGCAGGTGGAGGCACGCGCCCCCGATGGACTGGTCGAGGCCGCACGCAGCACGCGCCACCGCTTCGTGCTGGGCGTACAGTGGCACCCGGAGTGGCGTGTCATGCAGAACCCGTTCTATCACGCTATTTTCCATGCCTTCGGCCAAGCTTGCCGTGGCCACACCCCCGTCCCACTGGATTTCCCATGACCTCCCGAACGCGCCCGCGCAAGACGGCCACGCCCCCGCCACCGCAGGAAAGCAGCCTGCTGCGCTGGCTGAAGGAGCGGCGCATCACCGAGGTCGAATGCCTGGTGCCGGACATCACCGGCAACGCGCGTGGCAAGATCATTCCCGCCGACAAGTTCTCGCATGATTACGGCACGCGGCTGCCCGAAGGCATCTTCGCCACTACGGTCACCGGCGACTTCCCCGACGACTACTACGAGCTGACCTCGCCGTCGGACTCGGACATGATGCTGCGCCCGGACCCGGACACCGTGCGCATGGTGCCGTGGGCGGCCGACCCGACCGCCCAGATCATCCATGACTGCTATACCAAGACCGGCCAGCCGCACGAGCTGGCGCCGCGCAACGTGCTGCGCCGTGTGCTCGATGCCTATGCCGAGCTGGGCCTGCGCCCGGTGGTGGCGCCGGAACTGGAGTTCTTCCTGGTGCAGAAGAACACCGACCCGGATTTCCCGCTGCTGCCCCCGGCCGGCCGCTCCGGCCGCCCGGAAACGGCGCGGCAGTCGTATTCCATCGATGCGGTCAACGAATTCGACCCCATCCTGGACCTGATGTACGACTATGCCGATGCGATGAAGCTGGACGTGGATACGCTCATCCACGAATCCGGCGCGGCGCAGCTGGAAGTGAACTTCACCCATGCCGATGCCATGGACCTGGCCGACCAGGTGTTCCTGTTCAAGCGCACCATGCGCGAGGCGGCCATGCGCCACGGGGTGTATGCCACCTTCCTGGCCAAGCCGATGGAGAACGAGCCGGGCAGTGCCATGCACATCCACCAGAGCCTGGTGAAGGTGAGCGATGGCAGCAACGTGTTCGCCGGTGAAGGGCAGGGCGAAGGCGAGTTCAGCCCGGTGTTCGGCCACTACCTGGGCGGGCTGCAGAAGTATGCACCGCTGGCGATGGCGTTCTTCGCGCCGAACGTCAATTCCTACCGGCGGCTGGTGTTTGGCGAGGTCTCGCCCAGCAATGTGCATTGGGGCTTCGACAACCGCACCTGCGGCCTGCGCGTGCCGCTGGATACCCCGGCCAACATGCGCGTGGAAAGCCGCTTCGCCGGTTCCGACGCCAACCCCTACCTGGCCATGGCCGCCACCCTGGCCTGCGGCCTGCTCGGCATCCGCGAACGGTTGGCACCGGATGCGCCGGTAACCGGCAGCGCCAAGGAGCTGGGCTACAACCTGCCGCGCTCGCTGGGCGAGGCGCTGGACGGGCTGGAGCGGTGCGAGGCGCTGCAGGCCCTGCTGGGCGAGCGTTTCTGCCGCGCCTACATTTCGGTCAAGCGCAAGGAATACGAGACCTTCTTCCGGGTCATCAGCTCGTGGGAGCGCGAGTTCCTGCTGCTCAACGTGTAGGCGCCGTCAATGGCAAAATACGCCCCCCGGGGGTAGGCTGGCCCCGTCGCCGGCCCATCCCGGCCACCGCCGACCCCCACCGAACCTGTTTCCCGTCCCTGATTTTCCCGGAGCGCCCGATGAAGCTGCGTACCCTCACGCTTGGCCTGTCCACCGTCCTGCTTGCCGCCTGTGGCGGCGGTGGTAGCGGCGGTGCCGCGCAGGACAGCCAGTCGCTGAACATCTACAACTACAGCGACTACATCGCCGAAGACACCATCCCGAACTTCGAGAAGACCAGCGGGATCAAGGTCACCTACGATGTGTTCGACAGCGATGAGATGGTCGAGACCAAGCTGCTGGCGGGCAACAGCGGTTACGACGTGGTCGTGCCGACGCTGAACTTCTTCGGCCGCCAGATCCAGGCCGGCGTGTTCCTGCCGCTGGACAAGAGCAAGATTCCGAATCTGGCCAACCTGGACCCGGCGGTGATGAAGCGCATCGCCACCCAGGACCCGGACAACAAGTACGGCGTGCCGTACATGATCGGCACCACCGGCATCGGCTACAACGTGGACATGCTCAAGCAGCGTTTCGGCGGCAGCGCCGATATCGCCAACAGCTGGGACCTGGTGTTCAAGCCGGAAAACATCGCCAAGATGAAGGATTGCGGCGTGACCATCCTGGACACGCCGGCCGACATGATCCCGATCGCGCTGCACTACCTGGGCCTGGACCCGCACAGCAACAACGAGGCCGACCTGCAGAAGGCCGCCACGCTGCTGAAGTCGATCCGCCCGTACGTGCAGAACTTCCACTCCTCGCAGTACGTCAGCTCGCTGGCCAGCGGCGGTACCTGTCTGGTGGTCGGCTGGTCCGGTGACATCATCCAGGCCCGCGACCGCGCCAACGAGGCCGACAACGGCATCCACGTGGCCTATTCGATCCCGAAGGAAGGTGCGCCGCAGTGGTTCGACATGCTGGCCATCCCCAAGGATGCCAAGCACCCGGAAGCGGCCTACAGCTTCATCAACTACCTGCTGGAACCGAAGGTCGCCGCGGCCAACACCAACTTCATCCACTACGCCAACCCGGTGCCGACGGCCACGCCGCTGGTGGACGAGGCGATCCGCAACGACCCGACCATCTACCCGCCGGCCGACGTGGCCGAGAAGATGTTCACCTACTCGATCAACACCCCGGAAACGGACAAGCTCTATACCCGTCTGTGGACCGAGATCAAGACCGGTCGTTGAGTCGAGCGCATGGCATGCAAGGGCGCCGGTGCAGAACCGGCGCCCTTTTTTCATGGCCTCAGCGCGCGCTGGCCATTGACTGCATGAACGTGTCGGTCAGGGCCACCACGTCGTCCAGCTTCGTGTCCATCACGAAGTGGCCGCCGTCCAGGATGTGCACGTCGGCCTTGCCATTGTCGCGGCGGAAGGCTTCGGCTCCAGGCACCAGGAACGAGGGGTCATAGCGGCCCCACAGCACCAGCGTCGGCAATTGCTTCTGCCGCAGCCAGGCCTGCCAGCGCGGGTAGGCAGCCAGGTTGTGCTGGTAGTCGAACAGCAGATCGGCCTGGATGCGGGCCTGGCCGGGGCGGTTCAGGTAGGCATGCTCATCCATCCACAGGTCCGGATCGTAGGCCTCCACGTCCGGGTCGGTGCCGACGTGACGTGCGCGCGTCACCGCCACCGACTGGTGGGCGGTGATGATCTCCTGCTCATGGGCGGCGCGGTTGGCCCAGAACGGGCGGCGCTTCTCCCACATCACTCCCAGGCCCTCCTCATACACGTTGCCGTTCTGGAACACGAGGGCCTGCACCGCCTGCGGGCGTGCGATGGCCAGGCGCATGCCGACCGGGGCACCGAAGTCCTGCATGAAAAGCGTGTAGTGGTGCAGACCGAGGGCATCGGTGAACTGCTGCATGGTCAGTGCCAGGTGATCGAAGGTGTAGGCATAGCGCGACGGGTCCGGGGCCTCGCTGTTGCCGAAGCCGGGGTAGTCCGGTGCCACCAGGTGGTAGCGGCTGCCCAGCCGCCGCATCAGGGCGTCGTACATGCGCGAGGAACTGGGCACGCCATGCAGCAGCAGCAGCGTTGGCTTGCTGGCATCGCCCGCCTCGCGATAGGCGATCTGCACCCCATCGACGGTGATGCTTCGGTAGGTGACGGGTGCTGCGGCAGCGAGGGCGGGCAGGCCCAGGCCCAGGGCGAGAGAGGCGGCGGCAAGACGGTTCATCAGGGTGCTCCAGGGGGGAAGAGGGGCACACAGTAGTGAGCGGTCGCAGCGCCGGGCAGCGGGGAGTGCGCAAGACACTATTTCTTCTGGCGAAATTATCTGGAGGATGCGTGCGGAATGATGGTGTTGCGTGGAATAATTCCGTCCGGGCGACCCCGGGGGCAGCATGGACCAGATCCACCTCATGAATGTGTTTGTCGCGGTGGGCGAACGTGAGAACTTCGCTGCCGCGTCGCGCTGGCTCGACCTGTCGCCGGCTGCGGTGACACGGGCCATTGCGGCCCTGGAACACCAACTGGGGGTGAAACTGCTCATGCGCACCACCCGCAGCGTGCGCCTTACCGAGGCCGGCAGCCGCTACCTGGTGGACAGCCGCAACATTCTGGCCAGCCTGCGCGAAGCCAACGCGGCCGCCGCCGGCATCAATGCCACCCCGCGCGGGGAGCTGTCGGTTACCGCACCGGTGCTGTTCGGCCGCTACTTCGTGATGCCCTGCGTGGTGCGCTACCTGCAGGCTTACCCGGAGGTGGACGTGTCGGCCAGTTTCCTTGATCGCGTGGTGAACCTGGTCGAGGAGGGCATGGATGTGGCAGTGCGCATCGGACATCTACCCGATTCGGGGCTGAAGGCGCTGCGCGTCGGCCAGGTGCGGCGCATGCTGTGCGCTTCGCCGGACTACCTGGACAGGGTGGGGCGCCCGCAGCATCCGCGTGATCTGCAGGACCACACCGTGATCGCCCGCGACAACATCCTGCCACGCCTGGAATGGCGCTTCGGCGATACCGTGGCGCCCATCGTCCAGCGCATCCGTCCGCGGCTGACGGTCAGCAGCAACGACGGTGCCGTGGCTGCCGCATGTGCCGGGCTGGGCATCGCGCGCCAGCCCTACTACCAGATCGCTGACGACCTGGCTGCCGGACGCCTGGAAGTGCTGCTGCCCGACTTCGAACAGGCGCCCTGGCCGATCCATGTAGTGCACCGTGAAACCCGCTACGGCTCCAGCAAGGTGCGCAGCTTCATCGACCTGCTGGTCGACCACCTGCGTGCGCAGCCACACCTGGCCTGAGAGGCCCCCGGCCCCGCCCGCCAACCCCCGTCATATCCCCATCCGCCCCCGGCCGGTAGAATGGCGCCCGCTGCCCACCGCCTGCTCCCGGAGCCCCCCGCATGCCCGTAGAAGCCCAGCCGGAAGCCGCCGTCGTTACCGCGACCGGCGCGCCCGGCTACCTGTCCATTCGTGACCTGCGCAAGGAATTCGATGGCTTCGTCGCCGTCGACGATGTCCAGCTGGATGTCCGCAAAGGCGAGATCTTCGCCCTGCTGGGCGGTTCCGGCAGTGGCAAATCGACCCTGCTGCGCTGCCTGGGCGGCTTCGAGACTCCCACCAAGGGCACCATCACCCTCGATGGCCAGCGCCTGGACGCCCTGCCGCCCTACCAGCGGCCGGTGAACATGATGTTCCAGTCCTACGCGCTGTTCCCGCACATGACCGTGGAGCAGAACATCGCCTTCGGCCTGAAGCAGGACGGCCTGGCCCGTGATGCCATCACCCGCCGCGTCGGCGAGATGCTGGAACTGGTGCAGATGGGCCACCTGGGCAAGCGCAAGCCACACCAGCTCTCCGGCGGCCAGCAGCAGCGCGTGGCGCTGGCCCGCTCGCTGGCCAAGGGCCCCAAGCTGCTGCTGCTGGACGAGCCGATGGGCGCGCTGGACAAGAAGCTGCGCTCGCAGATGCAGCTGGAGCTGGTCAACATCATCGAAACCTCCGGCGTGACCTGCGTGATGGTCACCCACGACCAGGAGGAGGCGATGACCATGGCCACCCGCATCGCGGTGATGGACGCCGGCTGGATCCAGCAGGTCGGCAAGCCCGATGAAGTCTACGAACAGCCGGCCAACCGCTTCGTGGCCGAGTTCATCGGCTCGGTGAACCTGTTCGACGGCGTGATCGACGAGGACCTGCCCGAGTACGTGACCGTGCGCTCGCCGCTGTTCCCGGCACCGATCTACATCGCCCACGGCATCACCGGCTACGAAGGCCAGCCGGTGGCGTTCGCGCTGCGCCCGGAAAAGGTGATGATCGGCAAGGACGAGCCGGAAGGGCACACCAACAAGGCCCACGGGGTGATCGAGGAGATCGCCTATTTCGGCAGCCACTCGGTCTACCACGTGCGCCTGCCCAGTGGCGCCAAGGTGCTGGCCAACTTCGCCAATTCCCAGCGCTGGGCCAGCGATGGCCTGACCTGGGGCGACAGCGTGTGGGTGCACTGGCGCGACAACGATGGCGTGGTGCTGACCTCATGAGCATGGCCGGCCTCAAGCGCTGGGTTCCGGGCCTGCGCGGCACCGTCATCGGCGTGCCGTACCTGTGGCTGATGCTGTTCTTCGCGGTGCCGTTCGCGATCATCCTGATGATCTCCTTCGCGCACACCCAGGTCGGCTCGCCGCCGTACACCTGGCTGCTGCAGTACATCGACGGCGCGTTCTCGCTCAAGCTCAACCTGGAAAACTACCTGCAGCTGGTACGCGATTCGCAGTACCTGGTGGCCTACCTGAGCTCGTTCAAGATCGCGGTCATCTCCACCGCGTTCACCCTGCTGATCGGCTACCCGATGGCCTATGCCATCGCGCGCATGTCACCGTCCGCACGCAACGTGGCGATGATGCTGGTGGTGCTGCCGTCGTGGACCTCGTTCCTGATCCGCGTGTATGCCTGGATCGGCATCCTCGACCGCAACGGCCTGCTCAACCAGCTGCTGCTCAAGAGCGGGCTGATCAGCGAGCCGCTGCAGCTGCTGTACACCCCCACCGCTGCCTACATCGGCATCGTCTACTGCTATCTGCCGTTCATGGTGCTGCCGCTGTACGCCAACCTGGTCAAGCATGACCACCGCCTGCTGGAAGCGGCCTACGACCTGGGCGCACGGCCGTGGCAGGCGTTCCTGCGCATCACCCTGCCGCTGTCGCGCGCAGGCATCATCGCCGGCTGCATGCTGGTGCTGATCCCGGCCGTGGGTGAATTCGTGATCCCGGAAATGCTCGGCGGGCCGGACACGCTGATGATCGGCCGCGTGCTGTGGGGCGAGTTCTTCAACAACCGCAACTGGCCGGTGGCGTCGGCAGTGGCGGTGGTGATGCTGCTCCTGCTGCTGGCGCCCATCCTGCTGTTCAACCGGTCCCAGCAGCGCGTGCTGGAAGGGAAGCAGGCATGAGCACGATGCGTGGCTACCGCTGGCTGGGCTGGGGCACGTTGGCCCTGGGCTTCGCCTTCCTGTACCTGCCGATCCTGCTGCTGATGCTGTTCTCGTTCAACAGCTCGCGGCTGGCCACGGTGTGGGCCGGGTTCTCCACCCGCTGGTATGGCGAGCTGATCAACGACCGCGCGCTGATGGATGCGCTGTGGGTCAGCCTGCGCGTGGCGTTCTGGACCGCGTGCGCCTCCACGGTCATCGGCACGCTGGCGGCCATGGTGATGACCCGCTTCCGCCATTTCCGCGGCAAGACCCTGTTCGGCGCATTGATCACCGCACCGCTGGTGATGCCCGAAGTGATCCTGGGCTTCTCGCTGATGACGCTGCTGGTGGCGATGGGCGGTATTCCCGGGTTCCCGGCGCGTGGCGTGGCCACCATCTGGATCGCCCACGTCACCTTCACCCTGTCCTTCGTGACGGTGGTGGTGTCCTCGCGCCTGCAGGAACTGGATGTCTCGCTGGAAGAGGCGGCGATGGACCTGGGCGCGAGCCGGCTGACGGTGTTCCTGAAGATCACCCTGCCGATCATCGCGCCGGCGCTGGTGGCCGGCTGGCTGCTGGCGTTCACCCTGTCGCTGGATGACGTGGTCATCGCCAGCTTCGTTGCCGGCCCCAGCGCCACCACGTTGCCGATGAAGGTGTTCGCCTCGGTACGCATGGGCATCAGCCCGAAGATCAACGCACTGGCCACGCTGATGGTGATGGCCGTGTCGGTGGCGGCGGTGGTGGGCTGGTACCTGACCGCGCGCGCGGAAAAGCGTCGCCAGCGCGACCTGCAGCTGGCCCGCCAGGACAACGGCTGAGGCCGCCGGGCCTGCATGGCCGCGACGGTGTGTCGCGGCCATGTCGATAGTGTGGACTGATCCGGCAACGCACGGCTCACGGGCATCGGCGCACAATGACGGCCTGTGTGAAGGAGATGCCCGCATGACCGTCGAGATCATCAACCCGGCCACCGGCCAGGTGACCTACCGCCACGAACTGATGGATGCCGCGGCCATCGAGCAGCGGCTGCAGGCCGCCGCCGATGCGTTCCCCGGCTGGGCCGCGCGTTCGCTGCAGGAGCGCGGCGCGATCCTGCGGCTGATCGCGGCGCAGCTGCGTGAGCGCAGCGCCGAGCTGCAGCGGGCGATGACCCAGGAGATGGGCAAGCTCAAGGGCGAAGCGCTGGCCGAGATCGACAAGTGCGCCGCGGCCTGCGAGTTCTATGCCGACCATGCCGCCGACTACCTCAAGCCGCAGCTGATCGACACCCACGCCCAGCGCAGCTACGTGCGCTACGAGCCGATCGGCTGCGTGTTCGCGGTGATGCCGTGGAATTTCCCGATCTGGCAGGTGTTCCGTTTCCTCGCGCCGGCGTTCATGGCCGGCAACGTGGCCCTGCTCAAGCACGCCAGCAATGTGCCGCAGTGTGCCGACCTCATCCTGGACGTGGTGCGCGCCGCCGGCCTGCCGGCCGGGGTCTTCGACGTGCTGCACATCGACAATGACCAGGCCGCCGACGTGCTGCGTGACCGGCGCATCAAGGCCGTGACCCTGACCGGCAGCGAGCGGGCAGGGCGCTCGATCGCGGCCAACGCCGGCAGCCAGTTGAAGAAATCGGTGATGGAGCTGGGCGGCAGTGACGCCTTCGTGGTGCTGGACGATGCCGACCTGGACAAGACCGTGGCTGCCGCGGTGAAGTCACGCTTCGACAACAGCGGGCAGACCTGCATCGCGGCCAAGCGCTTCATCGTGGTGGAGGCGCTGGCCGATGCGTTCACCGAGCGCTTCGTGCAGGCCAGTGCCGAACGCCGTTATGGCGACCCCGAGGCCGAAGGCACCACCCTGGCACCGATGGCCCGCGCCGACCTGCGCGATGAACTGCACAAGCAGGTGCAGGCCAGCGTGGCCAAGGGCGCGCGCGTGCTGCTGGGCGGCGAACCCATCGCCGGCACCCACGCCGGGTACCCGGCGACCGTGCTCGACAACGTCGGGCCGGGCATGCCGGCCTATGACGAAGAACTGTTCGGGCCGGTGGCGGCGGTGATCCGGGTCAAGGACGAAGCCGAAGCGCTGCACGTGGCCAACGACACCCGTTTCGGGCTGGGCGGCAGCGTGTGGACGGCCGATCCCGTGCGTGGCGAAGCCTTCGCCCAGCAGCTGGAATGCGGCGCGGCTTTCGTCAACGCCATCGTCAAGAGCGATGCGCGGTTGCCGTTCGGCGGCAGCAAGCAGTCCGGCTTCGGCCGCGAACTGGCCGACCACGGCATCCATGAGTTCATGAACATCAAGACCGTTTTCGTGGCCTGAGGCCAGGTCCCGCACGCAACCGGCAATGCCAGGCATGGCCTGGCACTACAGGGCGGCGGCACTCAACCGGTAGTGCCAGGCCATGCCTGGCATCAGGATCCACATGCCTCGGGTAGTGCCAGGCCATGCCTGGCATCGGCAAACCGTCCGCCAGGCGCGGCCTGGCGCTACAGCCAGCCCGAACGCTTGAACAACCGGTACAGGCCCACGCACACACCGCCCACGCCGATGATCATCAGCGGGTAGGACCACGGTTCGCTCAGTTCCGGCATGTGCGCGAAGTTCATGCCGTACCAGCTGGTGATGAGCGTCGGCGCGGCCAGCAGCGCCGCCCAGGCACCGAGGCGCTTGACGGTCTCGCCCTGCGCTAGGGTGACCAGCGACAGGTTCACGCTCAAGGCAGTACCGAGCATCTCGCGCAGGGTATCGATGACATCGCTGATGCGCACGGCATGGTCATGCACATCGCGCACGTACAGCTTCACTTCGTCCGGCACCAGGTCGCCCTGGTAGCGGCGCAGCTGGGCCAGCACATCCTGCAGCGGTGCCACCGCCATCCGCATCTTGTTCAGTTCGCGCTTGAGCTCGTACAGGCGCACCACCGTGGAGCGCTTGTAGTCGTCGGCGAAGATGTCCTTTTCCAGCGAGTCGAGCGTGTCGCGGAAGCGGTTGATGATCGGCAGGTAGTTGTCGACCACGAAATCGGTGACCGCATACAGGCAGTACGAGGGCCCCATCTTCAGCAGCTGCGGTTCGCGCTCCACCCGGCTGCGCACCGGCGCGTAGGACAGCGAGGCGCCGTGGCGCACCGTCACCAGGAAGCGCGGGCCCAGGAAGGCGTGGGTTTCACCGTACTTGATGCGCTCGTCGACCATCTGCGCGGTGGTGACCACCACGAACAGCGAATTGCCGTAGGTTTCCACCTTCGGCCGCTGGTGCGCGTTGCGTGCATCGTCGATGGCCAGATCATGCAGGCCGAATTCTTCCTGCAGCTTCAGCAGCACGGCATCGTTGGGGTCGTACAGGCCGACCCAGACAAAGCCGTTGTTGCTGGCGATGACCTCGCTGATGTCGTCCAGGTTGATGTCGTGGCGCTTGCCATCGTCATCGTAGTGGACGCAGTTGATGACACAGGCCGGGTTGGCCGCCGGATCGGGTGCAGGCTGGGACATGCCGGACATCGTGCGTCAGCGGCCCGTATCGGCCGGGTGAGGGCCCCGGCCGAGCACCCAGGCCAGGGCGGCATGGATCGGCAGCAGCAGCACGATCCACTGCACGTTGACCTGCGGCTGCAGGCTCAGCCAGTGCAGTACCAGCCCGGCCAGCGCCTGCGCGGCCACCAGCCACAGCACGGTCCTGAACAGGCGGCCCGGCAGGCGCCGGCGCAACAGGGTGACTACGCCGGGCAGCAGCAGCACGCACAGCGGCGAAAGCAGCAGCAGGTTGCGGTTGGCCCAGGCGGCCTGGTGGGCACTGAAGCCCCACAGGAACACCAGCAGGCCACCGGCAACCGTGCACAGCAGCCACAGCGGCAGGGCTAGGCCGGCCAGCAGGCGCGGGCGGCGGCGCAGGGCCAGCACGCCGGCGGCCGCGGCCAGGCCGACCAGCAGCCACGGCCACCAGCGGCGCGCGCTGTCCTTCGGTTCCGGGGCGATGCGGTGCGGCAGCAGTTCCTGCTCGGACTGCACCAGCGGCCGGCCATCGCTGTTGTTCACCTGGCGCAGCGCATCGGCCAGGCGCATCGGCACGAAGGCTTCCTGCCAGCGCGACAGCGGCTGGTCGGCGAACGGGCCCAGGCCCAGGTCGAAGCCCAGCCACATCCATGGGGCCGGCGAGGCCAGCCGTACCGATTCACTGCGGTAGGTGTTGCCGCGCGAGCGGCCGGACAGCTGCGCATGCAGGCTGCCACCGAGCGCCTTGTCCAGCGTGTCGCGCACCATCGTGGCGCAGTTGGCGGTGTAGTAATCGTAGTGGTAGCGCGCGTTCTCGGGCCTGGCCCGTTCGGCCAGGTCGGCGGCCAGTTCGCGCGCCTGCTCCGGGCGCAGGTCCAGCCATTGCACGCTGGCACCACGGCCGGTCTCGTCGTAGTAGGACAGGTCCTGCTGCAGCGGCAACGCCACCAGGTAGTACATCATCTCGCCGCGCACGAAGCGGCCGATGAAGTCCTGTTCGCTGGGGTCGAAGTAACCGAAGTTGTAGGAGATGGCCTGGCCGCTGCGCGGGTCCAGCACCACCAGCGCATCGTGGCCGAAGCGTTCGAAGAACACCGTGCCCGGCTGCATGGTGACCACGCCGATGCGCGGCGGCGCATCGGTGGCGTCGGCCGCCGGGACCGCCTGCACGGGCGCGGCCTGCGCCAGAGCGGCCTGCGGCAGGAACGTGGCCAGCACGCACAGGGCCAGCCACAACGTCAGGATCAGGCCGGGGCGCTTCAAGCGTCGGCCTGCTCGTCCGGCGGCAGCACGGTCACGTGGAAGGCCTGCACGCGGCGGGCATCGGCGCGCGCCACGCGGAACATGAAGCGGTCCAGCGCCAGCTCATCGCCCACTTCCGGCAGGTGCCCGACCGCCTCGGTGACCAGGCCACCGATGGTGTCGTAATCCTCGTCGGAGAAGCTGGCGCCGAAGCGTTCGTTGAAATCACCGATGGCGGTCAGCGCATCGACCACGTAGCGGCCATCGGCCTGGATGGCGATCTGCGCGGACGGGTCTTCGGCTTCGTCGTGCTCGTCGTCGATCTCGCCGACGATCTGTTCCAGCACGTCCTCGATGGTGACCAGGCCGGCGACACCGCCGTACTCGTCCACCACGATGGCCATGTGGTTGCGCGACAGGCGGAATTCCTTCAACAGCACGTTGAGCTTCTTCGCCTCGGGGATCAGCACCGCCGGGCGCAGCAGTTCGCGCACGTTGGCCGGGCCGTTGTCGGCGACCACGCCGCGCAGCAGGTCCTTGGCCAGCAGGATGCCGAGCACGTCATCCTTGTTGTCACCGTGGACCGGGAAGCGCGAATGGCCGGATTCGACCACCTGCTTCATCAGGTCCAGGAAGGGCGCTTCCACGGGCAGCGAGACCATCTGCGAACGGGAGATCATCACGTCGCCCACGGTCAGCTCGGCCACCGCAATGGCGCCTTCCATCATCTTCAGGGTATCGGCGGCGATCAGCCCTTCTTCCTGCGCGGTATGCAGGACGGCCACCAGCTCATCGCGGGTATGGGGTTCGCCGGAGAAGGCCGCGGTCAGCCGTTCCAGCCAGCCGCGCTTCTTTTCACTGGGCTCCAGGGAGGAGCTACTACTGTCGTCTTCGGACATCTCAGGACATGGGGCACCCGGCGGACCGGGCGATGGCCCAAGTCTAGCAGGATGGCAGGGCGTGTCAGTGACCGGGCGTGGCGGCCGGTGCGGGCGCTGCCGGCGCCGGTTCATCCGGGGGCAGGTCCAGGCTGTAGGTGCAGCCGGCCAGTGTCTTGCCCGGGTGCGAGGTGACGGTGGACACGCTGAGGATGACCGACTCGACCTGTGCCTCGCCGGTCTTCGGGTCGGTGACATCACGGCTGACCAGTTCGCGCCCGGCCATGAACTTGCCCCCCTGGTCGTAGCCGGTTTCCAGCTTGAGGGTGGTGGCCAGCGGGTGCGGGTCGGCCTGGTCGAGCACGGCCATCAGGCTGGCGCCGGCCACGGCGATGTGGTCGGTGCGCTGGCCGAACACGGTGATCGGCTGCGCGGTGCGGTACTCGCGCATGAAGGCATTGGTCTGCGGGAGCGGCTGCAGCCCCTGCGCCACGGCCTTGAGCGGGTCGGCCAGCAGCGGGTCCAGCTGGGCATAGTCGGCCACGCCCTGGCGGCATTCGATCAGCGCTGGCAGGTCCAGCGGCGCGGCCGGCGCAGTGGCAGGAAGGGCGGTGGCAAGCACCAGCAGGGGCAGGGCAGGGCGCAGCAGCACAGGTGGGTTCCCATGGAAGGGGCGGCATGCCCCGTACGGAGAGGGTAGCGCCGGGCCATGCCCGGCGCAGCCGGGCGCCTCAGCGTTCGCCAGCGTAGGGGTCGGCGATGCCCAGTTCGGCCAGGATCTCGCGCTCGAGCTGTTCCATGGCTTCGGCTTCCTTGTCGTCCTCGTGGTCCCAGCCCAGCAGGTGCAGCACGCCGTGCACGGTCAGGTGCGCGTAGTGGGCATTGAGTGCCTTGGCCTGCTCGTCCGCCTCGCGGGCCACCACCGGCGCGCAGATGATGAGATCGCCCAGCAGCGGGAACTTGACGCCCTTGGGCAGGCCTTCGGGCACCTCGGCCGGGAAGCTCAGCACGTTGGTTGCGTAATCCTTGCCGCGGTAGTGGCGGTTCAACGACTGCCCTTCCTTGGCATCGACCAGGCGGATGGCCAGGTCGGCTTCGCGGATGCGGCCCTTCAGTGCCGCTGCCACCCATTTGCGGAAGCTCACCGCCGAGGGCAGGCCGGCACGGGGCAGGGCATAGCTGACAGCGACATCCAGTCGCACGGGACCACGGGTCATGGGTTGGCTCCGGGTTGGACCTGCTGCAGGTCGCGGCGGTCATAGGCGCTGACGATGCGGGCCACCAGCGGGTGGCGCACCACATCGCGCGATTCGAAGAAGGTGAAGCTCACCCCGTCCACCTCGCGCAGCACGTCGATCGCATCGCGCAGCCCCGACTTGAGGTGCTTGGGCAGGTCGGTCTGGGTGAGGTCGCCGGTGACCACCGCGGTGGAGCCGAAACCCAGGCGGGTCAGGAACATCTTCATCTGCTCGACGGTGGTGTTCTGTGCTTCGTCCAGGATGACGAACGCATCGTTGAGCGTGCGCCCGCGCATGTAGGCCAGCGGGGCGATCTCGATGACGTTCTTCTCCAGCAGCTTGATCACTTTTTCCACGCCCAGCATTTCGTACAGGGCGTCGTACAGCGGGCGCAGGTAGGGGTCGACCTTCTGGCTCAGGTCGCCGGGCAAAAAGCCCAGCTTCTCGCCGGCTTCCACCGCCGGGCGCACCAGGATCAGCCGCTGCACGCGTGACTCGTTCAGTGCTTCCACGGCGCTGGCCACGGCCAGGAAGGTCTTGCCGGTACCGGCCGGGCCGATGCCGAAGTTGATGTCATGGGTGGCGATCTGGTGCAGGTAGCGTGCCTGGTTGGCACCGCGGCCGCGCACGGTGCCGCGCTTGACCTTGATCGCCACGTCCTGGGCGTCGTAGGAGCGCTCGGCGATCTGTTCCACGTTGGCCTGGTTCAGGCGCAGGTGGATGGCGTGGTTGTCGAAGGTGGTTTCGCCGGCCTCGGCATACAGCGCTTCGATCAGCTTCTGCGCCTCGGTGATGGCCTCGGCCGGGCCGCTGAGCCGGAACACGAAGCCGCGGTTGGCGATCTCCACGCCGAGCTTGAGCTCGATCTGGCGCAGGTGCCCGTCGAACGGGCCGGACAGGTTGGCCAGCCGCGCGTTGTCTTCCGGCGACAGGGTGAAATCTCGGTACTCGATGCTTTTCATTGCTCTGGTGGGGCCGTCGGCCGCCACCGCCAGGAATAGAGTGTGGGAACAACAAGGGTAGCGCGCGCGGTGGGGCGCCACCAGCGCACGGTGTTTTCCACATCCGGTGTGGATGGGCCTTGCATGAAGTTGTGGATAGGTCCTCGCAGCGCTTGTGCCACAAGGGTCATGATGCCGTGGTGAAAATTGTGCCAGCGGCGCCGGGCTTTTCCACACGCGGTGTGGATGCCGGTGCGGCGAAGCTGTGGACAACCGGCATCGAGCGTTGTGGCACAGGCCCCGGCGCAGGGTGGCGAGGAAATCGCCAGGGGTGGCCGATGACATTGCGGGCGCACCGGGGCCATGGCACCGTGGCCCCATCGCAGGAGGTGACGCATGGCTGTGGGCAGCCGGATGCACGCACTGGCACTGATGGGCCTGGCCATGCTTGCCGGTTGCCGGCAGGAGGTGCCGGTGGCGCTGGGGACGCTGGAATGGGACCGGATCAGCGTGCCGGCCCCGGCGGCGGAGAGCATCGCTTCGGTGCCGGTGCATGAGGGCCAGGCCGTCAGCGCCGGTACGCTGCTGATGCAGCTCGATCCCCTGCGCACCGATGCCCAGCTGGCGGCGGCCGCCGCCGATACCCGCCAAGCACAGGCACAGCTGAAGGAACTGCAGGTCGGTCCCCGCCAGGAGCAGATTGCACAGGCCCGGGCACACCTGCAGGCACTGCGCGCGCAGTCCGATGAGGCGGCCGCGTACTACCGGCGCGTGCGGCCGCTGGCACGCCAGCAACTGGTGGCGGCCGCCGAGCTGGACCGCGCGCGTGCCGCGGCAGGCAATGCCGCCGGCAGCGTGCGCGCGGCCGAACAGGCCCTGCTGGAACTGCTGCACGGCAGCCGTACCGAGGACATCGCCCAGGGCCAGTCCGCCGTGGAGGCCGCGCAGGCACAGCAGCAGGTGCAGGCGGTGAACCGGCAGAAGCTCGAACTGCGCGCGCCGCGCGATGGCGTGGTCGATGCCCTGCCGTACCGGCAGGGTGACCAGGCGCCGGTGGGCGCGCCGCTGGCGGTGCTGCTGGTCGGCGATCGGCCCCATGCGCGCGTGTACCTGCCGCAGCCGCTGCGGCTGCAGGTGAAAGTGGGGCAGGCCGCGACCATCATCGTGCAGGGGCGCGACGGCAGCCTGCCGGGCAAGGTGCGGATGATCCGCAGCGAGCCGACCTTTACCCCGTACTACGCGCTGACCGGGCAGGACGTGGAGCGGCTGAGCTATCTGGCCGAGATCGAGGTCGACCCGGGCACCGACCTGCAGGCCCTGGCCGCAGGCGTACCGGTGCAGGTGCGATTCTGACTTCCGCCGGCGATATCGCGGTCAGCGCACGCGGCCTGACCCGCCGCTTCGGTGACCTGCTGGCCGTGGATAACGTCGATCTGGTGGTGCCACGCGGGCAGGTCTATGGCTTCCTGGGGCCGAACGGGTCGGGCAAGTCGACCACCATCCGCATGCTCTGCGGCCTGCTGGAACCGAGCGCAGGGCAGATCGAGGTGCTGGGCCTGGCCGTACCGGCACAGGCCGAGGCGCTGCGCCGGCGCATCGGCTACATGACCCAGCGCTTTTCGCTGTACGAAGACCTGTCGGTGCGCGAGAACCTGGCATTCCTGGCGGCCATCCAGGACCTGCCGCGCGCCCAGGCCCGGCAGCGGGTCGATGCACTGCTGCAGCAGTACCGCCTGCAGGACCGGCAGCCGCAGCTGGCCGGCACGCTCAGCGGCGGCCAGAAGCAGCGCCTGGCGCTGGCCGGTGCGGTGGTGCATGGGCCCGAGCTGCTGTTCCTGGATGAACCGACCAGTGCGGTCGATCCCGAATCGCGCCGTGATTTCTGGGAAGCCCTGTTCGAGCTGGCCGATGCAGGCACCACCGTGCTGGTGTCCACCCACTACATGGATGAAGCCGAACGCTGCCATCGCCTGGCCATCCTCGACCGGGGCGCGCTGGTGGCCGATGGCACGCCGGCCGACCTGTGCGCGCGGCTGGACGGGCGCACGCTGCAGGTGACTGCTTCGCAGCCGCGGCAGGCCAGCCGCGCGCTGGCCGCGCTGCCCGGGGTGCTCAGCGTGGCGCAGATCGGTACCCAGCTGCGGGTGCTGTGTGCCGATGGCGCTGCCGATGTGCAGGCGCTGCAGCACGCGCTGGCCAGTGCCGATCCGCAGGCGCACATCGATGCGGTGGCGCCCAACCTGGAAGACGTCTTCGTCGCCGCCACCCGCGGCCGTGGCCGCGAGCCGGCCGCATGAACCTGCGCCGGCTGTGGGCGATCATGCTCAAGGAGCTGCGGCAGCTGCGCCGTGACCGCATCACGCTGGCGATGATCGTGGGCATCCCGGTCATGCAGCTGCTGCTGTTCGGCTATGCGATCAACCTCAATCTGCGCAACCTCGATGCCGGTATCGCCGACCAGGCCAATACCTCGGCCTCGCGCGCCCTGGTGCAGGACATGATCGCCACCGGCGTGATCGCCCCGCACGCGCAGGACTACAGCCCTGACCAGCTGATGCACGCCTTGCGCGAGGGCCGCATCAGCGTCGGCATCGTGGTGCCGGCCGATTTCGAGCGCAGGCGCTTCGAGGGGCGCGAGGCGGTGCAGGTGCTGGTCGACGGCAGCGACACCGTGGTGCAGAGCGCGGCCATCCAGCTGGCACAGGTGCCGCTGGACCCGCGACCGACCGCCAATACCCGGCCGCTGCGCGAGGGCAGCATCGCTGCCGGCCAGGTCAGCGTGGTCAGCTTCTACAACCCGCAGCGGCGTTCGGCGGTGAACATCGTGCCGGGGCTGATCGGGGTCATCCTGACCATGACCCTGGTGATGTTCACGGCGGTGGCGGTGGTGCGCGAGCGCGAGCGCGGCAACATGGAACTGCTGATCGCCACCCCGGTGTCACGCACCGAGCTGATGGTCGGCAAGGTGCTGCCGTATGCGGCCATCGGCCTGCTGCAGACCACCCTGGTGCTGCTGCTGGGCACCTGGCTGTTCCAGGTGCCGGTGCGCGGCAGCCTGCTGGATGTCTACCTGGCCGCCGTGCTGCTGGTACTGGCCAACCTGGCGCTGGGCCTGCTGATCTCCACGCGTGCGCGCTCGCAGTTCCAGGCCATGCAGATGACCCTGTTCCTGTTCCTGCCTTCCATCCTGCTGTCCGGCTTCATGTTCCCGTTCGCCGGCATGCCGCGGCCGGTGCAGTGGCTGGCCGAAGTGCTGCCGCTCACCCATTTCCTGCGCCTGGTGCGCGGCATCATGCTGCGCGGCGCCTCGCTGTGGGAATTGTGGCCGGACGCGCTGGCGCTGCTGGCCTTCATCACGGTGATGATGGCGTTGGCCATCCTGCGGTTCCGCAAGCGGCTGGAGTAGCGCATCTGCCTTCTTCTGCAGCGCCGGGCACGGCCCGGCGCTGCAGAAGACAGCGCTCAGTCCTCGGTCACCACGCGGGCGCGCAGCGAATTGGTCAGCGCTTCGGTGATCAGCACGTCCACGAACTGGCCGACCAGGCGCGGGTGCCCCGGGAAATTCACCGAACGCATGTTCTCGGTCTTGCCGGTCAGCTCGTTTGGATTCTTGCGCGAAGGACCGTCCACCAGCACGGTCTGCACGGTGCCGACCATCTTTTCGGAGATGGCGGCGGCCTGCTCGTTGATGCGTGCCTGCAGGCGCGACAGCCGCGCATGCTTCTCCGCATCGCTGATCGTGTCCTCCAGGTCGGCCGCCGGCGTGCCCGGGCGGCGCGAATAGATGAAGGAGAAGCTGTGGTCGAAGCCCACGTCCTCGATCAGCTTCATGGTCTTCTCGAAGTCGGCCTCGGTCTCGCCGGGGAAGCCGACGATGAAGTCCGAACTGATCGAGATGTCCGGGCGCACCGCACGCAGCTTGCGGATCTTCGACTTGAATTCCAGCGCGGTGTAGCCGCGCTTCATCGCCGACAGCACCCGGTCGCTGCCGGCCTGCACCGGCAGGTGCAGGAAGTTGGCCAGCTGCGGCACATCGCGGAACGCATCGATCAGCGAATCGCTGAACTCCAGCGGGTGCGAGGTGGTGAAGCGGATGCGGCCGACGCCGTCGATGCCGGCGATGGTACGGATCAGCAGGCCCAGGTCGGCGAACTCGCCATCACCATAGGGGCCACGGTAGGCATTGACGTTCTGGCCGAGCAGGTTGATCTCGCGCACGCCCTGCGCGGCCAGCTGCGCCACTTCCACCACCACGTCCTCGAACGGGCGGCTGACCTCGGTGCCGCGGGTGTAGGGCACCACGCAGAACGAGCAGTACTTGGAACAGCCTTCCATGATAGACACAAAGGCCGAGCCACCGTCGGCGCGCGGCTCGGGCAGGCGGTCGAACTTCTCGATCTCCGGGAAGCTGATGTCCACCTGCGGGCGCTTCTGCTCGCGCCGTGCGCGGATCAGCTCCGGCAGGCGGTGCAGGGTCTGCGGGCCGAACACCAGATCGACATAGGGCGCGCGCTTGATGATCGCTTCGCCTTCCTGCGAGGCCACGCAGCCGCCCACGCCGATGATGACCTCGCGGCCCTGGTTCTTCAGCGACTTCCAGTTGCCCAGCTGGCTGAACACCTTCTCCTGCGCTTTTTCGCGGATGGAGCAGGTGTTGACCAGGATGACATCGGCCTCGGCCGGATCGTCGGTCAGTTCAAGCCCATCGCTGGCGGCGAGCACATCGGCCATCTTGGCCGAGTCGTACTCGTTCATCTGGCAGCCGTGGGTCTTGATGAACAGCTTGCCGCGCACCTGGTCGGGGCGGCGCGGGCCGGAGGGCAGGGCAACAAGGCGGGTGTCGTCCTGTGCGGCGGGGGGGAAGACGTCTGGCGTCCCGGTCATGGCGCTTAATCCATTCGGGTGGCGGGAAAGCGCGCAATTCTACGCGCTTCCCGCCGTGCCTGGCGCTACCGGGGCGGTCGCGGGGCATGGCCCCGCGCCACCGGCATCCGATCCCGCCCGACGGCCGTCACGCCGCCAGCAGGTCGGCGTCGATCTGCCGTGAGCGGTCGAAGGCCTGCAGGGTGTTCATCCGCGCGATGTAGGCCGCCGTGGCCGGGGCCGGGGTGACCAGGCCGAACTGGCTGGTCCACATCAGAGCATTGCCCCACAGCACGTCGGCCGCGCTCATGGTCTCGCCCAGCAGGTACGGCCCCTGCGCCAGCTGTGCCTCGATGATCTGCAGCACCGTATCGGCGTCGTTGTACGGCGACATCGACTGCGCCGGTGCTTCGCGGTGCATCGCCCGGTCGATCATCGCCGGCTCGAAGCAGGCGCCGTAGAAGGCCATCCAGCGCAGGTAGGGCCCGCGCAGCGCATCGCCGATCGGCGGTGCCAGCCCGGCCTCGGGGTACAGGTCGGCCAGGTACAGGTAGATGGCCACCTGTTCGGTCACCAACGCGCCCTCGTGGATGATCGCCGGCACCTTGCCCATCGGGTTGATCGCCAGGTACGCGGGGGCCAGGTTGGCGCCGGCCTTGAGGTCCAGCACCTGCAGGGCGTAGTCCGCGCCCAGTGCTTCAAGCAGGGCGACGGTGCCGCTCGAGCGCGAACGGGCGGCGTGGTAGAGGGTGATCTGACGGGAGTTCATGGTCGGCATCCGCTGGAAAGAGTGGCCATGGTCGGGCACCATTGCGGACGACTTCTGTCCTCGATCCTTCATGCGCCATACCGCCCACCGCCTGTTGCGCCTGATCGCCCTGCTGCAGGCCCGCCGCCACTGGTCCGGGGCCGAGCTGGCCGAGCGCATGGGCGTGGACCGGCGCAGCATCCGCCGTGACATCGAGCGGCTGCGCGAACTGGGGTATCCGATCCAGGCCTCGGCCGGGGTCGGTGGCGGTTACCGGCTCGGCGCGGGCGCGCCGGTGCTGCCGATGCTGCTGGACGAGGAGGAGGCGACCACCCTGGCCATCGCCCTGCGCGCGGCCTCGGCCACGGTGGCCGGCATCGACGACACCGCCCGGGGCCTGTTGTCCAAGCTCGACCCGCTGGTGCCCAGCCGCCGCCGCCAGCAGGCCGGCGAGGTGCATGCGGCCACGGCCACCCTGTCCGACCTGCCCAAGGCCGATGCGCGGCTGCTGGGGCAACTGGCCCAAGCCTGCCGCCAGGCGGCCCGGCTGGCCTTCGACTACCGCAGCGGGCAGGACGTGCTGACCCAGCGCGAGGTGGAGGCCCAGCACCTGATCAACTATGGCCGGCGCTGGTACCTGCTGGCCTGGGACCTGGGGCGGCAGGACTGGCGCACCCTGCGCGTGGATCGCATGGGGCCCACCCGCACCCTGCGGGTACAGGGCGTACACCGGCGTACCCCGGCGCCGCCGGCGGTGATGGTGCGCCAGGCCGTGAGCCAGTCGCCGTTCCGCCTGCAGGCGGTGATGCGCCTGGCGGGGCCGCTGGCCGAGCTCAGCCGTACCGTGCCGCCCTGGTGCGGGGTGCTGGAGGCCGATGGCCCGGACCACTGCCTGCTGCGCGTGGGCGCGGACAGTACCGGCATGATGCTGGCCCAGATCCTGGGCCTGGACCAGGTGCCGCTGGCGCTGTGGACCACCCCGCCGGCGCTGAAAGCCCAGCTGGCCCAGCGCCTGGCGGGACTGGGGACACTGTTCGGCGACGACGGCGAAGGGTGATCGGGTTGGCTTGGCAAGCCCCGGTGAAGCTGGGACACTGCCGGCCATGAAGGGGAGACTGGGGACAACGGCGATCATCATCGCTGCGCTGGCCGCTGCGCCGGCCAGTGCGGGCACGCTGTACAAGTGCGTCGGCGGCG
Source organism: Stenotrophomonas sp. 24(2023) (assembly GCF_030913365.1). Taxonomy (NCBI): domain Bacteria; kingdom Pseudomonadati; phylum Pseudomonadota; class Gammaproteobacteria; order Lysobacterales; family Lysobacteraceae; genus Stenotrophomonas; species Stenotrophomonas sp. 24(2023). The sequence goes on from NZ_CP133160.1 coordinate 3,423,616, forward strand.
ATGGCGTCACCAGTTACGTCAGCAAGCGTGTCAGCGGTGCCCGCTGCGAGGCCATCAGCTATACCCGTGAGGCCAAGCGCCCCCGTGCCAGCGTCGCCACGCGCGCCCCGGCCGTCACCGCGCCGGCCACGCCTCCCGCGCCGGTCCCTGCCACCACGGCCGCTGCGGCCGAGCGCACGCCCACGGCACTCGCCGCCACACCTGCCCCTGCGGCCCGTGGCGCCACGGCAGCACCGGTGGCCCGCCCCGGCCGGGGCGGACGGGTGGTCAGCGGCCAGGTGTATTCCTATATGCAGGATGGCGTGCGCCACTACACCAGCCGCAAGCCGACCCAGGTCGCCAGCCTGGGCCCGGTGCGCACCATCCACTACAGCTTCATCGAGCGCTGCTACGCCTGCGGCATCAACAGCCCGGTCAACTTCGGCACCGTGCGCCTGAACACCACCGCTTTCCATGGCGAGATCGCGTCGGCGGCGCGCGAGTTCGGGGTGGAGGAAGCGGTGGTCCGGGCCATCATCCATGCCGAGTCGGCGTACAACCCGACCGCGCTCAGCCGTGCCGGCGCACAGGGCCTGATGCAGCTGATGCCGCCGACCGCGGCGCGCTTCGGCGTCAGCGACTCCTATGATGCAGCGCAGAACATCCGCGGCGGCGTGCAGTACCTGGCCTGGCTGCTGAAGCGCTTCAACGGCGACCTGACCCTGGCCGCCGCCGGCTACAACGCCGGCGAAGGCGCCGTGGACCGCCATGGTGGCGTGCCCCCCTACAGCGAAACCCGGTACTACGTGCAGCGCGTGGCGCAGTTGGCCGACCGCTACCGCACGGCGTTGAGCCAGCAGTAGTGCCGGGCCATGCCCGGCGAGCGAAGCGGCAACAAAAGATGTTGTGACAATGCGTTGTGTGGCGCGCGACGGTTCAGCTACACTCGGCCCTGATTCAATGCGGCCCTGGCCCCCACCGGACCGCTGGCAGCCTTAAAGCTACCTAATCAATATCGGAGTGCCGGATGGCCAACGATGGGGTATACGATCCAGTCAACACCGGACGTCGGCGTTTTCTTTCTGCAACCACAGCCGTGGTTGGTGCCGTCGGCGTCGGATTTGCCGCAGTTCCTTTCATCAAATCCTGGAATCCCAGTGCCCGTGCCAAGCTTGCCGGCGCACCGGTAGTGGCCGATATCAGCGCGTTGCAGGAAGGCCAGCGCCTGATCCTGGAATGGCGCGGGCAGCCGATCTGGATCGTCAAGCGGTCCAAGGCCATCCTCGAGGCCCTGCATGGTCTGGACGAACGCCTGAAGGACCCCGAGTCCGGCGAGAAGGACCAGCAGCCGGCCTACGTGCTCAAGCAGAACCCCGAGCTGCGCTCGATCAAGGCCGATGTCTCGGTGCTGGTCGGCCTGTGCACGCACCTGGGCTGCTCGCCGGAAATGGTGGCCGAGATCCGGCCCGAACCCTATGACCCGCAGTGGAAGGGCGGTTATTTCTGCCCCTGCCACAAGTCGCGCTTCGACATGTCCGGGCGTGTGTTCAAGGACGTGCCGGCGCCGATCAACCTGCTGGTGCCGCCGCACCATTACCAGGACGACAACACCATCATCATCGGCGTGGATCCGGAGGGGGCTGCCTGATGGCCAATATCCTGAGCCGTACCGCCAGCGGCGTGGCCGACTGGGTCAATGCCCGCGCGCCGGGCCTGATGCCGATCTACCGCAAGCACGTCAGCGAGTACTACGCGCCGAAGAACTTCAACCTCTGGTACTACTTCGGGTCGCTGGCGCTGCTGATCCTGGTCAACCAGATCGTCACCGGCATCTTCCTGACGATGCACTACAAGACGAACGCCGCCGAAGCGTTCGCCTCCATCGAATACATCATGCGGGATGTCGAGTGGGGCTGGTTGATCCGCTACATGCACTCCACCGGGGCCTCGCTGTTCTTCATCGTGGTCTACCTGCACATGTTTCGCGGGCTGCTGTACGGCAGCTACCAGAAACCGCGCGAACTGGTGTGGATCCTGGGCATGCTGATCTATCTGGTGCTGATGGCCGAAGCCTTCATGGGCTACGTGCTGCCCTGGGGCCAGATGTCGTTCTGGGGCGCGAAGGTCATCATCTCGCTGTTCGGTGCCATCCCGGTCATCGGCAACGGCCTCACCGAATGGATCATGGGCGACTACCTGCCCAGTGATGCCACGCTCAACCGGTTCTTCGCCCTGCATGTCATCGCGCTGCCGCTGGTGCTGCTGCTGCTGGTGGTGCTGCACCTGGGCGCGCTGCATGAAGTGGGGTCCAACAACCCCGACGGCGTGGAGATCAAGAAGGGGCCGAAGGGCAACCGCTGGTCGCCGCATGCGCCGGCCGACGGCATCCCGTTCCATCCGTACTACACGCTCAAGGATGGTGTGGGTGCCGGCTTCCTGCTGATCATCGCCGCCTTCATCATCTTCTTCGCGCCGGGCTTCGGTGGCCTGTTCCTGGAACACGACAACTTCACCGAGGCCAACCGCCTGGTGACCCCCGAGCACATCAAGCCGGTGTGGTACTACACGCCGTACTACGCGATGCTGCGGGTGGTGCCGAACAAGCTGGGCGGCGTGATCGTGATGTTCTCGGCCATCGCCATCCTGTTCCTGGTGCCGTGGCTGGACAAGGCCAGGGTCAAGTCGGTGCGCTACCGCGGCTGGATCTCGAAGGTGATGCTGGGCGTGCTGGCGGTGTGCTTCGTGTGGCTGGGCGTGATCGGTTCCGGCCCGGGCACGGATGTGCACGAGACCTACATCGGGCGGGTGCTGACGTTCCTGTACTTCGCCTTCTTCATCACCATGCCGGTATGGACGCGGCTGGACAAGACCAAGCCAGTACCTGAGAGGGTGACCACGCATGACTGAGCGCTGGATGGTCCGGCTGGCCCTGATGGCCGCCCTGATGCTGGGCAGTACCCTGGCCAGCGCCGCCGAAGGGGGCGCCAAACTGCTGCAGGCCGGCAACGACCTGGGTGACCGCGCTTCCCTGCAGCGCGGCGCGCAGCTGTACATGAACTACTGCTCCGGTTGCCATGCGCTGAAGTACCTGCGTTATTCGCGGATGGGCCAGGACCTGGGCCTGACCGAAGAGCAGGTCATGGCCAACCTCAACTTCACCGGTTCGGCCATTGGCGATCCGGTACCGGTGGCCATGCCCAAGGAGCAGGCCGAAAAATGGTTCGGCAAGATGCCGCCGGACCTGAGCCTGATTTCGCGTGTCCGCGGCAGCGACTGGGTGTACACCTACCTCAAGTCGTTCTACCTGGACAGCAGCCGCCCGCTGGGCTGGAACAATACCGTGTTCCCGAACGCGTCCATGCCCAACCCGCTGTGGGAAATGCAGGGCCTGCAGCAGCCGGTGCATGGCAAGTCGGAAATCCCCGGGCAGGACCCGCCGGTGACCGGGCTGCGCCTGGCCAGCCCGGGCACGGTGGATGCCGGCCAGTACGACCAGGCCGTGCGGGACATCACCAACTTCCTGGAGTACGCCGGTGAGCCGGCCGCGTTGAAGCGGCAGCAGCTGGGCGTGTGGGTGATCCTGTTCCTGGCCCTGCTGACCTTCCTCGTGTTCCTGCTGAAGAAGGAATACTGGAAGGACGTTCACTGATCCACGCAGCCGTCATCCCTCCGGCCTATTGGCTTTTGTGATGTGCGGCTGCACACTCGGGGAAGAGTCGACCGCCGGCAAGGGGCTGGCGGCGCCGATGCGGCAGGCGGTTTTCCTGTCGTTGGAGAGCCTTTGATGGCGGCGAGCGTACGCATGCGCAATACACTGACGCTGTTTTCCTCGAACGACGATGTGCTGTGCCATCGCGTGCGTCTGGTCCTTGCGGCCAAGGGCGTGACCTACGACTACGTGGCGGTGGACCCGCAGAATCCGCCCGAAGACCTGATCGATCTCAACCCGTACCATTCCGTGCCCACGCTGGTGGAGCGCGAGCTGGTGCTGTACGCCGCCTCGGTGGTCAGCGAATACCTGGATGAGCGCTATCCGCACCCGCCGTTGATGCCGGTCGATCCGCTGTCCCGTGCGCGCATCCGCCTGGCCATGCTGCGCATCGAGCACGACTGGGTGCCACAGGTGCAGGCCATCCAGCTGGGCAACAAGACCCAGGCCGAAGCCGGTCGCAAGCGCCTGAAGGAACTGCTCACCGCCTCGGTGCCGCTGTTCAAGGCCAGCAAGTTCTTCCTCAATCCGGAAATGAGCCTGGCCGACTGTGCGATGGCGCCGATCATCTGGCGCCTGCAGGCGCTGGATGTCGCCCTGCCCAAGGATGGCAAGGCGATCGAGGATTACGGCAACCGCATCTTCCGCCACCCGGGCTTCGTGCGCAGCCTGACCGACCAGGAAAAGAAGCTGCGCGAGCTGCCGGTCTGAGCCGGACGCGCCCGCTTTCCCGACCGCAGGCCGACTGGCCGGGCCGGCCGGTGCCCCGGCAGGCGGGGCGGGCGCGTACACTTGTCCCATGAGCGAAGACTTTTTCCGCATGACCAGCCACCGCCCGTACCTGTTGCGGGCGCTGGTGGAATGGATCAACGATAATGACCTGACCCCGCATATCCTGGTGGATGCCGGCGTGCCCGGCGTGCAGGTGCCGCCGTCGTCGGTCAAGGATGGCCGGGTGGTGTTGAACATCGCCGAACGCGCGGTGGTCCGGCTGATGATCGACAACGAGATGGTGAGCTTCTCGGCACGGTTCTCCGGCGTGAGCTACCCGGTGCAGGTGCCGATCAGTGCCGTGCTGGCCGTGTATGCCCGCGAGACCGGGCAGGGCATGGCGCTGCCGGATGACATCGGCGGCAGCGAGCCGGCGCCGACCAGCGATGAACTGCTGCACGACGGCGATACCCCATCGGACGAGACGCCGCCGGATGACAGGCCGCCGACCAGCCCGCCGCCGAAGGGGCGCCCGAACCTGCGCGTGGTCAAGTAATTCCCGCCACATCCATCCACGCATGGCGTGGCTCTACCGGGGCGATGTCCTGTAGATCCACGCCATGCGTGGATGCTTATCCCTGCAGATCACCGGCCCGGTTGCCTGATGCGCGCATCGCCCGGACCTGCGCGCGGTCCAATGATTCCTGCCACATCCATCCACGCATGGCGTGGCTCTACCGGGGCGATGTCCTGTAGATCCACGCCATGCGTGGCTGCTTTTCCCTGCAGATCACCGGCCCGGCTGCCTGGTGCGCGCATCGCCCGGACCCGCGCGCGATCCAATGATTCCTGCCACGCCCATCCACGCATGGCGTGGCTCTACCGGGGCGATGTCCTGTAGATCCAAGCCATGCGTGGATGCTTTTCCCTGCAGATCACCGGCCCGGCTGCCTGATGCGCGCATCGCCCGGACCTGCGCGCGGTCCAATGATTCCCGCCACATCCATCCACGCATGGCGTGGCTCTACCGGGGCCCTTCCGGCGTGGATGCCTTTTCTCACACATCCTCGGCATCATCCAGGTCCGGCCGGATCTGGCTGATGCGTGCCGCACCGGGGCCGGTGAACGACACCAGTTCATTGCCCCGCAGCACCATGCGGCCGACATGGCGGTCGATGCCATCGTAGGAATACTCGAACTTGAAGGTGCGCTCGAAGCCGAGCCGGCCGTCTTCGCCGCGGCTCAGGCGCAGGCCAGTGGCATGCACGGCCTGGTCCAGCCACTGCACGTCGGCCGCGCGGCAGGCGTTGCGGCCCAGCTCCACCGCACGCTCGGCGGCCGAACGCGCAGCATTCCAGAAGAAATACACCACGGCGCCGGCGATCATCAGGACGAGCAGGGTAGGCATGGCAGCAGCAGAAAGGAGGGCAGGTGACCAAGATGGCGGCACACGGGCCTGCGATCAAGCACCTGCGTTCATGGCGTGCCCGGTGCGGGTTCCGCCACCGGCACCGCAGGCAAGGGCGGCGCCTGCAACGGCGCGGTGGCGGTCAGCTGCAGCAGGGCGGCCCAGTCCTGGCGGTTGAAGCTGCATTCGTCCTCGCGCCCGGGCGTACAGGTGGGGTCGATGCCATCGCTGCTGCGCCCACGCGCAGCCGGCAGCTGGATGTGCCCGGTACGGTCCAGGGCCAGCAGGCGCATCGCTACGGTGTTCATGACGTTGCCTCCCACCAGGTACAGGGTCTGGTCGCCGCCCAGATTGGCCGACACCACCACCTCGCAGTGCGATTTCCAGTGGCCGACCGAGCCATTGCCCAGCGCCTGCACCAGCCCGCTGTAGCTCAGGGTCGTGCTGCGGTCGCGCAGGAAGCACAGCAGATCGCCCGGTGCGGGCTTGGCGGTGGCCGGATCGACCAGCCGGTAGGGCACGCCCTGCGGCCCCGCCTGGTAGGCCGCGCGGATGTAGTCGATGTGGCGCGGGGAGGTGTTGAAGCCGGGCACACCGGCCCGCACCATCACCCAGGAAATGAAGGCCGCCGACCACGGGTTGTCGATGAGGAACGCGCGGCAGTCGCTGTCGGTGTAGCGGGTGCCCAGCGGCGCCAGGCAGCTGCCCGCACCGGGCAGGCTGCCCAGGGCGTTGAGCGTGCCGCTTTCACGCCAGTAGGTGCTCACGCGCTGCCAGGCGATCAGGCCGTTGTCGGCCAGGTGCTCGTTCTCGGCTTCGGTCACGCTGAGGCTGGCCGCGCGGCCCTCGCGGTCGATGAAGGGCCGGTACCAGAGCCGGTGCTCATTGCAGGCGGTGATGCGGATCGCCACCGCCAGCGGGCTCAGGCCGAAGCGTGGGGGCACATCGCAGGCTTCGGCGGCGGCCGCCGATACGGGCAGGGTGGCCAGCAGCAGGCCAGCAGGCAGCAACATCCGGCGCATGCGCGGCTCCGGTGGGGGATGCCCGCAGCGTCGCAGCGCCCTCGTGAACGCCGGGTGTGAGCCGATGGCGCCGGGCCTGCCTCAGCCCGGCGGCGGGCCGAGCTTCAGCGACAGGTCGATGGCCTGCACGTGCTTGGTCAGCGCGCCGATGGAAATGCAGTCCACGCCGTCTTCGGCGATGGCGCGCAGGCCGTCCAGCCCGACGCTGCCGGAGACCTCCAGCGGGATGCGGCCGGCCGTGATGCGCACGGCCTGGCGGCGCATGCCGGCGTCGAAGTCGTCCAGCAGAATGCGTTCGCAGCCGGCTGCCAGGGCCTGCTGCAGCTGGTCCAGGTCTTCCACCTCCACCACCAGCGGCAGCTGCGGCCACATCGCCCGCGCGCTGGCCACCGCCGCGGCCAGCGAGCCGGCCGCGCGGATGTGGTTCTCTTTCAGCATCACCGTGTCGTACAGGCCGAAGCGGTGGTTGTCGCCGCCCCCGCAGCGCACGGCGTACTTCTGCGCCATGCGCAGGCCGGGCAGGGTCTTGCGGGTGTCCAGGATATGCGTGCCGGTGCCGGCCACGGCCGCGACGTAACGGGCGGTCGTGGTGGCGGTGCCGGACAGCGTCTGCAGGAAATTGAGCGAGGTACGCTCGGCGCTGACCAGGCTGCGGCTGCGGCCCTGCAGCAGGGCCAGCACGGTGCCGGCGGGTACGGCCTGGCCTTCCTCGACCTGCCAGTCGATCCGCACCTGCGGGTCCAGCGCCCGGTGGGTGGCATCGAACCAGGGCCGGCCCGCGATCACCCCGTCCTGCTTGCACAGCAGGTAGGCGATGTCGGGCTGGTCGGGCAGCAGCGCTGCGGTGACGTCACCGCTGCCGATGTCTTCGGCCAGCGCGCGGGCGACATCGGCCGCGACCTGGGCCGCATCCGGCGCCGGCAACCTGGTCATGCGCCGGGGAAACCGTCGATCTGCGCGGTCGGGATGGCTTCTTCGGCCAGCAGCACCGGAATGCCGTCCTCGACCCGGAACAGCTGCTTGCGGTCACGGCTGACCAGCACCTCGCGCAGGGGCTGCGCCAGCGGGTTGCCGTCGGCCTTGCTGACCGCACCGGCGGCGATCGCCCGGTTGAGCGCTTCCAGGCCGGCGGCCTCCAGCAGGGACAGGGGCTGGCGGGTGTCGGGCGACACCAGCAGGTCAAGCAGCTTGCGATCCATGGTTCTTCGTCTTGCGTGGAAGACGGCTAGAATACGTCTTTAAGGTAGGTGACGGCCAATGACCCCCAATCACACCGCGCCGCTTGTCGGCATCGTCATGGGTTCCCGCTCCGACTGGGAAACCATGCAGCACGCCGCCCAGAAGCTTGAAGCCCTGGGTGTTCCGTTCGAAGTGAAGGTGGTATCCGCCCACCGCACGCCGGACGTGTTGTTCAGCTATGCCGAACAGGCCGGCCCGCGCGGCCTGCGCGCGATCATCGCCGGTGCCGGTGGCGCCGCGCACCTGCCGGGCATGCTGGCCGCCAAGACCGCCGTGCCGGTGCTGGGCGTGCCGGTGCAGTCCAAGGCCCTCAACGGCATGGATTCGCTGCTGTCGATCGTGCAGATGCCGGCCGGCATCCCGGTGGCCACCTTCGCCATCGGCAATGCCGGTGCCTCCAATGCCGCGCTGTTCGCCGCCGCCATGCTGGCCAGTGACCAGCCGGCCATCGGCCAGGCGCTGGACGGCTTCCGGGCGCGCCAGACCGAAGACGTGATGGCCCACGACGACCCGCGCCAATGAGCCTGACCGTCGGCATCCTGGGCGGGGGACAGCTGGCCCGCATGATGGTCCTGGCCGGTGCGCCGCTGGGGCTGCGTTTCGAGCTGTACGACCCGGCGGCCGACGCCTGCAGCGGGCCGCTGGCGCCGCTGACCGTCGGGGCCTTCGATGACCGCCAGGCGCTGGCCGCTTTTGCGGCCAAGGTCGATGTGGTCACCTTCGATTTCGAGAACGTGCCGGCCGACAGCGCGCAGTGGCTGGCCGGGCAGGTGCCGGTCTACCCGCCGCCGTCGGCACTGGCCGTGGCCCAGGATCGCCTCAGCGAGAAGACCTTGTTCCAGCAGCTGGGCATCCCGCTGCCGGCCTTCGCCGACATCCGCAGCCGCGACGAACTGGCCGCGAAGGCTGCCGAATTCGGCCTGCCGTGCATCCTCAAGACCCGCCGCCTCGGTTATGACGGCAAGGGCCAGTTCCGCCTGCGCAGCGAGGCCGACATCGACGCCGCCTGGGAGGCGCTGGGGGGCCAGGTAGAGCGTACCGGGCTGATCCTGGAAGGGTTCGTGGCATTCCAGCGCGAGGTCAGCGTGGTGGCCGTGCGTGGCCGCGATGGCAGCTTCCAGGCATGGCCGGTCACCGGTAACTGGCACGTCGATGGCGTGCTCTCGGCCAGCGTGGCCCCGGCCGTGCTGTCCGATGAGGAACACACCGCTGCGGTCGGCTATGCCCGCCGCGTGGCCGAACACCTGCAGTACGTGGGGGTGTTCGCGCTGGAGCTGTTCTGCCGTGATGGGCAGCTGCTGGCCAACGAGATGGCGCCGCGCGTGCACAACTCCGGGCACTGGACCATCGAAGGCAGCGAGACCTCGCAGTTCGAGAACCACCTGCGTGCCGTGCTGGGCCTGCCGCTGGGCAGCACGCGCATGCTGGGCCATGCCTGCATGCTGAACTGGCTGGGCGCGATGCCCGACCCGGCACCGGTACTGGCCCAGGCCAGCGGCCACTGGCACGACTACGGCAAGCAGCCGCGCGACGGCCGCAAGGTGGGCCACGCCACCCTGCGTGACGACGATGCCGCTGCGCTGGCCGCTGCGCTGGAGCAGGTGGGTGAGGCATTGGGCCGCCAGGCCCAGGTCGCGCCGGCGGTCCGCACACTGCGCGGTTGAGCGGTGGCGTGCGGGGCAGGGGCCGCGCACGGATGCAACGTTGCAATGCGCCGGTGCACGCATCGGCGCGACCGCTGCAGTGGTAGCGTGGGACGCCTGTCACTGGAGTCACCACGATGCTCGACTGGAATGCCTACCGCAAGGAACTGAAGGGCCGTATCGGCGAGATCGGCAAGCTCTCGCCCGATACCGTCAAGGGCTATGCAACCCTGGCCAATGCCGGCGCACAGACCGGCCATCTGGATGCCAAGACCCGCGAACTGATCAGCCTGGCCGTGGCGGTGACCACCCGCTGCGATGGCTGCATCACCGTGCATGTCGATGCCGCGCTCAAGCAGGGCGCCAGCCGCGAGGAGATCGCCGAGGCGCTGGGCGTGGCCGTGGCCCTCAATGCCGGTGCCGCGCTGGTGTATTCGGCACGGGTGATGGATGCCGTGGCCGCGCACGAGGCCGCCTGAGCGGGGCCGACGCCGAGCCCCGCCCGGTACACCACCGTCCGGGCGCGTTGCCCGGGATCCGGCCATATCGGGCCGCCCCCGGTAGCGCCAGGGCATGCCGGGCGGGATGTCCCCCGCTCGCCGCAGCGCCTCAGCGCAGCTGGCTTTCAGCGAACTCCCAGTTGACCAGCTTCCAGAAGCCGTCCAGATAACGGGCGCGCTCGTTCTGGTAATCGGTGTAGTAGGCGTGCTCCCACAGGTCGCAGACCAGCAGCGGCGTGCTGTCCCCGGTCAGCGGAGTGCCTGCGTTGCGGGTGACCTGGATGCCCAGTTGCCCGCTGGGGTGCTGCACCAGCCAGGCCCAGCCCGAGCCGAACAGGCCCAGCGCGGCCTTGTTGAAGGCCTCGCGCAGCTGCGCGGCATCACCGAACTGGCGCTTGACCAGTTCGGCCAGCCGGCCCTGTGGTTCGCCGCCACCGCGCGGGCGCAGGCACTTCCAGTAGAACGCGTGGTTCCAGGCCTGCGCGGCCGCATCGAACAATGCGCCCTGGGCGTGGCGGACGATGTCCTCCAGCGGGGCATCGTCCCATTCGGTACCGGTGATGGCCGCATTGACCGCATCCACATAGGCGCGGTGGTGGCGGCCATGATGCAGTTCCAGCACCTGGGGCGACAGGTGCGGCAGCAGGGCGGACGGGGCGTAGGGCAGGGCAGGCAGTTCGACGGGCATGGACGGGTTCGTGGCCAGGGGGCGGCGGCAGCCGGTTCCATCGGCTTACAATGGCGGCTAACGTGGGAAGTCTAGCCGACCGCCGCGGTCGGTTTGTCCGGCGAAGCAAGGAGTGTGGTTGTGGCGGTAATGCAGCAGATACAGGCCGAGGTCGATCGTTACCCGCTCGTGTTGTTCATGAAGGGCACCCCGCAATATCCGACGTGCGGCTTCTCCAGCCGCGCGGTACAGGCGCTCATGGCCGCTGGCGCGGTGTCGCTGCGCACCGTCAACGTGCTGGAGGAGCCGGAAATCCGCGCCAACCTGCCACGCTTCTCCAACCTGCCGACGTTCCCGCAGCTGTTCATCAACGGCGAGCTGATCGGGGGCTGCGACATCGTGATGGAACTGTTTGAATCCGGCGAGCTCAAGCGCATCGTCGAAGAGGCCACCCAGGGATGAGTGCCACGCCATCGCCGTCACCGGCTCCCGGGGCGCTCGATGGCCGGGTGATTCTTGTCGCCGGGGCGGGCGGTGGGCTGGGCAGTGCTGCAGCCGTGGCCGCCGCCGCCGCCGGGGCCACCGTGGTGCTGCTGGGGCGCAAGCCGCGCCGGCTGGACCGTGTCTATGCCCAGGTGCAGGCCGTCGGGCCCGAACCCCTGCTGTACCCGCTGGACCTGGAGGGGGCCAGCCCGGATGACTACGCCGAACTTGCCCGCGCACTGCAGGCCGAACTGGGGCGGCTGGATGGCGTGCTGGTCTGCGCGGCCCATTTCCCGGGGCTGACCCCGTTCGAGCTGGCCGACCCGGCCAGCTTTGCCCGCGCCGTGCATGTCACCCTCACCGCACCGGCCTGGCTGGCCCAGGCCTGCCTGCCACTGCTGCGCCAGGCGGAGGATGCGGCGCTGGTGTTCTGCGTGGATGCCCCGGAGCGGGTGGGGCGGGCCTACTGGGGCGGCTACGGCGCCGCCCAGCATGGGCTGCGCGGGCTGATCGGCAGCCTGCACGACGAACTGGCCAACAGTCCGGTGCGGGTCAGTGGCTTGTCCCCCGGGCCATTGCGCACCGCGCTGCGTGCGCGGGCCTATTCGCTGGACCAGGACCCGCTGGCACAAGGGCCTGAACAGGCCGCGGCGGCGGCGGTGCAGCTGTTGTCCCCTGCAGGACAGGCGTGGCGGGGGCAGGTGCTGGACGTGACTGGAACGCCTGCACAGTTGTAATCGATCCAGCAAGGTGATGTGAAGAATCCGTCACGATCGCGTTGCGATGGGGTGCCGTTTGTCGCGTAACCGTCACAATCATCGCGTAGCGTGTTAATCTAGTGTTAACCGTTATGGCTACCTTCAGCCACGCGGTCGGGAACCCAGATCTTCAGTCCAGACAGCTGCCCGCAAGGCTGCTTGGGCGCGTTTTTTTTCCGCCATCGCCAACATGTATCGAGGCTACCCTAGATGACCCACCCACTCCGGATGTCCAAGCTCACCCTTGGTCTCGTGGCTGCGCTCGCCGCCGCTCCCGCCTTCGCCCAGAGCACCTCCGCCGGTGTCGGCGGCCAGGTCGTGTCCGCAGCAGGCGCGCCTGTCGCCGGTGCTGAAGTCACCATCACCCACGTCGAATCGGGCACCGTTTCCCGTGCCGTCACCGACGCCTCGGGCCGCTACAACGCCCGCGGCCTGCGCGTGGGTGGCCCGTACACCATCACCATCACCAAGCCGGGTGAAGGCACCAAGACCGAGGAAGGCGTCTTCCTGAACCTGAACCAGGTCAACACGGTCAATGCCAACCTGACCGGTGATGTGGCCGCCACCAACCTGGGCGCGGTCCAGGTCGTCGCCGCCGCCGTGGGCAGCGAAGTGTTCAGCGCCTACAAGATGGGCACCGGCACCAACGTCAACCGCGAGTCGATCGAAGCGCTGCCGTCGGCCAACCGCAACATCCAGGATTACATCCGCCTCGATCCGCGCATCTCGCAGGTCAGCAAGGCCGACGGTGCGATCTCGGTGGGTGGCCAGAACACCCGTTACAACGCCATCCGCATCGACGGCATCGGCGCCGGCGATCCGTTCGGCCTGGAATCCAACAACCTGCCGACCGAGCGTCAGCCGGTGTCGATGGATGCGATCCAGGAAATCAACATCGACGTCGCCAACTACGACACCACCATCTCCGGTGGTACCGGTGCGGTGATCAACGCGGTGACCAAGTCGGGTACCAACAAGTTCGGTGGCACCGTGTACTACGCCTACCGCGACAAGGACATGGTGCGTGACAAGCTGGACGGCGTGAAGTTCAACGGCTTCGACGACGAAAAGACCTACGGCATGACCTTCGGCGGCCCGATCGTCAAGGACAAGCTGTTCTTCTTCGCCAACTACGAAAAGATGGAGCGTTCGGCGCCGGGCGTCAGCCTGTCCGATTCGCCGTACGGCAAGGGTACCGTCACCGACGCCGACATCGCCCGTGCGCAGCAGATCGCCAAGGGTTACGGCTTCGACGCCGGCTCGCTCGATGCCCCGGCCAACAAGACCGAGGTTGAAGAGTACGCGCTGAAGATCGACTGGAACATCAGCGAGCACCACCGCGCTGCGGTGCGCTACAACAAGATGGAACAGAACGTCGTCCGCTTCCCGCAGATCAGCAACAGCGCTGTGTCGCTGAACACGTTCTGGTACCAGCAGCCGAAGAACTACAAGTCCTGGATGGGTGAACTGTTCAGCGACTGGTCCGAGAACTTCTCGACCGAGTTCAAGCTGTCGCACAAGGAATACACGGCGATCCGTACCCCGTACTCGTCGCTGCCGCAGATCCAGGTCCGTGGCTTCGGCGCCAGCGGCAATGACTCGCTGTACTTCGGTACCGAGCAGAACTCGCACGTGAACGCTGTCGAGAGCAAGGAACTGAGCGCCTTCGGTGCCGCCACCTGGTACGTTGGCGACCACACCATCAAGTTCGGTTTCGACTATTCCGACAACGATCTGATGAACTACTACGGCCGCAACGTCAACGGCACGTACGTGTTCAACAACCTCAATGACTTTGCCAGCGGCACCATCAACCAGTACATCGTCCGCGCCCCGCGCGCCGGTGGCAGCTACGATGACATCCCGGCCAAGTACAACCTGAAGAACACCGGCCTGTTCATCCAGGACAGCTGGGCGGTCAACAGCAACCTGACCGTGATGGGTGGCGTGCGCATCGACATCCCGGACTTCGGTGACCAGCGCCTGTACAACCCGCGCATCATGGAACTGTACGGCTACGACAACACCAACACGGTGGATTCGAAGCTGGTGCAGCCGCGTGTCGGCTTCAACTACACCTTCGACAGCGACCGCCCGACCCAGCTGCGTGGTGGCGTGGGCCTGTTCGGCGGCGCCGCCCCGAACGTGTGGCTGGCCGGTACCTACCAGAACACCGGTCTGAACTACACCGAGTACACCCTGAACAGCCCGTCGGGCAAGTTCTTCACCCCGAACATCGACCCGCCGTACATCCCGACCTCGGGTGCGGGCCGCCAGAACGTCGACATCGCCGCGCCGAACCTGAAGCTGCCGTCGGTGTGGAAGACCAACCTGGCCTTCGATCACGAGCTGCCGTGGTATGGCATCGTCGCGTCGGCCGAGTTCCTGTACACCAAGGTCAACAACGCCATCTACTTCGAGCGTCTGGACCTGTACAACGGCAACGGCCAGTCCTACACCCGTATCGGCCAGGACGGTCGCCAGCTGTTCTGGAACGCCGCCGGTTACATCCCGTGCGTCGGCACGGCTGCAAGCCCGACCAACTGCTCGGTCCGCGAAGGCGCTACTGCGCCGGGCACCACCCAGCGCGTGGGTGGCAAGAACTACCGTCCGGGTGACATCGGCGACGTGCTGCTGATGCGCAACACCGACAAGGGCAGCAGCCGCCAGTTCACCGTCGGCCTGAACAAGGCGCTGGAAAACAACTGGGGCTGGTCGCTGGCCTACACCTACACCGCCGCCAAGGAAGTCAGCCCGCTGACCAGCTCGCAGAACACCTCGAACTGGGGCAGCACGCTGATCGGCAACGCCAACGAAAACGTCGCCTATGATTCGCGCTATGCGATCAAGGACCGCGTGACCGGTTCGATCAACTGGAAGAAGGCGTTCTTCGGCAACTACAACACCAGCATCGGCCTGTTCTACGAAGGTCGTTCGGGTCGTCCGTTCAGCTACATCTATTACAACGACCTCAACGGCGATGCCGCCTCGACCAGTGGCGCCGGCTTCTTCAACGACCTGTTCTACGTGCCGAACGGCCCGGGTGACGTCAAGTTCACCGGTGGCGCCGCGATGGAGAAGGCCTTCTTCGACTGGCTGGCCAAGAACCCGCAGCTGGCCAAGTACCAGGGCCAGATCGCCCCGGCCAATGCGTTCCGCACGAAGTGGATCAACAGCTTCGACGTGCGCATCAGCCAGGAACTGCCGGGCCTGTTCGAAGGCCACAAGACCGAGCTGGCGCTGGACATCATGAATGTCGGCAACCTGCTCAACAAGAAGTGGGGCCGCATCGAAGACTACGGCTTCAACTCGACCGCACGCGTGGCCAGCTACGCGGGTATCGACCCGGCAACCGGCAAGTACATCTACAACTTCACCGGCAGCACCGATACCCCGACCGTCCAGGAAAACAACAACGACAAGGGCAACACCGGCGTGTCGCGCTGGTCGATGCAGCTGACCCTGAAGTACAAGTTCTGATTCCTTTGAACTTGATGCAGTAACAAAGGAAACGGCCGGGGCGACCCGGCCGTTTCCCGTTGTGCCGAAATCCCTTGCAGCCCCGCCGGCAGGGGCGTAGCATCGCTATACGTGCGCGGCCACCAGGCCGCCTGGCGGTCCCGGAAAGGTGAACGCAGGCAGCACGCATCCAACGGTCGGGTTTCCCGGCCGTTTTGCTTTTTAAGGGGGCGGCGCTACAGTCGGAAACCTTGAAGGAAGCGAAAAAAGTGGATATGACGACGAACGAAAAGGCAGCGCGGGCGCTGCCGGTGCAGGATGCGCGGATCTACCCGCGCGGTGGCCTGGATGTGCTGTCGCGGGCCGAAGTGGCCCGCCTGCGCGATGCATCCGGTGGTGGCATGCACGAACTGCTGCGCCGCTGTGCGCTGGCCGTGCTGACCAGTGGCAGTGCCTCGGACGATCCGCGCGCCGCGCGTGATCTCTACCCCGATTTCGACATCCAGGTGGCGCAGCAGGACCGCGGCGTGCGCATCGACCTGGTCAACGCCCCGGCGATGGCCTTCGTCGACGGCGAGATCATCCGCGGCGTGGCCGAACTGCTGTTCGCCGTGGTCCGCGACCTGGCCTACATGGCCATCGAGATGGGCCCGGCGTATGCGGCCGAGCTGGAATCGTCCGAAGGCATCACCAATGCCGTGTTCGGGCTGCTGCGCAACGCGCGCATCCTCAACCCGGGGGACCCGAACCTGGTGGTGTGCTGGGGCGGGCATTCGATCTCCCGCGACGAATACCTGTACACCAAGCAGGTGGGCTATGAGCTGGGCCTGCGTGGCCTGGACATCTGCACCGGCTGCGGTCCGGGCGCGATGAAGGGCCCGATGAAGGGCGCCACCATCGCCCACGCCAAGCAGCGCCGCACCGTCACGCGCTACATCGGCCTGACCGAACCGGGCATCATCGCGGCCGAGTCGCCCAACCCGATCGTCAACCACCTGGTGATCACCCCGGACATCGAGAAGCGCCTGGAATCGTTCGTCCGCATCGGCCACGGCATCATCGTGTTCGCGGGCGGCGTGGGCACGGCCGAGGAAATCCTCTACCTGCTGGGCATCCTGCTGCGCGAGGAGAACCAGCACCTGCCGTTCCCGCTGATCCTGACCGGCCCGACCGTGGCCGCGCCGTACTTCGAGCAGATCGACCGCTTCATCCGCCTGACCCTGGGCGAGGCGGCCGCCGAGCGTTACGAGATCATCATCGGCGACCCGGTGGCGGTGGCCAGGAAGATGGCCAGCGGCATCAAGCAGGTGCGCGAACACCGCCTGGCGCAGAAGGATTCGTTCTTCTTCAACTGGTCCATCGACATCCCGCTGGATTTCCAGCAGCCGTTCGTGCCCACCCACGAGGCGATGGCCGCACTGGACCTGCACCATGGCCGCCCGCCGCACGCGCTGGCGGCGGACCTGCGGCGCGCGTTCTCCGGCATCGTGGCCGGCAACGTGAAGGAAGACGGCATGCGCCGGATCGAGCAGTTCGGGCCGTTCCAGATCCATGGTGATGCGGACATGATGCAGGCCCTGGACGGCCTGCTGCGTGCCTTCGTGGAACAGCGCCGGATGAAGATTTCCGGTGAATACCAGCCCTGCTACCAGGTACTGGCCTGACCACGGCCGGCGCGGCAGGGGGCCGCGCCGGGCCGGCCCGGTGGCGGGGGTCGTCAAGCCATTGACGCCCGTCGCCCTGATCTGACCGTTCATCCCGCCGCCGCTTGCCGGCGGTGGGCCGGTGCGCCATCGTGGGGCCCACAACGCTGGGGAGCGTCCAATGTCATTGCGCCGTCCATACGGCTTCACGCTGGTCGAGTTGATGGTCACGCTGGTGGTGCTGGGCATCCTGGCGGCGGTGGCGTTTCCCAGCTTCCGCGGCATGATCCGCGCCAACCGCGTGACGACCTCCAGCAACGAGATCATCGCGCTGGTCAACCTGGCGCGCAGCGAGGCCATCCGCAACAACCGCGGGGGCGGGATCTGCGCCAGCAAGGACGGGCAGGGCTGCAACGGCAGCTGGTCCGATGGCCTGCTGGCCTGGGCCGATACCAACGGCGATGGTGCGTTCGGCAGCGATGAAACCGTGCTGCGCGTGACGCAGGGCAACCCGCTGATGGCGGTCGATGGCCCGGCCGGCGCGTCGATCACCTTCGACGGGCGCGGGCGCAGGCGGGCGGCATCGGACCAGGTGCTGATCCTCACCCCCAGCAGCTGCAAGGCCGGCGAACCCCGGCGGACGCTCACCATCAACCTTTCCGGCCAGGTCCGGGTGAAACGGGATGAATGCTCATGAAGCGGCGTACTCAGGCCCGCCTCCGTCGGGGGCAGGGGGGCTTCAGCCTGATCGAGGTGATGGTCGCCGTGCTGGTGCTGGCCTTCGGGCTGCTCGGCTTCGCCCTGCTGCAGACGATGAGCGTGCGTTTCGTGCAGAGCGCCAACTACCGCACGCAGGCCACCAACCTGGCCAATGACCTGGTGGAACTGATGCGGGCGCAGCGTGGCGCGACGCTGGCCGGCGGGGACTACACCAAGGCCTCGTTCAAGGCCGGGTCGGTGGCGGTCAGCGGCGCCTGCGCCTGGCCCACCGGCACCAAGATCGGCGCCGACCAGAACCTTGCGCGCTGGCAGTGCCAGGTGGTGAAGGCACTGGGCGACAAGGCGGCGGCGGATATCCAGTTCAACAAGAGCACCGGCGTGGTCAGCGTGTCGATCAGCTGGGGCGACCAGCGCTGGGACGCCAAGAACCCCGACAGCCTGACCACCTTCGGCCTGACGACCACCCTGTGAACCTGCCATGACGCCTTCTCAACGCATCCGCGGCCTGTCATTGATCGAACTGATGGTCGCCATGGTCATCGGCCTGGTGCTCATGCTGGGCGTCGTGCAGATCTTCATCGGCTCGCGGGCCGCCTCGCAGCTGTCCGAAGGTGCCGCCCGCACGCAGGAAAACGCGCGCTTCGCGCTGGATTTCCTGCAGCACGACCTGCGCATGGCCGGCCATTTCGGTTGTGTCAACGACCAGGCCCATGTGGTGAAGAACACCAACGACATCGGCTACCACCTGGGTATCGCGGCCGGCAGCGGCGATCCTCTGGATTTCTCGATTCCCGTGCAGGGTTACGAAGCCGAGGGCACCGCGCCGAAATCGACGCTGACCCTGGGGGGCGCCTGGAAATCGGTGCTGGCGGCGCCGGGCAGCATCACCGGCCTGAAGCCGGCACCGCTGGCGGGCAGTGACATCCTGGTGCTGCGCCTGCTCAGCCCGGAGGGCGCCGTGGTCACCGGCACCAGCGTCGCCGGTACCAAGACCACCCTCACCGTGGCCGCCGAGGGCATGGCACGGCTCAAGGCGGGCGTGGGCGGTACCCCCGGTGTGTTCGCGCTGGCCGACTGCACCCGTGCCGATGTGTTTCCAGCGACGGTTGCCGGCAACGCGGTCACCGTGGACAAGGTGGACCTGAGCAACTATTCGATCAACAACGCGATGACCATGCTCTACCGTGCCGATGGCCTGGTGTATTACGTGTCGCGCAACAGCAGCAACGAGCCGGCGCTGTACCGTGCCCGCGCCAACGGGGCCGGGGGCTACGGCGATGGCGAGGAGCTGGTGGAGGGCATCGAGAGCCTGCAGCTGCTGTACGGCCTGGATGCGACCACCAACATCAGCCTGACCACGCCGCCCAGCGGCAACATCGTCGAGCAGCGCACGGCCAATGATGTCAGCACCGCCAACGATGCCACGGCGGTGGGCCAGTGGCGTCGTGTCGGCATGGTGCAGGTGGGGCTGCTTGCCCGCAGTCCGCAGCCGGCCAACGCCCAGTCCCCCGACAAGGCGCAGAACTACCTCGGGGTGCTGGGCGTGACCGTGGCGCCGGGAGCGCAGGACGACAAGCGTCACCGCGGTACCTATGAAGTCTCCGTTGCATTGCGCAACCGCCTGTTCGGGAACTGACGACCATGAAGCTCCGTCCCGCCTCCTTCCGCACCGGCCCGCGCGCGCAGCGCGGCGCGGTCCTGTACCTGGCCCTGATGCTGCTCATCCTGCTGGCCCTGCTGGGCGTGGTCGGCATGCAGGTGGCGGGCATGCAGGAACGCATGTCCTCCAACTACCGGGCCGGCAGCATGGCGTTCCAGAATGCGGAAGGCGCCGCGCGCAGCGCCGAGAACGCCGTGGAGAAGATCGCCAACCGGCAGGCGCCGGGGGACAGCCCTGTCGTGGTGGCCTCTGAGATCGACCAGCGCTGCGATGACGGTTTCGACCCTTCGGCCTGGGTGCAGCAGACCACGCTCGGGGCCAAGCCGGCGATCAAGGTGCGGCAGATCCAGGGGTGCATCCAGGGCGAGGGGGCCCTGGATATGGGCAAGCCGCTGGAGGCTGCCACGCCGGTGTACCAGATCACCAGCTATGCGGCCGACAGCAATGGCGAGGCAACCTCGCGCTCGGCCATCGACACCATCTTCAAGCTGTGAGGCCGGGGAGCCCCATGAACACGCGCAACCGCACTCTCCTGGCAGGTACCGGCCTGCTCCTGCTGGCCGGCGCCGGCTACCTCGTGCATACCCTGTCCGCCGCGCAGGCCCAGGGCGTGCTGGCGCAGGAACCGATGAACGTGCAGACGCGTGCCACGCCGGCCTTCATCATGGCCGTGGACGATTCGAACTCGATGACCTTCGAGCGCATGTTCCCCGGTGGCGACGGGCGCATGCGCTGGAACAGCGGCAACAGCAGCTTCTTCAGTTCCGCCGGCGTGTTCTACAGCGTGGGTGATGGCTGCGCGAACAATTCCAGCGACTGCTTCCTGTACCTGTTCCCGCATTCGGGCTTCAACACCAGCTATTCGCCGGGCCAGGCCATTCCGCCGCTGGACATCTACGGTTTCGCGCGCTCGCACGTCTACAACGCCAGCTACTTCAATCCGGCGGTGACCTACGCACCGTGGACCAATGCCGATGGCACCAGCTGGGCAAATGCCGTCACCACGCAGACCCGTGCCGACCCGCGTTCCGGCCAGGCCGGCTACACGACGGTCTACGACCTGACCGCCGACCGTTCGGAAACGTCCGAGTCGTTCCAGTTCACCAGCGGCATGTACATCCCGAACCTGGATGGCACCGGCAATGCGTACTACCGCAACAACGGGTGGCGTACCGATGCCCTGAACAACCCGGGCAACAACCGCTATCCCATCCGCTACTTCCCGGCCACGTTCTACCTGCCTTCGGCGGCGGCGGCACCGGCCGGCTACCTGACGGCCAATACGAACCGCCCGGTGGTCAGCGGGGCCTGTGGTCCGAACTGCGACATGCGGCGCTACCAGATCAAGCGAGCCAACTACAGCAGCGATGCCGCCTACAACGCGGCCATCCAGAACTTCGCCAACTGGTTCCAGTACCACCGCAACCGCATCCTGGCCATGGTCGGCTCGTCCACCAGCGCCCTGGCCGGCGTGGACACGATGCGCGTGGGCTACTTCACCATCAACAGCCTGCAGAACGTGACCATGTACGACATGGTCACCAACCGTGCCGATCTCTACAACCAGATCTACACGCTGGCGCCGCGTGGTGGCACGCCCAACCGCCGCGCCGTGGAATTCCTGTCCGACCAGTTCAGGCGGACGGATACCGGCGCGCCGGTACAGCTGGCCTGCCAGCGCAACGGTGGCATGCTGTTCACCGACGGCTACACCAACTCGGGCAACAAGCCCACGGCATCGTTCAACAACGCCGACAACGCCGGTACCACCCATTTCCCGCGGCTGCCGTTCGCTGACGGCTACAGCAACACCATCGCCGACATCGCCGCCGCATCCTATGCCGGCATCCGTACGCCGCTGCGCACGGGGACCGGTTTCCCGGCAGGGCAGGTGCCGGTGGATGAAAAGTGCAAGACGCTGGACAAGAGCAGCCCGGACTGGAAGCGCCTGGACTGCCAGACCGACCTGCACATGAATTTCTACGGTGTCACGCTGGGCGCGCAGGGCCGCATCTATGGCGTCAACGCCGCGGCGACGGCTGACCCGTACACCAACGCTCCCAACTGGGATTCCAACCCCGATCCGACCTCGGTCGATGACGGCACGGTGGTGGACGAACTGTGGCATGCCGCGATCAACAGCCGTGGCGAGTTCATCAACGCACAGACGCCGGCGGAAGTGACCGAGGCGATGCGCCGCGTGCTGTCCTCGATCACCGGCGGTGCATCGCCGTCCGGCACGGTGGGCATGACCGGTGCGCGCATCGGCGCCGGTTCGCTGGCGGTCACGCCCAGCTATGACATCACCAACAGCGCCACGGACTGGTCGAGCAAGCTGGTCGCTTCCAGCGTGAAGGTCAATGCCGATCAGGTGGCCGAATTCACCCAGGCCTGGGAAGCCTCGACCCTGCTGACCTCCAGCAACCGGCGCATCGTGGCCAACAAGGGCGGCACGCCGGTGGATTTCACCAGTGCCCGGATCAGCCTGCAGGACCTGTGCAGCAAGCCGACCGGCAAGTACGCCGAGATGCTGGTCTGTTCGACCGACAAGCTGACCTCGATCAAGGCCGACATCGACACCGCGATCCGTTACCTCAGCGCGGACGCGGCGATGGAAGTGCGGCGCGGCGGCAAGTACCGTGATCGCACCACCACGCTGGGCGATATCGTCAACTCGGCCCCGGTGGTGAGTTCCCCGCTGGATGATTATGGCTACCGGCAGCTGGGGGGCGACTATGCCGTCAGCTACGCCAAGTACCTGGAGGCCAAGGCCAAGGACCGGCGCTACATGGTCTATGTCGGCGCCAACGACGGCATGCTGCATGCGTTCGACGGCGGCATGGGCGCCGATGGCAGGCAGGACGCCAACGGCGGCCGCGAGAGCTTCGCCTACATTCCAGGCACCGCGCTGGGCCACATGGCCAACCTGCTGTTCCCGTACAAGGCCAACACCAACGACCAGACCTTCCGCCACCGCTACTACGTCGATGGCCCGGTGACCGTGTCGGACACGCTCAATGGCGATACCTGGCAGACCAGCCTGGTGGGCACGGCCGGCGCGGGCGGCCGGTCGGTGTTCGCGCTGAACGTCAGTGCGCCCGGCAGCTTCGGTACCGGCCAGGTGCTGTGGGAGATCAACGATATCAACACGTCGCTGTCGCAGGCGGTGCGTGACAACATCGGCTTCGTCCTCGGCAAGCCGGTGGTCGTGCCCGTCAAGGAAGGCAAGGGCGTGGCCTGGAAGGCGATTTTCGGCAACGGCTACAACAGCACCAGCGGCAAGGCGGTGCTGTTCGTGGTGGACATGGCATCGGGCGCGGTGCGGATGATTTCCGCCGCCGAGACCACCTCCGGCACCGGCATTTCCGGCAGCAATGGCCTGGGCAACGTGGTGGTCGTCGACCGCTGGCGTGGCGACCAGCAGGACGTGCGTGGCCGTGACGGCCTGGCCGATACCGTGTACGCAGCCGACCAGCGGGGCGCGGTGTGGAAGTTCGACCTGACCAGCAGCACCGACGCCGAACTGGCCGCGCCGCTGTTCACCACGCAGACCCACCAGGAGACCGACCGCCGTGTGTTCCGCCAGCCGATCACCGGGGGCATGACCGCCGCCACCGGGCCGGGCGGCGGCGTGATGCTGTACTTCGGTACGGGCAGCTTCTCGTTCATGAACGACAAGCAGGATTCGACCCAGCAGGCGCTGTATGCGGTCAATGACCTGTCGGGCAAGAGCGTGACCTCGACGCTGACCCCCGACAACCTTGTGCCCTATACCAGCAGCGCGCCTGCGGCCGGTGCCACCGAGCGCGCCATCACGCTGGGCACTGCACCGGCCAACGCGCGGGGCTGGGTCATCCGCCTGCCCACCGCCAACGGCGAGCGTTTCGTGGGCAATCCGTTGCTGGTGAGCGGCATCCTCTTCATGCCGACCTATGTTCCCAACCTGCAGACCGAAGGCTGCTCGACCAGTGGCTCGAACTGGCTGTTCGGCCTGTCCTCGCTGACTGGAGCGCCGGCACTGGACCAGGTGCGTTACGGGTCGGCCAAGGGCACTTCACCGGCCAAGGGGACAGCAGGCGTGGCCCTGAACACGCAAGGCACCGCACCGGTGCGTGACCTGTCGCTGTCGGTGCTGCCACGCCTGGGCAGCGGTTCCGACGGCAGTGGCCCGCCGGGGGGCAGTGGCTGCTGGATGAGCGTGGGTGCCTCCGGCAGCACGCCGATGTACCTGCCTTACCCGTGTGGCCGTCAATCGTGGCGACAACTGCAATGATCCTGCCGACTGGACGTTCCGACATGCCTACCTTTTCCCCGCGCCGTCGCGCCGCTGGCTTCAACCTGATCGAGCTGATGCTGGTACTCGCCGTCATCGGCGTGCTGGCAGCCATCGCGCTGCCCAGCTACCAGTCCCACGTACGGAAGGTCCGCCGTGCGGTGGTGCAGGCCGACATGGCCGAGTACGCGCAGCGGGCCGAGCGTTTCCACTCCAGCAACAACAGCTATTCCGGGTACACGCTGCCGACCAGCGTGTCGCCCCGTGAAGGCGGGACCAGCTTCTACGCGCTGTCCCTGGAAAAGGTGTCGGCCTCGGCGTTCACGCTGGTGGCCCAGCCACAGAACGGGCAGGAAAAGGATGCCTGCGGCAAGCTGACCCTGGACCAGGCCAATCGCAAGACCGCCGAAGACACCGTATCCAGTTGCTGGTGATGCCGCGCGGCGGGGTGCCTCACGCAGGTGTTGCTCTCCGTGGGCAAGGTGATTACAATGCGCCTCCCCGCCCGAATAGCTCAGCCGGTTAGAGCACTTGACTGTTAATCAGGGGGTCGTTGGTTCGAGTCCAACTTCGGGCGCCAGATACTGCAAAAGCCGCGAGAAATCGCGGCTTTTGCTTTTTCCATGCCCGCATTTCCGCAGCACCTGGTCAGCACGTCATGTCACCGTGGTGGCGTTCGCTGCGGGTACGCCCACCGTTGTTCACCACCAGCCGCCCGTGCAGGCGGGGGCCGACGCAGATTGTCAGCGTGAGGTTGGCTCCGGGGCTGCGGCCATCGGGCTGGAAGAACACCTGTGGCCTGCCGCTGCTGGCCCGGGCATGGACGGCGATGTGGCGGTCACCGCGGTGGTACGCCAGCACCGCATCGGCCGACGCCGGGGGAGCCCGGTGGTCGCCGCTGGCAAACACCATCCAGCCCTGGCTCCAGTCCGATGAACAGGTGGCCCCGTCGTCGCTGGCGCATAGGCCGATCAGCTGGCGTCGTGCCAGGGCCTGCATGCGTGCGCTGGACAGGCTGGCATGCAGGTTCAGCTGCAAGGCGCTGGCGCGCTGCCGCAGCAGCAGCGATTGCCATGCCGGCCAGGCCAAGGCGGCCAGCAGGGACAGCACCGCCACCACCACCAGCAGTTCCGGCAGATGGAAGCCGGCGGGGCGGTGCCGCCGACAGCGGAGGGAGGCATGGCGGGAGGGATGAGGGAGGGGCATGGCGGCAGCGTGCGCCGGCATGCACGGGCCGCCTATCGGCGCAGGACTGGCTGAAGGGTAGGCCCATCCATGAACCGGTCGTCACCGGACCGGCCGCTATACTGGCGGTTCCCGGGACCTGGCAACACCATGAGCGACAGTTTTCAACTCGTCTCGCCGTACGCACCGGCAGGCGACCAGCCCAACGCCATCGCGAAGCTGACCAGCAACTTCGAGTCCGGCATCGCCAAGCAGACCCTGCTCGGCGTGACCGGCTCGGGCAAGACCTACACCATCGCCAACGTCATCCAGCAGGTGCAGAAGCCGACGCTCATCATGGCGCCGAACAAGACGCTGGCCGCGCAGCTGTACGGGGAATTCAAGGCCTTCTTCCCGCACAACGCGGTGGAGTATTTCGTCAGCTATTACGACTACTACCAGCCCGAGGCCTACGTGCCATCGTCGGACACCTTCATCGAGAAGGACAGTTCGATCAACGAGCACATCGAGCAGATGCGCCTGGCGGCGACCAAGACGCTGCTGTCGCGCCCGGATGCGATCGTGGTGGCCACCGTATCAGCCATCTACGGCCTGGGTGCGCCGGAGGACTACCTGTCGTTGCGGCTGATCCTGTCCAAGGGCGAGCGCATCGACCAGCGCGACCTGATCAATCATCTGACCCAGCTGCAGTACACGCGCAACGAATACGAGCTGCAGCGCGGCACCTTCCGCGTGCGGGGCGAGGTCATCGATGTGTTCCCCGCTGAGTCGGACAGCGAAGCGCTGCGCATCGAACTGTTCGACGGCGAGGTCGAGAAGATCACGATGTTCGACCCGCTTACCGGCGAGACGCTGCGCAACCTGATGCGCTTCACCGTGTACCCCAAGACCCACTATGCGACCACGCGTGAACGCGTGCTGGCAGCGGTGGAGACCATCAAGGTGGAGCTGAAGGAGCGCCTTGAGCAGCTGTATGCCCAGAACAAACTGGTGGAAGCGCAGCGCCTGGCCCAGCGCACCCAGTACGACATCGAGATGATGGCCGAAGTGGGGTTCTGCAACGGCATCGAGAACTACTCGCGGCACCTGACCGGCAAGGGGCCGGGCGAACCGCCGCCGACCCTGTTCGACTACCTGCCGGCCGATGCGCTGCTGGTCATCGACGAATCCCATGTGACCATTCCGCAGATCGGCGCCATGTTCAAGGGCGACCGCTCGCGCAAGGAAACCCTGGTCGAGTTCGGTTTCCGCCTGCCGTCGGCGCTGGACAACCGTCCGTTGCGCTTCGAGGAATGGGAAGCGCGCTCGCCGCGCAGCATCTACGTGTCGGCCACGCCCGGCCCGTATGAAATGCGCGAGTCCGGCGATGAAGTGACCGAACTGGTGGTGCGCCCGACCGGCCTGATCGACCCGGTGGTGGAGATCAGGCCGGTGGGGACCCAGGTCGATGACCTGATGAGCGAGGCCAACGCGCGCATCAAGGCCGGTGACCGCGTGCTGGTCACCACGCTGACCAAGCGCATGGCCGAGAACCTGACCGAATACCTGACCGAACACGGTATCCGCGTGCGCTACCTGCACTCGGACGTGGACACGGTCGAGCGCGTGGAGATCATCCGCGACCTGCGCCTGGGCAAGTTCGACGTGCTGGTGGGCATCAACCTGCTGCGTGAAGGCCTGGACATGCCGGAAGTCTCGCTGGTGGCGATCCTGGATGCCGACAAGGAGGGGTTCCTGCGCTCCACCGGCTCGCTGATCCAGACCATCGGCCGCGCCGCCCGCAACGTGCGTGGCAAGGCCATCCTGTATGCCGACAAGATCACCCGGTCGATGCAGGCCGCCATCGACGAGACCGACCGCCGCCGTGCCAAGCAGGTCGAGTACAACGAGGAACACGGCATCGTGCCGCGTTCGGTGGCGCGCCCGATCACCGATGTGCTGGAGGGCGCGCGTTCGGATGCCG
This sequence comes from Stenotrophomonas sp. 24(2023), assembly GCF_030913365.1. NCBI lineage: Bacteria > Pseudomonadati > Pseudomonadota > Gammaproteobacteria > Lysobacterales > Lysobacteraceae > Stenotrophomonas > Stenotrophomonas sp. 24(2023). The sequence goes on from NZ_CP133160.1 coordinate 3,450,638, forward strand.
CCGAGAAGGAAAGCCGCAAGGGCAGGGGCAAGGGCCGCCAGGGCGTGGCCGAGGAGACGCCCGATTACCGCGCGCTCAGCCCCGCACAACTGGCCGCCCGCCTCAAGGCGCTGGAACAGCAGATGTACCAGCACGCCAAGGATCTGGAGTTCGAGGATGCCGCGCGCGTGCGCGACCAGATCCGCCAGTTGAAGGAGGCCAGCCTCGGCTGAACGGGCGGTTGCGGCCTTTCTTCACAAAAGTGTTGCGCTGGCAGGCCGGCATCCGTAATATACGCGGCCTGCACCGACGCAATCGCGGAAATGCAGGAAAATCGGGCGGTTAGCTCAGCGGTAGAGCACTACCTTGACATGGTAGGGGTCACAGGTTCGAACCCTGTACCGCCCACCACGAAGTCCCTCGCAGGGGATTGTCGTGATGAAGAACAAACCCGGCCCGCAAGCCGGGTTTTTCAGTCAGTGAAACAGATTTCCGGGCGGTTAGCTCAGCGGTAGAGCACTACCTTGACATGGTAGGGGTCACAGGTTCGAACCCTGTACCGCCCACCACGCAGTACCTGGCCCTGCCAGAGGACACGTGGAATACGGAAAGCCGGCCCTGGGCCGGCTTTTTCGTTTCCGGCCATTGCCGCGGCCGGGCCTGATGCGCGGGCGGGTCAGCGACGGTTCGATGCGTTGCAGGCGTCGCGCAGCTGTTTCATCGCATGGGGGTCCATCGGTGCGGTCATCATGCTCCGGTAGGTCGCGCACTCCGGCGTTTCACCGGCAGGAACCTGTTCGCCGCGGGAGGCGCAGCCGCTGGCAGCGGCCAGCAGAAGGCCCAGGGGCAGGGCATGGCGGAGCAGCATCGCAGGCGTCCTCGGGCTGGAAACCCACCCAGGATAGCGCGTGGCGCGTGCACGCCATGTTGCAGCTTCAGCCGGCGGGCTGGTGGTCGTAGCTGATGACCCGCTCGACCTGCCATTGCCCGTTCACGCGGCGCCACAGATGCACGAAGCGCGCCTCGCCGGTCAGCCGTGCATGGCCGTCGGCCTGTACCTCGTAGAAACGATGGCGCCCGAACTGCAGCGCACGGTCCTGCTGCAGGGGAAACACCTCCATGCTGCCGGCCAGCAGCCGACGCTGCAGCACCGGCCCGCCGCTCGCGGCCTGGGCTGCGCAGCGCTGGGCGATCGATGCCTGGAAATCAGAACGGTTGCTGGCCACCTTGCCGCCCTTGTCATGGAAGAATTCCAGATCATCGGTGGTCCGCGCAGCGGCCTTGGCCGCATCGCAGGTATCGAAGGCTGCAGCGAACAGCTGCCGGTCGGCCTGCAGGATCTGCGCGTGCAGGGAGTCCGGCGTGGCGATGTCAGGCGCGAACAGGCGCGAGACGAACAGCAGCAGGGCGAGCAGAGGCATGGCACGGTGCTCCGGAAACGGGAGCCCAGCGTGGCAGCGGACCGCCGGCGGTGACAGCGGCATGCGACGAACACGGGAAATGGCTGCGCCAAGCCCGCCCGCCGCTGGATGAATGCCGGGGCACTGCGCCGGATTGGACACTGTTGCGATGAAAGGCCGGGCCGCAGGTTGCTGCGGCCCGGCACCACGGGCCAGTGCGGGCTGGCCCGCAGGAGCGGGGTGACACCTGCCGGGAAGGCCGGGAAGCGAAGGGCCCGGTCAGGTCACCAGGACAGCGGGAAACCGATCAGAGCGGGTCGCAGCACAGGCGCGGGCCCGACCAATGGCCGGAGCCACCGTAGGGGCAGCCGGGGGTGAATTCGCACCCCGGTGCATAGCTGGACGGTGCAGGGGCGGCAAATGCCTGGCTGATGCCGAAGCACAGGGCGGCGGCGGCAACCAGGCCTGCGACGGAGGAAAACACCTTCTTCTTTCCAGTCATGTATTGCTCTCCATTGAAGTGGTCGTGCGGTGGTACGCCAATACGGCCGGCACGGATGTGCCGGCAGGATCACATCGCGTCGCAGCAGCGCAGGAGCTCACCCGGACGGATGCCATAGGGGCATTGCGGGTGTTCCTGGCACATGGGGGGCAACGGGTGCTTCTTGGGCGAGGTCGCAAACGCCTGGCTTGCGCCGAATGACAAGGCGGCGACCACAACAACGCTTGCAAGGGACGGCAACAGACGCTTCCTTCCGATCATCGGTATCTCCTTTTCAGCCTGTGCACTACTGCGTGGTGCTTCCCGGATTCAATGTCGCCAGTACGGCCTGCACGGTCTGTGCATCCAGCTGCCCGGCGTGCTTGTACGCCACGCTGCCATCGGCGGCCAGGACCATCAGCATGGGGGTTACGCGGATGCCGTACTGCCGTGCCACGTCGCCCTTGCCATCGATGGCCACCGGAAACCGCAGCGCGTGCGTGTCCGCATAGGCGGGCAGTTCCTGGTAAGGCGGCAGGCCGACGCCGACCAGTTCGCTGTGGCCGCGCGCGCTGGCGATCTGCTGCAGCTGCGGCATCGAGGCCAGGCAGTAACGGCAGGCGGTGGAAAAGAAATACAGCACCTGTGCAGTGGCGCGGGGGCCACCGATATCCACGCGCGACTGGCGGGTGGAGTGCAACACCTGCGGCAGCGGAACGCTGCCCAGTGCCGGGCCATGGGCGGCGCTGCGCGCCTGTTGCATCTGATCGGCCAGGCTGGCGTTGATCTGCCGGAGCTGCCGGTTCTGCCAGGCCAGCACCACCACCAGCAAGGACAGCAGGAGCAGCACGAGGGGAAGCACGGCACGCTTGAGCATCGATCATCCTTGAACGTCGCGTGGGGCCACCATAGCGTGCAGGGACGACGCCGGTGTTAAGCCCGTGTTGGTACTGCCATGGCGATGCATCCGGCTGGCCCGGGAAGGGGACGGCGCCTACAATGGCGCGCTGCGCCGGTACGCGGCCGGCATCTTTTCCCACACGTCCCCGCCTGCAGGAGCACAGCCATGAGCGAACACACCCCCGACAAGAAGCCCAACGCCCTGGTCGAACTGCTGTTCGGCGGCAACATGCTGCAGGGCACGTTCAAGGCGGTGGTGTGGGTGGCTGTGCTGTGCGCGGTGCTGACGGCCGCCACCTACCTGTGATCGGCGAGGGCACGCTGGCCGAGGTGCTCGGCGTGCTCGCGCAGGTTCCCGAGCTGGCGCATGGCCGGCCAGCAGCGCATTACCGGCAACGGCTGGATGGGCGGCGCGCGCTGCTGCTGGTAGCGCGCCAGGCCGATCGTCCCGTCGGCTTCAAGGCCGGCTACGCGCTGCAGGCCGGTATCTTCTACAGCTGGATCGGTGGTGTCGTGCCGTCGGCGCGTGGCCAGGGCATCGCGCAGGCACTGATGGAAGCGCAGCAGCAGTGGGCACTGGCACAGGGGTTCAGCACCATCGAGGTCAAGTCCAGTGCGCAGTTCCCGGCCATGCTGGCGCTGCTGGCGCGCAATGGCTACCGGCTGCTGGGCGAGGAGGCGGGCAAGCTGCGGTTCGGCAAGGCATTGCATGCCGGTTGAACGCCGTGCTCAGCCGGCGGTGAATGCCTGGCGCAGGCTGCGCAGCGAATCGCGGCGTTGTTCGGCGGCCCGCGCTTCGCCCATTTCCAGTTCCTGCAGGCGCAGGCCCACCAGCGTCATCGACAGGGCATAGCCCAGCGCGGCATCGGCCACGCGCGGCAGGCGGGCCGCGCGGCGCGCCAGGTCGCTGACATGGGCCAGGTCCGGCATCAACCCCAGGTACACGCGTTCGGCACTGGCCAGGTCCGGTGCCTGCAGGATGGCGCGCGCGTCTTCGGTGGGGAAAGCAGTGGCCATGGACGATCCTCGACTGGCCGGTGCCCGCTCAGAATGCGCGCACCAGGGAAACAAAGGCCGACGTCTGCGAACCGCCGCGGCTCATCGGGCTGTCCTTCACCGCATCGCCGAACCACTGGTTGGCCACCACGCCGGTCGCGCGCCAGCGCGTGCCCAACGGCGTGCTGACCACGATCTGCAGGCTGGGCGAGGTGGTGCTGCCCGGGGAGTACTGCGGCAGGCCCGAACGCAGTGCTTCCTCGCTGGAAATGCCGTAGTAGTAATCCAGCAGCCGTGCGCTGGAGTGCACCACGCCGATGCGTGGCATCCAGGTGAAGCGGCCGGCCTGGATCGGGTAGCTGTAGCTCAGGCTTGATTCGGTGCCGCCGCCATGGCCGGTGACCTCGCGTTGCACGCCGGCTTCGACGATGCCCCAGTCGGCCTGGTAGCTGGCTTTCAGGCCGGCCATGCCGGACAGCTGGCGGCTGTGCAGCCGGCGCAGCTGCGGATCGTTCACATCGTCGGTCTTGAAACGCAGCGTGTAGGGCGTCAACGCCGCCGACAGGCGCAGGCCGTTGCCCTGGTACAGGTACATGCCCAGCGAACCGGGGCTGGCGAAAAAGCGCTTGCCCTCGTAGGAGACGGCCGGCACCACCAGCAGCTTGTCGTCATAGTGCGCGTAGGCGCCGGAGGTGGTGCCCGCGCTCAGGCCCAGCTGCAGGCCGGGGCGTGCAGCTGCATCGCCATCGGCGGCAAGAACAGGCAGCGGGCTGGCCAGGACGGCGGCGCACAACAGGGGGCGCCGCAGGGCGCTGGGCAGGGACGGCATGTTCCGGTAGTGCTCGTTGCTGCGGGGGAGCGTACAGCTTGGCCGGGCAACATTGTCGGAACATTGCGCCGGGCACAGCGGCTATGATCGGCGGCGTTTCCCGCTGTCCGAGCCGTGTCCATGCGCATTCTCCTGGTCGAAGACGATCCTGATCTGGCCCGCGCCCTGCAGTCCGGGCTGGAACGCCAGGGCGTGGTCGCCGATGTGGTCGGCAGCCTGGCCGAGGCCGCCGTGGCACTGCGCGAGCCGGTGCACCAGCTGATGCTGCTGGACCGGCAGCTGCCCGATGGGGATGGCGCCGGTTTCGTGGCCACCGCGCGCCAGCTGCGGCCGAACCTGGCGGTGATCATGCTCACCGCCAAGGGCACGCTGTCGGACAAGGTCGAGGGGCTGGATGTCGGTGCCGATGACTATCTGGTCAAGCCGGTCGCGGTGGAGGAATTGATGGCGCGGATCCGCGCGGTGTCGCGGCGGCCATCGGAAATGGTCACGCCACTGCTGCGCCTGGGAAGGCTCGAGTTCGATTTCCAGTCGTTGCAGGCACAGGTGGACGGGCAGGTGCTGCCGTTGCCGCGGCGGCAGGTGCTGGTGCTGCAGGCCCTGGCGCTGCGCCAGGGGCGCACGGTGACCCGCAGCGCCCTGGAGGCCGCGGTGTATGGCTATGACGATGACATCCAGTCCAACGCACTGGATGCGCATATTTCCAAGTTGCGCAAGGCACTGCAGCAGGCCGGCGCCGGCGTGGAGATCCATGTGATCCGGGGTGTCGGCTACCTGCTGGGGGAGGCCTGAGATGCGCCGCGCCAACCGTTCGCTCACGCTGGGACTGGCCTGGCGCCTGTTCCTGGCACAGGCGTTTACCGTGCTGTTCGCGGTGCTGGCGCTGATCATCAACTGGGGCGACAAGGATTCGCTGAACATGGACATGTTCATCGCCGAGGACATGGCGGCGCTGGTGCATGCGCGTGGCAACGGGCTGGTCCTGGACGAGGCCCGCTGGGCGAAGCTGGATGCACGCGCCAGCGGCAACCTGTGGCTGGTTGCGGTCGATGACCGGGGCCAGTGGTTGCAGCGTGGCGATGTCCCGGCGGTGCATGCGCCGCTGCTGGCACGCCTGCCGCTGCTGGGGGGCAGCGAGCTGGGCTCGCTGACGCCGCCCTACCTGGATGTGGCGCGGGTGGTGGTGCGCAGCGACAGCGGGCGGCGCATCACCGTGATGGCCGGCGGCGCGCCGCGGGGCGGCCTGGTCGATGGCGCGCTGATGGTGCTGCGGCTGATCGGCCTGTGGTTCTTCCTGCCGTTGATCGGCGTGACGCTGCTGGTCATGCCGACCGTGATCCACCGGGCGATGCGGGGCGTGCGCCGGCTGGCACAGCAGGCCAAGGAACTGGACATCGCCCAGCCCGGCGCGCAGCTGGAGACCCGCCTGGTATCCAGCGAAGTGGCGCCGCTGGTGGATGCCTTCAACGATGCCATCGTCAAGGTCCGCCAGGGCTATGCGGCGCGCGACAAGTTCCTGGCCGATGCCGCGCATGAACTGCGCGTGCCGATCGCGGTGGTGCAGGCGCGCCTTGTCCAGCTGCCGCAGGGCGAACTGAAATCACAGCTGGCCACCGATGTGGCACGCCTGGCCAACGTGGCCGAACACCTGCTGGACCTGCAGCGGCTGGATCGTGGCGGCAGTGCGTTGCAGCGGGTCGATCTGGCGCTGGTGGCACGCGAAGCGGCGGCCGAGCTGGCGCCACTGGTGGTGGGGGCTGGCTATGGATTCGAAGTGGATGCGCCCGTGCAGCCGGTCTGGATACACGGCGATGGACTGGCGTTGGGCCGTGTGATCGCCAACCTGGTACACAACGCCATCGTGCACGGCGGCGGGCGCGGGATCATCCGCGTCACCCTGGACGGCCAGGGGGTACTGGAAGTGTCCGACCAGGGGGACGGCGTGCCGGTCGGTGACCGCGAAGCCATTTTCGAGCCCTTCCATCGCCTGCGTGCCGCCGGCAGTGGCAGTGGCCTGGGCCTGCACCTGGTGAAGGAGATCGTCCAGCACCACGGGGGATCGGTCAGCGTTGGCGAAGCGGCCGGCGGTGGGGCCAGCTTCCGCATCAGCTTCCACCGTCCGGGCGTACGCCGCTGATTCCGCCGACACGATGACGGGCGGGGGCCCGATGGTGCGTGACGGTGCCGCGGCCACAGGCTGTGGCGATGCGGTTCTGGTCCTTTCTGCCCCAGGTGAACATCGCTGGCCGCGCCTGCGCGGCGGCGCTGGTGGCCGGTGCGCTGCTCTGCGTGCAGCTTCCCTGGCTGCTGCCCTGGCCGGCGGGCGCAGGGCTGGTGCTGGCCGGCCTGCCGGGCATGTGCCTGCACTGGCGTGGCCGCTGGCTGGGCGCGGCCCTGTTCGGCCTGGGGTGGGCCACGGTGCATGCGCACATGGCGTTGCAGGCACAGCTGCCGGCGGGTGATCCACCGCGCAATGTGCAGGTGATCGGGCAGGTGATGGATCTGCCCCGGCACGGGCCGCAGCACAGCCGCTTCCTGCTGCGCGTGATCCGCTGCGATGCGCTGCCCGCATTGCAGGGGCGGCGGCTGCAGGTCAGCTGGCACGATCTGTCGCATGGGGCGAGGGGCGGCAGCGCTGGTGATCCATCGGCGGCACGGCGGACGGTGGATGCCGGCGCCCATTGGCAGCTGCCGCTGCGGGTGCGGCCACCCCGCGGGCGGATCAATCCCGGCGGCATCGACGGCGAGCGGCAGGCCGTGCTGGCCGGCCTTGCCGGCACGGCACAGGTACGCCAGGGCCTGGCCCGGCAACAGCAGCCCGCGCAGGGTCTGTCCGCCTGGCGGCAGCGCCTGGCCGCGCGCATCGGCGTGCAGGTGCCTGCCGGCCAGGCGCGTTTCGTACAGGCCCTGGCGCTGGGCGATACCCGCGGCCTGCAGGCGCAGGACTGGGACGCCCTGCGTGCGCTGGGCCTGACCCATCTGATCGCCATTTCCGGTTTCCATGTCGGGCTGGTGGCGGGGTTCGCCGCGTTGCTCGTCCAGCTGCCATGGCGGCTGTGGCCGGCATTGCCACGCCGATGGCCACGGCCGCAGGTCGCGGCCGTCGCGGCGGCGGTGGGGGGCGCCGGGTATGCGCTGCTGGCAGGGGCGGAACTGCCGACCCTGCGGACCGCCGCGATGATCGCCCTGGTGGCGCTGGCCCGCGCTGGGCGCCGGCCGCTGGCGGTGGGGCAGGCGTTGGCCCTGGCCGCCATCGGCATGGTACTGGCCGCCCCCCTGTCGGTGCTGGCGGCCGGCTTCTGGCTCAGCTTCGGCGGTGTGCTGTGGCTGCTGTGGTGCCTGTCCGGGCCCGGCGCCCGGGGCCTGCTGGCCACGCTGCGCAGCTTCCTGGCGGCACAGGGTGTGGCCAGCCTGGCCCTGTTGCCGCTCACGGTCGCCCTGTTCGGCCAGGCATCGCTGTGGGGGCCGCTGGTCAACCTGCCGGTGATCCCCTGGTGGAGCCTGGTGGTGGTGCCGCTGGCCCTGCTGGGGACGGGCCTGGAGGCGGTATGGCCGGGGTTGGGCCAGGGCGTGCTGCAGCTGGCTGCGACGGCCTTCGATGCCAGCTGGCGGGCGCTGCTGCCGCTGGCCCGGCACAGCGGCAGCGTGTGGTGGCTGCCGCAGGCCCCCGGCTGGGCCGTACCGCTGGCACTGGCCGGGGTGTTCTGGGCGTTGCTGCCGCGCGGAGCGGGTGGCGCGCTGGCCGCCCCGCTGCTGTGCCTGCCGCTGCTGTGGCCGCCCCGTGATCGCCCCGCGCCTGGCGCACTGGCGCTGCTGGTGGTCGATGCGGGGCAGGGGACAGCGGTGCTGGTGCGCACCGCACGCCATGCGCTGTGGTACGACCTGGGCCCACCGGGCGAGGACCCGGCCGGGCGCCTGCTGCGGCCGGTGGCGCAGGCGCTCGGGCAGGGGCCACCGCAGCGGCTGCTGCTCAGCCACGCCGATGCCGACCATGCAGGTGGACTGCCGAGTGCGCGGCAGCAATGGCCGCAGGCATCGGTCCTGGCGCCGCCGGGTGCGGGCGTGCCGGGGGCGGAGGCCTGTCAGCAGGGCCTGCGCTGGCGCTGGGATGGCGTCGACTTCCAGGTACTGCACCCACTGCCGGCCGGCCCCTATACCGGCAACGAAAGCAGCTGCGTGCTGCGCATCCAGACGGCCCACGGCAGCGTGCTGCTGGCCGGCGACATCGGTCATGCCAGCGAGCGCCGGCTGCTGCAGGCCATGCCCGATGCGCTGGCGGCGCGCGTGGTGCTGGTCCCCCATCACGGCAGTGCCGGTTCATCCAGCCCTGCATTCGTACAGGCGGTCGCACCGCAGCTGGCGCTGGTCTCGGCCGGGCATGGCAACCGTTTCGGGCACCCCCGCCTGCCGGTGGTGCAGCGCTGGCAGGCGGCCGGCGCGGAAGTGCTGTCCACCGCCGATGCGGGTGCGATTCACGTCTGGCTTGGCGTGCAAGGGCTGCAGGTGCGTGAGCAGCGCGTGTACAGCGCCCGTTGGTGGGATGCCGTGGGGCGGGCGCGGGCGGCTGCTATCCTATCGGCGAACGAACATGCGGCCACTGGGCCGGAGGGTTGAAACGTGTGGGAACTGGTCAAGGCCGGTGGCTGGCCGATGGTGCCGCTGCTGCTGTTGGGCGTACTGGCTTTGGCGATCGTCCTGGAGCGTTTCTGGTCACTGCGCCGCAACGAGGTGCTGCCGCCTGGCCTGGGCCAGGAAGTGCGCAACTGGGCCGCGCGCGGCAAGCTTGACCCGGCCCACCTGCAGAGCCTGCGCGCGAATTCGCCGCTGGGTGCCCTGCTGGCGGCGGCGCTGGAAGCACGCAACCGCCCGCGTGACCAGATCCGTGAACGCATCGAAGACACCGGCCGCCACCTCGTGCATCGCATGGAGCGCTTCCTCAACGCGCTGGGCACCATCGCCTCGGCGGGCCCGCTGCTGGGCCTGCTGGGTACGGTGGTCGGCATGATCCAGATGTTCCTGGGCATCCTCGACCATGGCGTGGGTGACGTGAACCAGCTGGCCGGCGGCATCGGCAAGGCGCTGGTGTGCACGGCCACGGGCATGATCGTGGCCATCCCCGCGCTGATGTTCCATCGCTATTTCAAGGGCCGCATCCAGGGCTACGTGATCGAGATGGAGCAGGAGGCCACGGCGCTGATGGATGCCCTGGACGGGCGCCCCGGCGTGATGAACCCGGTGGCCCGTACGGCCCCGGCCGCCGCTCCGGCCAAGGCCTGAGCGATGCGCATCGGCAACGACCGTGCCCAGGATGAGCCGCATATCGACCTGGTGCCGCTGATCGACGTCATCTTGGTGCTGATCATCTTCTTCGTGGTCACCACCACCTTCGACGCCCGTTCCACCCTCCAGGTGCAGCTGCCCACTGCCAGCCAGCAGGACAGCAACATGCCGCCGCGTTCGCTGAGCGTGCTGATCAACGCCGAAGGGCGGTACTTCATCAACGACCAGGAAGTGCTGCGCAGCGACGTCGAATCGGTCAAGCAGACCATCGCTGCCGTCGCCGGCAACGACCGTGAACAGACCGTGCTGCTGCGCGCCGATGCGCGCACGCCCTACCAGGCCGTGGTGACCGCGCAGGATGCGCTGGGCCAGCTCGGTTTCCGCCGTATCGCCATTGCTACCGCGCCAGAGGTGCGTCCATGAGTTCCAACCACGCCCCCGTCTGGCCCATCTACAAGCGCCTGCTCGGCTATACCCGCGCCTATTGGGTCTTCATGACCTTCGCCCTGGTGGCGATGGTGGTGGAGGCCACGGCCGGTTACTTCTTCACCAAGCTGATGGACCCGCTGGTCAACCGCGGCTTCGTCAACCCCGAACCGGGCATGGCCGTGGTGCTGCCACTGACCATCCTGGGCCTGTTCCTGATGCGCAGCGCGGCCACCTTCGTCGGTGACTACACCATGGCCCGTACAGGCCGCAGCGTGGTGCGCGATCTGCGCGAGCAGGTGCTCAACAAGTACCTGCACCTGCCGTCCTCGCATTTCGACACCGAATCGACGCCGGTGATGGTCAGCCGGCTCAACTTCGACACCGAGCAGGTCACCCAGGCCAGCGCCGATGCGCTCAAGACCGTGGTGGCCGATACGCTCACCATCATCTACATGCTGGCCGTGATGCTGCAGATGAGCGTCAAGGTGACCGTGGCGATGCTGGTGGTGGTGCCGCTGATCGGCGTCATCGTGTCGTATGTGGGCAAGCGCTACCGCCGCATCAGCCGGGGCATCCAGGATGGCATGGGCAGCATGGCCGCCACGGCCGAGCAGTCGCTTTCGGCACAGCAGGAAGTGAAGGTGCACGGTACCCAGCAGCTGGAAATGGGCCGCTATGCACGGCTGGCCAACCGCATGCTCGGGCTGAACATGAAGGTCGAAGTGACGCGTGCGGCCGCCTCCAGCGTGGTGCAGTTCCTGGCCGCGCTGGCGCTGGCGGTGATCGTGTGGGTATCCACCCGCGAAGCACTGGCCGGCCGCCTCAACGCCGGCCAGTTCATGGCACTGATGACCTCGATGATGGCCATCATTCCCTCGCTGCGCCGCCTGACCAGCGTACAGACCTCCATTTCCCGTGGCGTTGCCGCGGCCGAGCGCCTGTTCTCGATCCTGGACCTGCCGGTCGAGCGCGACCAGGGCGCCCAGCGCGTGCAGCGCGTGCGTGGCGAACTGGCCTTCGACCACGTGATGCTGCGCTACCGTGAAGACACCGGCATCGCGCTGGATGACATCAGCTTCGTCGCACGGCCGGGTACGGTGACCGCCATCGTCGGCCGCTCCGGCAGTGGCAAGACCAGCCTGATCCGGCTGGTGCCGCGCTTCTATGAACCCAGTGGTGGCCGCATCACCCTCGATGGCGTAGCCCTGGACGACTACCCGCTGGCCGACCTGCGGCGGCAGGTGGCGATGGTCGGGCAGAAGGTCATGCTGTTCGATGACACCATCGCCGCCAACATCGCCTATGGCATGGACGCGACCGATGCACAGATCCGTGCGGCGGCCGAGGCGGCCAACGCCTGGGAATTCATCGAGCGGATGCCGCAGCAGCTGCAGACCCCGGTGGGCGAGAACGGTGCACTGCTGTCCGGCGGCCAGCGCCAGCGCCTGGCGATCGCCCGCGCGATCCTGCGCGACGCGCCGATCCTGATCCTGGACGAGGCCACTGCAGCGCTGGACAACGAATCCGAGCGCCTGGTGCAGGATGCCCTGCAGCGGCTGATGCCCGAGCGCACCACGCTGGTCATCGCCCATCGCCTGTCCACCATCGAGCATGCCGACCAGGTGCTGGTGATGGACCATGGCCGCATCGTCGAGCGCGGAACCCATGAAGAGCTGCTCGCGCTGGGCGGCCTGTACCAGCACCTGCACAAGATGCAGTTCCGCGAAAGGCAGGGCTGATGGCAGGCAAGGGCACGCAGACTCCGTCGTACTGGTATGACGGCAGCCCGGTTCCGTGGCCGATGCGCCTGCTGGTGCCGCTGTACGCGGCGGTGGCCGGCCTGCGCCGGCGTCTGTACCAGCGTGGCTGGCGCAAACGGCACGTGCTGCCGGTACCGGTCATCGTGGTCGGCAACATCACCGCCGGCGGCACCGGCAAGACACCGCTGACCATCGCGCTGGTGAACCGGCTGCGCGAGGCGGGCTGGAAGCCGGGCGTGGCCAGCCGTGGCTACGGCCGCGAGGATGCCGGCAGCGCGCGCTGGGTGGAGGCGGACACGCCGACCGCACTGGGCGGCGACGAGCCGGTGCTGATCGCCTGGAAGACCGGCGTGCCGGTGCGCGTGGATGCTGATCGCGTGGCGGCCGGCAAGGCGCTGGCCGCCGCGGGCTGCGATGTCATCATCTGCGACGACGGCCTGCAGCACTATCGCCTGGCCCGCGACATCGAGATCGAGGTGGTGGACGCGCAGCGCCGCTACGGCAACGGGCGGCTGCTGCCGGCCGGGCCGCTGCGTGAGCCCGTCAGCCGTGCTGCCGAATGCGATTTCCGCGTGGTCAACCTGGGCCAGGCCAGTGATGATGCGGCGGTCAACGCCTGCGGCTTCGGCCAGTGGCCGCTGTCGTTGCACATCGACAGCGCGCAGCCGCTGGCCGGTGGCCGCGCCCGTGCGCTGGCCAGCTTTGCCGGCCAGCGCGTGCATGCCGTGGCGGGCATCGCCCACCCGCAGCGCTTCTTCGACATGCTGCGTGCGCGCGGCATCGGCGTGGTGCCGCATGCCTTCGCCGACCACCAGGCCTACCAGCCGGAGGATCTGGCCTTCGGCAGCCAGCTGCCGGTGCTGATGACCGAAAAGGACGCGGTGAAATGCCGTGCCTTCGCCAACGACTGGCAGTACGCGGTGCCATTGCGTGCCGAACTGCCGGCCGCGTTCTGGGTGGCCTTGACCGACCGCCTGGACAAGCTGCGCCCGAACTGAGCGGCGGCCACGTGCTTGCAAACCGGCGGGGCCGTCCGCATTCCTGTGGTATCGCCTGACGAGTAAGCCCGCATGACCGATTTCGTCGTTGCCATTCCTGCCCGCTACGCGGCTTCGCGGCTGCCGGGCAAGCCGTTGCGCCTGCTGGGCGGTGAACCCCTGGTGCTGCACGTGGCGCGGCGGGCGCTGCAGGCCGGTGCCCGCCAGGTCTGGGTGGCCACCGATGATGCCCGCATCGCGCAGGCGCTGGACGGGCTGGCGGAGGTCAACGTGGCGATGACCGCGGCCGATCACGCCTCCGGCACCGACCGCCTGGCCGAGTGTGCACGCATCGCGGGCTGGTCCGATGACACGGTGGTGGTGAACCTGCAGGGCGATGAACCGTTCGCGCCCGCCGCCGGCATTCGTGCCGTCGCCCAGGCCCTGGTGGAAGGCCACGCGCCGATGTCCACCCTGGCCACGCCGGTGGAGGACGCCGCCACCCTGTTCGATCCCAACGTGGTCAAGCTGGTCCGCAACGTGCGTGGCGAAGCCCTGTATTTCAGCCGCGCACCGATCGCCTGGCATCGCGATGGCTTCGCCCGCTCGCGCGAGGCATTGCCGGCCGGCCACCAGTGGCTGCGCCACATCGGCATCTACGGCTATCGTGCCGGCTTCCTGCAGCAGGTGGCGGCGATGCCGCCGGGTACGCTGGAGCAGATGGAGGCGCTGGAGCAGCTGCGGGTGCTGGAGGCCGGGTTCGCCATCCAGGTCGCACTGTCGCCGCAGCCGTTCCCGCCGGGCATCGATACGCCGGAAGACCTGGAGCGCGCCGAAGCGATCCTGCAGGCGCTGGGCCGGGCATGAAGCTGCTGGTCGTCTGCCTGGGCAACATCTGCCGCTCACCGATGGCCGAAGGTGCGCTGCGCGCGCGCCTGGCGGCGTCACCGCTGGCCGGGCGTGTCCAGGTCGATTCAGCCGGTACCGGCGACTGGCACGTCGGGCAGCCGCCGGACCCGCGCGCGATCGCCTGTGCCGCTGGCCACGGGGTGGACATCGCCGGTCTGCGCGCACGCCAGCTGCAGCGGGCGGATTTTGACAGTTTCGACTGGGTGTTGTGTGCCGATGATGCCAACCTGCGTGATGCCGCACGGTGGGCACCGGCCGCGCGCCGCGAGCGTCTTGCCCTGTACCTGCCCTGGGCCGGTGGCCCGGCCGGGCAGGCCATTCCCGACCCTTATACCGGCAGCCGGGCGGACTTCGAGCATGTGTGGGCGCTGGTCGATGCCGCCGCCGGGCGCGTTGTGGCACGACTGTTGCATGACGCCGACTCCGGCATAATCGGGCCATGAACGTCCAGCCCGTCCCGGACCTGCCCGAGTTCGCCACCTGGCTCAATGCCACCCCGTCCACCCTGACCGAGCTGCGTGGCCGTCCGGTCGCGCTGGTATTCGTCAATGCAGCGTCTGCCTGGTGCGCGCAGCGGTTGGCCGAACTCGGCCAATGGCAGTCACGCCACCCCGGCCGCGCGCACGTGCTGGTGCTGCAGGTGCCCCGTTTCGATGCCGAGCGTGACCCCGCCGCCAGCCTGAAGCTGCTACGTCGCCAGGGACTGGCCGGCCCGGCCCTGCTCGATGCCGACTGGGACGGGTGGCGCCGCTTCGGTATCACGGCATGGCCGACGGTCGTGCTGCTGGATGACAAGGGGCGTGAACGCCAGCGCCTGGTCGGCCTGGGGGCACCGGGCGAACTGGAGCGGGCATTGAATGCCGCCTGTGCCGATGCCGCCCCGGTGCCGATGGCACCACCACGCGAACTGCACCCCGAGCCGCGGCACGCATTGCGGTTCCCGATGGGGCTGGCGGTGAACACCGAGCGGCTGTACGTGGCCGATGCCGGGCACCATCGCATCCTCGAATGTACCCATGGTGGGCGGGTGCTGCGCCAGTTCGGGCTGGGCACGGCCGATTTCATGGATGGCGGCCCGGCCGAGGCAGCCTTCCACCGGCCGCAGGCGCTGGCGCTGGAACGCGAATCGCTGTACGTGGCCGATACCGGAAACCACGCGGTGCGCCGGATCAACCTGCTGACCGGCCAGGTCGATACGCTGTGTGGTAACGGCCGCCCGGGCGCGCCCAGCGAGGGGCTGGTGCAGGAACCGCGGCGGGCGTCGCTTGACCACCCGCTGGGCCTGGCCGTGGCCGACAACCAGCTGCATATCGCGATGGGCGGCGACAACCGCATCTGGAGCTACCACCTGGGGCAGCGCAGCCTGAGCTGGCGTGCCGGCAGCGGTGCCATCGACGAACGTGATGGTGGGGGACACCTGGCGGCCTTCGCGCAGCCGACCGCGCTGGCGGTGGTGCAGCAGGTGCTGTACGTGGCCGACGCACTGGGGTCATCGGTGCGCGCGCTGCAGCTGCGTGGTGACCTGGTGCAGACGCTGGTAGGGCAGGGGGTGTGGCGCTTCGGCGCCGATGATGGCCCGCGCGCCACCGCCAGCCTGCAGTTCCCGCAGGCGATCGCGCTCAGCCCGGAAGCACCGCTGCTGTGGATTGCCGACAGTGGCAACGGCCGCCTGCGCACCCTGCGCCTGGGCGGCGGTGACCTGAGTACCGTGGCCCTGCCGCGGCCGTTGCATGGGCCTGCCGGCCTGGCGGTCGGGGCCGGGGCGGTCTGGATCGCCGAGACCGATGCCCATGCCGTGCTCCGCTACGACCCCGACAGTGGCGTGCTCAGCGACGTGCCGATCAGCGAATGACCTCCGTTTCCGCTCCGGCCTTCGACGGCAAGGCGTTCGCGGCCCAGCTCAGCACCGCGCCCGGCGTCTACCGCATGTATGCGGCCGACGACACGCTGCTGTACGTGGGCAAGGCCCGCGCGCTGCGCAACCGCGTGGGCAGCTACTTCAACGGCAGCCCGAAGAACGCGCGCATCATGTCGATGCTGTCGCAGATCGCGCGCATGGATGTGACGGTCACGCGCTCGGAAGCTGAAGCGCTGCTGCTGGAAAACCAGCTGATCAAATCGTTGTCGCCGCGCTACAACGTGTCCCTGCGTGACGACAAGACCTATCCGCACGTGCTGTTGACCCGTGAAGACTGGCCACGCATCGCCCTGCACCGGGGGCCGCGCGCGATTCCCGGGCGCTACTTCGGGCCGTACCCGGGGGTGACCGCGGTACGCGAAACGCTGAACCTGATGCACAAGCTGTTCAAGCTGCGCAGCTGCGAGGACAGCGTGTTCCGTAACCGGTCGCGCCCCTGCCTGCAGTACCAGATCGGCCGTTGCAGCGCGCCCTGCGTGGAGCTGGTCGCGGCCCGCGACTACGCCGAATCGGTGCGCCGCGCCGCGTTGTTCCTGGAAGGCAAGAGCGATGAGCTGACCCGCGAGCTGGGCGAGCAGATGCAGGCCGCCAGCGAAGCGCTGGAATTCGAGCAGGCCGCCCGCCTGCGCGACCTGATCACCTCGCTGCGCAGCATGCACACCCGCCAGTACGTGGATGGGCGTGCCGCCGACCTGGACGTGCTGGCCGTGGCCATGCAGGGCTCGCAGGCGTGCGTGATGCTGCTGGCCTTCCGTGATGGCCGCAACCTGGGCACCCGGCCGTTCTATCCGCGTACCAACGGCGAGGAAAGTGCCGAAGAAGTGCTGGCCGCGTTCGTGTCCCAGTACTACATCGAGTTCGCGCCGCCGCGCGAAATCCTGCTGGACCGCGAGATTCCCGATGCGGACCTGCTCAACGCGGCGCTGTCCGCCGCTGCCGAGCGCAAGGTGCAGCTGAAGTGGAACGTGCGCGGTGAGCGCGCCGGCTATGTGGAACTGGCCAGCCGCAACGCGCAGTTGACCCTGGCCACCGAATTGAACAGCCGCAACGCCCAGCACGCGCGCAGTGAAGCGCTGCGTGGGATGCTCGGGCTGGCCGAGCCGGTCAAGCGCGTGGAATGCTTCGACATCAGCCACACCCTGGGCGAGGCCACCGTGGCGTCGTGCGTGGTGTTCGACGCGGCCGGCCCGGTGCGCGCGCAGTACCGCCGTTTCAACATCAGCGGCATCGAGCCGGGCGATGACTATGCCGCCATGCGCCAGGCCATCGACCGCCGTTTCCGCCGCGCCGTGGAAGAACAGGGCGTGCTGCCGGATGTGCTGTTGATCGACGGCGGTGCCGGCCAGCTGGCGCAGGCCCAGGCCGCGCTGGCCGATCTGGGCGTGGAGGGCGTGCTGCTGGTGGGCGTGGCCAAGGGCGTGGAGCGCCGCGCCGGCCATGAGGCGCTGGTGATGCCCGATGGCCGTGAACTGCGTCCGGGCGCAGCCGACCCGGCCCTGCAGTTCATCCAGCAGGTGCGCGACGAGGCCCACCGTTTTGCCATCACCGGCCACCGCGGGCGCCGGCAGAAGGCACGGATGACCAGCAAGCTGGAAGACATCCCCGGCATCGGCCCACGGCGCCGGGCCAGCCTGCTCAAGCATTTCGGCGGGCTGGTGGGCCTGAAGGCCGCCGGTGAAGCGGAAATCGCCAAGGTCGAAGGCATCAATGACGCCCTCGCTGCACGCATCTACGCTAACCTGCACGGACTGGCCACGCCCGACCCGGCCGAGTAACGAGAGAACGACGTACGCATGAAGTTGACCCTGCCCACCTGGCTGACGCTGTTGCGGATCGTGATGATCCCGGTGCTGGTGCTGGTGTTCTACCTGCCCTACACCTGGACCAACTTCGCTTCCGCGGCGATCTTCGGCCTGGCCGCGATCACCGACTGGCTCGATGGCTGGATCGCCCGCCGCTACCAGCTCGAATCGGCGTTCGGCGCCTTCCTCGACCCCGTGGCCGACAAGCTGATGGTGGCCGTGGCGTTGTTCCTGATCGTGCAGGGCCACCCCACGCCGTGGATGGCCTTCTGGGCAGCGGTGATCGTGGGCCGTGAGATCGCGGTGTCGGCACTGCGCGAGTGGATGGCCGAGCTGGGACAGCGCGCCAAGGTGCGCGTGGCGATGATCGGTAAGGTCAAGACCACCGCACAGATGGTGGCGTTGCTGTGCCTGCTGTATTCGGTGGCGCCGAACGTGCCGGTGGCCGACATCTGGATGGGCCCGCCGATCTTCCACATCGGTGACTGGACGCTGGCGATCGCGGCGGTGCTGACCTTGTGGTCGGGCCTGCAGTACCTGCACGCTGCATGGCCCAGCCTGCG
The DNA here is from genome assembly GCF_030913365.1 of Stenotrophomonas sp. 24(2023). NCBI lineage: Bacteria > Pseudomonadati > Pseudomonadota > Gammaproteobacteria > Lysobacterales > Lysobacteraceae > Stenotrophomonas > Stenotrophomonas sp. 24(2023). The sequence goes on from NZ_CP133160.1 coordinate 3,468,861, forward strand.
CGAAGACGAGCGCGCCGCACGCGAACGTTCGCGCCAGAAGAAGCTGGGCCACGAGTAGATGCACGCGGTGCGTGGATGGGGGTCACCGGCCACCTCGCAGCCCCTCTGAAAAAACGCTTGACGCCATTTCCAGAACAGGTAGAATTTCGCCTCCCAAGCGGGAATAGCTCAGTTGGTAGAGCGCAACCTTGCCAAGGTTGAGGTCGCGAGTTCGAGTCTCGTTTCCCGCTCCAGATACAGAAAAACGCTCCCGGAAGGGAGCGTTTTTCGTTTGTGCGTACCTCGCGCCGGGTTCAGTCCTCGTCCGGTGCCGACGCGCGCGAACGCATGCCGGTGATGCGGGCTTCCTCGCGCGCTACCTGGCGATCGGCGAACCAGTCCTGCACGTCACCGGCAAAGCTCGCCGGGCGTCCCTTGGCTTGCACGCCTTCGGCGATCGAAGCCAGGTTCGAGCGTGCCAGTTCTTCGCGCATGGCCTTCTGCGCATTGATCATCACCGCATGGATGCCGCAGACACCGCGGCTGGCCCACGCCGGCGGACGCTCCTCGAACAGCGCGCAGCGCCCACGGATCTCCTGGCAATCGAACAGCGCCTTCGGTCCTTCCACCGCGTCGACCACATCCAGCACGCTGATGTCCTCCGGCGCACGTGCCAACTGGTAGCCGCCACGGATGCCGCCACTGGATTCGACGATGCCGGCCTTTTCCAGCTTCGAGAAGATCTTGGCCACGAAGGCCGCGGGCACGCCCTGCAGCTCGGCCAGGTCGCGGCTGCTGGGGCGCTGCTCCAGGGGCGAGACCAGCCAGAGCAGGCAGTGCAGGGCGTATTCGACGCCGGTTCCGATGTGGGCCATGGGGCAGGACCAGAAAAAATGTAACGCGGACTATAGAGGGCTGATTTATCGGCTGCAAGCACGCCACCGGGCACGCACGGTATTGATTCCATTGGGGTTGTGGTCCGGCGGTGGCGCCCGGGGCGGGTGTGGGCGCACACGCGGAACGTTCCGCAGGTGCTTGCGGTGTATAACGCGGACTCATATGATCCGCGTTATGTCCTGCGCTGATGCAGGGCTGAGCGCACAGGCCTGCTGCCGGCCTGTGCATCAACGCTTGCACCCAACAGGAACCTCTTCGTGTCCA